>CAWFAJ010000025.1:0-6950 GCA_963813785.1 uncultured delta proteobacterium | reverse complement strand
GGGTGGGAGACGGCGGTAATTTGATTCGCGCGACGAAAACCGAGAACTAGAGTTCGGCGCGGATGTCCTGCTGGTCGGAGAGCACGCGCACCTTTACGTGGTGCTCTTCCGAGTCGCCGAGCGACCCCCAGTGCATCGCGAAGTTCTCGAGCTGGACGTCGGAGTTGAAGCGTTCCGACACGCCCATCACGACTTCATCGACGCTGAGAAGATACGCCATGCGGGCGATCGCATAGACCTGGTCGTTGGAGACGCACACCAGCGGCGTGACGGCGCGGCCGTGATCCTCGCAAACCTTGACAACTTTGCTGAACAATTTTCCTTCGGCGTCGGTGAAGATTTGACCGCCGTCGCTGGAGGCAAGCCCCTTCTCGGTTCGCACCGTCAGCGCAATCAGCTCGGCGTCATCGGGCTCGGACAAGTAGCGATGCAAATGTGCGAGATTGTTGGGATCGCGGATCGCAATCAGGCGCTTGTGCGGGGCGACCAGGCCGAGATGAATCGGATCGACCTGGGCTTCCTCGACCAGTTGCAGATTAAACTTCTCGGGTTCCTCGCCGTAGGCGTGCACGGCCTGGCCGTTGATCTTTTCCGAAATCTCGAAAATCACGAACAGTGCGAGCGTGAAGCTGATGCCTGAGATCGTTGCGACCTGCTTGGTGAACAGGTTGATGACCGCGGTCGCCAACAAAACCACAAACGTCAGCGCGAGACCGAGCGGAAAGTCCTGGCCGCCGGGGCGGAACCAGGTCAGATTCAGCGGCATCCTCCACAAGCGATGGTACTTTTCCCTGTAGCGCAGAATCAGCACCGAGAGCGTTTTGAAAACGAAACTCCAGATGACGCCAAAGGCGTAAGCCTCGCCGAGCACGAACATGTCGCCGCGCGAGAGCACGATGGTGGCGATCTGGAGCATCGCGACCATATTTACGATCCGATAGTTGGTGCCGTATTTCTTGTGCGGATGGCGGAACCAGTCGAGCAGTACGCCGTCTTCCGCGACGCGAGTAAGCACGCCGGTGGAACCGACGATCGCGGTGTTAACCGCGCCGGCCAGAATCAGGAATCCGACGAATACGACGAATGCGCGCAGCGCGATCCGCGCCCACAGCGGGCCGACCATGAACATCGCGAGGCCGCCGATCAGATCGCCACCGTAATTCGACATCCGGACACTGTCCGGGATGATCATGACCGCGAAAAAAGACACCAACGAGGTTAGCAGCAGGCTGTAAATGAAGATGACCAGGCCGGTGCGCAAAAGGTTCTTGAGCTTGGGCGCCTCGATCTCGCGATTGATCTGCGCCAGAGATTCCTCACCGGACATCGCGAGGATCGAATGGCCAAACGCGATCAGGATTCCAAGCGTGCCGATGGTGCGCGCACCGGGAAAGTGCTTGAGCCATCCCAGCGAGTCGTCGGTGAACTTCAACTCGAATGGCGGCAGATGCGCGCCACGCATGAAAATCGTCAGGCCGCACCATGCGATCATGATCACGGCCATCACGGTTGTGACCTGCATGATTCGCATCGCCTTGCCACTGGATTCCTCGATGCCAAGAATATTCTGACGCCAGAAATATGCGGTCACGGCGATGGCGAAGAAGGCGGCCGAGAAATCAGCCGGCAGAATAATTCCGGAGTGCGCAAGCTTGAGCAGTTCGTTGATCAAACCGACCAGGTATTGGCCGGCCGAGACCCCGCTGATCGGCCCGGTCAGGATGTAGTCGAACATCAGGGCCGACACCGAGATTTTTGCCAGCGTCGAGCCCATCGCTTCTTTGACGACCCGATATACACCGCCGCGCGTAAACATCGAGCACGATTCCACGTACACGGCGCGCACCGCGTACGAAAACAGCATGACGGCGAGAATGAAATACGGGGCAGAGCGGCCGCAGGCCTGCTCGACGATGCCGCCGATGTAGTAGGCTGTCGAGGCGAGATCGCACAGCACGATCGCGGATGCTCGCCAGAAGGAGATGAAGGCGAGCATCCCGGTGGTAACTACGATTGCTTTGGTCTGTCTGCCGAAGGTCGCCTGCGGCTGGGCCCGCTCGGCGCTGGTTAATTTAGGGGTGGCTGCCAAGTATCAAAATCTCCCGAGCAAACGCCGAGAATGCCGGCGATGCAGGCATTTCAATGTGCAAGATGCAGACCGCAATGATTCCGCACGATCTTGCTGCTCTTCGTGAAGTTGTAAGTGCAAAGCGCAATAATTTGGGTGATTATGGTCATGCAATCTGCAATCTCATTGGACATGAACACTATTGCTGCTGCCAGGGCGTCGAGCAGTAGAATGGAAACTGCACAGCTAACCGGGGAAACGCTTGGCTAACATCCTTGTCGTCGATGACGACCGCAACATCCGCCGCACGCTGGCGGCGAGCCTTGAATCCGCAAGTCACCAGGTGACCGTGGCGGAGAATGCGGAACGGGCACTGGAACTGTTGGGGCCATCGGCACCCGCGGTAGTCGTCTCCGACGTCCGCATGGAAGGAATGGGCGGGCTGAAGCTGCTCGAGTCGATCAAACGGCTCAACCCGGCGCTGCCGGTGGTGATGATGACGGCGTTCGGCTCGATTCCCGACGCGGTCGAGGCGATGCGCCAGGGGGCTTACGACTACGTCACCAAGCCGTTCACGGCCGACCACATCGTACATGTCGTCGCGCGGGCGCTCGAGGTGCACGAACTGCGCGCTGAGAACAAAGAATTGCGCGATCGGATCGAAAGCCTGAGCGAGCCCGAGCCGTTCCTGACGTACAGTCCGCATTCGCGAAAGCTCGCGGAGATCGCCGCGCAGGTGGCTGACAGCGACGCGACCGCCTTAATCACCGGCGAAAGCGGCACCGGCAAGGGCATGCTGGCGTCGTACATACATCGCTTGAGTCCGCGCAAAAATGGACCGTTTGTGCAGGTGGCATGCACGACGCTCAGCGAGCATCTGCTGGAAAGCGAGCTGTTCGGGCACGTGCGCGGATCGTTTACCGGGGCGATAAAGGACAAGCCCGGGCGCCTTGAAGCGGCCGAGGGCGGAACGGTTCTGCTCGACGAGATCGGCGACCTGACGCCGGTGGTTCAATCCAAGCTGCTGCGGTTTCTGCAGGAGCGGACGTTCGAGCGGGTCGGCGGCGCGCAGACGATCAAAGTGGATGCGCGCATAATCGCCGCGACCAATCAGCACCTCGAGCAATTGGTCAAGGAAAAGCGCTTCCGCGAGGATCTCTACTACCGGCTCAATGTGATCGAATTGCAGGTGCCGGCGCTGCGCGACAGGCCGGGAGAAATCCTCAAACTGGCGGAGCACTTCGCGGCGCAAGCCGCGCAGACGCATCACAAGCCGGCCCATTCGATCGCGCCCGAGGCGCGCGAGGCGCTGGTGTCCTACTCGTGGCCGGGCAATATCCGCGAGCTTCGCAATGTGATGGAACGCGCGGTAATCCTGAGCCGCGGCGAGACGATCGATCTAAGCGATCTGCCGGACAAAATACTCGCGTCCCCCGACAAACTCGATCACAGCCAAACGCTGGAGCAGATGGAGCGGCGGCATATCGAAGTGGTGCTCGAGCAGGCAATGACGCTTGAAGAGGCGGCCGAGATGCTGGGAATCAACGTCGCGACATTGTGGCGTAAGCGCCAGAGATACGGACTGGACTAAGCTGTCGGAGGAAGGAACCGAATACGGCGCCGGCGCGCTCCGCGATGGAGCGCGCCGGTATTCCAATCGTCATTCAGCAGGCGATCTGCGTGACTATTTTTTGTTGAGCGCGCCCTCGAGACGGCTGTGACTCTTCACGCACACGCCGAGGCTGTCGAACGGACTTGGCCAGTCGTGCTTAACGCAATAGGGCAGCGCGGCCATATCGTTGTCAGTATATCCGCGCGACGTGAGATCCTTTCTGATGCATTCGCTGTGCGCCTTGTTGGAGCCCGCGACCGCGGCGGCGTCGTCGGCAGCTTCCGCAATCAACGCGTCGCGAAGCGCGATCTTCACCGCCGGGTCTTCGCTCTTGCCCAGTGAGCCCGCCACATTGCTCGACGGACCGCAGGTCCCAACCGCGTCAATGAACGCCTCTTCGAGCCCGGTCGTAGAAAGATCTTTTGCGAATCCCGCACCCACCGCCATCATCAACATGCTTGTCGCGATCAATGCCACAGCAACTCGTTTCATCGCACTCGTCCTCCAGGTAGAGATGTGACCCGGGAAAAGCGGCCTATCGTTAACAATTCCGATTATCTTTACGATGCGACCGCCAATAAAGTCCAGCGGACGCGATTAATCTTAAGCTCGGCGGCACAACGTCCCCGTTCCGGCGGGCACACAACTTGACGGAAGCTGCGGCTTGATGAAAGTGTCGGCTGCAATCAGACGAAAGGGAAATTCATCATGGCCAAAATTGCACTTGCTTGCACGATACTTCCCGACAGCCCGCCGGCGCGCCTGATCGAATGGTCGCGGGCGGCGGAAGACGCGGGCTTTTCGGGCGTCTTCATGACCGAGGCGAATAACGACTCGATTGCGTGCGCGCTCGCGCTCGGACTTCACACCAAGCGAATCAAACTCGGCACTGCGATCACGAATATCTATCTGCGCCATCCGAATCTGCTCGCCAATGAAGCCGCTGCGGTCCAGGAATTCACCGGCGGACGATTTATCCTCGGTCTCGGCACAGGCCATCGCGAGGGCAATTCCGCGCTGGGAATCGAAATGGGAATACCGCTGACCAGGATGCGCGAAACGGTGAAGACTCTTCGCGCCGCGCTCGACGGGGGCAAGACCGGGCCGCGCGTGAGCACGAAGCTGCCACTTTATCTGGCGGGGGTATCGCGCCCGATGGTGAAGCTGGCCGGTGAAATCGCAGACGGCGTCATTTTCAACTTCTTTCCGCCGGCGCGGGTCAAGGAGGCGCTCGGCGAGTTGGCCGAGGGCGCGCAGATCGGCGGCCGTGACGCAAAACAGATCGAGGCGACGCTGTTCGCCACCGCGTTTATTTCGGACGATCTCGAAGCCGCGCGTCGTCCCGCGCGCAAGCTCCTGTCGCGCTACGGCGCGCTCAAGTTTTACGGGAACATGATGGCGCATTCGGGATTCGAGCGGGAAATTGCAGCTATTCGCGCCGCCGGGCGGGACGGCGACGCGGCCGTCAAGGCAGTGAGCAACGAGTTGATCGATGCGACCCTGCTGGTCGGCTCGGAAGCGCGCGTTCGCGAGCGACTGCAGGAGCTATGCGCGCCGGGAATTGGAACTGCGATCGTGTTCACGAATCCGGTCAATGAAGATCGCAACGCTGCCGTGATGCGGACGATTCGCGCGCTCAAGCAATAGCGCAGATTGGTCCGCGCGCTTACGGTATTTCCTCTTGAGCGTTGACCTTGCCGCGGGCGAGTGCGACGCGATCGAAGAAACGCCGGATCCGTTTGGCGTTGACGCCGAAATCGCCGATCCCGTCACGCGATTTCGAGCGCATCTCGATCAGGCTTACGCCGTCGGGAGTCGGCCGAATCTGGATCACTACATCATCCTGGAAATGGAACAGTCGCGAAGTCGCGACGGCCTCGAGAGTATTCTTGGCCGAATCGGAATAGGTGATCTTCCACGTAGGCGCGGCGTTTGCGACCTCGGTCACGCGCGCGAATTCCGCCGACGGTTCGAGGCGCTCCTTAATCGGACTGATATGGCCGTAACCGGCCAGCTGCTTGTCGGCGTACTTCGCCTTGTTGTACTTCATGTCGCGGTTCGGTTCATGCTGCAGCTTCTGGGCGAAAACGAACTCGGGAGGATTGTCGAAATCGGTAGTGATGTCGTTGATGGCCGGATACTTCAAACTGCGCAGCACGGTCACGATTAACGGCAGCGCGATCAGCAGGCATACCGCCGTGCCCACCAAAGCTCGATTGCGCCCGGCTCGGAATTGAGGTTTGCCCGTCATGAAAATAGCGACGAACCCGACCAGTGCTCCCATGATGCTGAGCAGAAACCCGAGCGCGAACAACTGGAAACCCATGAACGGCGCAAACAAGTAAAAGTGCGCGCCAACAATTCCTGCCGCGATCATCGCGATCGACAACAGTGCGTCGAAGAAGGCCAGCCATGCAAAAGTCATCCGTTGTTCTCCCGTAAGAGATTCGCGTTCGCGCCCGGACGCCTAGTTCCTGATTCCGCGCACCACAAATTGCGGCAATACGAACAGGAACGATCCTCCGGCGACGGCGCGATCGATTTCGGCGAACCAACCCTCGACCTCGGTTGCTGCGATCTTGCCAGAGTCGCGCGCATACCGCGCGAAACTGGCCTTGAGCATCGGTAGCGAGCGTCCGGCAGTGTCCGCGCCAGCGTGAATCTCAACTTTCACGTCGCCAAGACCGGCCGCGCGAAACAGCCGATAGAGCTGGCGTCCAATCTGCGGCTCCTTGATGGCAATCGTCTTCGACGCGGCGATGATTCGATCGCTGCGTTCGCGCGCCGCGGGACCGATGTCGAGCGCGAGCATATCCCAGTCGCTATCGACCGCGACCACCACCCCGCCCGGCGCTGTCACTCGCGCCAATTCCGCGACAGTATCGGCTGCGGAATCGACATACTCAAGAACATTTTTGCACCAGACACGGTCGAATGAGGCGTCTGGAAACGGGAGCGGCGGAAAGGCGCTCAGCACGAACTCCGCTGGCAGCTTTGCTTCGCGCGCGCGAGCGCCAGATCGCTCGACGAACTCGGCGTTGATATCGACACCCGTTACCTTCCCGCCGGGGGCCACGCGCCGTGCAAGTTCGAGAGCGGTGTGGCCGGGTCCGGAGCCTACATCGAGCACGCGCAACCCTGCTTTAAGATCGAGCGGACGCAGAAGCGGTTCCATCGCCGGATGAAACGCAAGAATCTTGTCGTATGCGCTGTGGCGGTCCGAGTCGATGTCGACCCAGTGCTGCTTGTAGTAAGGCTCAGCCATAACCA
>CAWFAJ010000024.1:0-373675 GCA_963813785.1 uncultured delta proteobacterium | reverse complement strand
CGAACCTGGCGAGAAAGCTGCGCGTGATGCGGCTCAGACATTTCTGGCTGAGGGAAGGCGCGTGAAAATTGCGCGACCTTCGAAGGCAAGAGACTTCAACGATGTGTTGCGGGGATAGCATGACGACGAACGGCGCGGTCGAAATCGCGGCGGCAATTGCGAACGCCGAAGATGCAGCTGGCTCCGTCGGCCTCAAGACGGTGGATGTTCTAGATTTTTTGAAACTCGAACTTCCTCCGCGCGAATTCATCCTCGAACCGATTCTGAGGCAGAAAGATATCGCGATGCTCTATTCGTGGCGGGGCGTCGGGAAAACCTATCTTGCCCTCTCTATGGTGTACGCGATCGCAAGCGGCACCAAGTTCCTCCGTTGGACGGCGCCGCGCCCGCGGCGGGTGGTCTATATCGACGGCGAAATGCCGGCGAGCACGATGCAGGAGCGTTTGTCCCATATCAGAGCCGCCTCAGAATCAGAACCGCCACCAGGGTACTTTCGGATCATCACGCCCGACACGCAGGAGGTCCCGATCCCGAATCTCTTGTCGCGCGAGTCGCAGGAACTCGTGGACGCCATGGTTTTGGGCAAGGCCGATCTCGTCGTTTTTGACAGCATTTCCACGCTATTCCGCGGTGGACGTGAGAACGAAGCCGAGTCTTGGCTGCCTGCCCAGGAGTGGGCGCTTCAACTCCGTCGCCGCGGACTCTCTGTCATTTTCCTGCATCACGAGGGGAAGGGAGGTGCCCAGCGCGGTACGAGCCGGCGGGAGGATGTACTCGATACAGTGATTCACCTCGTCCGACCCAGCGACTACCACGCTGTCGAAGGTGCGCGGTTCGAGCTGCACTTCGAAAAGGCGCGCGCAACCTTTGGAAATCCAGTCAAGCCGCTGGACGCAAGGGCTCAAGGTTCGAGACGGAAGGGCGGAATGGAGCATGCGTGAGGTGGAGGACGTCGAGCTCACTCAAGCTGTGGCATTGTTCAAGACCGGGTTGAGCATGAGAGAAGTGGGAAAGGAACTCGGAGTCAGCAAGTCGCAGGCACAACGACTTCATGACCAGGCAAAACAACTTGGGTTGTTTAACGCATGAGTAGTGGCATCGCCGGCGGGCGACTCGAATGTCCCACTGTCCCACAGATCTAGTCAGTGGGACAGCGGGACGCCCTTCCGCGCGAGAGGTACGCGGATGGGACAGAACGCGGGACGATAGTGATGTGAACGGGTAGCAGCGAAACAGTTGGGGCGTCCGACGGCCGAGGGACCGGGTATAGCCGGTCACATTCTCTACGATCGGCCGAGCGTTGACCGTTGCGCACCTCAGCGTAAATCGGCGCGTTGGAGATAGGGGTGGGGGGCTGTGGGCGAGGGGCGGGTCTGAAATGAAGGAACTTGCATGAGAGGAAAAACACCAACGCCGACGACGCTCAAGATTCTGCGGGGGAACCCAGGGCGCCGTCGGCTAAATTCTGAAGAGCCATCCAGTCCATTGCTCAAGCGGATGCCGCCGGCGCCGGGTTTCCTCGACGACGAGGGCCGGCGCGTTTGGTCCGCGGAGGGACGCCGCTTCATCAAGGCTGGCCTTTTGACTGCGCTCGACCTGACCATGTTCGGCACATGGTGCATCTGGTATTCGAAACGCGACCTGGCCTCGCGCGCGGTCAATCAGAGCGGCATCGTTGTGCGCGCCAACGGCGTCGGCAACCCATATATTTCGCCGTACATGAGTGTGATCTCGATGTGCTCGAAGGCGATGCATCAGATCGAGATCGAATTCGGCCTAAGCCCCGCTTCGCGCACAAAAGTTAAGTCGCTCAATCCCGCTCAGAGAAGTTTGTTCGATGCCCTGCTTGATGATGAGGAGGAGGCCGGCTCGTGATGGAGATCGAACTTTGGCCGATCGATCGCCCGGTTCCTTACGCGACGAACCCGCGGAAGATTCCGCAGTCCGCGATCGACAAGGTTGCGGCTAGCATCAAGGAATTCGGCTGGCGCCAGCCCGTCGTTGTCGATGCTGCCGGCGTGGTCGTGGTCGGCCACACCCGATTGCTCGCCGCACACAAGCTCGGCCTGCTCGAGGTCCCGGTGCACGTTGCTGCCGATTTGAGCGAGGCCCAATGCCGCGCCTATCGCATCGCAGACAATCGCTCCGGCGAAGAAGCCCGCTGGGACGATAAATTGCTAAAGTTGGAGATCAGCGAACTGGGTGTGCTCTCGGAGCTGACCGGGCTCGACCCCAAGGAAATGGGGCGCCTCGGCTTGGCCGAGGACGCCGCACAGGACCCCATTCCCGCGCCACCGGCTAGCCCTATGGCGCGTTTGGGCCAAATCTGGCAGTTGGGTAAGCATCGGCTCTTGTGCGGCGATTCTACGCGCCCGGAATACGTGTCACGCCTGATGGGCGTTGAAAGGGCGGTTCTTTTCGCTACGGACCCGCCTTATGCAATCGGTTATGCTGGCGGCTCGCATCCGGCCACCAGGGCGAACCGCGCCAAAGCCAATCGCGACAAGGACTGGTCGAAGGTCTACCACGAAGCTGGCCGAACCGCGTTTGAGAACGAGGACGCCGGCGGCGATAGCGGGCGCGCGTTCTATCTCGCCTTTTACAAAGTCGCGATCGAACGCGCGATCGCGCCCAACGCAGCCTGGTACTGCTGGCATGCGTCCACGAGGCAATCGATGCTTGAGGGCGTCTGGAACGAAGTCGGAGCGTTTCACCATCAGCAAGTCATCTGGTTCAAGAGCCGGCCCGTCCTAACCTACAGCGTTCTCATGTGGGCCCACGAACCCTGTCTTTTCGGCTGGGTCAAGGGCCAGAAGCCGCTCGTCGATCACAGCTACGGCAACCCAGGCACGGTTTGGCAGGTTCCGAACGCCGAGGTGGAGAGTAGCGACCATCCAACGTCCAAGCCGAACAAGCTCTTTGCGATTCCTATGGAGTTGCACACCCGTCCCGGCGATCTTTGTTATGAGCCATTTTCCGGGTCAGGGAGCCAGATTGTGGCCGCAGAGCAGCTTGGGCGCCGCTGCTATGCGATCGAACTCGAACCCCGCTTCGTCAACGTCGCGATCGCCAGGTGGGAAACCCTGACCGGTCAAAAAGCGACCATCGCGGATTTTATCGAGCGCGACCAGGAGGCCAGCGGAGTTGGCTGAGGACATGAGAATTTTGCAGAACGTCTGCAAATCCGGGCCGTGAACAATCCGCCCCCCGGCGCGATCTGACGGTCGATCTAGAGGAAGAAAGACAGGCCGTGAAGTCGGAACTTACCTTGGGGTTTCAGTGCGTTTATCGCTGCGTCTCGGCCGCGATAAGGCGCGCTGGAAGAACAAGGGGGATCGTGTTGGGCGTGACACTGACACTCTTGGTGGGCATAACTTGCCTGACAGGCCGGTGTTCTCAATCAATCGAGCGAATTGCCTTGGCGGTCGGCAGACATCCGGCCTTTGGCGAGACCGTTTCCGTGGCATACAAGGCGGAAAGTCGATGGATGCTCTCGTTTGAAAATATCGTGGTACGTGATGCGGCCATGGCCATAGATCGCTGCGCCGGCAATTTGCAACTGGCTTTCTTCCCAAGCGTTCAAATTGGGAACGGCAACTATGCTGGTCGAGGTGCGTCCCGGCCCAAGTATATCGGTGCTCAAGGCCAGATCGGCAGGCGCATCGGAGAGAACGGAAGCGAGCGGGAATTCGCGCACGCCGACACCAAGCCAGAATTTGACGTTGTAGGCAGGCGTCCTGCCGAAATTTTTGATTGTTACGCTTATCTTGCGATCGGTAGGAGTCGAGACATCGAGAACTTGGGCGCTGTTCACATGGACGTATGCCCGAAGTTCGTGCTCAGCCAATTCTCGATTTTGCCGATTCGATTCAATAGCGGCTTCCGCAGCGGCCGTGGCGGCGTTGGCACTTTGCTTCGCAGCTTCGGCAGCAATGCTGGTCTCTCTCAATGCTTGAGTAGCGAGCTTTGCTTGTTGTCGAGTGGCATTGAGCAAACCGAGAGAGATGGAAGTATACAGAATGGTAACAACGAAAATGCCCCAATCAGTAATCGTGGGCCGCTGATACCATTTTTGTTGGGGCTTCTTTTGTTCTACGGCGGGGCTTGGCTGAATTATCTGTACTGGGGCTGGTTGGACGACGATTGTAAACGATGGCGCGGGTATGCGGGGCTCGCGATCAGTGCGCTTATTTTGGGTACTGGTTTGATTCTGATGTTTTTCGTTTCCGCTTCCTACGCTTACGGCGCTTAGGAGTGATGCCGACGCTATCAGGATCAACATCGACAATGGCTTTGAGAGCTTCATGAAACGTCAGTGGATGGATACCGGCTTGGCTATTGGCATAAAACCTCGTGATACGGCAAGCGGAGGTGGATTCTGCGCATGAGTGTCACGCTTAACATAATCCCCGCAAAAGTCGGGAACGTCAGCATCACCGCCGCCGTCGCCTCGACGTGCTGCGCCGAGGGATGAAGAGCAATGCAGCCGGCAACCGAGCAGCGCATCGCGTCCGTGCCAAGCCTGGACGATATCGCCCGCGGATCCCGGCTGTGCCGGCGGTTTGCCGCCCGGCACGCTGGCAGCGCTACAGAGCCGGGCGGCCGTGGTTCAAGCCGCGCTCGCGGCCGAGGCGCTGGCGGCGACCACTGAGACGACCCAGGTTCGAGCGAGCAAGCCGGCGGCTGCGCCAGGACTCCTGACCGCGAAGCAAATGGCCGAGTATCTTAAGGTGAAAGAAAGCTGGGTTGCGTCCGAGGCTCGTGCCGATCGAATCCCAAAGAGGATGATCGGACGATACGTGCGCTTTGACCCCTCTGAGGTTGAACGTGCTCTCTCGCAGCGCAGAGTTGCATGTCGCTAGGGAGTCCGCTATCCGGCACCTGCCACGCATATGCGACCTATCAAGATGAAACCGGAACAACTACGGAGAACTCAGACGAAAGCGCGGCTGGACCCAGCAAGAACTGGCGCACCAGGTGGGCGTAGCGCGCAATTCGGTCGCACGATGGTAGAGGGGAGAGATGGCGATCAGCGAACCAGCCGCGCGGCTAATTCAGAGAATCGCGGATGACCGATAGGTGAAACGGTGATCCATGCCTAACCCGCGAAAGCTCCAGAACGGCCGGTGGCAGGTGCGGTTCCCGGCTCCGGACCGCCATCGCGAGAGCTTTGATACGAAGAAGCTGGCAGACGCGGCCCTTACCAAGGCCAGGGACAATCGCAACGAGGGCATCTACATTGCGCCGAAGACCGTGCCGACCTTCAAGGAGGTCGCCGAAGACTGGTTGAGAGGGAAAGCTGGATGCAAGCCGAGCACGCTGGACGCCTGGCGCGTGCACATCGACGTCCATCTCGCACCGCTACACAAGCTACGGGTGAATCAGATTACGATCGGCAAAATCGAAACCCTCCGCGACGCTCTGCTCAGGGGCGTCACCGAGACGGACGCAACCGAGGAGACGCCGGAGCGGAAAGGGCTTGCCGCACAGACCGTCAACAAAGTACTGACGACGGCCGCCGCAGTCCTCGAGCGTGCAGTACGCCACAATTGGTGCATCAAGAATCCGGCCGCATCGGTCGAGCGCGCGCGGGTCGCGCCGAATCAGGTGATCGAGGGCGAGCCTCAATCCCGCGACGCGAATCGTCCCGTTCGCGAGGACGAAGTGCTTAACCTGGACGAGATCCGTCGTCTGCTCAACGCTGCGGAGCCTGGCTACTATCGCACGCTGTTCATGACTGCAGCGCTGACCGGCATGCGTTCGGGCGAGCTGCTCGGACTCAGATGGTCCGACGTTGAACTTCACGAAAATCGCATCCACATTCGCCGTTCTCTGAGCTGGGCTCGGGTGCGGGATCCAGAGGGCCAGCCGCCGGAACTCTCGCAGCCGCGATTCTTTGAACCGAAGACCGCGACGAGCCGGCGCATCATTCCGTTGTCGGCGGAACTCACCAGCGCTCTAAAACGGTGGAAGCTCCAATGCCCGAAGGGCAAGGATGAACTGGTATTCCCTTCGCCGACTTCGCCCACCGGCGCGCCGGCGCATCGCAGCAACGTGCTCAAGCGCGGGCTCTACCCTGCCCTTACCCGGGCGAAGCTCCGGCGCGTCGATATGCACTCGCTGCGTCATTCCTTTGCCTCGATTCTGATTGCCGCCGGCACCCCGATCACCGAGGTTCAGGGGCTCCTGGGCCATTCCAGCGCGCAAACGACGCTGAAGGTGTACTCCCACTGGTTCCGGACTCTCAAAACCAGCTCGATTGACACGCTGGCGAAGGCATTGCTCGGGGCCAGTGGACACATGGTGGACACTTCGAGCGATGAGGCCGGCCGTATCGCCGTGAACGATGGGGAAAACGTTAGCGATTCTGCAGAGAATTTGGTGCCCCCTGGCAGATTCGAACTGCCGACCCCAGGATTAGGAATCCTGTGCTCTATCCATCTGAGCTAAGGGGGCACCCGGACAACTGAGAAAGTTACGCCGATGCGCGTCGCGGACCAAGCAGGCCGCGTCGCGGGGCGGCGCTCAGCGCGATGATTGCGCGAGTGTGCTCAGGAATCGTTGCTTTGCCCATCCTTCACGAAGCGGTGCGATGAAGAAAATCGAGGCGTTGCGCATCTCGAAGCGCCACGCGCCAGCGTCGCGCCGGTAGCGATCGAAGTAACGGCCCGTGCCGACGACCGCTTCGCCTGAGGTCCGATCGACGGCGGTAAGCTCGAAATAGCAATCGCCTGACGCGCGATCACCGTCGATGGAGATGCGATGATTGTGGATCGTATGCGCCATGTCGCGCAGCGCAGCCGGCACCATCATGGTGAAGAAATTGCGGAGCTCGGTGCGCCCGCGCGAGACCGTCTGCGCCATCCCGCCGCCCGCGCCGTGAAAGTCGCAGCACGCGTCCTCGGTGAAGCAGCGTTCAACGAGTTCGTCGAAACGCCCGTCGTCCACGAGAAAGCAGTACGTGGCCGCGAGTTCGCGAATATCCTCGCGATCCTCGAGAATCCGGAGTCGTTGTTCGATGCTCGGGCCGATGGTATCCAACGCCCTTTTCTTCCGTTTCGTCCGGCTGGCGGCGGGTGGACGTTTCATAGCATCGAGGCCGCGATCAGGCCCAGGTAGTTGTTCTCGCCGTCCGCGATCGTGCACGCAGTGGCATCGCGCAGGAACATCTCGGCCGCGTATTCGCGGGTCATTCCGTTACCGCCGTGGAGCTGCACCGCCATGGTCGCGACCTCGAACGCCGCGTCGGAGCAAAAGACCTTCGAGGTGATCGAGTGATCGAGGCGGGCGGTCTCGCCGCGCGAAAGCCGCGTGATGTTGTAAACGTAAACGTCGCGCGAGAGCGCGTGCGCGGCGCGAACCAATGACGCCATGCGGAACAGCCTGGCGCGCACCGATTGATGCTCGAAGATGGGACGTCCGCCCTGGATGCGCGTCTTGGCATAGGCGAGAGCGCAATCGAAGGCCGCGCGCGCGATCCCGGTCGCGAGCGTTCCGACCGCCGCGTTGAAGGCGGTGAGAGTGGCCTCGACATGGGCGGGATAGGCTGCGCCCTCGGCGATCATGTAGCGGCGCGGGATGCGGACCTCGTCGAAGAATATTTCGCCTTGCGGCAAAGCGCGGAATGCATGCTTGTCGAGCGGACGCCCGCGCGAAATTCCGGGAAGGTTGAGCGGCACGAAGCATACGCCACCGTTGTCCAGTCCGCGGCTCGAGCCGAGCTGCACGTTCACCACGGCCACGGTCGCGATGGGTGCGTTGGACACCCAGGCGGACTTCTGCCCGCTGAGCACCCACGAGTCTCCGTCGGGCCGCGCGATCAGGTTGCCGCGGCCTTTTACTTTGAGCTCGGGGCGCATCACGCCCAGCTGGTCGGAGCCGTGATCCGGCTCCGTGATCGCCCAGCATCCGATAATCGAGGCGCCCGCCTGGCTGAAGTATGGCGCTGAGAATTCGGCGATTAACTCGCCGTTGCCGGTCGCCAGTGCGGCTCCTGCAGGATAGGAGGCAAGAAAAATGACGCCGGCCAGCCCGACATTTCCCCACGCCAATTCCTCGAGCACCATGTGTGCGGTTGCGGGCGCCGCCTCAAGCCCGCCAAGCGCCGCGGGTGCGCTCAGTTTGGTAAAGCCCAGCTCAGCCGCATTCGCCAGAACCCGGTGAAGCGGCGAGCTCGGCGCGATCGCCGCCTCAGGCGTCATCCTGTCGATCGCAATGCCGGCGGGGCGCATCACCTCAGCGGCGAAACGGCGAGCGGTATCGCGGATTTGCAGCTGCTCGGCGGTCAGGCTTAGATCGTACTCGAAGGCTTCGTACACATGCGCGGCGGTTTCCATCTATGGATGCCCTCGTTGGTGCGCTCCGGTGCCTGGCTGTTGGATACGGATCGCGGCGCTTAGCAGAACGCCGCCCGCCATCGCACGCGCAGTCAACTGGAATTGCGTTTTGATTTTCCGATTCCCAGTCCGCTATAGACCCGACGGGCTCCCCGTGCAAGGTTGCCGGCCGGTTTTGTTTCCCGGCCTTTGCCGGCGGCGCGGGAAGCGCGTAGTGTTGAGCCAGACTTTTGTTTTCTATCGCTTTTTGTCGAGAACAGAATAAGCAGGAGCCTGAACAATGAAACACACAACTAGTTCCATAGTGGCTATTTGTGTTGGTATTGCGATGGTGTGGCTAGCCGGCTGTGCGGCTAGCAATCAAGTCACGGAAACCGCGACGACCAGCGAATCCAGCACTACGAACCCGGGTGTGTTGGCGCCGGCCACGAATTCAAGCACGACCACGACTACCGAGCATAACAACGCCGCCGTGCAGGGGACCTATACGCCTCCAGATAAGAACACACCTTACCGGTTTTCCGGTCCAAACGCTTACTACGTTCAGTAATGCTGCAACCGATCTAACAGGCCGTATAGCCCGGCAGCACGGCAAACGCCGATGTGCCCAAGCAAAGGCTGAATCATGGCAGAGTTGGTAAAGCCCCATCCCATCGACTGGACTGAGCGGCTGAAGAACTGGCGCGAGGCGCTCCTCACGATGAACCTGCCCGACGAGCGCATGGACGGCGTCTCGCGATGGCTGATCATCACGCGCGCAGGCGTTATTCCGATGACGCTGACGTCAGGACTTATCGGCGGGCTGCTCGCGATGCGCGCAAGCAATCCGAACTGGTCATATTTCCTGCTAGCTCTGATCGGGCTGGGCGTCGCGCACGCATCCAACAATCTCATCAACGACTACTTCGATCTGACCGGCGGCATCGACACGTCGGAAGCGCCGCGCGCATTGTATGCGCCCCATCCCGTGCTCGCAGGCTGGGTTACCAAGGCAGAGCTGATACGCGCGATCGTCGTGCTCAACCTGATCGACGCGGCAATCATGATTTTCCTCTTCGCGGTGCGCGGATGGCCGGTGGTCCTGTTCGCATTGGCCGGGCTGTTCATCAGCGTGTTTTACGTTGCACCGCCGGTGCGTTTAAAGCATCTCGGACTGGGCGAGCCGGGCGTGTTCATCGTATGGGGCCCGTTGATGGTTGGTGGCACGTATTTCATCACGACCGGCGAAATACCGGCCTGGGTCTGGGTTGCGTCGCTTCCCTACGCGATCCTCGTGACTAGCGTGCTGATAGGCAAGCACCTGGACAAGCTTCCCTTCGATTCCGCAAAGGGCGTGCACACGTTGCCGGTGATCCTCGGCGAGCAGTGGGCGATCCGGCTCAACCAGGCGCTGATGATTTCGTTCTACATAGTTGTCGTAGCGATGGTCATGGCGGGTACGCTCGGGTTCGGCGCCCTGCTGGTGCTCGGCGGGCTACCGATGCTGTGGCGGGTGCTCGGGGTCTATTCGAATCCCAAGCCGAGTTCGCCGCCGCCAGGATATCCGGTATGGCCGCTGTGGTATGTGTCGGCGGCCTTCGTGCATACGCGGCGCGCCGGGCGCACTGTTCATAGTCGGTCTTTTCCTGAATTGGATCTTCGGAATGTAGTCCGCCGCCTCCGCAGTCGCTATCGAGGGCATCACCCGGCGCGGAGCCAAATCTTGCGCGAGCCGATGGGGCCGGATGCGCGCTGTTTCAATATGCGGGGGGCGATGCAAACGTTCAAAATGGTTCCGTTCGAGACGCACCGCCGGTGGCATTAAGCGCGCATCGTGACTACGATCCAAATGGTCGGCTCTGCCTCCCCCAAGGAGCCGAAGGCACGCTTGGCCACATGCCCTCATGGTGAAGCCACCGCGTGCCTTTTTTTTCGATTGCCTGATTTGGTTTGAAGCGAGGAGCGCCGGTCTTGCGCTCAGGATTCGACGATACGGGCCGCCGCCCAGGTGCCGGTTTCGATAGCCGATTCGAGAAACGGCATTCCCATGTAGTCGCCCGCCAGCCACACCCTGGCGTCGCGCGGCCGTGTGCGGCGGTATTCGGCGAGCGCGCGTGCGCGCCCGACCGGCGATTTCGGCATCCCCTCGCGCCAACGAACTACCCGGGTAAACTGCATCGCGGCAAACGCGCCGGGGAACAGCCGCTCGACGTCGGCCGCAACCGCGCTGACCACCTGTTCATCGGGCCAATCCATCATTCGCTCGGCGTTATCCGGGGTAACGAACAAGTTGAGCATTTCGCCGCCCTTGCGCACCCGCGCAGGGTCCTTGGCTGATTCGATCGTGACGGAAACGATTTCCCGGCGCTCGCCGCGCGGTATCATCATCGCCCACACATTGCCGAGCCCCGGATCGTTGGACCAGTCGCGCTTGGTCGCCAGACCGACCTTGATCACCGATCCATAGGGCGTCGCCATGAGCTCGCGTTCGATCCGGTCTCCAGCGCGATAAATTCCGGCGGCGACCGAAGCGGTGGTTGCCAGCACCACCGCGTCGGCGCGAACCGTCTCTCCTGGCAGCCGCACCGTCACGCCGTCGGGCGAGGCTTCGACCGCCTGGACGGGCGCCTCGAGTTTGACGTCGAGCCGCGCCGCCATCGCGCGCGGCAGCGAGTCGTTGCCGCGCGCGAGCGTCAGGTCCTTGCTGCGGCCGTTGGCGGTTATCGCCAGCACGGCGAGCGCGCAGGCGCGCGAGGTTTCCTCGATCTGCTGCATCACGCCGCCGGCCAGCACCGGCTCGAGCAGGAACTCCGCGCCCCGGCCCAAGCGCGGCGCGCTCCAACTGGCGGCATCCTGGTCGTCGTACTTTGCCCATGCCGAGTAGTTATCGACCGGCGGCCATCGCAAGCTGGTGGTATGCCAGGTGAATCGGGCGAGGTCGCGCACGCTTAGCAGTCCGCTCCTCAACGCATAGAGGGCAAACAGCATTCCAGCCGGCATCCGATGCGGCCGCCCATCTTTGAACACGGCTATCCACGGACTGGTCGCTCTCAGCTCGGCCTGGAGTCCCATCTCCTTGATGAGCCCCAAGGCGTTGCGATAGGTGGAGGTGAAAAATTGGGTGCCGCGCTCGTACAGGTAGCCGTCGTGGGTCTCTGAACTGGTGCGGCCGCCGACGCGATCGCTCGATTCGAATACCGTGACCTCGGCGCCCGCCTGACGCAGGCGCAACGCGGCGCTGAGTCCGGCGATACCCGCTCCGACCACCACTACGCGCCGATTAGCCATTTTGCCCTCCGCTGGGGTTGTCGAGCGCCGCGCCGGCAATGGGCAGGGAGCGCAGAGCTAATGCTCCAGGGTCACCTGCCGGTCGAGCAGCCTCGAGAGCAG
This sequence comes from uncultured delta proteobacterium, assembly GCA_963813785.1. Classification (GTDB taxonomy): domain Bacteria; phylum Desulfobacterota; class Binatia; order Binatales; family Binataceae; genus Binatus. The sequence goes on along the minus strand of CAWFAJ010000024.1, from coordinate 361,970 downwards.
GTCCGTCCGTCTCTCGGATGTCCACAATTCGAGGTCGGCCTTCTCGTTGCTGGAATCGACTCCGATGATGAGCCGGCCGGGAGAGTAGCGAACTTCGATATTCCTGACGACGCTGAAGTGGCTTCGGTCCAGCGCGTCGGCGACGCGCAAGATGGCGGCGAGACCGCGGGCGACACGGCGTTTGGACGGCGGCAGTCCGTTCATTTCGGGCGAGTCCAGCTTCGGCGCCTGCTTGCGGTGGCCGCGCGCCGCCTGCGCGATCACCTCGACTTCGCCCGGATCGAAACCGAACAACTCCGCGTTCTTGATCAGATAGTACGAGTGGCGATTGTGGCGGTCGTGATCGATCGCGTGGCCGATGTCGTGGAGCAAGGCGGCGTATTCGAGCAGCTCGCGCGCGCTCTTGGGCAGCGCGAGCACCGGAGCGGTCGCGTCGAAGAGCTTGAGCGCCAGCTTCGCGACCTGGTGTCCGTGCCTGTTCGCGCCGGCGAAGCGGGTCGCAAGCGCCTTAACCGAGAGCCGGCGCACGTCCTCGCCGGCGCCGCGAATGGCCGCGCTCGCGAGGCTGAGCAGCAGGCCCTCGCGCAGCGCCCAGGTGCATGCGACCAGCACCGGCGCCCCCGAGCGCTTGAGCACAAAGTCCACCAGCGCGGCCGCCGCCGGCATCAGGTCAATCCGCTTCGCGTCGATGCCGGGCAGCTCCGAGCGCAGCGCGGAGTTTGCCGAGACCAGCTCGCCGGCGAGCTTGCTTACCTCCGCGGCGGTCGCGCTGGCGCCGTGCAAACGCTCCAGTTCATCGCCGCGCGCGGTGCGCGCCATCGCGATCAGGGTGTTGATCGTGCCCGAGGTTCCGATCGCGCGGACCACGCCGGCCTTGCGCGCCTTCTTGAGCAGCGCGCCGATCTCGTCGTTGAGATGGCGTTCGAGCCGCTTGAGCTGCGCGCGGCTGGGCGGGTCGTCGGTAAGGTAGCGCTCGGCCAGACGCGCCGCGCCGAGCTTGACACTCTTCATCCACAGCGGCCGGCCGTCGCGAACCAGCACCAGCTCGACGCTGCCGCCGCCGACGTCGATCAACAGATGCGGACCGCCCTCGAGTCCGAGCGCGTGGCGGGCGGCCAGAAAGATGAGCCGCGCCTCCTCGGCGCCGGAAATGATCTGCACGTTGAGACCGGTCTCGCGGCGGATGCGCCGGATGAACGCCGCGCGGTTTTTCGACTCGCGCACGGCGCTGGTCGCGACCGCGCGCACCTTGGCCACCTTGCGCAGGCGCAGGATGCGATTGAAGTTGACCAGCGCGCGCACCGCCAGATCCATCGACTCGGGCATCAGACGACCGGTCATGAATGCGCGCCGGCCCAGCCGCACGGTCTCCTTGACCCGATCGACCACCTCGACGTGGCCATCGCGGCCGACATCGGCGACGATCATGTGCACGGAATTGGATCCTACATCGATCGCACCGAGCCGCATGATAAGAAGCTAACCTGTCATGCGCGCGATGTCACCTGCCCCTGTCCAAAAACCCGGCTGGCGCCACCGCAAGATCCAAATCTTCACAAACTCCGGGCGGAGTCTGCGGAGCCGAGGAACCCCAGATGCGGGGTTCTCATCCGGCTTTGCAGGCGGTTGGCCTTGCGCTAAATTCATCGGTGAAGGAACTGGGCGAAAGAATGAAATTCCGCGTAGTGATCCAACAGGATGAAGACGGGGTGTTCGTCGCCGAAGTACCGAGTCTCCCCGGATGCATCTCGCAAGGCACGACCCGCCGCGCGGCGCTTGACAACATCGCCGAAGCGATCGCCGGGTATCTCGAAAGCCTCAAGCAACACGGCGAACCCATCCCGCCTCCGATTGACGAAGCCATGGTTGACGTGGTCGTTTGAGCACACTGCCTCGGGTATCGGGCCGCGAAGTGGTCCGCGCTCTTGAAAGGCTCGGCTATGAATTCGATCGTCAACATGGCAGCCACATGATCCTGCGCCAGCGAGCGCACCCCTACTGGCGGCTGGCGATTCCCGATCATCGGGAGATTGCCAAGGGAACGCTGCGTGCAATCATCCGTTAGGCCGGGATAACCGTCGAGCAATTTACCTCGCTTCTGTAGCGCCGATCCGCGCGGTGTGTATCCAGCCGATACGATGTGGTTGTCTCCCAATGATACACTCCTGCTTCTTCCAAAAAGCAGACCTGCTTAATCAACTCGTTCCCAAGCCTTATATCGGTTTGATCTTTCGGCACGACAGCGGACGGACGCGGTCGCGCGATGAGGCCAAGGATAATGGCATATTTAATGCTGTTTCGATCTGAACGGCACAAAATTTCCAGTCAACCGCACACCGCGCAGAGGGAAATACGATGGCTGAGCATAGCCGAGGCGGGGATCCGAGCGCGAGGCAGACGGCTTCCGAAGCCTCGCAAAACTACTGGAAGTGGGACCGGGTTCGATGGGGGACGCATCGCGTCAACTGTTATCCGGGAAGCTGTCCCTTCAGGGTTTACGCCAAAGACGGCCGCGTGGTCCGCGAGGAGATCGCATGCAACATCCCGCAGATCATCGACCCCGAGTACCGGGCCCCGGACTATAATCCGCGCGGCTGCCAGAAGGGCTACCAGCATTCGCGCGCGATGTACGGGGCGGAGCGGCTGCTCTACCCGATGAAGCGCAAGGGCGAGCGCGGCAGCGGCAGTTGGGAGCGCATCAGCTGGGATCAGGCCTTCGAGGAAATCGGCGCGAAGCTGGCCGACATCATCGAGTCTCACGGCTCGCAATCAATCATCATCGACCAGGGCACCAATGGGGCCGGAGTGCTGCGCGGCGGCGGCGAGGGCGCGGGAGCGGGACTGGCCACCCAGCTCGGCGGAGTGTCGCTGGACCTTAACTTTACGATCGGCGATTTTCTGCCCGGGCAGTATCTGACCTTCGGGCAATTCCAGCAGTGTCCCGGCGTCGAGAACTGGTTTTTGGCCGACACCGTGCTGGTTTATGGCAACCCGGTGTACGCGTGCATTTCCGATTATCACTATGTGCTCGAAGCCCGCTACCGTGGGTCGAAAGTGGTGCAGATCTCGCCGGACAAGAGTCCCAGCGCGCAGTTTGCCGACATGTGGCTCCCGATCAACTGGTCGGCCGATCCCGCGCTTTGGCTTGGGCTGTGCCGCATCCTGATCGACAAGGGATGGATCGATCTCGATTTCATCAAGGAGCAGACCGACCTGCCGGTGCTGGTGCGCAAGGACGACGGCCGCTTCGTCCGCGAGGCGGACCTCAAGGAGGGAGGCGACGCCGAGCAGTTTTATGTAATCGACGCCGCCACCGGCAAGCTCGCGGCATTGCCCAAGGGCACGCTCCAAATGGACTGCGACCGGGTGCTCGAGGGTACTGTTGAAGTTCAGCTCAAGGATGGGACGCGGGTCGAGGCGGTCACGGTTTTCACCCTGCTACGCAAGCGCGTGGCGGAGTACACGCCCGAACGGGTTCAGCAGATTGCGGGGGTTCATCCCGACCAACTCGACCAACTGGCGGAGTTGTGCCGGCCGCCGCGCAGAATATTCTTTTTCTCCGCGGCGTTTCCCGGCAAGACCTATCACGGCGACCTCATCGAGCGGGGCGCGTGTTACGTGCTGGCGTTGACCGGCAATATCGGCAAGGCGGGCACCGGAAGCCACGGCTGGTCGGCCGGGGCCGAGTTCAACGCGGGCTCCGGGTTCGTGGGCAGCATGCCGCCCGAGGTGCTGGAGTCCGATGACCCCATCGGCGGCGCGCTGAACACGACGCTCAAGCTCCAGGACGCATACAAGACCATGTTCGCGATGGACCCGACGATGCCGGTTCTGGAAGCCTCGCAGGGGATGTTGCGCGAGGCAATGAAAACCACCGGCACGCTCTCGCCGCCGGCTTTGTTTTGGTACTACCACGCCGGCTACAAGGACGTCTGGGACAAGTATCTGGAGGATGCCGACGCACCGAGGAAGATCAGCGATTACGCCGAGCAGGCGGTGGCCAATGGCTGGCTGCAGGGCTACGACATGCTCGCCAAGAAGGACGCCGACCCCAAGGCGATGTTCGTTTCGGGCGGAAATCCGCTGCGCCGCACGCGGGGCGGAATGAACACCTACGTGCGCACGGTCTGGCCGAAGCTCGACCTGATCGTGGTGATGGACCCGCGCTGGAGCACGACCGCGCTGCACGCCGATTATGCGCTTCCCGCCGCATCGTTTTATGAGTATGCGGACACCAAGTTCAGCTGCCCCAATACCCGTTTCAGCAATTTTACCGACGAGTCGGTGCCGATGCGCGGAGAGTCGAAAAGCGATCGCCAGATCATACATGGCGTTCTGCGCGCAACCACCGCCCACTTGAAAAAACGCGGCATCAAGAAATACCAGGCCGGCCCGCGCGAAGTGGAGGTGGACAAAATCATGTGGCGCGCCACCTACGGAAACAGATATGGCGACAGCAACAGCGACGAGGAGCGGCTGGTGAACGACGCCTATCGCGCGCTCGGCGAGGTCGGATGGTTCACCAGCCTCGACGGCGAGAAGCTGGACCTTGAGAATTTGCGCAAGAATGGCGGCTCATGGCTGAGCGGAAGGCCGACCTTCCCCGCGATGGTCGCGCAGAATGCGGACATGGTGGCGGGAGAGGTCTTCTGGTGCTTTCGCGATCAGGTTGAGCAGAAGGTGCCCTACGTCACCACCACCCGGCGGATCGAGTTCTACCTTGATCATCCGTGGTTCATCGAGGCCGATGAACACCTCGTGCGCTACAAGACACCACCATTCATTGGCGGCCATCAGCCGATGCGTCTGACCAGCGGCCATCTGCGCTGGAGCATCCACTCGAACTGGGTCACGGCAGAGGAAATGCTGAAGTTGCATCGCGGCGAGCCGTTCGCCTTCATCAATTCCGCCGTGGCGCGCGGCAGGGGAATCGCCGATCACGATTACATCCGGGTGTTCAACGATTACGGCGATTTCGTGGTGAGAGCCAAGCTAAGCGAGTGCGTGCGTCCCGACCAACTGGTCATCTACCACGCCTGGGAGCCCTATCAGTATCCAAACTGGATGCCCTACGATGGAATTCTGCCCGGGCCGATCAAGGGCCTGCACTTCGCCGGCGGCTACCGCCACTATCAGTACATGCTGTGGAACTGGTCCCCCGCTCAGGAGGATCGCCACACCAGCATCGACATCGAAAAGGCCTCCTTCCAGAGTTGACATCATAGTGATAAACGGCAGGAAGAGACTTTGATGCCCTTGGCGCTTACATCGGATGCCTTCGAGAACGGAAAGGAAATTCCCGCCGTCCATACCTGTGAGGGCAAAGACGTCTCGCCCGCCATCGCGTGGTCGGGCGTGCCAAGCGCCGCGCGCAGCCTGGCGCTGATTATGGACGATCCCGACGCGCCCGATCCCGCCGCGCCGCAGATGGTGTGGGTCCACTGGGTGCTGTACAACATCCCGCCCGCGGCGAAAGGACTGACGGAGGCCGTCAAGCCCGAGGCCTTGCCTGCCGGGACCTGCCAGGGGCGCAACGATTGGGGACGGACCGGATATGGCGGTCCCTGCCCTCCGGCGGGACGCCATCGATACTTCTTCAAACTCTACGCGTTGGACAGCCTCCTGTCGGATCTTAAACGGCCCACGAAAGCACACCTGGAAGCGGCGATGCAGGGGCACATCGTCGAGCATGCAACGCTGATGGGAACCTACCAGCGCAGCCGCCACTAGCACGGCGGCGCGGCAAGGATTCGATCGGCGGCAAGCGAGATTTCGCTCAGATGGAAACGGCGCGGCCCAGATTTAATTCTCCAGCTTCGGTGTTGTCCGAGCGCGCAAAGGAGCAAGGCAACAAGGTCTGTCTCCTCTTCGAGGAGCGGATGGCGAGCTTCATGGCGCCGCGCTATTTCGACTTCCGCGAAAGCTTGCCTAAGACCGAAACCCACCGGATTCAGAAGGCGCAACTAAAGCAACAGGGCATCACCCCCACCACTTGGGATCGGGACAAGAACGCCCAGGTGAACGCAACCAATTAAGGAGCTATTGATAAGACTCATATGGAACTCAGGGAAGCAATCGGCATAAGACGCACCATCCGTTTCTACAATCCCTATCGGCCGGTCGAGCGCGAGAAGATCCAGAAGATGCTCGAGGCCGCGCGGCTCGCCTCGTTTTGGGGCAACGTGCAGGCGCTGCGCGCGATCGTGATGTTCCGCGATTCCTCCCCGCCGGAAAATTGGGCGGCGGTCATCGCCCCGCTCGGAACCAGCCAGTTGAAGCACTGCCCGGCCATGATCCTCTGGTACTGGGTGGAAGAGGCGATCTTCGACCGCAAGGCCGGCTACCTGACTCAAGGCGAGCGGCTCCATGAACTGGTCGCGGCGCGGGTGATGGGCGTGGACGAGGCCGCGGAGCACAAGGCGCTCGATCAGTTATTGATTCCCTACTTCCGCATGAACGCCGAGGAAATGCTCAAGTCCGGACTTACCGAGATGGATTGCGGACAGGCGATCGGCCAAGCCACCCTGGTCGCCTACGAGGAGGGCCTGGGCACCTGCTGCATCGGCACCGGCGAGCTCGGCGGCGTGCGCGAGCGCAAGATGCGCAAGGCCTTCAATCTTCCCGACACCGCCCATCTGATTGTCGTGATGAGTGTCGGCTACCCGCTTGAGAGCCGCGAAGCCGGCGGCCAGCGTCCCAAGCTGCCCTTCGAACAACTGTTCTTCGTCAACCAGCACGGCAAGCCGTTCGAGCGCGATCCCCAGGTCGTCGAGGAACTCAAGCGCGACAAGATGATCCAGGCGCCCGCTCCGCTGCCATGGCGCCAGCAGGAACTCGAATTCGTCCATAAGGCACTGGATATACCGACGAGTTTCATCCCTGCCGGCAGCAGTTCCTAGCCGCTAGCAGTCTGCGGGAGGTTGGCAATGGACGCTTACATGGAAATCGACCGCGATATCCCCGCAGACCTATGCGCGCTCAGGGACAACGTCCACCGCTTTGCCAAGGAGGTGCTACGGCCGACGGCGACGGAACTCGACCGCCTGCCCAACCCGCAGGATGTCATCGCGCCCGGCTCGCCGTTTTGGACCTTCATGCGCCGGGCGTATGCGCTTGGCTATCACACCGCCTCATTCCCCGAAGCGATCGGCGGGCTCGGCCTTCACGGGCTTGGGATGCAGATCTTTCTCGAGGAGCTCGGATGGGGCGGCGCCGACCTCGCGATCAGCCTCGGCGTCGCGGGCGCTCCGTTCGGAGCGCTGGCGATCGCCGGAAATCCCGAACTTACCGACGCTTTCGTCAAGCCCTTCATCGCCGACCGCGACGCCCGCTTCATCGGATCATGGCCCGTGACCGAGCCGAGTCACGGTTCGGATTGGGCGATGTTTCTGGCGAGCGAAAGCGAAGCGAGCGCCGCCGGACGCGCCACCATCCGGCGCGACGGCGACTCCTACGTCGTCAGCGGCCAGAAGGCGGCGTGGGTTTCCAACGGCACGATCTCGACGCACGGAATCGTGTACCTGATGGCGCCGCCGGCCAATGGCCAGCCGGCCGGGGGCATGGTCGTGTTTATTCCCTTCAATCTGCCGGGCGTCTCCAAGGGAAAGCCGCTCAACAAGATCGGCCAGCGGGCGCTCAACCAGGGCGAGATCTTTTTCGACAACGTGCGCATCCCGGACCGCTACGTGGTCGCCGCGCCCGAGGCCTTCCCGATGGTGGCGGCGATTACCCTGACCAACGCCAACAGCACGATGGCTTCCGTGTTCACCGGTGTTGCGCGCGCCGCCTTCGAGGCCGCGCTGGACTACTCGAAGGATCGCATCCAGGGTGGCAAGCCGATCTGCGAGCATCAACTCGTCCAGAAGCGCCTGTTCGACATGTTCACCCGGGTTCAGGCATGCCGCGCGCTGTCGCGTGCCGTGATGGTACACAACGATCCTCCGCCCGCGATGGACCTCGAGTATGCGATCGCGGCCAAGACCTTCTGCACCCAGGCGTCGTTCGAGATCGCTTCCGACGCGCTGCAGATCTTCGGCGGCAACGGGCTCAGCCGCGAGTACCCGATCGAGAAGATCTTCCGCGACGCGCGCGCGTCGCTGATCGAGGACGGCACCAACGATGTCCTGAGCTTGACCGGCGCACTCCGGATCCTGGGTCTCAATCCACTGCCGGCCTGATTGCGCCGCTCATGCGCGTGCATACCGGCAACCCAGCCATGCGGCGCCGACGCACATTGCGGCGGTCGGACCTGCGACCCATTTTCGCTGCAAAAGTGCTAGGCTACTGGCTTGGAGATCGAGCATCACAGCTCCGTCGCTGGTAAGAGCGACTCGCTCATAGGAGCGCCAATGATAGTTGCCGAGCTCATGACCCCAAAGCCTGTGACTGTCGCCCCGAGTGACACGCTGGAAGCAGCACACGAGAGGATGGAAGCTGGCAGGTTCCGGCAGGTTCCGGTGGTCGATAAGGAAAAGCTAGTCGGTATTCTGACCGACCGTGACACGCGCCAGTATCTCGGACGGCTGGCTGACACGCGGGTCGATGCGGTCATGAGCGCCCATCCGTTTTCGGTCCATCCTTCCACGCCGGTCGAGAAGGCCGCTCACCTGGTTATAGCAAACAAGATCGGCAGTCTTCCCGTGGTCGAGGATGGCAAGCTGGTCGGCATCATAACCGCCACCGATATGCTGCGGGCGCTCGAGGGCATACTCGGAGGCGCTTCCCTGGGCAGTTCCAGAATTGATCTCGATCTGAGTGGCTCCGGAGAGATAGCGGCCGCAACCAGCCTCGTCCGGACGATTTGTCCTCTCCTCGGTGTCGGCACGTACCAGCGAAAGCGAAATCACCCGGAACGCGAGATTCTATACGTGCTGGTTCCTTTGATCAGCGCGCAACGCGCGGCACACGCGTTAAAGGAGTATGGCTTCAAGGTCCTTGCCGTCCATAACTGAGATGGCGATAACCCTGGACAAGGAGCGATCGGCTTTGTTGGTAGTCCGCATCATGACCACGCAAGAGTTCCGCCGTCGCGGCAAGATAGAGTGACGATGGAAAACGACGAAGTCGCCAACGTCCTCGACGAGACCGCCGATATGCTGGAGCTGGCGGGCGAGAATTTCTTTCGCGTACGGGCCTACCACAACGCCGCTCGGGCAATTCGCGATCAAGCTGTGCAAGTCGCCAATCTGAGCGAAGAACAGATCGATGAAATTCCCGGTATCGGCGCCGATCTGGCGGGAAAAATAGCGACGATCGTTAAGACCGGCGACCTGCCGTTGCACCACGAATTGGCCTCAAAGTTCCCGCCCCAGCTCCTCGAGCTGAAAGATATTCCAGGCCTGGGTCCGAAGCGACTAAAACTTCTGATCGACTTCCTTCAGATTCGCGGCCGCGACGATCTCGAAAGAGCCGTCAAGTCCGGGGCGATCCGGAAAATCAGCGGCTTCGGACCGAAGATAGAGGATCGAATCCGCGAATCATTGCTGCGGCGCGAAACCGGCCAGGGAAAGCGAATGCTGTACGCGGACGCGACGCGGATCGCCGCGCAGCTCGAAGCCTACTTGCGAAAATGCGCGGCTATCCGGGAGTTTGAGCTGGCCGGCAGCTTTCGGCGCCGCCGTGAGACCGTCGGCGATCTTGACGCTGTAGCCGCCGCTGCCGACTCCGCCGCGGTAATGAAACATTTCATAGCCTTCCCGGGTATCACCCAGGTAATCGGTTCGGGTGAGACCAGGACCAGCGTCGTACTCAAAGGCGGTCTGCAGGTGGACCTGCGCGTAGTGCCTGCAAAGAGTTTCGGCGCGGCGCTCACCTACTTCACCGGATCCAAGTCCCACAACGTGCATCTGCGGCGCATCGCACAAGCGCGCGGACTTTTGCTCAACGAGTACGGCCTCTTTCGCGGCGATACGGTCATCGCGGGCAGGACGGAAGAAGAGATATACCGCGCGCTGAGGCTTTCATGGGTGCCACCGGAGTTGCGCGAGGACCGCGGCGAAATAGAAGCAGCGGCGTCCGGCAAGCTGCCCAAATTGATCGAGCGCAAGAACCTTCGCGGCGACCTTCACAGCCATTCTCTGTACACCGACGGACGCGCATCGATCGAGGAAATGGTACGTCAAGCTCGCGCCAGCGGCCTCGAATATCTTGCAATCACCGATCACTCTCGCCGCCTGACGATGGCCCATGGCCTCGATCCCAAGCGCTTGCGCGAGCAAAGGCGGGAGATCGACCGAATCAGGAAAACACTCTCCGGCATCTCAATCCTTCAGGGCATCGAGGTCGACATCCTGGACGATGGCGGGCTGGATTTACCCGCCGATTCGCTGAGCGAGCTCGACTGGGTAGTCGCTTCAGTCCATTACAAGCTCGAACAAAATTCCGCCCAGATGACCCGCAGACTTATCAAGGCGATTCGCAATCCCAACGTTGACGTAGTTGGCCATCCAAGTAACCGCCTGCTCGAGCATCGCGAGCCCAGCAAGTTCGATTTCAGTGAAATCCTCCGGGTCGCCCGCGAGGAGGGCTGTGCCCTGGAAATCAACTCCCAGCCGCTGCGGTTGGACCTGACCGACACCGCCTGCATCGCCGCCAAACAGGCCGGCGTCAAGTTTGTCATATCGAGCGACGCGCATTCGACTCGCGATCTCGCGCTGCTCGATTACGGCGTCAATCAGGCGCGGCGCGGATGGATCGAAAAAGAAGACGTCCTCAACACCCGCCCGCTGAAAAATCTGCGGCCCCGCCACTGAGTCACGGCTATCTCCTTTGGAAAGAGTTTTAACTGAACCTAAGACAAAGTAGAGTTTGTACCGATGAGCATCCCCGCCTGATGCGTATCCGCGGTCCGAGGACTGGAGAGACACCAATGAAAGTTGAGCAGATCATGAATCGTGACGTCAAAACCTGCCGTCCGCAAGATTCGCTGAGCAAGGCAGCGCAAATAATGTGGGAAGAGCCTTGCGGCGCTGTTCCGGTAGTCGATGACCAACGCAGACCTATCGGCTTTCTGACCGACCGGGACATCTGTATGGCCGCCTATACTCAGGGCAGGCCGCTTAGGGAACTGCGGGTTGAGATAGCTATGGCCCGCAAGGTCGTATCCTGCACAACTGAGGACGAGCTGGACTCCGCAGCGCAGTTGATGCGGCAGCACCGCACGCGCCGGCTTCCGGTCGTCAATCGGGACGGAGCATTGGTTGGATTGCTATCGCTCGACGATCTCGCCTGCGAGGCGGCCAGATCGCTTCGCGGCGGAGTAAATGACCAACTGAGAAACCTGGTGCTGGAAGTGCACTTGTCGATTAATCGCGGGCGCGTGCGCCTCCACCCGCCTGTTTAGAGTGAAGGAGCCCGAATGCCTGAGCTGCATCAGACTCTGCGGGACTCGGAATCCGAAGACCTAGACGCGTTGGTCGAGCTGGCTTTGGACCTGCGAAACTGCTGGAACCACTCGACCGATCCACTGTGGAACAAGCTCGATCCGGAACTCTGGGCACTCACCCATAATCCGTGGGTAGTTCTGCAAACTTGCTCCCGGACCAGGCTTGAGTCGCTCCGCGGCGATCCCGAATTCCGGGATCAGGTTGGAGAGCGCCTGGAAAAACAGCGCCACGCTCTCAAAAGTCCTGCCTGGTTTCAGCACGCTCATAGTAACCCGCCACTGAATTGCGTCGCCTACTTCAGTATGGAGTTCGGGCTCAGCGAAGCACTCCCCATCTACTCAGGCGGACTAGGCAATGTCGCCGGCGATCAGTTAAAGGCCGCCAGTGACCTTGGCGTTCCGCTCGTCGCTGTCGGGCTTCTCTATAGCCAGGGCTATTTTCGCCAGATCATCGACGCCGACGGAAGCCAACGCGCATCATACCCCTACAACGACCCCGGCCAGTTACCTGTAACCCCCGTGCGCACTAAGGACGGCGAGTGGCTCAGGTTGAGCGTCCGTTTGCCTGGGCAGAAACTGTGGCTGCGTACCTGGCAAGCACAGGTCGGCCGACTGAGACTTTATCTGCTCGATAGCAACGACCCTGCCAACGCGCCGGTTTATCGCGGCATCACCAGCGAACTCTATGGCGGTGGACCTGAACTCCGGTTGACGCAGGAACTGGTGCTCGGGATCGCCGGCTGGCGGCTTTTACGCGCCCTGGGGATCAAACCGGAAGTTTGCCATCTGAACGAAGGACATGCGGCATTCGCGGTGCTGGAGCGCGCACGATGCTTCATGGAAGACAACGGTCAACCCTTCGAAAATGCGCTGGCCATTTCCCGCGCCGGCAATCTCTTCACAACCCACACGCCCGTTGAGGCCGGCTTCGATCGCTTCGCCCCCGCTTTGATAAAACGTTTCCTCGGGCGCTACGCCGAAGAGCAGCTTCACCTGGATCTTTCGCGTCTCCTGGCCCTTGGTCGCCTGCATCCGGACCAGCAGGATGAGCCCTTCAACATGGCCTACCTGGCCATTCGTGGAAGTGGAGCAATCAACGCTGTCAGCCGCCTGCATGGCGCCGTGAGCCGGCGAATTTTCCAGCCGCTCTTTCCCAGTTGGCCCCAGGCCGAGGTGCCGATCGCGCATGTCACCAACGGAGTCCACACCCCGACTTGGGATTCCGCGGATGCTGATGCGTTATGGACGGAGACCTGTGGCCACGAGCGTTGGCGCGGGACCATGGAGACTGTCAGCGATGATATCCGCCGCGCCCCAGACAGCGCGCTGTGGGAACTTCGCGCAAAGCACCGTCTCGAATTGGTTCGCTTCGTGCGAGAACGGCTCGCCAGCGAGCTTGCCGCTCGCGGCGTAGATCCAAAAACCGCGGAGAGCATTTTCAATCCTGACACTCTGACGTTGGGCTTTGCCCGCCGCTTTGCAACCTACAAGCGCCCCAATCTGCTCCTGCACGACCCCCAACGCCTCATTTCCATTCTGACGAATCCACAACGTCCGGTTCAGCTCGTGATGGCCGGCAAGGCCCATCCGCAAGACGCTGACGGCCAGGCGCTGGTCAAGGCCTGGGTTAATTTCGTCCAGCGGATCGACGTGCGGCGCAACGCTGTCTTTCTCAGCGACTACGACTTGGTACTGGCCGAGCGCCTGGTACAGGGCGCTGATCTATGGATCAACACTCCTCGCCGGCCTTGGGAGGCATGCGGCACAAGTGGGATGAAAGTGCTCGTCAATGGTGGCCTCAATCTGTCGGAACTGGATGGTTGGTGGGCCGAGGCGTACTCGCCGCAAGTCGGCTGGGCATTGGGCAATGGCGAGGAGCATGGCGATGACCCCGCCTGGGACGCGGCCGAAGCCGAAGAACTCTACGATACTCTGGAGAAGAAGGTCATCCCGGCGTTCTATAACCGCGACAACAATGGCATCGCCACCGAGTGGGTCTCGCGAATGCGTGAAAGCATGTCACGCTTGACACCGCTCTTTTCGGCCAATCGGGCGGTGCGCGAGTACACGGAGAAATATTATCTCCCTGCTGCTGCGGCATATCATGAGCGGGCAAGTGATCAAGGCGGCTACGGTAAATCCCTGCTCCAATGGAAACAAGAGTTGGACGAGCACTGGGCGTCGCTGAGGTTCGGTGAGCTTCGTGTCGATAGCTCTCCACAAAAGCACTCACTAAGGGTTGAAGTGCATCTAGGAGACCTGCGTGCCGACTTGGTGCGCGTGCAAGTTTATGCAGATCCGCGCAACTCTGAGCCCCCGTTTCTATCGGAAATGACGCACAGTGACAGCGCCGAGCCATCTGGAGTGTGGCGCATCTATGCCGCCGAGGTTCCCGCTTCGCGCCCGGCATCGGACTACACACCTCGCATCGTTCCATCGCATTGCGGAGCGAGGATTCCGCTTGAGGATGCCCACATCCTGTGGCGCCGCTAGTTCGCGCGCTTGTTCAATATTCAAACGAGTGCCACAAGTATGAAAGTCCCGTCCCAGGAGGATCGCACTATGGCCAAACACGGACGTCTCAACCTTGGCAATGCAGAATACTCGATGCCAGCGGACGCCGCCGCGTATCAGCGCCCGCCATTCTACTATCGCAACACTCGCTCGATCGTGGTCGCGTTCGAAACCGACCTTGAAGCCGCGTTGGAAGCATTGCCGGCGCCGCTGGCGCTGAGCGAGCCGGCCACCGCGATACTTTCGTTCTACGAATATCAGTGGACCACTTTCGGTCCTTACAACGAAGCGATTCTTTCGATCCTGGTCGAGCACAAGGGCCGCCCGATGAACTACATCATGCATATCGCGGTGACGACCGAGCCGCCGATGCTGGCCGGGCGCGAAATCTGGGGTTTTCCCAAGAAGCTCGCGCAAATTGAATTCAAAAACGATCGCGACATGATCTATGGAACGCTCGAACGTCCGGCAGGCATCCGCCTCGCCAGCGCGATCGTTCGCCCGCAGCGGCCGGCCGCCAATGGGCCTTCCGCCGCGCCGCCGCCGGTCAGCATGCGCCTGATTCCTTCCCCCGAAGAAAATGCGCGCCCGTCATGCGCCGAGATCATCGAGACGCACATTGAGACCAGAGTAATCGAGGCATGGACCGGCGTCGGCTCGATCGCTTTCGCGGAAAGCTCGCGGCTCGACCCGTGGAACCGGCTGCCGGTCAAGCGGGTGATTGGGGCAACCTACACGCTCAGCGACATGACGCTCGGCTTCGGAAAGGTGATCGATCGTCTCGAATAAAGCGGGACTATCCGACTCCGCTAGATCATGAATCCGCCGTCAACGCTGATGACCTGTCCGGTCACCGCGCTGGCGGCGTCGGATGCGAGCAGCGCCGCCATCGCGCCCAATTCAGCCGGCTCGACGATTCGCTTCTGGATGTTCTGGCTCTCGGCGAATCGCTTGGCCTCGGCCGCACTCACCCCCATCATCGCGCCCAGGATGTTCCAGTCCACCAACCTGGTGTTGGTCCATCCGGGGCATAGCACGTTCACGTTGATACCGTGCGGGGCGGCGGAATAGGCAAGCGAGCGCGTGAAACCGATGAGGCCGTGCTTTGCGGCCGAGTAGGCCAGCGGGCCGCCGCCGTTTTTCGCGTAGCCGGAACCGATGCTGATGATGCGGCCCCACTTCTGCTTGATCATGTAGGGGAGCGCGGCGTGCGTCGCATAGAATGCCTGGGTCAGGTTCATAAACAGGTTGTCCTCGAACGCGCGCGGGTCATGATTGAGCGGATCGAGGTGCAGCGGATTTTCCGCGATCACGCCGCCCGCGTTGTTGATCAGAATGTCGAGACCACCGAGTTTGTGCGCAGCCTCATCGACGCCGGCGACGATCTGCTCGCGGCTCATCACGTCGATGATTACCGCGAAACCGCGCTGCCCGCGCTCCTTTATCTCGCTTGCGACCGCGTCCAGTTCGCCTTGCGAGCGAGAGGCGACCGCGACGTCGGCGCCCGCGTCGGCCAGCGCAAGCGCCATCGAGCGGCCAATCCCGCGGCCGCCGCCGGTTACCAGTGCACGCCTTCCATGCAGATCGATCAGTTGTTTCATTTCCTGCCGGCTCCACTTGTCGATTCATGCTTTCCCGGGTTGAACCGTTTTGTCTCATCTATCCGCAGACCTTTGCAAATGGACGGAGCGCTGGGAGAGCCATTGCTGCCGGCCGCCTCCGCTTTTCAATGCCTGGTTGAGATCGCAGCGCTTGTCGGCGCGACTGTAGTCGGCGTAAGCTTCCGCCGGGCAGCGCCATCGGGTGAGTGAAGTTGCGGGAAACCGAACCTGATGCGGGGGTCTCCCATCACGCAGTGGCCCTTATAGCCGGAGGAATAGTCGATGGAATTCAAAGAAGTAGTAGGGCGGCGCCGATCGATCCGTTACTTTCAATCGTGGCGCAAAGTCGAACGCGAAAAGATCCAGATCATGCTCGAGGCGGCGCGGCTCGCGTCATGCGCGGTCAACGCGACCTTTCTGAAAGCGATCGTCGTGATCCGGGACAATATCCCGCGTGAAACGCTCGACGCGCTAAAGACCCCGGTCTCCGCGCTCACTATTGAGCTGGCCCCGGTGCACATCTACACCTACGTCGATATGGCCGCGTACAAGGGGGCGCAGGCGCGCCTGAAGAAGCTGGTCGATGTCGGCGCGTTGAACGCCACCCACGGCTGGAGCCATAAGTTCGTCGATGAATTCGTATGGCCCAACATTCTGAAACCGCTGGCGGAAAACCCGAACCTGGCATCGGTCGCGGCATCCGCCGCGTCGGACGCCGGCATCGCGATTTGCCAGGCGATGCTCGCCGGGGTTGACGAGGGACTTGGCGTCTGCCTGACCGCCTTTCAGCACGACGCGATCAACAAGATCGTAAAGGCACCGAAGGAATGGATTCCGCTATTTGTGCTGCTGGTCGGTTATCCGGCGGAGTCGTGGGAGGCGGGTGGACAGCGTCCGCGTCCACCGCTGGAGGAGGTCTTCTTCGAGGGCGAATACGGAAAGCCGTTCAAGCCCGATCCCAAGGTTACCGAGCAGATGAGGGCGGCCAAGATGATCCAGGCGCCGGCGCCGCTGCCGTGGCGAAAAGACGAGATCAAAGCGCTCGCGCGGATGTTCGGCCTTCCCGAGTAAGCGGCTTGGAGCCGCGCAATCGGCCGAAATAATCACGCGCCGCTCGAAAATAACGATGGCCTCAATCAATAAGCCGCTCGAAGAATACGACTCGGTCAAGACCTGGTACCAGGGACTGCGCGAGCAATCGGGCGTCGAGCCCAACGAGGATAAATCGAGGCTCGAACTGCTTGCGGAGTTCTGCGCCACGCTCGAACTCGACCCCGACGAGATCGTCGCCGCCTGCCTTTTGCGCAAAGAAGGCAAGGAAACCAAGATCAGCATCAAGGGCAGGCGCTCGATGGCGGAACGCATAGCCGAATTTCAGGCGAAAGGCGGCGCCGAAGGCCGCGAGCGGGCCAAGCGCGGAAACACCATCCGAAGTTTCCTGATTCACAACGGCATCCTGCTGCAGTCCGGGATCCAAATCTGAATCGCAGCGATGCCGGCAACACGAGAAGCTCGGGAGAATTGAGCAAATGCGGATTTTGGAAGAAGGCAAAGCCGACTATCTGAAAGTCGACCCCGACGGTTATCGGGCGAGCGTGCGGGACCATAAACCGCATCAGATGGTCTCGAAGATGATGACTCACAAGGAGGCGGTCGAGCGCTTCGTGCGCGACGGCGACTACCTCGCTTACGACAGCAACTACTTTCAGCGCGGACCGTCGTCGCTGATTCGCGAGATCATCCGCCAGCGCAAAAAAAATCTGTGGCTGTGCGGCAAGTTCACCTACGTCGCGGTTGCGCTGCTGGTTGAAGCAGGATGCGCCGATCGGGTCGACATCGGCTTCATCGGCTTCGGCCCGTGGATCGCGCGCGCGGTGCGCGAAAAGAAGTGCACCATCTACGAGTACTCCAATGCCGTGATGACGCTGCGCCTGAAGGCCGGCGCGATGGGAATCCCCTTCATGCCCACGCGCAGTTTCGGCGGGACCGACGGATTTCAGCATTCGGGCTGCAAAATCGTCGAGGACCCCTTCACCGGAAAACCGGTTCTGCTGCTCCCGGCGCTCAATCCCGACGTCTCGATCATCCACGTTCATCAGGCCGACGAGTTCGGCAACGCGCGCGTCTTCGGCACCGGCATCGCGCACGCGGAATGCGCGCTCGCGTCCAAGCGAGTGATCGTATCCGCCGAAGAGATCGTCTCGACCGATGAATTCCGGCGCGATCCGGCGCGCACCTCGATCGCGCACTTCACCGTGGACGCGGTCGTGCACGCCCCGTTCGGCGCCTATCCGGGAACCGTGCAGGGATACTACGCGTCGGATCCGATGGGAGTCATCGAAGCGATGGGCGCGATGTTCCGCGGCGATTTTACCGAGTACCTCAAGAAACACGTCTACTCGGTGAATTCGCACGATGAGTACCTGCAGAAAGTAGTGGGAACCGAAAAACTCGCCGAGATTCGCCGGCGCGAAACCATCCGGGAGGGCTATGCCTCGTGAGCACTCCAGCTACCGACTTCAATGAGCGCGAATTCGTCATCTGTCAGATCTCGCGCCTGGTTGACGACAAATACATCTACTGGGTTGGCGGCGGCGGCGAGCCGATGAACTCGGTGCTGCTCGCCAAGCGAATGAGCGCGCCCAACCTCCAGTACCTGACCGAGGATGGGTGCGTCGGGCCCGAGGCTCGGGTGCCGTTCGATCCCCTCATGACGATGATCAGCTCGCCCGCCAACTATCGCGCACTTCAGTGGGGCACGATGAATTACGCGGCCGACCTCGCGCAACTCGGCTACGTCGATTACGGCATCCTCGCGACCCTTCAGGTCGATCGCTACGGAAACATCAATTCGACGGTGGTCGGCAAATATGAAGGCGGCGAGGGCCGGCGCTTCGGCGGTCCCGGCGGCGCCGACAGCATCGCGGCGCTCGCATGGCGCACAATCCTGGTCACCGATCAGCAAAAGCGCAAATTCGTCGAGCGCGTCGATTTCATTTCGTCGCCGGGTTTTCTCGACGGCCCCGGCGCCCGCGAGCGCCACGGCCTTCCACCCGGGACCGGTCCATGGCGGGTTTACACACCGTGGGCGATGTTCGGCTACGGACCCGATTGCCAGCTCATGCTGCAAGGCATCGCGCCCTTCGTCACGCTCGAACAGTTGCTCGACGAAATGAGTTTCAAGCCCGCGATCGCGCCCAAGCTCGAGATTCTCGAAGTGCCGACCGAAGAGGAACTCATGATTTTGCGCACGCAAATCGACGTGGGAGGCCAGGTCACGGACCGCGGGCGATGGATCGAGTTCAAGGATGGCAAGTACCGCTTCGCCGCGACCTAGTTCCTGTCGGCCGCGCCCGCTGAGTATTCAGAACGCATGATCGACCCGCAGGAGCGGGTCGATCATGCGGACAGCGCGTATTTTGCCCAGCTCAGATCCCGAGAACGTGAATCGACACGGCCGCCGCTTCGCCGCGAACCATGCCGCCTCCATTCTCGGTTAGCCCCACCTTCGGATTTTTGACCTGGCGCTTTCCGGCTTCACCGCGCAACTGCCAGAAGATTTCGCAGATTTGCGCCACTCCCGTCGCGCCCACCGGATGACCTTTCGCGAGCAGCCCGCCCGACGTATTCACCGGTATGCGGCCGGAAATTTCAGTGACGCCCTCGTCGATCATCTTCCCGCCCTCGCCCGGCTTGCACAGCCCGAGTTCCTCGTAGGTCATCAACTCGGCCGGCGCCGACGCATCATGCAGTTCGATCACGCTGAGGTCTTCCGGTCCCACACCCGCCTTCTCGTAGGCCTGCTTCGCGACCCGCGGCACCACGCCCGGCTGGTCGGCGCCATGATCGCTTCCCGACGACAACAGCGACGCGAGAACCTTGACCGGCTTGCTGGTATAACGATTGGCGATCGATGAAGCGCACAGAATAGTCGCTGCGGCGCCGTCGCCGATGGGCGAACACATCAGCCGGGTGAGCGGGTCGGCCACCATCGGAGAGTTCAAAATGTCCTCCAGACTGTAGACCTCTTGATATTGCGCGTGCGGATTGAGACTGCCGTTGCGATGGTTCTTGACCGCGATGCGTCCGAACTGCTCGCGGGTGGTGCCATAGCGCATCATGTGCGCGCGGGCGCCCGCCGCGTAGAAGTCCATGAACATCGAGCGCGATTCTCCCGCGCCCCCCGCCTTCTTGGGCGCCTCGCCGCGAGCTTCGCGCTCGGCCTGGAGCCGGGCCTGTTGCGCGTTCATGTCGGCGAGCAGTTGCTGCACCAATTCCACATCGACGGCCCCGCTGAATCCCGCGAACGTGCGTTTCTTATCCGCGTGGTAAAGCTTCTCCATGCCCAGCGCCAGCACCACGTCGTACATGCCCGAGGCGACATACAGCGCCGCGAGATGAAACGCCGTCGAGGAGCTGGCGCAGGCATTTTCGCAGTTGACGATCGGGATGCCGCCGATGCCCATCTCGCGCAGCACGACTTGTCCGCGGATGCATTCCTGGCCGGTGATGAGACCCGCGGCTGCGTTTCCGACTACCGCCGCCTCGATCTGCTTTTGCTCGATCCCGGCGCTCGAAAGCGCGCCGTTTACCGCATCGCGTGCGAGAACTTTCATGCTGGTGTCGAGGTACTTTCCGAACTTCACCATGCCGGCGCCGACTATCGAAACTTCACGCATGTGAGTGATCTCCTTATTGATGGGCGGGCTATGCCCGCTTGGCTTGGACGATAACCCACCCCTGCGGCACCGGGCAAGCCGTAAAATCTGTGGTAGATTTTGCAGGTATGAAAGGGTTCAACCCCTGGGCGATTCGATGGAGCTTGGCCGCATGAGCACTTCAGCAACGCCGGAAAATTTCGCTTTCACCGCCACGCTCGATTTGGTCCGCGCGGTTCGCGCCATGCGATGGGAACAGGCGCCGGAGGATGCGCGCGAGGTCGCACGCCACTGCATCCTCGATTTCCTCGGCGTCGCAGTTGCCGGATCGCGTGAACCGCTGACGGAGATCCTCGTAAGCGAGATCGTCAAGCCCGAAGGATCGTCCGAATCCGGACTCATCGGGAGGACGCAGCGCGCGTCGCGGCTGTCGGCGGCGCTGGTAAATGGAGCCGCGGCTCATGCGCTCGATTTCGATGACACTCACACCGTGATGGGCGGTCATCCGTCGGCGCCGGTGATTCCGGCTGTCCTCGCGCTGGCCGAGAGCGCGGGCCTGAGCGGGCGCGAGGTGCTCGAAGCGCTGCTCATCGGCATCGAACTGGAGTGCCGGCTGGGCGCATTGATCGGGCCGCAGCATTACGCGATCGGATTTCACTCCACCGGCACCGTTGGAACTTTCGGCGCCGCGGCCGCATGCGCGCATCTGTTGCGACTCGACGAGGATGGCTGGCTGCGCGCACTGGGGCTTGCGGGCACGCAAGCTGCCGGCCTCAAGTCGGGATTCGGGACGATGGCGAAGCCGCTGCATGCGGGCCGCGCCGCATCCAATGGATTGTTCAGCGCACTCGCCGCCCGCGGCGGCTACACTTCCAATCCCGAAATCATCGAGACCGCGCAGGGATTCGCCGCTACGCACGCCGGCGCAAAGCCATCGCGCGAAGTGCTCGATCGATTTGCCGGACGCTTCCTGATTCGCGAGACGCTCTTCAAGTACCACGCCTCCTGCTATCTCACCCACGCGCCGATTAATGCGGCTGAGCAGATTCGCGCCGAGCATCGCCTCGACCCAAATTCCATAGATGAAGTGGAGGTGCGCGTTCACCCTGCGCTTTTCGGCGTGTGCAATATCCAGGAGCCGAAGACCGGCCTCGAGGGAAAATTCAGCTTGCGCGCGACGACCGCGATGGCGCTGCTCGGGGAAGATACCGGCAATCTCGAAACCTTCACCGATGCGAAGATGACCGACGCGCACGTGGTCTCCTTGCGCGATCGGATCCGTGTCGTGCGCGCCGAAAAGATTCCATCCACGCGCGCGATGGTCGTCGTCAAAAGCAACGGACGGACTTTTCAAGCCGAATCGGACTCGGGCCAGCCGGCGTCCGACCTGGTTGCGCAGCGCGACCATCTGACCCGCAAATTCATGACGCTTACCGTTCCGATTCTCGGCCGCCGCGATGCCGACGCGCTGGCAAGTGCGGCTCTCGATGCGGATCAGCTCGCTTGCGCTTCAAAGCTGATCGATCTAACGCAACCCTCGTAGGCTGACGACCTGCCGCGCTCGCGGATGCCCTGCGCGTCCTTCCTGGGTACTACTCCGTCCACACAGAAAGCTCGACTAAGAGTTTCGGTTTCCGGACCGCACTCGGACCAGAACCCTAAGGGCTGCTTCCCGAACTTCGGACCGAACGTAATCTCCCAATTGTTGTCGATCGCGGCGCCCGTCAAGAGAACTTTCGGAGCCGGCGCCCCGCTGCTCTTCAACTGGCCCTTCAAAAACTTCTGGGCGTTACCATCACCATAGTCCAACACCCACAAATCGCCGGAATGAAAAGCGACGCCCCATGGTCCCACCAGACTTGAGCTACTAATCGTTACGGCCGGCGCGTCGTCATTCGAGGCGCTGAGTTGGCTCTTCGAGAACATCACGACAGTATCATCGCTGTAACTGGTCACCCAGAGATTGCCCTTGCTGTCGAATCCGATCTGACCCGGATCGGACAAGCTCCCACCGCCCATCAGGATGACTGCCGCGGTCTGGTTGCCGCCGGAGGTGAGCTCAGAAGCCGGGAATTCGAAGAGCTCACCCACCTCTCGGCCCGTCCGTCCACAGATTTCCGCTTTTGTCGAACGTAACGAAACCCGGATTAGCGCCTGACATCTCGGTAGTATCTGTGATGATGACGGCCGGAGTGATGCTGGCGCTGCCGGCATTGAGTTGCGCCGCAGAGATTTCATCCAGACTGTCATTGTTGATGTCCGCCAGCCAGAGATTGCCCTGCTTGTCAAAGGTGCAGCCAGCGGTCTGGGCGAACGACGAGCTGGTGATCGTCACTGCGGGGCTGGGAGCGGTCGGGAGTTTCTTAAGCTCTGAGGCGGTAAAGCCGAAAATCTCGTCACCACCGGTGACCCAGAGATTTTTCGACTTGTCGAAGCACACCCCATAAACATAAGAGCCAATCGCAATAGTGAGTGGCGTTGGCGAATGGCTGTGCTTAAGCTGGCCGGGCAAGTACTCCTCGACTTGCGCATCGCCCCCGTCTGCGACCCATAGAGCAGTTGAAGCGGCGCGTGCGGCCGGCGCGGCAACACACACCAGCGCCAAACAGATCAGAAGAGCGCCTAACGCGCGCCCAAGCGCGCCAGACCGTACCGCTTCAGATTCTTCTTGAGCATTGCATTTGACCGATCCCCTCCTTCGCTGGAATTCCCGTTCTGACTCTCCGATTTCAACTCGCCTTCTAGAACAAACGGCTTCCATAGGGCAAGCTTTTAACCCAAGCCGCGCGACGCGTGAAAATGCCACTTCCCCTTCGCTGGCGCGAAGAAAGCCTTTCAAACGTAATATCAATTTAGTAGTTCACAGGTAAAATGAACCTCGGGGATTATTTGTTGTGCCTGCCGAAAATCTCACGCTGAATGAGATTTTCGCCACACGCTGAGCGTATCAATGCCGGACACAACCGAATTTGACGTGGTCATCATCGGAGGCGGCATCGCCGGCGCCTCGCTCGCGTACTTTCTGACCGAGCGCGGAGTGACCAACGTTGCGCTCCTGGAGCGGGAGAGCCAGCACGGCTATCACTCCACCGGACGCAGCGCCGCAAGTCTCGTCGAGTTCGATCCGATCCCCGCCGTGCAGCGGCTCAAAGCAATGGGCGGGGAATTTCTGCGAAATCCGCCGGCCGGCTTCGCCGACAATCCCATCCTGATTCCGACCCCGGTGATGATTCTGTTTCGCGCGCCCATCTTGAGCGGGTTCGAGCTCGCCGCGGCCGGACTGCGGCGCGACCGCGTCGCGTTCGAGTCGCTGAGTTGCGCCGCCGCCAAGGCTCGTGTGCCCGCGCTCCTCCTCGACGAACCCGAGCGCGCGCTGATGCTTACCGCCGGCGGCCGCATCGACGTACACGAACTTCTCACCAGCTATCTCCGTCATGCGCGCCAGCGCGGCGCGGTAGTTCGCACCGGGAGCGAAGCGCGCGCGATCGTGGTTGAAAACGGCCGTTGCCGCGCGGTCGTGACCGACGCGGGCACCCTTCACGCGCGATGCGTAGTCAACGCCGCTGGCGCATGGGCCGGCCCGGTCGCGAGCCTCGCCGGCGCGATGCCGATACGGCTTGAACCCCGTCGCCGCACTATCGTCACCTTTGCCGCCGCGCCCGGCCTCGACGTGAGCGGATGGCCGTTCGTCATCAGCGAAAGCGATCAGCTCTACTTCGCGCCCGAGTCGGGCGGTTTGCTGCTCAGCCCGATGGATCAGGAACCTGTGCTTCCATCCGACGCTCAGCCTGACGACGAGGTTATCGCCGCCGCGCTCGAGCGTCTGCGCGCGCTCGCGCCCACAATTGTGCCACGCACTTTGAAGCGCAAATGGGCCGGGCTTCGCACTTTTTCACCGGACTCGGTCCCCGTAGTCGGCGCCGATCCTCGCGTCTCGGGATTTTTCTGGCTTGCCGGTCAGGCTGGCTTCGGCATCGAGAGCAGTCCCGCCATCGGCCAAATCGCCGCCGATCTGATCGTCCGCGGCGCGACCGACAGATTCGACGCTTCCGTGCTGGCGCCCGCGCGTTTCGCCGCTGACGGCTGATCAAATCTTTCTCTCTTGACTCCGTGAGCAATTACTCTAAGAGTTGATGCTCATGAAGTTGTACAGCCTGCCGGAGCTGGTAAGGGCTTCCTCCCTGCCCGTCGATACCATCCGCTACTACCAGAGCTTCGGCCTGCTCGACGGTCCCCGCCGTCGCGGCCGCACCGGGGTCTATAACGATTCGCACTTGAAGCGCCTGCGCCTGATCCGCTCGATGTCCGCACGCGGACTTCCGCTCAAGGTGGTCAAGACCCTCATCAGCAGCCCGAAGAAGGACGTCGTCGATCGAGCGCTGGTCACCGCCGTCAAGGAGAAGGCGCGCGAGGCGCGTTACACCAGCACCCAATTCGCGGATCGGCTCGGGATTCCAAAAGGACTGCTCGATCTGGTGGACAGCTCCGAACTGCGCGAGGCGGTTGCCGGCGAAAGCGGCGACAACCTTTATTCCGACGTCGATCTCGAGGCCGCGCGCGGTGTCATGCGTTTGCTCGAGCACGGCTTGCCCATCACCCGCCTGCTCGAGATCGCCGTCAAGCACCATCGTGCGACCGCCCAGACGGTGGACGAGGCAATCGATCTTTTCAACGCGTATGTCCGTGGCCGCCGAAGGGACGGTGACGACGTCGAGGCGGTCGCCGACGCATTCCGCGAGATGCTGCCGATCGTTGTTTCTCTCGTCGCGCAACACTTCCATCGTTTGCTGGTCGGACGCGCGCTGGCGCGGATCAAGGATAGCGGCGACAAGAAGGCTTTTCGGGTCGCGCAGCGCACGGCTGGAGAAGTCAGGCTTCGGCTCGCGAATCGATGAATATGCCCGAAGCGCACGCCAAGGCGGCTGTGGTCGAGGCGATGTTCGATCGGATCGCACCGCGCTACGACCTGATGAATCGTCTCATGACCTTCGGCATGGACCGGCGCTGGCGAAGGGACGCGGTCGAGGCGCTGGCGCTGCCGCGGGATTCTCGCGCGCTCGATTTGGCCTGTGGCAGCGGGGATTTCTGTGCCGATCTCGCAAAGATTGGCGTCCGCGTCGTGGGCCTGGATTTCTCGCACGAGATGTTGCGTGTGGCGCGAGTGAAGCGCCCCTCCGTGTGTTCCAGCTTGATCCGCGCCGACGCACTCCGCTTGCCCCTGCGCGCCGGTTCCTTCGACGCGGTCGTGTCGGGCTTTTCGCTCCGCAATTTCGCCAATTTGGAAGACCCGTTTCGCGAATGTTTCCGCATCCTGAAGTCCGGCGGCAAGATCGCGCTGCTCGAGGTGGACACGCCCGCCTCGCCCATCCTCCGTGCCGGGCATCGCATCTACTTTCACAAGCTCGTGCCGCTCGTGGGCCGGCTCGTCGATCGCGACGCATACGCCTGGCTGCCCTCCTCCGTGACTTACTTGCCCGACGAGGCGCGCATGATGGCGATGCTCGCCGATGCGGGCTTTCGCGACCTCAATAAGCGCCGCCTTCTCGGTGGCGCCGTGCAGCTCATCACCGGACACCGTTAACCGTTAGGACCTGTGTAGCGATGAATCATTCGGATTCGATTTTTTCCGAGACAGTTGCAGTCGATGAACCTTTCGATTTGCTCCGCGCGATCCGCCGCTCCGGCGCGGCTCCGCTCTTCTATTGGGAACGGCCCGACCACGGAGTGACTATCGCCGCAGCCGGTGCGGTTGCGGAGTTTCGAGCATCGGGCGCCGGCCGATTCCGCGATGCCTCCGAGCGCGCCCACGATCTTCTCTGCTCGTTAAATCCCGGCCGCGGCGCCGATCCGGGCGAGGGTCCCTTGATGGTCGGAGGCTTTGGCTTTTCTGATCGCTCCTGCCAGGCGCACGAATGGCGCGAGTTTCCACCCGCATGGATCTTCCTGCCCAGGCTTTTGTGGGTTCGCCGTGGCGCGCGATGCACCCTGACTATGACCTGGGCAAAGGACGACAGGGACTCAGTCGATCGTATCCTCGCACGCGCGCTCCAGCCCCCGCGCTCTTGCCGTCGGTCTGCAAATCCGCCGCCACTTTTGGACCTCCGGCCTTCAGCGACAACGCCGCTGGAGCGGATTGATTGGCGCGAGCGGGTCGAACGCGTCCGCTCGCAAATTCTTTGCGGCGCGCTGAAAAAGGTCGTGCTGTCCCGGCGCCTGGCGATCGAAACCGCTTCGCCAATCGATCCTGCGCGTTTCATCGATTCAGCGCGCGCCACGCGCCCCTCATGCGTCAACTTCTTCGTCAGCCCCCGGACCACCTCGTTCGTCGGTTCCACGCCTGAACGGCTGGTCGAGCTCGACGGAGAAACTGTCACCTCAAGCGCGCTGGCGGGTTCCGTGCCGCGCGGCGACAACCCTCAAGCAGATCGCGCGCTGGGCGGTTCGCTGCTCAGTTCGGCGAAAAACCTCGAAGAGCACCAATATGTCGTCAATGCGCTCGCGTCGGCGCTGGAATCCGTGGCTTCGCCGTTAAACGTTTCCGCGCGGCCGCGCCTGATGCTCTTGCCCGAGGCGCAGCATCTGTTCACCCGGATCGAGGGCCGCTTGCGTGAACCTCGCAGCGTCATCGAACTCGCCGGGCTTCTTCACCCGACCCCCGCCGTATGCGGTGTGCCGCGCGAAGCCGCCCGCGCAATCATCGAGCGCGAAGAACCCGAGCGCGGCTGGTACACCGGCGCCGTTGGTTGGATCGACGCCAAAGGCCAGGGTGAGTTCGCAGTCGCGCTGCGCGCAGGCGTTATCGACGGCGGCGCGATGTTCCTCTTCGGGGGCGCCGGGATCGTCGCGGGTTCCGACTCCGAAGCGGAATTTGCCGAGACCGAAAATAAGCTGACCGCCCTGATTGGGAGTACGGCCCTTGGAACCATCGCGTAATCCCAACAGCCGCGCGGCCGCCGTCATGATGCGAGAGTTCGCGCGATGCGGCGTCGCCCACGCCTGTATTTCACCGGGCTCCCGTTCGACCGCCATCGTCACCGGCCTGCTGCGTGCGCGCGCTGTCCGGCCATGGGTGATCCTCGACGAGCGCAGCGCCGGATTTTTTGCGCTCGGGATGGCGCGTGAGACCGGTTGCCCCGTCATCCTCGTATGCACTTCGGGCACCGCCGCGGCTAACTACATGCCCGCGGTCGTCGAGGCTTCCCTCTCCAGGATTCCGCTGATCGTCATCACCGCCGACCGGCCGCCCGAGGCGCGCGATTGCCGCTCCCCGCAGACCATCGACCAGGTCAGGATGTACGGTAGTCACGCGCGATGGAGCGTCGATCTCGCCACTCCCGGCGCGGGCCTCGACCTCGACAGCTATTACCGCACTATCGCTTGCCGCGCGTTCGCCATCGCGACGGAAATGCCGGCCGGACCGGTGCATCTGAATCTGCCGATGCGCGAGCCGTTGATCGATGTGAGCGAGGAACGCGAGGCGCTTGCACGCAGTGGTGAAAGCGAAAGCGATTTCGCGGCGGATGAATCGCGTTCGCCGTACACGCGAGTTTATCCCGCGCGCCCCTCCCTGCCGCCAGATTCGATTGGCGCGCTCGCCAACAAGCTGCGCGGCTGCGATCGAGGTCTGATAGTCTGCGGTCCTGCCGCGCCGTCGCCGGATGCGGCCCGCTCGATTGCGCGGCTCGCCGGCCGGCTCAACTGGCCGATCCTCGCCGATCCATTGTCGGGTCTTCGTGCCGGCCATCACGACCGCTCGAGGATAGTCGATGCCTACGATGTCCTGCTCCGCGACCCGGCGTTTTGCGAGGCTAATCAGCCCGACGCCGTGATCCAGTTTGGCGATCCTCCCGTCTCCAAGTGCCTCGGACAATTTCTCGCCTCGCGATCGCGCCGATGCCACTTGATGGTCGCGGAGCCGGGAACCTGGCCCGATCCGCTTCAAATCGCCTCCGACGTAGCGCAGCTCGGGACAGTTGAATTCTGTGACTCGATTTTCGAGTCGCTCGATGACTCGCCGAAGCCTTCAACGTGGCTCGATACTTGGCTGGCGGTATCGGCGCGATCGCGCGCGGCGCTCGACGCGATGCTCGCCGATGAAACTACGATGTTCGAGGGCAAGGTCGTTGCCGAGCTGATGCGGCTGGCGCCGGACGGTTGCGCCGTGCATACCGGCAACAGTATGCCGGTGCGCGACTTCGATACTTTCGTCGGACAGTCGGATCGCGACACTGCCCTGTTTTGCAATCGCGGCGCCAACGGCATCGACGGAGTGCTCGCAACTGCCCTGGGGGCGGCTGCCGCGCGAAAAGCTCCGACCATTCTCGTCCTCGGCGACTTGAGTCTGCTTCACGATATCGGCGCCCTGCAAATCGCGGCGCGCTACCCGGTCCATCTGCTCGTGATTGTGATCAACAATGACGGCGGCGGAATTTTCTCATTTCTGCCCCAGGCCTCGCTCGGCGACCACTTCGAAACCTTCTTCGCTACGCCGCACGGACTCGATTTCGAGCGAGCTTCCGCCCTGGGCGGCGCGCGATACGCGCGCGCTGGCTCGTGGAGCGAATTCAATGGCGCGGTCGGATACGCTCTCGATCATCCCGGCTTGCACTTGCTCGAGATTCGAGGCGATCGAGGACGCAACCTCGCGATGCATCGGCGGCTCGTCGAGATGACGCTTACCCGGTTCCACGCCACAGCCGCTGAAAAAACCATCCGATGAATCGTCGAGTTGAGATCGGCACTGCGACCGTCGAATTCAGCGACGAAGGTCCATCCGCGCTTTCGCCGGAGACGCCGGCGCGCGATCCTGTTGTCCTGCTGCACGGCTTCACCGGCAGCAAGGACAGTTGGCGCGATCTGCGCGAGCAACTCCGGCCGGACAGGCGCGTCGTCAGCATCGATTTGCCAGGACACGGAGGCACCCGAGTCGGAACGGGCGTTGAAAATTATTCGATCGAGCGCGGGGCGGCGATGGTGATTCGCTTGCTCACGGAGGTTCTCGCAGTCCCGCGCTTCTCGCTCCTCGGTTATTCGATGGGCGGCAGGCTCGCGCTGTTTATCGCCCTCAAGTATGGCGCTCATATCAACCGGCTGGTGCTGGAGAGCGCTTCTCCGGGCATCGCGGACTGCGGTCAAAGGGCAGCTCGGAGAGACGCCGACGCGGAGCTTGCGGCGTTCGCCGAAAGCGCCGGAATCGAAGCGTTCGTCAAACGATGGGAGTCGATCCCGCTGTTTGAGTCGATGGCGCGGATGCCGGCCGAAACAATCAATCGTCTGCGGCGCGAGCGGCTCGGTTGCCGCGTCGAGGAGCTTGCGCGAAGTCTCCGCGGGATGGGAACCGGCGCGCAGCCATGGCTCGGCGACGAATTTCCCGCGCTGCGCGTACCGATCCTCGCGATCGCCGGCGCGCTGGATTTGAAGTTCACCGCCATCGGCGAGCAAATGGCTGCTCTGGCCGGCGGTGCGCGCTTTGAAGCGATCGGCGGCGCGGGTCACGCACCGCATCTCGAACGTCCCCGCGAATTCAACCGCCTCGTCGCCGATTTTCTTAACCGCTAACGGTAAAAAGTAAAAACTTAAACCAACACTTTAAGGAGAACCACAGTGCAAATCGATTGGCATGACGTGCACGACTATAAAGACATCAGATTTCAGAAGGCCGAAGGAATCGCGCGGATTTCGATCAACCGCCCCGAGGTTCGCAACGCATTTCGTCCGCTCACGGTGACGGAGTTGCTCGACGCTTTCACGCGCGCGCGCGAAGACGGCGATATTGGCGTGATCATCCTGACCGGTGAGGGCACTCAGGCCTTTTGCAGCGGCGGCGATCAGCGCATCCGCGGCGAGCAGGGTTACGTCGGCGCCGACGGCGTTCCGCGCCTCAACGTGCTCGACCTGCAGAAGCTGATCCGCAGCATCCCGAAACCTGTTATCGCGATGGTGGCCGGTTTCGCGATCGGCGGCGGTCATGTGCTGCACGTGGTATGCGATCTGACTATTGCAGCCGACAACGCGGTCTTCGGCCAGACCGGCCCCAGGGTCGGAAGTTTCGACGGCGGTCTCGGCGCGTCGCAACTCGCGCGGCTCGTCGGTCAGAAAAAAGCTCGCGAGATTTGGTACCTGTGCCGGCGCTATAGCGCGGCCGAGGCGCTCGATATGGGATTGGTCAACGTGGTTGTGCCCCTGGCGGAATTGGAAGCAACGACCGTCCAGTGGTGCCGCGAGATTCTCGCTCAAAGCCCGATGGCGCTGCGATGCCTCAAGTCGGCATTCAACGCCGAGATGGACGGCATGGCGGGAATCCAGGAACTGGCTGGAAATACCACCCTGCTCTACTACATGACCGAAGAGGCGCAGGAAGGCCGCAACGCTTACAACCAGAAGCGCAAGCCTGACTTCTCGAGATTCAAGCGCGTGCCGTGAGCGGTCAAGCGGTAGAAAATTTGGATCCGCCGGGCTTTTCGGTTTGGTTTGCCGCTGCTCGACCGATGACCTTGACCGCTGCCGCGGCGCCAGTGATTGTGGGTTTGGCTTTGGCCCAGCGCACCGTCCACGTCAGAGCGATGCTCGGGTTAATGACCCTGCTCGCGGCATTGCTGATTCAGATCGGCACCAACCTCGCCAATGATTATTTCGATTTCGTCGCGGGTGCTGACACTGCGGCGCGGCTCGGACCGCTTCGCGTCACGCAGGCAGGCCTGGTCGATCCTTCGACGGTCAGGAATGCGGCGCTTGGCGTGCTCGGTCTTGCGGCGCTCGCCGGATGCTACCTCGTCTCGGTCGGTGGATGGCCGATTCTGAGCATCGGAATCGCATCACTGGTCGCGGCGATCGCATACACCGCCGGACCATGGCCGCTCGCGTACAACGGATTGGGCGATGCGTTCGTGTTTGTATTTTTTGGCCTCGCGGCGGTGAACGGGACGGTGTTTCTTCAGACCGGCACTGCGACCTCGCTGTCGATCGCGGCCTCGATTCCGATTGCGTGCCTCGTCACCGCAATTCTGGTCGTGAACAACTTGCGCGACGCCGATACCGACGCACGCGCCGGCAAGCGCACGCTTGCGGTGCAGTTCGGACCAGGTTTCGCGCGGGCCGAGTACGGCGGGCTGGTTGCGATCGCCTTCCTGATGACGCCAGTGCTCGCGTGGCTCGGCGGCGCGATGTTGTTGTTGCCAATCGCAGCCGCGCCGCTCGCGTTTGGGGAAATACGCGCGATTTGCCGGCGCACCGGAGCGGATTTGAATCAGAGCCTCGCGCGAACCGCCGCGCTTCATCTGGCTTACGGCCTGCTTCTGACCTTGGCGCTCATCCTTTGAAGATCGCCGCCGCATCGATCACTCCATTTTGCGCGCGCCTCGTGCGGCCGCTCGCGACTGCGCGCGGACGAATCGGATCGCGCGAAGGATTCGTGTTGACGCTGGAGTCCGACTCCGGTGAGCGCGCAATGGGTGAGGCCAGCCCCGCGTATTGGCTCGGCGGTGAGCAAATCGTAGAAACCCGCCGCGCGCTCGAATCGATCGTTCAAAGTGTTGACCGCCATCGCGGTCCCGACGAGCTGCGCAGCCTGATTGATAAGAATAGTTCCTGCGGCTTTCCGCTCACACCCGCCGCGGCATGCGCGCTCGACACCGCGCTTATCGATCTCAGCGCGCGTATCCGCGGAGTTCCGATGGCTTCCCTGCTGGGGATCGAATGCGAATCGATCGGCCCCGTGCCGGTCTGCGCGCTCCTGGCAGGCCGGACGCCCGCGGAGTTGACTCGCCAGGCGCGCATCGCCGTCGGCAATGGGCACACGTCCTTCAAGCTCAAGGTTGGGGCGAGCACGATTCCGGCAGACGCGAAGAAAGTCGCATCGTTACGAATGGCGATCGGCAACGATTTTTCAATCCGTCTCGATGCGAACCGCGCGTGGACGCTGGATCAGGCCCGGGCTGCGCTGTGTGCGTTCCAGCCATACGCCATAGAGTTTCTCGAAGAGCCTTTGCGCTCGCCGCAACCGGGCGACATGCGGCGGCTCAGCGATGCCACCGGGGTCGCGCTCGCCCTCGATGAATCACTCAGCAGCGCGGCGGCGCTGAGCGCGTTTATCGAACACGACGGCGCCGACTACGTCGTCTTGAAGGCTGCGCGGCTCGGAGGCCCGACTCGATGCGTCGAAATTGCCAGACTGGCGGCGACGGCCGGAATCAAAGTCGTGGTCACCGATTCTATCGAGAGCGCGGTCGGCATGAGCGCCGCGGTGCATCTCGCATCGGCGCTCTCGCGTCGTGGAACCGCAGTCGGTGCGGGTGGCGCGCGATTTTTCCCGGCTGACTCGTTTTGCGGAGTTGAGTTCCCCTCGGCCGCGCAGCTTCTCCCGGACGGCCCGGGTCTGCACGTTTCGGCTTACACACCTCGAAAAGGCAAATGACGCAGACTCCAAATCGAAAAGTCCCGTTTGCCGCGGCTACACCGCGCGCGCCACGCCAGGAATTCTTCGCAGGACGGCGCTGGTGCTCCAGCTCAGCGCCACCACGGCCCGCAAACACGAGCGCAAACTTCGCGACCGCCGGCAGTGGCGCGGTCAGCATCGCGTATGCGAGCCATGACACGAACGCGTAGTGAATCAAGTACATCCCGTATTCGTTGTCGCTCAGGCTGTCGAGCGCGCGCGTCCGCCGGTTCGCGAAGCGCACGAACAGCGCGAGGAAACCGAAACATGACGCCGCGCACGACACCGGCAACAGCGGGCCTCCGATCAAGCCGAGCACGATCGGCGGCACCGTACGCGAGAGCCATGCCACGCCTACGAGCCAAACCACGACCGGTATGAACGCCAGCGGTATCGCGATAGTCCATCGCAGCCAGTGCCGCGCGAGCATTCCATCGGGCGCGAGCAGGCCGCGCTCGAGGCCATATGCGCCTACGCCGACACCCATGAAAAAATAGACCGCGTAGTGAAAAATGCGGCTGTTCTGGAATTGAAACGGGCCGATGGTGGTCCAGGAATCCGCGCCCAAGCGGGATGACCATCGGAATGTATACCAGCGCAGACATTCCAATGAGCAGCAGAAAGAATCGCGCCGGATGACGATTCGCATTCGACGCTAACCGTCCAAGCCGCTCGCCAAATTTCGGCCACTTCACGAAGAGCGCGGCAGCAACGCAATCGAACACCAGCAACACCCAGATGAACCATGCGGGACCCGTGGGCCATTCGCCAAGTGACAGCCATTGCCGCAAGAAGCCCGCCACGCTCGGGTCGGCATTCCTGGTGGCGTACGCCGGATAGTAGGCGAGCGGTGCGACGATCACCAAGGCGAAGATGAATGGCAGCGCAAGCCTCAGCATGCGATCGCGCATAAAGGTCCGCGTGCCTTTGCGCTCCAGGCTGCTCCACACGAACAAGCCGGAGAGAAAAAACAGCAGCGACATGAAGAACATATCGTTGAATGCGGCAAACACGGCAAAGCCGGTCCAGCGGTGACTGTCAAGGATCGGAAACGCCTTCCACAATCGCGGTTGCACCAGCAGGGAAGTCCTCGTTAGCGGTACCTTGGGAAAGTAGGCGAGCGACGTATGGTGCGCCAGCACCAGTATCACGGCGAAGGTGCGCAGGTAGGCAAGCGCGACGATGTGGCGCGCCCGCGACGTCCTTCCCGATTCGGGAGCCGATTGCGACCGCGCAAGCACCGCATTGGCAGAGGTGCCCATAGCACTATTGCGCGACCTGCGCCGACCCCAGTTGCAAAATCCCCAGCCTCTTATCCTTGAGAGGTATCACCACTACGTTACCTCCGACCGCGCCGCTTGTGAGGCTGATGATCAGAACGACAATTTCCATCTTGGCGCCTCCACTACACCTCTCGTCCAACGCATGTCGGCTATGCCGGGTTGACGAACTGCGCAATGGCAGCGTGGCACCCGTTTAGCGGTGGCCTGCCCCGCCGCTGCCGCGTCGCTCATCGTTGCTCCAATCAGCTTGCCGGAACGATATGGATCGGCGTGCGCCCGTGAAGCTCGACGGATAGCGATGCCGTGCCGTTGTTGTCGGCCGTAAAGCCGTGCTCCGAGCCGTGGCGCATCGCGTATTTTGCGCCCGGCCGCAGCCGCTCGACGCGAATCTCCTGCGGACCAGGCTTCGCGCCCGGATAGAGCACCAGCTCGAGGTCGTCGCTGTTGCTGAATGCGCGCGCCACCAGCACCTCGGGATACTTCGCATCGGCGAGAATCGGTCCGCGCAATGATGCCTCGGGCGGGCCCTCCGCGATGGTCCTGCGAAAGTCGTCGCGGCGATGGATGCGCGCACGCATCGCCATCGCATTCGAGAGATTCGAGCCCTTCGAATATCGCAGCACGCCGCCGTCATCGGCGCGGCCACAATCCCGATCGAGCGCGCGCAGGGCTGCATCGGCAATTTCGTAGTCACCAAACTCGCGCGCGGTGTCCATCAGCGTCGCGTACACGCCGGTATAGCCCGATTTGTAATTGCCGAAGTCGAATCCCTTTCCCGGGATCGAAAGCCGCTTCGCGCCGGTCTCATCGGGCTTGATGATGTATTTCAAATCCTGTCGCGCCGTGGCCCACATCCGCTGCGCGCGACCGGGCGCGAAGCAATTCTCAAATCCCGCGAAGAGCGCATCCGCCGCCGGAAATGGAAAACTGATTCCCGTCAGCGAGGAGCGCAGCCCGATGATGCTGCCGCTGTAGTCGGTGAATTCCGTATCGAGATTCTTGAGCCATCGATCGAGCACGCTCGCAACGTATCTTGTGCCGAACACGCGATCGTAAATCTTCAGCGACGTCATCCCGTAGTGATTGCAAATCGGATAGACCCAGTTCGGCTCGCACGGATAGAGGCAGAATTCCGAATCGAGAAAGTTCTTGGCCACCGATTGCGCGATGGTGTGCGCGTCGTGATGGAACACGCGATGTAGGTTGCGCCGAAACGGCAGGCTGCCGGGCTCGGCGTAGCGGCGGTCTCCGGTGTTCGACATGTACATGCAGAGCTGGATGCCGAACCATCCGGTGAGCATGATGTTGTCCTTGGCCGCGGGATCCGGATCGGTGAGGTTCAAATGTCCCCACGCCGACTCCCATAGCCAGTAGCTCCAGATTCGTCGATCGAGATACAGCTCGATCAGGTTGCGCTGCGCCTGCGAAAGATAGCCATGAAAGCTCGGCGTGTACATGCACTGCAGCATCCCCAGGCCGTAACCCAGATGATTGATCTGATAGCGCAGCGCCGCAGTCTGGAACTGATCGACCTTGTCGTAGCCGTTCATCTGACCGACCGGCTGGAGCGCGCGATCGAGCCCGTAGCGCGCTGCCGCGAGGTCGTCGGGCGTGAGTTCGCGCTCGGCCATTGCCGGCACCGGCGCTGCAGCGTCGATCGCCTCGGCGATCGCCGTCCCGATGCTGCGCTTGCGCGCCTCGAGCTTCGCAAGCTCGGCAGTCTTGCGCGCCTGCTGCCGCTGATATGCGTAGATGCCGATTCCCGCGACTATCGCGGCGACGAAATATGGCGCGAGGAACCAGCTTTGCTCGCCCGCCATCTTACCGGCCAGCAGCGCCGCGCCGAGCCATACGATGACGGGCGCAATCACCATCCCGGCGCCGAACCATGCGAACACCGCAAGCGCGAACAACGCCAGCGTCAGCACCAACAGCACGATCGCCCACCCGCCAACCGCGAGAAATCCGCCGCCGGGAATCCACAGGCCCAGCCCCGCGGCCTGCAGCGACGGCGACATGCCCAGCATCGTCGGCAGCATGCCGAGGATGCACATCGCGGCGTAGATCATCGCAGTCCGGCGATGACGCGCCGAGGTCACCGGCCCGACGCCCGCTTCTCTTCCGATGAATGCCTGAGCGATATCGCTGGGTATTACGGCCACGGCTCTTCTCCTCGATTCCTTACCTGATGCAAACAGGAACCGGCACGCTCGCGACGCTGGCGAGGCCGTGGTGATGATGATTCTGCGTGTGCAGCTGGTAGCCGTATGCGGCGCCGATCGCGAGGATAATCTCTATCGATGCGGCAATCGCGAATGTGCGCACTCCCAGGCGGCGACTCGATCGCGGCCCCGTGAGCGCGGGCGTGCCGCCGATCAGACGCCACTCAGTGGCGGGATTGCTCGGCGCATCGTCGAGCGTGTCGCCCGATCTCAGCACGAATCGTTTGATTACGCCGAAGCCGAGCACGATCTGGCTGACGATGAACGCTGCGAATGCGCAACACGGCATGAAAGCGATGCCCTCACAGAGTTCATCGTATAAGGCGCAGCCCAAAGTCAAATACGCAGCTTTGACGGTGGCCGGCCGCCTCGTACTCCTGCTGCGCTGCCGCGTCGAGCGCCTCGCCTGCTATGCCGCATGCACGCGCGCGCCCGCGCGCCCGCCGCGGCACCCTGACTTGGGATTTCGCGGCGGCACGCGCTGTTATACAAATCATTAATCGGGTTTTGATTAGTTCATCGCCGCCGATCCGATCGCGGCAGGAAACATAACATGGCAAATGACAAAAATTCTCTACGTTCCAACAGCAGCGTCCTGGTCGATGGACCTTCCCGCGCGCCGGCGCGCGCGATGCTCAAAGCCGTCGGCTTCACCGACGAGGACCTGAGCAAGCCGCTGATCGCGGTCGCGCATACCTGGATCGAAATCATGCCGTGCAACGCTCATTTGCGGGATCTCGCCGCGCACGTGAAGCGGGGAATCCGCGCCGCGGGCGCCACTCCGATCGAATTCAACACGATCGCGGTGTGCGACGGAATCTCGATGGGCACGGCGGGGATGCGTGCGTCGCTCATCAGCCGCGAAGTGATCGCCGACTCGATCGAACTCACCGTGCGCGGCCATCTGTTCGACGGCGTCGTGGCGATGTCGGGATGCGACAAGACGATCCCGGCGACGGTGATGGCGTTGCAGCGGCTCGACCTGCCCTCGCTGATGATTTACGGCGGATCGATCCAGCCCGGGCGTTTCGGCGATCAGGACGTTTCGATTCAAGACGTGTTCGAGGCCGTCGGTGCGCATTCGGCGGGCAAGATGAAGCTCGAAGACTTGAAGCGGCTCGAGGACGTCGCGTGTCCCGGAGTCGGCGCATGCGGCGGGCAGTTCACCGCCAACACGATGGCGACGGCGACCGAACTTCTGGGCATCTCGCCGATGGGCTCGAACAGCATTCCTGCGACCGATCCGAAAAAGCCCGAGAGCGCTTTCCAGGCCGGGCGGCTCGTCGTCGATTTGCTCGAGCGCAACATCCGGCCGAGCCAAATAATCACCAAGAAGGCGCTCGAGAATGCGATCGCCGCGGTCGCGATGACCGGCGGATCGACCAACGCGGTGCTGCACCTGCTCGCGATCGCGCACGAAGCGGGAATCGCGCTCGACATCGACGACTTCGACCGGATCAGCTCGCGCACGCCTATCCTCGCCGATTTGAAGCCGGGCGGCCGTTTCCTGGCGACCGACATGTACAAGGCCGGCGGGATTCCGCTGATCGCCAAGCGTCTGAAGGAAGCCGGGCTGCTCCACGAAGGCGAACTCACCGTCACGGGCCGAACGATCGGGGTCGAGGCCGACGCGGCGCGCGAGACCGCGGGGCAGGAAGTCGTGCATTCAATCTCGAAGCCGATCAAGCAAACCGGCGGGCTGGTGATTCTCAAGGGCAACCTCGCGCCCGAAGGATGCGTGGTGAAAGTCGCGGGGCATGAACGCATGACGCATCGCGGGCCGGCGCGCGTCTTCGACTGCGAGGACGACGCGTTCAAGGCGGTTTCGAAGCAGCAGATCAAAGCCGGCGACGTCGTCGTGATCCGCTACGAGGGACCGCGCGGCGCGCCCGGAATGCCCGAGATGCTGGGCGTTACGGCGGCGCTGTCGGGGCAGGGCCTGGGAGAATCGGTCGGGCTGCTCACCGATGGACGTTTCTCGGGCGCGACGCACGGCCTG
The DNA here is from genome assembly GCA_963813785.1 of uncultured delta proteobacterium. GTDB lineage: Bacteria > Desulfobacterota > Binatia > Binatales > Binataceae > Binatus. The sequence continues at coordinate 323,877 of CAWFAJ010000024.1, read as the reverse complement.
ATGGCGGGACACGTCGCGCCGGAAGCGGCAGTCGGCGGTCCGATCGCCGCGGTGCGCGACGGCGACGTAATCACCTTCGACATCGCCAAGCGCAGACTCGACGTCGACCTTACCGATGCGGAGATCAAGACCCGGCTGAAGAATTGGAAAGCGCCGCAGCCTCATTATAAGAGCGGTGTGATGGCGAAGTACGCGCAGTCGGTATCTTCGTCGTCGCGCGGCGCCGTAACCAATTGAGGAAATCAATCGAAACGACAGCGATGGCGCTGGCGGTATTCGCGATGCTCGCGGGCGGCGTCGTTATCGGCGCAAATTCGGTTCGCGCTGATGACGACTGGCAGGTCATCGAGCGGCATACGACGACGCAGGCGCCTGCCGACACGAGCCCGGGCGCCGCGCCCGCCGCCAAAGCCGCAGGCGCCGCGCTGGTGGCGTGCGGCGAAGCGGCGCGCCCGGCCACCGAGCCGTACGAGACGATCGTCGCGCAGCTCAACGATATGTGGGGAACGAATTTCCCGGTTTACGAATCGCTCAGAGCCGGCTCGCCTCACGCAAGCAGCGGCGGATGCATCTTCTACAACCAGCGGTTCCTCGACACCCTGTTTCAACAGTGGATGAAAATCGACGACCAGGACGCCGTTCGACCGATGCTCTACGCGATCTTCGCGCACGAGCTCGGCCATCTCGCGCATGCCGACTTCGATCCCGGCAATGCCGGCGTCCCGGTGAAGAACAAGGAACTCGCCGCCGATCACTTCGCCGGCTACTCGCTCGAGCGCATGGGGATTCGGCGCCTCGATCCGGTCGAAGTGACGCGCTACTACCAGCTCACGGGCGACGACTTCTTCGGCGCCGTGTCGGGGCACGGCAACGGCGGCGAGCGCACGACGGCGTTTCAGGACGGATGGCATCGCGCCGAACTCGGACTGACGGAACAAGGCACGCAGCCCGCGGGCGGACTAGGCCAGCCGTGAGCGCCTCGACAATCTCGAATCGATCGCAGACCGCCGACGACGCGATTCACGGCGAATCCGCCGCCCTTGACGCGCGCGCGCTCGGCTTTCGCTACGGCGATCGCCAGGCGCTCGACGATGTGACCTTTTCGATCGCACGCGGCGAGTTCTTTGGCTTCCTGGGACCCAACGGCGGCGGCAAAACCACTTTGTTCAAGTTGCTCTCGACGTTGGCGCCGATTCAATCGGGAAGCGCGCGAATGTTCGGCTACGACCTGGCGGGCGAAACCGCTGCGGTGCGCCGCCGGCTCGGCGTCGTGTTTCAGCATCCGAGTCTCGACGGCAAGCTCACGGTCGGCGAAAATCTCGCCTATCACGGTCATCTATATGGAATCACCGGCAGGCGGCTGCGCGAGCGGGTTGCGGCGATGCTCGAGCGGCTCAGACTGTCGGCGCGTGAACGCGACCGGGTCGAGACGTTGTCGGGCGGACTGCAGCGCCGGGTCGAACTCGCCAAGGCTCTGCTCCACGAGCCGGAACTGCTGCTGCTGGACGAGCCCAGCACCGGCCTTGATCCGGCGGCGCGCCGCGAGTTTTCGAATTACCTCGAGCATCTGCGCGAGCACGAGGGCGTGACCGTCGTGCTGACGACGCATTACATGGAAGAGGCCGAGCGATGCGATCGCATCGGGATGCTGCATCAAGGCAAGCTGGTCGCAATCGCGCCGCCGCGCGAACTCAAGTCCGAGGTCGGCGGTGACGTAATCGTGATCCGGGCGCAAGCGCCTGAACCGCTGCAACGGAAAATCCTCCAGCGCTTCAAGCTCAAGAGCCAACTCGTGGACGGCGCGATCCGTATCGAGCGAATCCGCGGGCATGAATTGGTTCGCGACCTGATCGACGCTTTCGGCGAGGAGATCGAATCGGTCTCCTTCGGCAAGCCGACTCTCGAGGACGTATTCGTGCACCTGACCGGGCACCAGTTCTTCGCGGATATGGCGCAGGCGGAATAGACGGAGATGCGCGAAATTTTTCTCCAGGCCGCAACCCTCTGGCAGCGCGAGATCGTCCGCTTCATCCGCCAACCGATCCGCGTGATGAGCGCGATTGCGACGCCGCTGGTTTTCTGGCTGCTGCTCGGCGCCGGCCTGCAAGCGTCATTCAAGCCGAGCGGGATGCCGCCCGGCATCGGCTACGCGCAATACTTTTATCCCGGCGTGATCGTGCTGATGCTGCTGTTCACCGCGATCTTCGCGACCGCCTCGACCGTGGACGATCGCCGCCAGGGTTTTCTGCAGGGCGTGCTGGTCGCGCCGATCTCGCGCACGACGATCGTGCTCGGACAGGCGCTTGGCTGCACCACGCTGTCCCTGATGCAGGGAGCGATCTTCCTCGCGATGGCGCCGCTGGCGGGAATCCGCCTCAGCCTCGAAGCGATCGTGGTGTCGGCCGCGATGATGGCGCTGATCGCGTTCGCGATGACCAGCATCGGCCTGGCGATGGCGTGGCGAACCGAATCGACGCAGGGCTTCCACGCGTTCATGAACATGCTCCTGCTTCCGATCTGGATGCTGTCGGGCGCGGTCTTTCCGGTGGCCGGCGCGCCGGCGTGGTTCCAGTGGACGACGCGCTTGAATCCCCTGACCTACGCGGTGGATGCGCTTCGGCGGGGACTTTATCTCGCCGAGCCGGCCTTAAGCGGCGCGACGATGCCGATGGGGTCGTCGGTCGCGATTGCGATCGCGTTTGCCGCGTTCGCCTTTATCCTGGCAACCCGCGTCGCGCGCAACGCCTCTACGATTTGAGGGCGATTCAGCGCGGCGGCATCCGCAGCGCGCCGTCGAGGCGAATCGTCTCGCCGTTGAGCATCTCATTCTCGACGATATGCCGCGCCAGCGCCGCGTATTCAGCCGGCTTGCCCAGCCTCTGCGGAAACGGAATCTGCGCGGCCAGTGCCTTGCGGTTCGCCTCGGGCAAACCCGCCAGCATCGGAGTCTCGAACGTTCCCGGCGCGATCGTGCAGACGCGGATGCCGAGCGACGCCAGGTCGCGCGCTATCGGCAACGTCATCGAAACCACGCCGCCCTTCGACGCCGAATAGGCAACCTGCCCGATCTGTCCGTCATACGCCGCGACCGACGCGGTGTTGACGATCACGCCGCGCTCGCCGTCGGCGCCGGGCTGATTTTTTGCCATCTGCGCCGCCGCCAGCCGCGTCACGTTGAAGGTGCCGATTAGATTCACCGCGATCACCTTGCTGAACAGGTCCAGCGAGTGCGGCCCTTCCTTGGTGACCGTGCGCATCGCGCGGCCGATACCGGCGCAGTTTATCGTGACATTAATCAGGCCGAACTTCGCCACCGTTTTCGCAATCGCTTCGGTCACCTGATCGGCGCTGCCTACGTCGGCCTGGACGAAGATCGCATTGGCGCCGAGCGACTCCGCAACTTTGGCGCCGGGCGACGACGGTAAATCGAGAATCGCCACCTTGGCGCCGGCCGACGCAAATTCCCGCACAGTCGCCTCGCCCAGTCCGGAGCCGCCACCGGTCACCAGCGCGACCGCATTTTTAAGATTCATATCAACCTCGCGTAGATAGATGATGCAAACGCGAAGACGTTACGACCGGAGACGCAACGATGCAACCGAAATAAAAGCAAGCGCTGAGCATGACACCAGAAGCGGCGCGCGGTCGCGGCGGCAGCGCAGTATTAGGCCGTCGGCAGGGGCCGCGCCCGCCAACGGCGGGCGGCCTTAATACTGGGTGCAGGGCTCAGCCCTGCTCACCCCTGCCGCTGCTCGAGCAGGCGGCGGGCGGAGGCGACCGCGGCGCTCGAGCCGGCCAGTTCGAGGATGTCGCCCGGGCGCAGAATTTCCTCGCCGCTCGCCGCGACTACTTCCGCATCGCCGCGGCCTATAGCGACCACCACGGCGCCGCTGTTGGCGTGCAGATCCATCTCGGCCAGGCTTCTGCCGACTCCGTCGCTGTCGGGCCTCACGCTGACCGGCGTAATCATCCCGATGCCGGGGACCTCGTATGACTCGCCTTCGGCGCCGGCGCGAGTGCCGCGCAGCGCGGCGGCGATCAGCCGCGATGCGTTGCGAATCTGCCCCTGCATCTGGCGCGCGCTTCGGGTCACGACGACGATCATCAGCACGATCGTGATCACGATGATTCCGATCCCTTCAACCGGCTCCATGAACGGCTGAACGATCGCGAGCAGGGGCACGGCGGCGACCAGCAGAATCGTGATCTGCAGCAATTCGATCAACGCATTCGCCGCGCTGGCGCCACTGGGGGGAAGTTCGGCGCAGGCGCGCGACGCCAGTGCCGTCGCCAGCCGGCGCGACGCGAAATACATCGCGGCCGCGGGCCCGGCGCATACCAGCAGTGCAAACAGGTCCACGTACAGACCGGCGGAGAAATACGACAGGCCTTCGAGGCTCGCGACCATGGAAGTCAGGTCGAGCGGATCGCGTTCGTTGACGATCAGAATCGCGCCAATCAAAACCGCGCTCGACACGATCGCCGCTATCGGCCATCCGATCGAATTGGCGTCCCTGGCCGGCTGTCCCGCATTGCGTATCCGCTCGAGCCACGAGTCGTAGAGCGCCTCGAGCACCTTGAGCGGGCGCGGCATCCGCCCGGAAACGAATTCGGCGATCGGAACCGAGCTGCGAATCATGTAGGGCGTCAGGAAGGTGGTGATCGCACAGACCGCGACCGCAAGCGTGTAGAGAAATTCGCCGGTGGCGCCCGTCTTCAGCCCGGCGCCCGCGATGATGAACGAGAACTCGCCGATCTGCGACAGGCTCATGCCGGCTTCGATCGACGTTTTGACGCCGACGCCGCTCAAGACCGAGGCGAAGGTCACTCCGAAAATCTTGCCGCCGATCACCGCGGCGGTCAGCACGATCAGCGCGGGCCAGTGATTCGCTATCAGCGCGGGATCGATCATCATGCCCACGGAGACGAAGAACACCGCGCCGAAGATGTCGCGCAGCGGCGCGACCAGATGTTCTATCCGCGCGGCTTCCCCGGACTCCGCCACCAGGGAGCCCGCCAGGAATGCGCCGAGCGCGACTGAATACCCGGCGTGCTCGGCGAGGATCGCGAAGGCAAAGCAGATGCCGACGACCGCGACCAAAGTTGTTTCGGGCCGGCCCATCCGCACCACCATCCGCACCAAAGGCGGCACCACGATCAATCCGATGCCGACCAATGCCGCCAAAAACAAAATCAGACGCGCGATCGTCACCATCATCAGCGGCGCCGACACGCTTGCGCCCGACGCCAGCGTGGTCAGAATCGCAAGCTCGACGACGGCGGTCAGATCTTCGGCGAGCAGAATGCCGAATACGAGTTCGCGCAGATGCTCGGAGACCGGGGTCTCTTCGTAGGCCTTGGCAACGATGGTCGTGCTCGAAATTGAAAGCAGCGCGCCGGTGAAGATGCTCTCCAGCGGCGTCCATCCGAGAGCGCGCGCGCATTCGTAACCGAGCCAGATCATGAAGCCGACCTGGAGCGCGGTGATAAAGCCGGAAGTCGGGCCCAGCCGAATCAGCTTGCGCACGCTGAACTCCAATCCGAGCGCGAACATCAGCAGGATCACGCCGAGTTCGGAGAGCGTGTGGATACGCTCAGGATCGACGAACAGAGGAATCGGGACGTGAGGGCCGACGATCAAGCCGGCGATCAAATAGCCGACGACGACGGGCTGACGGATTTTCTGAAAAATGATGGTGGTGACCGCGGCGACGCATAGCACCATCGCGAGATCTTCGAGGAACGTGTGTGAGATGAGCGCGTGCACGATAGCGTCGGGGCATCTTAGCTTGTGGCGCACGGATTGAGCGAGAGTGCCCGCGTGCTCGCCGGCGGGACGGCAGCGCAGTATTAGGCCATTGGTAGTGGCCGCGCCCGCCAACGGCGGGCGGCCTTAATGCTGGGTGCAGGGCTCAGCCCTGCGGTGCAGGGGTCACCCCTGCAACCCACGGGGGGTTTCGCATTCAATCAAGTTCTCCCGTTTTGCGCCCCTGCTGCCACGAGAATCCGGCGGGCGAGGTCGCGCTGACCAGCGCAATCGGAACCCATAGGGTGAAGATGAATCCGAGCATCGGCGAATGCCACAGCCAGAACAGTCCGTAAATCAGGTAGGCGGCGATCAGCACGCCGTGGATCATCGTTCCCGGCGCTCCCAGCGGCTGGTCGATTCGCGAAAACAGTTTCGACGCCAGCATCCCCTGCCCCAGGCAATGCCACGTGCCGTAGAAGCGGCATCGCCGGCAGACATTGGCGCTTGCCTCGAACCACAACGCGCCCATCAGCCCCAGGCCGAAGATCGCAGCGCCCGCGCTGTGCTCGGATGCGATCGAAAGCGCGACAATGCTGAACAGGATCAGCCCGCCCAGGCCGACGACACGAAACATCGATGGCGTCTGCAGGAGGTAAACGAATGGCTCGAAGGGGCCGGGGTTGAGTCGCATATGATTCGAGTACGAACGACCAATCTACTCGTTACCCGATAGCGCGCAAGCATGAGCCTCCCGCCCATGCACCCTTCCCAGGAAGTAGGTTCTCACAGTATGCGCGAGACCTGGCGTGGGTTTCGCATTCTTCAACGGCTACAATTGAGTGCTTCCCTATGCTGCAAGCGATGGCCCCCTGCTTCAGTCGTCCATGCTTGGAGGCGGCCCCGCCGATCCTGTCGCCAGCAAGTTATCGTCGAGCGCGACTGACGCGCTCTGAACGGCGCGGTTGTCCACGAGATCGGTGTACCGCCCGCCGTTAAACTTTTCGCCGAGAAATTTCAGGATCGAAGTGTGATCCAGAAGTCCCTCGCATAGCGAAGCAGGCTGCACGAATGGCGACACGACAATTCCCGGAACCCTGACTCCCAGAGTGTTGAAACCGATGCTGTATTGAGCTTGCGGCGGCGGCGCAGTCGGTATCGCCGGTGGCCGGACGTGATCGAAAAATGAGCCGTGTTCATCGTAGGCGATGAACGCGACCAGGTTGTTCCACGTGTCGCCTGCGATGAGCGCGTCGTACACGATCTTGAGCAGCCGTTGACCGCCGTACAGGGACGCCGGGGGATGGTCGTCGGTGGCGGCCGCGGTGCCGCGGCGGTAATCGTCCTCGTACAGCGGTTCGATAAACACCACCTGCGGCAGATCGCCGCTTTGAAAATCGCCTATCAGGCGATCGATCGGCCGAAACAGGTTCTGCGCCTGCACGTCGCCTTCGTAGAGGCTGAGTACGCGCGGCATCTGCATAAAGAAAAAAGAACCGCTGTAGTATACCCGCCAACTGACCCCGCGCGCGGTCAGCCAATCGTAAACGAGGTCGTCGGGATTGTTGTGAAACAGATCTTGCGCGATTTGAAAGTACCCGCTCGGCGTATGATCCACCAGCGCGTAGCCGCTCATCGCCATCAGGCGATTCGGCAGCGTGCTCGCGGGCAGGCAAGCGAACCAGTTGTCGCACAGCGCAAAATTGCGCGCGAGAAAATCCGTCGAAGGCAGGTACCCGTTGATGCAGTACTCCATCACGCGCGCGACATCCGCGTTCGGGAACGCGTTTTGATAGCTCTGCACGAACCCATGCATCGGTCCCAGGATCGAGTTGATCTGCGTATCGATATTCTCGCGTTCATGTGGCGGATCCGGCGTCAGCGAAGGACTGGTGATCGGCCGGGGCGGGTAGGTGTCGTGCGCGTAGTAGGTCTGCGCGTGTTGGATACCTTCGATTCGCCCGGCCAGCGGATGCCCGGAATCGGGCAGGCCGAGATAGCCGAGAATATGATCGAACGATCGATTCTCCAGCATCGCGATAACGACGGTCTGAACGCGCGATAGATCTTTTGGCACTCTAGTCCGCTCCTTTTGGATTCATAGTCCGCTTCGATCCAGATTCAAAGAGACTGAACGCGGCGCCGCCGTCCAAAAGAATGCGCCGGCACTATGTGCGCACCTGCCCCGCCGACTGTTCCTACCCGCCGTTTCCCGCCCGCCGCCGCGACCGCCCACCGCGGACGGGGCACTTCCCCCTTACCCTTTTCTAGCAGGGCGAAGCCCGCATCTTCACTTTTCACTTTTCACTTTTCACCGGGTGCATGGATCCCCCCTGCCCGTGGCGACGGCAGCGCAGCATTAAGCCGTTGGCAGGGGCCGCGCCCGCCATCGGCGGGCGGCCTTAATACCGAGTGCAGGGGTCACCCTGCCCGGGAAGTGTGAAACCCACGGGGGTTTCACATTCAATGCCCTGCTCTATGCGGACTGTGCATGAGAGCGCGGGCGTATCGCCTCCGCCAGGTCGGCGGCGAACCGCCGTGCATCCTCGGGCGTCAGTGTCGAAATCGTCACGCGGATTCCCGGCGCGCTTTTGATTCGATAACACTCGCCGGCGCGAATCGCCCATCCTTTCGCCGCCATCGCATTCACCACCGCCGCTTCTTCCGCCACGGGCACCCACACGTTCAGGCCCGAGCGTCCGCGCGCCTCGATTCCGTATTCCGCTAGCGCTTCGATCAGCGCGTGGCGCCGCTCGGCGTAAGTATCGGCCGCCTTCTTCAGCAGCGCAGGCGTCTTCGCATCCGCCCACATTGCCGCGACCAGATCCTGCAGGATATGGCTGACCCATCGCGGCCCAAGACTCTGCCGGCCCTGAACTCGCGCCACCGTCAGCGCGTCACCCGCCATCACGCTGACCCGCAAATCGGGGCCGAGTGACTTCGACACCGACCGCACCGTCGCCCAGCGCTCGCGGCCTCCCGACAGTGTGATCGCGGGCGCTCCGGCCACGGGACCCGCGTGATCGTCCTCGATCAACACGACTCCCCCAAACCCGGCGAGCACCTGTCTCAACTCGGCGGCGCGCTTTCGATCGAGCGCGGCGCCGCCGGGATTTTGCGCACGCGGGGTCAAAATGAATGCCTTCGCGCCGAGCTTGAGCGCGCGATTCAAATCCGCGGCGAGCGGTCCCGAGTCATCAATCGCGACCGGCTCCGCCACCAGCGCCAACGCCGCAACCAGGTCCAGCACCCCGGTGTAGCTCGGGTCTTCGACCGCGACCACGTCGCCCGGCCGCAGATGAGCCTGCAGGACGCGTTCGACGCCGTCGAGCGCGCCGCTGACGACTGCAATCGATTCCGCGGCGACCGCGTCGCTCTTGAATTGCCGCGCCGCAAGTTTGACCAGCGCGGCGCGATTCTCCGCGTCGCCGTATTTGCCCGGGATTCCATCCAGCCGCGCCAGATACGGTTTCAACGGCGGGAGCATCGCCGGGTCCGGACCGCCGTCGGCCAGATTGCGCAGCCCCGGCGCCGGCGGCGCGAAGACCGCGCGCGTCAGCAGCGGCGGGCGGCGGTTGACGACTGTCCCGCGACGCCCGGAACCGTGCACCAGCCCGCGCCCGCGCAGCGCGTTGTAGGCGGCCGCCACCGTGGTCGGACTGACGCGCAGCCCGGCCGCCAGCGCGCGCACGGTCGGCAGACGCTCTCCGGCATGAAGCCGGCCGCTGCGAATTCCGTTTTCGATACTCGCGGCGATTTGGTTGCCTGAATGTCCGCGAATCTGATATTGTACCGATACGTTCATAGTTACGTACTGTAACAAATAGGCTGCAGAAATGGAACAGACAGAACCGCATTTTCCGCAAGCGCAACCGGTCAACCAGGGCGGCGCGATCGCGCCCACCGCCCGCACCCGGGTCAAGCGCCTCCCCAAGCGCGCCTCCTACGACCGCGACGCTATCTACTCCATCCTGGATACCGCGCTGGTATGCCATGTTGGTTTTGCGATCGGCCCGCAACCCTACGTGATCCCCACGCTTCACGTCCGTATCGCCGACCAACTCTATATTCACGGCTCGGCGGCGAGCCGGATGCTGGGGGCCGCGGCCCAGGGAACGCCGCTGGCGGTCACGGTGACGCATATCGACGGCCTGGTGCTGGCGCGCTCCGCGTTCCATCATTCGGTGAACTACCGGTCGGTCGTGATTTTGGGCGCTGCAACTTTGATCGCCGACCCGGCGGAAAAGTTTGTCGTGATGAAGGGCCTGATCGATCACGTGGCGCCCGGCCGCTGGGATCATATTCGCCATCCCAACGAGAAAGAGCTCGCGGCCACGTCGGTTCTGTCGCTTCCAATCGTCGAGGCATCGGCGAAACTCAGGAGCGGCGACCCGCTCGACGACGAAGCCGACTACGCGCTGCCGGTTTGGGCGGGCCAGATTCCGATTGCGGCTAACACGTTGACAGCGGTACTGGATGCGCGGCTCGATCCTTCGACTCCGGTTCCGGCGCACGTGACGAAGTACCAGTTGCCCGCGAATCGAGGAGCAAGAGGCGCATGACGGCGATGGTGGTGATGGACGCGGGCAGATTTCTGATCAGCACGGATCGGTCGATGCTCGACGTCGATGTAATTCACAAATTTCTCGCGCGTTCGTACTGGGCGGCGGGAATCCCGCGCGCGACGGTCGCTCGATCGATCGAAAATTCGCTGTGCTTCGGGGTTTACGACAACGCCAGTCAAATCGGTTTCGCGCGCGTGATCTCCGACTTCGCGACCTATGCGTACATCGCCGACGTTTTCATCCTGGAGCCGTACCGCGAACGCGGGCTTGCCAAGGAGTTGATGGCGTCGATCATGGCGCATCCGGATTTGCAGGGGCTGCGGCGATGGGGTCTGGGCACGCGCGACGCGCACGGGCTGTACGCGCAGTTCGGCTTCAAGACGGTCGACAATCCGTCGCCGATCATGATGGAAATCGTGAACCCGGAGATCTATTCGCGTTCTTGAATGGGCGGCACCGGCTGTTCTATATAACAAGCGTTAGGGATCGCAGACGCCGGCTGACGCTCGTCGTGGGCGCGGTCAGGCGCGCATCACGCGGTTCCGATCGGAGGCACTAATGGATTTCAATTTCAGCGCCGAAGACGAGGCGTTTCGCAAGGAGTTTCGCAGCTGGCTCCATGCCAACCTGCCCAAGGCGGCCAAGGCCGGAGATGGCGGCGACTCCATGCGCGAAGAAACCCGCGAAGACAGCCCGGACGACTGGAAGCGACGGGTCCAGTGGCACAAGAAGATGCACGCGGGCGGATGGGTCGGGATCAGCTGGCCCAAGGAGTACGGCGGACGCGGCGCGACACTCACGCAGCAAATCATTTACAACGAGGAGCTCGCGAAAGTTGACTCGCCGATGCTGGTCAACGGACTGGGTATCATGCTGGCCGGTCCGACGATCATTCATTGGGGCACCGAGGAGCAGAAGCAGCGCCACGTTCCGAAAATTCTTTCGGCCGACGAGCTCTGGTGCCAGGGATATTCCGAGCCGGACGCCGGCTCCGACGTGGCCAGCCTGAAAACGCGCGCCGTTGAGGAAGGCGACTACTTTATCGTCAACGGCCAGAAGGTCTGGACCTCCGACGCGCATCACGCGGACATGTGTCTGCTGCTGGTCCGCACCGATCCCGACGCGCCCAAGCATAAGGGGATCAGCTACATCCTGGTCGATATGCACAGTCCCGGCGTGATCGTGCGCCCGCTCGTGCAGATCACCGGCGACGCGAATTTCAACGAGGTCTTCTTCGAGGACGTGAAGGTGCCGAAGAAAAATCTTATCGGCGAGAAAAACCAGGGATGGCAGGTCGCCATCACCACGCTGATGTTCGAGCGGTCGGGAATCGGCGGCGGGCGCGACCTGATGGGCCAGGTCACGGAGCTGGTCGAGCTGGCCAAGACGATCCGCAGCAACGGGCACACGGCGTGGGAAGATACCAGCGTGCGCCAGCGGCTGAGCGGATTCGCGTGCGAGGCGGCGGCGCTGCGCTACACGGGCTTTCGGCAACTGACGCGCCGGCTCAAGGGTCTGCCGCCGGGGCCCGAGGGCTCGGTGCTCAAGCTGTGCAGCAGCGAACTTAACGTGCGCATGAACAAATTCGCGATGGAGATGCTGGGGCCATACAGCCAGATGGAATTCAAGGCGCCGTGGGCGCCGGACAAAGGCAAGTGGTCGTATCGGATGCTCGCATCGCGCGCGCTGACGATCGCCGGCGGCACCAGCGAAATCCAGCACAACATCATCGGCGAGCGCGTGCTCGGATTGCCCAAGGGCTAGTAACTGTCCAACTCAGCTGTAATCGACGAAGGGTGGCCCGATGACGGGTCGCCCTTCTTTTTTTGGCAGTGGAAACCGGTGGAGTTTATTCGCGCAAGGAGTCCATACATCGAAGGCCGCCCGGGGATTGGCGAAAGCGACTTCCGCGCCATCCCCTGCCGCGGCTACTTCCCGGTGCCTGACAGGCTCACGGTTCGCGGCCCGCTCGAGCCGTTGTTGTTGACCGTGAGGAGGCCGGCGCGCAGCCCCTTCGCGGTCGGAGTGAAGACCACGGCGTAGGCGCATTTCTTTTTTGGTTTGAGCGCCCCGCCACAGCGCTTCGAGAGCGCGAAGTCACCAGTCACCTGCGCACCGATCAGAGTTATCGACACTTTTCCCTTGTTGGCCGCGGTTACTTTCTTTGCCTTGCTCTTCTTGCCTAACTTCGCTGCAAAAGTCGCGGCGCTTGGCGAGACATCCAGCACCGCTGCTACGGTCGGCATCGGCGTCGGGGTGAAGGTCGCTGTTACAGTGGGTGTTGCGCTCGCAGTCGGAGTGGGACTGGATGTCGGCGTGGGCGTCTTCGATGGCGTAGGAGTCGCGGTCACCGATGGCGTAGCAGTCGCGGTGGCGGTCGCAGTACGCGTCGAAGTCGCCGTCGCCGATGCTGTCGGCGACGCAGTCGCGGTGCGCGACGGAGTGCCGGTGGCAGTCGCGCTGCGCGACGAAGTTGCGGTCGCGGATGCTGTCGGAGTCGGGGTGGCGGAACCCGTAGCGGCAGGCGTTGACGTGGGCGTCGCGCCGGGCGATCCCTCGCCGGTCAGCTCAAATATCCCGCGCCCGTGGGTTGCGGCGAAGACTACGCCGCTCAGATTCTGCTCGATATCGAAAACTGCGACTGCAGGAATCACTCCGAGGTTGAACGGCGCCCAGGTCGCGCCGCCGTCGGTCGTCCTGAAGACACCGATGTCGGTGGCGGCCAGCACGGTGTTCGCCGTGGGGTCATTGCGATCGACCAGCAATCGCAACACCGGAACGTCGGGCAGCGCGTCTGCCGGCGGCGGAATCTGGAGGGTCGGATTGCCGTCGGCCTGCGTCCATGTGCCGCCGAAGTCCGTGGTCACGAAAATGTGACCGATACCGGTAGCCGAGGTGAACCCCGAAAGGCTCAGGTAGGCGACGCTGTAATCGAACGGGTCAACCGCGATTCCGGTCGCCTGCGTGGAATTCGGGAACACGATTGGCGGCAGTTGCGAGGTCTTGTCGGTCCATTGCGCGCCTTGGGGCTGGCCCGCGCTGACCTGGAGGTTGGCCTGGTCGGTGGTGAAGATTTTGAACGGCGTTGGACGAAAGCTCGTGTTGGTCTCCATCGAGAGCGCGTACGCCTTGGTATCGTCAGAAGGCGCGATCTCGAGATCCTCGAGCGCGCACGCGCCGCTGTTGCATCCGCCGGTCAAATCCTGAGTCGTTTGCGGCGTCCACGTCGCCATCCCGTCATTGGACACGTAAACCGAATGCGCGCCAAACAATACGCGCTCGGCGACGGCCGGATCGCTCGCCAGCGGCGGATAGTAGGCTGCGCCGTCGTCGCCCGCCGTCGCCATCGCAGTCTGCAGTGACGCGCTCGCAGCGGCAGAATTGAAAGTGACTCCGCCGTCGGTCGAGCGCGAAACCCATGGTCCGGCCGAGGTGGTCGCGAAGGTATGATAAGCAAACAGCGGATTGACAATGTCGAAGAGCGCAAATCCGCCGTCGAGGTTGTCCACCTCTGTCCAGCTCGACGCCGGCGGCTGCGTGGCGTCGAAGCGCGCGGTGCCGTTGTCCTGAAATCCCGCCAACGCCACTGCGCTGTTAGTTGGATGAGGACCGACCGAATCCGCTTGGGCGGCGCCGATGCTTGCATTGAGGGCGGCCCAGGAGAGAGTGCCGGCGTCGAAGCGATAAAGGCCGCCGTCGTTGCCGAGGAACAAGCTGTGCGCGCTTGCGGGATCGAACGCGATCGCGTGTTGATCCGAATGCGTTCCACCGCTCGGCGCGAGCGAAGTCCAATTGCTCCCGGAGTTGATCGAGCGGTAGATTCCGACGCCGCCGAACACGACGGTTGCGCCGCTTGGGTCGGCGGGATCGATCGCCAGCGTCTGGTCGAAGAACGACTCGGAAAAGTTGCTCGAGCTGGATCCGTCGATAGTCGTGCCGCCGACCGTCGCGCTCGGCACCGACTCCCTGGTCCAGGTGACTCCATCATTGACGGATTTGTAGAATCCCGCGAACTCGATACCGTCAGCCGCGCCGATCATCGCATACGCAACGCCGCCGGCGGCAGCAACGCTCGCGCGACCGACGCCGCCGCTCAAGTTGGGCAGGCTGGCGGCAGTCCAGCTGAATCCGGAATTCGACGAGCGGAACACGCCGGCGCCGAGAATCGATACCAGCACGGCGGTCGGTGACGCGGGATCGATCACCACGGACTCTGCAGGACATGGATCGCTGGTGAAGTACGGGCATGCGCCGAAGGTTCCCGCGGGATATGGAATCCAGGACTCGCCGCCGTCGGCTGAACGCCATAGGCCGTCTTGACTGAAATCGCCCTCGACCCACGACGCGTCCGCCCGGTTCGCGCTCGAGCCGTAGGTTACCGCCGCGTAGATTGTTCGCGGCGTCTGCGTGGTATCCACCGCGATTGAGGCGATCGACGCGTGCGCGAAGTAGCTTGCGCCGAGTTGCGTCCAGGTATTGCCGAGGTCGCTCGAGACGAACACTCCCTCGCCATAGTATGAATCGGCCGAGCCGTTGCCCTCTCCGCTGCCGACGTAGAGCGTCGGATTTGGACTGGTGGTGGTGTCGAGCGCGAGCGCGCCGACCGACAGCGTGGGCTCGAGATCGAATATCGGCACGAATGCCGCGGTTGCATTGGCGCGCATCCACACTCCCCCGTCACCGGTGCCGGCGAACATCCGTCCGCTCACCGTCGGGTCTGCGACCAGGGCGGTAACCCGTCCGGTCGCGCCGGCGAGTGCGCTTCCCAGTGAAATTCCGCCGAAGGCCGGAATCTCATTAATCAACGGCAGCGGACCAAGCGCGCTCCACGCCAGAGAACCGACCGCTTGCGTCGAGTCCGTCGCATCCAGCTTGCCGCCTGCGGCTGCGTTGCGCTCCTGCCGGCGCATCTGGGCGATCGCCGCGCCATACGCATCAGGCGGCACTCCAAAGTTCAGTCCGCGCCGGCTAAGGAAGAATACCTCGCGCGCCACCCGCTCGCGCGCGTGCAGCGATCCGGGCGCGTTGCGGTCGGCGCGTGCCGATCGCGACGTTGCGCTCTGCGGCAGAGACAAAATTACCCCAAGAACCGCTGCGAGCAGCAAGCCGCCGGCGGCGGCGAGAAGCCATGGCGAAAAGCGTCTGGACAAAGCGAAGACCCCCCTTGCGCCTGCGTCCAGTAGTCACTTTACTCCCACAGTATATACGAGCCAACTATATAATGAGTATTCAGTCGATTACATATTTAGTATTGCGTGCCTCTATCTGAGTGTTCCCTTGCCCATGATAGGCAGCGCTTGGCCCTTCCGCTCTACGCGCAAGCGCTGGAGTGCTCGACGAATGAATCCGCGCTATAGCGGTCAGGCTGCGGCAATTCGGAAGCCGATCTTCGGGAAGTGATTCACGATCTTGCCCAATTCCGCAACGTCGCGTTCGATCGCTACCTCATGAATCGTGCTGACGACCACTCTTCCGGTCACCGGATCGAAGCCATAGTCGTCGGGGGTCACCGATACCCTGGTCCCGGCCGTGAGTCCATTTGGATCGCTTCGGTCAACGTTCTCAAGAGTGGCTGGTGAACTGTCCTTCGCGATTCGCAGAGCTTCATCAGGATCCATCGGCCGCACGTCGCCATAACCCATCGCGTCGATTCGCTCGAACCACCGCATCAGGTGTGCAAATCGCTGCGCGAGCCCAAACGCCGCCGGCTCCGCGCGCAGAAACCAGACGGGATGGAAGCAGGCGGCATCGGCGAGGCTGAACGAGTCGCCGAGGAGGAAGGGCCGGGTCGCGAGTTGCCGATCGAGGATTTCAAGAAACGCACGCAACTGGTTTCGCGCATCGGGCGCGGTTCGCATAATGTCGCCGAAGTTTGCACCCTGCATCATCCTGGAACGGTCCTCGATAAATTCCTTGGGCACGACTGCGGCAAGCTTCTCGAAGACGACCGGCGCCGCGGCCCAGAACAGCCGGCGGTCGGCCCATTGATTCATCGTGTCGGCAGCGGCGGTGAGACCGCCAGGATAAAGCGTCGGCGTGGGATACATCTCGTCGATCTTTCTGACGATGATTCCCGTGTCGCACCATACGTCGGCGCCGATTTGGAGCACCGGGATGCGCCGATAGCCGCCGGTGAGCGGCACCAGCTTGGGCTTGGGCATCATCACGGGTTGCTCGACCGAGCGCCAGCCGAGTTTCTTGTGCGCGAAGATTTTGCGGATTTTTTCGGAGAAGGGCGAGTTAACGTATTGATGCAGAATTATCTCGGGCACGATTTCCTCCGGCGGAAACGACTTGGGAGATATTTCTTCTTAGCGTATCGGGAAAGTTAGGGGAAAGTGCAACGGCGGCGCCGATGCGGCGCGCGCGACGGCGTCATGCTTCGATCACGGCAAGGACGAAATTGCGCTGAATCTGATCGCCGGGCTTGACCCGAAACTCCATGATGCGCCCGGTGGCCGGGGCCTTGACTGGTATCTCGACCTTCATCGATTCGATCACCATCACTTCGTCGCCGCGCGCAACTCGTGCCCCGCTCTCGACCGAGAGTCGGATCACCTTGCCTACGGCGGGGCTCTTTATATCCATCGCTCAGCGGTCCTTTTCGAGGCTTGTCGGCTTCCAGCCCTTTAGCAGGCACGGCGCGCGCGCACCAGCGCTGGAGGGAATGCGCCTTGTGTTTGCGGGGCGCATGGTTGTAGAGAAACTAGGTCAACGTTCGTCGGGCTCGTGGGGAGAGACGGCATGAACAGTTTCGTGGCGAGTCGAACGCTCACTGAATATCCGCGCGGCGCCTATCGATGGTCTCTGCTGCTGCTGACGGTGCTCGCGTCGATTCTGGGCGCGTACGACTTCCAGCTGGCTCCCTTGCTGCCAATCCTGCTTCCGTACCTGCACCTGAGTCACGTCGCCTACGGCGCATTCATAACCTTCGCCGTGCTGATTTCCGGAATCTCCGCGTTTTTCGGCGGTCCGCTCGCAGACCGCTACGGCCGCGTCCTCATCATCGACATATGTCTTGGCCTGGTCACCGGCCTGTTGTTCCTGAACGTGTTGATCAACGGCATCGTCTCGTTCGTGATTCTGCGCACCTTGATGGGAATCGTGGCCGGCCTGATGGCTGGTGCCGTGGCGGCGCTGGTACGCGATATGTCGCCGCGGCTCAGCCGGGCGCTGGCCTTCGGACTGCTGACGATCGGTCCGGTCGGCGCAAACTTCCTCGCCAACTTCGTAGCGGGAGCGACGCTGCCGATTTATCACACCTGGCAATCGCAGATCTGGATAATGGGATTCTTCGCGGTCGCGATGTACGTCCCGATCGTGTTGTGGCTGTGCGATTTAAGTCCCGAACTGCGCATGCAGATTATGAAGACTGAAATCCAGGCGCTCGCCGCCGAGGGACGCCTGCCGTCGGCCTCCGAACTTCCTTCCAGCACCGGCGACGCCTTCAGGCGCCTGCTCGGTCATTTCGAGGTCTGGCTGCTCGTCATCGGAATTAGCGCGAACCTGACCCTGTATTTTGCGATCCAGGGCTTCGGGCCATTGATGTTCACCGAGGCATTTCACTACACACCTGCCGAAGCGGCGAAGATGAATGAATACTTCTGGCTGGCGAACCTCGCTTTCCTGGTGATGACGGGGCTGGTCTCCGATCGCCTGCAAACGCGCAAACCGATCGCCATCTTCGGCGCGACGCTCGCTTCGATCCTGATGGCGTGGTGGATTCCAACCTTCGGTCACGCGCTTCCACACGCCACCCTGGCGATGGTCGCGTCGCTGATGGGATGCTTCCTGGCGATCGGCTACGTGCCGTGGGCTGCGCAGTTCTCCGAGGCTCTCGAGGACGTCTCTCCCGCTCTGCAAGCGACCGGATGGGCCTTCTTCGGGCTGGTCGCGCGCGGATGGGTCGCAATTTCAGCGCCGTTGTCGCTCTACGTCGCGGTTCATTACGGATGGGGTGAGTGGGTCAAAGTTGCACTCGGCGGAATGATAATCTACATCGTCGCGATGGCGCTCACTCGCGGCCATGCGCCGGCTGAAAAACACGCTCAAACCGCTGCGCCGGCCGATCACGCCACCGCCGGCGCCAAGGGTTCTGTCTAATTGCCATTCTGGTCGGTGGTGAAATCAAAACTCGGGCTCGCTAACCCTGGTCTCTCTTTTTCCTGACTAGGGTGCAGGGGCTGGCCCCTGCTTAGGGGCGCATCGTCCGCGTTCTGACTCCCAGGATCGTGGGAACTATCTCGTAGGCCTGATGCACCCAGTCGACGAGAATCGCCCGCGTATCGCGCGGATCGATTATTTCCTCGATTCCAAACGCTTCCGCGGTGCGAATCGGCGAGCGCACGGCGTTGAACTTCTCTTCGAGCTCCTTTCGCAGCTTTTCAGGGTCGCTCGACGCCGCCAGGTCGCGCTTGTACGCCGCCTCGATTCCTCCCTCTATCGGCAGCGAGCCCCAATCCGCCGACGGCCACGCGTAGCGGAGATTCAACCCGGTCGTGATTCCATGGCCCGCGCCCGCCACTCCGAACGCCTTGCGCACTATTATCGCTACCAGCGGCGTCGTCGTCTGGAACAGCGCATACAGCGCGCGCACGCCGCGCCGAATCGTCCCCGCCATCTCGGCCTCGCGTCCGATCAGGAATCCCGGCTGATCGACGAAGTTCACCACCGGCAGGTGAAACGTGTCGCACAGATCGACGAACTTGACCATCTTGTCCGACGCCGGTCCGTCCAGCGATCCGCCGATCGAAAATGGATCGTTCGCCATCACGCCCACCGGGAATCCGTCGAGCCGCGCAAATCCCGTCACCAGCGACGGCCCGAAGAACGGCGTCATCTCGAAACAGGACTCCCGATCCATCACCAGTTCCAGGATTCGCCGCACATCGTAACCGTGGCGGCGATTGCGCGGCACGATGCCGATCAACTCCTCCTCGCGCCGGCCGGGGTCGTCGCCGGGCGTCACCCGCGGCGGCGCATTCCACACGCTCTGCGGCAAATACGACAGGAAGCGCCGAATCTGCGCGAACGCGTCGTCTTCGCTCTCCGCTTCGTTGTCCACCGCGCCGCTGATGTGCGCGTGAATTTCGGAGCCGCCGAGTTCTTCCTTGGTCAGCTCCTCGCCCACGCCCCATTTGACCACCGGAGGGCCCGCGACAAACAACTGGCTCGACCCGCGAACCATCACCGAGAAATGCGACGCCGCCACGCGCGCAGCGCCCAGCCCCGCCACCGAGCCCATGCATCCCGCGACTACCGGCACCTCGCCCATCAATTTTACCAGCACGTCGAAAGCGGGATTGGCCGGGACGTAGGTCCGTTTCATCGTGTCGAGCGAACGCACGCTGCCGCCACCGCCGGTTCCGTCCACCAGCCGCACGATCGGGATATGCAGTTCATGCGCGAGCAGTTCCGCGTAGCCCTGCTTGTTGCCGATCGACGCGTCCGCCGCGCCGCCGCGCACCGTGAAGTCGTCGCCGCCGACCACCACGCGCCGCCCGTTGATTCGTCCCGTGCCGCCGACGAAGTTCGCCGGCATGATCGACGTGAGCGTCTGCCCCTCGTATTTCGGCGCGCCGGCCAGCGCGCCGTACTCGTGAAACGATCCGTGGTCGAGCAGCCTTTCGATCCGCTCGCGCACGGTGAGCTTGCCGCCGTCATGCTGGCGCTTGATGTTATCGGGCCCGCCCATCCCTTTGGCGATCTCGATGCGGCGGCGGATTTCTTCGACTTCCTTCTCCCACGACATACAAATGCCCTCTCAGATGCGATTCCTGATCGTATAGACCACGCCGATATTGAATGTGAAACCCACCATGGGTTTCACGCTTCCTTGGGCAGGGGTCACCCCTGCACCCAATGTTAATCGAAAAATCCGCAGGATGCGTCTTTTTCTCCCACGGCCGAGAGCGAGAGACGCGGCTCGCGCGTATCTTGCGATTTACGTTGCGCCGTCGCCGCCGCGACCGCCCACCGCACAGGTGATTCTTTCCTCATCTTGTCCACCCCGTCGCCACGGCCAGAGGTGAGCAGGGGTGACCCCTGCACCCACGGTTAACGCCGCGCTCCGTTGTCGCGCGCGGCCATCGCGGCGGCGAGGTCAGGAGGGAGTGGGAATTACGGCGCATTTCGCGAAATAGGGGTTATTTCCTTGGATCCAGAGCCGAATGTTTCACGTGAAAGCAGGGGTGACCCCTGCACCCACCGTTAACGCCGCGCTCCGTTGTCGCGCGCGGCCATCGCGGCGGCGAGGTCAGGAGGGAGTGGGAATTACGGCGCATTTCGCGAAACAGGGGTTATTTCCTAGGATCCAGAGCCGAATGTTTCACGTGAAACATTTTTAGTTCAGGAGAACGAAACACGAATAGTGGCCGACGCGATGGCAGTCTTTGATCGGCCGGTTTCAGGGCTGTTCTCAAGCCGACACTTGGCAGACACAAGCGCCGATTCATCGGCACGGATGCGCGATGATTTCGAGGCAACCAGTTCGGCTATCTGGCGCCGGGCGAGGATTCGCGCGCGATGCGTCGGGATTTAGGTGAGATTGCGCGCGGCAAGGCGATGGCGCCTCTTTCAGAGGTCAAACTGCATATTGGAAATGTCTTTCATATCTTTGCCGATTTGTTTCTTCAACTCATTGAGTAGCGCGGGGAGCGTCTGATGGTCTTCCGGATCGGCCGCTAAGACTGGTCCCCTGTACAGCCTTCCCTGAAATTCAACCTCAACCAATAGGTGCTCGGGCCCGGTCTGTCGGGAAGCATCAACGAACTCGACCTCGTGTAGCTTGCCCTGCCCGGCCGTTGGGAAAACATCTCCCCGGCCATATGAACCGCGTGGCTCTGGCGGCCAGTTCGTGATCTTGCGGTGGCTATGCATGTAAGCTTTCATTTCGGAGACCTCCTGAGGGCCGCAGCGGTGTTCAGGTTTGCTTTCGAGCATTGGTCAACTCGCGTAGGAGTCGAGCCTGCTCGTCGCCTTGAAGCGTTTCCCAATGCTGATCGCAGATGTGCGCGCTTAGCTCGTGATTCGGCTTGTCGCCAACGTTCTTGGCGCTCCGCAGTTTACCATCCCGCCCACATCTTTGAACTTCGCACTTCATGGTCGTCCGCTCCTTACTTTCCCTTGAGGCGCGGGCCGTCTTTAGCGACGATACGATCGCGATATTCCCGTCCGTCCGGCGCAGTTTGCCGACATTCCCGCAGCGTTCACAGTTTCTGGACATTGCCTCGATGCCTTAACGTGATAGCCAGTGATTATTGACGATAAGCCCAATAACAAAGCCAACTACAACGATTATCAGGATTCCTCTTCCGATGTGGGCTTCCCATACCGCAAAGCGCGGATAGCGCGCTCTCAACAGGCGATGAAGTACGTTTATCCAATACTGTGGAGTAGCCATTGCCGAGAATGTCCCTATTTCGCGAGACGGGGATCGTCGCTGGCGACACACATCATCCAACATCTCGGACATGCCAAGGCTTTTCCCTTGAGGTCGGCAATCGTATGGGCTTGCTTTTCGACAATCGTCTCCTGTCTTTTGCATTCGGCAGCCGAGTCGAATACGTAGGTTACGTCCCCAAGCCGCCATTCTGAAATAGGTGCCCAGAAATTGACTACATTATTGTCCGGGAACCTTGGCGGCACCATCAGATACCATCCTACAAGCGCAAGCGCAGCGGCGTGGCGGGGATTCATTTACTTTTCCTTGAGCCGGGGATCGTCGGTGGAGACGCATTCACTGCTGACCAACGCCATAGCTTCTAGCATTTCTCTGGGGTCTTTCGACTGAACGAGTTCGCCGTGAGTAGTCTGCTGCTTACGGGCAGCTTCACACTTTTCTGCCGAATCGTAACTAGCTGTGATTTGCCACTCGCGAAGAGGCGCGTTTGCGTCCACGCTATAGGGCGGCGCAGTCTGACAATTGTAGGGTTCTTTCGCCTTCGGATCGTAACAATAAATTGGTGGCACCATGAAATACCAGCCTGTCAGCGCGACGGCCGCGGCCTTGAGGCGCGGGTCGTCGCTCGCGATGCACTGCCCAGAGTATGCATTCAAAGCGTAGGCAGTTACCTCGAGGTCCTCGCGATACACGTCCGGCGCTACTTCGCTCAACGGACGGTCAGAATGAGCCAGCGCGTTCATATGCTGCTTAACCTGCACAATGCGTTGCTTCGCAATCTGTAGTCGTTTCGCAAGGGCGCGCTTGCAATCTTCCGCGTGATCGAAGCTGCTTTCTTGGGTCCACTGAGACAAAGGCAACTGTGTAGCTGGGGAGCCGTCACGGTTCACAAGGGGAAGCATCAGATACCAGCCCACACCGCCCGACGCTGGGCGAAGCTCGGAACAGGCCGGAAAGGAACCCCTTGCCTTGTACTGATCGAGGAGAGCGCTCCACAACAAATAGGCCCGCCATCCGGGAATTTGGTCGGCTGCCTCAATTGCGTCCACTGTCGAGGCCACTCGCTCGTCGTAGTCGTAACTCGGCTCAGAAGCTTTGGGGTCATGGTACACTCTGCACATCACTGCCATCGCGCCAGCCACTTCCTGAGGCGACACATCGGGTATTTGGAACGGTTCTGCCTTTAGGCTCTGCCGCGAGGACGATGCAAACGGTTTGCACTGGTTCGGGTCACGGCTTAGCAATGACAGCGCTTGTTTTCCGACCAAGTAGGCTTGGCCGCCGCTCAACCGTGTTGCGTCTTCCACACTGCGGACCAGCATGGCGGTTCTTTCGTCGTCGTTATCGATGAGCTGGGTTGAGGGGTCCACTGCGAAGAGACAAACCGCTCTGACGGCGCTTTCGCTCACCTCAACAGCCAAGGCTGACCGAGGCCCGGCCAACAAGCAGCACGCGATAACAAGCGCGAGCGCGTCAAAGTGGCGTGTCTTCATGCGCTTCGATTTAGCAGACTTGCGGCGAGTCGCGTAGTGGCTCCCCCAGCCACCCCACTCCACCCCACGCCATAAGGGGAGACTGCATGGGTATTGCATCCGGTTTGTGCCCACTGCTTCCGACACTATCGGTGACAGTTGGTGTACCAAAAGTTGCCCATCTCCGAACTCGTGCAACTAAAGTTGTTCGCGTTGTAAGACGCCTGAACTTGCGCTCTGTAGTTCAGATAGGCCGTCCCCAGGACGAGGACCGCCGCGAGCGTGCCTTCGACGATTTGGACGCCAGCTTTCAAATAGGGATGTTCTTCGCCGGATGCGGGCGGCGGTGAAGGTGATTGAGACGCTTGGATTGCGGACTGCTGCGGCTGACTGACCTGCTGCGCGAGCGACTGAAGGTCCGGTGCTGCAACCATCTTACCGCCTGACCGTGCGACATAGACTATCCTCTGTGTCTTCGGGTCGGTAATTTGCCAGAGACTTGATTCTAGGACGGGTTTCCCGTCGAGCGTCAGGACTTCGAGAATCGGTCCTTTGTTTACGTTGAAGAGCGCCTGCCTGCATGTGTTGCTGTCCGGGCAATTCGGACTCTGGTACAGAGGCATTCCCCAGATTCTTTCACCGTTGCTGTACCGGATTATCAAGTAATGGAGATTCGGCCAGTCGGGATAGGCGTCCATCCAGCCGTTCGGCAGGGTAAATCTGTAGTGGGCGGGGTTGTTTTGAGAAGACGGTATGAACTGCGCGGTAGGCTGCTGGGAAGGTGACGCTCCCCCCGGATGATGCGCAATAAACAGTTCCTCGGGGGTAAGGGGCGTCTCCTGTGAGTTACCGGCCGCGCCGGACGCTTGCTGAGACGAGGCGCATGCGCTCAGAGCGAGAGAGCAGACCGCTAGGACTAGCGCGGCGGCGTGGCGGGGTTTCATGTCCGTGAGTTAGCAGACCGCAGCGCGACCGACAATGCAAAAAATGTGTCTTTTTGTGTTGGAGGCGAGCAAATCCGATACCGATGCGAGCCGATGCCATTAGAAGCCCCTGACCAGCATAGCAATCTGGTGCCTTTGGCCGCCAAGCGGCTGGCGGCCGTGTGTCTGTGACACCTCCCGATAACAGAGGCCAGGAAGGAACCGGGATTCTTCCCCTTCGGCTGCGCTCAGGGCTTCGGCTGGTGGAAGCAGACTTATCCAGAAGTGCTCTAGAATGACACAAAAAGAAAGACCCAGGCCTCGGAGGCGGCACGACGGGACATAGCCGACGGCGAGCGCGGACGGCCGCCGTGCGTCTCGTGCGCCTCCCGATGACACAAAGGCTAGGAAGGAACGCGCGGATTCTTCGCTACAGCAACTTTCGCTCTAGAATGACACAAAAAAAGATTCTAACAGGTACGAAATGCCGGCATCTTCAGTTTTCACTTTTCACCTTTCACCGAGTGCAGGCTCAGCCTTGGCCGTCGCGTAGTCGCGAAAAGATGCGCTGCGCAGATTTTCGCCTCTTCTCACTGCGGGTGCAGGGGTTAGCCCTGGCCGTGGCGACGGCAGCGCAGGATTAAGCGGTTGGCATGGACCGCGCGCGCCAACGGAGCGCGGCCTTAACGCTGAGTGCAGGGCTCAGCCCTGCTTTCGCATACAATTGAGTTCTCCCTTTTGTTCTCCGCTACGCGCGCAATGCGGGTTGGGGCTGTTTCTCGGGTGGCCTTGTTCCTGTTAGCTTCAATGGAAACTTGCGGCCCGTCCGCGACGGCGGCCGCCGAGCACGCAAATGACCGAGCGACGAGAATCCAGCGCGACGCCCAAACCGCGCCATGCATTACTCACCGGATGGGGCCGCTATCCGCTCTCAGAGAGCGACATCTACCGGCCCGAGAAAATCGCCGAACTGCAAGCAGTCGTGACCGCCGACGCAACCTCGCTGATCGCGCGCGGCGCCGGCCGCGCCTACGGCGATGCGGCGCTGAACGATCAGAATCGCGTCGTCGATCTGACGCGGCTAAATCGGATGCTCGCCTTCGACCCCGCCACCGGCATCCTGCGATGCGAGGCCGGCGTCACGATCGACGAGTTGATCGATGTCTTTCTACCGCGCGGTTTCTTTCCGCCGGTCACGCCGGGCACCCGCTTCGTCACGCTTGGCGGATCGATCGCCGCCGACGTGCACGGCAAGAATCACCATCGCGACTCCTCATTGGCGGCGCACGTGACCAGCTTCGACCTGATGGTCGCGTCGGGCGAGGTGCTTAGATGCTCGCGCGAGGAAAACGCCGAGCTGTTCCGGGCGACGGTGGGCGGGATGGGTCTGACCGGCGTCATCCTCGAACTTGAACTCAGGATGCGGCGGGTCGAGAGCGCTTATCTGGATGGCCAGTTGATCCGCGCGGGCAATATCGACGCGGCGATCGAGGCCTTCGAGCGCGCCGACGCCGAGTGGGGCTATTCGGTGGCGTGGATCGATTGCGCCAGCAAGATGGGCGCGCTGGGGCGCTCGGTGCTCAACGTCGGCAACTTTGCGACGATCGACCGGCTGCCCCGAAATATCGCGCAAAATCCGCTGAGCACGATGCCGCGGCCGAGCCCAATCGTTCCGTTCGACCTGCCTGGATTTGCGCTTAATTCACTGACCGTCAAGGCGTTCAACGCGGTCTATTATGCCCTTCATCGCCAGACCGCGGCGCACACCATCTTCGACTACGAAAGTTTTTTCTACCCGCTCGATTCGATTCGGAACTGGAATCGAATCTACGGCAAACGCGGCTTCATCCAGTATCAATGCGTGTGGCCGCCCGACGAAAGCCGCGCGGGCCTGGTCGAAGTGCTCGAGGCGATCAGCCGCAGCCAACGGGGATCGTTTCTCGCCGTGCTCAAAAAGTTCGGCGCGCAGGACGGCCTGCTTTCCTTCCCGATGCCGGGCTATACGCTCGCACTGGACTTCCCGATGACGGAAGGACTGCTGGAATTTCTCGACTCGATCGACGCGATGGTGCTCAAGCGCGGCGGCCGCGTGTACCTGGCCAAGGATGCGCGCCTTGTCTGCGGAGACGTTTCGCGCGATGTATCCGAATCTAGGCAAGTGGCAGGCGGCGAAGGCCGCCGCCGATCCCGACAACCGCTTCTCGTCGAGCCTGTCGCGCAGGCTTGGGATGTGTCCCGCCTGAAAGACGGCGCAAGCTCTAGCAGGCTGTTGAAAAAGTAATTTTCAACGCCTGCTCCCTCTCTCTTGTCTCCCCCAAAGGGGTTTTTCACTGGTCTCCCCCAAAGGGGGAGATGTTGTAGGTAGGAAGACAGTTTTCACGCAGGGTGTTGAAGGGCTTGAAGTCGAAGACGACAATTGATCAGAATTTTTCGACACCCTGCTAGGGCACGATGACAAAAATTCTCATTCTTGGCGCCACCAGCCCGATCGCGCGCGCGCTCGCGCTTCGCTTCGCATCCGACGGAGCGCGGTTGTACCTCGCCGCCCGCGACGCCGATGAGGCTCGGCGGGTCGCGGAAGATGTCAGCGTTCGCGCGGGCGTGACCGCTCTTTCCGGGACCTTCGACGCGTCGGATTTCGCCTCGCACGACGAGTTCATCCGCCGCGCCGCGGGCCAGCTCGGCGGACTCGACGGCGTCGTCGCATGCTTCGGCACGCTCGGCGACGAAGACGCCGCCCAGACCGACCCCGGCGCCGCGCTTGCCACGATTCATCAGAACTTCACCGGCGCCGTGTCCTTGATTACTCTGGCCGCCCGTCATCTCGAACAGCAACGCTCCGGCTTCATCATCGTGATCGGATCGGTCGCCGGCGAGCGCGGCCGCGCGCGCAATTATGTGTACGGCTCGGCCAAGGGCGCGCTCGCCATCTTTGCGCAAGGACTGCGCGGGCGGCTGGCCGCCAGCGGAGTGCATGTGATGACGGTGAAGCTCGGCACGGTGGATACCCGGATGACCTGGGGACGCGAGGGCGCTATCCTCACGATTTCACCCGCCAAAGCCGCCGACCTGATATACGCGGCCTATCGCAGGTGCGCCGAAGTCGTGTACACCCCGTGGTTCTGGCGCTTCATCATGGGCGCGATCCGGCTGATCCCCGAAAGCAGCTTCAAACGCGTCAGCTTCTGAAGATCTTCCGATTACCGGCCGGGCAGACTTGATACTCAGAAAAAAGGCCCGCGAGATGCGCTCGCGGGCCTTGGTGCATTCGATCCAAATGTTCGCGGATCAGTTCACCGTCCAGGTATCGCCCTTGGCCAGCAGCGCCTTCAAGTCGCCCGCGCCCTGCTTGGCCTTGGCGTCGGCGAGCTGCTGGTTGACAGCTCCGTCGTAAGTCGGCCGGTCCACCGCGTAGAACACTCCGATCGGGGTCGGCAGAGGAGGCTCGAAGTGACCAAGCATGAACGCCAGCGAGAGATTGGTCTCGTCGTGCACGACGAGGTCCTTCTCCGTCACGGTTGCGCTGAGCTGCACTGCCTCGGGGCGCATTCCGTTCATCCTGATTCCCATGTCGCGATTCTTGCCGAAGATGAGCGGTTTGCCGTGCTCGAGAACCAGCTGATGGTCCGGCTTGATCGCCTTGTCGGTGACATCGTTGAAAGCGCCATCGTTGAAGATGCTGCAGTTCTGCAGAATCTCGATGAACGACGTGCCGCGATGCGCGTGCGCGCGCTTGAGCATCTCGCCGAGATGCTTCTGCTCGATGTCGATCGAGCGCGCGACGAAGGTCCCGTGGGTGCCGAGCGCCACCGTGACCGGATTGAACGGAAAATCGATCGAACCGGCCGGCGTGGACTTGGTAATTTTGCCCACTTCCGAGGTCGGCGAGTATTGGCCCTTGGTGAGTCCGTAGATTTTATTGTTGAAGAGCAGAATCTTTATATCGACGTTGCGCCTGAGCACGTGGATCAGATGATTGCCGCCGATCGACAGCCCGTCGCCGTCGCCGGTCACCACCCAGACGTCGAGATCGGGCCGTGAAATCTTAAGCCCCGTCGCGATCGCCGGCGCGCGGCCGTGAATGGTGTGGAAGCCGTAGGTGTTCATGTAGTACGGAAACCGGCTCGAGCATCCGATCCCCGAGATGAAGACCGTGTTCTCGGGAGCGATGCCGAACTCGGGCATGGTTTTTTGCACCGCGGCCAGAATCGCGTAATCGCCGCATCCGGGGCACCAGCGCACTTCCTGGTCGGAGACGAAATCCTTGCGGTTAAGAACAGTTGCCATTTTCGATCAGCCCTCCAGTACCCGGTTGATGCGGTTTTCGATCTCGCTGACTTTGAACGGACGGCCCTGGATTTTGTTGAATCCGAAGGCGTCGATCAGGTAATCGGCGCGCACCAGCTTGAGCAGTTGTCCCATGTTCATTTCCGCGACCATCACCTGCTTGAAACGCTTGAGCGTCTCGCCCAAGTCGCCCGGCAGAGGATTGAGATAGCGCAGATGCACGTGCGAGACCTTCTTGCCCTCGGCGCGCACCCGCTTGACGGCTTCGCGAATCGGACCGAAGCTCGAGCCCCATCCGAGCACGACCAGGGCGCCGCCGCTGGCGTCGCCGAACACTTCGGTGGGCGGAATCTCGCGCGTGATGCCCGCGACCTTGCGCGCCCGCGTCCGCACCATCAGCTCGTTGTTGGCCGGTGAATGGCTCACGTTGCCGGTCAGGTTTTCGCCCGACAGTCCTCCGATGCGATGCTCGAGTCCCTTGGTCCCCGGCACCGCCCACGGACGCGACAGCGTTTCCGGGTCGCGGGCGTATGGCAGGAAGCCCTCCGGATTGGTCGCGAATTCAACTTTGATCGGCGCGAGCTTGTCCGGGTCGGGCAGCAGCCACGGCTCCGCGCCGTTGGCCAACTGGCCGTCGGTGAGCAGGATCACCGGCGTCATGTACTTGACCGCGATTCGCACCGCCTCGTACGCACAATCGAAGCAGTCGGCCGGCGTCGACGCCGCGATAATCGGAACCGGCGACTCGCCATGGCGTCCGTACATCGCTTGCATCAAATCGGCCTGCTCGGGCTTGGTCGGCATCCCGGTGGATGGTCCCGCGCGCTGCACGTCGGTAATCACAATCGGCAGCTCAACCTTCATCGCCAGCCCGATCGCCTCGCCCTTCAAGTTCATGCCGGGGCCCGAAGTCGTGGTGATTGCGATCGCCCCGCCGAAGGCCGCGCCAATCGCCGAGCACACGCCGGCAATCTCGTCCTCGGCCTGGAAAGTATAGACCGGGAAATTCTTGTAGCCCGAGAGGTCGTGCAGGATATCGCTGGCGGGCGTAATCGGATACGAGCCCAGAAACAGCGGACGACCTGCCTTCACGGCAGCCGCCACGAAACCCAGCGCGGTCGCGCTGTTGCCCGTGATATTGCGATAGAAGCCCGGGGCGATATGCGCGGCCGGCACCTCGTACGAGCTGGCGAACATCTCGGTCGTCTCGCCATAGTTGTACCCGGCCGTGAGCACGCGAATATTGGCCTCGAGCATTTCGGGCGTTTTCTTGAACCGGTTCTTGAGAGAGGCGATCGTGGCGTCGATCGGCCGCTGAAACAGCCACGACAGCATCCCGAGCACGAACATGTTGCGGCATCGGAACGCCGCGCGATTATTGAGCCCCAGCCCGTGCACCGCCAGCGACGTGAGCTTGGTCACATCGACTTCGATCACCTGGAATTTGTCCAGCGAATGATCCCTCAGCGGATTGCTCGTATAGCCGGCGCGCTTGATGTTGGATTCGTTGAACGCCTCGCAGTCCACGATTATCACGGCGTTGGGCTGAAGGTCCTCGAGGTTGCTCTTTAGCGCCGCGGGATTCATCGCGACCAGCACGTTGGGCTCGTCGCCGGGGGTAAAGACCTCGTTGCTGGAAAAATTCAGCTGAAAACCGCTGACCCCGGCCAGCGTTCCTTGCGGCGCGCGGATTTCAGCGGGATAGTCGGGCAGCGTGGCGATGTCATTTCCCGCCAGCGCCGATTCGGACGTGAATTGCATCCCCGTCAACTGCATTCCATCGCCCGAGTCGCCCGCAAAGCGGATAACGACATGGTCGCGCTTCAGATGCGGCTTGGGCGCGGCGGATTCATGCGATTCGGCAGCTTGCTCAGCCGCCTCAGGTGGTACAGCCATCTCAGTCCAATCTCCTTGTGGTTAGAGCTTGATTGAAAATCACTCCGATGTCTCGAAGCATTGCAAATATTCGAACACGCGGATTTAAAGCATAGCTAATCTGACCGATCGATAAAAGCCCTCATTTTTTGCTCGCCCGCTCAGCGGATCCGAAACTCGGTGAACTCACCGGTAAAAGCCAGCCACTCTTCGCGTACCTCAGTTACGTGCGCCGATGGCGTGCCCAGATGTGCCCACGCCGCCAGCATCTGCAGATTCTCCCGGCTGCCTTCGGCGACGATTTCGACCTCGCCGCTGGGGATATTGCGCACCCATCCGGCAAGTGCGAGATCCTTCGCCTCGTCGTAAGCAGAGAATCGAAAGCCGACTCCCTGCACCCGCCCGCTGATTATCAGATGCAGCCGCGCGCCGCCCGATTGCTTTTGACTCGTCATGCAGGACGGCTCTCCACCTCGTCAACTATCGCCCGCAAGAATCGAAACCAGCCCCTTCTCGTCGAGCACCCTCACTCCCAAATCATTTGCCTTCTTCAGCTTCGAACCCGGCTCCGCGCCTGCGACCACGAAGTCCGTCTTGCGGCTGACCGACGACGTGACTCGCCCCCCTGCCGCCATGATTTTGCGCTCGGCCTCCTCCCGCGTCATCGATTCAAGCGTCCCGGTCAGCACGAACGTCTTGTCGCGGACCGCGCCGCGTCCCTCGACCTGAGCCGGCGGTTCGACCTCCAGAATTTTGATCAAGCGCTTGACGGTCTTCAGATTTCGCGGCTCGTCGAAGTACTCGCGGATGCTGTGCGCTACTTCGTTGCCGATATCGCGCACGCCGAGCAAATCGTCCTCCGAGGCTGCCACCAGCGCGTCCATCGTCTTGAACTTCAACGCCAGTTGACGCGCAGTATGCTCGCCGACGTGGCGTATCCCAAGCCCGTTGATGAACCTGTCGAGCGAAGTCTTGCGCGCCGCCGCGATCGCGTCCAGGACGTTGTGCGCGCTCTTGTCGGCCATGCGCTCGAGCCCCGCGAGTTGCTCCCTGGTCAGCCCGAATAGATCGTCGAGCTCCTTCACCAAGCCCTGCTCGACGAGTTGCGCGACCAGCTTGTCGCCCAACCCTTCGATATCGAGGCAGCCCTTCGACGCGAAATGGCGAATCGATTCGCGCATCCGCGCCGGGCAATTCGCATTGACGCAGAAGTAGCCGACCTCGCCTTCCTCGTGGACGATCGCCGCGCCGCACTCGGGGCAATGGGTGGGCATCTCAAACGGCTTTGCGCGCGGATGCCCTTCCCTGGTGACCCGAATCACGTACGGAATGACGTCGCCCGCGCGCTCGATCAGCACGGTGTCGCGCTCGCGGATGTCCTTGCGCCTGATCTCGTCGAGGTTGTGCAGCGAAGTATTCGAAATGGTCACGCCGGCGAGCTGCACGGGGCGCAACTTGCCGACCGGCGTGAGTGAACCGATTCTGCCGACTTGCACGTCGATTTTTTCGACCACCGTCTCCGCCTGCTGCGCCTTGAACTTGTAGGCAATCGCCCAGCGCGGCGATCGCGACACCTCGCCGAGCTGTTCCTGGAGCGCGTAGGAGTTCACTTTGGCCACCACCCCATCGGCCTCGTAGTCCAGCTCGCGGCGTTTTTCGGTGATTTCGTTCCAGTATTCGAGGATCGCGCCGATGCCCCTGCATACGCGCGACAACGGATTCACGCGCAACCCCAGCGCTTTGATCCCTTGCAGAAATTCCCACTGCGATTTGAACGCGACGCCTTCGATTACGCCCGGCGCGTACAGGAAAACGTCGAGCGGCCGCGACGCCGTGATCTTTGGATCGAGCTGGCGAAGCGCTCCCGCCGCTGCGTTGCGCGGATTGGCGAACACCGGCTCGCCGGCCTCGTCGCGCTCCTGGTTCAACCTCGCAAACCCCGAGCGCGGAATGATCACTTCGCCGCGCACTTCGAGCAGGCGCGGGATTTTACCTTTGTTGTGCTCGGGACGGCGCAGTCTGAGCGGCACGCTCTTGATCGTGCGGATATTCCGGGTGACGTCCTCGCCGTTGGTTCCGTCGCCGCGCGTCGAGCCGACGCTCAACCGCCCGTCTTCGTAAACCAGCTCGATACCCAGTCCGTCGAGCTTGACCTCGGCGACGTACTCGATCTCGGCGTCGGATTTCAGCAGCCGCTTGAGGCGTTTGTCGAACTCGCGCATCTCCTCGGCGTCCATCGCGTTGCCGAGCGACATCATCGGCCGCCGATGCACCACGACGCCGAATTTTTCGCTCGGCGCCGCGCCCACCCGCTGCGTGGGCGAATCGGGCGTGGCAAGCTCGGGATGCTCGCGCTCGAGCGCCTCGAGCCGGCGCATCAGCCGGTCGTATTCGGCGTCGGAAATTTCCGGATCGTCGAGGACGTGGTAACGATAGTTGGCGCGGTCGATCTCTTCGCGCAGTTTTTCGGCTTGCGCGGCGAGCTTGTGCGAATCCTCACGCATGGATTGAGTTCACGACCATCGCGCGAATTCCCCGGCTAGCGGCGCGGGCAGCCCATCGCGTCGAGAAAATCGTCGAGCGTCGGAAATCGCATGTACATGTTGTGGCGCTTCTGATCGCCAATCGTCGTGCTCGATTCCGGCGAGTACGCGTGCCCCGGATACACCACCGTCGAGTCGTCGAGCTTGCGCAGCGTATCGTTCAGGCTGTGATACATCGCCTCCGGATCCGAGCCCGGCAGGTCCACCCGTCCGCACGAGTTCACGAACAGCGTGTCGCCGGAGATCAGGTTGCCCTCGACCAGGAAGCATTGCGAGCCCGGCGTATGCCCGGGAGTATGCAGGAACTTCACCTCGAGCTCGCCCACTTTGACCGTGTCGCCCGCATCGACCTTCACCAGGTCGGAGTCCGACAATCCCGCGACCTGCTTCACCCCGTCGGCCTCGTGCTTGTTCACATAGACCTTGACCTTCACGTGTTCGAGCAGCTTGGCGGCGCCCTCGATATTCTGGCCCATCATGTGCCCGCCCAGGTGATCGGGGTGATAGTGCGTCAGCAGGAGTTTGTCGATCTCGTAACCCTCCCGCTCCACATAGGTGCGTATCGCCTCGACGTCCCACGCGGGATCGACGACCGCGAGCTTGTGCGTGGCCGGATCGCCGATCAGGTACACGAAATTCGCCATCGGGCCGATCTGCGCCTGTCGCAGATAGATTTTCGTTTCGCTGGATTCAGCCATCGCCAAATTCCCCCTGCTCAGGATTTCGCGCGGGCGCCGCCGCGGCCCGGCTGGCTCTTCGCCGCGCGCGCCGTCTTCTTGTTCTCTTCGATCCGCAGCGCCCGGTCCCACAGAAATTCGGGCTCCCCGAGCCGCTTCGCAACCCATCGCGACTGCACGAACAGATGATCGCTCAGCCGGTTCACATAGATGATGAGATTATCGTTGATGTCCTCTTCGCGCTTCAGCCGCCAGCATTCGCGCTCCGCACGCCTGCACACGGTGCGCGCCTGATGGATGAAGGCGTTGAGCACGCCGCCGCCGGGGAGCGTGAAGGATTTCAGCGGCTCGAGCTCCTTCTCCATCGCGTCCATCTCTGCTTCGAGCCGCTTGATCTCGCCGGCGCCCATCTTGTGCATCTGCGGATATTCGCTGTCGGGCGGCGTGGCGAGTTCGCTGCCCACGTCGAACAATTCGTTTTGTATCCGCCGCAGGGTCTCCGCATACGGCTCGAAATCCGCGCCGAATCCGTCGCGATATTGCGGGAGGTAGGTGCGGACGATTCCGATGATCGAATTCAGCTCATCAGTCGTTCCGTAGGCCTCCAGCCGCGCGCTCGCCTTGGGCACGCGCTTGCCGCCGACCAGCGCCGTATTCCCCTTGTCGCCCGTGCGCGTGTAAATCCTGCCCAGGCGTATCGCCATTACACGCCCGCCTTGGTCCGTTGCGCCGCGTAGGCGGCGTCGCCCAGCTCGGTCGTCACCGGCAGTCCCGCGTCCTTCCATCCCGCGACGACTACCTTGCCCGACGCGTCGCGCTGGCCGCCAAAGCCGCCGACCACGTTGATCAGATCGATGAATCCGGCCTCTTCGAGCATCTCGCACGCG
This sequence comes from uncultured delta proteobacterium, assembly GCA_963813785.1. Lineage (GTDB taxonomy): Bacteria > Desulfobacterota > Binatia > Binatales > Binataceae > Binatus. Next base: position 289,501 of record CAWFAJ010000024.1, on the reverse strand, counting down.
CGCTGCGATCGTCCGCCCGCCATGCATCCGACGACGAGTTTCTTGTCGCGGGAAATTACCTTCACGACGACCTCGACAAACTCGAGATTCAACTGCATCTGCCCCGGACCCTTGGCAACCATGACCGGGATGTTGATCGCGCCGGCCGCGTGTCCGGCGGCGAATTCTACTTCGGTGCGAACGTCGAGATAGAGCGCGTCGGGATTGTCCTTTAGCGTTGCGTGCGCTTCGGGTGGAACTTGCTGTTTTATCGCCATCGCAAACCTCTTTTCAGCGTTAAGACTCTACCAGATCGTCACGGCTTGGCATTTCCTACGCGTTCATAATGTACGATCTCGCCGCGCGGTTTGAGCGGCTTCGCCTGCGGCGGATTTTTCGGGTCGGCGTAGCCGAACGCCAGAATCGTGAAAATTGCCCATCCGTCCTTGACCCCGAGCAGCGCGCCAATCTTGGCCCCGTCGAAGTTGCCGACCCAGCACGTGCCCAGACCGAGCGCCCATCCCGCGTTAGCCATGTTCTGCACCGCCTGCGCGCAATCCACGTCGGCCCAGCGCGCGTTGGCGACATCCTTGAGCACCACGATCGCCGATGGCGCATCGCGCAACGAAGCGGCCCGTCGAGCATAGCGCGCCAATCTCTTTAAGCCGATCGCGATTTTGAATCACGACAAAATTCCACGGCTGCAGATTGCGCGCGCTCATCGCATGACGCCCGGCCTCGACGATCTTCGAAAGTTTTTCGCGCTCCACCGGTTTGTCGGCGAACGCGCGCTGCACCCGGCGGGAGAGAATCGCTTCAAGAGCGTCCATGGATGGCGCCTCCATCTGAAATTTCGAATCGGCGCGGCTACCAGTTGAAGCGGCGGCCGCCGACGCCGCCGAACTGACGGCGCTAAAAGCCGAACTGCACCAATCGCTTTAGCAGGCTGTTGAAAAAGTAATTTTCAACGCCTGCTCCCTCTCTCTTGTCTCCCCCAAAGGGGTTTTTCACTGGTCTACCCCTTTGGGGAAGATGTTGCAGGTAAGAAGACAGTTTTTACGCAGGGTGTTGAAAAGCCTGAAATGGAAAACGACCATTGATCCCGACTTTTCAACACCCTGCTAGTGACGCGGGCTTAGCCGCGTTTATAAACCGAAAATTCCTGCTGGAGTTTCGCCACCCGCTCCTGAATCGACGGCAGGCGTTGAAGCCCAAGAAAAAACCGCACCAATTCATCGTGACCGGCCTGTCCGCCCGGGCTCATCACCTCGACCAGCTCCTCGATGAGGCTGGGGAACTTCTCGCTCGGGACGTAGTAGTTCGCCCATCCGAAATTGCAATGGCGATGCAGAATCTTCGCGATTGTCTTCTCGAGAAGTTCGCGCCGGTCGCCTGCGTGCCCTTGTTCTTCGTTCAATGAATCCTCTCCTGCTTGCGATGGCCCCGATGTATCCGCCGTCTCAGGCGCCCTTCTTCACCGGCGCGGGTGGCGCGGCGTCGGCCCACAAAATCTTGTGATAGTCGAAACGCATATTCTCGATGATATTGAATTTGATGATCTCGAAATAGGGCGACAGATCGAAATCGCGCGGCGTGATCAGCGTCGGCGAGACCATCCTGAGCGTGCCGTATTGCAACGCGCCGGTGGTCGTCTTCGAGCCTATCGGCCACAGCTTGCGCTTGGGCGCCTCCGCCGCCGGCGGCGGCAACTGCTGGTAGTTAGGCACTATGGGGAACTTCACGCGATTGAACGACGCCGCGATCACGCTCGAACAGATGGCGCGCGTCGGCTCGCCGCTTCCGAACTGCAGCGCCTGGCGGCGAAAGCGCGGGGGCACCAGGGTCACCGGCAGAAAGTAGCGCGCCAGGTCGATTACGTTGCGCAGATCGTAGGTATCGCCCACGCTGCGAATCGCCTCGTCCATCACGTCGGCCAGATCCGCCGCCGACAGGTTGAACGGCCGGCACACGCGGATGTTGAAGTCGCGATACTTGGCCAGCGGCGTGAGCACCACGCCCGCCTCCACGATCGCCTCGACCACCAGGAAGTTCGCTTCCTCGCCGAATTGCGCCACCAGCGGCGCCTTCATCTCGGGATTGCGCCGAATCGGCTCGTCACCGACGTACAACGCCGAGTGCGACCACGAGCTTTGCGTCAGGTACTTGATGCATTCGCTGATGCGCTCGTTGCCTTCCACCAATACGACGTCGCCCTTGCGAATGTGACGCTTGAGCGCGGCAATGTCGTTGGGGATGTGGAGCGCGTAACCCTTGACCGGCTTGGTGAGCACAGCGACGGCCCAATTGCTCATCCGGTCCAGCAACCAGGCAATGATCCCCGATTTCTCGCGCCGAGCCATGGTTCCCAGCAGGCGTGAAAAAGTAATTTTCAACGCCTGCTCCCTCTCTCTTTCTCCCCCAAAGGTTTTTCACTGGTCCCCTGGGAGAGTTGCAGGTAGAAGCCATCTTTTTCGCGGGTGTTGAATGGTTCAAGACCCGAACCGCCCTTCGATTTGAGTTTTTCAACACCCTGCTAGTGGCGTCGAACCTCGATCAGGTCTTGAACTGCCCCACGATTGCGTAAAACGGTACTTTCAGCGTCGCCTGATCCGGGTCGTCCGTCTTTATCGTCAAATCGCCCCGCAGCTGCCCGTCGGGCGTGCCATGCTTGAGCGTGACCGTCACCTTGTATTCCTTGCCCGGCGTGACCGGCTCCGCAGTCGCGGCGACGGCCGGGCTGCTGCTGGCCACCTCGAGTACCTTCACCGGATGGGGACCCTGATTGCTCAGCTTGAAAATTCTCACGATGTCCTGGCCGCGCGGAACGATACCGAACGAAACCTGCGCGGGATCGACATTCAAATCCCCGGTCACGGCTCCGAACACGTCAACCTGCAACGGCACCCGATTGGTCGTGATCTTGATCGAGTCGTCGAACGGCCCCATCGGCATCGTCTTGAGCAGCGAGACTTTGAGCAGCGCGCCGGGCTTGCCGTCGGGACGCTTTTCCTGCACGACCTTGATCGAAGAATTCGAGTTGCTCACCGGACCGACCTGGAACGGCCCGCGCCCCGGATTGAGATCGTTGATCAACACCTCCCTGGTGTCTTCGGTGCCCTTCTTCACGTTGCCAAATGAGACTTCGCCCGGCTGCGCCTCGACCTGCTTCTTGACGATCCCCTGCATCGTCATCGTGACCTGCGGATTGTTGGGATCGTTGGTGGACGCGGTGATGGTGCGCACCTGGTGACCCTTCTGAAAGTGCGTGTCGAACGAGACGGCGATTTCGCTATCGTCGCCGGGCGCGATATGCATCTTCGAGGGATTCCCGGTCGTGCATCCGCATGAGGTCTTCACGCCGCGAATATCCAGATAGCCCTGGCCGTTGTTCTTGATCGTGAAGGTGTGACTGACCATCGTGCCTTCGAGCGCGGTGCCGAAATCGTACAGCGGATTGGAGACCACTGCCTTCGGCGCGCGGCCCGGAGGCGCGCTGTTGCCGCCGGGAATCAGCGGATTCATGCCCTCCTGCGCCGCAGCCGGCACGCTCGCAATCAAAGCGATCATCAGTGCAAGGAATGCTGGTTTTATTTTTTTCAAGTTGGTCATTTGACTCATGGGCCGAGGCACGGCGCCTCTCCACCGGACTCTATCAAGCATGGCGCGGAGCGTTGCGGTCAAGAGGCCTTGCTTACCGGCGCGTGCTGCGCGGCTTCGGGATGGGCCGGTTCATAGCGGCTTAGAAAATCGGTCGAGAATTCGCCGCGATTGAAATCCGGATCGTGCAGAATCTTCAGATGCAGCGGGATGTTGGTCTTGATGCCGTCGATTACATACTCGCGCAGCGCCGCCTTGGCCCGCGCGATCACTTCGGGGCGCGTCTCGGCGTGCACGATCAGCTTGGCGATCAGCGGATCGTACTGCACCGGCACGCGATAGCCGTCATACAGCGCCGTCTCGACGCGCACGCCCAGTCCGCCCGGCGGATGGTGATTCGTGACCACGCCTGGCGACGGAATATGACGCTCCGGATCTTCGGCATAGATGCGAAACTCCATCGACGCGCCGTCGAACTTCACCTGCCGCTGCTTGAGTCCAAGCCTATCGCCCATCGCCATCCGGATGCTTTCCTTCACCAGGTCAACGCCGGTGACCATCTCGGTCACGCCGTGCTCGACCTGGATCCGGGTGTTCATCTCTATAAAATAAAACTCGCCGTTGCCCGCCAGCAGAAATTCCACCGTGCCGACGTTCGAATAGCCGACCACATCGGCCGCGCGCAGCGCCGCCTTGCCCATCTTTTCGCGCAACCGCGCCGTCAGAATCGGGCACGGCGATTCCTCGACCAGCTTCTGATGACGGCGCTGAATCGAGCAGTCGCGCTCGCCAAGGTGAATCGCGTTGTGGTGCAAGTCGGCAAGAATCTGAAACTCGACGTGACGCACGCGCTTGAGATATTTCTCCAGGTACATCTTGCGCGAGTTGAACGACAACTCGGATTCCCCCTGCGCTTGCGGAAACAGCCGCGTCAGCTCTGCCGCATCGCGAACGATTCGCATCCCCTTGCCGCCGCCGCCTGCTGCCGCCTTGATCAGCACCGGGTAGCCCAGCCGCTTCGCGTCCGCTTGCGCCTCCCGCAGCTCCGTAACGCCGGTGCCCTCGCTGCCCGGCAGAACCGGCACGCCCGCGCGCTTCATGATTCGCCGTGCACGCGGCTTGTCGCCCATCAACCTGATATGACGCGCGCGCGGACCCACGAAGTTCAGTCCCGAGCGCTGGCATGCCTCCGCGAAGTCGCCATTCTCGGATAGAAAGCCGTAACCTGGATGCACCGCGTCGGCGCCGAAGGTGGTGGCCGCGCTCAGAATCGCCGGGATGTTCATATAGCTGTCTTCAGCCGCCGGCGGCCCGATGCATACCGACTCGTCCGCCATCCGCACGTGCAGCGCGTTCTTGTCCGCCGTCGAGTAAACCGCCACCGTCGAAATTCCCAGCTCGCGGCATGCGCGGATTATGCGGATTGCGATTGTCCCGCGATTTGCGATCAGCATTTTTTTGAACATCGACGCGCGCTCCGGCTGCTCAAGTCACTTCGATGATCATCAGCGGTTGACCGTACTCAATAGGATTGCCATTCTCGGCGATGATTCTTATCACCCGCCCTGCGGCCGGCGATTCGATCTCGTTCATCATCTTCATCGCCTCGATTATGCACAGCGGCTGCCCCTTGCGCACCGACGATCCTTCCTCGACGAATGGCGCCGCGTCGGGCGAGCCGGCCCGGTAAAAGGTACCCACCATCGGGCTTTCGATCAGCTTCTGATTCGGCGCCAGCTCGATTCTGCCCGCCGCCTTCGAGCCTTCCTCTTCGGTCGCCTCCACGTGCCTGGTCGCCATCTTGAGCGGCGAGGCCGTGCGCACCGCCAGATGCGGCGGCGAACCCGCTTCGGTCGCGTCCGCCGGCGCGCGCGCGCCGCCGCGGACCAGCCGCACCTTGCCCTTCTTGTCTTCTATCTCGAGTTCAACCAGCCCGTAATCGCGCATCAGGACCAGCAGGGTTTTTAGTTCGCGTACTTCCATCTGCTCTCCGTGTCTTCCCGCAGCGGCGACTCTCCTGCGCGCTTGATCGTTGCCCGGCATTGCGCTCATCCGCGCCGTCGGCGCGACTCCTCGGCCATCGTGCGCGCGGCTCTGAGAGCCAGGCTATAGCTCTCGGCGCCAAATCCCATGATCCGACCGTGCGCGATGTCCGCAATCGTCGAATGATGCCGAAACGGCTCGCGCCGATACACGTTGGACAGATGCACTTCGATTACCGGGATATTCACGGCCTGGATCGCGTCGCGAATCGCAACGCTGGTGTGCGTGTATGCGCCGGGATTGAGGATCAGCACCTCGCACTTGCCACGCGCCTTCTGAATTCGATCGACGATCCCGCCTTCGCTGTTCGACTGAAACGTCTCAACCTTCATCTCGAGTTTGCGTCCCAGTCGCTTGAGTTCCTTGTCGATATCAGCAAGGCGGGTTCGGCCGTAAATTTCCGGCTCGCGTTCGCCGAGCAGATTCAGGTTGGGTCCATGGATCACCAGCACCGCAATTGGACCGCTCGCGCTGCCCGATTCGGCCTCACCAGCCATATCCCGGGCTTTAGCCCTCATCGCCATCCCCGCTCCGCTCCTCGCTTCATTGAACCGCACACACGATGCGACTGCAAGCGCGGGGGGCGTATGCTGTCCACCGGTCAGTCTTCACTGGAGTCATCAGAGCGCGATTTGAGCGCATTCTGGTACACTTCGCGACGCCCCTTACCCGTCAGTCGCGCGACCACCGCGCTCGCCTGCTTGAGCCCAAGTCCCGCCTCACGCAGAACTTCGAGCGCTTCACCCACGTTGACGGTGGCCGAACCCGCGTCCGCGCCGGCGATGCTCGACGTATCCGGAGCGCCTGCGACGATGATCGTGATCTCTCCGAGCGCGGGCGTCGCGCGAAAACGTCGTTCCAGCTCGCCCAGCGTCCCGCGCGCAGTCTTCTCGTAAGTCTTGGTGATTTCGCTTACCACCGCCGCATCGCGCGATTCCCCCAATGCGGTTGCCATCTCGGCCAGCGTATCCGCCAGCCGGCGCGCCGCCTCGTAGAAAACCATCGTGCGCGGCTCGCGGCGAAGCTCTTCCAGCCGGCTGCGCCGCGCCGCGTCGCGCGCCGGGACAAATCCCTCGAAGGTGAACCTGTCGGTCGGGATTCCGGCGATCGACAGCGCCGCGATTGCCGCCGACGCTCCCGGCACCGCCATCACGCGCACGTTTGCCTCCCACGCCGCCCGCACCAGCCGAAAGCCCGGATCGGAAATCGCCGGAGTGCCCGCATCGGTGACCAGCGCGATTTTCTCCCCCGCCTTCAGCCTCGCAATCAGCTCCGGCACGCGCCGCTCCTCGTTGTGCTCGAAGTGGCTGACGGTGGGCGTGTGAATCTGATGACGCGCGAGCATCTGCCCGGTTCGCCGCGTGTCCTCGCACGCGATCAGACTGACCTCTTCGAGGGTGCGAATTGCGCGCGCGGAAATGTCGTCCGGATTGCCGATCGGCGTCGCGACTACGTACAAAATTCCGCCAGCGCCGGTTTGTTTATTTGCGCGCCCAGACATTAGAATTCAAAATTACTATTCGCCCCCGGAGTAATCAGCGTGGCCGAAGGCAAAGCTACTCTCCTCATCTCATGCGTCGACCGCCCCGGCATCATAGCCCGCGTCGCCACCCACCTGTTCACCCTCGGATGCAATATTATCACCTCCGACCAGTACTCCGACGACGAGGATGGCCACTTCTTCTGGCGCATCCACTTCGAAAGCCTGCGACGGCCCTTAAGCGAGCTGTTAAAGGACCTCGACGCGTCGATGCCATCGCTGCTGCCGTGGGAGCGGCTCAAATGGCAGCTCTTCGACGCCGCCAAGCGGGACCGGATCGTCATCATGGTGTCGCGCCTGCCGCACTGCATGATGGATCTTCTGAGCCGCCATCGTTTCGGCGAGCTCGACGGCGACGTCGTCGGCGTGGTCAGCAATCATCCCGACCTCGAACCGCTCGCGCGCCCGTTCGAGGTGCCCTTCACGGTCATTGCGGTCGCGAAGGATCGCAAATCGGAATCCGAAGCCGCACTCCTTAAGCATCTTGGCGAGATCCGCGCGGACACCGTCGTGCTCGCGCGCTACATGCAGGTGCTGTCGGGCGAATTTCTTCGCGCCTGGAACAAGCCGATCGTCAACATCCACCACAGCTTCCTGCCCGCGTTCGCCGGCCAGCGGCCGCACAAGCAGGCGCACGACCGGGGCGTCAAGCTAATCGGCGCGACTGCGCACTACGTGACCGAAGATCTCGACGCCGGCCCGATAATCGCCCAGGCCACCGCGCCGATGACGCATCGCGACACCGTCGCCGATCTGGCGCGCAAGGGCAAGGATCTCGAAGTGATGGTGCTCGCGAAGGCCGTGCGCGCTCACCTCAAAAAGCAGGTGCTGCTCCACCACAACCGCACGATCGTTTTCGAATGACCGTTAATTCCCGGCCGCTGCTCAGGTGGGGCCGGTGAAGAAACTCAGCGAGCGGTTCGCAAACGAGATGATCGGCGACCAGTACAGTCCAAACACGATCGTCGCGCAGGCCAGCACTCCCATCAGCCCGTAATTCCACGCCTGGAAGCGCAGCGTGCCTTCGTCGCCGCGCGGCTGTTCGAAGAACATCATCCGAATCGGCTTCAAATAGTAATACAGAGACACTACTGAGTTGAGTATTCCGACAATAGCCAGTATGTAGAATTGACCGCGAATCACCGCCGCGAATAGGTAAAACTTCCCGATGAATCCAACCGTCAGCGGAATGCCTGTCAATGAGAACAGGAAGATAGTCAGTGCAAGCGCCGGAACGATTCCGCCGCGCCACGCCAGCCCGCGGTACGCCTCCACATCCTCGCGCCCCGTCGAGTTCGCCACCATCATCACTACCACGAATGCGCCAGCGTCCATCACATAGTAGGCAAACAGGTAAAACAGCATCGCCCGAATCCCGTCGTTCGACAGCACGACGAATCCCATCAGCGCGTATCCCGCCTGCGCGATGCTCGAGTACGCCAGCAGCCGCTTCATGTTGGTCTGTTGAAGCGCCGCAAGGTTGCCCAGCGTCATCGTGATGATGCAAACGAAGAGCAGCAGTTGCGGCCAATCCACGCCTGCAAGCGCCGTCCAGCTTCCGCCCGCCGCCAGATGCGAAATCGCCGGAAAGAAAAAGCGCGTCAGCAGCGCAAAGCCCGCCGCCTTCGAGCCGACCGCCAGAAAAGTTGTGATCGGAATCGGCGCGCCGGTATAAACGTCCGGCGCCCACATATGAAACGGCACCGACGCCACCTTGTAGCCCATCCCGGTCAGGATCAGCACCAGCGCGATAAATACCGCGAGCACCGGCAGATGCGCGGGCGTCGAGAGCGCCTTGTTGATCACGTTGAAGTCGAGCGAGCCGGTGATGCCGAAAATCCAGCTCATGCCGTAAATCATCGTGCCCGACGCGACGCCCCCGTAGATCAAGTACTTGAGCGCGGCTTCGAGCGAGCGCCGGTTATGCCGCAAAAAACCCGTCAGGATGTACGACGTCAGGCTGACGAACTCCAGCGCCAGGTACGCCATCAGCAGGTTCGCCGATTCCGCCATCAGAAACATCGCGAACGTGCTCGCGAGCAATATCGCGTAGTACTCGCCCTGGTCGCAGCTCTTCACTTCCTTCGAGCCAATCGACATCCAGATAGCCACCACCGCGGCCAGCGCGATCAGCGTGCGGAAGTAAATCGCGAACGAATCGAATACCAGCATCCGATGAAACAGCCACGCGCCCGACAGCGCCGGCTCCAAACCAATCGCCAGCAATGACGCCGCAGCCGCTATCAGAGCCAATACGCCGAGACGCGACTTATTGCGTACCGCCAGGTCGATGATCACGATCGCCAGCACGCCGGCCACCAGGATCATTTCCGGAATGAAATGTTTCAGGCTCGCGAGATTTCCGAGATCCATCTGCTTTCGTCCGACCTGCCCTGAGTCTCAGCGGACCATCGCGACGGCTGCGCCCGAAGTCGACAGCACAACCTGGTTGAGATGAACCAGCGACGTGTTGAGCAGGCCGAGAATCGCGTGCGGATAGACGCCGAGTATCAGCACGATGACCCCGAGCGGCACCAGCGTGAACGCCTCGCGAAATGACAAATCGGAGAAAGTCCTTGTATTTTTCGTTCAACGGTCCAAGGTAGATTCGCTGGAAAGTCCACAGCAGATAGCCCGCCGTCAGTATCGCCGTCGCCGCGCCGAATACCACCATAAACGGATGCGTTTGCCACGCGCCGAGCAGCACCAGCACTTCCGAAATAAATGCCGACATTCCCGGCAGTCCCATGCCGGCGAAAAACGCGAACCCCGTAAACGCCGTATATATCGGCATCTGCTGCGCCAGGCCGCCGAAGCCGTTTATCTCGCGATGATGCGCGCGATCGTAGATCACGCCGACCAGGATAAAGAGCATCGCCGTGATCGTTCCGTGATTGAACATCTGCAGCACCGCGCCGTTGATTCCTGCCGCCGTAAACGCCGCCATCCCCAGCATCACGTAACCCATATGGCTAATCGACGAATAGGCAATCAGTTTCTTGTAGTCAGTCTGCGCCATCGCGCACATCGCGCCGTACACGATGTTGATAGTGCCGATCACGCCAAGAAACAGCCACGCAAGCTGGTAGCTGGCCGCCGGCAGCACCGCAAAATTGACGCGCAGAATACCGTAGGTGCCCATTTTCAGCAGCACACCCGCAAGAATCACCGAAATCGCCGTCGGCGCTTCCACGTGCGCGTCGGGCAGCCAGGTATGGAACGGGAACGCCGGAATCTTGATTGCAAAACCTATAAACAGTGCTATCCACACTATTCGCTGGAACCCGATTGAGTAATGACCCGAATTCGCCGCCAGCTGGGTCAAGTCGAAGGTCGGAGTCGCGCTGTAGTAATATAGTCCCAGCATCGCCAGTAGGATTAGTACCGAACCCAGCAGAGTATAGAGAAAGAATTTGATCGCCGCGTACTCGCGTCGCGGACCGCCCCAGATGCCGATAAGGAAATACATCGGCAGCAGCATCACTTCCCAAAAAATATAAAACAGGAAGAAATCGAGCGACACGAACACGCCCATCATTCCCGTGTCGAGCATCAGCAGCATCGCGTAGTAGCCCTTCTCCGCGCGATTTATTCCGAAACTCGCGAACGTCGAGATGAACATGATGAGCGCCGTCAGCAGAACCATCGAGATGCTGATTCCGTCCACGCCCACGAAGTAGCTAATGTGGTACGAGGGCATCCACGACGCCTTCTCCGCGAACTGAACGGCGCTGGTCGTCGTGTCGAAGTGCTCGTACAGGTGAATCGCTATCAGCAGTTGCGGTATCGTCGCCGCAACCGCGATCCACTTGCTTGCTTTCTTCATCGAGTCGGGCAGCGCGAGAATCAGCACCATCCCGGCGATCGGAACAAAGGTTATCAGCGTAAGCGCGTGACTCATTTCAGTTTCGCTCTTCCCGTTTGACTTGCAGCGGCGCCGCCGCCGATTTTGTCATGCCCTTACCACCGCGCGCACCAGCAATATCAGCATCACCGCGGCCAGAATTCCGTATAAGTATCCATTGATCGAGCCGGTCTGCAGCCGTCGCAGCCTGCCGCCCACGTCGAGCGTCAGGTTCGAAGCGAAATTCACCAGCCCATCGACTACGTAGTGGTCGAATAGTCCCGACAGCCACGACAGAAATACTATGATGCGTGCCGCAAGGTTCACGACTCCATCGATGATGTTGGAATCGAACCATGCCAGCGCCCGCGTCGCGAACATATATGGTTGTATAATCACTCGATTGTAGAACTCATCGACGTAGTATTTGTTGTATACCCATTCGTATGGCACTCCGCCGAACATCTGACTAAAGCGCGCGGGATCCAGCTTCTGTTGCCGATACATCAGGTCCGCAATTAGCCATCCGATTGCTACTATCGTGAATGTGATAACTCCGAACGCACCTTCCGTCGCACGGCTATGTATTCCCGCTTCGGTTATCCGGCGCGTCACCTCGGAGTTGAATACGGGATCGAGAAAGTCCTCGAACGGTTTGAATGTCGCGATGAATTCCGGAATCTTCACGAGTCCGCCGACTACCGACAGCGCGCCCAGCACAATCAGCACGTACGCCATCGACGCCGGCGATTCGTGCAGATGATGCTCCTGCTCGTGCGTGCCGCGAAATTCGCCGAAGAACGTCATGTACACCTGGCGAAACATGTAGAACACCGTGATCCCCGCGCCAATCACCAGCATCGCCCACACCACCGGGTGCCCGTGCGAGATTGCCTGCCAGATGATCTCGTCCTTCGACATGAATCCCGCGAACGGCGGCACACCCGAAATAGCCAGCGTCGCCGCTATGAACGTGACGAACGTGATCGGCATCTTGTGCCGCAGCCCGCCCATCTTGCGCATGTCCTGCTCTCCACCCATCGCGTGGATCACCGAGCCCGACCCCAGGAACAGGCACGCCTTGAAGAACGCATGCGTCATTAGATGGAACACGCCGGCCGTGAATGCGCCGACGCCCAGCGCCGCGAACATGTATCCGAGCTGGCTCACCGTCGAGTACGCGAGCACTTTTTTTATGTCGTTTTGCGCCACGCCAATCGTCGCCGCGAACAGCGCCGTCAGTCCGCCCACCACCGCGATCACGCCCATCGTGAACGGCGACATCGAAAACAAAAAGTTCAGCCGCGCCACCATGTACACGCCCGCCGTCACCATCGTCGCCGCATGGATCAGCGCGCTGACCGGCGTCGGTCCCGCCATCGCGTCCGGCAGCCACACGTACAACGGAATCTGCGCCGACTTTCCGGTCGCCCCGATGAACATCAACAGCGTCACGAAACCGACCAGGGGATACGCCGACTGATAGCCGGCAAAATTCATCGGCATCCCCGCAAGCGCCGGCGCGTATCTTGCGATCTCGCGCGTCACCAGCGTCGCGTGCCCGATCGACTGCAGTCCCGCGAACAAACTGTACAGCGCGATCACGAACGCCAGGTCTCCCACCCGGTTGACGATGAACGCCTTGTTGCCCGCCGTCGTGTTCGCGGTCACCTTGTACCAGAACCCGATCAGCGCGAAGGAGCACAGTCCCACGCCCTCCCAGCCCACGAACATCAGCCACAGGTTGTCGCCCAACACCAGCACCAGCATCGCGAACGTGAACAGGTTGAGCCATCCGAAAAAACGCCAGTAGCCGTCGTCGTCGTGCATGTAGCCAATCGAGTAAATGTGGATCAGGCCGCCCACTCCGGTGACTATCAGCGTCATCACCATCGACAACGGATCGAGCCAGAACGCGATGTCCAGGTTCAGTCCGCCGACGTCGAACCACCTCCAGAGGTCGTCGAGCATGAAGCGGTTTTCCGGCGGGATCGCGATCATCGCGAGGAACGCGCGCACCGCAAGGATGAACGCCGCGATGACGACGCCGCATCCAACGAAGCTTATCGCGCGCTTGCCGAATGTCTTCTGCAGCCACGCGCCCGCAATGAAATTGATCGCCGCGCCAGCCAGCGGCAGCGCCACGATCAATCGGATGAACGTAACCGCAATCGGATGATCCATCGCTCAGCTATCCACGCAGCGTCTCGATCGCATCGACATCGATCGTCTTGAAGTTCTGATAAATCGCCAGCACCACCGCCAGTCCGATCACCGCCTCTGCCGCCGCCAGCATGATTACGAAAATCGCAAAAATCTGGCCGTCGTATTTGCCGCCGCCGTAAAACGCGAAGGCAAGGTAGTTGATGTTGGCGGAGTTGAGTATCAGCTCGACGCCCATCAGGATTCCAATCGCGTTGCGGCGCGTCAGAACCGTGAACAGCCCGAGCGAAAATATTATCAGGCTCAGAACCAGGAAATCGTTCAGCGTTATTCCCCCGCCCATCCCCGTTCCCCCGCTCCCCTATTCCCTGACTTCGTGGCGCGAAATGACAATCGCGCCGATTAGCGCCGCCAACAGCACCAGCGACGCGACCTCGAACGGCAGCACGTAATCGCCCAGGAACGCGTTTCCGATCGCGTAGGTCGTCGCCGCGGGCGTGAATGCGGCCGCCTGATGCCACTGCGTTCGCATCACCGCATACAGCATCACGAGCGCCGCGATTCCTGCTACTGCAATCGCGGGTCCGGTTCCCACCGCGCGATTCGATATCTTAATGTCGCCGATTCCCGCCGTCAGCATCACCGCGAAGATAGTCAGTACCAATATTCCGCCGACGTAAACGAGTAGCTGCACCATCGCGACAAAATCCGCCGCGAGCAGAATGTAGATACCCACTACGCCCATGAATGCGCCCAGCAGCGCAAAGGTCGAATAAACTATGTTGCGCGAGAACGCCACCAGCGCGGCCGAGCCCACCGTCAACGCGGCCAGCGCATAGAATATTACCTGTGCGAGCATCGATTCGCCCTTCCCCGCGTTGCAGACCCGCGCGCGCGCTACGCCGGCTCTTCTCCGGCCGGCTTCTCGCCGCCAGGTTGCGCCCATTGATCGAGGTAGGTCATGCCGCGACTCAGGATTGGCGCGATTTTCGGATCGGTCTCCGGCCCTTTCTTGGCCTTGTACGCTATCACCGGATCCTTGACGAAGCGGCGAATCAGGCTCTCCAGCGAATAGTCGGCGCCCTCGAACTCCGTCGTATGATGTATCGATCCGGTTGGACACGCCTCGCTGCACAGCCCGCAGTACATGCACTTGGCGATGTCTATATCGAACTGCGACAGCAGCAACTGGCGCGTTTGCTGATCCTTCTCGGCCACGATGACTATGCAATCGATCGGACAGGCGCGCTCGCACGCAAGGCAGCCCGTGCAGATTTCGAGATCGACTTCCAGGATCCCGCGATATCGGAACGGCAGCGTGTCCTGCACGCGCACCGGCATCCGATCCGGATATTGCACCGTGTACGGCTTGCGCATGAAATGCGACGCCGTTACCGCCATGCCCTCGAAGATCGTCGAGACCGTATCCTTTATATTATGTACGTATTCCGAAACCGCGATCATCAATAGCCTCTATATAGTCGGATTGAAGTAAACTTCCATCCGCGAACGCCTGAGATAGTAGATAACCCGCTGAATGAATAGTGCCCCGAGCACGATCGCACCGGCGAACATGATATAGCCCATCGCCACGTTGCCGTCGGGCCATATAGCTACCCACACCGCGGTGCCGATCATATTCACGAATGCGATCGGCACGAAGTACTTCCAGCATGCTGTCATTAGCTGATCGATTCGGACCCGCGGCAGCGTCGCGCGTATCCACATCGATACGAACACCAGAAATAGTACTTTGACGTTGAACGTAATCACTTCCAGCACGTTCATCGCAATTACATTGTTCGTCACGTGCGGAAATTGCCATCCGCCAAGGAACAACGTCGTGATTATCGCGCCGACGATAAACAGGTTTCCCCATTCCGCCATCGAGAAACACGCGTAGCGCCAGCCGCTATACTCAGTCGCAAAACCTGCCACCAGTTCGGATTCCGCTTCGGGCAAATCGAACGGCGTCCGGTTGGCCTCGGCAAGCGACGACATATAGAGGATGTTGGCCGCCACGAACGTGAATGGATTGGCGAACAGGAACCAATGCTGCGGCGCCCAGCCCTGCCCGCGGATGATTCCCTGCATCGACAGCGTGCCCGTCATCAGCACGACCGGGAAGATCGAAAGCCCCGCCGGTATTTCGTAACTGACTATTTGCGCCGCCGAGCGGACTCCGCCGATCAGCGACCACTTGTTGTTCGACGCCCATCCCGCCATCAGCACGCCCACCACCGTCAGCGCCGTCACCGCCGTCATGTAGAGGATGCCCACGTTCATGTCGGCCAGTATCAGCGACGACGAGAACGGCATCACCGCCCACGGCAGGATGAACGCCAGCATCACCAGGTACGGCGCCATCTTGAACAGGCGCGAGTCGGCTTCGTCGGGTACGATGTCTTCCTTGCAGACGATTTTTATTCCGTCCGCCAGCCACTGCAGAAAGCCCTGCGGACCGACGCGGTTTGGACCCACCCGCGACTGGATTCGCGCCCACACCCGCCGCTCGACCCAGGTCACGATTCCCCCAAACGGAAGCGCGACGCCCAGGAACACGACCAGGCTCATCACGAACACGACGATCGCCGCGACCAGGTCCCACGGCGGGTTCTTGCCGAACACGCCCGACGCAATCAGATTTTGAATCAGCGTATGCATCGATGCCTATCGATCGATCTCCGGCGCAATCACGTCCAGGCTGGCGATCAGCGTGACCAGGTCCGCGATCATCAATCCCGCGCTCAGCTTCTGGATGATTCCCATCGCCGCGAACGATCCCGTGCGCACGTGAACCCGCCACGGATACCCGCTGCCGTCGCTGACCAGGTACCAGCCCATGTCGCCGCGTCCGCTCTCGACGCGAATCTGGCATTCACCGGCCGGCGGCTTGAAATTGCGCACCACTTTCGCCAGCACCGCGCCCGGCGGAATCTTTTCCAGCGCCTGGCGCAGAATCTTCGACGACTGCGCCATCTCGCGAATCCGCACCACGTATCGATCCATCGAGTCGCCGAGCTTGCCCCACTGGCCGTTTCCGACCGGCACCTCGAACTCGAAGTCGGGATACGCCGAATACGGAATGTCCTTGCGGATGTCCCACTTGATTCCCGACGCGCGCAGATTCGGCCCGACCAGGTTGTAGTTGATCGCGTCCGCCGCCGTGATCACTCCCACGTTCGCCAGCCGCTCGATGTAGATTTTGTTCCACGAGATGAGCGCGTTGTATTCCTCGAGGATCGGGTCGAAATGATCCAGGTACGCCAGCGCCTTCTCGCGCCATCCGGGCGGCAGGTCCCACGCTACGCCGCCGATTCGCATGTAGTTGAACGTCAGCCGCGCGCCGCACAGCTCCTCGATCAAATCGTTGATCATCTCGCGCTCGCGGATCACGTGCGCGAACGGCGTCATCGCGCCGATATCCATCGCCATCGCGCCCACCGACAGCAGATGCGACGCGATTCGGTTGAACTCCGCCGCGATCACCCGGCAGTACTCGCCGCGCTTGGGCACTTCGATTCCCGCCAGCTTCTCGCACACCATGCCCCAGCCCTGGTTGGTGAACATCGCGCACACGTAATCGACGCGATCGGTGTACGGCATGAAGCCGCGGTAGCCGACCTTTTCCGCAATCTTTTCGATCGACCGGTGCAGGTAGCCGACGTCCGGAATCGCCTCGCGCATCACCTCGCCGTCGGCCCGCACCACGAAGCGCAGCACCCCGTGCGTCGACGGATGCTGCGGGCCCATGTTGAGCGTCATTTCTTCGGTGCGCAGCGTGCTCATTTCTTTTTCGTGTCGAGCCGCACTATCGGGCTCTCCCTGACCGTTGAGATTCCGTGGTATTCCGGCGGCTCGACGAAATCCTTGCGCAGCGGATGACCGATCCAGTCCTCCGGCATCAGGATTCGCCGCAGGTCGCTATGCCCTTCGAAGTTGACCCCCAGCAGGTCGAATATTTCGCGCTCCATCCAGTTGGCCGACTTCCACACGCCCTCCAGCGTCGCCACGCTCGGGTGGTCGCGCGGCAGCTTCACCTTCAGCACCGCGCCATGGCGATGCGTGTACGAGAACAGGTGATAGACCACCTCGATCCGGTCCTTGTAATCGACGCCGCTCTCGTTGGACAGGCAGTCCATCGCAAGCTCGGGATCTTCATTCATGAAACGCCCGACCTCGACGATCGCTCCAGGCTCGATCACCGCGAATGGATCCGGCTTCTTGTCGGATATTTCCAGCACCCGATCGCCGAACCGGCTCTTGACCCGCTCGAGTATTTGGAGCGCCTCCATTTGCTCAGGCTGCTGCGACCTGCTTGGCGTTGGGCGAGCGCACCAGCCAGCGCTCGCTCATGATCTTCTCCTGCAGCTTGAGCAGGCCTTCGGTCAGCGCCTCGGGACGCGGCGGGCAGCCGGGAACGTACACATCGACCGGCAGGATTTTGTCCACTCCGTCGCAAACCGAGTAGGCCAGTTGGAACAGTCCGCCGCAGCTCGCGCACGAACCCATCGCGATTGCGTATTTCGGGTCGGGCATCTGATCGTAAAGCAGCCGCGTCCTGAGCGCCATTTTCAGCGTCAGCGTTCCCGCCACGATCATCAGATCCGACTGGCGCGCCGAAGCCCGCGGCACCGCGCCGAAACGATCCAGGTCCGCGCGCGGCCCGCCCGTATGCATCAGCTCGATCGCGCAACAGGCCAGCCCGAACAGCATGTACCAGATGCTCGATTTGCGCATCCAGTTCAGCAGTTCATCCGTCTTGGTGGTCAGAACGTAATCCGGGAGCGTATTCAACAGGGGCATAAAATAAACCTCAGTCTTCGACCGGTACCTTCTTGATCCATTCCAGGTCGTGCTTGACCCACACATAAACCAGGCCGACGAACAGGATCAGCAGAAAAATTAAAATTTCGCTGAGCGCGTAAAGCCGCCGGCCCGAGCGCACCCAGTCCAGGTAAACCGCGGCAATCGGGTAAACGAACGCGATTTCCACCTCGAACACCACGAAAATCAGCGCGATCAGGTAGAAGCGGACGTTGAAATTGATCCACGCATGCCCGGTCGGCGGCTCGCCGCATTCGTAGGGAGTCAGCTTTCGATCGTACGGATTTTGCGGTGCCAGCAGACTCTGCAGAACCAGCATCACCGCCACGAAGCCGACCCCGATGATCGTAAGCGCCAGCGGTACGCCGAAATTGATATACATTTTAAGTTACCGTGTCCTCATTAATCGGACCGGACTAGCCTGTCAAGAAGGACTGCTTCACCTGCGCTCAATTTCGCTTAAGGCAAACTTAATTCAAACCGGCGCGCTGCCAAGCGACGGCTATTTGTGCTCCTTCAACAACGCCTTCAATGCCGCCGCGTCGATCCACGCACCGTGCCCTGCCGGGCACACGTGCATGGATACTCCGGCCTCGGTTTTCGCCACCAAAAACTGCCTGCAATGCGGACAAGCTGTCTTGCTCAAGCGCTCGCGCATCTTCTCGACCAGGTCGGCATCGCGCTGCCGCGCCCACTGATCTTCGCGCGCCGCCTCGACATCGTGCAGCTTGTTGCCCAGCCGATCCTTGTTATCGCCCGTCATAGTCCCGCCTCTTCGTTGCGCGCCCTCAGATCATCTCTTTGATCAGCTTGCCGCTGCGTGCTTTCTCGACCGTAGCGTCGAATTTCGATCCGAGATCGACGCCCATCTCCTTGGCCCGCTTCTTCGCCCACAGTCCAACGTTGCGCGAGTCGCGATAGAAGGAATCGTCGCGCGGCTTCGACGCGTCGAAACTCGCAATCCGTGACGACTCGCTCTCGACCACCGCGAACGACGACATCACGCGCCGCAGCCGCGCCGACCCGCACTCGGGACAGGCACGACGCTCGCGGCGGCGCGATGTACCCATTATCACGTGCGAGCTGACGAGCCCGCATCGCGAGCATTCGTACTCGAAAATAGGCATCCTATTTAGAGAATATCCTTCCCGGTGACGGCCCGCAAATCAGCCCGGTGGCGCGGCTTTCGCAGCCTGTCAGGTGGAATTTCTGTTTTCGTGCGCGCCCGTCTTGGGCCCCGGCAATGGCCGCCAACTTTCGCGCACGTCGAGCGCGGCTCCAGCCAACGGATTGCCGACTAGCAGGATAAGTCCAATTGCGCCGACCACCAGCCCGCATCCGAGCCACCAAAGAGAGCGGTACTCGACGCCGAGCGCGACCATCGCCAGCGCCCAAATCGGGATGATGAGCGAGACGACGAAGCGCATCAGCGCGCTCATCGCATGTTCAGCCTGTTCGACGCGGTCAGCCATCGATTCTCTATTTAGCCGCTCCGCCGCCGCCTTTCAAACCCCCGTTCGCGCCGCTCGGCAGGATTTCGTACAGCGCCGGCGGCCCGCCGCCACCGATCAGATTGGACTTCGCGATGAGCTTGAGCCGCGTGCGATACTCGGGCGCCGTCGCGTCCAGTTCGTGCGGCGTCGCGATCAGATAAACCGGCTTGCCCGCGGCGCCATTTGCGCATTGGGGATGGGTAAGATCGGGCACCGCAGCGCCGTAATAGTACGACAGCTCATAGTTGATGCCCGACGGGATGCACAACTGATCTCCTTTGACGTGATCCGCGACGATCGGAATGAAACTCTTCACGCTGCGCATCGTGGCCAGGGCGGGCCGCAGCGTCACGGTCCACAACAGGCTCAAGGAAAGCGCGAGGAGCCCAAACGCAGCGCCGCTTACGATCGCCCTTCGCCGGATTATGGCGAATATCACGACACCAATCCCGATCAGCCATGCAATGCCCAATTCGAAAAGGGATTTACTCATGGTCTGGAAGACCGAGTAGTAGGCCGCGTCGCTCGATTGGAGGTTGAAGTGCGGGGCTGGGGAGAACGGGACTACCAAGGCCACCAAAATCAGACCCAGCACGAATAGCCCGACGATCACGTCGCGCAACTTCGCCGCGGCACCGCGTTCGTCCAGCGTGAACACCGACGCGCACAGAATCGCGATTCCCGGGAGCGCCGGCAGGATGTAATCGTCGCGCTTGACGCTCGCAATCGAGAAAAAAATCAACACCGCCAACGACATGCTGACTTGCCAGATCACCGCGCGCCGCTTTGACGCCGAAATCTCGCCAGTGTAGAAGGCGAGCGCGGCCGGCACGATCAGGATCGTCATCGGGAAAGCGCCGCCGAGCAGGCGCGCGGCGATAAAATAAAAGGGCCGATAACTCTCGCCCGTCCCGCCGAACCGCGCCGGCATGAAATGCCCGAAATTCTCCGCGAAGATGATCCTGACAATCTTCTGCCCGCCGGCGATCGCCGCCGGCACGTACCAGACCGCGCCGATCGCGACCGCAATCGCGACCACCTGCCACGGCCATCGTTGACGCAGCACCGCAATGGGATTGCGGCGCTCGATCAGCAGATAGATCGAGGCGGCGAGCGCGCACAGCACGATTGCAACCGGCCCCTTGGCGAGCACTGCCAGCCCGAGGATCAAGCCTGCCTGCATCGTCCGGCGCGGCGCGGCCCGCGCTTGCGGCTCCGAGTTGTCCACTAAAGTTGCCAGCCGGCAATACGCCGCAAACAAAAGAAACGTCAGCAGCATGTCGGTCAACGCTTCGGTCGCGCGCGACGCGAACCCGTAGGTGCCGAGCATGAATAGAAACGCGAGCCATCCTTCCGATGCGCCGACGTTGGCCGCTGTCCAGGCGAGCACTGCGGTTGCGAGCGCGATGCCTGCCGCCAGGGACACCGCCCGCGCGCGGACCTCGTCCACGGTGCCACCGGTGGATTTCGCGACGACTGCTGAAAGCCAGTAGAACAGCGGGGGCTTGCGATCGGTGTAGCCGTACGCGTCGCTCGGTATCAGCCAATGACCGCCACGCACGATGCTCTCAATCCACTCGGCCGATTGCGGCTCCGCGTCCTTCTGAAACGGCGCGCTGATTCCCTGCACGAGAACGATGAAGGCGAACAACGCGGCAATCGCGAGCGTTGTGGGTTGCAGGCGCGCGGCGCGGCTCGCCGGCGCGGGAGTATCTGGACTGTCGATAGTCACGGACGGCGGGCCGTCGCGATCGGCGCAAGCCATAGATGTCGCAGTCCGCCTGCGGGATCGTAATGCGCCACCTGCATGGAAGCGGCGTTGTGCGCGTAACCGATTCTGCCGCGGCCGTCGATCAGTATTATTCCGGCTTCCGCACCGGTCGCGTCGATCATTTCGAGGATCGCCTCGCGCGCGACGGCCTTGGGCGAGCCATCCGCGAGCGCCAACACCGCCTCGCGGCAGAGCGCGGTCAGGATAATCGCCTCGCCATGCCCGGTGGCCGAGGCGGCTCCGAACCCATGGGCGAATGTGCCGGCGCCAATCAGCGCGGAATCGCCGACGCGTCCAAACAGTTTGCCCGGGACGCCGCCGGTCGAGGTCGCAGCCGCGATCCCGCCGCGATCATCCACGGCGACCGCGCCGACCGTGCCGTGTCCCAGCGCCGCACGCGCGGCGCGCTGGGCCTCCAGCATCCCGCTCTGCTGCTTTCGCGCGTGCCATCGTTCGCGTGCGCGCTCGGTCACCATTTCCTCGGGCCGCACGAGCCGGAGGCCGGCCTTGCGTGCGAAGCTTTCCGCGCCTGCTCCCGCCATCAGGATGTGCGCCGATTGCTCCATCACGGCGCGTGCGAGCACGATTGGGTTTCGCACGCGGCTGACCGCGGCAACCGCACCGGCTGAGACAGTGTAATCGGCGGCATCGGGATGATCGGTATGGCCTGAGCGTTTGCCTCGTGAAGCAGGTCTGAGCGCGGCCGGAACAACGACCGGTTCGGCGAACATCACGGACGCGTCCATTTCGACGTTACCCTCGGAGTTGAGCAACGATCCGTAGCCGGCATTGAAGAGCGGATGATCCTCCAGGGCCGCGACTGTCGCGACTACGGCCTCGAGCGCGCTGCCGTTGCCGCGAAGAATTCCCGCGCCCAGGCGCATCGCAGCCATCATCGCGCGGCGCCGCTCGGCGCGCTCCGCACCAGGACCGGCGGAACCGGCGCCGCCGTGCGCCACGAGTGCGGGACGATTGCGCGCACGAGCCATCCTAAGTTCCAGGCCGGCGGCCCCAGATAAACAGCCGCTTGAAGTCAAACGTCATCGGCCCGGAAGTGCCGTAAGCCGAGTTGAGCCGCGCCGTCACTTGGGCGAGAAATTCCTCGTGACGATCTGCCGGGAGCGCATCGAGGAAAGGCCGCAGGCCGGTTGAGCGGTACCATTGAACGACGTCGGCGGGCCGATCCATCGGATGATGAAACGTCAGGTGATAGCAGTCGATGCGATCGTAGCCGAGCCGCGCCAGCATCGCGGCGTAAAACTCCGGCGGCTCTTCGTGAAACGCATGTTCGCGTCCGCCCAGCATCGTGTTCCATGGCGCCTCGCGCGCAAGCCGCCCGATTTCCATCTTCGCGGTCTCGGTCTCGTTCGCGGGCATCTGCACGACGATAGTTCCGCCCGGGCAAAGCGCGTCGAAGCACGCTGCGAACAGCGCCAACTTGTCGGCAATCCAATGAAAAGTGGCGTTCGAGAAGATCAGCGTGTATGCGCGGTCGGCGCGAAACTCAGGCACGTTGAGCAACTCGAACGAGACGCGCGCCTTGAGCCCGGCGGGCTCGCCGTCGAGCAGCTTGCGAGCCGCCTCGATCATCGCGGGTGAGCCGTCCACGCCGAGCGCCGATCCACGCGGGCTGCGCCGCGCCAGTTCGAGCGTGTTCTCGCCGGAGCCGCAGCCGAGGTCGATTATTTTTTCGTTTTCGTCGCCGGCGAATTGAAGGCGCGACAGAATATGCTCGACGGGTTCCGCGCGGTAGCGGCGAAAGCGGTTGTAGAGTTCGGGATCCCAATCGGGCATGAGCGTCGCCTCCCTGTGGGGCAGCATAAGTGGCGAATGAAACGCTCACAAGCACGTCTTGCGGTGGCGTGGCGCGGCGCATAGTAACGAAGGCTCGGGCCGGAGACGGCAGCGCGGTACGATAGGAAACCGTCAAACGCCGGTAGCCGAAGCGCCAGCAAGCGCGAAGCGCGATCGCTTGCTCATTTCCGGATCTGAAAATTGCCGGGCGTTTGCGAAGGCGAGCCGGATTGCCCGCCATGACTCACAAAGTCCGCGATGTATTGAAAGACTTGCGGCCACTGCTCGAGGTCCAGGCCGAAATCACCTGCCGTCCTTATGATAACCACGTTCGCTCTGGGAGCCACGAAGATGAACTGGCCCCATCTTCCGATCGCCTCGAAGCTGTAGTCATTGGCGCCCCCGGGATTGCCCCACCAGAAATATTTGTAGTAGCCGCCCGCGTCCGCCCATTGGGGATACGTCTCCCACGGACGGTGATCGTTCGGATCCGGCGCCGTTGACTCGGTCACCCATCGCTCCGAGATGATTGGTTTCCCGTTCCAGCTGCCCTTGTTGAGGTAGAGCTGACCGAACTTCGCATAGTCGATCGCCCTCGCGTTGAGCGCCACGTGCGTCAGCTCGAGTCCGTCCTGTACGCTGTCGAGGCTCCAGGTTGCGGAGTACTCCATCCCGATGGGCTTCCAGATTTTCTCCTGCAGGTACTCGCTGACGGTCCGATGGGTGGTGCGCTCGACGATTATCGTCAGAAGACCCACGTTGTAGTCCGTGTAATGAAAGGACTGCCCCGGCGGCTCCGCGACTTCCATATCCGCGAGCAGCAATTTCCTGAGATCGGGGTAGAAGTAGTACAGCGCGTCCTCGTCCCACGGCAACTCATTTATCCGGTAGCGGATTCCCGATCCCATCGTCAGCAGATTTCTGATCGTGATCGCCTCGAAGCCCCGGTCCTTGAGTTCCGGGAGGTAGTCGATAATCGGATCGTCGACGCTCTTGATGAAGCCCTCGTCGATCGCGATCCCGACCAGGGCCGACGTAAACGACTTGGCCACCGACCGCGAAATGCAGATCGAGTCGCGTTGGTAGCCATTGAGGTACCGCTCGTCGAGAAGTTTGCCGTCCTTGATCACGATGAAAGCGTGAGTGCCGGTTGATTCGAGCAATTCGTTTAGCGCGACGCGTTTGATCGCGTCACCGTCCTTGTACTCCACCTCGACCGGGAGGATGCCGGCAGGCGCGCGAGGAAATTGATACGCGGGCAGCGCGTTATCGATCGTGCGATAAGGAAACATTTTGTAGTCGTCAGACGGCGAGAATTGATGGCGCAGGCCCCAAAAGGCCCACCGGGCCAGGTAGTCGCCGTTGATCCAGGGTGTGGCCCAAGCGGGCGACGCGGCCAATACAGAAGCAATCAGCGCGATCGCGAATGCGAAGACGAAGCACGTTCGCCCGTTCATCTCCAAATCTTACGATGGCGGCAACTGGAGATAAAAGCGATAATCGCGCGATCATCGGACCGCCAAGATGCTTCTCGGAGATTGGTTTCCACGTTGCCTGAGGTATAAGCGACGAAACGCTCACAAGCACGTCTTGCGGCAAGCTGCGTAATCGTGCACAAGCATAGCGGATGAGCGAACCTTTGGAATCTCCGCCTGCGGCGCACAAGCGCAAGCCGCGGCGCATCTTTAGCATCGGCGCAATCCTGCTGGGCGTCCCGATTATTCTCTGGCTGGGGGTAGCTCTCCTGGTCGCGCGATCGTTGATGTACCCGGACTTTCTCCGGCGCGGCGGTCAGGACGTTTTCGGACAGCATGTCCCGTCGTTCAAGCGTGGCTCGTTGACAGACATCGGAACCGCGCTCGGCGTCGAGCCCGAGCGCTTGGACTGCGGTGTGGTCGAAGAGGATGGTATCCGTCACCGTCAGGTCAGCGTGGTCGGATGGTATTTCCCGGGCAAACGGCGCGAAGTGGTGGTGATCCTGCCGGCGGCGGGAGCGCCGGAAGTCGCGGTGATTCCGTACGCCAGGTTTTTGCTGGGCGCCGGCTACACCGTGGTCGCGACTTACAGCGCCAACAATCCGCGCTACGGAATCAACTGGGGGATGCTGAAGCGCAAATTCGCGCTGGCGACCGCGCGCACGCTGAGCGCCGACGGCTTCGATAAAATCGCCGCGCTCGGAATTTCCGAGGGCGCCGCCGGCGCGATCATGGCGCAGGCCCAGCAGCCGGTCTTCACTGCGATCGTCGCCGACAGTTCCTACGCGAACCTCGCGCAACTGTTCATGCGCAGCCCGTCGCTGTCACGGCTCAATCCTGCGTTCGCCGGCACGGTAATGTGGGAAGCGCAGCTATGGTTCGGGCGCTCGCTGTACAAAATCTCGCCGGTCACCGACGCGGGCAACCTGGGCACTTGCTCATTGCTCATCATCCAGAATCGCGACGACAAGATAACGCCGGTTGCCGACGGCAAAGCGCTGCTCGACTCGGCCGGCTTCAACGCGCAGATGTGGACGGTGCCGTCCGGCGGCCACGGCGATGCGATCTACGAGGATCCCAACGGCTACGCCGCGCGAGTTATCAAATTCCTCGACGCGAGCTTTGACATCGAACGGCCCGCCGCCAAGCCGCAGGCGCATTGACGGCGGGGTATTTCGCCGCTACATCCGCGGCTGGCTCAGATCGACCAGCAGCGTGCTCTTGAGCCGCTCGAACAACTCGTCAATGTTCCACGGCCCGTTGTTATACAGAATCTTGTCGGGAACGATGTGCCGATAGCGCATGATGCGAAAGCCCGACGCGCCAAAGCATTGCCCGGTCACGTTCGCGGCATCGTCGCTGGCCAGAAATACCACAATCGGTGCGACGTTGGCGGGATCGCGCGGCGTCCCCTCGACGTTTTCGGACTGCGGGATTCCGGTTGCGCCGGGCATCCTGCCCGCCGGAATCGTGTCGGTCATGCGCGTCGCCGCTCCCGGCATGATCGCATTTACCGTGATTCCATACTTCTGCAGCGAGTTCGCGCTCGAGTACGTCAGGCCCAGAACTCCCGCCTTGGCGGCGGCGTAGTTGGGTTGGCCGGGACTGCCCAGCGCCGAGTTCGACGAGAAGTTGATGATCCTGCCGTACTTGTGCTCGCGCATATACGCCGACGCGGGACGGACCGTGCAGTAGTGCCCCTTGAGATGCACTCGGATCACGTCGTCCCATTCCTGTTCGGACATGTTGAAGATCATGCGGTCGCGCAGGATGCCGGCGACGTTGACCAGGATATCGAGCTTGCCGAATTCCTTGATCGCCTGGTTGACGAGGCCCTCGCCGCCTTCGACGGTGGCGATATCCATGTGATTGGAAACGGCCTTGCCGCCCGCGGCTTTGATTTCCTTGACCACGTCGTCGGCGGGCGATTGAGTTTCCTTCTGGCCCGCGACCGTGACCCCAAGATCGTTGACTACCACTGCGCATCCTTGCGCGGCGAATGCCCTCGCGACGCCGCGGCCGATGCCGCGACCGCCGCCGGTGATGGCGGCTACCTTTCCGTCGAGCTTGCCCATTGCTCAATATCTCCCTTGCGGCATAATGCCGGAATCCAAACGCGCCCAGCGTTTTGGTTCGTATAAGCCGCTTATAGCGCAAAACCCGGCGAACGGAACAGACGCGCCGCCGCTTTCGCCGCGTCCCTCGCCGCGGTGCTCACTTGGACTCACTGTAGGGATCGGAGAACACGAATTCCCTGACGTCTCCCGCGGTCGTGAGACGGCCTATCTTGCCGTTGGGCTCGGTGAACCACAGCCTGCCGTCGGGACCGGCCGTGATGAAAGTCGCCATCGACTTCTCAGGCATGGGCAACGGCGTGAACTCTCCGCTGGGCGTCACGCGATAGATCAGTTGCGCGCGAATCACCGTGACCCAGAGATTTTTGTCGGCGCCCGCCGCGATTCCCAGCGGCACACCGGGACTGGGCAATGCGAACTCCGTGATGTAGCCACCGGGCGTGATTCTGCCAATTTCGTTGGCCCGCGGTTGGGTGAACCACACGTTGCCGTCGGCGCCAAGTGTCATCATCGCAGGGCTGCTGTGAGGAGTCAGGATTTGGAACTCCTTGACCGAGCCCGAGACGGTGACGCGCGCGATGCGATTGACCTGATCCTCGCCGAGCCACAGGTTGCCGTCGCTGCCCGCGACTATTTCGGCGGGACCGGTCCCCTTGGGCAGCTCGATCTCGGTCAGAGTGCCGGTGGTGCTGAGCCGCCCGATGCGATTGCCTGAATGCTCGCTGAACCAGAGATTGCCGTCGGGGCCCGCGGTGATTCCCGCCGGTCCGCTGCCTGCGTGGGGCAATTTGACGTACGCGATTTTGCCCTCGGGCGCCACCCGGCCGATCCGGTTGCCGGCCGTATCGGTGAACCAGACTGCGCCGTCGGGGCCCGCGGTGATCCGTTCGGCGAATCCGCCGGGATCGATCTTAAATCGTTTGGTGGCGCCGTACGGGGTTATCCGTCCTATCCCGTCGCCCTGGTACTCGGTGAACCACAGGTTGCCGTCGAGGCCCGCCGTGATTGCGAATGGCGCATGCGTGCCCAGCGCAGCGCCGGTGGGCGTTGGTGTCGCGCTCGGAACCGCGGTGGCTGCGGGCCCGGGCTTCGAGGGCGAGGGTTGTCGCGCGGCGCATCCCTGCACGATCGCGATTGCGGCGGCAATAGTGGCGAATTTCAGCGCGCGGTCCAATGCTCCCATCGATGCCTCCGGGAAAATTGCTCCCCGAGTATTGCCGATCAGATTTCGCGGCCAGGTGTTGCTTATAGTTCAAGCCGCCGGCGCGCCACAACTTGAGCGCCGGGCGCGATCGATGCGGCTGACGCAGTAATCGGGGAACCTAGCTGCTGAAGCGTCCGCTGCCGACGGCGATCTCGCGCAGCTTGGCGA
The DNA here is from genome assembly GCA_963813785.1 of uncultured delta proteobacterium. Lineage (GTDB taxonomy): Bacteria > Desulfobacterota > Binatia > Binatales > Binataceae > Binatus. Next base: position 261,528 of record CAWFAJ010000024.1, on the reverse strand, counting down.
CGCACGATTGTATCGCGCGGCTGCGGCGCATTCGTTCCAGCGTCAGTGGGATTCGATAGGTCCAGTTCGAATCGCTGATCGTCCCGGGCCGATTGATTTGCGCACTCCATCCAAACAAATCCTGGATCGGAATTATCACCAACCGCGACGGCGCCGCGTACAGCACCGCCAGAATCGCATCGCGCGCCGCTTCCCCGAGCATCGAACGCGGATTCACCCGGCTCTCCAGACCAAGTGCGCGCACGAATTGCTCACGCTCGGCAACCGGCTGCGCGCGCCACCACACCGTCAGCGGTTCGGTGTCATGGGTGCCCGTAGTCGCGAGCGAAAGTTCGGGATAAGCCGCGGGGTTGAGAAATGATTCGTCGGCTTGGCCCCAGTTGCGTTCCCACTGCATCACCTTGTATCCGGGCACGCCCAGCCGCGTGAGCGATTCGCGCACCCACGGCGGCACGGTGCCGAGGTCTTCAGCGATCAGTTCCGCCGCGCCCGCTTCCTGTTTGATCGCGGCGATCACCTCTTCGCCCTGGAGCCGCTGATCCGCTTCGTCCGCCGGTGTGAAAATTCCCTCCGCGTCCGGGTCCGAACCGAAATTGAAAGTTCGATAAAGTCCGACGACGTGATCGATTCGAATCAAATCGTACAGCGAACCGGCGCGACGCGCACGCGCGCGCAGCAGCTTGAATCCACGCGCGCGCATCTGATCCCAGTCGGGTAGCGGCAGACCCCATCGCTGTCCTTTGGGATTGAAGCCGTCGGGTGGCGCGCCGACGGTGCGCGACAGATCGAACTCGTCCTGGTGCGCCCACACCTCGGCGCTGTCGCGCCGTGGCGAGAACGCGAGATCTCCGCCGATCTGCGCGCCGTGCGAGGATGCGTAGGCGCGCATCTGCGACCATTGCCGGTGTGCGATGAACTGCCAATAGCCGTACATCTCGATCGGCTCGGCCAGTTCGCGGCGCACCGCGGCGAGTGCGGCGGGATCCCGCTGCGCAATTGACGCCGGCCATGTTTCCCAACTGCTCCAGTGGAAGCGCTCCTTGAGCGCGCGGAACATCGCGTAGTCGCCAATCCAGTACGAGTTGGCCTCGATGAACGCGTCGAGTTGCGCAGCTTCGTCGCGTCCGCCGCGCGCTCGAGTCGCCCGGTATGCGCGCTCGAGCAGTGCGAATTTTTCCCGCCGTATGATCGAACGCGGCACAATGCGCGCCTTTCCCACTGCCGCGCGCGCGCGCCCCAGCACCACCCGCCCGACGCCGGCCAGCCCGCCCATCGAGATGTACATCGGATCGATCGCCATCACGCTCATCGCGCTGTACGGGCTGAGATCGTCGGGGCCGGTTTCGTCCAACGGCAGCAGCTGGATTACCCGATGACCCATCGACAGCGCAAAATCCATCATCGGCGCGAGATCCGGTATTTCCCCGCGTCCGAGACTGGCGCGCGTGCGGATCGAGAACAGTGGAATCAGAATTCCCGCGGACCGCGTCAGCATCGTGGGATCATCCAGCGGTCCGCTCCATCCTCCCCGTTCAAATCACATAGCCGCCGTTGGGGCTGAGCACCTGGCCGACCATGAACTTCGAATCCTCGCAGGCCAGAAAAAGCGCCGCGGCCGCGATGTCGCTCGGCTCGCCGAATCGCCCCATCGGCGTCATCGCCACCAGCTGCTGGCGGAACTCCCCCTCGATGAACGCGGTCATCGGCGTATCGATGAATCCCGGCGCGATGCAATTGACTAAAATCCCCGCCGCGACCACTTCGCGCGCCACCGACTTGGTGAACGCGATGATCCCGCCCTTCGCCGCGCAGTAGTCCGACGCGAACGGCAGCCCCGTGGTGCCGGCGACCGAGCCCATATTGATGATGCGTCCCGACTGTTTCGGGATCATCACCTTGAGCGCCTCGCGGGTGCAGTAGAACGTCGAGTCGAGATGCGTCGCGAGCATCTTGTGCCATTCCTCGTCGGTCTTCTGGTAAGTCGGGATTACCTCGCTCGTGTCGCGAGTGCGTCCGATACCCGCGTTGTTGATCAGGATGTCGATAGTGCCGAACGCGGCGATGAAGTCGGCGAACATCTTGTCGCACCGCCGCGCTGCTCGACACGTCCGCAACCAACGCCCGCGCCTTGCCGCCCGCGCGCTCGATTTCTGTCACGACGTTTTGCGCCGACTCGGGCCTGATGTCGTTGACGCCGACTTTCGCGCCCTCGCGCGCAAACGTCAGTCCCATCTCGCGCCCCAGCCCCGAGCCTGCGCCGGTGATCAATACAACTTTGTCTTTCAGTTTCATCGCGCCCCTACTTCTTGCCTTCCTTGAGTTGTCGCTTCCAGTCCAGCCGCCGCGCCTGCGCGCCGGCCGCCTCCGCTTCCGGCACCATGCCCTTTTTTTGATAAAACATGCTGAGGTTGGTGTACGCCAGGATGTCTTCCGGTTCCTGCGCGATATATTTTTTCGTCAGCTCGATCGCTGCGTCGAGATCTCCCTTGGCCTGGTAGCACATCGTCATTCCGTGGATCGCGTCGGTGTATTTCGGATCGATATCAAGCGCTTGTTTGTACAACTCGATCGCTTCGTCGAACTTGTCGTCGGCGTATGCGTCGATCGCCTGGTCGTACAGTTCTTCTTTGTCGGGCATGGCGGACCTCCGGTGAATGCGCGCGCCGCACCTTGCGGAAAGATTTCGCGCACACCCATCCTCTTATATACTAGACTCCGCATTATGGAGAATTCGCCCGCACCGACCGAAGCAGACGTTTACGAAGTGCTGCGCGAGTGCTACGACCCGGAGATTCCCGTCAATCTCGTGGACCTCGGACTCATCTACGGCGTCGCGATCGACAACCACGTCGTCAACGTCACGATGACGCTGACCGCCCCCGGCTGCCAGATGGGCATGATGATCACGCAGGAGATCCAGGACAAGCTGCTCGGCATTCCCGGCTGCGACGACGCCTGCGTCGAGATCGTGTGGGATCCCCCATGGACGCCGCACATGATGAGCGACGCGGCGAAAAAACAACTCGACCTCGACGACTAGCGCGCGCGGCGCCGCGTCAATCCGGATCGATCAGCACGCCCGGGTTGAGAATCCCGCGCGGATCGAGCGCCCGCTTCGCCGCCTTCAACGCCCGCGCGAATCCATCCGGACGCTGGCGGTCGTACCACGGCCGATGATAGCGGCCGACCGAGTGATGATGCGTGATCGTGCCGCCCAGCCGCATCAGCTTGTCCGAGACCGCCGCCTTTATCTCGTCCCACTGCTCGATCTCACGGCCGCGTTTGCCCGCCGCCAGAACCGTGTAGTACGGCGCCGGTCCGTCGGGATAAACGTGCGTGAACCGGCACGTGACCGAGCCCTTGCCGCACACCCGTGCGATTGCGTCGCGCGCGCACTCCATTATCTGGCGATGAAATTCCCCGAATCGCTCCCACGTGATCGCGGTCTCGAACGTGTCGCTCACCATTCCCATCGCGGCTAGCGTGTCCATCAGGTAGGGCGCGCTCAGAAACGCGTTGCGCCACGCTCCCGCCGATCCTTCGTGCGTCGCGTCGGCGTCGGTGCGAGTCTTCGCGGCGTCCGCCGGGATTTTCCCGCCGTGATCCGCGCAGCACTCCAGCGCGCGCTTCATCCATGCTTCCAGCGGATGGTCCGCGGACTCGAATGCGAGCACCAGCACGGCCTCATCGCCGTTGCCCGCACCGGAATTGAAGGCCTCGCCTTCGTCGAGCACCCGGCAATTCGCGGGATACAGCCCGGCCTGCGAAATCTGGCGCACCGCCTCGGCCGCCTTGATCATGCCTGGAAACGGAATCGACGCGCCCGCGCGAAACGTCGGCCGATCCTGAAGCCGCATCCAGGCCTCGGTGATGATGCCCAAAATTCCTTCGGAGCCGATGAACATCCGGTCCGGGCTCGGCCCTGCGCCCGAGCCGGGCAAGCGCCGCGATTCCACCACTCCGGTCGGCGTCACGACGCGGATCGATTCGACGAAGTCGTCGATATGCGTGTACAGCGTCGCGAAATGCCCGCCCGACCGCGTCGCGATCCATCCGCCGAGCGTGGAAAATTCAAACGACTGCGGAAAATGTCGAATCGTAAGGCCCGCCGGCTTCAACTGCGCGTCGAGCGCCGGTCCATACACCCCGGCCTGAATCCGCGCCGCGCGCGAGACCCGGTCTACTTCCACGACTTTGTCCAGATGCATCAGATCGATCGAGACTGCGCCGCGATAACGGTCGCCCTCGGGCGGTTCGACTCCGCCGACGACGCTCGAGCCGCCGCCGTATGGCACCGCTGCAATCCGCGCGCCGTCGCACCATTCGAGCACCGCAATCAGTTCTTTCTCATCGCGCGGAAACGCGACGATGTCGATCGGATTGGGATAGTAACGGCGGAACGCCCGCCTGAGATCGCCCGAGCTCTTGCCGTAGGTGTGGCCGGCGCGATCGTGGATGCTGGCCGAGCAAATCGCTTCGAGCGCCGCCGGTGGTTTCACCCGCGGCGCGCGCAGGTTCAGCTCGCTTTCTTTTGGCGCCGGCGTGATCTCGATTGGCCCCAGGCCGAATCGCTGCGCCATTCGCTCGGCCATATGCTTTTGCTGTTCGGGAGTCGGCCCCTGGTCCTCGTAGCCCCATCCCCAGAACTTTCGCCTGCGATTCTCGGCCATCGGCTTGATCCTCGTGATAAGCGTGATACGTCACGCTTGCGATGCGTCAAGTTTGATAACTGCCGCGATTTTGCGCCCGCCACGCCCGCGAGGGCAAACAACAAACACTGCGCGAGGTGACGGTCAAGGGCGTCCACTTCATCCAGAAAGATTCGCCGCACGAGATAGGACTGGCGCCCGACGATTGCGACAAATCGCTCTCAAGATATAGTCTGAGACATATGGAAGACCCGCAAGAATACTACCAGCGCAATGGCCTTATGACGGCTCTGGAAGCGCACGCGGTCGAGTTCAGCGCGATGCCCAAAGACATCGCGTCGCTATGCGAAGTCATTCAAGGCCTGCTCATTCATCGCGAGATCGCGCCTTTCTTGTACCGCCTTACGTTGTCCGAAGAGGATCGTGACAACGGCAACATCCGTCCTATCGCGAAGATGCTGACGCGGATTCATGCGCTCGACGCGCGGCCGCTCACCATCGCCCGCGAGCCCGCCCGCCGGCTGCCCACCGTCTGTCGTCATTTTTCTCTGATGCTCTGCTCTATCTTGCGCGAGCAGGGTATTCCGGCGCGTCCACGATGCGGCTTCGGCTCATACTTCGAGCCCGGTAAATTCATTGACCATTGGGTATGCGAGTATTGGAACGCCGGGGACGCGCGCTGGATTTTGGTGGACGCCCAGCTCGACGCTGTACAGCGAAAGGCATTCAACGTCGATTTCAATCCGCTCGACGTCCCGCGTGATCGCTTCATCATCGCTGGCGATGCATGGCAGCAGTGCCGCTCGGGACGCGAGGATGCCGGCCGCTTCGGAATTCTCGACATGCACGGATTGTGGTTCATCGCCAGCAACGTGGTGCGCGACCTCGCATCGCTCAATCGAATGGAGATGCTGCCCTGGGACGTTTGGGGATTGATGGATATGAACGACGCGGCGCTGACCGGCGAGAAAAAGGCGCTCCTCGACCGCGTCGCTGCCCTCACGTTGGCTGGCGACAACGCGTTCGCCGAGATCCGCAAAATCTACGAGTCCGACGATCGCCTGCGCGTGCCGCCGGTCGTCTTCAACGCTCTTCGCAACGCCCCCGAACCGATCGCGAGCTGACCCGTTGGCACGGGCGACCAGTATTACGCCCGAGAGAAAAAGACGCGCCGCGCGGATTTTTCGATTCGTTAGCGGGTGCAGGGCTCTTCGATCGCGTAGTCGCGAAAAGATGCGCTGCGCAGATTTTCGCGTCTTCTTACTACTGGGTGCAGGGGTCGACCCCTGCCGGCGACGGCAGCGGTTAATACTGGTGCAAGAGCCGCAGCCTGCTGCAGGCTCGCTGCTCGCAGTCGCGAAAAAGCGCTGCCAGATTCGTATATTGCGCATCCCTGCGAAGCAAGCCTGCCCGCTGGGCAGATCGGTCAGCGTCATGTACTTACCCGTAGCGACGGCGGCAGTGAGCCGCTCCGCGCCGACAACGGAGCGCGGCCTTAACGGTGGGTGCAGCGCTCAGCCCTGCTCAGCCCAGCCCGCTGCCAGCGGCCGGTTCCACAGCCTCCGGATGCGACGGCTTAGGCATGTGAATATACAGCTTGTCGGCCGACGGACGCCCCTCGCTATGCATCGACGGCGGCCGCATCGCGTACTTCACTTCCCGCGAATGCTCGGCCAGCTGCCGGTCGGCATTGTACACGCTGTTGAACTTCCACAGCATCTTGATGAAGTTGGTTTGCCCTTTGAGTGCGAGCTTGCCCGCAATCCCCGCAACCGACTTCAGCGCTGCGAAGCCAAGATGCTTGCGGTTGAGCACGTCCTGCGTCTTCACCAGCTCCTGGTAGAACTGCAGCAGCGGCAGCTTGGTCGGCAGCACCGCATGCTGGATGTCGTACAGCCGGTAGTCGAGCGTCGTCAGCTTGCGCGATTCCGTGAACCACAGCTCCGTGCCGGGATACGGTGTCGCGACCGTCAGATGAACCACCTCCGGGACGCTGATCGCCCACTCGCGGATCACCTCGAAGCGCTTCTCGTCCCATGACGGGTCCGCGATCAGGTTGACCGCGACGGTGATTCCGATCTCGCGCGCGACTTCGAGCGCCTTGAAGTTGACGCCCATCGACGAGCGCTTGCGATGCAGCTTCAGGCCTTCCTCGTCGATCGCTTCCAGCCCGAGGAACATGTACTCCATGCCCAGCTTGCGCCAGTAGCGGAACACTTCCGGATTGCGGCACAGCACGTCGGCGCGAGTCTCGAGGTAGTACTGCTTTTTGATCTTGCGCTTTTCGATTTCGTGGCCGATCGCAAACCCGTGCTCGGGATGGATAAACGCGACATCATCGACGATGAAGACGTTGGGCTCCTTGATCGACAGCATGTCTTCGGCCGCGGCTTCCGGCGTCGATTTGCGGTAACTGCGGCCGTAGAACGTCCACGCGCTGCAGAACGAACAATCCCACGGGCAGCCGCGCGTGAACTCGATCGACGCGCACGGATCGAGCACCCCGATAAAGTACTTGTTGCGCCGCCGCCCCAGGTCGCGCGCCGGAAAAAACTTGTCGAGGTCGTCGAGCATCACCGGCGTCGGCCCGGCCCCCTGCGCCGTCATCACGCCGGGAACTTTCCCGATCGAGCCCGTGCCGATCGCGTCGAGCAGCATCGGCGTCGCGCTCTCGCCCTCGCCGCGGATTACCGCGTCGATCGCGCCTCCCGCATGCTCGAGGATTTCGTCCGCTATGAACGAACCGCTGTGCCCGCCGGTGAAGACGAAACAATCCTTCGCCGTCCGCTTCACATCTTTGGCGAGATCGATCACCTCGGGCACGTTGGCGAGATAATTGAGCGAGAACCCCACCGCATTGGGGCGGAAGCTCTCGAGTTCGGCGAACAGATCGCGATGCTTGAAAATCTGCAGGTCGATAATTCTCACGTCGTGGCCGGCCGCGCGCGTTGCCGCCGCCACCCGCTCCATCCCCAGCGGTTCGAGCCGCAAATAAATCTCGCTGTACATAAGCGGACTCGGATGTACGAATAGGACCCGCATAGACTCCCTCCGGCGCCGCATCTTTTGGCCATGCGACAGCGACGCCTGCCACTTAATTCGCTAATCTTCGGTAAATCTCCACCTGACCAATCGGCCAGTGGGGATCGTCAGCATCTTAATATGGTGCCTGAGGCAAGGAAACAGCGCCACCGCTGTTAAGCGCAGCCGTCGTGCTATTTGATCGCGGCTCCGTAGTTGACGCTGCGGCATGCCGCTGGCGCGGGCGCTGCAATTCTCGGCGCCAATCTTGGCCGGTCGGGCAGCCCGACGAGCGAGCTTCGTCGTGTGCTGAGATGCGAAATATGATGTTTTCTTGACACCGGAGTGCTCATTTCATAGGCTCTGCGGCAAGATTCCTATGGGAGGTTGTTTCGATGGGGAAGTTCTGGAAAGCAATAACAGCCGCTGGAGCCACTGTAGTCATGTTGGCTGCGATACTCGCAGTCTCAGCCCGGTTCGCGCACGCGCAAGACTTTAACCCGGGGAACGGATCAGGCGCTCACGGCAATCGCGGCCAGATGGCCAGCCAGCCTGAGTCATCTACTCCCTCGTTTGATTTTTCCGGTTGCTGGGACGGGACCAGTAGCGATCTAGACGTTTACGACCAATGGGTTGGTTATGGAATTGGGTGGATCGGGATCGACCAGAAAAAGGCAAACATCAAGGGCGGCAAGCATGGGTCGTACTACGAGTTCGTGTGGGACAACGGCGACTACGCCTACGGCGCGCTTTCGGGCAAAGCAGACGCAGACGGATTTCTCGCGGGCGGTGCGGCCGGAGGAAAGTGCACCGTCGGGTTCGTTGCCTCCCCGGATGGGAGTGAGATCGACGGCGTGTACGGCTTTTATAACTGTGGAAGCTTTGATTACCACTCAGGATATTTTCGACTTTACAGCCGACCCAGGTGGCTGCGTGGATATCATCCCGTAAGTGTCCGTCCGGTCCTGCACTCGTGATGAACTGAGAACGCGGGCGCCGCAATACGCGGCGCTCGCGTTTTTTGTGTCGCGCGAGATTAACGCCTTAAGCACTCGGTCCGTTGCAGCAGCGCCGCATCACCACGTGCGCGCGCCACACCGGTGAGCATCAGCGCGATCGCGAATTAATGGTCCTTATGTCCGCGAGCGACGCGCCTCGGCCGGGAAAGTACGTCTTCATCACCATGATCTTCATCTTGGTGTTGATCGACGCCTTCCTGTTCGCAATCGTCCATCAGAATTTCGTTCACGACCACGGCTACGACGTTCGCCCGCGACACCCCGCGGTGGCCAAGCCCGCCCCGCCCTGACGGTCCAATCCACTCGCAGTGGCGAAACGCTCGGGATCGATCCTGCTCTGGCCGTGGCACGGCTGGCCAGTATTAAAAGACTGCGCGCGACAACGGAGCGCGGCCTTAATACTGGGTGCAGGGCTCAGCCCTGCCGCGCAGGTGATTCTTCCTTCGTTTAGGGTGTACTAGTTCAGCCTGACCCCGGCGGATTTGGCGTGCTACACATACGCTATGGTCAACCGCCAGGATGTCTCATACTCGCCGGGCTTACCCGAAATCGGGCGACACCGGCTCGCGGCAGAAATTATTTTTGACAGAACAAAGCTAGCCATAGAGCGGAGCCGTCCCAAAACCACTACGCATGGTAGAAATTGCTCTTTCCCGCTCTGATCTTCGATGAGTCGCAATCGCGCCCCTCGCAGTCTGATCCGATTTCGCTTCGGCCTTGACAAGCGCGAGCAAGCGCCGGAGTTTTGGCTCTAAGCTCACTATTCCAAAAAACAATTCGGAGAAATCATGCAGTACTCAAAATTGGGCAAGACTGGAATCACCGTCTCGCGCATCTGCCTGGGATGCATGAGCTATGGCGACAAGAAATGGCGCGATTGGGTGCTGACGATGGACCAGGCGCGCGAACATTTCGCCGCCGCCGTCGAGTCGGGGATCAACTTCTTCGACACGGCCAACGTCTATTCGATCGGCGTGAGCGAGGAGGTCACCGGGCGATGGCTCGGCGAGATGGCCAAGCGCGACGAGATCGTCGTCGCGACCAAAGTGCACGGCCCGATGGCGTCGGGTCTCAATCGCGCGGGACTGAGCCGCAAGAATATTCTCGAAGCGTGCGACGCGTCGCTGCGCCGCCTCAAGATGGATTTCATCGACCTCTACCAAATCCACCGCTGGGACTACACCACGCCGATCGAGGAAACCCTCGAGGCGCTGGACTCATTGGTGCGCGCCGGAAAAGTGCGCTACCTGGGCGCGAGCTCGATGGCCGCGTGGCAATTCGCCAAGGCCCTTCATCTGCAGAAGGAAAACGGATGGCACCGGTTCGTCGCGATGCAAAACCATTACAACCTCGTCTATCGCGAGGAGGAGCGCGAGATGAATTCGCTGTGCATCGACAACGGCGTCGGCTTGATTCCATGGAGCCCGCTCGCGCGCGGTTTTCTGGCCGGCAATCGCGACAAGGGCGGCGCCGGTCCAACCGCGCGCGCCAAGACCGACGACTTCGCCAAGAACATGTACTTCCGCGAGTACGACTTCGAAGTGCTGAACGTCGTCGAGCAGATCGCCAAACAGCGCGGCGTCACGCCGTCGCAAATCGCATGCGCGTGGATTCTGCAGGCGCCCGGCGTCACCGCACCCATCATCGGCGCGACCAAGCTCTCTCATCTCAAGGAGGCGATCGCGGCCGTCGATGTGAAGCTCAGCGCTGACGAAGTCGCCGCGCTCGAGAAGCCGTACCGGCCGCATCCGATTCTCGGCCACGAACAGCCACGGCCGGCGCGGATGGTCCAGGCGCGCTGAGAAGTTAAAGGGTTACTTGAAGTCTCGCAATGCCGCGGCGTTTGCGGACACTGAACATCGAGAGCCCGCGGGCGCCGCGATACTCTTCGGCGCTGTTCCTTATCCCTTGAGCGTTGCTTGCAGCTTTGCGCCTTCGCGGCGGCGGAAGCCGACCGCGACGCTCAGCCGCTCGAGGTGCTGATCGATGATCTTGCCGCCCAGGCGCACGCGATGCTCGGCGAAGAACTTCTTGATCTCGTCTTCGCGGTCCAGCAGCGCCACCACCGCTTCGCACATCCGCGGCAGCGCGTTGTCGGGATACTTCTGAATCATCTCGTCCCAATGCGCGCGCGCAAAATCCCACGCCTGGTAGCGGCACGCGGGGTTGAGCAGCAGCGAATGCATCAGGTACGGCGAATTCTGGGTTCGCACCTGCCCGTCCAGCGTCATCTCCATGGTTTTTTTCAGGCAATCGCGATCGCGGAAATTTGCCAGCGCAAACAGGTAACGCTGCTCTTCCTGCGGCGTGCGCGGCGCTTTGAACTTTCGCTTGAACTCCTCGTAACGCGCGGCGTCGCCGCAATGCGCCAGGATGTTCACCAGCGCGGGCATCAGGTCGCGATCCGCGGACTGGGGATTGTCCTCGAAGCGCGCATACAGATCGCGCGCACGTTTGTGCACCTCGGGATCGTCGCCGAGCGTGCCGAGCGCGCCGATGAGCGTGCCGCGCAACTGGCGCACGAGTTCGCTCTCGCCGGACTTTGGCTCCCAGCCCAGCCGTGCGGCGGCGGGACCGGCGACCTCGCGCACCGTGGCGGCCAGCGCCGGCCGGTCGGCGTCGGACGCGATCATGTCGAGGTATGCGAACGCGCCGATCAACGCGCGCCACACGTTGATGTCGGTCTCGGCGGTGAACAGCCGCGCCATCTTGAGGAACTCGCTGAGCGGCCCCAGTCCCGCGACGGTCGCCGCCCACGTATCGCTCACCAGCCCGAAGCGTTCGATCGGTTGCAGCGCGCCGGGATTCCTGGGGATCGCCGCGAGCAGCGCCGGCGCATAGTGCACGCGATAGAAGCCGTGACCGCCCTCGTTCAACAGCGCCCATTCGAGCTTGCCCGGAATGTCGAGCGTCGTCTCGCCAGTGGTGAGGATCACCTTGTGGTTCGTGACGCCCTGGTCGGTCTTCGCGCGAACCATCACGGGCACATGCCAGAGCTGATGGTTGTCCTCGGCGAGATAGAAGAAGCGGCGTTGCGAGAGCTTGAGTCCGCGGCCGTTGGCAGCCGGCGCCGCTTCGATGATCGGAAAGCCGGGCTGGAAGATCCACGAGTCCATCATTTTGCGCACGGGCTCGCGCGACGCCGCCTCCAGCGCGTCCCACAGGTCGCTGGTCTCGGTGTTGTTGAATTGATGCTTGTTCAGGTAGAGCCGAATCCCGTCGCGAAAGACGTTGGCGCCCAGGAACTGCTCGAGCATCCGCAGCACGGCCGCGCCCTTCTCATAGGTCAGGATGTCGAACATCGCGCGGCAGTCCTCGGGACTGCGCACCGTGTATTCAATCGGGCGCGTGCTGCGCAGCCCGTCTATCGACATCGCCGCCGCGCGCGAGACGCTGAAGCTCTCCCATCGCTTCCACTCCGGCTTCCACGCGTCCACCGCCAGCATCTCCATGAAGGTGGCGAACGCCTCGTTGAGCCAGATTCCGTTCCACCATCGCATGGTCACGAGATCGCCGAACCACATGTGCGCGTTTTCGTGCGACACCACGTCGGCGACGCGCTCGAGTTCGGCGCGCGACGCGGTTTTTTCGTCGGCGAGCAGCGCGGTCTCGCGAAACGTGATCGCGCCCAGATTTTCCATCGCCCCCGAGGCGAAATCGGGAATCGCTATAAGGTCGAGCTTGTCGCCGGGATACTTGAGCCCGTAGTAGTCGGCGAAATGCTTGAGCGAGAACGCGCCAATCTGGCGCGCCCAAGCGGTCAGCGACTCTTTGCCGGGAACGTGAACGATCCGCAGCGGCGTGCCCGCATCGACCGGCGCCGTCGCCTCGAACTCGCCGACGATGAACGCGACCAGGTAGGTGGACATCGGGATCGTCTCCTTGAAGACGACCTCCTTCTTTGCGCCGGCCAGCTTGCGCTCGCTCTCCTGTCCGCCGTTCGAGATGGCGGCCAGGTGCTCATCGACAACCAGCGTCACCTTGTAGCTCGCCTTGAGCTCCGGCTCGTCCCAGCACGGAAACGCGCGGCGCGCATCGGTGGATTCGAACTGCGTCGTCGCCGCGATGTGGGTCTTGCCGGAAGCGTCCTGGTATTGGCTGCGATAAAAGCCGTGCAGCTTGTCGTTCAGGATTCCGCGGAACGCAATCTTAAGCCGCCATTCGCCCGGCGAAAGTTTTTCGGCGAATCGAAGATGCGCGCGTTCTTTCGCCGGCTCCAGCTCGGCCTTCGCGCCGACGGATTTTCCGCCGCGTTGCGCACTGACCTTGTCGATCTCCAGCTCGAGCGCGTTCAGCACCACGTCGTCGGTCGCGTCGTTGACGACGACGGCGATATTCACTTCGCCTTGAAACGTGAACGCTTTGAGATCCGGCGTCAGACGAATTTCGTAGCGCTTGGGCGTCACGTTTTTCGGCAGCCGATAATCCTGCTGAGAATCAGCCACTGGAGCTCCATCCTGATCGCGCATCTGGTCTCTCTTCCTTGTGTGCAGCCGAGTGTGAAAACAATTGCGCGGGGGCGCGCCCCGCAGATGCATAGCCTAGTTCAAACCGCGCCGGGGCGCGAGCAATTGATTCGCCGAAGAGCCGGATGCACTGGCTTACGTTTGCCTTTAGGCGATATGTTGAAATTTCAGTTGTGTCGTTGGCAGGAGGTATTCAATGAAGACCGGCAAGCCCGCGGAAATCGGAATCGATCCGGCACGACTCGAGCGGGTCGCCGCCGCGATACGCCACGATGTCGCCAACAACCGCTACGATGGAGTTGTGTACGCCGTCGCCCGCGGCGGAGTGGTGGCCGCGCATGAGGCAGTCGGCTTCGCCGATAGAGCCAGCAGCCGCGCCGCGCGCACCGATGACATTTTCGCGATCATGTCGATTACCAAGACGATGACCACCGCGGCGGTCCTGGCGCGCGTGGAACGCGGCGAGCTTGCGCTGACAACAAAGATCGCAGACGTGATCCCGGAGTTCGCAGTCAAAGGCAAGCAGCGGATCTCAGTTGCTCATATGCTGACTCACACTGCCGGGATGGCGGCGACTCCTGCGCTCCCGCCCGAGTTGTTCGGCAACCTCGAGGTTTTTGTAGCGGCAGCGTGCCAGCAACTCCCCGATACCGTTCCCGGCAGCGCCGTCAGCTACAGTGCGCTTACCGCGCACGCGGTGCTGGCGGAAGTGGTGCGCAGACTTGACGGCGGGCGCCGCTCCTTCCGTGACATTCTCGCGCAGGAATTCTTCGAGCCGTTGGCCATGAAAGAAACCGCCCTGGGCCGGCGCAAGGATCTCGCTGGGCGGTTCGTTCCAATAGTGGTGCGGGATCGAACTCCCGGAGTCTTCCAGCCCGAATTGCTCGAAGCGATGAACCTGCTGCTGACCGCGGACGCTGAGATTCCGGCCGGCGGTGTGGTTTCCACTGCAGGCGATATCTTGCGATGGGCCGAGATGCTCAGGCGTGGTGGCGAACTCGACGGAGCTCGAGTGCTGTCGCCCGCATCGATCCGGCTGGCCGCCACCATCCACACCGGCACGCTCCCGAACAATCTGTTCAGCTATGCCTACGAGGCGCGCGGATGGGGCGAATTCCCCGCCAACCTCGGCTTGAGCTTCTTCATCCGCGGGACCGGTATCTTCCCGCACCCGTTCGGTTCGACGGCGTCGCCCTCGACGTTCGGCGGTCTCGGCGCTGGCTCGACCATGTTCTGGATCGATCCGGAGCGGGATTTGACGTTCGTGTGCCTGACCGCTGGACTGCTGGAGGAGTCGCGCAATTTCGAGCGTCTTCAACGGCTCTCAGACATGGTCCTCGCTTCGGTCGTGAACTGAAACGACCCGCACGAGTCGAGCTTGATCACGATCGCTCTTATGGCACGGTGCCGAGCCGAAGCGGGCGCTGCATCCACACGACATCCCAGTAGCGGTCGAGCTTGCGGCCGCATTCGCTGAAGACGCCAACCTCGGTGAAGCCGAACCTTCGATGCAGCTTGATCGACGCATCGTTGGGAAGCGTGATCCCGGCCAACAGGCGATTGATGTCCTCGTTCTTCAGCGCGTCGAACAGGACGCGATACAGCATGGCGCCGATTCCCCGTCCGGTCGCGTCATGCGCGCAGTAGATCGAGGTCTCGACGCTCGTGTCGTACGCCGCCTTGTCGCGAAACGGTCCCGTGCACGCATAGCCGACGACCCGGCCGGCGTCTTCGGCGACGAACATGCGATACCGTTTCGTACCGGCATGCTCATCGAACCATCGCGCGCGCTGATGCACCGTCGTCGGCTCGAGGTCGAAAGTGATCGGCGTGTTGATGACGTAGTAGTTGTAAATTTCCGTCAGGCGCGGCAGGTCGTCGCGCACCGCCGGTCGAATCTTTACCTCCGCCATGACGCTGGTCTCCCGCTCGCGATGTTTTGTTGGCACGAGTCACAGCGAACGCCAGATGCAAAGTTGAATCAAGCGGCGGAATTGCCCTTTGCAAGATCGGCGAACGTGATCAGTTCGATTCCATTTCGATCGATCGCATCGCGCACCCGCCGGCTGGTGAGAATCTCGACTTCGAGTTGCGCCTCGACCGCGGGCGGGACTCCGCCGATGTCGGCGGCCGGATGGAAATAAACTTCCGTGGCGCCATCGCGGATACGATCGATCACACCCACGACGTAATCCTCGCTCAGATGACCGCTCTGATGAAGTCCAAACAGCGCGTCGGTCGAGATGAGGCCGCGCTGCGCCATCATTCGGCGGGTTCGACGCGACAGGGTGCGAAAGATGATCGATTCGACGAGCTTGCGCGGCGCATTGTCCCGCCGCAGCCGCAGCGTGGTCATCACGCGCTCGCGCGGCAGCCTGATGCATGGCACTTTATACTCGACGGCGAGGTCAACCAAAATATCGGCGAACAACGGATGGACGTGGAAATTCAAGTGCCCGTCGATATGGTTGAGGTAGCCAATCAGCTCGAGATGCCGCTCGACTTGCGCGCGCAGTTCGCCGGTCATCGCGGCGCGCATCGATCGGTCGAAGAAATATCGCATCCCCGCAGCCACGGGATTGTCGATGAACTCTCCCGACGCGCGCACCGCGGCGCCGAGCCGCGACGCATCGAGGAGGCTGCGTCCCCGGCAGACCACCACATGCAACCCAACGTCGAGCGCGGGATTTTCGCGCGCTATTTCAGCAGCGGCCGGCGCGGCGCGCTCCGCAACCATCAGGCTCGCACTGCGCAAAATTCCGTCGCGACTCGCCCGCACGATGCCGGCGTTGATCTCGGGCGACAAGCCGAAGTCGTCGGCGTTAACGATCAGGCGCTTCAAACGGTGCCACCGCGAATCGCCACCGATGACGGATAATGACCCTGCCGGACCAGTGCGAGAGTGAAAAACACCGGCACAATTCTGCTAGCATCGGATGGCTCGCTCAAGCGCGCGCTGCGAAAGTCCAAAATGAGACCACGCGATTGATTCTTCTCTTTTACGCCTTCGCGCGCGAGATCGCGCCTTTCAAGCGCCGGCTCCGCCGTCGCGCTCCGCTCGCTGTGGACGGCTTGCATGGCTTTCGCGCGGAGATCGGCGGCAAACAATTCACTGTCGTTGGCCACGGAATCGGCCGCAGCCGCGCAAGCGATACCGCGCGCCGCGCGTTCGATCTGATACCCGGCGCCGAGTTGGTAATCGGGACCGGCGTCGCCGGCGCGCTCTCGAGCGGGCTGAAGCCGGGCGATCTCGTCCTCTCCGACCGCACTCTGACGATTCGCACCGACGGCCAGGTTGCCGAACAAGTGGCGGCCGTTGACGACGCGCACCTCCGCGCAATCGGCCGCTCGCTTGCGATCGCGGGTATCGCGTACTCGACCGGCGCAATTTTGACATCGCATCGCGTGCTCGCCACCGGCGCCGAGAAGCGCCGCGCCAAGGAAAGCACCGGCGCGATCGCGGTGGACATGGAGACCGCCGCGATTGCCGCAGAGGCCGCTGCGCGCGGGATCCCGTTCGTCGCGATCCGGGCAGTGCTCGACGAAGTTGACGACGAAGTAGTGGGCGCGGCGATGGCCGACCATGACGGCAACGTCCGGCCGCTCGCCGCAACGTCCTACCTGCTGCGCAATCCGGCAACGATGCTTAAGCTGCCGCGGATGATTCGAAACCTGTCGCGCGCAACGACCGCAATCGCCGACGCGCTGACGGCTATCGCGCACGACGGCGAGGTACCGGCGGCTGCTAGGCGTGCTCGCGGGCCGGTGGGGCGAAAGAGCCCGCGCTGAGCCCGCCGTCAATTGGCACCGCGACGCCCGTAATGAACCCCGCCTCATCCGACGCCAGGAACGCCGCCAGCGCAGCGACCTCTTCGGGCTTTCCGTTGCGCCCGAGCGGATGCATGTCTGTGGTGCGTTCCCAAACCAACTGCGACGCGCCGGCGGGAACGACGTTGCAATTCTCGGCGATCGGCGTCTCGATCACGCCCGGGCAGATGGACACACATCGAATCTTGTCGCGCGCGAAGTCGAGCGCGATTCCTTTCGACATAATCACGACGCCGCCCTTCGCCGCCTGGTAGGCGGCAAGATCCGGCACGCCCTTGATTCCCGCGCCGCTGGCGGTGTTGACGATCACGCCGCCGCCCTGCTTGATCATTTGCGGGATCGCATACTTGCAGCCGAAGAATACGCCCTTCAGGCACACGTCCACGACCCAGTCCCATTCTTCCTCGCTCGTGTTCACCACGTTTTTGGGCACGAAGACGCCGGCGTTGTTGAACAGGATGTCGAGCCGGCCGAACGCGCTTACCGTTTCATTGACCATCCGCTCGACTTCGGCGCCGACGCGCACGTCCACCGACACCGACTTGGCGACGCCGCCGGCCTTCTCGATCTCGGCGGCAGTATTGCTCGCCGATTCGGCGCGTACGTCGGCGACCATCAGCTTCGCGCCTTCTTGCGCAAACCGAATCGCGCTGGCGCGGCCGATTCCCGAACCCGCGCCCGTGATCAACGCAACTTTGTCCTTGAGCAGCATGCCGGGTCACCTCTGTTTGCTTCGTCGTGGCTCGATGACCGACGCTTGCCACACTTGTTGAAAATTTGGAAGCGTCTCTCGATCAAGCGCCTTGTCGGCGGCTGTCTGCGCTCGCTACGCGGCGCCCCGGCTCGGTTACGCGCGCGATCTCCGGCCTCCAGACAGGAAGAACGCGCTCGTAGGGAAAGTCCGCGAGATGGCGCTCGATTGCCGCGTGGTCGCCGTAGGATTCGCGGCGCGTCAGAATATGAATCGCCAGGACCGTGAACGGCAGGTAGATGAACACGGCAGCCCATCCGATCTCCGGCGCGTTGATTCGGAACAGCATCGTAATTCCGAAGATCACGATCCCCGCATACAGCGCCGGACCAAGCAGCGCTCGCGACCGCATCGCGGGAAGCGCACGCGCCGGCTTCGCCGAGCCGCGATTAAGCATCGCGTCGAGCCACTGGAAACTTGCAATCGTGATCGCGCCGACAAAATACCATCCCAGGTAGTTGGTGATCGGCACGCCGAAGTGCGGCCCCGGCGGATCGTACCAGAACATTTTGCCGAGGAACCATCGGTCGCCGAGCACGCTCAGCGGATCGACCACCAGGTCCACCATCACCATGAACAGCGCCGCCATCAGCCATACTCGCGGTGCACGGCGAATTTGCCACGTGTCGAGAATCCGAAAATCAGCGCCCCGCCGATACAACGGCGAACTGAGCAACAGCGCGACCGTATAGCTGGCGAAAGCCAGGAAGGTGAACGACAACGAATCCATGAACGGAACGCCGAACACCCAAAGCTCGCGCCCGCGGGTCGCGTCAATATAGTGATACAGCCCGAACGGGAATCCGTTGTGGACCGAAGACCACTCGCACGCGAGCGACACGGCGTAGGTCAGGACCGTAAACAAAACAGTCGTGCGCAGACCGAAGTTCACGATCGCGATATACAGAAAACTCACCAGAAAGATGAACACGTACGGGCGCAGCATGATCGTGGACAATAGTAAATCCATGGTTTGGTTTACGCGGCGCTCTTCGCCGTCCCTTTGGATCTAAAGAATTCTATCGCTGCCGCCAGCGCCCCATCGATCGGCCCCGGCGAATAATCCAACTCTGCGCGCGCCTTCGACGAGTCGAAGAACATCCGCTTTCGCGCCATCCGTACCTCGGTCAGGCTGGCCCGCGGCGCCCGGCGGGTGACGGTGCGCGCGAACGCTTCGGCGCCGAGCGCATAGCCCAACGCGACCGCGTACGGAATCCTCATCTTTGGCGCGGGCAGCCCTGAAATCATGGCGAGCCGCCCGAGAAATTCCCTGAGCGTGAGATTTTCGCCGCCCAGGATATACTTCTCGCCGATTCGGCCGCGCTCCGCCGCCAGCAAATGGCCGCGTGCAACATTTTCCACATCGACGATGTTAAGGCCAGTCTCCACGTACGCCGGCATCCGCCCATTCAGGAAGTCCACGATGATTCGGCCGGTCGGAGTCGGCTTCAAGTCGAGCGCGCCAATCGGCGTCGATGGATTCACGATCACAACCGGCACGCCCGCGCGGGCGGCTTCCAGCGCTGCCTGCTCCGCCATGTACTTCGAGCGCTTGTAATGACCCGTCATCTCGGCGAGCGACGACGGCGTGTCTTCGCGCCCCACCCCGCCGTGCGGAATTCCCAGCGCCCCCACCGTGCTGGTGTGAACGATTCTCGAAACACCGGCGTTGGCTGCGGCCCGGATAATATGCTGCGTGCCGCCGACGTTGGTCTCATACATCGGCGCCGGATCGGTCAGCCACAGCCGGTAATCGGCGGCGACGTGATAAACCTCATTGCATCCATTGACCGCGCGCTCGACGGAATCGAAGTGCCGAAGATCGCCGCGCACGATCTCGACCGGCAGACCGACCAGCGCGCTTAAGTCCGCGTTCTCGCGCGCCAGCACTCGCACCCGATCGCCGCGGGCAATGAGCGCGCGCACGACGTGGCATCCCACGAATCCGTTGCCGCCCGTCACCAGCGCTAACTTAGTATTCATCGCATTCACTCAATAGCTATTCAGCGCTTCGCTCGATGACGGCGGCAGCAGCGGCCCGTCCCGAAATCACCGCGCTCTCGATCGTTGCCGGCAGACCGGTTTGTATCCAGTCACCGGCCAGGAAGAAGTTCGCGATCGGCGTTTTCGCCGTCGGACGCAGTTCGTGCGATCGAAGGTCCGGGGCCATCGTGGCGTTCTTCTCCTTGAGCACCAGCGACTTTACGACTCTGGCTTCGCGCGACGCGGGAATCATCGCGTGGAGATCGTTAATCACGATATCCAGGATCTCCTGGTTGCTGCGATCGACCAGCTTCCGCGCGCCGCTGATCACGAAGCTCAGGTAACCCGGATGCGCCTCGCCGCGCTGCGCGAATATTTGACGTTTGTTGAATAGCCATTGAGTAGTAGTGCCGATAAACCCGATGAACGGCGAAGTAGTCACTTCGCGATCGAGCCACACGTGGACACAGATGATCGGCGAGCCCGAAAGACCCGTGAAGCGCGAGAAAAATGGATCGGCGACCGCGCTTTCGGGCAAGAACCGCAGTAACTGGGGCGCCGGCACCGCGCTGATGAAGTCTGACGCCTCGATTCGCCGCCCGTCACGCAGTCGCACGCTGGCGACATGGCCTCGAGCGCCAGGTTCCAGCATCTCCACGATCGAATGCGAAACAACGCTTCCGCCGGCGCGCTCGATCAGCCGCTGCGCGCCGGTGCAATACAGGTCGCTCAGCCCGACGCGCGAATAGACGAACGCCGAGTCGCGGCGACGCGAAAAGAACGCACGCTTCAGGACCTCGGCCAACAGCCGCGCTGACGACGATTGCGGCTCGTCGTTCAGCGTCGCGATCGACAGCGGGTACCAGAAGCAGCGGCGCGCTCGTTCCGATTGGCCGAGACGATCCATCAGCTGCGTGACGGTGAGACGGCGCAATTCGCCGTCGCCGAACCGTCTCATCGCAAGCATGCGCATTCCGCCGCGCATAACAGCGAACCGCTCCGCGACACTCAGATGCCGGTATCCGAGCAGCGCAGCCGTCATGTGCAGAGGTCCGGGCAGCCGCGCCGTTTTCAGGATCGCACTCTGGCCGGGACCCGCGAGCATTTCGATTTCCAAATCTTCGTGAAACACCAACTGATCGTAAGCGCCGATCCGCCTGAGGAAGTCGAGCGTCTCGACGTAACAACCCATCAGAACGTGCTGCCCGTTGTCGACGAAATCTCCGGTGTCAGGTTCGGCGAACGAATACGCCCGCCCGCCGGGCGCCGGTTTTCCTTCAAGCACCGTGACTCGCACGCCCCGCTGGGCGAGCGCGACCCCCGCGCTGAGTCCCGCGAACCCGGCGCCGATCACCACCGCGTCTTTCATCACCGATGCCATTTAATTCGCCCACGCATCCCGCTTATCCATGCAGCGCGCCGCAGCGGCCCACCGCCCACGCGCGGCCGACCAGGTAAAGCTTATGCGGCGCAGACAGGCTGTGGCGGCGGTCGAAGACGCGATAGTTCGACTTGATGATCCGTTCGAGCAGCGCCGCATAGATAAGCCGCATCGCCTCAGCCGTCAGCAGCGTCGCGCGATCTTCCGGCGCGAGCGCGCTCCGGGCCTTCGCGTAAAGTTCCTGCGCGCGTTTCGCCTCGAAGTCCATCAGGCTGACGAAGTTGCGCGAGTACGCGCCGCCGAGAATTTCATCTTCGCTCACGTTGAATCGCGCGAGGTCTTCCAGCGGAAGATAAATGCGGCCCCGGGCGGCGTCTTCTCCCACGTCGCGGATAATATTGGTCAACTGAAGCGCCAGTCCGAGATTCTCCGCGTACAACTTCGCCGACGGATTGCGGTAGCCGAAAATCTCGATGCAGATGAGGCCCAGCGCCGACGCGACCCGATAGCAGTACGGCCGCAGTTCTTCCCAGCTTTGATAACGCTTGCGCGACAGATCCATCTCCACGCCGTTTATGATTTCCTCGAACAGCTGCCGCGGAATTTTAAATCGCCGCGCGCTGTCGGCGAGCGCGCGAGAGAGCGCGCGCGTCGGCATGCCCGCATACACACGGTCAAGCTCCTCGCGCCACCGGCGAAGCCCCAGCGCCGGCTCGCGAATTGCTTCGTCGTCGGCGATATCGTCGATGAAACGGCAGAATGCATAGACGGCGTAGAGCGCCCGGCGCCGCTGGGGCGGCAGCAAAATGAACGCGTAGTAAAAGCTCGACCGCGAGCGCCGTGTGATTTGCGCACAGCGTTCGTAGTCGGCGGCGAGCGACGCGTCGTCGCGGCCGGCGGCGTCTTCGAGCCCGGCGGCGCTGCTGTCAGACTTCAAGCCGTCCACGGATCGCGCTCCAGCCGAGTCTCAGGTAGTCGAGTTTCGCAAGTTCCGGACGCATCCGGAACACATCGTAGTTGACGCGATCGATCGCGCGGATAATCGCCAGCCCGCCGCCCGCGAACATCACGATGTCGCGCCGCAGCCGCTTGTCCACGCGCTTGTGCAATTCTCCCCCCTCGATCAGCATCGCGCGCGCGACGCCGGTTTCGTGACGCATCAAATCCACGAACTCGCGCGACGAGGTATGCGCGGCCAGGTCCGCCGGCGTGACTCCGAATCGCTCCATGTCGCGGCGCGGCAGATAGATCCGTCCCTTGTCGAGATCGACTGCAACGTCCTGCCAGAAGTTGGCGAGCTGCAATCCACTGCAGACCAGGTCCGACAGATGCTGCCGCTCGGCGTCGCGATAGCCGAACAGGTAAAGCACCAGCCGTCCAACCGGGTTCGCCGAGTAGCGCGAATAGCCGAGCAGATCATCGAGCGTGTCGAAGCCCTTGAAGTCCACGTCGGATCGAAACGCAGTTAAAAGATCTTTGAACGGCTCGCGCGGAATTTCAAAACGGCGCACCGTGTCGGCGAGCGCGACAAATACCGGATGGCGCGGCGCGCCGGCGTATGCCAGGTCGAGCTCGTGCTCCCATTCGTCGAGCATCGCGAGGTCATGATGCTCGTCGGCAAAGTCGTCCGCCATCCGCGCGTACGCGTAAATCGCATACATGTGCGGGCGCATCTCGCGCGGCATCAGCCACGACGCGACCGTGAAATTTTCGTAGTGCGATTTTGCCAGCCGCGCGCAGAACTGGTACGCGCTCGCCACGTCGAACGCTCCCGGCGGCGCCGACGCGTCCGGCGCTGCACTCGCAGCGTACGAGGTTCCTTCGCTTTGCACGTTGGCCCGCGCGTTTGCCATCATCTCAAGCTGCGGCCGGCCGCGCTCCGATAAGTTCACGCGCCGCGGCTCGCGCCCATCCATCGGTCTCCAGCAGATCTTCGATCGTTCGCGCCGCCGAGTTGCGATGCCGTTGCATCACGGTTTCGAGATGGCGCGGGATATCCACGAAACGCACCCGCCCCGCCAGGAAGCCCGCCACCAGTTCCTCGTTGGCGGCGTTGAGGCACGCGGGCATCGTGTGCCCCGCCGCGAGCGCCTCGTATGCCAGCCGCAGACACGGGAAGCGTCTCAGGTCGGGTTCTTCAAACGTCAGCCGCGAATTTTCCGCCAGAGACAGCGGCTTCAGATGCGTCATCGCCAGCCGCTCCGGATACGCAAGCGCGTACGCCACCGGAATCGCCATGTCAGGAATCGCCATCTCCGCGATCACCGAGCCATCGATCATCTCGACCATCGAATGGATCACGCTCTGCGGATGAATCACCACCGAGACCTCGGCGGGCTTGAGGTCGAACAGCCACCGCGCCTCGATCACCTCGAGCCCCTTGTTCATCAGCGTCGCCGAATCGATCGTAATCTTGCTGCCCATGCGCCAGGTCGGATGCTTCAGCGCCTGTTCGACTGTGATCGATTCGAAACTATCGGCCGCCAGCTCGCGAAACGGTCCCCCCGACGCGGTCAAAATGACCCGCTTCAACGACTCGCGCCCGCGTCCTTCCAGGCATTGAAAAACCGCGTTGTGCTCGCTGTCCACCGGCAGCAGCCGCACGCGATTCTCCCGCACCGCCGCCGTGATCAACTCGCCCGCAATGACCAGCACTTCCTTGTTGGCAAACGCGATGTCCTTGCCGGCCTTGATCGCGGCCAGCGTCGGCTGCAATCCCATCGCACCGACCAGCGCCGACATCACCAGCTTTGCCGCGGGATGCGTTGCAACGGCAATCGCGCCTTCGAGTCCATGGACGATCGTCACGCGCTGCGCACCGACGCGCGTCGCCAGTTCGCGCGCGAGTTCGGGCGTTGCCACCGAGACCAGTTCGGGATGAAAGCGCTTCACCTGCCCGGTAAGCAGATCCAGGTTGCGTCCCGCCGCCATCGCGACGACGCGAAATCGGTCGCTGAATCGGCCGGCCACGTCCAGCGTGGTGACGCCTACCGATCCGGTCGAGCCGAGAATTGAAATCGCCTTCATCGCAATACGCTCAATGTGACGCGGTCTCCGCCAGCCGCCGGCGGAACCGCCCAAGCGCCATCAGCGGAAAGTAATGCGCGTACATGTAGTAGCGAAGATAAAAATGATTCGGAAATCCGGCGCCGGTGGATTCCATTTCGTCCCACTCGCCCTCATCGTTCTGCCGCTCTGAGAGCCACTGCGCGCCGCGCATCGCGTGTTCGCTGATCCCTGACTCGCCCGCGATCAATCCGATCAGCGCCCACGCCGTCTGCGACGCGGTGCTGTTCCCACGCCCGTGCCACGCAGGATCTTTGTCCGACAGCGGGCTCTCGCCCCAGCCGCCGTCGGGATTCTGCTTCGACTTGAGCCATTGGACCGCCCGCTTGATCCACGGCTCGTTGATATCGACGCCGATCGCGCGCAAGCCCGACAGCGCCGAAAATGTGCCGTAGATGTAGTTGATACCCCAGCGTCCCCACCATCCGCCCGCCGGCGACTGATTTCGCTTGAGCCATTCGATCGCGCGTTTCGCCACCGGATGCTCGCTGCGATAGCCAACCGACGCCATCATCTCGAGCACCCTGCCGGTGAGATCGGGACACGACGGATCCGTCACCGCTTCGACGTCCGCGAGCGGCAAATGATTGAGCCAGGTTGAATCGTTGTCGGTGTCGAACGCCGCGAAGCCGCCGTCTTTCGATTGCATTCCCATTACCCAGTTCGCGCCAACCCGGATCGCGCGCTCCCTGGCCGCGGCATCATCGGCGGTCGAATCCGCCATCACCGACAGAATTACCGCCGAATCGTCCACGTCGGGATACCAGTCGTTGTAAAACTCGAACGCCCATCCGCCCGGTTCGAGCTCGGGCCGCTTTACTGACCAATCGCCCTTCTTGAAAATCTGATGATCGATAAACCATTGCGATGCCTGCTTGAGCACCGGATGGTCGGCCGGCATTCCCGAATCCAGCAGCGCCCGGCCCGCGAGCGCCGTGTCCCAGTTGACCGACACGCACGGCATGTACATGTCGTAGTCATTGAAGTGCCAAATCAGTTCGTTCGACGCCTCGATCGCCTTCTTCAGCACCGGATGGTCGTTGCGGTAGCCGTTGGCTTTCAGAGCCATCGCGCTCAGCAGGTAGCATGGCTCGATTCCGCCCCACGAGCCGTTGGCCGCCTGATGCTCGAGGAGCCAGTTCTCCGTATGGCGCAGCGCGTGCGCCCGGATCGATTTGATTTTGTGCCGATCGTAGAATCGCAGCGCCTGGTCGGCGAGGTTCAACGCGTTGCGCAGCGACAGTAATTTTTTTCCGCGCGGCTGTTTGAACTTCGTGAAATGCGGCGGCTGGATGAACAGTTCCAGCACTCCGCGCTGGTAATCGATTTTCTTTTCGGGACGCGCCGCCTGCAGCATCATCAGTCCCATCAGCGTTCCGCGCGCCCATGAGCTGAGCTCGTAAATGTTAAACGGGAACCAGTTCGGGAAAAGCGCGAGTTCAACCGGCAGCGCGGCCGTCGCTTCCCACGTTATCTGCCCCATCGCCGCCAGATAGAAGCGCGCCAGCGTCCCGCAGTTCACGATGCCGCCCTTGGACAGGATCCAGCGCCGCGCCGCCGCCATTGGCTCGTCACCCGCACGCATGCCGGTAAGCTTCAGCGCAAAATAACTTTCGATCGTCGTCGACAGATGCCCTTCGCCGCCCGGGTAGAGCACCCAGCTCCCGTCCGGACTCTGAATGTCCAGCAGATGCTTCTTCAGCCGCGCCTGGACCTCGAGATCCACCGTGTCCATGAAATGGTTGAAGATGATGAACTCCGCGTTCATCTCCGCATTCGCCTCCAGCGGCGCGTGCCAGTAGCCCTCGGGCTTCTGCATCGCGATCAGCGCACGCTGCGCGCGATCCACCGTGTAATCAACCTTCGCGACGAACTCGTCATGCGGCGACATGGCAATCGCCGTGCTTCCAATTTCAATAGCCTGACTCATATTTCATCCTTGCCTGAACTCATCCCGCGTCCCGCGGCAACCCGCCGCAACCTCGTCGCAATCCACTATGGAATCACGGCGCATTTCAGAACCACGCCGCGCTCGAGCATCGCAAACACTTCCACCAAATCGCCAAGCCGCATTCGCGCGTTGACGACCGCGCCCGCATTCAGCGCACGCCCCTCCAGCAATTCGTAGGCGCGCCGCACGTCGCGCGGCCGAAAATGAAACGGCGACATCAACGTCAGATTGTCGTAATGCATCATTCGCGTATCGACGCTGAGCTTCGTGCCCCCCGGGCATCCGCCGAAAAAAACCACCCGCCCTCCGCGCCGCACCCGCGCCACCGCATCCTGCCATCCCTCGACTTGCCCCGTGCACTCGATCACCAGGTCGGGGCCGAAGCCGCCGTTGAGCCGCGCAATTTCCGCGGTCGCATCGACGCTGCGCGCGTCGATCACCCGGTCCGCGCCCATCTCCTCCGCCCACTTCAGGCGCTTGGCATTTCGCCCCACGACCACCACCTCGCGCACGCCCGCGGCCTTCAGCACCAGCATGTGCAGCAGACTGAACGCGCCGCCGCCGATGATCGCCACCGTCTCGGTCTTTTCAGGACGCGCCATTTCCTGGGCATGGACCACGCACGAAAGCGGCTCGAGCAGCGCGGCTTCTTCGAACGGCAGGCCCGCGGGTTTGATAAACGTGTTGCGCGCGACGACGTGCGCCGGCAGCAGCAGCATGTCCGCGTATGCGCCGAGCACCATCCGCCCGACCGCATCGTCGCAAAGATTCTCCTGCCCATGCTGGCAGTAGAAACAGATTCCACACGGTGCGGTCGGCGCAGCCATTATTTCGTCGCCGGGCTTGAATGTCACGCCCTCACCGGCTTCGATCACCACGCCGGAAAACTCATGCCCGAATGCAATCGGAAGTTTCCATAGCGGATGTCCGCGCCGAAACATTTTCAGATCGGTGCCGCAACTCAACGCGCAGCGAATTTGAATCAGCAATTCGCCCGGCCCCGGATGCGGCGCGACGTAGTCGCGCAATTCGAGCCGCCCGGGCTCCACCAGCACGGCCTGGCGCGAGTGCGTCCCCGCCATTTCCATCGGCGCTTCGACCCCGTTCACAGCTTGCGCTCCACGACGAAGGTTGCAATGTGCCGCAGCGCGTCGGCGCTATCCCCGAAGCCGGCAATTGCGCGATGCGCTCGTGTTTCGAGCTCGCGCGCCAAATCGAGCGAGCGCTCGATTCCCAATATCGCGGGATAGGTCGCCTTGCCGCGCTCGACGTCCTTTTGCGTGCGTTTGCCCATCTGCTCGGGCGTGCCTTGAACATCCAACAGATCATCGACGACCTGGAACGCCAGCCCGAGCGCGCGTGCGTATGCGTCGAGCGATTCGATTTGCGCCTCGCGCGCGCCGCCCAGGCGCGCACCGCCGCGGACCGACGCCAGGAACAGCGCCCCGGTTTTCTTGCCGTGCAATTCTTCGAGCTCCGCGACCGTCTTCGACTTGCCCTCGCCGAGCAGATCGATCACCTGCCCCGCGACCATCCCGGCCGATCCCGCCGCGCCGGCGAGCTCCGCGATCGTTTCCAGCACGACTGCCGGCGGCGCGCTGCCGTGTGCCGAGCGCGCGAGCACCTTGAATGCGTCCGTCAGCAGCGCGTCGCCCGCCAGCGTCGCGATCGCTTCGCCATAGACCTTGTGATTGGTCGGGCGCCCGCGGCGCATATCGTCATCGTCCATGCACGGCAGGTCGTCGTGAATCAGCGAATAGGTGTGAATCATCTCGACCGCGCACGCCAGTCCCATCGCCGCCTCTACCTTCCCTCCGACCGCCTCGCACGATGCCAGCACCAGCACCGGCCGCAGCCGCTTGCCGCCCGCCATCAGCGAATAGCGCATCGCCTCATGCAGGCGCGCCGCCGCGCCCGCCGGTTCCGCGACGCTTTGAGCGAGCGCTCGCTCGACAATCTGCGCGCGCTCCTTTAAATAGCTGTGCAAGTCAAACACGTCTCGTTGCTCTTGCCCCGATGCCGGCGGCGCCGAGGTTGGCTCGACAGCGGCGCCGAAAAACTGGCCGGGATTTTTCCTCACGCGATCGTCCCCCTCCCGCCTGGCAAGGGTGATTGTTCAGTTGCGCGCGAGCGCTCTGTGCTTCGACAGCGCCGGCGACTCCTCACGCCACGTAATGCCGTACCATCCGCCACGAGTCTTTGAGATTCTTGCCGAAATCAAGCGCCACCGTGCCCTCGAATCCCGAATGCAGCTTGCAGTCGCGGCAGCGGAAATCCTGCTTGGTCCGGTAGTATTCCCAGTCCGTCGCCGCATGCATCTCGTTGAACGTCTTGTAGTGCCCGTTGGTTATCAGGTAGCAGGGCCCCTTCCATCCGCGCGGATTGCGCGTCACCGTCGTCCACGGACTGCACTGCATGTCGCGTTTGCCGACCAGGTAGTCCAGGTAGATCGGCGTGTTGATGATCTTGTAGTCGTTCGCCATGTCGCGGACTTTGAGGAACTTGGCGGGCATATCCTCTTTCCTCAGATACTCGTCGTCGTTGTTCAGCACCTGGTAGTGATAGCCGGGGCTCAGCAGCATCCCGTCGACGCCCAGGCTCGTCAGGTGCTTGATCATCGCTTCGAGTTCTTCACCGCTGGTCTCGCGGAACACCGTGGTGTTGGTCTGCACCCGGTAGCCCTGCTGCTTCAGCAGCTTGATCATCTTCACGACGGTGTCGAAATGCCCCCGCCGGTCGGTCACGCGATCGTTGGTCTCGCGCATCCCGTCCAGGTGCAGGTTGAAGCTCAGGTACGGACTCGGCGCCACCTGCTTGACGAATCGCTCCAACAGGACCGCGTTGGTGCAGATCATCACGTGACGCTTCTGATCCTCGATCAATCCCTGCGTCAGCGGCACGATATGCTTGTACATCAGCGGCTCGCCGCCGCAGATCGACACGATCGGCGCGCCCGCCTCCTTGGCCGAATGCAGCGCCTCCTCCAGCGGCATCATGTCGCGAATCGTGTCCTTGTACTCGACGATTCGCCCGCATCCGATGCATGCAAGGTTGCACGCATGCAGCGGTTCGAGCATCAGCACCAACGGAAAATACTTCTCCCCCGACCGCTTCTTCGCCCTCATGTAGCGGCCCAGATCGATCATCTGTCTTAGCGGTATTCGCATGCTGGCGCGTTCTCCTGGAATCTGAACAAAGTGAAAAGAGTGAAAATTTCAGGCGGCCGGCGCGCCGCCATTCTCCGCCGAAGATGCCCCCGGCGATCCTCCGAACAGCCACTCGCCGACCATCGCCACCGCCCCTTCCGGATCGATGGCGTTTGCGCCCATGAACAAGTATTCGATCAACAATCCGTTCAGCGCCGAGAGCAGGAACGCCGCCGCCGATTCAGGCGCCGGCCGCCGCGTGCAGATGCCCTTTTGCTGCGCGCGCGCGATCAGTTCCACCAGCATCGCGCGATACCCGCTATACAGCTTGAGCACCTGGTCGTTGAGACTCTCGGACAGCCGCTGGTCGTGGAGCATCTGCGCCAGGAAAAAACGCACCGAGCTCGCGTTGTCGCGCACGAACAACAGGTAGGACTCCACCAGCTTCTCGATCTGCGCCCGCTCGTCCATCGCCGCCGCTTCTTCCGCAAAATCGATGAAGTACGGCTCCAGCAGACGGTTCAGCACCGCCACGAACAGCTCTTCCTTGGTCTTGAAATGCCAGAAAATCAGCGCCTTGCTGACCCGCGCCTCGCGCGCCACTTCCGACATCGACGTCTCATGGAATCCGCGATTGGCAAATAGCTGCATCGCCGCCTTCAGAATCTCGTCTCGCGAATCCTGCGACTGTGCGCGCGGCTCGGGGGCGCCTAGTTGTTTGGCCTGCGATGCGTCCATAATATTCCCGTCTCGTTAATCCGGCTAACCTTTCGGTCAATGGCAACTTTACCGTCACACTCCCGAAAGTCAATAGAGCCAGTCCGATCGGTCAGGCGATCAGTTCGAGCCAAAATGTCCCCGGGGAGACATTTCGCTCTAACTATCTGATTTTATGGGATATTGATCTCGATGCCGTTGTTGACGGCTGACTGTCGCGCTGCATCGATTAGCGCCAGCGCCGCGCGCGCCTCGGCCAGATTGCCTCTTGCAACAGCAACTGGCGAATTGGTTCCTTCGGAGACAGCTCGCTCGAACTCATCCGCGACTCCACCGAACCACGCCGAATGGTACGAATCGTCGGGAATGTCGGCGACCGAGAGGTCTTCAGCCTTGCCCGACCGATCAGTCAGGCGCACCCGATCCCCCTCGATCTCGATACTCGCGCGCTCTCCATAGATGACAGCCGAAGTTCTGCGCACTGGCGCGCGCCACGACAGGTGCGCACGCGCCACGCGCCCCGCTCCAAACCCGACTCGCACGTCGGCCAGGTCGTCAACGTCCACGCCCGCCGGCGATTCAAGCCGCGCCGAGATCGACACCGGCGACTCGCCGCCGAGCATCCAATACATCAGGTAGAACACGTGCCATCCGTGATCGATCAGAATCCCTCCGCCCGACCCCGCCGACGCGCGCCACTTGCCGCCGCTTCCGCCCGCGCCCGCAGGCTCCGTGCGCAGCCGGTCGATCGACATGAAGCGAATCTCGCCAAGCCGCCCTGCTGCGACAGCCCGGCGCGCGGCCGCGTACGCAGGCGCGTATTTCCAATTGTGAACGCACATCAGCACGCGGCGTTTTTCCGCGGCAATCGCGGCGAGTTCGTCGAAGCCGGCAAGCGTGAGCGCCAGCGGCTTTTCGACCAGCACGTGCGCGCCCGCTCTGAGCGCCGCGCGCGCGGCCTCATGATGCATCCCCGGGGGGCTGGCGACATCGACAAAGTCGGGCGCCTCACCGTCGAGCATCAGCTCGAGGTCGTCGTACACCCGAACATTCTTGATTAGCCGAATCGCCTCGTGGCGGCGCTCCGAGATTGGATCGTGGATCGCGCCGATGGAGATATTTTCGCGCGTGCGCCATCCCGGGAGATGCGCCCGCGCGGCGACCTCGCCGAATCCAGAAATAGCTCCCCGCAGTTTCGTTCGATTCGCCACCGCGGCGATCAGTTTTAGCTAATCCTATATCCGGGGCAACCGCCGTCTTATGCCTTTCGATGCCCCGCAGGAGCAATGCGGCGGTGCAGTCGAAATTCGGCATCATCGCCGCCGCAATACCGCCTGATTCCCGCGGCAATTCGCGCGCGTCCCCGATGGCAACGCTCTTGCTCTACCTTGGATAAGGGCTCGACGCGGGACTTTGGGGCGTCGCGGCCAACAACAGGGAGGACGGGCGAATCATGTTCGCATGGATTCTAATCGGACTCATTTCCGGATGGCTGGCCGGGAAGATTATCAACGGCGACGGCTACGGCATGATGGCTGATATAGCGCTCGGCCTGGTCGGCGGAGTGATCGGAGGAATGATTTTCGCGGTGCTCGGCGTGCACGCGCATAACTTTGTCGGCGCGATCCTGATGTCCACGGCCGGCGCCACCGCGCTGGTAATCGCGACGCGAATCATCTGCGACGAGATCTGAGCAGGTGCGTAGCGCCGCTTGAAATTCAGAACTGCACGGGATGCCCGAGCTGCTCGGATATCGCCTCTGCCAGACGCGGAAACAACTCGTGGCCGTCCTTGTCGTCGAGCCACAGACCGCGAGCAGCATCCCAACTGTAATGGAATCCATGCGAGCCGGCGGCGAGCCACATCTGCTTCATCTGCGATTGCCTCGACAGGATAAACTTGGCGCCGCCCGCGAACTCGATCGCCACGACGCCGTCGGCGGTGGTGTAATCCACTTCGTCCGGGTCGAGATCCTCGAGCCATTTCGCGACTTTGGTCAAGGCGATATCCGACCGCTCGCGAAATTCGTTATCGTCCATGTGCCGATTGTATCAACCGCCGCCCCGACACGGCAGTGTCCGGGCGCGACAACGGAGCGCGGCCTTAATACTGGGTGCAGGGCTCAGCCCTGCTCACCCCTGCCGCTGCGGGCCCTTCTTGCGCATCTCTTCATCGCGGTAGCGCTTGTAGAGGATGGTCCATTCGTTGGAACCCTCGACGATGCCGCGTTTGATCGAATTGATCTTGCGCCGCACGGCCGCATCGATCTCGTCGCCCTGCTCGTTGAACTGCGCGACGATTTCGCGCGCCTGGCGCAGCGCGAGCGGAAAGTTCGCGATCTCGGCCAGGCCCTCGTCGCGCAATTTTGCCAGCGACTCGCGCGCCAGGAACAGCACTCGTGCTTCGGTGAGCTTCATGAAGATTTTACTGTGCGAGTATATCGGCTAGAGCGTGAAGTTCTTTTTCTCGGCCAAACGCTGGCGAATCAAACTGCGCAGCCGCGTGACGTCCAGGCGCGTATCGCGGCGCGCCTCCGTTTCCGCCATCTTGTCGGCCTCTTCATCGATCTGCGC
Source organism: uncultured delta proteobacterium (assembly GCA_963813785.1). Classification (GTDB taxonomy): domain Bacteria; phylum Desulfobacterota; class Binatia; order Binatales; family Binataceae; genus Binatus. The sequence goes on along the minus strand of CAWFAJ010000024.1, from coordinate 228,977 downwards.
TTCGGTCTCGAAATTCGCCGACATCAACTCGACCACACACGCCACCAAATCCTTGACGTCGCCCTTGGGCTTGATCAGGCCGCGATCGATCAGCCCATTGACGAGATGAGTCGCCAGCGCGTCGATCTGAGCTTCCCGCATCGCCATACGATCACAGCTTGGCCCAGTCGCGTGCATCTTGTCAAAAGCGCCGGCAACGGATGCGCGGTTCGCTCAACCGCCGCTGAGCGCGCAAATAATCTGCACTTCGTCATCGGCGTGCAGTGCTTGAGCCAGATCGGCCACCTGCTCCCGATTTACGAAGAAACGGATATGCCTGCGGATGCGCCCCTGCTCGTCGATCATGCGAAAGCGAATTCCCGGACACGCGCGGTCGAGATTGTCGAGCAGCTCGGCGAAGGTCGCGCCGGCCGCGGTCACCTCGTCGCGGCCATGCGTATAAGAACGGAGCGGACTTGGAATCGCCACGCGCATCAGGGAATTGTCGCCGCGACCACCGAATAAATGTGCGGCAGATGCGCCGCGACGCAACGCCAGTTGCGTCCCTCGTTGGGACTCATCCACACCTCGCCGCTGGTGGTGCCGAAGTACAGCCCGGCGGGATCGCAGTCGTCGGCGCAAAACGCCTGGCGCTTGACGGTGAACCACGCATGCTCGCGCGGCAGCCCGCGATCCTGCCGGGACCAGGTCGCGCCCGCGTCGATCGTCCGGTACACGGCAGGCCGCCCGTCGGGACTGGTCCGCGGCCATACCGTCGTGCCGTCCATCGGGAACACCCACGCCGTATCCGGATCGCGCGGATGCAACACTATGCCGAAGCCGATGTCGCCGATCTCCCGGGGCATGTTGTTGCCGATTCGCACCCACTGGTCGCTGGGGCGATCGATCCGATAGATGCCGCAGTGATTCTGCTGGTAGAGGCGATCCGGCTTTAGCGGATGCAAGCACATGCAATGCACGTCCTGTCCGTACTCGGGATATGGATCGGGCAGGAAGTTCGCCTCGACGCCTCGATTGAGCGAGCGCCACGATTCTCCCTGGTCGTGAGTTTCGAACGCACCGCCGCCGGTGGTGACCATATACACGTGCGCCGCATCGCGCGGGTCCACATTCACCCAACTCAGTACCGGTCCGTCAGGTGTTCCCATGTCGGGCGGATTCCACTTGGAATACATCGGATGGTCGTTGTAGCCATCGACGCCGCGCCAGGTGACTCCACCATCTTCGCTGCGAAACAGCGCTGGCGGCGACGTGCCCGCATACCAGGCGTCATGCTCATCGCGATGCGCCGGCGACAGCCAAAAGGTGTACTCGACCGCGCGTCCGTTCTCACCCGGCGCCGCCTTGGGAAACGCCGGCGGCTGGGCTGCCTCTTTCCAGGTGCGCCCAAGGTCGGTCGATCGGAAGATAGTAGGTCCAAGATGTCCGGCGCGCGCCGCCATCAGCATCGTGTTGCCGTCACGAGGATCGAGCACCAGGTGATTGACTATTTCGCCGAGGCGATGCGGCCCGTCCAGGCGCCATCGCGAGCGCGTCGCGTCGCTGTAATAGATGAACGCACCCTTGCGGGTACCGACCATCAGAATGAGGCGCTTGTTCGAAGTCGCGCGCCTGTGAGTCTTCACGGAGGCCTTGCGCGCGGTGGTGGTTGGCGGGGCTTCGATTTCGGTCGAGTGTTGCGCCGTTTCATTTTCGCGCCTTTGGTTCCGGATCGCGATTGGGATGCTAATTTCGCGGCGTTCGTACTTCAACCATGTGAAACCCGCCGTGGGTTTCACACTTCCTTGGGCAGGGGTGACCCCTGCACCGCAGTGAGAAGACGCGAAAATCTGCGCAGCGCATCTTTTCGCGACTACGCGATGGCAGGGCTGAGCCCTGGCCGTTGGCACGGCTGGCCAGTATTAGGACCCGTTGGCGCGGGAGGCCAGTATTAACAAACCGCGCGCGGCCACTGCTTCGGGATGCGGCCTGACGGCCGGTTAGAACTTTTTTTGCGTCATTCTTGAGCTCTTATGTATAACTCCTCGTCCACCCGCCGAAGCCCTGAGCGCAGCCGAAGGGGAAGAATCCCGGATCCGGGGCCCTTCGACTCCGCAGACTCCGCTCAGGGTGACACAAAGAAAAGAGCGCGAGCCCTTCGTGTCATTCTGAGCCGCTGCGGCGAAGAATCTCGACGGATGCCCGGCGTCCGGCGTCGGCCGAACACATGCTGGCGCGCGCGAGATCCTTCGGCTTAGCGATCTGTCGAACCAGACTCGTCCAGGCGATTGTCGGAGGCCGACCGCCGCGGTTCAGATTCTCTTTTTGGTAGCGACAAGCGTCAGGATCGCAGGCTAGCCTGAATTTTTACCGAGTCGATGATGAAACGGCGGTGGTCGCGCGTCACGACGCCTTCAGCAACGAGACTCTTGAGGCACTCGCTCACTTTCGGCCGCGAGGACTCCACCAAGTCCGCTATGTCCTGACCGCTTAGACCCAGATCGATGATCATCGCGTGGTCGTCTCGCTGACCGAACTTGCGGCCGAGGTCGAGCAAGGCGAGCATGATTTTCTCTCGAACGGTTTGACTGAGAAAGTTTGAATGGCGCTCCAGCAGCGTCCACCATCGGCCGACGGTCAAATTGAGCGCCTCGTTGAACTCGCGGAATGGAATGCCAACGATGCCCTCCACGAGCGCGGTTGGGCTTATCAACCCGATTTGACAATCCGTGAACGTCTCGCAGGTGAGCTTATGATGAATATCGGGCAATAATGACGGAATCTCGATCACGTCGCCGGGTCCCAGCACCTCGAGCAGATTGCGTTCCCCTTTTCGATTGAGGCAGATAAGCCGGGCGATTCCCGAGAGCACGATGTATACGGCTTCATCTGATTCCCCCTCCTTATAGAAGATCGAGTGTCTGGAAAACTGCCGAATCCTCATCCTGGCACGCAAGGCTTCCAATTTGCGTAAGGAAAGACCCGCCAGCCCTTTCAATTTCCCTAAATCCTGAGCGCTGACTGCGCGAGGTTGAGGAGGCCTGGCCTCCCTTTGCCTGATGTATCTGCCGCGTGACGAGCGTGGTGCCATGGCTAGGAAAATTTAAGCGATCTCGGTGTCCCTTAAGTCTAACTTGCGCCCGTCGAATCGCAGCCGTCGAGCGCAGTCGCCGGATGTAACGACAATCGGTGCGAGAAAACAACTGAGTAGTCGTTCCTTTGGTAACAGAATCGGCCTTGAACGTAACTTTATTCGGCCTAGAACATGCTCCAAGTTCAGGCTTATCCGTTGTAAGCGCCAACGGTGTATACGCCCGATTTTGGGCGGTGCGATTTTGAACGAGAAAAGAGATTCCCGCGAAACAGACCTCGACAGACTAAGCCGACTGAAGGTTTTGTCGTGGCTTTCTCCGTCTGAGCTTAAACTTCTGGCAAGTGCGCTCTCGCTTTCCAACTACAAACGACACGCGCTAATTCTGCGCGACGTTGCGCGGGCCCAAGGTGCTCACATTCTGTTGTCAGGAATTGCGCGCATCACCTGCCGCAAAGCGCGCAACGAGCGTGTCACGGTGGCGATGCTGGCGCCGGGACCGATTCCGGAATTCCCAGCGCTGCCGCTCAGTCAGTCTGGTTTTCAATGCGAGGCTTACAACGATTGCCGCGTTGGAACTGTGAGCTGGGCTGACTTCGGCGGCATTACCCCAAATGCTCCCGAGTCCGGCTTCAGGCAATTTCACAGCAACGATTTGAAGCAGTGGTACCGCCTGCTGCTGCGCAGCTCGAGTTTTCTGAACCTTGGCCTGCACGAACGAATAGCCATCGCGCTGCTGGAGCTGTGCTCGGACTTTGGAGTCGAGGAATCGCGCGGCACGCTGCTGCGCGTATCTTTCAGCCATAAGGACATCGCCAACCTGGTCGGCGCCTCGCGGCCCAGAGTGACCGAGCATCTTGGGCAATTGGAGCGCGAAAAGTTCGTCATCCGCCAGGGACGACAGATGGTCGTGCAGGTCGCCAAGCTTCTCGATTCCATGAATGCTCAGGCCGGCGCGCATGTTTTGCGGGTCGATCCGCGACGTGAATAAGGCGAGCGGTTCGGCGCGAGGCAAAGAAAAAGATCCGGGGTCCCTCGGCTGCTCGGGATGACACAAAAAAAGTTCTAACAGGGACGAAGTCCCGCATCTTCGCTCATCCTCAGCTTTCACCGGGTGCAAGGAGCGCTGTCCTGAGCGAAGCCGAAGGAGGTCACCCCTGCCCAAGGAAGCGCGAAACCCACGGTGGGTTTCGCATTCAATCAAGTGAATCCTCCCCTTCGCGACGGCAGTGCCGCGCGTGTACGCGCTAGTGCGGCTTCTTGGCGTTCTCCTGGTCCTGCGCTTGCTTGTAAACCTCGTCCATCTTGGGCTCGAGCGCCTCGTAAAATTGCTTGATATGCCCAACGCTGGCGCCGATGTCACCGGGGAAGTAGCGCAGTATCGAGGTCGCATCGGGGCGCGCCAGGCCGGAGCGCGCGCACACGCCGATCTCACCTGATGATTCTACATCGATCCTGACGTCGTCCTCGAATTTGAAGATTCGCGACGTGTAGATGCAATCGATGGTGAAGGTGGCGAGATCGGCCTTGACGATTTTCCATCCGCCGAGCGAGTTGATCGTATCTAGCGAGAGTTGGAACAGCTTCTGGCGCGGGATTCCCGGATATGAGCGTTGAATCAATTCCGGAAAGACATCATCCGGCGGGGCCGGCGTCGAGATCGGATTCAGCCTGCTGGTGGACTCAGGCTCCTTGGCAGGCGCCTGCCTTGCGGCGCGATGCTTCGGCGCGGCAGGAGTCGGCACCGCGTTGGGCTGAATGCCCATCTGGCAAGTCACCGAACCGTCACCCGACGCGCTGGAGGCTGCGGAGTTCATCGTGACGAAGCGGAGCACGCGTTGCTCGGCGCCGGGTCTTTCGAAGATCGTTTCGTCGTTCATGATCATCGCGATACCCCCGGCGGCGATCGCCACGAGTATGAGAAAGACCAAGAGTTGGACCACGAGCCGGAAGGCGAACACGACGAGTATCAGTGCGGCGATGACGACCAGGGCGGCGACGATGACGGGCGGTGTGATCATGATGGGGACCCCGGGAAATCCCTAGCCGTTTTTGGGCCTGTGACGCAAGCGGGGCGCGGATGGCCGTGAGGCGACGGGGGAGAGCCGAAAAGCAAACCGGCGCGATCCCGATTGGATCGCGCCGGTATTGGGTCAGGTGATTGAAATCAGCGCCGCTTACGCCGGAGCCCCGGCGAATCCCTCGCCGCCGTCGCCGCGCAAAATCGCATCGAAGCGCTTGCCGCCGAGGTAGCAGCGGCGCGCCTCGTCGTCGGTGACTGCCGCACGGCGGACGTCGCGGCGGCGAATCGGCCATATCCCGCCGACCATCGGATGGCGCCCCTGGCGATGGCTGAAGAAATAATAGGTGAACTGACGGAGCGTCGAGCATCGGGCTTCGGCACTGAGTCCGCGGCCGGCGCATATGGTGAACAGCCGGTTAAGAAAGCGCGGGAGCGAGTAGAAGCCCATGTAAGCGTCGCGGTACGCGCCGAGCCAGCTTTCCTTGTCCATCTTGTCGTGCTTGAGCGTGACGTGCTGCGAGTCGAGCTGGTTGAAGTCCCAGTCGATGATGGCGCCTTCGCGGGTGAAGCGCGCCTGATCTTCAGTGCCCGGCAGCGGAGTCATGATAAAGAACGAGACGAGGTCGAAGCCGATCTTTTTGAGGGTTGCCACCGCCACGCGTCCGCAATCGGGACCGTCGAAGGGGAAACCCAGCATGTAGCCGGCGTGCACCGAGACCCCGACTTTGTGCCAGTTCTCGACGACGCGCCGGTACTTGTCGATGACGTGCGCGCGGGCGGCTTCGAGCTTCCACTTGTGCTGGCGGTCGTCGGTGTTCTGGTACTTGGTGGCAAAGTTCAGGTTGTCGGGATTGAGCGACTCGATTCCGACGAACGCCTGGTAGCATCCCGCGGCTGCGGCCAGTTCGGTGAAACGTTTGCTGCGCCGATGCTTGGCAGTCTCGGTCTCGCCGTCGGCGACACTTGCGTAGCACGACGCATCGACGTCCACCTGCATCATGAAGGAGAGCTTGGGATAGTCCTTTTTCACTTCAATCAGGCCGGTGAGAATCTCTTCCCAGCGCGGCGATCGGAAAAAGTCGTCGTCGACCAGGAACAGCGACTCGATGCCATGATATTGGCATGCGTCGCGGACCCAGCTTACGACGGAGTCGGGCTCGCGCGAGCGCATCGTGCGGCCCATGACGTTTTTCACGCTGCAATACGAGCAGGTGAAAGGGCATCCGCGCGAAGTGTCGAGCGTGGTCATCGTATCGTTGAAAAACCGGGTGAGATAACGATCGTCGAGCATCGGCAGCAGGGTTTCGGTGATTAGCGGAACGGTGATGTCGTCCTGGCCGGTTTTGGCGCGAATGCCCTCGGTGACCGAATAATGCTTGCGCAGCTCGCCGCGCAGGAAGTCCTCGACGATAATGCCCCAAATGTTTTCGGCCTCGCCGACGACGGTGGTGATGCCGCACTCGTTGAGGAACTTGCACGAATCGGGAAAGCCGCTGACGTGAAAGCCGCCCATCATCGTGGGCAAGCCTTCGGCGACGAACTGAAGGGCGAGGTCGCGGCCGCGCGGATACTGATTGGATTGCACACCGGCCAGGCCGATGAGCAACTCGACGCCATCTTCGCGCGCCTTTTCCTTGATCGCCTTGATGGTCTCAGGGCTGACTACGCCGTCGCAGATTTCGTCCCAAATTACGGTTTCGAGGCGGACGTTGCGCTCGACGGCGTAACGCTTGTTGAAGGCCTCGTTGAGGGCGGTCAGCACCGTCAAAGTGTTGTTGGGCTGAACGCCGTAACGAAAATATTGGACGAAGCCCTCCTCGTCGTAGCGCGAGGGTTTGATGAAATAGACGCGAACCGTGCGACAAGGCTCAGGCTTCATCGCCGCATCGGCGGTCGCACCGTCACGCGCAGTCAACTGAAGAGTGGCGGCCGGACGATCACCGCCATAACGATTCGTCCCCAACAGCCAGTAGAGGACACTTGCCGCGAAGACCAGAAAAGCGCCGAAAAAGATAAGAAATACCATCAATAGATCCTCAGGTTTTGTCTCCAGCCCAGCCCCCCAACGAACTCATCCTGCGCATCATAGCCGAATCCGGGGCCAGATGGTATCTAACCGGTCGGTCAGAGACAGTAAACAAATCCCGACTGGTTTTGTCAACAATCGAGTGAAACATATTAATAGGGCAAAAGTCGAGGAATTAATCGGGATAATCCGGATAGAAGGTAACTAGCGGTACATTTCGACCAGATTGATGAGGCCCAAATCGCGATAGCGTTCGACCAGGTAACCCTTGATTTCCTGGACGCTGGCCATTTGTAAAGTCTCGCGGGCGATCAGGCGGGCGGTCTGATAGTCGACCTCGCGAATGACTTTGCGCACCACCGGAATAAATAGCGGGCTCAGACTAAGTTCGTCGAGGCCCATCCCGACCAGCAGCAGGGTCGCCAGCGGATCGCTGGCCATCTCGCCGCAGAGGCAGACCTCCTTGTCGGCCGCGCGGGCGACATTGACGACCTCGGCGATGGCGGAAATGACGGCGGGATGCAGCGCCTCGTAGAGGTGGGCGACTTTGCGATTGTTGCGATCGGCGGCGAGCAGGTACTGGATCAGATCGTTGGTACCGATCGAGAAGAAATCGACCTCGCGCGCCAGCCGCGGCGCCAGCCAGACGGCAGAGGGCACTTCGACCATGATTCCGACTTCGATATTGGGATTGTGCTCGAGTCCTTCCTTGAACAGCTCGGCCTGGGACTCGGCGAGCAATTCCTTGGCGCGGCGCAATTCCTCGAGGCTGGAGATCATCGGGAACATGATGCGGACATTGTGCTTGGCGGCGGCGCGGAGAATGGCGCGGAGCTGAACCTTGAACAGCCCCGACATCTCAAGCGAGATGCGAATGGAACGCCAGCCGAGGAAGGGATTGTCCTCGCGCGGCACCCGCAGGTAGGCGGGATACTTGTCGGCGCCGATGTCGAGGGTGCGAATCGTGATCGGGCGCTTGCCGAGCATCTCGAGCATCTTGCCGTACAGCGCGAGCTGCTGAGTCTCGTCGGGAAAATCCTCGTAGGTCAGGAACGAGAATTCCGAACGCAGCAGGCCGACGCCCTCAGCGCCGTAGCGCAACGCCAGCTGGATATCGGCGGGCAGCGCGATATTCGCCAGCATCATGACGCGATGGCCGTCGCGGGTCGCGGTGGGCGCGTTGCCCTCTTCGATAAGCTCGCGCTTGAATGCCTCGTAGCGCTTGGACAGGCTGACGTAGTCGCGCTCGATCTCGGCGGGGGGATTGACGTAAACGACGCCCGAGTTGCCGTCGAGCACGAGCTGATCGCCCTCGATGACGGATTCCATCAGATGTTCGACGCCGACTACGGTGGGGATTTCGAAGGCGCGCGCGAGGATCGCCGCGTGCGAGGTGACGCCGCCGGATTGGAGCGCAATACCGGCGAGCTTGTCGTGGCTGGTCAGCATCAACTGCGAGAGGGTAAGCTCCTCGGCGACGATAATCGTCGGCTTGGTGAAGGGCGCCTTCTTTTCCTCCTGGCGCAGATGCCGCAACACGCGATGGCCGACGTCGCGGAAGTCGGTGGCGCGCTCGCGCAAATAATTGTCGGCGACCGAAAGCATCGAGGTGCTGAGTTCCTCGATGACCCGGAACAGCGCGCTCTCGGCGGCGTAGCCGTTGGCAATGGTAGTGCGGATGCGGCCGACGAACTCCTCGTCTTCGAGAATCATGCGATGCCCGTCGAAGATCTTAAGGTCCGACTCGGGCATCAACGGTTCCATCCGCACCCGCAGTGCCGCCAGCTCGGCCAGCGAACGGGCGAGAGCGTCCTCGAAGCGCTTGACCTCGGCCTTGGGGTCGCGGGACTTCTGGTTACGATCGACACTGGTAAGAAATGCGCCGACGACGTGCGCGCTGCCCTGGGCAAATCCGGGTGAGGCGGAAAGCCCAGCCAGCCGGGGGCGGCGAATCTTGGCCGGCGGGGCGTGGCGGGTCTTGCCGCCGATTTTTTCGTAGTCCTTGAGCTGGCGGTTGGCCTCGATCATCCGGCGCCGATATTCGAGCCGCTCTTTTTCCTTGGTGGCGAGCGATTCGCGCAGCCTGAAATGGGAAAGAATTTGCGCGACCTGGTTGGCGGCGGTGCTGAGCAGGCGGATTTCGCTCTTGTTGAATTTGCGCCGCTCGAGGGTCTGCGCGACCAGCACTCCGAGCGGCTTCTTGCGGCCATCGTGGTCGTGAACCGGCACGCCCAGAAAAGTATGGAAGCGCTCCTCGCCGGTCTCGGGAAAGTACTTGTAGCGCGGATGGCTGATCGCGTCGGGCACGCAAACCGGTTCGTCTTTCTCCAGCACCAGCCCGACCAGTCCCTCGTTGAGGCGCATCGAAACCTTGCCGACCGATTCGCGATCGAGTCCCACGGTGGCGCGCAGCACGATTCGCTCGCGCTGCGGATCGAAGAGGTAGAGCGAACAAACCTCGGCCTCCATGCCGGTGGCGATCGCGAGGGCAACCCGGTCCAGGGTCTCGCGGAGATCCTCGGAATGTTCGCCGCCGATCGAGGAGAGAAGCTCGATCAGAGCGAGGCGATCCTTGTTGGCACTCATTTGTAAAGTCTCGGGTAAAGTCTCAGCGGCGGCGCAGAAATTTTATCGGATCGATCGCGTGGCAAACAATGCCGTCGAGCGATCTAATCCGCGTGGTCTTGCCGAGCGTTAGCCGGCATTTGCCGAGAGCTCGAAAGGCGCAAGCGCGCTCTTGAGCAGGCCGCGGCCCGCGCGGCATCGGCGCGACCGGATCGCCTCGATAAGCTCGCGTTCGTCCCTGATTGGCCCGTCGAGCAGCGTCGTCACGCATCCCACCGAGCCCGCGGAATGCGAGTCCGAGCCTGCCACCTCCGCCAACCCGAGACGGCGCGCGACCTTGAGCGCGAACAGATTCTCGTCCTCACTGCACGCGCCGTTGAGCACTTCGATCGCATCGACCATCTCGAAGATTTCGAGCCTGGCCGCGCGGTCCGGATAGGTTGGATCGATCGGCTCCGAGTCCGGGTTGATGAAGGAAAAGCGCTGGTCGAGTTTGTAGCGGAACGGATGATTCGCGATCAGTATCCCGCCTTCGAGGTTCACCACGCGCCGCAGTTCGGCGAGCTTGTAGATTCCGCCGACGTACCGCTCGAGCCCGAACGCGCCGACATGCCCCATGTCGGTCGTGACTTCCATCCCGCGCATAAAAATCACGCCCGAGCCGGCCGCCAGCGCCGCGATCTCGCGGGAATCCCACATGTTGTCGTGCTCGGTGATGCAGACCGCGCCGATTCCGATCGCGCGCGCGCGATCGACCAGGTCTTTCGGCGCCAGGTTCGAGTCCGAACTACCGCGGTTGGTGTGGAGATGCAGGTCAACGGTGAAGTAGGGCCCCGCCCGATGGGGGTGCCCGCTTCGTGAATCCGTCATTTGCGACGCGCCGCGGCTACTTGGGCGGCTCCTTGGCGAGCGTGATTTTCTTCATGTGGTCGCCCTTGCGAATCTGATCGACCACGTCCATGCCCTTAATCACGCCGCCGAAGATGGTGTATTGGCCGTCGAGTCCCGGCTGCGGCTCCAGGCAGATATAGAACTGGCTGCCGCTGGACGCGCGTTGCGGATTGACTTCGTCGCCCGTGCGCGCGGTGGCCAGGGTGCCGCGCAGGTGATGCTCGTTGGGATTGATTTCGCCGGGCACCGTGTAGCCCGGTCCGCCGGTCCCCGTCCCGTCAGGATCTCCGCCCTGCACCACGAAGTCCGGGACGACGCGATGCCAGGTCAGGCCGTTGTAAAAGCCCTTGTTCACCAGCGTCTCGAAATTAGCGACCGTCTTGGGCGCGACGGCGGGGTAAAGCTCGACGATTATGTTGCCGTGTTCGGTCTCGATGATTGCGTAATGACCTGTGTTTCTCACTGGGAGTCCATCCGTTGCGCCCCTGCAAGCCGAGGCAAGCACCAGCACCGCCACGACGGCAAGACACGACAATCTAAAGGAGTTTCGTTTCATTTTATCCACTCGCATTCGCAGGGACAATCAAACGCCCATGCATCGGGTTATTCCAACAGTCCTACATGGAAGTATTCGAGGCGTCGCCAATCCGCAAGAGCCGAACCGATCCAAATCCAGGCGCCGATCATCGAAACAGACGAAGGCGACGGCGGCGCCGCGCCGGCTCGGGATGGACAAGCGCAGCCGATGAAGGCGAGAATGCCGCGCTATGGAATCGTGGTTCAACCAGGCAAGATTCGGAATGTTCATCCATTGGGGACATTGCAGCCAGCGCGGACTCGAACTGTCGTGGCCGCTGGTCGGAGGCGTCGGTGCGCTGCCGCATGGGCAAAGCATCGGGGTTGACGAATATCACTCGACCGCCAAGACGTTTAATCCGACGAAATGGGACGCGCGCGAGATGGCGCGGACGGCAAAACGCGCCGGGATGCAGTACGCAGTCCTGACGAGTAAACATCACGACGGTTTCTCGATGTTCCATACGAAGCATTCTGACTATTCAATTGAGTATTCGCCATTCAAGCGCGATATAGTTCGTGAATATACAGATGCGTTCCGCGCCGAGGGCCTGAAGGTCGGACTGTATTACTCACTTATCGACTGGCATCATCCCGACTACCCGGCATTTCTCGAGTCGGACAAACCCTACAAATGGGGCAACTGGCGCCGCTCGACGCCTGAACAGTGGGATCGATTTATAAATTTCATGTTCGCCCAGATGCGCGAGCTGCTGACCAACTACGGCAAGATCGATCTGCTCTGGTTCGACGGCGGATGGGAACGCACGCCCGAGGAATGGAAGTCGCGCGAGTTCGTCGAGATGATCCGCTCGCTCCAGCCCGAAGTCGTCATCAATGATCGCATCCCGGGTTACGGCGACTATCAGACACCCGAACAGGCCGTTCCACCCAAGCCGCCGGAGGGGCCGTGGGAAACCTGCCTGACGATCAACAACAGTTGGGGTTACAATCCGTCGGACAAGGACCTCAAATCGATCCGTTCGCTAATCCATACTCTGTGCGAAGTGGCAGGCAAGGGTGGAAATCTGCTGCTCAACGTGAGCCCGATGGGCGACGGCGCTATCCCACCCGAGCAAGTCGAGCGGCTCGAAGCGATTGGCAACTGGATGGATCGCAACAACGAGGCGATCGTCGGCACTGACCCCGGACTCGAGCCGTGGCAGTTCTACGGACCGTCAACGCGCCGCGGCAATCGGGTCTATCTGCACGTGCTGATGAAGCCGTACGAATCCGTCTCGGTGCGCGGCGTCAAGGTGCGGCACGTCGGCGACGTGCGTCCGCTGGCAAGTACGATTTCGCTCAAGGTGCGCAAGCGAATCGCCGCGGCCGACATGCTGTTCAACGCCGATCCGATTGGCGAGCTCGTGATTGCGACGCCCGACAGCGCGCTCGATTCGATCGCGACGATCATCGCGGTCGATTTCCAGCGCTAGCCTTTACGGAGCTGCGGTGAAACTCCAGGTATATGGTTTGCCGTTGACAGTCATCGCGACGCGATAAGTCTCGCCGCCGGCGAGCGGATCTCGCACCATCATTACCACTTCGCCGAAAGACTTGAGGACCGCGCGGCCCTGTGCCTGATCGCCCGCGTTGGGATTCGCGTAACTTTCGGAGTCGTAGGCGCAGGTCGCGACTTTGGTCCCCGCCGCCGCGCCAGTGGTCTGAGTTAGCGACGCCTCGCCAATCTTCGCAGGCACGTGCAGTCCAAGCTGAAGCGTGATCGCTGGCGCAAACGCCGAATAGCCCGGACACGACGATACTGGATCCGGCCATTCACCTCCGAATCCCGGCGCCTTGACGGTCGCGCCATCCGGAGGAACCTCGATCGGCTCGGCCAGCGGGCCGCCACCGGGAAGCGCCAGGGCCGAGTCGCTGGTCGAATCGAGCGCCGACACGCATCCCACTCCCTGGCAATACTGGCCGAACCCTGCCTGCATGAGCTCAGGACTCAGCAGTTGCGGTCGATGGAACGGCCCTGAAATCCACCATTCAATCGCCTGCGCCATGAGCTGATCCTCGGTCATTTTGATCCGCGGTTGGTACGCGACGTCACTGGCTTGCGCGGCTTTGAGTCCTTCGGGGGAATATCCCAGCTTCGATTCGTCTTCATGATGGAACAGAACACCGGGTTGCCGGCCCTTGGCCATCATCTGTCGATAATTCGTCATGAGATACTTCGCGTGAGCGAGACATCCGCGGCTGAGCGCCGGGTCTTCCCCAACCGGCGGCACCTTGAGCCGCGTGCGGTATCCATTCAGGACGGTCAGCCAGTTCGAGCTCGTGCCGGCGGTGCCGGTCGCCTCTTCCATCATCGCCGATGACGCCGGCGCCGTGACCGCGGGATTCTCCGGCACCATCACCGATGCCGCCGCCGAGGTCGCGCTCCTCGACGGTCTCGCGCTTCGACGTGGACGCGGCGATGGAGTCTTCGTTGGCTGTGTCACGGGCGGCGTGGTCGGCGCCGGCGCCGCAGATGAGGAAAACTTGGCTATAGCGGTGAACGTCGTCGCCGTCTCCGCGACCGTGAAGCTCCATGCATAGGTCTTATCGTTCGCCGTAATCGAGACCGCGTATCGGGAGCCGGGTCGAAGCGGCGAACGCGGGACGATCACTACCGCACCCGCCGCGCGCAGATTCCAGCGCCCGAATTCCTGTCCGGTCGCGTTCTGATTTCGATAGCTTGGCGCGTCGAATGCGCAGTGCTCGATCGGTTTACCGTCTTCCATCAACGAATGCGCGGAGAGTTTCGTCTCCGCCAGCCGCCCGATTTGCAGCGTGATTGGAAGCCCCACTGGCCTCTCGTAGCCGGGGCAGCTCGCGAGCGGATCGGGCGCCTCGAGGCCGATCCAATCCAGCGACACCGTCGCACCATCGGGTGGAAATTCTATCGCGCGCGCATACGGCTTCACTTCCTCGGGCGGCGGCGGCAATCGCAGCGTGGCGGCCCAGCATCCGTCGCTCAAGGCCTCGCCGAAACCAGCCTCCGTCATGAAGGGATCGAGCATCGCGAGGCGATGAAACGGGCCCTCGATCCAATGATCGATCTGCTGTCCGGCATCGTACGAATTGCAACCCCACGCAAGCTGGAGGTTTCGCGCCGCGCTCGCGCCGTTTGCCGAGTAACCGCTCTTGCCGGGCTTCTCCTCGTATGCCTCCGCACTCATCGGGTTTGCACTGCGTATGTCTTCGCCGAAATTGAGCAGCAGGTAGCGCGCATGCGCGGTCGCGCCGGCACTCAACCGGGAATTCTCGCGGATCGGATCGAGCCCACTGCCAGAGCGGAAGAAGTTGATCCGCTCCAGCCATGTTGCCGGCGACGACGCGGACAATTTTGACGTCGGTAACGAAGCGGGTATATTCGGCGTGGGCGACGGCGCCATCACTGTGACGGCATAAACCGCAGCCGGCGGATTCGTTGGGCGTGCCGATGAAGCCGCGGGAGTCGGCGCGCTCGCAACTCCGGTCGTCGGCGCATCGACACGCTTTGACGTGGCGCGTGAATTCGCCCATGCGACAATCTCGGTGACCGTCGCGCGGGAAAACAGGCCCCATTTCCCGAAGTGATCTGCCAATCCGACGACGACAAATGCTGCGATAACCGCACCGGCGCGCAGGATCCGCCTCTCACGCCGCCGCTTGAGCGCGTCTGGATCGATAAATCGGTACGGAGCTGCGACGCCAAAACGGATATTGTCGCCGTGCTTGAGCTCCTGCTTGCGGCGAATCCGCCGTCCATTGACAAACGTGCCGCCCGCCGACTTGAGATCGACCACATAGTAACGGCCGCGCGCGTATCTGATGATCGCATGACGATCGGCTACGCTCGCATCCGCGACTCGCAGTCCTGACCCCTCCGCGCTGCCGATCGCCGCTTCATCCCGCCCAAGCAGCAGTAATAGCGTGCCCGGCGTTTCGCGATCCACCGCCAGCAGGCGCGCGGCCTGTGCTCTCCTCAGCACTTGCCGCTACTTTCGCGCAGAGCGCTCAACATGGCGGCGATCAGAACACGAACGCCGTTCCCTTTGACGGGGGCGGTGTCGGAGTTTCCGTGCAATACGGCGCATCCCCGGTGGCATTGCTCGCCGCCCTGTCCGCCAGCAGCTTCGCGAGATCTTGTTGGCAGTTATTATGCCCGGTTGGATAGTAGCGATACCGGGTAGCTCTGGCCGATTGGTCCGGCGGCAGGACCAGAACCGGCCCGCTGACTTTCGACGCTTCTTCGGGCGTCAATCCCATGTCGGTAAGTTTTATCGGGGCAGGAGGCGTTTTGGATTTCCACAGTGGCATGCCCGGCACGCCCACCGATTGCAGGTTGCCCTGTTGATCCTCGGTCCACTGGAAACACCCAGCGAGCGCGCAACAGCAGATCGCCACCACCACTAATGCCACGCGTCTCACGACAGCCACCGCCCTTCTGTTGGTCACCAGAGGGAAAATTGATCCTCCGATGAACCATCTGTTAACAGGAGCGCACTACATCATGGGCGTGTGGAGAAAGTCCAGTCGCGCTGCTTTCCGTTCGCGCTCATTGACACCGCGTACTTCGCCCCCTTGTCGAGCGGCGCGCGCGGAATCACTACGACCGTGCCGTAAGACTTCAGAATGTTTCGCCCCAGCTCCTGTGAGTATCCATCGGGATTCGAGTAGCTAGTCGAATCGAACCCGCATGCTTCGACGGCAGTGCGGCTGCCGTCGGCGTTCTCTCGCGCGATTGAGTATTCGCCGAGATGAGTATCCATCCAGGCGCCAAGCTGGAGTGTAATAGCCAGTCCGCTTGGCGACTCATAGCCGGGACAGTTGGTGCGCGGATCGGGCCATTCGTTGCCGAACGATCTTATCGCGACGGTCGCGCCGTCAGGAGGAAACTCGATCGGCCCGCTCTCCGCCGCGCCCGCCGGCAATTTCCGCTGCGAGCCGTTCAATAAGTTGAGTCCCGCAGCGCATGCTCCTGACTCGCAGTACATTCCGAAGCCTGCGCTGGTCAGTCGCGGATTGAGGATCGGCATGCGATGGAACGGTATCGCCATCCATCCGTCGATCGACCATGTCGGCGAGCCCCATTCGTCTGCGTCCGACGTCGCATTCGCATCGCTGGATACCCCGCGCATGGACCACACGTCCATGTCGCTGGACTTGGCCGCTTCGAGTCCTTCGGGCGTAAAGTATGGACTCCCCGGATTCTCGGTATGCATCTCGGCGCCGAGGCCTCCATGCTCGATCGCATCGTGGTAGTTCTTGACGACGTACAGAGTGTGCGCGCGATCGCCCTTGCTCAGCGCCGGATCTTCGACTATCGGCGGCAGCTTCACCATCGCGCGATAGTAGTTCATTCGGCTGAGCCATTCGGGTTGGGCTACTGCGGGAATCGCCATCGCCGGCGTTGAAGTTGCCTTTGCCTGCAAGTCGGCCGATACCGACTGAGTATTGGCCGCCGAAGGAGCGGAGCTGGGCCGGCGTGACGAAATCCATGTGCCGATTGCCGACGCGGCCGGTCCGATCTCGCTTCGATAGCGAACTCCGGCGAATCCCGCGATGAACATCGCCGCCAGAAACACAAGTCCCCGTCCCAGCCGGCTCGGGGCGCGCGCCGCCCGCGTCGGCGCTGGTATCGGATCTCCGGCAGCGATGAAAGCAAAACGCACAGAGCCGAATTTGATCTCATCGCCGCGCTTGAGCGCGATCGGTTTGCGCACCCGGCCGCCGTTGACAAAGGTGCCGTTAGTCGAGCCGAGGTCCGCCAGTTCGAAGCTGCCGGGCTTGCACGCAATCGTGGCGTGACGGCGTGATACCGTCGTGTCGTCGAGCACTACATCGTTCGACGGATGGCTGCCAATGGCTACCGTCTGTTTGTCTAGTGGGTATTCACGCGAATCGGAACTGCCTATTGAGACGAGACGACTGCACGCGCTCCCGTTCTCACCCCGGACGTTGTCCGCAGAGCGTTGCTCCGGCGGCATCGATCGTCCTAGCCCAAGTTCCAGAAGCGGCCGACGTTTTGCGCCGCCCGCTCGATCATCGGCATCACCCGGTCGCCGCCGCCATCCGGACGAATCGGCTCATCGGCGTCGCGTCCAAATTCGTCGATCACCGCGCGGCCCGACTCCGCGATTGCTTCGAGGTCGTAGCCGCCTTCGAGCGCTGCGACCATCTTCCCGCCACAGCATTCCGCGGCCAGCCGTTTCATGCGCCGCGCCATCGCTGCAAATCCCGCCTCCGTCACGCGCATCTGCGCCAGCGGATCGCGGAAATGCGCGTCGAAGCCGCATGAGACGAGTATGAACTCGGGTTTGAAATGGCGTCCGATCGGCATTATCAGGCGATCGAACACGCGGATATACTCAGCGTCGCCGAATTCCGCCGGCATCGGCGCATTCACGTTGAATCCCAGTCCAGCGCCGTAGCCGATCTCGTGGAGGGAGCCGGTGCCGGGGTATTGCGGGAACTGATGCGTGGATACATAAAGCACTTCGGGCGATTCGTAAAATATATCCTGCGAGCCATTGCCATGATGGACGTCCCAATCGACGATCATCACCCGCTTGAGGCCGCGTTTTTCGATTAGCCACTTCGCCACGATTGCAACATTGTTGAAGAAGCAGAACCCCATCGCGCGATTAGGCAGTGCGTGATGCCCCGGTGGCCGAACAATAGCAAATGCATTATCTAGTGCTCCGTCCATCACGGCTTCGGCTGCCGTAAGCACGCCGCCTGCGGCCAGGATCGCGGTCTGGTACGAATCGCGCGAGCTATGCGTATCCGGATCGAAGTCGAACCGATCCATCGACGCCGTCCGCGCGACCGTCGCGATATACTCAGGGAGATGGCAGCTCGCGATTTCCTCGTGTGTCGCTTCGCGCGGCGCCATGAAGCTCAGATTCGGCCGCGCGAGCGACTCCGCCATCTCGACCATGACCTCGGCGCGCTCCGGACGCTCGGGATGCGCCCGGCCGGCGAAGTGCTTCAGGTAGCAGCGATCCGCGACGACCCCGGTTTTAAGCATCGTTGACACCCCAGTCGGGTATAATGATTAACTGGCATGGAGCGGTCGAGATGGCGCGCGAATTTTCCCGCATCTCGCAAAGTCGTCGAATTGCACTGGCCAGCGTGCCGGATGGTCATCGAAGTTTGGACCTTTTTGAAATAGCTTTGATCCTCGCGATCGCGCTGATTGTCGTCGGCCCCGAGCGCCTGCCCGAGGTTATGCGCACCGTGGGAAAAGTCTTGCGCGAGCTGCGCCTGGCGAGCAATACCGTCCTCCACGAACTGACCGAGGTGCTCGACGAGCCGGCCGCCAAAGCGCCGCCGCCCGCACCCATCGCGCCCAAGTCCGGGCCGCCCGCCGCCCAGCCGCCGGCGACGGTGCCGACCGAGAAAACATAGCCGGTCATCCCGCACTGTGCCTAGCGAGGATATCACACCGCCCGCGCCCATCGAGGGAACGCCGGAACAGGCGCGGATGTCGCTCGTCGAGCATCTGCAGGAACTCCGCACCAGGCTGATTCGCGCCTTCATCGCCATCGGCGTCGGCTTCATCTTCGCCTACGCGATCAGAAAAACCCTGTTCCAGTTATTGACCTGGCCGATTCGCGAGGTCTCGGGCGGCAAGGTGCTGCTGATCGGCACCGGCGTCGGCGAGGCGTTCTACACCGAGATCAAGGTCGCGCTCATCGCCGGACTGTTCATCGCCAGTCCCGCGGTCTTTTACGAAATCTGGAAATTTATCGCACCGGGCTTGTACGAAACCGAACGCAAGATGGCCAGGCCGTTCGTCTTCTTTGCGACGATTTTCTTCGTGCTCGGCGGATATTTCTGCTGGGCGGTCGTCTTCAGAGTCGGCTACACATTTTTCCTGGCTCAATATGCGGACATCGGAGTGACCCCGACCATCCGCATCAGCGAGTACCTGGCATTCTCGTCCAAGCTGCTGCTGGCGTTCGCGCTCACGTTCGAGATGCCGATTTTCGCGTTCTTTTTCACCAAGCTCGGAATGATCGACTACAAGATGATGTTCAGCTACTGGCGTTATGCGATCGTCGGCATCTTCGTGGTCTCCGCGGCGCTGACTCCGCCCGACATGATCTCGATGTTCCTGCTGGCGATTCCGCTGGTGCTGCTGTACGCGATCAGCGTCGGCGTCGCCTGGATGTTTCGTCTCAAGCCCACGGAGAAGCCAGCCGCTACGGCGACGAAACCCGAACAACCCGAAACCGTATGACCCTTTAAGCGAATCGATCAGAGATCCTATGGCAATAATTCTGAAATCTCCGGTCGCCACCGGCGCGCCCGGAATCCCGCCGCGATGGACCCGCAGCGGCAAGGATGCGGTTTGCACCGCCTACTCTTCCTCGAGCCATCTATGGTTCACCACCTCCGCCGGCGTGGTCAACGAGATTTATTTTCCCACCATCGATCAGCCGCAGGTGCGCGACCTCCAGTTCCTGATCACCGACGGCGAGACCTTCTTCCACGAAGAACGCCGCCATCTCGTTTCCACCACCGAGTACCTCGACGCGACCGGCCTCGGCGTGCGAATCGTCGGCCATTCGCCCGACGGCCGCTATCATCTCTTCAAGGAAGTCATCACCGATCCGCATTTGTCGACCCTGCTCATCAACACCCGCCTCGAGGGCGACCCGGAGCTGCTGAAAAAACTCCACCTCTACGTCATCGTCGCGCCGCATCTGTGTGTCGGCGGATGGGGTAACAACGGTTACCTGGCCGAAATCGTCGGGCACGAGTTCCTGACTGCGAACAAAGAGGACGTCTGGCTGGCTTTGGGAGCCACCGTGCCATTTCTCAGGACTTCATGTGGATACGTCGGAAATACCGACGGATGGCAGGACATCAGCGCCAACTTCAAAATGGATTATCAGTTCGCCGCCGCGCTCGACGGCAATATCGCGCTCACCGCCGAGATCGATTTGCGCAAGGGCTATTCTTTCACGCTTGGCCTCGGCTTCGGCCGCAAGCTCAATCGCGCCGTCACTACTCTCTATCAGTCGCTCGCCGATCCCTTCCCCCAGCATCGCGCCCGTTTCCTCGAACAATGGGATCGCGCGTCGCGCCATTTCCTTCCGCTCGAGAAATTCTCCGGCGACGGCGGCGCCCTCTATCGCCGCAGCCGCGAGCTGCTGCTCGCCCATGAAGACAAAACCTATCCCGGCGCGATCATCGCTTCGCTCAGCATCCCCTGGGGCGAGGCCAAGGGCGACGAGGACCTTGGCGGTTACCATCTGGTGTGGACCCGCGACATGGTCAACAGCGTGATCGGTTTGGCCGCTTCGGGCGAACTCGCCACCGCGCTGCGCGCCTTGATCTATCTGGCCTGTGCGCAACGCCCCGACGGCGGCTTTCCGCAGAACTTCTGGATCGACGGGAAGCCCTACTGGAACGGGATTCAGCTCGACGAAGTTTCGTTTCCGATCATGCTCGCGTGGCGGATGCACAAACACGGGATGCTCAAGGAATTCGATCCGTATCCGATGGCGCTGCGGGCGGCCCACTTTCTAATCGACAACGGACCCGCCACGCCGCAGGAACGATGGGAGGAAAACGCCGGCTACTCGCCCTCGACGCTGGCCGCAAACGTGGCAGCCCTGATCTGCGCGGCCTGTTTCGCTCGCGATCGCGGCGACCTGGTGACCGCACAATTCCTCGAGGAGTACGCCGACTTCCTCGAGGCGCACATCGAAACCTGGACCGTCACCAACCACGGGTTTCTCGTCCCCGGCGTCAAGCGCCACTACGTCAGGATCAATCCCATCGACATCGGCGATCCTGACGCCGACGAAGGCATCGACGGCAAGCGCGTCTTCATTCACAATCGCGCACCCGACGCGCAGACTGAATTCCCCGTGGCGGAAATCGTTGACGGCGGATTTCTCGAACTGGTCCGCTACGGCATTCGCAAAGCCGGCGATCCGCTGATGGAGGATTCAATCGGCGTCATCGATGCGGTCCTGAAGACCAACTTCCCTGCGGGTCCATGCTGGCGGCGCTACACCCACGACGGCTATGGACAGCTCGACGACGGCGGCCCGTTCATCGGATGGGGCCGCGGACGCCCGTGGCCGCTGCTGACCGGTGAGCGCGGGCATTATGAACTCGCGGCGGGTCGTGACCCGCTTCCCTATCTCAGCGCGATGGAGCGGTTTTCGAATTCGACGCAGTTGCTGCCCGAACAGATCTGGGATCAACCCGACATCCCGCACGCGCTGCTCAGGTATGGCTACCAGACCGGCAGCGCGACTCCCCTGATGTGGGCGCATGCCGAGTACATCAAGCTGCTGCGCTCGGCCTCGGACGCGCGGGTCTTCGACATGATCGACGAGGTCAAGGACCGCTACCTGAAGCCCGGGCGAAAGCCGAGCCGCCTTCGCGTCTGGAAATCCAACCGCCGCGTCAAGTCGGTTTCACCCGGCGACCGCCTGCGCATCCAGGCCACTCGGCCGTTCACGCTTCATTGGTCCAAGGACGAATGGCAGCACTTCAATGATACCGGGTCGAATTCAACGCCGATCGGCTTCGACTACGTTGACATCGATATCGGCGCAGGCGACCGCGCCCCGGTTCGCTTTACGTTCAACTGGCGCGACACGCGCAATTGGGAAGGCCGCGACTACGCCGTCGCAATCGCGAGATAGCGTCTAAATCGCCATGCGCGACATCTGCCTTAAGGTTCTTTCATGGAACCTGCACGCAATGGCGTGGCCGTTATCCAAAGACCCCGGCGGCCGGATGGATCGGGTAAGCGCGAAAATGCGCGAACTGTCGCCGGACGTTGCGCTATTTCAGGAAGTCTGGTTCGGCTCGCTTGTCGATCGTCTCAGCCTGGCGCTGCAACCCGATTGGATTCCGATCTGCGTCAAGCGCCGCAGCGGCGGTCCCAGGGGCGGACTGCTCGCATTTGTCAGCGCCTCTGCGGGATGGAGCGTGCGCGCAGCGCCGGAGTTTCACGCCTTCGCCGCCAGCGCGCCGGTATGGAAAGTCTGGGAGGGCGATGGACTCGGCGGCAAGGGCATTGCGACTGTCGAGCTCGAGCGCGGCGAACAGCGCATCTGCGCTGTCAATACTCATCTCCAGGCACAATATCGAGGGATCGACTATGCCGCGGTTCGCGAAGCGCAACTCATCGAGCTTCGCGAGATCGTGTCGCATCTTCATGCATCGATGCCCGCGATAGTTGCGGGAGATCTCAACACAAATTCGCGCGAGTCTCTTTATTCACACGTCGCTGCCCTCGGGACGGACCTGACTGCTGAGGCCCGCGAGCTATGCAACTGCGGAACGACGACAGACCCCTTTGACGGCCGCCCCGAATGGATTGACTACATCGTCGCAGCCAACTCACACGCGTGGAGTGCTTCGGCCAATCTCGAGCTCATCGCGAATCAGCGGGCTGACGTTCCCTATTCCGACCACAGCGG
Source organism: uncultured delta proteobacterium (assembly GCA_963813785.1). Lineage (GTDB taxonomy): Bacteria > Desulfobacterota > Binatia > Binatales > Binataceae > Binatus. Next base: position 206,397 of record CAWFAJ010000024.1, on the reverse strand, counting down.
TCTTTTCTGCACCCTCACGCTCGCGCGGCGCCAATAGGCGAAGTCCGCATCTTTTCCTTACTCAGACGCAGGGACCGGGGCCGCTGCGCATGAACGATCGTTCAGCCTTGGTAACCGCCATTCTCCCGATCCGTATTCAGGTCAGGAGAGAGGCATATGAAACTTTACACAACCACGATAGCCGCGCTGTTTGGACTCCTCATGATGGCGATGCCGGGAGTTGTCTCCGCAGATGTCGTCGCTTGGCATCCGCGGAATTTGCACCCGGTGGTCGTCCAGGAGACCGTCGCGCCGACGCCATTTACGACCGTGGCCTACTATCGGCCGTGGGCATGCGCCAATCGCTACTTCCGCCGTCATCATCGGTGGCTCTGCCGGTAACTCGGACGAGCGATAGACGGGCGTCCAGCAAATAGCAAACACGGCGGCGCGGGCAGCGCAGTATTAATCCGACGGCAGGGTCCTTCCGTCGCGTGGACGCGAAAAGAAGCGCTGCGCAGATTTTCGCGTCTTCTCACTGCGGGTGCAGGGGTCACCCCTGCCGTCGACTGCGCACGATTCGCCTTCAGGCCGCGCGCGACAACGGAGCGCGGCCTTAGTACCGGGTGCTAGGGGTTACCGCTGCGAAAATAACTGCGCCGAGCCCATAGAGCGACATCCACCAGACCAATCATCACCGGGACCTCAATCAACGGACCGATCACGGCGGCGAATGCCGCGCCGCTGTCGATCCCGAAGGTCGCGACCGCGACTGCGATTGCCAACTCGAAATTGTTGGACGCCGCGGTGAAGGACAGCGTCGCGGTCTGCGGATAGGTCGCGCCGACGGCGCGGCTCAGTACGAAGGAAAGCGCGAACATGATCGTGAAGTAGAGCAGCAGCGGAATCGCGATGCGCACGACGTCGAGCGGCAGATGCACGATTTTCGCGCCCTTGATCGAAAACATCACCACGATCGTGAAGAGCAGAAAGACCAGCGTGAGCGGACTGACCTTCGGAATGAAACGCTCGCGATACCAGGCCTTGCCCTTGCGCGAGGTAAGGATCTTCCAGGTCGCAAAGCCCGCAACGAACGGCACGCCCAGGTAGATGCCGACGCTTTCCGCGATCTTGCCGATCGTGACTTCGACGACAGCGCCACCCAATCCGAGCCATCGGGGCAGCACTGTCACGAACACGAATGCATACAGTGAAAAGAACAGCACCTGAAAGATCGAATTGAACGCCACCAGTCCCGCGCAATAGTCGGTGTCGCCGCCGGCGAGTTCGTTCCAGACGATTACCATCGCGATACATCGCGCCAGGCCGATGATGATCAGGCCGGTCATGTACTCGGGACGATCGCGAAGGAATATCACCGCGAGTGCGAACATCAGGATCGGACCGATGATCCAGTTCTGTACCAGCGAGAGGCCGAGGATTTTCCAATCGCCAAAGACATCTCCAAGCTCGTCGTAATTCACCTTCGCCAGCGGCGGGTACATCATCAGGATGAGCCCGATCGCGATTGGTATTGAGGTGGTGCCCACGCTGAGGCGATCGAAGACAATCCTCACGCCCGGCGCCGCCGCTCCCAACGCGATCCCGGCCGCCATCGCCAGGAAAATCCACAGCGTCAGGTAGCGGTCGAGAAACGACAGCCGGCGAAGGACCGGCGTCTGTGCCATCGTCATTGATGCGCTCATTGCGAACTTCTCCGTATCGAGGGAGGTGCGAGATGCAGCCGCTAGTCGCGCCCTTCGGGAAGTTTGATCTTGCCGATTTCCTTGACTCGATCCTGCAGCGCGAAACTGTCAAGTGCCTCGATTCTCAGGCTCGTGAAAATCTTGATGCGATTTTCCAGCTCGCGATAGACGCGGAAGAAGAAGCGGCGTTTTTCCTGGTCGCTGCCCTCAAACGCCACCGGGTCGGCCACGCCCCAGTGCGCAGTGATCGGTTGTCCCGGCCATAGCGGGCATTGCTCGGCGGCCGCCCGATCGCAGACCGTGAAGACGAAGTCGAGCGGCGGACTGTCGGCCCTGGCAAACTCGTCCCAGCTCTTGCTGCGCAAGTTTGAGGTGTCGTAGTTCGCCTCTCGGAGCAGCGCCAGCGCCGTAGGATGGACGGCACCCTTGGGATGGCTCCCGGCGCTGTATCCTTTGAACTTTCCCCTGCCCCACCGTCCGATCGCGCATTCAGCCATGATGCTGCGCGCGGAATTGCCCGTGCACAGAAACAGGACATTGTATTCGCGATTAGCCACGGCGCGGTGGTCGGTCGGTGATCGGTTCACTATTGCGCTTTGCGATTTTTCTTTGGCGTGACAGTCTGCCCAGGCGCGCATTCGGATCCGCAGCCTGGCGCAGCGGCGGAACTGCATAGCTCTGGCCGCCCGCCGCAGCAGTTCTCGGTCAGGTACGCGAGCAGATCGCTCATCGCCTTGAAATTGGCGCTGTAGATGATCGACCGGCTCGCGCGCCGCGAACTCACCAAGCCCGCAAACCTGAGTTGGCTCAGGTGGAATGACAACGTGGGCGAGGGCTGACCCAGGCGCGTGCCGATCTCGCCGGCCGGCGATCCGGCGGGGCCCTTCTGCACCAGCAGGCGGAAGATGTCGAGCCGAGTCTCTTGCGCCAGCGCGCCCAGCGCCGCGATTGCGGTTAGCTTCTTCATAGTTTCATACTTATAAAGATATATCAAAGTGAAGTCAAACGTCCATGAAAGGAACCGAAAGAACGCCGCCGGCTTGCTCTTTGCCCCGCTACGCGAGCCGCTCGATCTCGAACTGCGCAGCCAGCGACGCCATCAGCGCCTCGACTTCGTCGCGCGAACCCGCCGAGAAGTAAATCCGCAGATGATGCCGCGTGGGATCCTCGGTCCGCAGCGTCGCGAGATTGTCGTAGGACTCGACGATCGACTTGAACAGCACGATCTGCTCCGGCGGTATCGCAATCAGCATCGAATCGATCGCCGGCGGTTTATTTTCGCTCAAAATCAACTCTCTTCCCGCGCAAGGTTTACTGTTCGCTGCGCGACCCTTACATTCTAGCCGATGACGCTGCCGCGGGTCTTGTTCGTAACCGGCAAAGGCGGCACCGGCAAGAGCACGGTCGCTGCCGCGCTGGCCATTGCGCTGTCGCGCCGGCGTCCGACCACGCTCGCCGATCTCGACCGTCGCCTGTCGGCGGCCGCGGCGCTCGGCGCGATGCTGGTGGATTCGACCACCGTCAAAGTCACCGACTCGCTCGACGCCGTCGCGCTCACGCCGCGCGCCGAGCTCGAAGCCTTCATCGAGCGCATCGTGCCGATTCGCGCCATCTCGCGCCGGATGCTGCGCAGCCGAACCTTCGGTTACGTAACCGCCGCGCTGCCGGGTCTCGAGGCTTTCCTGCTGCTGGAACGTCTCCGGATCATGGCCGGAGACGCGGCGCTCGAAGATCGCTTTCTGGTGATCGACGCGCCCGCCTCGGGCAGCGCCGTCGAACTGCTCTCGGTCTCGTCGGGCGTGAAGGGGATCGCGCCCGCCGGCACGCTGAACCGGCTTGCCGATTCGGTCGACAGGTTCCTCACCGACGCGACACGATTCGGCGCGATCATCACGATGACGCCGGAGGATCTCGCGGTTCGCGAGGCGCTTGAAACCGCCGCCACGATGCGCCAGCGGCTCGGCATCGTCACTGTCGCCGCGATAATGAACTGCGTTCCCGATTTGCTCTTCGATACTTGCGAACTCGCCGCGCTGAGTCCGCTCGGCGGCCACTCCCGCTTGGCAGTGCGCAGAAACGCCGCGCACGAACAGGCGGCTCTGGTCGCTTCGCGGTTCGCCGCCGCCGGCATCCCGACCTTCAGCCTCCCGATGATGTTCACGCCGGCCGTGGGACCTGCTGAAGTAGCGAAACTTGCCCGCGTGTTGGATGCGGAGCTGCTCGACCGATGAAGCCCAAGGCCGCACAGCTCAAGCCGTCTGCCCGTCTAAAGCAGCCCGCGCATCCCGAGTCGTTCGACTTGGGCTCGCAAAGCCTGGTGATCTGCCTGGGGCCCGGCGGCGTCGGCAAGACCACGATCAGCGCCGCACTCGCGGTGCGCGCCGCCGTGATCGGGTGCGCCGTGGATGTGATGACCGTCGATCCCGCGCCGCGCCTGCTCGACGCGCTCGGCCTTGGCGCGGATTCATCCGAGCCGGTCGAGGTCCATCTCGAGGGCGATTGGTCATGCACGCCGTGGCGCTGCGTCCAGCCGCGCGCGGCTGCGCGCGTTGCGCCTGGACCCAAAACGCACCTTCGATTCGATCGTCGCGCGTTACGCGCTGTCGGACGCGGCGCGCGACACGATTCTTGAAAATCGAATCTATCGCAATCTCTCGGGCGCGCTTGCAGGAGTGGCGGACTACATGGCGATGGAAAAGCTGCTCGAACTGGCAGCCAATCCCTTGACCGACCTGCTGGTGCTCGACACTCCTCCGGCCGCCGAGGCCATCGACTTTCTGGACGCGCCGCGGCGCTTGCTCGAACTGCTCAACTCGCGCGCCGTCACTCTGCTCGGCGCTCCCGCCGGATTGTTCAGGAGCCAACTGCGGATGGTGGATATTGCCGCGCGCGCGGTGCTCGCGGCGTTCGATCGCGTGACCGGCCTGAATCTGCTGAGCGACGTCCAGTCATTCGTTCGCAGTTTCGACGGCATGTACGAAGGTTTTTCCGCCCGCGCCGCGCGCGCCCAGGACAAGCTGCGCGCGCCGGACACCGCGATCGTGATCGTCACGACCGCGGAGTCGAGCCGAATCGCGCAGGCGCGCGAATTTATCGGCGCGCTCGATCGTGCCGGCTTGCGCGTCGCCGCGATGGTCGTGAATCGTGTGCTCGCGGAGCTGCCTGACGCCGCGGAACTATCATCGGCCCGCATCGCGCCGTCGCTCAGGAGAAAATTGAAGCGCAATCTCGCCGACTACGCCGCGCTCAAGACGCGCGAGGAGGTTTCGCTCACTGCTCTGCGCGATTCGCTGCCCGCCGGCGCAGTGCTGATGCTTGCGCCTGACCTCGGCCGCGAGCCGCGCACGATCGCCGACCTCGCCGAGATTGGCCGCAGCTTGCGCGCCGGCTGATCAGCCGGGCTTCTTCGCGCGTCGAACCGCGGGCTTCGCTTTCGTGGGCTCGTCGTGATCGAGAATGCGATCGAGCTTGATACTGAGGTTCAGCAGTTGCGAGCTCAAATGATCGAGCCGCGCTTTGAGCTCGCGCACGTCCCGCTTGGAAGGGATATTGACAAAGTCGAGAACCTGTTCGACGTTGCGGTCGAAAGACTGCTTGTTCGCCATGAAACGTTCACCCGCCCGCCCGAAACTCGACCGCATCCTCTCGTTTGACAGGATCTCGTTGAACAAGCCGGTGATGCCTTCCTCGCTCATCTGCCGTAGCCTGTTCATCAGGTTGTCGTCGTCGCCGCGTGCCATGATTTTCAACTATATATAGAGTGTCGAGCCGCGCAAACCGATGAGCACTATCGCCAGCCTGCTGAGCATCGCGTCCGGATTCGCCCTGATGGGGTACCGCGAGTCGCCCGCCAATCTGATCGCGACCTCGATCGCCATCGATCTCGCGCTCGCTCCGCTAACCGCGATTATCGCATCGCGCCACGGCCGCTCGACCATTCGATGGACCGTCGCCGGACTCGCGCTCGGCGCATGGGCGCTCGCCGCGGTTATGCTTATTCCGCCGAACCGCCCCGCTCCGCCGCGCCCCGACGGGCCCCAATATCCGCGCGCACTTCTGATGCCGCTTGATCCACGCCACGGTCGGCGCGAAGACTTCGCTCTCCGACTTCGTTCCCGCCAACACGTCCAGATGGCCCCAGTTGTCGAACTTTGTAAATGAAGGGTCGGGCGCGCCGGTCGATTTCGCCGACTGCTCGACCTGGCTGGGCCAACCGGCGCCGAAGTTGGTGCTGGCGAACGCGATCACCGGAATTTTCGACGCCTTGAGCAACAAGAGCAGTCGCGGCGCACGAATAGATTCTCGCCGTCCTGAACCGCAGGCCAGTAGCGATCGTAGCCGATTAGCAGTTTCGCCAGCACGACGGCGTCGGAAAAGCCGCCCTGCGGATTCGCAAGGCCGCCATGGCCGCCGAAAAATCCGCCCGCATCGTACACAACATGCTCCAGGTTTTCGCGCGCAGTCTTGTACTTGGGAATCGGCGCAGGCTGATCGGGATTCTCGATCACCATCTGCATGAGCTTGTAACGCTTGTCGTAAGTCAGGTGTTCGCCGCCGATGTCGTCAGCATAGTGGCCGGCCGGCACCGGCGCCGCGCGCATCGGATGGGTGGGGATGAATCCGTCGAGCGCGATGATTCCCGCGACGCGCTCGGGATGCATGGCGGCGTAGAGATACGCGAACTCGACGCCGCGGCTGAAGCCGGCGACGAAGAGTTTCGTGCGGCCGGTTTTTTCTCTGACGAATTTCGCGGCGTGCGTCGATATCAGTCTCGAAGAGATCATTGGTCCATCCCGCCAGCTCGGAAAGATCGCTCTGCGGCGTCTGCGGCGGAATAAAATGCGTGCGGTAGTCCATCGCCCACACGTCCACGCCTTGTTCGGCCAGATAGACCTGGAACGAGTAGCGCGGATCCTCGAGCGCCACTTCGCCATTCATGTTGGTGCCGGGGAGGTAGAGCACCACCGCCTCGGGATGCGCGGGCGGAGTCGGCCCCTTTGCAACGCGATGCAGCGCGATTTTATCGAACGGCGATTTGCCCACTGTCGCGGCAAACGTCCATTCGTAAATTCCCGGCGCGCCTTTGAGTTCGCGGGAGGCGCCGACGGCGCTGAAATCGGTTTCACCGGCTGACGCGACCGTGCCCAGCGCGATGAAAAGAAGCAGAACCGCCAACCCGTTAATCGCAATACGCCGTCGAATCTTCATGGGCTAATCCTCTCCACAATTTCGCGTCGTCGCACAAGTCCGCGCCCGCGCCGGGCCGTCGCTGGTTGACCCCTCGCGGTCCGCCGTGCGAAACAAAGTCGGCAGGTTCTCACGCCAATCTCGCACGGGAGTAAATTTCAATGAGCAAGAAAGCGCAATTCGCCCTGTTCTCTCCGCAAGCCGGACAATCGTGGCATCAGCTCGAGGAGCGGGCGCATCGATGCGAGAAACTCGGCTATCATTCGATCTGGCTGGTCGATCACATGTGGACGCGCGGGATGCCCGATCTCGACCATCATGAATGCCTGGCGCTGATGGCGGGGCTGTCGGCGAAGACCGAGAAGATTCGCATCGGCACGCTGGTGATATGCAACTCCTACCGTAATCCGGCGCTGCTGGCGAAGACGCTTGCGACCATCGATCATATCAGCAACGGCCGTCTCGAAATCGGCTACGGCGCGGGCTGGATGGATGAGGAGTACAAGGCTTACGGCTACCAGTTCCCCTCGATGGGCACGCGGCTCAAGATGTTCGAGGAAGGCCTGCACATCATGAAGGCGATGTTCACCGAGAAGCGCGCGACGTTTAAGGGACGCCATTACTCGATCGAAGAAGCGAGCTGTAATCCCAAGCCGGTGCAGCAACCGCATCCTCCGATCACGATCGGCGGCAGCGGCGAAAAGGTCATGTTGAAGCTGGTCGCCAGGTTCGCCGACCGATGGAATTGTCCGGCCGGCTACGAAAGCTTCGAGCACAAGTTCAACGTGCTCAAGCAGCACTGCAAAGACGTCGGGCGCGACGTAAACACCATCGACGTGTCCGAGCAGTTGCTGGTCTGCATCGGCAAGACCGACGAGGAAGTCGAGCAGAAGTGGAAGATGGCGCAGATGCTCAAGCCGTTCATCACCACTGGAATCAAAGGCACGCCCGGGCAACTGGTCGAGCAACTCCGAAAACGGATGGCGATGGGAATCACGACGTTTACGATTTTCTTCAGCGACTTCGCGCCACCGCCGACGCTCGAGTTATTCGCGAAAGAAGTGATGCCGGCATTTGCGTAAGACGATCAGAATTTGCACGCCGGCATTGCGGCGAATATCGACGGGCGGCGCGTTCATTCTTGGCCTGCTGGTCGCGGGATGCGCCAGTCAGCCGTCGTATTATTCGACGCAGCTTGATACCACCGGCGGGCTGGGTCCGGGCGACTCGATAACTCACGCGTCGGCGACCATCGGCCACGTGACGGGAGTCTCGCCGATAAGCAACGGCGACTCCGAGGTCGCATTTGAAGTCGATGGGTCTCACGCCGCCGAAATACACTATGATTCGATAATGACGCTCAATGACCTCGGCGCGACGCCGTCGCTCGATGTGATGAACGTGGATGCGATGAGCCATAGCGCACCGTCGGGCACGCGGCTGGACGGCGCGTCGAGCATGAACGAGACGCAACTGTTTATGATGGCGCGCGGGCCCGGGAGTTTCGCGCAGGCGCTGGGACAAGCCGCAGCCGCGACGACGGCGCCGCCGCCTTCGCCCGCGACCGTGCAGATGACGCAGATGCTGGCGCAAATTTCGCAGCAGACGCTGGCAAGCGCGATTGCAATCTCGCCGCCCACTCGCGAGCAGCTCGAACAGGCCAAGCGCGAGGCGCTCGGCGTCGAAAGACAATTGATACGCAACGGCAAGGCCGAGCAGGCGGAGCGGCTGCGCGCACAGCTGGGCAGCATGATGGGTGGAATCACGGCGCCGGCAAACCCAACGGCGCTTCCACCGACCGCGCCGAATCCGTAGCGCCAGAAGGATCGCCACTAAAATGGATCAGCATCGATTGACTGAGTATTTCAAACGCCGGATGCCGCATGCGCGCGAGCATCGCGTGGTCGGCCTCAAACGAATCTCCGGCGGTTCGTCGCGCGAGACTTATGCCTTCGATCTGGAATGGAGCGAAGGCGGCCAGACGCGCACGCGCGCGATGATCGGGCGGCGCGATCCGACTGGCGGGCTGCTCAAAACCGATCGCGAGCGCGAGTTCAAAGTGATCGCCGCGATGCATCGCGCGGGCCTCAAGGTTCCCGAGCCCCTGTTTCTCGAGCTCGATGCGAGCGTGATGGATCGCCCGTTTTTCATCATGGAGCGCGCGCCTGGCCGCACCGGCATGGGGGCGTTTCCGGCGATGGAGGCCGAATCTACGCGCGCGAAGGTCGCAGATGACTTCCTGAGCCAGCTGGCGCGATTGCAGTCGCTCGATTACCGCGAGTACGGGCTCGAGATTCTTGGGCCACCGAAAAATCCCGAGGATCCCGCCCGCATCCAGACAGCGCATTGGAGCGAAGTGTATGAACGCGACCGGATGGGCGAACATTATCCGATTCTCAGCGCCGCGTTCGCATGGCTCAAAGCCAACCCCGTCGTGACCGACCGCGTGGTGATCGTTCATGGCGACTATCGTTCGGGAAACTATCTGTACGACGACAATGGAATCATCGCGATGCTCGATTGGGAGATGGCGCATCTGGGCGACCCGATGGAGGATCTCGGGTGGGCGTCGATGACCTTCTGGGGACGCGACGAACTCGCCGGCGGCCTGATGGAACGCGAAGGCGTTCTACCGCCTGTACGAACAGAAGACCGGCCATCGGGTCGATCGGGAGCGGCTGTTTTTCTACCGGGTGCTCGGCGACGCGAAGATGATCGCGATTTGTCTGACCGGAATCCGCGACTTCGTCGAGGGACGCACGTCCGACTCCATGATGCCTTTTCTTGAACTGCTAATCCCGCAGTTGTTCGAGGACTTGGCCAACCAACTTCGATTGGTCTGAGGTGCTCAGATGCTACGGCCAAAGTTGAATGAAGTGATCAGCGGAATGCAGCGCACGATCATGGAAGCGCTGCTGCCCGAACTGACATCGCCTTACGCGCAAGGCCAGGCGATGTCGGCTATCTTAATGCTGGGCCATGCAGCGGCAGTGCTCGAGTCGGCACCCGCTTACGACGCGGCCGAAATAAAAGATCTGCGCGCTACATTTGCGGCGATCAAGCGGCTGGGCGACAAGCACCTCTCGAAAAAGAGCGGGCTTCGCGGCGCGCTGGCGCGCGCGATTCGCGCTGGCGCAAAAAATCCGATCGATCGAAATGCGATGGAAGCCGCGATGGCCGCGTTTGTCGCCGCCGTCGCTCTTGGCCACGCCGACGACGGCGTCGCTCGCCACGTCCGCGGCTACATCCGGCGCAACCTCGAGCGCACGCGCAACCTGCTTGGCGGTTCGCTGCCGAGCGCATGATTCATCCACAGCCTGGGCAATATTCCGGCCAGTCCTGGGGTCCTGTCGCTATTTTATGCAATAAGAGGTTGCTTCTAGCCATCAGCGGTTTCGCTTAAAGCGAATTTCCCACGTCAAGACCTCTTATTCATCAAATTGATTGAAATTGATTATATAGAACTCTATTAAGCATAAAACAATACGTAATAGCTAAATATTCAGAAAAATCTAAATCTTTTGTGGCAAGCCTGCGATATGCGTCGCAAGCTTGCTACAAGGCGTCATGGGTTGTAATATATGCCATCAGATGCAAGAGTTGAACTGCTCGCAACGATGGCGGAACAAACTTCTGAGGATGAGACCATGAGCGTGATCACTATTCCGACCCCTGGAATGCCCGGCGGACCATGTCGTGGTTCCTGCAATCATAGCAAGTGCCACGCGTTGCGAGCGATGTCGGAGGAGCGGTGCGCTCACTGCGGCCTGCGTTTCGGTTTCGGCGCGAAAGTAACCGGCGAGCCTTCGATGCATCTGAGATGCGCGCAGACCATTGCGGCGCGAAGCGGCGCACCGGCAACGCATCCGATCAATGATCCCGCAGCGCCCCATATCCATGATCCCGCAGCGGCTCATCAGTTCACGGATCATCGCGACGACAAGCGCTAGCGCCATATCATTTTCATTTTTGATTTGACGACGGCACGCCAATTTGGCGTGAGCGATGACCTGCGCTTGACACCTTTGTTTCGAGCGCGCTACCGCTCGTTTGACGCGATTAGCGATCCGACGGTGCGGCACCTCGCCAAGTCGGGAACCATCGATCAGGACAGAGAGAGCTTCGGCCATCAGAACCCCGTGCACGCAATTCATGAAGATCGAGCGTCGCCCCGCCGCACAGCCGGGAATTAAATCATGAACGGGGCCGAGAGCCTGATTCGCACCGCGATCGCAGCAGGCGTCGAGGTGTGTTTTGCAAATCCGGGGACAACCGAAATGCCATTGGTGGCGGCGCTCGACTCCGCCGACGGGCTGCGGCGATTCTTGGATTGTTCGAGGGTGTATGCACCGGGGCCGCGGACGGCTACGGACGGATGGCGGAGAAGCCTGCTCTGACGCTGCTTCATCTTGGGCCCGGCTTCGCCAACGGCATCGCGAATCTCCACAACGCGCGGCGCGCGCGCTCGCCGATCGTGAATCTGATCGGCGACCATGCGACGTGGCACATCGGCGCCGACGCACCGCTGACTTCCGACATCGTTTCGCTCGCGACTCCCGTTTCGGGATGGATACGAAGCGTCCGCAATTCGGCATCGCTCGCCGACGCGACCGTGAATGCGATTGCGGCGGCCGGCCGCGCGCCGGGACAAATCGCGACGTTGATCATCCCGTCGGATTGCCAGTGGAATCCTGCCGAGAGCCCGGCTGCGCCAATCGCGCCGCCAGCGCCGCCGGAGGTATCCTCTGATGCGGTGAAGCGGGCGGCCGAGTCGATGCGCAAGGGCGATCGAGTAGCGCTTTTTCTCGGCGGCATCGCGCTTCGAGCGCGTGGGCTGAAGGCGGCTGCGCGCATCGCCGCGAAATCGGGATGTCATCTGATCTGCGAAACTTTTCCCGCCCGGGTCGAACGCGGCGCCGGTACGCCAAGCGTAGATCGCCTGCCCTACTTTCCTGAACAAGCCATTGAGATGCTGAAGCAGTTCGACTCGATTGTCATCGCCGGCGCGAAAAAGCCGGTCGCGTTTTTTGGCTACCGCGATTTTCCCAGCCAGCTGATTCCCGAGGGCATCGAGGTTGCGATTCTGGCCGAGCCGACCGATGACGTACCAGGCGCTCTGGAAGCGCTCGCAGGCGAAATCGGGGCGCCGGCTTCGGGCGCGACTACGGCGAAGATATCGCGCCCCGAACGTCCGGTTGGAAGACTCGACGCGATGACCGCGGGCGCCGCGATTGCGGCGGTGATGCCCGAGGGTGCGATCGTGATGGACGAAGCTGCCACCACCGGCCTGGCGTTCATTGCCGCGTCGGTGGCTGCGCCGCCGCATACATATCTTTCCCTCACGGGCGGAGCGATCGGGCAAGGATTGCCGTGCGCAACCGGCGCGGCGGTCGCGTGTCCAGATCGGCGGGTGATCGCTTTTCAGGCCGATGGCAGCGCGATGTACACGCTGCAGGCGCTGTGGACGCAGGCCCGCGAATCGCTCAACGTCACGACGGTGCTGTGCAACAACCACAGCTACCGAATTCTGCAGCTTGAGCTTGCGCGCGCGGGCGTGACCGAACCCGGCCGCAAAGCGCGCTCGCTCACCAGCCTTTCCAATCCCGATATCGAGTGGACGAGCCTGGCGCGGGGAATGGGTGTGGCGGGCGTGCGCGTCGAGACGGCGGAGGCGCTCACGCTTGAGTTGGAACGCTCGCTCGCGACGCCGGGTCCGACTCTGATCGAGATGATTCTCTAAAGCAGCAGGCCTCACGCCTGGCTCGCGTCCAATAGTTCGAGAGCGGTTTGCAGGCCGGCAATCGTCGCAATCAGGCGATGATGTTCGATGCGATTGCCGACGCCGATAAAATGCATGCCCGCGCTCTCGGCCGCCTCTCGATCTATCCTGCTGTCGCCCACGTACACGGCCCGCGTCGCGTCGACACCCGCGCGTTGGAGGCACAGGCGCAGGATATCGGGGGCAGGCTTGGGGCGAACCTTGTCGAGTGCGCTGGCGACCGCGTCGAATACGCCGCCAAGGCCAAGATGCTCGACCAACGCGGGCACCGTCGCCGATCGATTGGTCGCCAGCCCGAGCTTGTAGCGCCGTTTGAGCTCGAGCATGAACGGGCGCAACTCAATCGGGGGCCGCAGCATCTTGAAAAACGGCGTCTGATCCATGTTGCGGGTCAAATCGTGCATCCTGCCAAGCTTGGCGGCGTCGCCACGCGCGCGCGCCGCAAACACCTCGCTCGCGGCGAACGAAATCGCCGCGATTTCCTCGTCACGGTCCAGTGGTGGTTCGCCGATCCGCGCGAAAATCCAGTTGTAGTAGGCAACGTTCGATTCCTCGGAATCGAACAGCACGCCGTCCGCGTCGAACATCACCAATTCAATCATGTTAAACGAACATTGTGCGCGGATGGCGCGCGCGGCGCCAGACGGCCAAGCGGGCGAGCACTGGTTCGATTTGCGGACCTGACAAACCGAACTGATGGCCGACATCGCGCAACCGGCGCCGCTCGCTGATGCGGTCGGTCGGCGAAGGTCGATAGAACGCGCATCCGCCGCGAAGATCAGACTGCGAGGGGCGCGATTCTGACTGATCGAAAAGGGCCGAAAAGAGGATTTTATACCATCCGTGGTGGTTTTGAGACGGCTCCGCTCTATGGCTAGCTTTGTTCTGTCAGAAATTATTGCAAGTGGAAGCAGAGGTCGCCCGATTTCGGACGAGCCGGGCGAGTACGAGGCATCCTGGCGGTTGACCATAGTGTATGCATAGCACGCTAAATCCGGCGCCGTCAGGCTGAACTAGGTCATCCCCAAACCCGGCCTGAAACCCGGATTCAGGAATCACAGGGATTCGCGCGTGGGTTCAGTTTGAGCGACAGTCAGCGCACGGCGCGCTTGCGATCGGAGCGCCGCGGGTGCGCGCGCGCCGGCCGGCGTGGAATCGCTACGACTTCGCGCGCGGTAAGATGCTCGCCGCAATGAGAACAGACCATATACGGCGCCATCTTCGCGCCGCAGGCGCGATGCATCAGCGTCATCGGCGGCCCTGATTCGTCGCTGAGCCACGTGTCGCCCCATCGCATCATTGCGATCAACACGGGATAGAGTTCGAGTCCCTTTTTGGTCAGCCGATACTCGACACGGCCGTTGTCGCCCTCGCTGCGGGCGCGATCGAAGATTCCGTCCCGCACCAGGTCACGCAGCCTCGAGCTCAAGATGTTGCGCGCGATTCCGATCCCATTCTGAAACTCGTCAAAGCGGCGGCGTCCGAGAAACGCCTCGCGCAGAATCAGCATCGTCCAGCGCTCGCCGATCACCGCAAGCGTTCGCGCGACCGAGCAGTTCATCTCCTTGACCGAATCCCAGCGCATGGGTGTTTGTCGCCATCCTCCGTCGAGTTGAATTTCGCGGGCCGCGGCGTTTTCCAACTGCGCGGCTCGACCGAAATATCGTTGCACTTTGAAACTTGCTTTGATAGCTGGCGCTCTAGAACGCGATCCACAACGCGACTGCGGCGCGATCGTTTTCCAGTTTCTTGCTGAACCCGTTGGTCAGGCGAGGGACCGGCGCATCTGCATCCGCGTCGAGAGATTGATTCGCTCGACGTATGACGCGCTGATTTTATCGGGATCGGGATCGCCACCGAGAATTTCTTTTTCGACTTCTCTAACACGCGCGGGCGAGAAGCGAAGCGCCGCACTTTGCCCCCTTCTCTCAACTCGCTTTGCGATCGTCTATATCTACTAGTCAGCTTGCGCTAACGCGGAGTGAACATTAAGATTCAGGTATTAGATGGGAGGAATCTGTTGTTTATGAAGTCCCACCACGATGCCGTACCCAGCCCGATCATGACGACTCCTGAAGTAGCCCAGTATTTACAGATTCATCAAAGCACGCTGTACAAACTGATTCGCCGGGGTCAAATTCCGGTTATCAGGATTGGCAGCGACTACCGTTTTGACCGGGAGGTAATCGAAAAGTGGATGACCGACCGGACAAGTAGAATTCAGACACCCAGCCCCAGATTAAGATCGGCACCAAATTCAGGACATTGACGCTCCGCACTTGGGGCGCTCGTTGCCATTTAGGCCAGCGCCTGCTAACTGTATCAGTTGCAAATTGAAACTGCGTTGCTGACCGGCGCCAGCGGCGTTGCCAGCGGAAGCGCCGAGCGCATGGTGAAAATCGCGAAGGGTGCGCGCGCACGATCGATGCTATTGGCGGGCGCAGGAGGCATATATGGCAGCATCAAATCGTCGTCCAGTTTGTGCAGTGGTCGGGGTCGGAGCCGGTTTGGGCGCCGCTCTGGCGCGCAGATTCGCCGACGGGTACGCGGTCGCATTGGTTGCGCGCGGTGAAGAGAAACTGACCGCGCTCGCGAAGGAAATTGAGAGCGCCGGCGGCAAGGCGATCCCGGTCGGTGCGGATGTCGCCAAGGCCGCGGATATAACCACGGCCTTCGACAAGATTCGCCGCGAACTCGGCGAGGTGGAGGTGCTGCTTTACAACGCGGCGATGCGCCCGTTCGGCAAACTGATGGAAACCAAGCCGAGCACCTTCGAGAACACCTGGCGGGTCAACGCCTTTGGCGCGTTTTTGGCCGCGCAGGAGGTTGTTCCGGCGATGCTGACACGGGGCAGCGGCGTCATTATATTCACCGGCGCGACCGCCGGGGTGAAACCGTTTGCGACCTCAGCGGCGTTTGGGCCGGCGAAATTTGCGCTGCGCGGGCTGGCGCAGGTGATGGCGCGCGACCTGCAACCCCAGGGCATTCACGTGGCATACGTCAACGTGGACGGAGCGATCGACATGCCTTTCATCCGCGAGCGATTTCCGCATCTCAAGGCGGACGACATGCTCAAGCCGTCCGCGATCGCCGAAACCTACTGGCATCTCGCGCATCAGGACCGCAGCGCATGGTCTCACGAGGTGGACGTTCGGCCGTTCAAGGAGAAGTGGTAAGGAAACGGGCGGCCGTTGCGACGGCAGCGCAGCACCTGCTCTTTGACGCCTTCTAATCGGTGAGGTCGATCTCGATTCCCTTGACTCGCGAAATGCGGCGGCTTAATTAACCGATCAGTTAATAGCGCAATTAACTGCGCGGTTAATGGGCGCGACGCATGACCGGCCGACGCACACCTGTCCGCAATCTCAACCGCACGCGCGAGAAGATCCTCGCCGCCGCACTTGCCGAATTCTCGGCCCGCGGCTTCGCCGGCGCGCGAGTCGATGCGATCGCCCGGCGCGCGCGGGTAAACAAGCGAATGCTCTATTACTGCTTCGGCGCCAAGCAGGACCTCTATCGCGAAATCCTGCGCCACAAAATCGACGAGCGCGCCGGAATGATCGAATCTACACCCGACGACTTCGCCGGTGCGCTCACGCACATCTACCTGGCGGTAGGCACGGATATCGACTTCGTGCGCCTGATGGAATGGGAGGCGATCGACAGCGGCGGCAGAAAGCGCATCGCCGAAACCGAGCGCCGCGCGCTGTTTGAGAAGGCAGTGGCCCGGCTGCGCGTGCTGCAGCGCAGAGGATCGATTCCGCGCGGCGTCAATCTGACTCAACTTTTCATTTCGATGCTGTCGCTGGCCTTGTTCCCGCTGGTCATGCCCCAGTTGATCGGCCTGATCCACGGCATGAAACCTACCGACCCGCGCTTCATGCATCAGCGCGCGAATTTTCTGCGCTGGCTTGGAGATCGTGTGTCGAAGACCAGCGAGACTGTTCGGATTCAGTCCCGGCGCCGGCGAAATCCAGTGGCGCCATCGCAAACCGCCGTTCATCGCAGCCGGCCATTGAAAAAGCCCGGTCAAGTCGCATGAAGAAACGAATTGTCATCCTGGTTGTGGTCCTGGTGCTTGGCGCGGCGACGTGGGCGGCCTATTCGCTGTTCTTCGAGCACGGCGGCCCGGCCAACAGCCTGCTCCTTTCCGGCGACATCGAGGCGCACGAAAGCGTGCTCAGCTTCAAGACCGTGCAGTCGCGGATCGTCGAGCTTCCGTTTGACGAGGGCCAGTGGGTAAAAGCAGGCACGCTGCTGGCGCGCCTGGAGGACCACGACTACCGGCAGCAGGTGGTGGTGGACCAAGCATCTCTGTTGGTCCAGCAGCGGCAACTCGCTCTCGCCTTGCGCAATCTCGAAGCCGCCGGGCGCACGGTGGCCAGCGATCAGGCCGATCTTTGGCAGAAGACCATAGACTATCAGCGCGACCAGGAGCTGTGGCGACGTAAGGTTATTGCGACTCAGACTCGTGACCTTGCTGAAACCGCACTGAGGCAATCGCGGGCGGTGGTCGAGCGCGACCAGGCTCTGCAAGCGGCGGCCAAGGCCAGCGTCAGCGTCGCGCAGGCCAGCATCAAGGACGCGCAAGAGAGCCTGAAGCTGGCCCAGATCATCCTTGGGTACACGACCTTATACGCCCCTTACTCGGGCGTCATTTTGGTGCGAAATGCGGAACTGGGCGAAGACATGCAGCCGGGCACGCCGGTATTCACCCTGGCTGACCTCGACCACGTGTGGCTGCGCGCCTATGTCAACGAAACCGATATCGGCCGCATTCGCTTCGGGCAGGCGGCGCTGATCACGACCGACAGCTATCCGGGGCAAAAGTACGTCGGCCGCATCTCGATGATCTCGGAAAATGCCGAGTTCACCCCCAAGAGCGTCGAGACCCACGCCGAGCGTGTGACCCTGGTGTACAGAATCAGGATCGACATCGAAAACCAGAGCCACGAGCTCAAGCCGGGAATGCCGGCGGACGCCACCATCGAACTGAGTCCGTCGGGAACGCAATGAGCGACGAAGTCGTACAGGTCGATGGATTGACGAAACGTTTCGGTGACGTCGTCGCCGTCGACCAGCTGAGCTTCAACGCGCACCAAGGGGAGATTGTTGGATTGGTGGGTCCCGACGGCGCCGGGAAGACGACGGCGCTGCGGATTCTCGCGGGAGTTATGCCTGCCGATGGCGGCGCCGTGATGGCGGCCGGGCAGGACGTCCTGCGGCAGCCGGAAGCGGTCAAGAGCCGAATCAGCTACATGCCCCAGCAGTTCGGCCTCTATGAGGATCTGACGGTCGCCGAGAACATCCGCTTTTATGCCGACATCTTCGAAGTCAGCCGGAGCGTGAGGCAACAACGAGAAGATCAACTGCTTGAAGCTTCGGGTATGAGCCAGTTTCGAGACCGTCTGGCCGGCCAGCTCTCCGGAGGCATGAAGCGCAAGCTTGGGATTGCCTGCGCGTTGATCCACACGCCGCAACTGCTGCTGCTCGATGAGCCCACTACCGGGGTCGATCCCGTCTCGCGGCGTGAGCTATGGAGCATCCTTTACTCGCTGGTCTTCGAGGGGGTAACGGTGCTGGTCTCGACCGCTTATCTCGATGAGGCCGAGCGCTGCCACCGGCTGCTGCTGATGCGTCAAGGCCGCCGTCTGTTCTTTGGCACCCCCGACGAGCTTAAGAAGCTGTTGCCCGGTGCGGTCTTGTCGATCAGCTCGCCCGATCCCCAGGCGCTGCAAACGGCCGCCGCCGGTGAGCCGGGAGTTTTGAGCGTAACCGCTATGGGCGACGTGCTGCATGTGGTGGTCGATGATCCTGATCGCCGGATGGCGCAATTGCGGGCCGGGTTTGAACACACGGGAGTCCCGTTCGGCGAGCCGCGCCGCATAGCGGCGAGCGTCGAGGACGTTTTTGTTTACGTCATCTCACAGCAGGAAACGGAACAAGGCTCGTGAGCAATGAACGATGCGGCGTCAATCGTAGTCGACAAGCTGGTGAAGCGGTTCGGCGCCTTTGTCGCAGTCAACCAGGTGAGTTTTGAAATCCGCTCCGGCGAGATCTTCGGTTTGCTTGGGCCCAACGGGTCGGGGAAATCCACCACCATCCGCATGCTGTGCGGCCTGCTGACTCCCAGCTCAGGTTCTGCGAGCGTCGTCGGCTTTGACGTCGCGGGCCAGGCTGAAGAGGTCCGCCGGCACATCGGGTACATGTCGCAAAAGTTTTCTCTCTACAACGATCTGACCGCGATCGAGAACCTTCAATTCTTCGGCGGCCTCTACGGGGTCACGGGGCGAGCACTCGACGAGCGCATCGCATGGGCAATCAAGATGTCCGGGCTCGGCGGCAGCGAGCAATTGCTGACGGGCGAGCTGTCAGGCGGCTGGAAACAGCGACTCGCTTTGGGCTGCGCGGTACTGCACCGGCCGCAGGTGCTCTTTCTCGACGAAGCCACCGCCGGAGTCGATCCGCTTTCGCGCCGTCAGTTTTGGGAGCTGATTCACCAGATGTCGCGCGAAGGAGTGACGATCCTGGTCACCACCCACTACATGGACGAGGCGGAATACTGCAACCGGCTGGCGCTGATAGACCAGGGCCTAATCGTTGAGATGGGAACCCCAACCGAGATCAAGCAGACCGCGATAAAAGGCGATCTGTTATTGATCGAATGCAGCCCGCTTGGTGGCGGACTCACGGCCGTCAAGCAGGCGCCGGGAGTGCTCGAGGCTTCGGTCTTCGGCGCCGCCCTGCATGTGGTAGTCAGCAGCGGGCGGCAGCCGCTGACCGAACTCCCCGCCTTTTTGGCGGCTCACGACATCCGAGTCGGCCGAATCGAACCCATCAGCCCATCGCTTGAGGACGCCTTTGTCTCCCTTACTGGAAGCCGGGCTCTCAGCAGTGAACCTTCTCAATGAATCTTCGACGAACAGCGGCCATGAGCCGCAAGGAATTCATCCAGATTCGGCGCGATCCGCGCAGCCTCATCATTGTGCTCTTCCTGCCCCTGATTCAGATCCTGTTGCTTGGCTACGGGGCGCGGCTCGATGCCAACCACATACCGGTGTACGTCCTAGACCAGGAAGGCAGCCAGGACAGCCAGGCGCTGCTCAAGGCATTTCAAGCCTCGCCCTACTTCGATGTGATCAAGGCCGTGAATAACTATCATGCGCTGGTGCGAGGCTATCGATGCCGACCAATGCAAGCTGGGGATTGTGATCCCCTGGAACTTCTCCGAGCGTCTTGCCGATGCTGGCCGAACCAGTGTCCAAGCTATAGTTGATGGGACCGACGACAACAGCGCCCAACTCGCCGAGGGTTATGCCCAGGCGGTGGTGGCAACCTATGCCAACAACAGTACAGCTAGACTGGTTCGCACGTCACGGTCTTTCCCAGCAAGCAACCAGCCCTCTCAGCGTCGACTACCGCACCTGGTTCAACGAAGACCTGGAAAGCAAGAATTTCATCATTCCCGGAACTGTCGCGCTGGTGATGGCGCTGATGGGCGCCTTGCTGTCATCGCTTACCATTGCGCGCGAGTGGGAACGTGGCACCATGGAGCAGCTGATCGCCACTCCGGTAACCGCGCTGGAGATAATGGTGGGAAAGCTGGTTCCCTACCTGGGTATCGGATTGGTCGACGCCGCACTCTGCGCGGTCTTCGCGGTTGGCTGGTTTGGGGTGCCCTTCCGCGGCGGATTGGGGGCGTTCTTTCTCACTACAACCTTGTTCCTGATTGTGATTCTTGGGATCGGCTACATGATCTCGGTTGCGACCAAGAGCCAGCTCGGCGCAAGCCAGTACGCGCTGCTGGTCACGCTGCTGCCTACCTCGATGCTGTCGGGCTTCGCCTTTCCGATCGATCAGATGCCAGCGCCCATACGAGCTATCACTTACGTGGTTTATAGCCGCTACTACGTGAGCGCCCTCAAACGTATTTTTCTCAGCGCCGCGGGCATTAACGATCTTGTTCCGCAGGTCGTGGCAATGACCATCTACGCGCTGGTCATCGGCTTTTTTGCCACGCGCGCGTTTCACAAAAGCTTGCAGTAGAGGAAAGCCATGTTCGACCGCATCTGGTGCATGATCGTCAAGGAGTTCCTCCAGCTAAGACGCGACAAGTATGCGCGGTTTCGATTGTTGGTTCCGCCGATCATCCAGATGCTCGTCTATGGCTATGCCGCCACATTTGAGGTGAACCGGGTCCAGATCGCGGTGATGGACTTTGACCATAGCCAGGAAAGCCGCGACCTCTTGAGCCGCTTCACGTTTACAGGCCGGTTTGAAGTCGCGAAGGTCCTTTCCAATGAACAGGAGTTGAAATCGCTCATCGGCCGCAGCGACATCCCGATGGCGCTCAAGATCGAACCCGGCTTCGCCGAGCTGCTACGCAAGGGACAGACCGCACATCTGCAGGTAATCGTCGACGGGACCAATTCCAACACGGCCCTCATCGCCGTCGGATACGTCAACCAGATCGCGGATCAGTTTTCCCAGGACTACGCGCGCGATCGACTCAATCAGATGACGCCCGCAATGGCTGCGGTCGTTCCGCAGATAACTCTCGAGCAACGACCGTGGTACAACCCTGACCTTAACAGTCAATGGTTTTTCGTCCCGGGAGTTATCGGCAGCATCACGCTTATGATGGTAGTGACCCTGACCGCGTTCGCGATCGTCCGCGAGCGCGAGATCGGCACGCTCGAGCAGGTCATGGTCACTCCGATCAGGCCCTTCGAGTTCATCCTCGGCAAGACCATTCCTTTTTTCGTGGTGGGCCTGGCGGACGTGATTCTGGTCGCAGTCGTAGGAACGCTCTGGTTCCAGGTGCCCTTTCGCGGCAACGTGCTGGTCTTGCTGCTAGGAGTCGTTCTGTTTCTTCTCAGCACCCTGGGCGTCGGCCTGCTCATCTCCACACTCTCATCGACCCAGCAGCAAGCCTTCGCCTGGGGTTCTTCTTCCTCAACCCGGCTTTCACGCTCTCGGGCTTTGCCTTCCCGATCACGAGCATGCCCAAGGCCATGCAGATGATCACCTATGCCGACCCGCTAAGATATTTTCTGGTTATCTTACGCGGCACTTTCCTGAAAGGCGTGGGTCTCGGCATCCTGTGGCCCCAGATGCTGGCGCTCGCCCTGTTGACCTCGGTTCTGATGCTGGTCAGCGTGGCGCGCTTCCACAAGTCCGTCGATTGATCTTTCAATCCGGATCACATCGGCGGTCGTGCGAGAGCCTGTCTGTCGTTGGCAAGCGTTGTCTTGTCGTTCCCCTTGACGCCGAATCTCCTGATGACCTCCGCGAGTTTCGCCGGCGTCGCGACCGGGATGGCGCACGCCGTTCCTGCACATACAAACGCCAGTGTAACTCCCTTCTCAGCGCTCGATGCGAGCATCGCCTGCATCGCGGGCGGCATCGCTTTGGCGGCACCGCGATCCGATCCAATCCGCATCACGATTTTCCCGGGACGATAACTCGCCAACGCCGTCTTCCATAAGGCAGCCGCGCGCGCGTCGGTATGCGGCCCGGCTACTGCGACCATCGCGTCGCCGTTTGCACGATACTCCAGCCCGAGCCCGACCGTCGCGACTGAGTTGCTCGGCATCGACCCCGCCATCGCCGGCGCCCTCACCATCAGATCGTTCGCGGCTTTGGTATAACTGCTATCGCCGGTGATGATCCCGAGCTTCGCCGTCGCGATCGCCATCGTCGCTTGCACCGACGGAGCCGGCATGTCGTAAAACACCTGCCCACTGGCCTGAGACTGCGCAATCACCGTGCCCGCGTCTTCGGTCTCGCGATTCATCAACAAGCTCGAACCATCAGCGTGGAAGTTCTTTAGAATAATCGCGGCGAGCATCCGCGCTTCGACCAGGTATTTCTCCTCGGCCGAAAACTGATACGCGTCAATGAGCGCGCCCAGCAGGTAAACCTGGTCGGCGGCCAGACCTGCCACCTGCGCGCGTCCATCCGACCAGACGTGAAAAAAACTCCCGTCGGGCGCGCGCATATGCCCGAGGATGAAATCCAAATCGTTGAGCGCCGTGCGTTGAAGACCCTCGTCGTCAAGCGCTGCCGACGCCGTCAGATATGCGTCCGCCATCAATGCGTTCCGATCGGTCATCACGGCGCGATCGACCTGCGGCGCTTTGCGGCGAGACCGCACCGCGAGCATCACGTCCGATGCCCTGGCGATCGTCCTGCGCACTTCATCCGCCGGGATCTTCAGCCTGGCCGCTGCTTGCTCCGGGCTCATCGCGCGCCTCAGCACGATTCGTCCGTCGGGCGCGCGCGCGGGCGCGTCCTCCATGCCGTAAAATAAAATCGCGACGCGTGCCTCATCCGGCCGCAGCGCACGCTTCACTTCCTCGACCGTCCACGTGTAGTAGCTGCCGTCGTCGCCCTTGAACGAATCGGCGTCCTGATGCGAGTAGAACGCGTGCGTCTTCGGATCGAGCAACTCGCGATTGACGTAGCCGGCGATCGACTTCGCGACCCGCGCGAATTCCGGGTCGCCGCTGGCTTCGTACGCGTCGCTGTACGCTTGCAAGGCCATCGCGTTGTCGTACCCGAGCTTCTCGAAATGCGGCACGAGCCAATGAGCATCGGTCGAGTAGCGATGAAATCCGCCGCCCAGCTGATCGAACACTCCGCCTGCCGCGATTTTTTTGAGCGTGTCGAGCGCCATCGCGGTGAACTCCGGATGCCCGTAAAAGCCGTGCGCGAGCGCAAGCTCGATCGCCGGGAAATCGTAAAATCGCGGTCCCGGACCCGATGCGAATCCTCCCCACTCACGATCGTACGACGCCGCCAGCCCCGCGAGTATTTGCGCGCGCAGGCCGTCGAGTCCTCCGTGCACCGTCGCGGCCCCGCTGCCGGGCATGGATTTGAGCTTCTCCGCAGTTGCGTCCGCTTCACGCTCGAGTCCCACACGATCGGTCGCGTACACCTGCGAAATTCGCTTCAGCAGCGGCACCATCGACGAGCTTTCTCCGCCGCTCCCGTTGGGTCCGATCCCCGGCCGCGGTGGCAGATATCCTGCCGCGAAGAACAACGCGCCATCGGGCGTCGTGAAACACGTCAGCGGCCAGCCGCCCGCGCCGGTCAGCTGCGCGGCGGCATTCTGATAGTACTCGTCGATGTCCGGACGCTCGTCGGTATCGACCTTTACCGGCACGAAGTTGCTGTTCAGCACCGCCGCAACCTGACTGTCGGCGTACGTCGTCTCGTCCATCACGTGACACCAGTGACACCACACCGCGCCGATGTCGATCAGGATCGGACGGTTCAGCGACCGCGCCAGTGCGAGCGTCTGCGGACTCCACGCCTGCCATCGAATCGCGCTCGACGACGCCTCGCGCAGATACATGCTCGGCGACGACTTGAGCGCACCAGCCGGCAGCGCATCTGCCGGTTCCGATCCGGCGCTCGCCGGCATACTCAGGAAGCAAAGGATCGCGACTGACGCAAGAATTGTTCGCGTTGACATCCGGTAGATGGCGCGATAGCTGGAAATTGTAGCGCAACGCAGCCCGGCGACCGTCGCGTCGCGGCCGGTGAAAGGACTGGCGCCTGCGAACGCCGGTGGTTCACGTTCTGAGTTCAACTATGGATGCCACGCGTAACAACCCGCACCGCCGCCGAGTTCCATCGTGAGCGAAATATGAGCCCAAGATCAGCAACGCGCCGCCGCCCGCCCCGAACCCACAATGGACCGGCCAAAGTCATCAGGCTCCCAACTCCCACAGTGGTCCGCCGGCGCCGGGCGATCAAGGCGGGACTCGGCCTGCTCGTGCTCTCGATCCTGGCCGCGATCATCGCGCGATTTTACTTGAGGGACATCGCGTCTCCTTCACCCGAAAAGGTATCCGGCCTGACCGGGAATGAAACCGAAATCCGGGGCATGGCGAACCAGGAACGCGCTCGCGCCGCCAACATCATCTACGCCAGGTTCACCGAGACCAGCGTCGGAGTCGCTCAATCCGCCGACGGCAATACTTGCGTTGCGCAAGAATTCCGGCGCTGAAAGGCGGGCGCGCAGCGATGGATTTCGCCGAACTCGCCGCGCTGGCCTCCGGTCACGCCGAGGCGCGTGCCATCCAGACCGCGCTCAAGCTGGGAATTTTCGAAATTCTCGAGTCGTCGGCGCTAGATGACGCCGCGCTCGCCGCCGCCATCTCCGCCAATCGCCGCGCGACGGCTCTGATAGCCAACGCGATGGTGGCGCTCGGCTTGCTCGCCAAACGCGCCAATCGCTACACGCTCACCGATACCTCGCGGCGCTACCTGCTACGCTCGTCCGCCGAATACCTTGGCGGCTTGATCCTGTTCGACGAAGCGATCTTTGAAACCTGGACGCATCTCGAACAAACCATTCGCACCGGCGCTCCCGCGCGCCCGACCGACATGTTTCAAAGCCGCCCCGAAGAGACCGAACGATTCATCCGCGCCATGGACAGCCTCACTCGCGCCCGCGGCGACCCGGCCTACGTCGCCGATCGGCTCGATCTCAGCCGCGTCTCGATGATCGCCGACATCGGCGGCGGGCCGGGTACCTACGCCCTGGCGATGCTCCGCCGATGGCCGCGTCTGCGCGCTGCGATTTACGATCTGCCTGCGACCCTCGAAGTTGCGCGCAGAATCCTCGCCGAGCGCGAGCCCGCGGTGTTGGCGCGAATCGATTTGGTTCACGTCGATTACCTGTATGATGAGATCCCGGGCCCATGCGGAGCCCTGTTCATGTCGAATATAATTCACAGCGAAGATGAAACCGCCAACGCTCAACTCCTGCGCAAGTGCTTTCGCGCGCTCGAATCGGGCGGCATGATGATCATCAAGGATCACATCATGAATGCCGACCTTACCGAGCCGAGGGCGGGCGCGATTTTCGCCCTGTACCTGCTGCTGGCCACGCGCGGGCGCGCTTATTCATTTGAAGAAGTCTCCCGATGGCTCGGCGACGCCGGCTTCGTCGATATCAGCCACGAGCCGCTGCCAAGCCCTCAGTTCACCTCCTCGATGGTGATCGCGCGCAAGCCGTGAACCAGTGAAAAGTGAAAAAGTGACAAAGTGAGCAATTTCATCGCGCGCAGGATCGCGTCCATGGCGATCGTAAGCGCGCTCGCGACCGCATGCTCTGGATGCGCGGCAGGCGCTTTTGGCATGGCCGCCACCGCTGTCCCGATGGTCGCCGCCGGCAGTGCCGAGGTCATCGGTGTCGGGACTGCCACGAGAGAGTCCGGCGGCACCGGAGCTTCCAAAACCGAAAACGCCGACCAATGCGACCAACTGCTGCGTGCTGCGCCCGGCGTCGAGGAAGTCCGCAAGACCAAAGACGGGTTGATCGAGTCACGCCAGTGGAAAATTTCTCAAGACTCCACCGGTCCGGCCTGGATCATCGTTCGCACCAAGGACGCGCCCGAGGACGGCTGGCAGCCCAGGCCCGACATCGCCGAGCTGCTCTTCAATCCGCCGCTCTATCAATTGCTCGAACCCGGCAAGCCGGCGTATCTCGCCTACGCTCCCGCCAGCGTGGTTAACGTTTCCGACAGCGAACAGTTTGACTCGATGACCGGGGCGTTCGGCGCCGGCGTCGGAACGTTCAAGTGGCGCGGTCGTACCTACAGTTACGTGCTGGTCAAGGAACTCCCCTGCTTCAAACCACCGCCGGAGAAGTGAATTCGATTTCGTTCCATCCGTCGCGCCTGATGCGATCGCGGCCGCCAGTGATCGCTGCCGTTGCCCTGTTTTCGCTGGCGCTGTTTGCCGCGAGGTCGTACCCTCAGGAGATGAACGCTGCGCCCGCCCATTCGCCTCCGCGCCTCGAGCCCGCGTCGTGGCCTGACAACTCGCTCACGATCGCAAATCTCGGCCACGCCACCCTGCTGATGAATTTTTTCGGCACGCGCGTGCTCTCCGACCCAACCCTGTTCGAGCGCGTCGGCATGTCGATCGGCTCGATCCTGACGATCGGGCCAAAACGATTTGTCGATCCGCCGCTGACTCCCGCGCAATTGCAGCACCTGGACGTCATTCTGATCACGCACGCGCACATGGACCATCTCGATCTGCCGTCGCTCGAGGCTCTGCCCAAGAGCGCGGTCGTGGTCGCGTGCGAGAAGTGCGCCAACCTCATCGCGCCGTTGGGCTTCAACGACGTCCGCGAACTCAAGTGGGGCGAGACGACCATCGTCAAAGGACTCACCATTCGCGCGATGGGCGCGCGGCACTGGGGCCGGCGATGGCCTCCGCTGGGCGCAGGCTACGGCTTCAACAGTTACGTGCTGGAAAAAAACGGCCGCCGGATGCTGCTCGCCTGCGACAGCGCCCAGACCGATCTCTTCGCGAGCCTCGCATCGACGCCGCCCGACGTAGCGGCCTTCTCGATCGGCGCCTACGACCCGTGGATCTGGAATCACGCCAATCCCGAGCAGGTCTGGGCGATGTTCCAGCAGACGCGCGCCCGCTATCTGATCCCCATTCACTGGGGCACGTTCAGGCTGTCGAAGGAGCCGATGCAAGAACCGCTGCAACGACTAATCGCCGCCGCCGGGATTGAGCAGGATCGAATTGTGATACGTCAAATCGGCGGATCCTGGACGATGCCCGCGTCGATCGAGGTGCATCAGGCCGCCGCCCGCTAGGACTCTCGACTCTCTACGCGCAGGCGCCGAGCCGCTTCCTGGCGATCTCGATATATCCCGCGTCGCGCTCGATTCCCACCCAGCGCCTGCCCAGTTGAGTCGCGGCCGCCGCCGTCGTACCGGTGCCGAGAAAGCAATCGAGAATCACGTCTTGCGGCTTGGTCCACAACGTCACGATCCGTTCGAGCAGTTGCACCGGTTTCTGCGAGGGATGACTTCCAAGCCGGCGCTCCGAGCGCGGCGTGCATGGAATCTGCCACAGGTTGCGCAATTGTTTGCCGCCGCCGATTTCTTTCGACCGCGCGTAGTCGAACGTCCACTTGGCGGCGCGCTCCGGCGTATTGTTGCACGCCCAGATAATGTACTCGGTGCTCTCGGTCGGCAGCCGTCCGGTGATATTGGGTTGCGCGTTGGGCTTGAACCAGGTGATTTGCTGCAGGATGCGCCGGCCCAGCACGTGCTCCAGCACGAATCCGATCACGTAGATATTGTGGAAGCTGCCGAACACCAGGATGTTGCCGTTGGCGCGCACCAGCCGGCACACTTCCAAAAGCCACCGCCGCGTGAACTCGAAGTAGTCATCGTTGCTGAACCGATCCCACTGTTCATCCATCGTGACGTGCGAGCTGAATGCCCACTTGAGCCCTTTGCGCCGGCTCATGTTGTACGGCGGATCCGTGATGCACGCGTCGAAGGACGCGTCGGGCCACGTGCGCATCACCTCGACGCAATCGCCCGGGTAAATCGTGCCCGGCCGCGCCGCCTCCGCCGCGCCGGCGTCTGCCCGCTCTTCGCTTGACGGACGCAACCGCTGGCGCACGCGGGGTTCAGACACGCTTGCGCTTCTTGGCGAGATAATCGACCAGCATGTATTCGCCGAGACGGTCGGGACGGGTGAACAGCGCGCGGCCTCGATTGATCAGCGTCATCTTGTCCACGAACGCGCGCAGGCTGGGCGAATCGTCGAGCATGAACGTGTTGATCGTGATTCCCTTGCGCGTGATCCGCTCGACTTCCTTCAGCGTCTCCTGCGCCGCGCGCATGCTGATGCCGCCGAACGACAGCGGCCATTCGCAGTACAGCCGCTTGTTCAGGAAGTACGCGGTCGGCTGTCCGTCGGTGATCACGATGATGTGCTGATTGCGCGACGGATGGCGCCCGAGCAAATCCGAGGCGAGCCGCAACCCGTCCTGCAGATTGGTGAACGGATCGCCCATGTTCCACGACGCTTCGGCCAGATCCTTGAGCTTCAACTCAACCGCGCGCGTATAAAAGCCGACGATCGCAAAATAGTCGCGCGGGAACTTCGAGCGAATCAGCGTCTCCATCGCCATCGCGACTTTCTTCGCCGCCGCAAATCGCCCTTCCCAGCTCATCGACCACGACATGTCCAGGCACAGCACCGTCGATGACGAACTGGCGTAATCGTTTTCGTAAATCTCGAAATCTTCCGGCCTCAGCTCCAGCGGAACGCCCGCCTTGCGCGCCAGCGCGTGCTTCAGCGTCGCGACCAGGTTCAGATTGAGCGGATCGCCGAACGCGTACGGCTTGGTCTGCTCCGGCCGCATCTCGGTGACGCCGCGATGGTCCGTCAGGTGGCCGCCCGAACGATCCTTCAACAGGTTCTGGTAGATGTCGCGCAGCGCCAGTTGTCCGATTCGGCGCACGCCCCTGGGCGAGAGCTGGAAATGATCGCCCTTCGGCGCCATGTAGCCCGACTGCGTCAGCAGCACCATCACCTGCTTGAGGTTTTGAAAATCTTTGCCCGCCTGCTGGCCTAAAATCTGCTGCAGGTCTTCCATCGAGATCGTGTCGAAGTTGCCCGACATCAGGTCCTGTTCGAGCTGGCGCATCCGCTCCATTTCGCGCATCAACTCGAGCGCCTCGTCGTAGCCGAGGCTCTTGGGACCGTGGAACATGTGCTGATTGCGATCGCGAAAATTCTCGAGGTCGCGAATGTTTTCGTATTCCTTGAGCAGCTCGTCGAAGTCCGCCTTGGCCTGCGCGTCCTCGAATTCGTGGCTCTCCAGCTTGCGCATCGCCTCCGACAGGCGCCGCGGCATGCGCGACAACTCGCGCTGCTTTTCCTCGACGCCGGGCTTTTTCCCCTTGAGCGATTCCAGCTTGGCCCGCTCGCGACTCAAAATGTCCTCGAGCTTCTGCTCCATCTCGGAGAGCGCGTTCTTCAGGTTGAAGTCGCGATAGCGCTGGCGCATCTCCTGGCGCAGTTGCTCGATAAACTCCTCCAGCCCCATCACCCGCACGCCGTCAAAGTCCATCCCCTGCCGCATCATCCAGTCCATCGCCTGGCGCACGTCGTCGGTGTACGACAGGTACTCCGCCAGCTTCTCGAACACCTTGTCGGCGTCGAGCTTGAGCCGCTGAGTCCCGTCCCACTGCGTGTAGCGGGCGCTGACCGTGCTCAATTCCCTGCGCGTCATGCGTGATAGGCGAAGCGCCCGCCCTGGCGATCCTTGTTGAGCTTCTGATGCAGATGCAGGCCCTCGAAAATAAACTCGCTCGCCGCCGCCATCAGCCCCGGCGTCTCGAACGGCCCCAGCAGCGCGATCACTTCGCGCAGTCCCGTCACCTCGCGCAGCGGTTCCATGTATTCCGACGACGGCGCGCTGTCCGAAACCTCGACCCCCCAGCCCTGCTCGAAGTAGCTCGAGACCTTCTTCAAATCGTCGAGCTTCAAATAGCGATCGAAAACCTTCAGCACCGCGCGGTTGATCAGCCGCTCGATCAAATCGTCTTCTTTCTTGTCTTCGCCGACGTACTCAAGTTCGATCTTCCCGGCCGTCGACGCATACAGCGAATGCAAATCAGAAATCCGCGGCACGATCTCGTTCTCCGCGTTTCGCACCGCGCGCTTCTCCGCGTTGGAAATCGCCGATTCGAAATTGTTGATCGTGACGCGCACCGACACCCCCGACGATTGGTTGATCTCGTTCGACGCCCGCGCCTCGAACGTAATCTGCGCCAGGATGTCCTTCATGAACTGCGGAGTCCGCACCTCCATGCCCGCGCGCAGCGGATGCATCGCTTCCTGCTCCATGATCGCAATCTCGTGCTCGATCGTCTTGGGGTAATGGGTGCGAATCTGAATGTCGAAACGATCCTTGAGCGGCGTGATAATCCGCCCGCGCGAGGTGTAGTCCTCCGGATTCGCGCTCGCCACGAACACCACATCGACCGCCAGCCGAATCTTGTAGCCCTTGATCTGGACGTCCTTCTCTTCCATCAGGTTGAACAGTCCGACTTGCACCTTTTCGGTCAGGTCGGGCAGCTCGTTGATCGCGAAGATGCCGCGATTGGTGCGCGGGATCAGTCCGTAATGAATCGTTTCCTCGTCGGCGAGGTAGCGCCCCTCGGCCACTTTGATCGGATCGATCTCTCCGATTAAGTCCGCCACCGAAACGTCGGGCGTCGCGAGCTTCTCCGCGTATCGGCTGTCGCGTCCGATCCATCCAATCTCAAGCGCGTCGCCTTTCTCTGCCTTCAGCTTCACGCATCGGCGGCAGATCGGCGCGAACGGATCGTCGCTGATTTCGCATCCGGCGACCACCGGCACGTACTCGTCCAGCAATCCGACCAGCGATCTTATAATTCGCGACTTCGCCTGCCCGCGCTCGCCGAGAAAAATCATATGATGTCCCGCGAGCACGCCGTTCTCGATCTCCGGAATTACCGTCTCTTCATAGCCCACGATCCCCGGCAGGATTTGCTCCTTGCTGCGCAGCCGCTCGAGCAAATTCTTGCGCATCTCCATCCGCACCGGCACGGTCTGGTAGCCCGCGCTCTTGAGTTCGCCCAGCGTCCGGATTTTCAGCAGTCCTTCATTCATAGCGAGTCCCGCAGGTCGATTACTTGATTCTAAGATAATTCAGCGCCGAGATTTTTGAAAATCGGGCGCAATTGCCCGTAACTGTCTTCCAAACTTTGTGATAGCACGCGCGTCGAGGCAAGCACCGGCATAAAATTGTTGTCGCCGGCCCAGCGCGGCACAATATGCCAATGCATGTGGTCGGCGATTCCCGCCCCCGCGGCGCTGCCCAGGTTGGCGCCGAGGTTAAATGCGGCCGGACGCAGACTCGCGCGCATCGCCTTCATCGACGCCGCGACCGCGTCGCCGAGCACCGCTCGAGCCGCTCGCGACAGCAACTCCGGCGATGCGACATGGCGTCGCGGCGCCACCAGGATATGCCCGTTGTTGTAAGGATATTTGTTGAGCATCACGAGCACGTCGCGATTCTCGAACAGCACCAGGCGTTCTCGGCGCCGAGCCTCGGACAGCTTGCCGAAACAGAAGATGCACGCCTGGAGGTCGGGGCGGATGGCGCGCATATACTCGTAGCGCCACGGCGCCCACAGCCGCAGACCTGCCGCGGATAGCTGCTCCGCGTCGCGCCGCTTAGCGACCCGCTTCTTCGGCGCCATTAACTTCGATTCGGAGTTCCTTGCCCGCACGGAAAAACGGAATCTGCTTGGCGTCCACTCTGACCAGCTGCCCGGTTTTGGGATTGCGGCCTTGCCGCGCGCGACGCTGCTTCACCGCGAAACTGCCGAAGCCGCGGATTTCGATCCGCTCGCCGCACGCCAGCGCGTTGGCCATCGCGTCGAACATCGCATTGACGATCGTCTCGGACTCGCGATGGGTAAACTTCTGGCGGCGCGCCAATAGTTCTTCGATGATTTCCCGCTTGGTCATCGATCTCGCCGCCGTCCGCGCCCCCTTTGATCGAAGCGGCTCGCCGCCTAGCTGGTTTTACCGCTGCGCGCCGCGCGCCGTTCGCCGTCGTCGCGATCGAGCTTGAGCTCTTCCTTCAGGATATCTTCCATCGAGAACCGCGCCGCCTCATGCTCGCGCTTGAGGTAGGCCTGCATTTCCTCGCGCTCTTCGTGCTGTTTGATTGCCTTGATCGACAGCCCGATGCGGCGCTCCTTGGGATCGAGTTGCACCACCAGCGCATCCAGCTCGTCATCGACCTTGTACAGCGACGACGGCTTGTCCACGCGCTCGTTGCTGAGCTGCGAGATATGGATCAGCCCTTCGATTCCTTCCTCGATCTCGACGAACACGCCGAAGTCCGCCACCGAACTGACCTTGCCATGAATTCGCGTGTTCAGCGGGTAACGCTCCGCCACCGTATCCCAGGGGTCGGCCGAGAGCTGCTTGACGCCCAGGCTCACGCGCTCGTTCTCGACGTCGATTCCGAGCACCGTCGCCTCCAGCTCGTCGCCCTTCTTGCACACTTCGCTCGGATGCCGAATCTTCTTGGTCCACGACAAGTCCGAAATGTGCACGAGGCCGTCGATCCCCGGCTCGATCTCGACGAACACGCCAAAGTCGGTGATCGACTTGACCTTGCCCTTGACCTGGCTGCCGACCGGATGCTTGAGCCCGAGTTCTTCCCACGGATTGGCC
Source organism: uncultured delta proteobacterium (assembly GCA_963813785.1). GTDB lineage: Bacteria > Desulfobacterota > Binatia > Binatales > Binataceae > Binatus. The sequence continues at coordinate 173,685 of CAWFAJ010000024.1, read as the reverse complement.
TCGGTCTGCTTGAGTCCGAGCGAAATTCTTCGATTCGCCTCGTCAACCCCGAGCACCTGCACTTCCACCATGTCGCCGGGATTGACGACCTTGGACGGATGAACCGCGCGCTTGCTCCAGCTCATCTCCGAGACGTGGATCAAACCCTCGACACCCTTTTCGATCTCCACGAACGCGCCGTAGTCGGTCACGCTGACGACCTTGCCCTTGATTCGCGTGCCCGGCGGATACGCTTCCGCCACCTTGGTCCACGGGTCGGGCATGATCTGCTTCATTCCCAGCGACACGCGCTCGCGCTCGGCGTCGTATTTGAGGACGACGACCTTGACCTTGTCCCCGACCTTCAAGACTTCCGACGGATGCTGCAATCGGCCCCACGCCATGTCGGTGATATGCAGCAGGCCGTCGATTCCGCCGAGATCGATGAACGCGCCGTAGTCGGTAATATTCTTCACGGTGCCTTCGAGGATCACGCCCTCTTCGAGCACCTTGAGCGTCTGTTCCTTGAGCGAGGCGCGCTCGCGCTCGAGCACGCTGCGGCGCGAGACCACCACGTTGCCGCGGGCGCGATTGAACTTGAGGATTCGGAAGCGGCCGCGCTGTCCGACGTATCTGTCCAGATTGCGCGCCGGACGAATATCGACGTGCGACCCCGGCAGGAACGCCGGCACCCCGATATCGACTTTCAGTCCGCCCTTGACCTTGCCGAGCACCACGCCTTCGACCGGCGTCTCCGCCTGAAACGCCTTGTCGAGTTCGCGCCAGACTTTGAACTTCTCGGCCTTCGCGTGCGAAAGCATCACCGTGCCGTTTTCGGTCTCGGTGCCTTCGAAATACACGTCAACCTCGTCGCCCTCCCTGACCGTCGGATGCCCTTCATGGTCAAGAAACTCGACGAGAGGGACCTGCCCTTCGCACTTGTAGTTGATGTCGATGATGACGCTGTCGCGCGTGATCAGAAGCACTCTTCCAACCAGCACATCGCCGGGACGGGGAGCCTTCAAACTCTCTTCCATCAACGACTCAAAGTCATTTTCTCCTCCGTTCATCTGTTCAGGCAACGCTTTCTCCATTTAGTGGGACCTTCCGGGACTTCGGGGCTGTGCAATGCTTACAACCGGGCTAGGCTCGTTTCAAGTCCTTGGCGGCTTTGATTCGAGCGTTAATCTGCGCTTTCATCGCCGCGACCACCGCGTCGATTGAAAGATTCGTTGAATCGATCACCATCGCATCGTCCGCGCGCTTGAGCGGCGCCAGCTCGCGCCCGCGGTCACGGCGGTCGCGTTCGACGAGCTGCTCGAGCACTTCATGCTCTGAAATGTTCGCTCCCTTTTCTTGCAATTCTTCAAATCTGCGACGGGCTCGGGTCTTCACGTCCGCATCGAGAAAGAACTTGAACTCGGCGTCGGGAAAAATCGCGGTGCCGATGTCGCGTCCTTCCATCACCACGCCCCCGTCCGCACCCGCCGCGCGCTGCAGCTCGCGCATCCGCGCGCGGACCGGGCCGAGCGCCGAGAAGCGCGACGCGAGGTCGCCGATTTCCGGCTCGCCGACCGACGCGCTCACGTCTCGATCGTTGAGGATTATCTTCTCGCCATCGAACTTGATCTTTATCGCCGCCAGCACCGGCGCCAATCGCGCCTGGACGTTTGCGTCGTCGGGGCCGACGCCCGCCGCGCGCGCCGCGATTGCGACCGCGCGATACATCGCGCCCGTGTTGAGGTACGAGAACCCAAGCTCGCGCGCCAGCCGGCGCGCCGCCACGGATTTTCCCGCTCCGACCGGACCATCGATCGCAACTATTGGCCGCTTCGGATTCATCTGATCGCTTCCCGCATCGCCCTGCCGCGATTGAAAATCTTCTCGACTGCTTGCATGTCGCCGGCCTCGACGAGCCGCTGAAACTCGGCGAACGTCCCGCCGTAGAGCTTCAGCGCCGCGGCGATCGCCTCGCGATTGGTCACGAAAATGTCGCGCCATATCTCCCACGACGACGCCGCCAGCCGCGTGGTATCGCGCAGGCCGCCCGCGCCGTATTCCGCCGCCAGCTTGTCCCCGACCTTCTCGTCTTTAAGCGATGCCGCCAGCACGCTCGATACTATCTGCGGCAGATGGCTGGAGCGCGCGAGGATTTCGTCGTGCGTCCGCGCATCCATCATCTCGACGCACGCGCCGGTCTCGTCCCACAACTGCTCGATTTTGCCGATCGCCGCGGGCGTGCTCTTCGCCGACGGCGTGATAATCACGCGCCGGTCTCGAAACAGCCCGGGGTCGGCAGCCGCGGCGCCGGTCGTTTCCTTGCCGGCCACAGGATGCGCCGCGACAAGCGACCGCTTACCCGTGATCAGCGGCTCCAGCTCGCGGATCACGTATCCTTTCACGCTGCCGACGTCGGTCACGACCGCGTCCGGCGCCGTGTGCTCGATCATTTTTTCAAGCGTCGATCGCATCGTCAGTATCGGCACCGCCAGCACGATCAGGTCGGCATCGCGCGCCGCCTCGACCGGATCCCGCGTCGCGACGTCGATCATGCCGCGCTCGAGCGCAACGTCCAGGTTCGCCTGCGACCGTCCCAGGCCGACCACCTTGCCCACGAGGCCCGCGCGGCGCGCGATATGCGCGAGCGAGCCGCCGATCAGGCCGACTCCGCAAACGGTCATTTGCTTAAACAGTTGCACGATCAGATTCGGATTCCGCCGCCCGGCGGCGCCGTCCTCGCCGGCTTGTTGCGGCTCAATTGCACCACCAGGTTGGCGCTCGCGATCATCATAAGCGCGAGCACGGGGAAGATTACGTAATTCATATTGAGATTGGCGCCGCGAGCGTCGGCGACGATCACGCCGAAGGCTCCCGCCATCACGATCACATACGCGAGCCTGAACCACGACAGCGCACTCATCACTCGCCGCTGGAATTGCTCGGGGCGGATAACCGCAGTCAGTCCGATAAGCGCGTACCCTGCCAGCGCGACGATCGGCATCAGCAACAAGCCGGTGAATTTCGACCCGTAGCCATCGATCTGCCCCGCGAGGTTCCAGTGGATTGGAATCTGCGCCGGCGCCGACGGCCACGCCCATGCCGCAACCGCGAACATCGCGACTATCACCGCGCGCGCCAGCCATTGCGCATTTCGATTGCCCTTCACGATTGCGCGCCCATCACTTCGCCGAGCGCCGCGACCAGGCGGCGATTCTCCTCCGGCAGGCCGACGCTGATTCGCACGTGGCGCGGATAGCCGTAACCGTTCATCGCGCGCACGATCACGCCCTTGCGCAGCAGCTTGTCGTAAACCGCGCGCCCGTCTCCGACCTCGACCAGGAAAAAATTCGCGTGACTCGGCACGAAAGGCAGCTTGAGGCGCGCGAACTCGCCTTCGAGGTAATCCATCCCCTCGGCGTTGACTTGCAGGGTTCTGGCGATATGCGCCCGGTCGTCCATCCCGGCGATCGCCGCCACCTGCGCCAGCGAGGTCACGTTGAACGGCTGGCGCACGTTATGCAGCATCTGGATCATGTCGGGCCGCGCCACCGCGTATCCGACGCGCATTCCCGCCAGCCCGAAAATTTTCGAGAACGTCCTGAGCGTGATTATCAGCCGGCGATCGTCGTGGTCCTGCATCGAGTCGGGATAATCCGGGTCGCGCACGAATTCGAAGTAGGCCTCGTCGGCGACGATGACCACGTTTTCGGGAACGAGCTGCAAAAACCGCTTCCATTCGGCGCGCCGGTAAATCGTGCCGGTCGGATTGTTCGGATTGCCGAGAAAAACTATTCGGGTGTCGGCGTCGATCGCCGCCGCGATCGCCGCCAAGTCGTGCGAGAAACCGTCGCTGGTTTTGGCCACGCGATGCTCGCCGCCGGCGGCGGCGGTCGCCAGCGGATAAATGGCGAAGGAATGCTCCGAGTAAACCGAGTTCAGTCCGGGCCGCAGATAAAGAAACGCGAGCAGGTGGAGCACCTCGACCGATCCCGACGCCGCGAATACCCGCTCCACTCCAATCTTGTGATGCTGCGCGATTTTGCGCCGCAGCTCGTAGCTGGCGCCGTCGGGATAGCGATTGAGTTCCGGCAGGGCCGCCTTGATTGCCTCGATAGCGCGCGGCGACGGCCCCAGCGGATTCTCGTTCGAGGCGAGCTTCACCGGGTCCTCGATTCCGAGTTCGCGTTGCAGCTCCTCGATGGGCTTACCCGGCTCATAAGGAGCAAGCGCGGCGACAGAAGGATGTACGAGATCTTGAGCTTTGATCAAAGAGGTGAACGGCGATTGGAAAGTGAAAAAGTAAAAACGCTTTTCCGGCTGCCCGGCTCAGGCAGCGGCCGACCTGCCTTCAGGATACGATCCCAGGACCTTTAAGAATAGGGCCTTGCGCTCGAGCGCCTTGAGCGCGCGCGCGAGCTTGGGGTCGTCACGATGCCCCATAACGTCAACAAAGAACAGGTACTCCCACGGCCGCGCCCGCAGCGGACGCGATTCGATCTTCGAAATATTGATGGCGTTGCGCGCAAACAGGTTGAGCGCCTGGTTCAAGGTGCCCACCCGGTCGGCAACCGCGAACAGCAGCGTGGTCTTATCTTTCCCCGATTTTTCGATCGGCCGCGTCCCCATCGCGAGGAATCGCGTCGTGTTGGCTGCGACGTCCTGCACGTTGGTCGCGATCGGCTTGAGCCCGTACGCCTCGCCCGCCGCCGCCGACGCGATCGCCGCGATTGACGAATTCTCCGCCGCGAGCTTTGCCGCCAGCGCATTGGACGCGACCGCTTCAGTCCCGCAATTGGGGAAATTCGCGCTCAGGTAGCCGCGGCATTGCGCGAGGCTTTGCTGATGAGAGACGATCCGGCTGACCTCGCCCGCCTCGCCGCTCAGCGACATTATCGAATGCCGAATCGGCAGCAGGATTTCGCCGACTATCACCAGCGCCGTGTCGATCAGCAGATCGAGGGTCAAGGTCACCGATCCTTCGGTCGAGTTCTCCACCGGGACCACGCCGAAATCGGCGCGTCCGTTCTCGACCGCCTGGAAGACCGCGGCGAACGACTCCAGCGGCATCAGCTCGACGCTCGACCCGAAGCGCATCCGCGCCGCCTCGTGCGAGTAGGTATGCTCGGGGCCGAGGAACGCGACTCGCGGCTCGTGCTCGAGCGCGCGGCAGGCGGAAATTATCTCGACATAGATTCGCTTGACCTGCTCGTCGGTGAGCGGCCCCTGGTTTTCGGCGATCATCTTTTCGATAATCGCGCGCTCGCGCACCGGCTGATAAACGGCGCCATGATGATGCTTGAGCCGGCCGATCTCTATCGCCAGGCCTGCGCGCAACGACACCAGGCGCAGGATCTTGAGGTTTATCTCGTCCATCCGCGCGCGCAGAGTCTCTATGGACGGCGGCTGGGCGGGGGCGCCGGCCGCGGCCGGCTTCCTGGCAATCCGTGACGACATCGAGACAGAATGGGTACCCTACTGCCCGCCCCTTTTCAACGACAGGGGTGACCCCTGCACTCAATGTTAAGGCCGCGCTCCGTTGTCGCGCGCGGCATAAAGGAAGAATCACCTGCGCCGTTGGCACGGCTGGACAGTATAAAAAAAGCGGGCGGCAGGGGTGACCCCTGCACCCAGTGAGAAGACGCGAAAATCTGCGCAGCGCATCTTTCCGCGACTACGCGATGGAAGAGCCCGCGCGTGACCGCTCGTGTCATTCTGAGCGAAAGCTGCTGTAGCGAAGAATCTCGACGGACACTCCGGCGTCCGGCGTCGGCCAGACACGCGCTGGCGCGCGAGATCCTTCGGCTTCGCTCAGGATGACACAAAAAGAGTTCTGACAGGGCGTTGCAACGGCTGGCCAGTATCAAGTGACCGCGCGCGACAACGGAGCGCGGCCTTAACGGTGGGTGCAGGGGTCACCCCTGCCTTGACTCGGAGTTAACGATTGCAAACTATCTGATACATGAAAGGTTATTTCCCGGCCCTTATCCTTATACTTGTGATGCTGCTGGCGGCGGGATGTAACGGCAGCGGAGGATCGCAGCCGGCGACGACGACGGGGATCGTTCACTTTGTTCCCAATTCGCATTCGTTCTGGAGCAATCCCTCCAACTGGACGACCAGCCTGGGCCCCGCCTACGCCGATATCACGCTGGCGTCGAGCAATTTTTTGCCGTGCAGAGGCGGGCCCTTCGCGCTGTGCTATTACTCGGGGCCGAGCGCCGGCGCCGAAGACCTTGCGTGCACCTTGAGCGCCGACGGCAACTACGCCAACTGCCAATGCTTCAACATTCCGTACGGCGTGTACTTCGTGGATATCAACGCGATCCTCAACCACGCGGTATATGAACAGACCGTTGCTCAATGCGGCGCCGATGGCAGCCTGTGCGCGACGCTCAACTCGGCGCCGCTATGCGCGAACGTCAACCAGGGAAATTTGATACCCGGGTCGAGCATCTACTCCACCTTCAGCTTCGACTGCATTCCGGAGAACGGACTTGGCGTGACCAATTGCTCGAATGCGCCGTACGCCGGATGCATGACGGCGCCATGCTTCAAAACCGGACAGGCCGAAATCGTCAAATGCTCGTGCCCGGTCTTCAACGGTCCTTACCAGGTCGGCCAGAACGAGCAGGCATGCACGCTCGGCGATGACCTGGTATGGTCGGCGGCCTATGCTCCCGCCGCGACGCCATCGGCCACGCCCGCCGCCGTCGGCCGCGCGGACGGGCGCACTGCGGCGGCCGCCGCTGTTCCCAGTCCGGGAACATGCCTGCCGGACGCGCCTGGCGGACTCGGATGCCCGCTGTATGTGCCCGGCATCACGGTACTGCCGCCGGACAGCGGCGTGGACTGCGCCAAGGTCTGCGCGGAGTACCACAGTTGCCTGCAACCGAAAGGGGCTCAGGCGGGTTTCAGCTGCGACGCGACGCTATGCACTGACGAATGCAACGACCGGGACCTGGTGAGCACGGCATGCTCGGGGCTGGCGGGATGCGACATTTCGGAAATAGTCAAAGCCGAAACCGCAGCTCAATGCAGCTGCTGCGCGAGCCAGCTATGCGAATGCGACCCGAGCAAGAAAACCAACAAGGCGATCTTTGCGCTGGACCAACAGCAACGCGACCGCGGCATCACACCCCAATGCGACATCAACGGAACCCTCTGCGGGCAGAGGTGAGCCGGGGATGTGAAACCCACCGTGGGTTTCACACTTCCTTGGGCAGGGGTGACCCCTGCACCCAGTATTAAGGCCGCGCTCCGTTGTCGCGCGCGGCCCCTGCCAACGGTTTAGTACTGCGGTGCCGTCAACACGGGCAGGGGTCACCCCTGCCGCGCGTCAGAAATGCCGATCCCATCGCGGCGAACTTCCGCTCGCGCGCGCGGCGCAACTCGGCCGGCTTGAGCTTGAGCAGCCGCTCCAGATGGCGGGCGAGCGCCGCGCCGAGCAGATGGGCAGCTTCGGCGGGGGCGGTATGCGCTCCGCCGGCGGGTTCGGGCACGATCTCGTCGATCAATCCCAGCTCCAGCAGATCGGGCGCCGACAACTTCAACGCCGCGGCGGCGGCCGCAACATTCTCCTCGCCGCCGGCACGCCACAAAATCGCCGCGCATCCTTCCGGCGTGATCACCGAGTAGCACGCGTTCTCCTGCATCAGCACCGCGTTGGCCACCCCGAGCGCCAGCGCGCCGCCAGAGCCGCCCTCGCCTATCACGCAGGCGACGGTGGGGACGGTCAGCCGCGCCATCAGCTCGAGGTTGCGCGCGATCGCCTCGATCTGCCCGCGCTCCTCGGCGCCAACCCCGGACTCGCCGCCCTGCGTGTCGATCAGCGTGATTATCGGCAGGCCGAACCGATCCGCCAGCTCAAAGACGCGCGCCGCCTTGCGATAGCCCTCGGGCAGCGGCTTGCCGAAATTGCGCTTGATTCTCTCGGTGGTCGAGCGGCCCCGCTGATGACCCACGACGGCGACCGCCCGGCGTCCGAAATAGGCGAGCCCCGCCACGATCGCAGCGTCGTCGGCGAAGCGCCGGTCGCCATGTATCTCGATAAAGTCGCGCATCAGCAGGTCGATGTAATCGAGCGTCTGCGGCCGATTGGGATGGCGCGCCAGACGCACCCGCTCGATGGCGCTGGGCGGCTCGGGCGCCGGCGGCGGAGCGGTGGCGATCTCGATTGCGCGATTCCTGGCGGCGCGCGCCCTATGTCCGTTCGAATTGGCTTTCAATCTGCTTCACGCCTGCTCGTCGCAAAAAATTTCTCGAACAATGCAAAAGCATCCTGAGCGCCGCGCTCCGGGTCAAGCCACACGATCTCCGGCTCGCGGCGAAACCAGGTGATTTGGCGCTTGGCCAGGCGGCGCGATTCCTGCTTGGCCATAGCGACCGCGTCGGCCAGCGCGATCTCGCCGCGCAGATGCGCCGCGATCTGCTTATATCCAATGGTACTCAGCGGCGGCTTTTCCGGCGAGTATCCCGCCTCGAGCAGCGCGCGCACTTCGCCGACCAGCCCGGCCGCCACCATCGCATCGAAGCGCCGGTCGATCGCCGCGTAGAGTTTTCCGCGTTCGACTTCGACGCCCACGGTCAAAGTGTCGTAGCCATTGTCGGCGAATCGATGGCGCCGCTGATGCGCCGAAATGTTCTCGCCGGTTAATTCGAAGACTTCGATCGCGCGAACGATTCGGTACAGGTCGTTGACGCCGATCCGGTTCGCCGCCTCGGGATCGATCTCGCGCAACTGGCGATGCAGATGCGCGGCGCCGCGCTCGGCGGCGATTTTCGCCAATCGGTCCCGAATTTCCGGCGACGCGGCCGGCCCGCGAAAAATCCCGCCGCGGATCACGCGCAAATAAAGCCCGCTGCCGCCGACCACCAGCGGATTTCGCCGCCGCGCCGCGATCTCCTCGATAGCCGCGCGCGCAAGTTGCGCGAACTCCGCCACGTCGAGCGACTCGCCGGGACTGCGCACATCTATAAGATGATGCGGCACGCGCCGGCGGTCTTCGGCCGACGGTTTCGCCGTGCCGAGATCCATCCCACGATAAAACTGGCGCGAGTCGGCGTTGATTATCTCGCAGTTGGAGCGCTCCGCCACTTCCATCGCCAGCGCGGACTTGCCCGCAGCGGTCGGGCCGACGATAAAGCCGACCGGTATCCGCGCCGGATGGGTGCGCGTCGCGGTTCGGGCCGCCGTGGTTTGAGGCAAGGCGCTCATCGGCGAAACATTCGTTCGATTTGGCCGCGTCCGAACTGAATATGCACCGGGCGTCCGTGCGGGCAGTTGGTCTTGAACTCGGTGCGGTCGAGTTCGGCGAGCAGCGAATGGATTTCCGCCAGCTCGAGCACTCGCCCGACTCGAACCGAGCCGTGACACGCGAGTTGCTTGAGCCAATTCTCGAAGGCGGCCTCGCCACCGCCGCGAAAGCCGTTTTCGTTGTCGCCCATGCTCTCGATCATGTCGGTGAGCAGCTTTGCGCCGCCTTCGGGGCCGAACACCGCAGGCGCACCCTTGAGCAGCAGCGTAGTCGGCCCGAACGGCTCGACATCGAAGCCCATCGCACGAAGCTCGCTCAACGCGCCATGAACCTGCGACGCGCGCGCGGGATTGAGCTCGACCGGCACCGGCGCAAGCATCGCCTGCGTGCGAATGCCGCCGTCGCGGAGTTCGCGGCGCAGCTTTTCGAAGGTAACGCGCTCGTGCGCCGCGTGCTGATCGATCAGCAGCAACCCCTCCTCGGTCTCGAGCGCGATGTAGCCGGCGAAGATTTGTCCGATCACCCTGAGCTTCGAGTACATCGGGATTGGCGCCGGCGCATGAGACGCAACCGCCGCGCCGCCGCTGCGCGCGTCGCGATCGTAGGCGAGGGTGAGCGGGCGCTGAAACGCTTTCTCAGTGGGCGCATCGGGCACCAGCCGCAATGGCCCGCCGATCCGCGGCTGCGGAGCCGAATCGCCGGCGCGAGCATCCTCGCCCATCGACGCCGTCGTGACGGGTCCCGTCGCGGCGTCATCGGTGGATGGCGCGGGCGTGTCGGCGCCCGCCGCGGGAGTATCAACTGAAGTTGCGACGGGCGCGTTTTCCGTCTGATCGGCCAAGCGGTCGCGGAGCGCGTGATAAACGACGTCGAAAACCGCGCCGCCGTTGCGAAATCGCACCTCGGTCTTCATCGGATGCACGTTCACGTCAACATCTTCGTGCCGCATATCGACGAACAGCAACGCCGCCGGATGGCGACCGCGCGGGATCAGCGTCTGGTAGGCCTGCTCGATTGCGCGAATCAACATTCGATCGCGAACCGAGCGGCCGTTGACGAAGGTGAAGATCATCCTGCCGGTGGCAAACGACTCCTGGCTGGTTGCGGCGAGTCCCTGGGCGCGAATCCCGGGGCGATCGAGCTCGAACGCAAGCATCCGGGACGCGATCCTGGGACCGAACACCTGGCGGAAGCGTTCGAGCGCCGAGTTGGCGCGCGGCAAATCGAAGATCGTGCGGCCGTCGGCGGTCATGCGAAACGCGATTTGATGGTTGGCAAGCGCGATGCGCTGAAACGCCTCGGCGATGGCGCCCTGCTCGGTCGCCAGTTTCTTCAAGAACTTGAGGCGCGCCGGAGTGTTGAAGAATAGCTGGCGGACTTCGATTCTTGTTCCCGCCGCCATCGCGCACGTGCGCGTATCCTCGATGTTGCCGGCCTCGGCTGCGACCTCGACGCCGTGTTCGTCGGCGGCGCGACGGGTTTGCATCCGAAGATGCGAGACGCTGGCGATCGAGGCGAGCGCCTCACCGCGAAACCCGAGGGTGCGAATCGCGCTCAAGTCGGCGGCGCTTCGAATCTTTGAAGTTGCATGACGCCGGAGCGAAAGGATCGCGTCGGCGCGCGTCATGCCCGAGCCGTCGTCGGCGACCGCGATCAGCGCCGAGCCGCCGCCCAGAATCTCGACGCTTACCGAGCGAGCGCCGGCGTCGAGCGAGTTCTCGACGAGCTCCTTGACGGCGGAGGCCGGCCGCTCGACGACTTCGCCGGCCGCAATCTGGCTGGCGACTTGCTCGGGCAATATGTGAACTATGTGGTCGGGCATCGGGGTCCGCAGCGCCGGCGCCTGTTCAGGGAAATCTCCGGCGCAACCTGACTAGACATTGTAGCTTTCGGACCGGATACTCAAGCAACTCGCCGATCCGGCGTTAAAAACCAGGGGATGGCTAGCAGGCTGTTGAAGATCGCGGCGGGTTTTGAAAAGCTCTCGGCCCGGCGAACTCGCCGGAGCATTCTAGCGATGAGAAAAATTACGGTGATGCTGCTCGGTGCGGCAATCTTTGCGGCCGCATCCGCGCCACGGGCGAATGCGGCGCCAATCAAAATCGGGGTCGGCGTGATTGGACCGATCTCGCCTCAAACCGAAGCCGATATCGACCGCGTTGTCGGCGCGCTGCCGAACGTGAAGGCGGTGCCGATTCAGCCGCCGGGCGGGATCGATGCCTGCGTCAAGCGATTTGTCGCAGGCGAGGCGGACGACCGGCTCGACGCGGTGATGGTGGTGAGCCTGCCGCCCGAGTCCTTTCAATCGCAGCGCGACTCGAACGAAGCGCGATTCACCGGCGCTTACGAAATCTGGACGCTCAATCTTTCCACGCTGGCCGAGGACCGCCATCGCTTCACCTTTACCGACAGCGAGCCGGTGATAGGCGGCGCCGCCGCTATTCTGGCGATGCCGGCGCAGTTGTTCGCCGAGCGCGCCACCGGCAAGAAACTCATTTCGAGCGATCAATGGCAGGCGTTCGAGGCGGTGCAGGCGCGGGTTGAGGCGAAGCTGGTCGCGGCGACCAAGCTTTATCTGCAGACCGCGCCGATTCGCGACACCGGTGCGCTCGATGCGCTCGACACGGCGAAGAATCTGCTCGATCGCGGCGACGGCGAGGACGCGATGGCGGTCTTCAAATCGGCGGGAATCAACAACCCCGAAGTTCAGCGGATGATCGCGAACGCGCAGGGCCAGTTGCGCCGCAGTGCGGCCAATGCGCTGCTGGGACGCACCCTGGGAGCGATGGCGGGCGGAAACGCAGGCGCGGCGCGCGTCATGCTGGCCGACTATGAGAAGGCGCCGTCGGCGGAGAGCACGCGCGCGGATTCGATTCGGCGGGTGCTTGCGGGCGTGCCCGATCGTCACGCCGAATCGATTTACGACGGCGTCATCAGGAGCGACGTGCCCGCGCTCGATCATGCGGCGTTCGTCGCGATGATCAAGCAGCTGTTCATCGAGCAGACCGGCTCGGTCCCCAACGAAGTGATCGTCGCTGCCAAGGACGTGACCGTCGAGGACAAGGACGCGCCACAGGGCCTGAAGGTTCAGCTTGACAGCTATGCGGGCGCGCTCGGACGCAGCGCGTGGCTGATGAGCCTCAAGTGCGGATGCGACGCGGGCGCGGTGCTGACGGGAGAAGCGGTCGGCGGGGCGATCCTCAAGGCGAACTATTCACCCTCTTTCACGCGGCCGCACGTCGGGCTACCCTAGCAGAATTATCCAGGTTCGAACGGAAGACTCATGAGACATTGCGCATACTGCAAGAAGCAGCCGTCAGTCGGCAACAACGTCAGCCACGCCAACAACAAGACCAAGCGGCGCTGGAATCCCAACCTGCAGGAAGTGCGCGCCGAGATTAACGGCAACGTGCGCCGAATCCTGGTCTGCACGCGATGTATCCGCGCGGGCAAGGTCAAGAAAAGCGCCTAGCGGCAGCGGCTACAATTCATCCGGCGCAAGACACATCACCATGGAGTCGTTGTGATGAGCATTTCCAAGCGCAAGCGGGAGCGCAAGCTTCGTTTCGCGGCCATAGCCCTGTCGATTGCAGCCGCCGCGGGTCTGGCTGCCGGGGCACAGATTGCGGGCGCGGCGAACGTCAGCGGCTTGATGTCGTATCGCGACGGCAGCCCGGGCGCGCGACGCTGGCTTCATTACGAGAACCGCGTCACCAACGATATCTACATCGCGCCGACCACGCCCGACGGCTCATTCACGGCGGATCTGCCGCCGGGACTTTACGATCTTCGCGCTGAACGCGGAGTCATTCTGGCCGACAAGATTCGCGTCGATGCCGAGGACGTCAACATCGGCCACGTCGTCGAGCCGGCGCCGCTGGACGTGCGCCGCCCGTTCGAAAGTGAAGGCGTGGGGGAGGCACTCGTCGAAAGCCCGGCGCCAGCGACCGCGAACCTGGGCGGTCGTGCTCTCGGGGCGATGATGTTCGGACACGAAGTGATGGCTCCGCTCGGAGCGCCGGGGACACCCGCGCCACGATCCACCCCACTTGGCGAGGCTACGCCGGTAGCGGCCGCGTCGCCTGCGACGATGCCGGCGCCGTCGGGCGGATACTGAAACCGCATCGCGTCCGCGTGGTCGATGCGGTTTTTCCAAGCCGCTAATCCGAGTCGGTGGAGCTTGAGCGTGCGCACGGCGCGCGTGATATACCGATGTGCATCCGACCCTCGTGAATTTTCGGTTGCTTCAAAAGCTCGCGGCCGCGGCCTGTGCAATTGCCGGGATTTACCTGCTCTCGATCCTCGTGACGGGCGGCTACGGGGTAAATTTCGCCGGGCTGCGGTTCAACGCCAACAAGCTATGGCCCGCGATCGTCGCGACGCTCGGATTCGCGCTGCTGCGAACGACGTTTCGACACGGCTCGATCAGAGGCGCGCTGAGATCAAGTCCGGGATTCATAATTTTCTCGGTTGCGCTGATCGTATTTCTCGCCAATGGCCGCACGATTTCCGGCGGGGATTCGGTGCCCGCGAAAAATCTGCCGCTGAGCATCCTGGAGCACGGCAACTTCTACCTCGATCAGCTGAAGACCCCCGGCGCGAAAAAGATCCCCTACTATCTGCGTGAGAGCGGCGGCCATTACGTGTCCGACTATCCGGTGGGCGCCGCGCTGATCGCATTGCCATTCTATGCGCCGTCGGTCCTATGCGGCGTCAGCCCGAGCAGCCGGATATTCTCGGAGCTCGAAAAAGTTTCGGCGGCAACGATCGTGGCGCTCTCCGCGCTGCTGCTCTACATGGCCGCCGCGCGCGTGACCGCCAACTGGATGGCGATGTTGCTGACGCTCATCTACGCGCTGGGCACCAGCAGTCTCAGCGTAAGCAGCCAGGCGTTATGGCAGCACGGTCCCGCGCAGCTCGCGCTCGCGGGCGCGATCTATTGCCTGGTACGGGCCCGCGACGATCCGCGCTTTGCGGGATACGCGGGACTGCCGCTCGCATTCGAGGTGATTACCCGCCCGGTCGATGCGCTGATCGCGGCGCCGCTGGGCCTGTATGTGCTGGTCAGCTATCGCCGCGAGATTTGGACGTTCATCGCAGCCGCGACCGCGCCGCTGCTCTTTCAACTGTGGTACAACGCCGCCTACTTCGGCACGCCGCTTCGAATTCAATTTTTCTCGGAGCCGCAAACGGCGGGCGGGCAATCCGTTGCGCCGAGCGGGTTATTGGCCACTCCGCTCGCGCATGGATTGGCCGCGGTGGTGCTGAGTCCCGGCCGCGGACTGCTCTTCTACTCGCCGATTTTTATTCTGTCACTGGCCGGATTGGCGCTTGCGTGGCGGCGAAATGGCGAGGTGATCCTGCGCTACCTGGGAGCCGGCGCGATCATGAGCATCTTGATCGTCGCGAAATGGCATAAGACATCGGGCGGCGAGTCGTTCGGTCCGCGACTGCTCGCGGATATCACGCCGATAATGGCGTTCGCCCTGTTTCCGCTCGCGGATTCCATCCGCAATCGCCGCGCGCTTGCGATCGCGTTCGCGATGCTCGGCGCATGGTCGATAACCGCCAATGCGTTCGGCGCGTTCATCAGCTATCGCGGATGGAACACCTGGGCGCTCAACGACGCCGACACGCGACTGTGGCTGTGGAGCGACAATCCGGTCGTCGATCCGATGCGCGCGACTTTCGACTCGATCAGGATCGCGATGGGTCACCGCGGGACGAGCCGCAACTCTCCCGACCAGCTCGACGCCCGCTTGATCGTGCTCAATCCGCCTCCGACTGATGCCGCGCCGGGCGCGCGCCTTCACGTTTCTATCCGCGCAATCAACACCGGCAAGGCAGTGTGGCTCACGGGGCATTCACCCGATGAACGCGGCGTAGTCAGCCTGGGATGGGAATGGAAGCGCGATGGGAAGGTGGTCGCAGACAGTGAAGCCCGCCGCGAACTTCACTTGAACGTCTTTCCGGGCGATTCGATGGATCTCGAAGCGTCGGCATTCGCCCCCGATGCGCCCGGGCGCTATGCGCTCGAAATTTCGCTCGCGGCCGGAATCAGGGGCCAGACTTGGCGCTCGATAGGGCTGCCCTTGACGGTGCCGATAACGGTCGGTCCATCGGCAGCACCGTCGGGCAGCGCGCCGTAACAGCCACGCCAGATCAAATGCGGCGTCCGAGGGATAATCATTCCACTCGGGGGGACCGGATTACCATTTTTCAAGCGCGACGCCGATTTGATAAAATGCAAGAAAGCCCTGATGGATGCGGGTTTGGATGCGAGCGGGCACAAGCCCTGGGTTTGCAAACCGGGTGGTCTTGATGCCAGTCTCAATCGGTTTTCAAAATGGAAATACCGGGTTACACCAATCCGGCGGACGCAACCGCGGAGTAGGCCCGTGCGGGCGCTGAGGCCGCGCGACCACGGTGGGGAGAGACGTCATGGCACATGGGTTGAAGCCGCAGGAGAAGCACAGCGCCAAGCCAAAGGCAGCGAAAGCGAAGTCAGAGAATGTGCTGCTCTATGAGGTGAGGGATGAAATCGCCTTCATCACGCTGAATCGACCGGAAAAACTGAACGCGCTCAACGGCGCGCTCAGCGACGCCTTGTGCGCGACCTGGAGGCGGTTCGAGGCTGACCATAGCGCCAAGGTCGCGATCCTCACGGGCGCCGGCAAGCACTTCTGCGCCGGCGCGGACGTGAGCCCCGGTGCGATCGATCGCGAAGTGCCATTTCAGGTCCATCAGGGCTATCCGCAAAACGGCATCACCGTGTTCAAGCCTATAGTCGGCGCGATCAAGGGCTATACGCTCGGGGCAGGCTACGCACTGGCCGTTCGCGGCTGCGACATTACGATCGCCGGCGAGAGCATGCTGATGGGTTTTCCGGAAGCACGAATTGGCACGCCGCTGCCACCGATGGAGTATCTGCCGTACATGCCCTTCAAGGTAAGCCTCGAGTTCATGCTGCTAGCGTGGAACGGCGGGCAGATCATGGACGCGCATCGCGCCTATGAGGTCGGGCTGGTCAACAAGGTCGTAGAAGATGAGCACCTGATGGACGAGGCGATTCGCTGGGCTGAGATGCTCAAGAAGATTCCGCCGCTGTACATCAAGGCGGTCAAGTACGGGCATTACAAGACGACGGACAACAAAGTTCGTGTCGATGAGCGGGAATACATCCTATACACCCATCCGCAGGAGATCAGCCGGGACCGTCAAGAAGGGCTGCAGTCGTTCTTGCAGCGGCGGGAGCCGAAATTCACCGGCCGCTGAGGTCTTGGCGAGGTTAGCCGGATTCAGGCGGCGGTGAGCCGGCGACCTGAAATCGAAGGCGCGCCCATGTCGGTTACGCCGAGCCAGAAGCGCCGCAGGGTTATCCGATGACTCTGCGCGAACGACTCGAGCGCCGCCAGTTGCGTGGCAGAGAGCGTCTCCTGGGCAATAACGATTTCGTCGAACGGCGTTCGCGCCATGATCGCGTCGAGATTGTCGAGCGACCCCAGCACCGGATAGCCGTGGAATAGCTTGCCGTGCTTGAAACTGTCGTCGTCCAGCAGTCCCAGCAGTTCCACACCGGCTCCAGTCGTCGAGTGCAGGTGTTGAACCGCCGCCGCGCCACGCGCATCCGCCCCGACGATCACCAGGCGCCTGGCCGAATGCGCAAGCAGCCGCCCGATCCGCTGGAAAACATGGAATGACCAGCGCGTTGCGACCAGGAAATTGAACAGTAAAATTACGAAGACCACCACCGCCGCGCGCGAGATGGTAATCGGCAGTATCGCCGACGCCAGCTTCACGGCGAGCCCCGCTATCGTCGCAGCCAGGACAAAGCGCACACCCTCCGCCAGTCCCGTGTAGCGCCATATCCCGCGATAAACGCCTGCCACCAGGAACGCGCCGCAACCGATCATCACAACCCACGGCAGGCCGATCAGCATTTGACTTACCTGCGCGATGCTGAGAGCGAAATCGAATCGCAGCATCATCGCGCCAAAATACGCCGCCGCCACCAGCGCCACATCCAGAATCAACTCGACGAATCGACGCTTGTACCCGAAGCTCAGGATAACGCGCGCGATCGCGGGCAGGTCTGCGATTTGGCCCGGAGATTCCTCGTCGAAAGATCGATCCATCAGGAATAATGCCACCAGCGCAAAGAACAGCGCCATGAACGGCAGCAGCAGCACCGCGTCGTAACCCGGAACTACGGTAAGCGCGATCGCGCAACCGCCCGCTATCGCCTGCAGGCCAATCAACGTCGCTGCCGCGCTGCGGCTCGACATGCCAAGCCGCGTCAGCCGATGATGCGAATGGTCGAGACCGCGCCTCGATATCGGAGTTCCCGTCGCCAGCCGCGTCACCGTCACCGTCACGGTGTCGAGCAGCGGAACCATGAGCGCCAGCAACGGTATCGCCACGCGCGCCGGCAGAGAACCCTCGCCATGGTGACTGGCTTGAATCGACAGCACACCGAGCACGAGCCCGACCGCGAGCGCGCCTTCGTCGCCCATAAAAATCGACGCAGGCGGAAAGTTGAAAACCATGAATCCCGCCAGCGCACCGGCCAGCGCCAGCCCCACGACCATCGTTCCCTGGTGCTGATGCAACCCCGCGACCGTCGCGATACTCAGCGCCGCGACAATTCCGACTCCCGCCGCAAGGCCGTCGATTCCGTCGATTAAGTTAAACGCGTTGGTCGCCGTGATCAGCCACAAAATCGTGAGCGCGATGTTGAGCGGCTGGTAGGGAAGCAGGTCGAGCTGGGGCCCCCAGCCTCCGAGGATACAGATCGCAGCCAGTTCCAACATCAGCTTATGCCGCGGCCGCAGATCGACGATGTCGTCGAGCAATCCAACCAGGCACATCGCGAGCGCAAACCCGGCGAGCCAGGGGAGACTATGGTACGGCAATCCCGACAGGACGCCGACGAATCCGATCGCGGCTATCAAGCCGGCTATCACGGCCAAGCCTCCGAGCAACGCCGTTGGCTTGGCATGCGGGCGGTCGCTCGAAGGTTGTGCGACGATCCCGAAGCGAACGCCTACCGCCTTTGCCACCGGCATCATCGCCACCGCGACGATAAACGCAGACAACGGGGTGAGCGCTATTTCAAACCCGGTGGTCAATCGTTAGCTCCACCTGCGATTCGTTGTCGTTCTATACTTGTCACCAATCCCCCCCGAGCAACACGCAAAATTCACAAATGGAACAGCCGCATCTCGATCAACCGAAGCGCTCAGCGCGAAGATGGTAATCGCTGACAATCATGGCGAGCCTGAGACGCTCAAATCTTCGGCCAAGCGAACATGGCAGAAGATCGAGGCCTATGTCAAGAGATGCTACGGCGATTTATTAAGCGCGTAGACCTGCCCAGTAGTGACCGGCCGCCCTGTTATTCTGAGCGAAAGCAGCTCGGCTGTGTCCAGCGCTCGTTACGCACAGCTCTCCCTTGCGGATCAGATTCCGGTCGCGGATTCCCCGCGATTGAGCGGCGAAGCGGGCGTTGACAGAGGAGCACCCATCATTTGCTTGCGGCCTTATGCAGGTACTTCTCGGGATTCGCGATGAACGCGTCGCGCTCCGTTGTGTCACAGAAGTAGTAATGCTTGCCCGCGTACTGGGCGGCGGGCGTGTCCTTCGTCACATAAAGCTTCATGCCGCAGAAGGCGCACCTGGTGCTCGTGCCGACATCCGGCGCGGGCGGCGAAGCAAGCACGCGGGCTATCGCGGGTGAATCGCCGCACCACGCCGGCGTGGAGAGCGGCGCGATCAAGAGAATCGAAAGCGCGAACAGGATCGCGAGCACTATCGGAAAATTTGAAAGTTTCATTGGCCGCATCATCCCATGGGACCCTGGTACACCTCGGCGAAGCGAATGCCGAGCTCCATCGGGATCGCAAGGTTGGCATCGCGATTGGTCTTCAGGCAAATGACCGCAGGTCCATCCGCTGCCTTCGCGCCGTTGAGCGCCGCTTCGAGGTCTTCCATGCGTTCGACGTAAAACGCTTTGCAGCCCAGGCCCTCGGCGACCCGGTCCCATCGCACCGTCCCCATCTCGGTGCCGAATGTCTTCCCGAAGAGCATCCGTTCATTGGGCTCCTCCATCGTCCATGAACCTTCGGCGAACACCACGGTCCTGACCTTCAGGCCTTCGCGCGCAGCCGACTGCATCTCCATGAAGTTGAAGCCCGCAGCTCCGTCGCCGCTCACGCACACCACCTCGCGCGCCGGACTGCCAAGTTTCGCTCCAATGGCAGAAGGGATTCCCGTGCCGAGCATGCCTAGTTCGAGAATGTTCAGGTACGACCGCGGCTTAGTCGACGGCAAAAACCATGCTGCCCACAACGAAGTGTTGCCGCCGTCGGCGACATAGATGGCGTCCGAGCCGAAGACCTTGCCGATTGTTTGCATCGCGAGCGCCGGATGAATCCCGGGTCCCTTCCAGGCCGCCGTCGGTGCGAACCGCTCCTCGAACCATTTGCGGGCAATCTCGTGGTAGCGCTGCGTGTCCTCCCCGCCCCGTGGCCGGGCGCGCTCCGTCTTGAGCATCGGCAACAAGCCCTCGAGCGCGCTTTTCGCGTCGGAAACGATCCCGAGCGCCAGCGGCCGCGTGACGCCCATGTTGCGCTGATCGATATCTATCTGGATGAGCTTCTTGTTGGCGGGATCGCCCCAGTACTTGTCGTAAGGAATGTCAAGGTTACCCATCCTCGAGCCGACGACCAGGATGACGTCTGACTCGCTGCGCGCGAGATCCGCGCCAGGGCCGTAGCCGTTGAGGAAGTTCGGATGATCGATCGGCACCGACGACCGCCCGGCTATCGTACCGATGACGGGACACTTGAGCAGCTCGACGACCGCCAGGAGCGCTTCGTTCGCTCCGGCGCGATCTACTCCGCCACCCGAGATCACCAGCGGCCGTTTGGCGCCGGCAAGCATCCGAGCCGCCTCCTCGAGCTGCGCTTGCGAGGCCCGCGGACCAGCTGCCCGGTACTGATCCGGCGTCAGCATCCGGACCTTTGCGTCGTCGCCCATCGCATACATGACGGGCGCCGGTACCTCGATTTGAACCGGCCCCGGCCTCCCGATCCACATTTCGCGAAAGGCAATCCTCATCACTTCGGGGATGCGCTCCCACGACAGAATCGGACCGCTCCATTTGACCACGGGCTTGAAGACTTCGAGCTGATCCTGACCCTGGAAGGTCGCCGGCGACGACGGATAAACGATCCCCAGGCGATGCTGCGCGGTGATAACGACGACGGGTACGCCCTCGTGGCGCGCCGTAATTACGCCGGGGAGCAGATTGGCAGACCCGGGACCGGGGTTGCCAAGCACCGCGGCTACCTGGCCGGTCGTCTTGTACAGCCCTTCGGCCATGTGGACGCCGGCAGCCTCGTGGCGAATAGGGACGAATCGCACTTTGTACTGCTCCAACTTGGAGAGCAGCGGATCGACCTCCGGACAGGGGAGTCCGAACACGAACCTGATACCCTCGCCGACGAGACATCGCAGAATCAGCTCTGCTCCAGTAATTTCGCTCATTAGATCCTCCCGTGGAGCCGCCGGTTAATTGGTATTGAAGCAACGAAGCAATCGAAACGAAAAAAAGCTGCGGCGGCAGCCCCTATCCTCTCGATGCGGACACTACGATGGAAGCCAAACCGAGGCAAGCCGCGCCGCGGCATTCCAATCGATAGCCAGACTTCCCCGGCAGAATCACTGCGGATACGATCTACTCGTGCCCGAGCTCGACGTAATCCTCGCGCCCGCGCTCGCTCCCGATGATCTCATCGGCCTCGAGCTTCACTTTCTCGACGCTGTCGCCGCCCGCCAGACAGCGCCGGTCCTGCTCATCTACGCATCGCCCGGCCGCTCCATCTCGATCGGCCGTTATCATTTATTTGGCGAAGCGCCCGAACACAGCGAAAACGGAATCAACGTGATCCGGCGTCTGACCGGTGGGCGCGTCGTCGGCGCGGGGATTGGATGGCTTGGGCTTGCGCTCATTGCTCCGACGCGCACCGCACTGCTGACGGAAGACACCGCGCCGGTGAAAAAAGTGAAGCCCGAGCAGATCATGAATCGCTACGCGCGCGGCATCCTGACCGGGATGCGCGCGCTTGGAATCGATTGCTTCTACCCCGGCCGCGACGCGATAACCTTCAAGCAGCGCGAGATTGCCATGTGCACTTTCGAGACTGACGCATCGGGCGCGATGCTTTTCGAGGCGGCGATCGCGCACAATCGCGGGATGGAAGAACTCGTCCACGATTTGGAACGCATCGACCCCGACGGCGCGCTTTCATGCCGCATGTATGACGCCGCGTCGGCCACCAAGGTGGTGCGCGAGCTTGCGCGCGACGTCTCTTTTGACGAGCTCGCCGGCGCAATCGCATCCGGCTACCGGATTTCGCTCGGTGAGACTCGCCGCCGCGAGTTGAGCGCGATCGAATCCACCCAGGCGCAGCATCGCGGGGACGCTCTCGCCAAATCGAACTGGTTACACCGGGCCGTCGCGGGACCGACGCTGACGCTGCGGAATCGAATCGCATCGCAACTCGGCGCTATCGAGGCTGGCGGTCGCGCTCAAAGCCGACGGGACTATCGAGGCCGCGCGGCTCAGCGGGGATTTCATCGCCAATTCGCCCGCGATCGCCGAACTCGAAAGCGAACTTCGCGGCCGCCCGCTCGACCTGGCATCGGTCTCACACGCGGTCGCGAAGATTTTTGGCGACAACGAAAGCGGCAATTTCTTTCTCGGCGCAGGCGAACTGTCCAATATCGTGCGTCTGATCGCGGGCGTAAATTGAAATCCTCGGATCGCAGCAAAAGCGACGCGGCCGCCATCGAGAAATCGATGCGGGAACTTGGCGACGCGCGCAAAGACGTTCAACGCCGCGCGATCGATGAACTCGTGGCGATTGCCGGGTCAGGCAATCCAATCGTCGCTGAAAAACTTCGCGGCTCAATCGTAAGCGCCGATCGCCGCGTGCGATGGGCGGCTGCGTACGCGCTGGGCCAAATCGGTGCGGGTGCGTTTGCGATGGACTGCGCGGAGGCGCTGTGCGAGGCAATGTCCGACGACGACGGCGATATCAGGTGGGCGGCGACCGAGCTGATGGTCCGCCTCGGGCGCGAAAATCTCGCGCCGATCAGCGCGCGCCTGCTCAAGCTCGCTGCCGATCCCGCCAGCCGCCGCTACGCGCGCAAGATGGCGCTCTACTGCATCCGCGACCTCGATATCACGGGTCCTGAACTGCTCGCCGTCGTCGAGCGCGCCGTGCACGACTCGGATGTTCATGTGCGGCTGGCGGCGCTGGCGGTGTTGTCGCGGCTGCGCGATGGGCGAGAAGCGGCGGCCAGAATCATGCTCGAATGCCTCAAATCCGATCCGGATGCGGGCGTGCGCCGCGCCGCAGCCTCGGCGCTCGGCAATATTCAAAGCGCCACCGCTGACGCGACCGCTGCGCTCGCGTCGGCAGCGGCTAACCGCTCCGACGAGTCACTAGCCCGAGCCGCGCGCGGCGCGCTCGAACGTCTGCAAAAAGATCGGCTGGAGAAACCCTGATGGCAACGAAAGCGATACGCACCGCGGCCAGCGATCCGGCCGCCCGGCTTGGCGATCGGCACGTGCGGGAGTTTGTCGCCGGTGCGCGCGTCGCCCATCTGGCAACCGCCGACGGCGTCGGCGCTCCGCACAATGTCCCGCTCTGCTACTGGTTCGACGGCGAGCGCATCTACTTCGCGATCGACGAGAAACCCAAGCGTCAAACCGGTCTGGCGCTCAAGCGGATGCGCAATATCGCGGAAAATCCGCGCGTCGCAATCGTGATCGATCACTATGAAGAAGATTGGTCGCAACTCGCGTACGTGCTGATTCGTGGACACGCCCGCGTGGTCGAAGACCCCGAAGAATACATCGGCGCGATACGTCATCTGCGCGACAAATATCTGCAGTACCGCGCGATGAGTCTGACGCCGGAGAAAAATCCAATCGTGAAGATCGAACCGGTCAGCGTGCACGCATGGGGCGCGCGTTTCAGCAGGGGGCAGGGGTGACCCCTGCACCCACAGTTAATGCCGCGCTCCGTTGTCGCGCGCGGTCAATGCCGCGTGATGCGGGCGGACTTTACCCTGAGTACTCGAAGAGCAAGCTGTGTTAGAAGGGGTAAGGGGTTGCCGCGATCCTCGCAACGCCCACTTCCAAGGGCGGGGCGAGCGTGGCAAGCATAGTTCGAGCATGATTCGCGCCGTCATATTCGATCTCGACGGAACCCTCGTCGATACCGAGCCGTTGCATTTCGCGGCCTTCAACCAAGTTTTGCGTCCCGAAGGAATCGAAATCCCGCGCGGCGAATACTTCGCGCGGCTGATTGGACTCAACGATCACGATTGTTTCGCCATGGTGCTGCGCGAAAATGGCAAGGACGCAGGCGAGGAACATATCGCGGGCCTGATCGCGCGCAAAACCGCGGTCTATCAAGCGATGGTTGCGGATCGCGAGGTTCTCTACCCGGGCGCCGAGAAGTTCGCGCGCGATTGCGCGCAACGCTTCCCGCTGATGATCGCGACCGGCACGCTGCGCGCCGAGGCCGAAGCGATTGTGCGCCGCACCGGACTGCGCGAGTTGTTTGCCGACATTATCGCGGCGGAGGACGTCGAGCGCGGCAAGCCCGCGCCCGACGGTTTCATCGCGGCGCTTGGCCGGCTTGGATCTATTCTTCGCCGTCGCGATCCGATTCGCGCGGACGAATGCATCGCGGTCGAGGACACGCGGGCGGGAGTGGAGGCGGCGCATCGCGCGGGCATGAAGGTGATAGCGCTATGCCATAGCGCGTCGGCGGCCGATCTGGCGGCGGCTGACGTGGTGCGCGATTCGATTTCCGGGCTCGACCTCGACGAGATTTTGCGCGCCCTTTCGAGCAGCGCGTTGAAAAGTATGGGGGCACGATGATGGCGGCAAAGCTGTACCAGTTTCTCGGCAGCCCGTTCTGCGCCAAGGTGCGCAAGCTGCTCGCGTTCAAGGGCGTCGAGTTCGAAGTCATCGAGGTTGACTACCTGGAGCGCAAGGAATTGCTGATCGCGTCGGGGCAGATAATGGTGCCGGCGGTCACGCTCGAGGGCGGCGAGACGATCGTCGATTCCGCGCGAATCGCGCTGCGACTCGAGGAGCTTTATCCCGAGCCGACGATTTTCCCCGCTGGATGGCGCGGGATGCATCTGGTGCTCGCCGATTACATCGACAACCAACTCGAGGATGCGCTGTATCGCGTCGCGCTCGCCGACGAACTCGCGATTCACGTTCGTGAGGGTGCGGATCGCGCCGCGCTGTGGCGTCTGATTCGGGAGCGCAAGTACGGCGCGGGTTTCGTCGATCGAACTATCTCGGAGCATTCGGCCAACTGGGAACGCGCGCGCGCCGCTCTGGCGCCGTTCGAGGAGCAACTGGCGAGCATGCCGTTTCTGACCGGCAGGATCGGCCTGGCGGATTTCGCACTCTATGGCCAGTTGTTCTACCTGGCGTTTGCGGGCGATCTGAAAATTCCCGCCGACATGAAAAATCTGCGCGCGTTCTTCGGACGCGTCGATCGGATCAGCGCAGTGCTCGAGGAGCAGGGGTGAACGCTGCTAGGCGATTTCGGCGATTGCGGTGTTCAAGAAATGGCTGAAGAGCGCGCCGGTCGAGTCGAGTGCGACATCATATAGCGACGCGGTGCGACCGGGCACGAACACCTGATGGCCCTCGTCGGTCAGCGCGTACACGACACAAAGCAACAACGCCAGGTACGGCCGCCGCACCATCGGACCGCGGACCAGCAGCCAGAAAAGTATTCCGTACTCGGTAAAATGCGCGGCCTTGCGAATCAGCGTGTGGCATACGTCAAGCGACGCGGCGCTGATTGCGGGAATCAACCATCGCAGTATCGGGTCGATGATCCGGCTGGTGTTGGCGGCGGTAAACGCCGAGGTCGAGAGTGTGAAGATCAACGCGCCCCACAGAACCACCGGAATCCACGCACCGAGCGGAGCGGGCTCCGAGCCGCGCTGCGATAAAGATTCCGCTGCCGGCATTTAGTTGGCCGTCGTTTTCATGAGCGATGCGTGCCGGGGAATTGCGCAGTCGGAAGTCATGCGGAGATTTCGGGCGACCAGCTTTTCCATGAAGATCGGGAACGTGTCACACTTATCAATCATCGCTTTGCGTTACCAGTGGGGCCACGCGCCGCACAATCGCATAAGGAAGGGCGCAAGATGGACAATCTACTGACCATACAACGAGCCCAACCGGCGCCGCCGTGCACGGTGGTGATATTCGGCGCGTCGGGCGATCTCGCCAAGCGCAAACTGATTCCGGCGCTGTACAATCTCGCCGCGTGCGGCCAGGGCATGATGCCCGCGAAAGGCGCGGTGCTGGGATTTGCGCGGCGCGAAATGTCGCTCGACCAATTCCGCAAAAGTGCGCATGATTGGACCGCTCGGTTCTCGCGCCTGAAAGTCGATGAGGCCTGCTGGGCGACGTTCGCCGGCGGTCTCGACTATCTATCCGGCCTCGACCATCCCGACGGCTTCGCAAAACTTAAAGCAAAACTTGAAGCTATGGAAAAAGCCCGCGGCCTCCCGCCCAATCGCGTTTACTACCTGGCGACTCCTCCCGAAGCGATTGGCGAGTCGGTTGAGCGGCTTGCCCAGGCCGGACTGATCAATGCGCTGAATGCGCCGAACTTCTCGCGCGTCGTCGTCGAAAAGCCAATCGGCCACGACCTGCCGAGCGCCCTGGAAATCAACCGGGTGCTGGTGAAGCATCTCGACGAGTCGCAGATTTTCCGGATCGATCACTACCTCGGCAAGGAAACCGTGCAGAACCTGCTGGTGCTGCGCTTCTCGAATAATATTTTCGAGCGCCTGTGGGGCAGCCGCAACGTCGATCATGTGCAAATCACCGTGGCGGAGGCCGAAGGCGTGGGTACCCGCGCGGGGTTTTACGATCGTGCCGGCGCGCTGCGCGACATGGTGCAGAACCACATCCTGCAAACGCTGTCGCTGCTGACGATGGAAGCGCCGGTGTCGCTCGACGCGACGGCGATCATGGACGCGAAGCTCAACGTGTTGCGCACGCTCCGTCCGATCACGCCGGAGCATGCGCGCGCGCATACGGTGCGGGCGCGGTACGGCGCGGGCCTCGACGCCGACGGCAAGCCGGTAGCCGGTTACATGGATGAACCGGGGGTCCCCGACAATTCGCGCGCCGAGACCTTCGTCGCGCTGAAGACGTATATCGACAACTGGCGCTGGTCGGGCGTGCCATTTTTCATCCGCACCGGCAAGCGGATGAAGCGGCGGGCGAGCTCGATCTACGTCCGGTTCAAGGACGTGCCGCAGATTCTGTTCAATCGCGATTCGGCGATTCCCGCCAACGCGCTGATGATTCGGATTCAGCCCGACGAGGGTTTTTCGTTCGACGTGATGACCAAGCGGCCGGGTTTGGACCTGGTGCTGCAACCGGTGCGGATGAATCTCAGCTACAATACTGCGTTCGGCGACGGCGCCTCGCCCGACGGATACGAACGGCTCCTGCTCGAGGTGATGGACGGCGACCATACGCTGTTCCCCAGCGCGCAGTTCGTCGAGAAGTCGTGGGAGTTCGTGCAGGGAATATCGGATTCGTGGAGCGACGGCGCACGCGTGCCGATGGCCGAGTATCCTGCCGGAAGCTGGGGACCCAAGGAGGCCGACGCGCTGCTTGGCACGGCGGGGCGAGCATGGCATGAACCCTGACCCGGGAATTTTTTCGCGCCGCAGCGGACGCCGTTCGTTCGCCGGGGCCCGCTGCTTGGCACGGATGGCCGCCCTCGGATAACATTTCCTGCGGCCCGCGGGGCTGCGACGGCGCAGCGCCACAAAGCAGCCTCGATGAGCCCCAACACCGCTTTGAGCACCCGCGCTTTGAGGCGCGGCAGTTCGGATGATCGCGCGCGCATTGGAGTTCGGCGGCGGGAATGCCGCTTGACGAAACCATAATTTCACCAGGACCGGAGAGCGGCTTGGCCAACAACAACAAGGTCGTGATTATCGGCGCCAACGGCACCATGGGCGCGGGCGCGGGATGCGTACTAGCGGGGGCTGGTTACAGCGTCACGCTGCTGGCGCGGACCTGCGAAAAAGCCGCCTTGGGATTCGCGGACGCACAGAACGATGCGCGCGCGGAAGCGATCGCGGAGCGGCTCTCGGTGGGCTCCTACGACAGCGATCTCGCCCGCACGGTTGGCGAGGCGGCGATTGTGTTCGAGTCGCTGGCCGAAGATCTGCCGCTCAAGCGGCAATTTTTCGAGCTGATCGACAACAGCCGGCGTCCCGAAACGATCGTGGCGTCGGGTTCCTCGGGCTTGTCGGTCGCGGAGATGGCGCGCGGACGAAGCGATTCGTTTCGCCGCAATTTCCTCGGCGTCCACCTGTTCAATCCGCCCCAGGTGATCGTCGGCACCGAAGTCATTCCAGGACCCGATACCGATCCGGCGGTGGTAAAGGGCGTCGTCGCGATGCTGACGAAACGGCTGGGCCGCAAGGTGATCGTCAGCAAAGATATGCCCGCGTTCGTCGGCAATCGGGTCGGCTTCAAGGTCCTGAACGAAACCGCGCAACTGGCCGCCGAACACGGCGTCGCCTTCATAGACTATTTGATCGGGCCGCATACCGGGCGCGCGATGGCGCCGCTGGCGACCGTCGATCTGGTCGGATGGGACGTGCACAAGGCGATCGTCAACAACGTCCATGCCAACTGCGAGGACGAGGCGCATGAGTCCTTCGCGATGCCCGCGTACATGAATGCCGCGCTTCACAAGGGATGCCTGGGTGACAAGACGCCCGAGCGTGGCGGCTTCTACCGCCGCGCGGGCAAGCAAGTCTTCGTGCTCGATCCGAAGACCGGCGGGCACGAGAACTACCAGAAACCCGCGCCGATCGAATTCGTCGAAAAGATGAAACAGTTGCATCACGTGGGCCGCTACGGCGAGGCGTTGAAGGTCCTCGCCGAAGCCAAGGGCGCGGATGCCGATCTATGCCGCCGCGTGGTGCTCGGCTACGTCAGCTACGCGCTGAACCGCGTCGGCGAGGTGGCCGCGAGTCCGGCCGACGTGGACACGATCATGTCGTTCGGCTTCAACTGGGCGCCTCCCACGGCGATCGTCGATTTGCTCGGCGCGAAGAACACGGTGGCGATGCTGCAAAAGCTGAAACTGACGGTCCCCGCGGTCGTCGATCAAGCCGCGGCGAGCGGTGCTAGAATGTTTTCCGGCGGCATACTCGACTACGGCCGAACCTTTGTCGGATGATTAAATTGTTGTTGATGATTCAATTCGGTGACCGATAGGAGCGCGCGATGACGAAACCAGCGCCGGTGTACGTGTTGGGCGGAGCGCAAACCGACTTTGCCCGCAACTGGTCGAAAGAAGGAAAACATTTCGTCGCGGCGATGCGCGAGGCAACTTTGGGCGCGCTCGAAGCTGCCCGGATCGAGCCGCGCGAAGTTGAAACTGCGCACGTCGGCAACTTCGCCGCCGAGCTGTACGCCCGCCAGGGCCATATCGGCGCATTTTTCCTCGAGATCGACCCCGCCTTCTCCGGGTTGCCGACCAGCCGTCATGAAGCGGCATGCGCGTCGGGCTCGATCGCATTGATCGCGGCGTCGGCCGATATCGAAGCCGCGCGCTACGACCTGGCGTGCGTGGTCGGCGTCGAGCAAATGAAGACCGTCAATTCGACCGTCGGCGGCGACATCCTGGGCACCGCGGCGTGGTACGAACGCGAAGCCAAGGGAATCGAATTCCCGTTTCCGAAACTGTTTGGCCGGCTCGGCGACGAGTACGACAAGCGCTACGGCCTCAAGGATGAACACCTCGCGCACATTTCGGCGGTGAATTACTCCAACGCGAAGCGCAATCCGAACGCGCAGACTCGCAACTGGTTCATGAGCGAGAGTCACGCGCAGCACGAAAGCAAATTCAACCAGGTCATCGGCGGCCGCATCAAAGTCAGCGATTGCTCGCAGGTCACGGACGGCTCGGTCGCGCTCTTCCTCGCGTCGGAAAAATTTGCGAGCGCGTGGGCCAAACGCAACCGCAAGACGCTCGCCGACATTCCGCGCATCCTCGGATGGGGCCATCACACGGCGCCGCTCGAATTCGACACCAAGGTCGCCGAGAGCAGGGACAACGCCTACGTGTTGCCGCATACCCGCCAGGCAATTCTCGACGCCTTCAGGCGCGCGGGCATCGCGTCCGTCGCCGAGCTCTCGGGTATCGAGACGCACGACTGCTTCACCACCTCCGAGTACATGGCGATCGATCATTTTGGAATCACCAAGCCGGGCGAATCGTGGAAGGCGGTCGAGGAAGGTGTGATCGAGCTCGGCGGCAAGCTGCCGATCAATCCGAGCGGCGGGCTAATCGGCGCGGGCCATCCGGTCGGCGCGACCGGCGTGCGCCAGATGCTCGATTGCTATCGGCAGATAACCGATAGCGCGGGCGACTACCAGGTCGAAGGGGCGAAGAAATTTGCGATGCTGAACCTCGGCGGCAGCGCCACCACCAGCTGCGTGTTCATCGTCGGCAAATAAGCGCGGCGACCGATCTGCTATCTGATTAACGTCGAAGTCGATTCGGCGACGTCGGTCACCATCCTGCCCGTCGGCAAGAAGGTTCCGGCCGCGGTGTTGTAGAGGTCGGCCCAGTTCGATCTGCCCCCGGCGATCAGCGCGTTGCCGTTCTCGAGCACGGTTGCAGTCGCGCCGGAGTGGACGTTGTTCATCGAGCCAATGGCGGAAAAAGTAGCGTGCGCGGGATCGAAAAGCTCGGCGCTGAGCAGAAATTCCGTTTCGCTGCCCTGACCGCCTGCGATCAGCACCCGGCCGTTGGCCAGCAATACCGCGGCTTGGAGCGTGCGCGCGGCGGTCATCGCGCCTACCGGTGAGAACGTCGCAGTCTGAGGATTGAAAACTTCCGCGCTGTCGCTCGGCGCGCTCACGTCGCCGCCGCCCGCGATAAGCACGCTGCCGGCGAGCGTACCCGCGACGACACTCGGTGAAAGCCAGGTGGCGCTGTGGGTCTCGCGCGGCGTACTCATCCTGCCTGTCGATGTGAACTGCCCAGCGACCGGGTCGTAGAGTTCAGCCGTGGCGACATCGCCGCCGTTCTCATCGCTGGTACCGCCTGCGATCAGCACGTTTCCCGCCAGCGGACCGCTGGCGAGCAGCGTGGCCGAATGGCGGGCGCGCGTCGCCTTCATCGCGCCGGTCGCGGTGAACTTGCCGGTGGCGGGATCATACAGTTCCGCGCTCCTGAGAGTGGATCCGTTTGCGGCGGTGGTGCCTCCCGCGATCAGCACTTTGCCATCCGCCGGGCAGTCGCATCCGGAAATCAGCGTTGCCGTATGCTCGGCGCGTGCGGTGTTCATCTTCGACGCAGCCGCCGAAAATGTTCCACTGACCGGGTCGTACAATTCAGCCGACGATAGCGATTGGCCCGAGGGGCTTACGCCGCCCGCGACCAATATTTTGCCGCCGGGCAACACGGTCGCAGTGTGATCCGCGCGCGCGTCCTTCATTGGTGGTGCGGCTTTGAATGCGTTGGTGGCCGGGTCGAAAAGCTCCGCGCTCGAGAGTGCGAATTGCCCGTTACCCTGCCCGCCTGCCAGCAGCACGAAACCGGAATGCGACGGCTCTACACCGGCTTGTCTGGTCGAGGGATGGCCGCCCGGGTTTGAGATTGCCGGAGAATTGGACCCGCCGCCCGAGCTCATCGCAATCAGCCCCGGAGCTTGCGACTTGGCGCCGGTGACAGGAGCCGCGCTGCCCTGATCGCTCCAGACGCCTCGCGGCGGGGCGCCAGGATTTTCGCGCGCCGGTAAATCCGGAACCATCCCGACCAGCGTCATGTCGCTGGATTTCACTTTCGGTGAAGATGGCGCAGAGCCGATCGGTTGCGACGCCGCACCCGCGGCCGGAGATGCGCGCCGCACCTTGGTTGCCGCGCCGGATGTTCCCAATCTCGATGTCGAATCGTCGCCCTCGGAGCGTATCGGCGCCGACACTATGGAAACGAAATGAGGACGAGGGGCCTGGCCGCGATCGACTGCGATCAATACGGCAATGCAACTCCCGGCGATCACTCCGCCGGCAAGCAGCGCACCGCGAATCAGCGGTCGGTCTCTCAAACCAGCCATCGCAGCAATCCCCTCGCGTGCGATTCCCCCGATGGGTATGGGCGGATAGTAGTACGAATTCCGGCTATGCGGAAGACAGAGGCCAACCCCTGCCAGCGAGCAATGAGGAAAATATAAGGGCGGAGCTTTCCCTGAGCGCTTCGATGCTAGAAGGGTCAAGAGGCGAGTAGCAGCGCCGCCTCAATTTTGCGCGCGTTCTCCTGGCGCGGTGCGCGTAGCCGGGAAGACCTTCACGACCGGCGTCAAGCTGGCATACGAGGTGGAGCGCCACCTGCCGGGTTTATTTGGGGGCGCGCGCGTGATGAAATCGGCTTGCAGGATCGAAGGCGCGCTGCGGGGAATCATTAGCGTGGAATCGGAAAATATTCGGCGTGACGAGGCGCTTGATTCGCGCGCGCCGGCGCCATCGGCGCCCGCGGTCATGCTCGAGCCTCCGCCGGGCCGCATCCTGGTCAAGGAGGTCAACTGGCTGGGCGACCTGGTGATGAGCGCGCCCGCGCTGCGGGCAATCCGCCGCGCGTGGCCGGACGCGCATCTCGCGGTGCTGATCAAGAAGGAGCTGGCGAGCTTCTTCGACGGGGCCCGATGGCTCGACGAGGTGATACCGTACTCGGTCGGGCGCGGTCTTTCCGGGTTTTTCGATCGGCGCAGAATTGTCGGAGAAATCCGCTCGCGGCGATTCGACCTGGGGGTGTTGTTTCCGAACAGTTTCGAGTCGGCGTTGTGGATCGCGATGGCCGGTATCCGGCGGCGCGCCGGATTTGTCGCCGATGCGCGCGGCGCGATGCTGACGCTGAAAGCGTCGCCGCCGCCCGAGGCGGTTACCGGTCACCAGGTGAATTATTGGCTCGCGATGTTGCGCGCGACGGGCGTTTGCGTTGCCGACACCCGCGCCGATGATCTCGCAATCGACGTCCACGGACCGCATCGCGAGCGGATGCGCGAATGGCTCGCGGCGAATCGCAAGCGTCCCGGCCGTCCGCTCTTTGCAATCGCTCCCGCGGCGGCCTACGGCCCGGCCAAGGAATGGCCCGCGGACAGCTACGGCGCGCTGATCGATTTGCTCGCGCGTCGCGAGGACGCCGAAGTCGTGCTGGTTGGCGCGTCGTCGGAGCGCGCGAAGTGCGAAGAAGTTGCGGCGGCGGGCAAATCGGGCGCGATGGTCGCAGCCGGGCACACCAATGTCGGCGAGCTGATCGCATTGTTGTCGCTGTGCGACGGGTTCATCGGCAACGATTCAGGCTGCATGCATCTGGCGGGAGCGCTGGGAATCCCGACCGTCGCGATTTTCGGATCGACCAATCCCAGCCGCACCGGGCCGCTGGGACCGAAGACGCGCGTGATTTACCGCAAGCTCGAATGCAGTCCGTGCCTGGCGCGCACCTGCCGCTTCGGTCATTACAACTGCCTGACGCAAATCGAACCGGCGGAGATCGCCGACGCAATCCTCGCGATGCGCGCGCCGCGTTAAATACCGAATACTGAAGGCTGAAAACTTTCATTCACCGCAAGGCCAGGGCATCAAGATGAAACTCCAGGAACTCGCATCGAAGCTCGGACTCGAAATTCGCGGTGACGGCGGCGTGGAGATTTTCGCGCCGGCGCCGATCGAGGCCGCCGGTCCGGGCATGATCGTCTTCGTCGCGAGCGCGAAGTACGCGTCCGCACTGCAATCCAACGTATCGGCCGCCATCACCACCGCCGAGCTTGGGGCGGGCGCGAAGTGCGCGACGCTGGTCAGCGCGAATCCGTACGCCGACTTCGCCCGCGTGCTCGAAATTTTCTTTCCGCCGTACCGCCCCGCGCCGGGGATCGACCCGCGGGCTTCAATCGCGCCCGACGCGACGATCGGTCCCAACGCGTCGATCGGCGCGGCGGCGGTAATCGGTGCGGGCGTGACCATTGGGCGCGACGCGGTGATTCATCCGAACGTTACGATCTACCCCAACGTGCGCATCGGCGATCGCTTCACCGCGCACAGCCAGGCCTCGATTCGCGAGGGCACGGTGATTGGAAATCGGGTCACGATTTTGAACGGCGCGGTAATTGGCGCCGACGGTTTCGGGTTCGTCGAAGAAAAGGGCGACTTGATCAAGATTCCGCAAGTCGGCGGCGTAATAATCGAGGATGATGTCGAGATCGGCGCGAATTCGACCGTCGATCGCGCGATGATGGGGGCGACGGTGCTGCATCGCGGGGTGAAGCTCGACGACCAGGTGCATATCGGGCACAACTGCGAAATCGGCGAGTACTCGCGCTTCTCGGGGCACGTGGGAATCTCGGGCTCGACGCGAATCGGCAAATGGTGCCTGTTCGGCGGACAAGCGGGATGCGCCGACCACGTGACGATCGGCGATCGCGTCATGGTCGTGGCCAAGGCCGGCATCCACAACGACTTGAAGGACGACGCGATCGTCTCGGGCATCCCCGCCGTGGACGTGCGCAAGTTCCGCCGCTACGCCGCCGTGCTGACGCGGCTGCCGGAAGTGATACGGCGAGTGCGCGCGCTGGAGAATCACGTCGGCATCGGCGGCAGCGAGGCGTAATAATCGGCGGCCGGGTAAGGCGACGGGAAATCCTGAATCGCGAACATTGCAGGCTTGCAGGAGAAATGCGATGGAGAAAAAATATATCAACCCTGATACGTTGCTCGCGCCGCGCGGCTATACGCACATCGTGACGATCGCGGGCCCGGCAAAGTTGATTTTTATTTCGGGCCAGGTGGCAGTTGACAAGGAAGGCAAGTTGGTAGGGCCGGGAGACTTGAAGACCCAGATTCGCCAGGCGGCGAATAATCTGAAGGCCGCGCTCGCGGCTGCAGGAGCCACCGCGGCCGATATAGTCAAGACCAATACTTATATTGTTAACTACAAGCAGTCTGACTATTCCGCGATGCGCGAGGCGCGCTCCGAACTGTTCCCCGATGGCGAGCCGCCGGCCTCGACGCTGGTCGGCGTGACGTCGCTGGCGGTCGAGGGACTGATGGTCGAGATAGAAGCGATCGCGGCCGTAAAGTGATCTGCTGCGTGTCGCGACTCGGCGAACGCCAGAATTAACCCTGGACTGCCATTGTGTTTATAATTTCTTACACTTTGACGCGCTCGAACCTCCAGAGTAAACGATAGTGTGCGTCCGTGGCCTTGCCGGTGGCGGGGAGCTTGACTCGCGGCGGCGAGATAGCCGCATATGATGGGGGAATATAATGCTGGCGGATGCGCAAACGCTCGTTATATCTCATCGGGGGATGAGACTCTGAAGAGTCGGGGAAAGAGACGATGAACAGTATCGAGGAACGCTATCGCGCGGCGACCGAAAAATCCGCGCAACTCAACAAGCGCGCCGAGCGCGTGATGCCCGGCGGAGACACCCGCACCACCACTTACTATCGGCCCTACCCGCTCACGCTAAAGCGCGGCGAAGGTCCTATCGTTTGGGACGTTGACGGCAACAAGTACATCGATCTGATCGGCAACTACACCAGCCTGGTTCACGGCAACGCTTATCCGCCAATCGTCGAGGCGGTGAGCAAGGCGGTTCACGATGGCAGCTCGTGGCCGGCGCGATCGGAGGCGCAGATCGAACTGGCGACTCTGCTGTGCGAGCGCGTCGAATCTGTGGATCGCGTGCGATTTTGCAATTCAGGGACGGAGGCCGGGATGCTCGCGGCGCACGTCGCGCGGCGCCTTACCGGCCGCAAGCTCATCCTGATGGCGCGCTACGGCTACCATGGATCGTACGACGATTTGGAAGTCGGGTTGATCGGCCAGGACGGCGAGCGCACGATGCTCGCCGACTTCGGCGAGGCGACGGTGTTCGAGGCGCTGCTGTACGAGCGCGGTTCGGAGATTGCGGCAGTGTTCCTCGAGCCGATTCTCGGCTCAGCGGGCGTCGTGGAGCCTCCGGCCGAATTTCTCGGGCGCGTTGCCGAAGCGGCGAATAGCGCAGGTGCAATGTTCGTCGTCGATGAGGTGATCACGCTGAGGCTGGCCGAAGGCGGCGGGCAGCAGATTTTCAACGTCAAGCCGGACCTGACGATGTTCGGAAAGATCATTGGCGGCGGATTTCCGGTCGGGGCGATCGGCGGCAGCGAAGAAGTGATGTCGGCGTTCGACCCGCGCAATCGCGGCAGGATTTTTCATTCCGGCACTTTCAACGGCAATCCGGTCACCTGCGCGGCCGGGGTCGTGTCGCTGCGCGAACTCACGCAGGCGCGCATCGACAAAATGGCTACGCAGGCCGAGCGGCTGGCCGCCGAGCTGGCGCGTGCGGCGCGCCAGGCGGGGCTGCCGTTTTCCGTGCGCCACTATGGATCGCTGATGAACGTGTTTCTTCTCAAAGAGCCGCCGCCCGCGACGATCTCCCGCGAGGACGCCCGCGCGATCGCCAGCTTCCATCTGGCCGCGCTCAATCAGGGATTGTTTCTCGCGCCGAACGGGATGATCGCGCTCTCGACCGTGATCACTGACGAAGTCCTGAGCGAGATTTGCGCGCGCGCGGCGAAGGCGATGGCCGACGTCGCGCAGGCCGGCGACTAGCGGCAAGCATCGGCGTCTCAGTGCAGGAGGCGTGCGCGGCGGTCCACGTGCGCCTGCGCATTTTTCTACTTCTTCAATTCCGGGAAATGCTGTTCGCCGCTTACGCCGCCTTCAGTTCCGACGTGCAATGCGGGCATCGCGTGGCGCCGCGCGCAATCGCGCTCAGGCAATATGGACACTCCTTGGTGGTGGGTGGCGCGGGCTTTTCGCCAACGAGGTGATTCACCCATTTGACGAGTAGAAAAACCGCGAACGCGATTATCACGAAGTCGATGATCGTGTTGATGAACAATCCGAGGTTTAGCGTCGGTGCGCCCGCAGCCTTCGCCGCCGCGATGGTCGGGTAATGCTTCGACGAAAGATTGATGAACAGGTTTGAGAAATCGACTGCGCCCAGCGCCAGGCCGATCGGCGGCATCAGAATGTCGTTGGTAAACGAGGTTACGATTTTCCCGAACGCGGCGCCGACGACGAAGCCGACCGCGAGATCGATCACGTTGCCTTTGATCGCGAACTGCTTGAACTCTGAGAGTATCGACACGATGCGCCCTCCGTTGGCCGCTCAGATTGGTGAGCAGCCTCGCTTAAAAAAGCATCGGAGCACGCTGAAGTAAACCGGCCGGCAATGCGCCCACGGCGCGCGAAATTATAGGGTCGTTACTACAGACGAGGACGCAATCTGGGTCATGCCTGCGTTCGCTGCTGCCATTACCGTTCCGAGCATGACGGCTGCGCAAAGTATCGCGGCAAAAATGAAGCCGGCGGTTTTCATGTTCATTCCTCTAACAAGGAATACGCACCGCCCGACCGCCGGTTACGCGAATAAAAACCCTTATCCGCTTGGCGATTATGCGGCAGGATCGAGGATATCGGCCCTGCCCAGCCGATCTTTCGCGTCGGCCGGGCCGGCTGTACCCGTCGGCGTGCCATGGCGAACGTCGGTGGCGAGGCCCAGCTTCTCCAGCGCCAGGATGACCACGTAACCGGCGTCGGGCTGGCGCCAGTTCCATCCCAGACGGGCAGAACCGGGGCGCGCGTGATGGTTGCGATGCCAGTTCTCGCCCTGCAACAGATGCATCAGCGCGAGCCATCTTACGTTGCGGCTGGAATCCTGGCCGATCGTGACGCCCGGTTCGGTGTGGCAAACGCTGTTGACGAAACATTGCGCGTGCAGTGCGAAGCACAAGCGGATCGACCCCAGCCAGAAAAATGCCGCCGGACTGAAATACAAACCGCCGAGGTATGAAAGCGCGAGGATCGGCACCTGGAACCATCGCCAGGCCCGATACGAAACTCCGCTGAGATCGGGGCAGTAACGATCGACCGACGGCTCGCCAGCCTGCCAAAGCCATCGTAGATGCGCCCACCAGAAACCGCCCCAAATCGGGCTGGAGATGTCGTCGGGGGTGTCAGCCTTGGCGTGATGCAGGCGATGGCCGGCGGCCCAACTGGTCGGCGCGCCGGAACCGTTGAACATCGCGAAGAAAATCAGCACTCCGCGCGCCCACGGATTAAGCCGCAGCGAGCGATGCGCGATCGCGCGATGGTACCCGACCGTGGTGCCCAATCCGCCGATGAATACCAGCGCGATCGCACCGAGCAACACCCGCCATCCGGGAATCGGATAAAGCACCAGTCCAATCGCGGCGGTAATATGAATGAGGCAAATCCAAAACAGGATCGAAAAGTCGCGCCCCGTGGCGGCGTGCCACCACGGCATCTCCCACGGCGCAATCTTTGTGGTCTTTTCTGTGTCTGTCGTGCTCGTCGTCGTGAAAGCTGCTGCCATTCGTCTCCCCACCAATCCTGTTGTCTCACACCTCCGCACACGCCTGTTTGGCTGCACGGATGATGATGCTTCGGGCGCCAGGCGCGCGTGCATGCGCATTCCTGGATGCCGCCAGCATCAGCACATTTTCACTTGTTAACTTTTCACCGGGACGCCTTCGATTGTAAGGCGCAGAGCGCAATGTGCATGCCGTCGCGGTCGATAGAGATTACAGGATACTGGCGCTGTGCGCTACCTGCGATTGCATGAGCACTGCCGGACTAGCGCCACGGAATCATCGCGAGGCCGACTACTCCGCCGCCAAGCACCAGCCATGCGGAATTCACCCGATAACGAATCAGGATAAGCGCACTCGAAGCCGCGAGAATCATCGTGGTGACGTCAACGATCGCGGCGCGGGCCAGAAACAACGTCACCGCCGCCATCAACGCCCACGCGCCTACATTGACCCCGTCGAGAAACGCGCCGGCCAGCCGAGAACGGCGCAGGTGAGGGATCAGCGGTCCGCTGATCGAGACGAAAAAAAACGACGGGATAAAAATGCCGAGCGTCGCGACCACCGCGCCGCGAAATCCACCAAGGATGTAGCCGATAAATGTCGCGGTCGTGAACACCGGCCCCGGCGTCACCTGGCCCACCGCGACGGCGTCGAGCAACTGCGCCTCGGTGAGCCATCGCAGTCGATCGACCAGGTCGGTGCGGATGAACGCCAGCAATACGTAGCCGCTGCCGAACAGCACCGCGCCGACTTTCAGGAAAAACAGGAACAGGGTGATAAGGCTGAAAGGGACCGCGACCACCGCCGCGGCGAGCGCGGCTGCTTTCACGCCGGACGCGCGGGTGGCGACGGTCGGGATTGCGGCAATCATCGCGCGCGTACTGCTTCGATCTTCGAAGGCGCGAATCAAGAGCATCACGATTCCGCCGCCGAGCAGCACGATCATATCGTTGACCTCGAGCATCGACGCGGCCAGCCCAACGATCGCGATCGCAGCCAGCAGGCGCGACTTGATCGCAGTGCGGCCCAGTCCCCACAGCGCCTGCAACACGACCGCGATGATCACGGGCTTGACCCCATAGAGCAGGCCGACCGCCTGCGGCATCGTGCCGAATCGCACGTACGCCCACGCGATAATCAACACGATCGCGGCGGCTGGAAAAATAAAACACGCGCCGGCGACGACCAGGCCGGCCCATCCTGCCCGCTGCTGGCCGATGTGAATCGCCATCTCGGTGGAGTTGGGGCCGGGAATCAGGTTGCAGACGCCCAGCATGTCGAGGAAGCGCTCGTGCGTCATCCATCGCCGGCGGCGAACCACCTCGTCCTCCATCATCGCGATGTGCGCGGCCGGACCGCCCATCGCGATCGTGCCGAGTCGAAGAAACAGCGCGGCCAGCTCCCGGAGCGCATCGCGACGCGATGGGGGCGCGGGATTGCCGCCGCTTGGCGGCTCGATAATTTGGGGAATCGATTCGTCCATGCGACTGCGGATCAGATGATCACGAATCGCGAGCGTATTCCAGGCAGGCGCGCTTTGTCATTGGCGAAAGCCTGCGATATGAATCGAGCCACTATGCCAAAAGAAGTGAAGCAGCGGGTGGTACGCGCGTCGAACCTGAATTTCACCGTGCTCGAGATGGGCGACTCAGCAGGACCGCTGGTGCTATGCCTGCACGGCTTCCCGGACACTGCTCATTCGTTTCGCCATCAGATGCCCGCGCTGGCTGCGGCGGGATTCCACTGCGTCGCGCCTTTCATGCGCGGCTACTCGCCCACCGAGCCCGCGCCCGACGGCCGCTACGATTCTCCGGCGCTGTCGCAGGACGCGCTCGCGCTGATAGCCGCCCTTGGCTACAAGGACGCGATCGTGTTCGGCCACGATTGGGGCGCCGTCGCGGCATATGGCGCCGCGGCCGCGTCGCCCGATCGCGTGACCCGGCTGGTCACGGCGGCGGTTCCGTACGGCTCGAAATTTTTCGAGGCGCTGGCGACTAACTACGCGCAACAGCGCCGCTCCTGGTACATGTTCTTTTTCCAGACTGCGATTGCCGAGGCTGCGGTGAGTTTCAACGACTTCGCGTTCCTGGAAAAGTGTTGGGCTGACTGGTCGCCGGGATGGAAATGGGCGCCCGAGGATATGGAAGCGCTCAAGCGATGCTTTCGCGCCAAGGGCACGCTCGCGGCGGCCATCGGCTACTATCGCGCCACGCTCGGGCCGGTGCTCAGCATGCCGGTTGACCTTAAAGCTATGGCGCCTGCGATGAACATACCGATCAACGTGCCCGCGATGATGCTTCACGGGCGTGACGACGGATGCATCGGCGCGGAAACGCTTGACGGGATGGAGAAGCTGTTCCCCAAGGGATTGAAGATCGAGCTGGTGCCGGGCGCCGGCCATTTCGTGCATCAGGAGCGCCCCGCTCACGTCAACGAACTGGTCCTCAAGTTCCTGAAATCGTGATCGGATACTTTTTGTCTCATTCTGAGCACAGTGAAGGATCTCATGCGCGCAAGCGCGTGCCCGGCGCGGTAAATCCACCCGGATTACCTTTCTAACCGGGACGAAGTCCCGCATCTTCTCTCTTCTCTTTTCGCTGCGTGCGGTGGCCGCGCGCGACAACGGCAGGCGGCCTTAATACCGGGTGCAGAGCCTGGCCTGAGCGAAGCCGAAGGAGCTCACCCCTGCCCGTCGCAAACGGCAATCGAAAAATCTGCGCAACCCATCTTTTTCTCCGTCAGCGATTGAGAGCGAAAGACCGTCCACGGGATTTCGCGATTCACACTGCGCCGTCGTCGCTGCGACCGCCCCGCGCGCAGCGGTCCTTATCTCCCCTGCTGCTTGAGGCGGGCGGCCTTAATACCGGGTGCAGGGCTCAGCCCTGCCATCGCATAGTCGCGAAAAGATGCGCTGCGCAGATTTTCGCGTCTTCTCACTACTGGGTGCAGGGGTCACCCCTGCCGAAGGAAGTGTGAAACCCACGGCGGGTTTCACATTCAATTAGTTCCTCCGCGGGCGTGGTGCCCTCAGCCCTGCTCACCCCTGTCTCGGGCGCAGGAGTGCGGATCAACCCGTAAGCCGTCGCCGCGAAGAAGACGGCCAGGTTGATCGAAGCGACCGCGATCAACGCCGCGCTCGGATGGTTGGGAAAATATGTCGAGGTGTCGCTGAGATGCTTGATATAGATGAGGTTGAACAGGAACGTAGCGCTTACGACGGCGAAGATCGACGTGAGAAAACCGCTCTCCAACGCGATCGGAATCAGAAATACGATCGGGTAGTACAGATATCGCTCATGCATCCGTGGCGCGAACATGAAGAAACCGAATAGCGCGACGAAAATCGCCAGCATCGCCGCGCCCGCGGACCGCGCCCGCCAGATCAAATACGACGCGATCAGGTAAACGGCGCAGGTCAGCGAAAGCCCAAACGCGCTGTACGAAACGCCGCCGAAGATTTTGTCGGTATCGGGCGTGCCCATCCCGCCGATCAACCCCATGAAATTGAACGCGCCCACCGAAGCTTCGCTGAATCGCGTGCCGAGATCCTTATATACGTTGATTATCCAGTCCCACGAATGCCCGAGTTGATACGGCACGATT
This sequence comes from uncultured delta proteobacterium, assembly GCA_963813785.1. Classification (GTDB taxonomy): domain Bacteria; phylum Desulfobacterota; class Binatia; order Binatales; family Binataceae; genus Binatus. Next base: position 132,306 of record CAWFAJ010000024.1, on the reverse strand, counting down.
CCAATCGCAACCGTGCCCAGGAATGCGCCCGCAGACCATCCGCATTCCGCCACGCCCGCGTTGAAAAGCGTCCACAGTCCCAGCGGCGGCATGAATGCGATCGCTTGCGGCTTGGCCAGGATCGCGATCGCGGCCGCGCTCCATCCCAGCCGGTAGCGGCCGGTCAGGATCAGGATCGCGGCGGCGATCATTGGCAGCGCGACTATCGAATCGCTCTGGCCCCATACCACCGTATCGAAAACAAGCGCCGGGTTAAGCGCAAACAGCATCATCACCACGATCGCGCGCAAGCCGCGGCCGTCGCGCCACGCCGCAAAGTACAGCGTGAGACCGATAAAAAGATCGGCGATCAACGGCGGCGTCTCGACGATCACGCGCAATCCGTTTGCGCTCGGCTCGATCAGCCTGCCGATCCATCCTGACAGCCACAGCAGGTACAGCGACCCGGGCGGATAGGCGTCAACCGGCAACCCTGGATCGTAAATTCGCGAGGGGCCCAGCACCGCGGCCAGCAACGCGCGATTGGTTTTCGCCCAGATGTCCCAGTAGAAGCCGGTGAAATGAAATAGCGCGGCAAACTTGACCGCGGTGATCGCGAGCATCAGGCCCACGGCCAGCATCCACGCCGATCGCCCGGCCGCAAGCCCCGGCCGCCATATTACCCCGAGCGCCCACCCCAGCATCCCCAGCAGGATCAATCCGCATACGACGCCAGTTAAACGGATCGAGACTCTATTATCCGGCTGATGTATCTGGTCCTTGTAGTGGTAGCGAATTAAGGCGAGATCGTATCCGCGCGCCCGGCGAGACGGCGGACTCGCAACCGTGGTCACTTTGATATTGCGAAATGACGCGCGACCCGTGTCCGGGTAACCCGCTACCCCGAGCTGGCAGAGCAGCTCCGTCGTATCGCCCCATCGATCTTCCTTCAGAAAGAACGAGAGTTTCTGCCAGCCCGTCGTGCCGCGCAGACGCGCCGAGATCAGTTTGATTCCGTCGTAGGTACTGACAGCTATGTTCGCGCCGCCTGAGCGCGGCTGCGCACCCTCGACGCGCACCTCGGCGCTGATTTCGTAAAGCCCGGGCCGTAGTATCAGCGCCTGATGCCAGCTCGCATAGTTCGGATTCGAATTGGAGATCCCAAGCGCACCGCCCTCGGCCGGCGTATAGGTCCATGAAAACCCGCTCAGCTTGCGGTCGGAAGACAGCGCGTACCAATCAGCCGGCGCGCCGTCGAAGCCGGCAGCAAGGTCGCCGTTCTTTACCAGATTAGTCTCAGCGATGGCGCAAACTGGCTTCCAGAGCCATGATACGCACATTGCGAGCGCCGCAACCGCGATGAATCGCCACATTGTTCGATGGAATCCGATGCCGTCAGCGGTATCGATCCCTGCGCATCCAATCAAGTCTCAATATGCATATGCAAGACCTGATGCGGTTCACGCGCCCGCCGACTAGGATGTGCGCCAAGCAGCTCGAAAGCCAGGGGTACCAAGATGCAAGAGAACTCACGCGGCGTCACTCTTACGATCTTCGCACTGCTATTCGCACTGATGGCGATTTCCAATTTCGGCAAGCCATTCTCGCATAATCCCGGCGTCGGCTTCGTCTTCCTGGGCACGCGGCTTTCAGGAGTGCCCAACATGATCGTCGCTCCGATTTTCGGAATCATTCTCGCCGTGTACGCGTACGGAATCTTCGCGATGCGCAAGTTTGCGCTGCCGATCGGGATTTTTTACGCGGCATACGTGATCGTCAACATGCCCCTGTTCATCCTGACGTACCACGGCAGCGCTGTGATGCAGGAGCACTCGTGGGCCTACCTTATACCCTACCCATTCGTCGCGATCGGCGTGTCGTCGGGCGCAGCCCTGCTCCTTTACCGCCGCAAAAGCGAGCTCGCATGAGCGATCGCGTCTCGCATCTGGCGATAGTGTGGCGGTAGAATTATCCTTGGCTGCGACCGGCCCGACCCGCGGCTCCGCGAGGTGCTCAGATGAAACGATCGCGCGACGGATCGATCATTGGACGACGCGAATTCCTGAAACGAGGCGTGCTTGCCGGCGTGGGCGTGTCGATCCTGCCGCTGACCGGCGCCGCCAGCGCATCGGTCGAGGCGGCTGCGCACATCCGCCGTTACTCGACACTGGGCCGCACCGATCTCAAGATTTCTGACATCTCGTTCGGCGCCAGCCGCCTGACCGCCGGAAATGAAGACCTGGTCCGCCACGCATTCGATTGCGGGGTCAACTACTTCGACTCGGCCGAGACCTACACCGGCGGCGAATCCGAAACGACCATAGGCAACGCGCTCAAGGGCAAGCGCGACAAGGTATTCCTGACTTCGAAGACGATCACGCGAGCCGACGACAGCCGCGGTTCGATGATGACCGCGCTCGAAGGAAGTCTGCGCCGCCTGCAGACCGATCACGTCGACGTGTACTTCAACCATGCGGTCAACGATCCGGCGCGGCTGAAGAATCCCGAGTGGTACGAATTCGTCTCCCAGGCGCGCAGCCAGGGCAAACTTCGGTTCTCCGGGATGTCGGGCCACGCGGGGAATCTCGCCGAATGCCTCGACTACGCGATCGACAGCGGCCACTGCGACGTGATCCTGTGCGCGCACAACTTCGGCCAGGACCCGCGCTTCTTCCAGCGCTTCACCCGGAACTTCGATATGATCGCGATTCAGCCCGAGGTGCCGCGGCTGATGGAAAAGGCCAAACACCACGGCGTCGGCGTGGTTGTGATGAAGACCCTGATGGGCGCGCGGCTGAACGATATGCGCCCGTATGAATCCGGCGGCGCCACTTTCTCGCAGGCGGCGTTTCGATGGGTACTGTCCAACCCCAACGTGGACGCGCTGATCGTCTCGATGACGAGCCGGCAACTGATCGACGAATACCTGCGCGCATCGGGAGCGCGCGCGACTGCGGCGCAGGACCTTCCGCTCTTGAATCGCTACGCGAGTCTCAACGGTGATTCGCAGTGCCGTCCCGCGTGCAACCAGTGCGCGAATGCATGCCCTTACGGCGTGCCGATCGCCGACGTGATGCGCACGCGGATGTACGCTCGAGACTACGGCGATATCCGCCTTGCGCGGAGCGAATACGCGATGCTCTCAGAGAACGCCGCGGCGTGCCTCAGTTGCGACGCGAAGCCGTGCGCGGGAGCGTGTCCGCACGGGATCGCGACCGAAGTATTGCTCGCGCCAACGCATCGCATGCTCGCATAGCCATCCGCGCCAAACCGAATCGTCCGGCGCTTTTCACAAGAGAGTTCTGATCGGGAGGATCAGAACGGAATCCGCGCGGTCAGGATTACGTTGTGGTTGTATTTCTGATGATACGTCACCGCAACCTGGTAGCCGGCGCCGAACGTCAGGCCGACGCGGTCGTGAATCGGAATCCGCCCGATCAAAATCCCAGGCGTGAGATAGAGCGTGCTGTGCCCGGTGTCGCTGCCGTACGACTGCCAGGTGTAGTTGGTTTCAAACTCCGGCCAGAAATATTTGCACAGGCGATACTGGAAGGCGGTATTCCAGGCCAGCGGCATCCCCAGCCGGTCCAGAGTGTCGTGACCGCCGTTGGGGAACGTGACACCTACCGTCGATTGGACGTCGAAGTCGCCGAAGCCTTTGCCGGCCGCCAGCGTCGGCGTGAAGAGCGCGTGCCCGTTGCCGTTGACCTTCGAGCCGGTCGGCACGCTGAACCCCATGAAGGCGGTGACGATGTAATTGTCGTGCTCCTCGTTGGAGGAGAGCAGCCGCACCTTGACCAGGAACGGCCAGTCGCCGAAGCCGTCGGTGTTGCGCGGCATGTTGCGCTTCAGGAACGGCGGTATCCCGACTATGATTTCAGTAGCTTGAAACGGGATGAGCTCCAGTCCCTTGCCGTTGCCGAAGTTGTCGGTCGCAAGCCCGTTTTTCGACGACTGGAATAACTGGTCGTAGCGCAGCTCCTCTTCCAAACGGGGTGTGACGGTCACCAGCGGAGTTACCCAGTGCGGCTGCTCGCTCTGGATTTGAGTGACGCGCGGAAACCAGTTTATGAAGTAGTCCTCTATCGCCGACCCGAACGACGAGCTGCTTTGCGCTCGGCACGGTGTCGCCGCAGCGAGCGCGATGACCAAAACTGTCGCGAAGACCGCGCGCGGCAGGATGAACGAGGTTGCGGGGTTTTTCATAATGGCGGATTTTATGCCATATTAAGAGCGGATTGACAAGTATTATGGCATCGATTGGCAAGGCCCTGGCGCACGCGCGGATGGCGCGGGATCTCACCCAGACCGAACTGGCGCGGCGCGCGGGAATCTCGCGGCAGGCGTTGGGCGCGATCGAGTCGGGCGCCTATCATCCGGGCGTGGCAATCGCGATTCGGCTCGCGCGCGAACTCGGCGCAAGCGTGGAATCGCTGTTCGGTGAAATCGACGATGAGACCTCGACGCTCATCGACGCGAGCTGGTTCGAGGACCAGCGACGCCCCCCTGCCCGCTCGCAATCCCGGGTCGCACTCGCGCGCGTGGGCGGAAAAGTCGTGGCCGTGGCGCAACCGGCGGCGCATCTCACGCTCGCACCCGCGGCGGGGGTGTTGCAGCGTGTGAGGCGCCGTCGCGCGGACGTCGCCACGTTTCAACTGCCGGATGAAATTGACTCGACGATCCTGATGGCGGGATGCGATCCGGCGGTCGCGATTCTGGTGGACTGGCTCGCGCGCCGGCGGTCGCCGGTTCACGCGGTAGCCCTTTCGTGCTCGAGTCGCGAAGCCCTGCGGGCAGTAGTGGACGGCCGCGCGCACGTGGCCGGCGTGCATCTCCGGGACCAGAAGAGCGGCGAGTACAACCTGGCGCCAATCAGCCGCGCCTTGGGTCATCACAGGTCGATAGTCGTGAACTTTGCCCGCTGGGAATTGGGGCTTGCGACCGCGCCCGGCAACCCGCTGGCGATCCGCGGATTCGACGACCTGGGGAGATCCGGTCTCAGAATCGTAAACCGTGAAGATGGCGCCGGAGCGCGCTCAGTTCTCGACCAGGCGCTTGGCGAGCTCGGCCTTAAGCCCGAGCGCATCGCCGGATACCAGTTCGAAGTCGGCGGCCATCTCGAAGTCGCGGCTGCAATCGCGGCGGGGCTGGCGGACGCCGGAGTCACTATCAGGCTGGGCGCCGATGCCTACGGACTGCATTTTCTTCCCTATCGGGACGAGCGCTACGACCTCGTGATCATGGAGCAAGAGGCCGAATCGGCGCCGATCAAGGCGATGCTCGACGCTCTGAATTCGCGGCGTTTTGCGCGCGAAATCAGCCAGCTATGCGCCTACGACACCGCGCAGATGGGACAGATTATCCGCGCCTGAACTGAGTATCCCGCATCCCGAAAGGCGCACGCTCCCCTCGTGACCTGTGAATTCTCGCTAATCCTCGACGCCCTTCAGCGTTAGATTTCGCGCGTTCGTAACAATCGACTCATCATGTCGTAACAGCGCCTCTCTACTTTGCGGCTGCCGCGGAGGATGGACGCCGGTTGCCTGTGTTGAAGGGGCCTTTGGCGTCCTGAAGGTTCTCGCCGGAAACGGTTCGGCCGGCGAGAGTTTTCGCATCGTGGAATAGGAGAGTCCAGGGAGGACGATGATGAGACGAACGATTCGAATGGTTGCGCTATCGATGCTTGGCGCGGCGTTGACGCTCGGCGCCGTCGCGATCACACCGATGCCAGCGCGGAGCGCGCAAGTAGGGACGATTACGCTCTACACCGATCCAGGCAGCGGGCAGGTGTACACCAAGCGATGCAAGCGCTGCGTCAAGCTCGGCGAGTACATCCCTGCCGGATCGACCGAAGAGATCGAGCAAAAGGTCGAGCGCCGAGTCACCCAGCAGACCCAGCAGCAACTGGAGCAGGAACGCGCCGCGATGCAGGCTGACGAAGCCGTCGAAGCAGGCGCAGCAGCAGCAATGGAACGCCGAGATGGCCAAGCAGGTCTCCGAGATTCAGCCGTTCGCCCGCGAGTTCGGCGACCGCTGGTACAAGAAGATCTCGATCGGCACGCTGGTTTACGCGGACTACCGATTCTATTCACACACTGGATTTGGGCCGCAGTTCCTGACTCAGCAGGTCTGGCCCGGTCCCGGCAACGACACCTTCAATTCGTTCGATATCACGCGCACCTACCTGGATTTCAAATTCACGCCGGTTGACGACGTTTCGCTGCGCGTGACGCCCAACCTGTACCTGATGGTTAACACCGGGTCCAAGTGCACCGCGACCGTCGGGGGCAAGAACATTTGCACCGCGAGCAGCGGGGACCCGGACGGTCTCAACACCGGATGGGGCCAGACCGTCGATGGAAACCTCGGCTTCCGACTGAAGTACGCCTATATCGACTACAACACCTTCTTCCAGAAAGTGTTGAAGGTCGCTGCGATTCACGACGATAAAATCACCTTCGGCCAGCAGCAGAATCCGCTCGTCGATTGGGAAGAGAATCTCTGGGGCTTCCGCTACACCGCCCTGACGCCCTGGAACTATTTGAGCTTGAGCTCGTCACAGGTCGGCCTCTCGGTGAAGGGACCGATCAAAGTTAACGAGATTCAATACGCCGACTACGACGTCGGCGTGTACGACGACGCCAGCTTCCATGCTACCGAGCAGAGCTCATCCAAGCAGGTGATGGGTCGCGTGACTATCAATCCGTTGGGCGCCCACTCACGGTACGACAGCCTTGGTATCACCGGCTTCTACGATTTCGGCTACTCAAACAAGTGCACGCCGGACGACAATTCCGTCCCAGGAAACAACGCCACCTGCGGGCATACCGCGCGCGCCGCGGCGCTGGTGCACTACACAGCCGATTCCTGGGGCCTCATCGGCGAGTGGGATTACGGCCACAATGCGTTCAGCAGCGGCAATCTGTACTCGGGCAGCGGACCTTCCGATGCAATCGGTATCACTTCGACCGGAAAGTTCGGCGACCCGGGTTATGGACCCTGGAACAAGATGGTCGGCGGTATTCTGAACAGTCAGGCGGTGCAGATGGGCTGGGATTTCCTGGGTCACTTCGATATCCCGCACACGCCGTTTACTGTCTTCGGCGAGTGGCAGCAGTTTTTGCCCAACACGCGCATAGACAAGGACCCGCTCGACTTCGAGCGCTACGACCTGGGCGTGCAGTGGCTCATCAACAAGTATCTGCGCGTGGCGTTGGACACGCAGGCCATCCAGTACTACCAGAAACAGTTCACCTACGGCGAGCCGTATGGGCCGGGGGTGGCCAAGAAGCAGACTCTTGTGCCGAATGCGGTGCCGCGCGACACCCACGCATTCATGTTGAACTTGGAGTTCAGATACTAGTTACTAATCGGGAGAGCCGGCGCGAGCATCCGAAATGCTCGCGCCGGCTCGTGCTTTGGAGGGCGCCGTCGCCGCCGCCATTCTTGTGACTTCGCGGATGGCAGCTATGCTTGAGTCCGAAGTGTTGCAAAATTTTCTGAAATTCAGCGGACAAGCGATCGCGACGACTCTCCGCGCGACGGCGTGCATCCTGAGCCTGGCAATGCTTCTTTCCTTCCCCATTACGAGTGCTCATTACTTTAGCGAACATTTTGGCAGCACGCAGATACGCCACAATATCGTACGTCACACTTTCGTTGCGGGACCTGAGGCTGGTGGCGTAGAGAAGATCGCGCATATCGATGCGCAGCCGGCGATTCCGATGCCAGTGATTATCGAGAATGTCGCAAAGAGCTTCTTCCCTCAGGCAATAGTTTCGGAAGTCCCGGCCTTCCGCATCCTCCAACAATTCAAGCTCGGGCCTTCGCGCTCGGGCGCACCCGACCCACCGCTCTAGGCTCCATATTCGGCGTCGAGTTCCCGTCGCCACGCACGTTTGCGTACACCCGGCGGGATTGATCCGGAAACATTGCTGGACTTCGCTCCAGCCCTGATCGCACGAGGTCACGCACAGTGCCTGGTTTCTCATTGCGCAATCCGCATGCCGTAATCGTGGGCGCGCTGCTCACGATAATCCTGGGCGTCGCGGCATTTCTGAGTATGCCCGTCGATGTCTTTCCTAAACTCGACATCCCGGTCGCGGTCGTCGCCACGTTCTATCCGGGGATGCCGCCGCTGGATATGGAGGCGGACATCACGACCCGCTTCGAGCGCTTCTTCACGCTCGGCAGCGACATCGATCACATGGAATCGCGATCGCTTCCCGGCGTCAGCATCATCAAGGTCTTCTTCCAGCCGGGCGTCGATCTGAGCGCTGCGACTGCCACGCTGGGCAACCTCGCGATGGCCGATTTGCGCCACCTGCCGCCCGGCACGCTGCCGCCGCTCATCCTGAAATCAGGAGCGTCGTCGTTGCCGGTCACGCTCGTGACTGTGTCAGGCAAGGGATTCACCGAGGCGCAGCTCCGCGACCAAGCGCAGTACAACATCCGCAACTGGATCGCGACCGTGTCCGGCACATCGGTGCCTCCGCCGTTCGGGGGCAAGTACCGGCAGATCATGGCGTACGTCAATCGCGATGCCCTTCAGGCGCGCGGGCTGACCTTGATGGACGTCGTCCATTCACTCAACGACGCCAACCTCATCATTCCGGCCGGTGACGCCAAGATCGGCCCGACTGACTATTTTGTTTATAGCAACAGCATGATTGAGAACCCGGCCGACATTAATCAGGTGCCGGTGAAGGTCGGGCCCGGTGAAGCTCCGGTGTTCCTGGGCGACGTCGGCCACGCCGAGGACGCAGCGCAGATTCAGCAGAACATCGTGCGCATCAACGGCCAGCGCTCGGTGTACATCCCCGTGATGAAACAAGGCGCCGCCAACACGATCGCGGTCGTTGACGGCGTCGGCCAGGCGATCAAAAAAATCGCCGGGCTGCCAAACGGGATGAAAGTCAACGCGATCTTCGGGCAGGACGCTTACGTGCGCGCGGCGATCGAAAGCCTCGAGCACGAAGCAGCCTCAGGCGCGGTCCTCGCCTCGCTGATGATCCTGATTTTCCTGGGCAGCTTCCGCTCCACAGTCGCGATTTTTTTGTCGATCCCGCTTTCGATTCTTGCCGGCGCCTTCGGCCTGCGCATGAGCGGCGCCACCATCAACGTGATGACGCTCGGCGGCTTCGCGCTCGCAATCGGCCGCTTGGTTGACGACTCGACGGTCGTGCTCGAAAACATCAACCGCCATCTGGCCGAGGGCAAAGCGCCCGCCGACGCGGCCCGCGACGGCGCCAACGAAGTTGCGCTGGCGGTCCTGGCTTCGACCATCACCACCATCATCGTCTTCTCGCCGGTGATGTTTCTGTTCGGGGTAGCCAAGTCGCTGTTCAGCGCGCTGTCGCTGGCGGTGGTCCTCTCGATGCTGGCGTCGTACGTGGTCGCGATGACGGTGATCCCTGTTTTCTGCGCGCATTTTCTGACGGCGGAGGCGGGTCGGAAGTCGGAAGAAGGCTCCGGTCGCGGGTTTCTGGCTGCGTTCATCCGCAGCTACGACCGCTTCGCGGAACGCTACGAGCGCCTGCTCGATTGGGTGCTCAATTATAAGGGGACGGTGGTCGCGGCTGCCGCAATTCTCTTTGTGGCGAGCATGGCCGCATTTCCTCTGCTCGGGACCGAACTGTTTCCCAGAACGGATGCCGGTCAGTTTGTCATCCAGTTCCGCGCGCCGCTGGGGATGCGCATAGAACTCACCGAGCAACTGACTGAACGTCTGGAAAACACGATTCGAAAGGTGATACCGCCGGCTGAACTCTCGACCGTGGTCTCGAATATAGGGTTGGCGCCGGGATTCTCGTCGATCTACTCGCCTAACGCGGCCAGCGATTCGGGCTTCGTGATGGTGGCGCTCAAGCCCGAGCATCGCGTTTCGACCTGGGACTACGTAGCGAAGCTCAAGGAGATTTTACCCGAGCGCATACCGGAAATTCGCACCTTCTTTTCATCGGGAAGCATCATCGACTCGGTGCTTAATTTCGGGCTGGCGGCGCCAATCGACATACAGGTGAGCGGCCAACGCTACTCCGAGTTGTTCGATCTGTCGCGCGAAGTCGAGGCGCGTGTGAAAGGCCTGCCGGAAGTCGCCGGGACGTTCATCCCCGAGGAATCGAACTATCCGACGCTGAGAATCAGCGTTGACCGGGTGAAAGCCGCACGGTTGGGTCTCAACCAGCGCGACGTCGTCACCAACGTGATCACCGCGCTCACCTCAAATCAAATGATCGCACCGTCAATCTGGATCGATCCGAAGTCGGGCAACGATTACTTCCTGACCGCGCAATACTATGAAGATAAGATCAATTCACTCGACACGCTGCGCAACATCCCGGTGCGAAGCAGCGACGGCAACCATTCGCGGGCCGATGCACTGCTGCTGCGCAACGTCGCTACGATAACCCGCGAACAGCATCCCGCCGAAGCGGACCATTTCAACATTCAACGCGTCGTCGATGTGCTGGTTGCGCCCAGGACCGATGACATGGGCGGCACGTTGAAGGCGGTGCAAAATACGCTGTCCGATCTCAAATTGCCGGCAGGAACCAAAATCGCATATCGCGGGTCGGTCGAGTCGATGGAGCGATCGTTTTCCAGCTTCGGTTACGGCCTCGCGATGGCGGTGGTGCTGCTTTACCTCGTCATGGTGGCGCAGTTCCGCTCGTTCCTCGACCCTTTCATAATAATGTTCGCGGTTCCGATGGGCCTGATCGGTGTCGTGTGGACGCTTTATTTCACCGGCACCACGCTCAACATTGAATCCTTCATGGGGATCATCGCGATGGTCGGGATCGTGGTGTCCAACGCGATCCTGCTGGTGGATTTCGCCAACCGGCGCTTCCGCGGCGGGGAGGAACTGCGCCTGGCAATCGTCGAGTCGGCGAAAATCCGGATGCGCCCGATTCTGATGACAACGCTGGCGACGGTGGTGGGCCTGATGCCGATGGCGCTCAAGCTGGGCGCCGGATCGGAAGCCTCCGCTCCGCTCGCGCGCGCAGCCGCGGGCGGACTGGCAGTCTCCACAGTGCTGACGCTGTTCCTGGTCCCGGCGCTCTACGAAACCTTCTACGGCCGTCATCAGCAGGTATCCAAATGAATAAGTTTCTGGGCCGCACTATCGCGGCCGTCTGCATGCTGGTTGCGACGACTGGATGCTCGCGTCCGCATAGCGATGTGACGAACGATACGCGACGCACGGTTGTGGTGATTCGGCCGGATCGCGGCGACCTGATCCGTTCGATCACGTTACCCGGAGATTTGGTCGGCCTATACCAATCGACTCTTTACGCAAAGGTCACTGGCTATTTGAAAAGTATCTCAGTTGACAAGGGCGATTGGGTAAAGCAGGGGCAGGTGCTTGCCGAAATCGAGGTTCCTGAGCTTCAGCAGCGGCTCGCACGCGCCAGGGCCGATCTGGAAGTTCAGCGCCTCACCTATCAGCGCCTCGAGCAGGTCTGGAAAAGCGACCCGCGGCTGGTCGCGCGCCAGGACGTCGACATCGCGCAGGGCAAGTATTTCGAGGCGAAGGCGCAGGTGGATGAGCTCGAAGCGATGGTCTCGTACACCAGGATCGTCGCGCCGTTCGACGGAGTCATCACGGGCCGTTTCGCCGATCCCGGAGCGCTCATCAAGGCCGGCGGAGAGCAGACGACCTCCTCTCCGGAACAGGGCTCGGCGCATCCGAGCGGCGGCACGTCGCCGGTTCTTAGCCTCGCGTTGATCAACACCATGCGCACGTATGTTTACGTGCCGGAGGACGGGGTCGCATCGATCAGGCGCGGAATGCCCGCGAAGCTGACCCTGCAAGATCTGCCGGGACGCTCGTTCGAGGGATCTGTCACGCGCTACTCGAACTCTCTGGACCTGGGAACGCGCACCATGCTGACCGAGATCGATCTCAAAAATCCTCGGCACGAGCTTTATCCCGGGATGTACGCGAATGTAACGCTCGAACTCGAGCGCCATCGCGACGTGCTCAAGCTGCCCGAGTCGGCCATCGGCGATTCGCCCGACGGAAAATACGTAATGATCGCGCAGGACGGGAAACTGCGGAAGCAGGACGTAACCGTCGGGATCAATACCGGCAAAAGTGCCGAGATAGTCCACGGTCTTAGCGGCGGAGAAACGGTGGTAGCGACGCTGGATCCTTCAATAGTTCCGGACGAACCGGTCAATATCGTAGAGCAGAAGGCCCAACCTGATGAACGATCGAACATGGTGGCAAAAACCCAGTGAGTATCGGAGCTATACTATGCGGAAATCGATTATCAGAACTGCAGTTGTGTTTGCAGGATGCCTACTGACTATAGCCACTTCGCAATCGGCTTCGGCGCTCGAGACCTTGCAGCCGGGTGAGAAGCTTACTCTCGAGCGCGCAATCGAGCTGACTATCCGCAACCATCCGCGCGGACTCGAGATGAAATCCGAGGCCATCGCCGCCAAGGAGCGTGTGGGTGAGGCTCGCGCAGCGCTTCTGCCGCAGGTATACAGCGCCGGCGAATACCTGCGTTCTACGGACAATCCGATCGGAAACACCACGTATCTCAATCCGGGGTTTATTCCGCGCATCACCGGCACATTGCATGGCGGATCGGCGAACGCGGGGCAAAGCTTTTCGACCACCGACAACTTTCTGGGCGGAGCGGCGGTGGAGCAGTACGTATTCGACTTCGGGCGGGTTCGCGGCCTAATCGAGCAGCGCGATGAAGAAGCACACGCAGCGAAGTCTGAATTGGAAGAAACGGAACTCGATCTTGTCTTCGAAGCAGCTCAACGCTATTTCGCGTTGCTGGCGGCCGCGCAAAAGGTAAAGGTCTATCACAAGGCGATCGAACAGCGCTCCGAACAACTGCATGCCGCGCAGGTGAAGGCTAGCGCCAACCTCACTCCTCAGATCGATGTGCTTACAGCGCAGGCTGCGCTGACACGCGCGCAAACGGACCTGCTGGAAGCCTCCGATCAGCAGGCCATAGCCAGGGTGGCGCTCAACAATACGATGGCGATAAGCCGCAATGCACCGGATTACGAGCTGGCGGACGTCCTTACTTATAAGCCAGTTTCAGGGAGTCTCGAGTCATTCTTCGCTTCCGCAATCGCGATGCGGCCGGACCTGCGCGCCCTCGAAGCCCAAGCGCGAGCGGCCGGTGCGCAAGTCCAGGAGGCTCGCAGCGATTACTTTCCTTCGGTGGGAGCGACGGCCGGGTACAGCGCGATGGGCACGGGTCTCCCGGCGGCGAACAACTTCAACGCGGGAATAGTAGTGACCTGGCCGATCTTCAATGGCTTCGCGACGGAGCATCAGGTCGAGGAAGCGAAGGCTCTCCAGAACGCCATTCGCTACTCGATCGAAGATCTTGAGCTGCGCGTGTGGCTGGACGTAAAGAGTGCTTACCTCAAGCTGCAGACGTCGGTGGAGCTAATCCATCAGGCAGAAGCAACGCTGGCTGCCTCTTCGGGGCAGCTTGAACTGGCGGACAAGCGTTACAACGCGGGTCTCGGCAATATAATCGAGCTCACCGACGCGGAGCGTTTCTATATCGAGGACGACGCGGCATACGTCGACGCGCTTTACGGATACTCAGTGGCAAAAGCGACACTCGATCGTGTTACCGGCGCGCCAATCCAGTCGGTGCCTGACAAATGAAGGGTAGAACTTTTCGAATCGCAGTATCCCCGGCACGCTGGCACTCATGTCATGAACACGAGCATGCCGCCGACAACGATTCTCAGCTGTCCGCCGGCGGCCGGCTTAGAGATTTTTCGGCAGCGAGTATGAACTCAGGACGCGCACGTAGTTGGGGCGCTGAAACGCCGCCGGGTTGGGCACATTGCGCTGACTCATGCTGCCGCACATCTGGCGTATGGATTCGTACTCGTGTTCTTCCATCCAGCTCAGCAGATCGCGCAGGACGACGTCGAGATGCCCGATGCCGTTGTGCAGCAGCGCCGAGGTCATCATCGTGACGCGCGCGCCCGCCATCACCGCCTTCAACACATCTTGCGCGCTGTGGACGCCGCCGGTGATCGCCAGGTCGGCGCGGACGTTGCCGAAGATGATCGCCACCCAGTGCAGCCGCAGCAGCAATTCCTCGGGGCTGCTCAGCGTCAGGCTCGGCACGACTTCCAGCTGTTCGAGATCCAAATCCGGCTGATAGAAGCGATTGAACAGCACCAGCGCGTCGGCGCCGGCGCCGGCGAGCTGTTTTGCCATGTTCGCGGGAGCACTGAAGAATTGCGACACCTTCACCGCCAGCGGAATCCGCACGCTTTGTTTTACCGTCCGAACCAGCTCGACGTATTCCCGCTCGATGTGTCCGGCGGTGAGTTCCGGGTCGGTCACAATCGAATAGAGGTTCAACTCGATGGCGTCGGCGCCCGCTTGCTCCATCTCGCGCGCATAGCGGATCCAACCGCCGGCTGAGACTCCATTGAGGCTGCCGATCACGGGAATCGAAACGCTCGCCTTGGCCGTGCGAATCAGCTCCAGATAGCCATCGGGGCCGAGGTTGTAGGTCGTCAGGTCGGGAAAGTAGTTCAGCGATTCGGCGAAACTTTCAGAGCCGCGAAAAAGATCCGCGTCAAGCGTCTCGCTTTCCAGCGTGAGCTGCTCCTCGAACAGCGAAGGCAGCACCACGGCGGCAATCCCGTGATCTTCCAGACGCCGAATACGGTCTATCGAATCGCAAAGTGGCGAGGCCGAAGCGACCAGCGGATTCTTCAGGACCAGCCCAAGGTATTGGGTCGCAAGATCGATCATTGCTTGCCCTCTTTGGCCGGCTGGGCCGAGGCAGTCTTCGATTCGGTCGCGGCTTGCCCCGACGCGATTCCCGACCCGGCCATCGCGGCGCGGTTCGCGTACACGCGCCACTGGCGCTCCACATCGTCCTGCGCCAAGCGCAGCAATTCGCGCGCGGCTTCAGGATTGCTGCGCGCCAGCATCGTGTAGCGCGCCTCCTCGTAGGCGTACTGCTTGAGCGGAATACTCGGCGCCTTCGAGTCGAGCTGGAAGGGATTCTTGCCTTCCTTGCGCAGCCCCGGGTTGTATCGCATCAGCGGCCAATAACCTGAGAGCACCGCGTTCTTCTGCTGGTTGATGCCGAATGCCATGTCATAGCCGTGCGCGGTGCAGTGGCTGTAGGCGACGATCAGCGAGGGCCCGTCGTGCGCTTCGGCTTCGAGCATGGCGCGGACCGTGTGCGAGTCGTTGCCGCCCATCGCCACCCGCGCGACATACACCGAGCCGTAGCTGATCGCCTCCATCGCGAGGTCCTTCTTGGCGTTCTGCTTGCCGCCGGCCGCAAACTTCGCAACCGCGCCGCGCGGCGTGGCTTTGGACATTTGTCCGCCCGTGTTCGAGTACACTTCGGTGTCCAGCACCAGCGCGTTCACGTTCATTCCGGAACCCAGCACGTGATCCAGTCCGCCGAACCCGATGTCATACGCCCATCCGTCTCCCCCCACGAGCCAAACGCTCTTGCGCACCAGCGCATCGGCAATTGCCACCAGGTCGCGCGCCTCGTTGGTTTCGAGCCCGGCTATCAGCCGCTTGACCTCGGCGATACGCAGGCGTTGCGATGCGATACCTGCCTCGGTGGATTGGTCCGCCTCCAGGATCCCCGCGACCAGGCCTTCGCCCATGTGACTCGCCAGCCGCCGCAGCAGTTCCTGCGCGTAGTCAGTTCGCTTGTCGAGCGCCAGGCGCATCCCCAGCCCGAATTCCGCGTTGTCTTCGAACAGCGAGTTTGACCACGCCGGCCCGCGGCCTGCGGCATTCGAGCTGTAAGGCGTAGTCGGCAGATTGCCGCCGTATATCGAGGAGCATCCGGTTGCGTTCGCAATCAGCAATCGATCGCCGAAGAGCTGGGTGAGCAGCTTGATGTAGGGCGTCTCGCCGCATCCTGCGCACGCTCCGGAAAATTCGAACAGCGGTTCGAGCAGTTGCGTATCTTTAACTTGCGTATGCGTGAGGCTGTCTCGATCGAACTCCGGGAGCGACAGGAAGAAGTCCCAGTTCTTCGCCTCCGCGTCGCGGATTGGCGCTTGCGGCAACATGTCGATCGCCTTGTGCCGGACCTCGCTCTTGCTCTTCGCCGGGCAAACTTCCACGCACAGGCGGCATCCGGTGCAATCCTCGGGCGCTATCTGCAGCGTGTAACGCTTCGCCTCGAGTCCACGCCATCGCGGCGGCGCCGACTTGAACGACCCGGGCGCATCGCGGAGGTGACTCGGCTCGTAAACTTTCGCGCGAATCGTCGCATGCGGGCAAACCATCACGCATTTCCCGCACTGGATGCATAGCTCCTCATCCCAGACCGGGATCTCCTGGGCGATGTTGTGCTTCTCCCATTTGGCCGTGCCGGTCGGAAAGCTGCCGTCTGGCGGCAGAGCGCTGGTAGGGACCGAGTCGCCGCGGCCGGCGATGAGAGCGCCGAGCACATCGCGAACGAAGGCGGGCGCGTGCGAGGGCACCGGCGCGAGAATATCGATAGTGCTGCTCACCGATGCGGGGATGACGACTTCGTGCAGATGCGCCAGCGTCGTGTCCACCGCGGCGAAGTTATTTCGCACTACCGCTTCGCCGCGCTTGCCATAGGTTTCCTCGATCGCGGATTTGATCGCGGCGATCGCTTCGTCGCGCGGCAAGACGCCGCTCACCGCAAAAAAGCAGGTCTGCATGACCGTGTTGATGCGGCCGCCCATGCCCGCATCGCGCGCGACCTTGTACCCATCGATGACGAAGAAGCGAAGCTTCTTGTCGAGGATCTGCTGCTGCACATTGCGCGGCAGATGGTTCCACACCTCGTCGGCAGCATACGGCGCGTTGAGCAGGAAGGTCGCGCCCTGATCCGCGGCCGCGAGCATGTCCATCCGTTCCAGAAAGGCGAACTGATGACATCCGACGAAGCTCGCCTTGCTGATCAGGTACGTCGAACGGATCGGGTCCGGCCCGAAGCGCAGATGCGACACCGTGATCGAGCCCGACTTCTTCGAATCGTATACGAAGTAACCCTGCGCATAGCCGGGCGTCTTCTCGCCGATGATGGCGATCGAGTTCTTGTTGGCGCCCACGGTGCCGTCCGATCCCAATCCATAGAACAACGCCCGCACGGTCTTGGGGCTTTCGGTCGAAAACTCCGGGTCGAATGCCAGGCTCGTATGCGTCACATCATCGTGGATTCCCACCGTGAAGTGATTTTTCGCCGGCGCCCGTTTGAGCTCGTCGAAGACCGCTTTCACCATCGCCGGCGTGAATTCCTTCGACGACAAACCGTATCGCCCACCGATGATTTGCGGCCATCGGCCGTCGATGGCGCCCGCCGCCCGCGCCTCGCTCAGCGCGGTCACCACGTCGAGGTAAAGCGGTTCGCCGGTGCTGCCGGGCTCCTTGGTGCGATCGAGCACCGCTATCGCCCGCGTGGTTTTCGGTAAAGCCGCGGCAAAAGCGGCGCTGTCGAAGGGGCGGAACAAGCGCACCTTGAGCAGACCTACCTTCTCGCCGCCCGCGATCAGCCGCTCGATCGTCTCGTCGGCCGCGCCGGCGGCCGAACCCATTAAAACGATCACCCGCTCCGCTTGAGGATCTCCGGCATATTCAAACAGGCGATAGCTGCGGCCGGTCCGCCGCGCGAAGCGATCCATAACGTCCTGAACAATCGTCGGGCAGGCGCGATAGAAAGGATTGTTCGCCTCGCGCGCCTGGAAGAAGGTATCCGGATTCTGCGCCGTGCCGCGCAGCATCGGACGGTCGGGGCTGAGCGCGCGCTCGCGATGCTGGCGGACGAAGTTGGCGTCGATCAGCGCGCGCAGATCGTCGTCTGACAGCGGATGAATCTTGTTGAGCTCATGCGAAGTCCGGAAGCCGTCGAAAAAATGCAGAAACGGAATGCGCGATTCCAGCGTCGCGGCGTGCGCAATCAAGGCGAAGTCGTTGGCTTCCTGAACCGAGTCGGACGACAACATGGCAAATCCGGTCGCGCGCGCCGCCATCACGTCGCTGTGGTCGCCGAAGATCGAAAGCGCGTGCGTCGCGATGGTCCGCGCCGCGACATGAATGACGCACGCGGTCAGCTCGCCGGCGATTTTGTACATGTTCGGGATCATCAGCAGCAGGCCTTGCGACGCGGTGAAGGTGGTCCCCAGCGCGCCCGCCTGAAGCGCCCCGTGCAGCGTTCCCGCCGCCCCGCCTTCGCTCTGCATCTCCATCACCTTCGGCACCGTGCCAAAGATGTTTGTCTGGCCTTCATCGCTCCATTGATCGGCCCACTCGCCCATCGGTGACGACGGCGTGATCGGATAAATCGCGATTACTTCGCTCAGGCGGTAGGCAATCGAAGCCGCCGCTTCATTCCCGTCCATTATTTGCATTTTGAAACCCGTACTGTATTTCGTCAGGACCTTTTGAAAAAGGCAACAACAGATTCAAGCGAGGATCGGCCCATCTGAATTGACGTTGTGGCTGTAGTTGAGTAGCGCAGGCGGCGACGCCGCTCAAGGGTCAACCCGGCAGGGGCTGACCCCTGGCCGTGGCGACGGCAGCGCAGTATTAAGCCGTTGGCAGGAGCCGCGCGCGACAACGGAGCGTGGCCTTAATACTGAGTGCAGAGCCTGTCCTGAGCGAAGCCGCAGGAGCTCAGCCCTGCCTATAGTGTAGTCGCGAAAAGATGCGCTGCGCAGATTTTCGCGTCTTCTTAATACTGGGTGCAGGGGTCACGCCCTGCCGCCCACCGCGCAGGTGATTCTTCCTTCGTTTGGGATGAACTAATTCGGCAGTAATCGATCAGTCGGAATCGCGCCCGTCGCAGTCTGACCTTCGCTGCGGGCGCGATACGCCCTTCGATCCGAGCCGATGGCTTGCCGGTCCGTGCCTCTAGCCAGCGAGAAAGGTTCGTCCTACCATCTCGCGCGGGAGGCGATCATGCCCAATCGCACAGCCGTTCAATCCGAACTCTACTCGCCGGACTCCACCGGCAGCCCTTCCCTAAACGGCGGCAAATGCCGCGCCTGTGGCTATGTCTTCTTTCCTCCGCAGCGTTATGGATGCGAATCCTGCGGTGCGCCGCCCGAAAAGCTTGACCCGGTGCAATTGGCCGGACGCGGCACGCTTCATTCGTACGCGACCGTTCATCTCTACATGGGCAAGGACATCGAGGCTCCGTTCACGATCGGCCTGATCGTTCTCGATGACGGCCCTGCCATTTCTTCAACGCTTACCAACCGCACCGATGAGGGCCTCGCCGTCGGCGATCGCATGAAGAGCGTGCTCGTCACGACCGCGACCGATCCGGAAGGCAATGAGATGGTCGAGTTGCGCTTCGCCAGGGCAGAGGCAGGCAAATGAAGAAGAACCTTCGCGACATGCGCCCGGTCTATGTAGTCGGCATCGGCCTCCATCGATATCAGCGCCTCAGTGAAACCCCGTACGTGACGCTCGGCCTTACCGCGGTGCGCGAGGCGCTTGCGGATGCGGCCCTACAATGGCGATCGGTCGAGTCGGCCTACACCGGCACCGTGCTGATCGGGATGGCGGCTTCGCGCCCGATGCTGCGTCATCTCGGCGCGACCGGAATTCCGATGGCTCAGGTTGAGAACGCGTCCGCTTCGGGAGCGACCGCATTTCGCCAGGCGTGCATCGACGTCGCCAGCGGCTTGACCGATGTTTCAATCGCGGTGGGAGTGGACAAGCCGGGACCGATCTCGATGGCGCCGGGGAAGACCAGGATGCGCGACCTGGTCGGCTCTCGGCTGGTGCCTTTCACCCATTTCGCCCTGCTCGCTCAAGAGTACATGACCCGCCACGGCGTGAGCGCGGCTCAGATCGGCATGGTCGCGGTCAAGAACAATCGCAACGGGGCAAACAATCCTTACGCCCAGCGCCAAAAGGCAAGAACCCTGGAGGAAGTGATGGCCGGGCCGGCTATTTCGGGGTCGCTGACGCGCCTTCAATGCTGCCCCATCGGCGAGGGCGCAGCCGCGGTGATAGTCGCCTCCGACGATGCGATCGCGCGACTCGGGATCGATCGCAAGCGCGCAGTCAGAGTCCTCGCGTCGGTCACGAAGACCGAGCAGATCTACCGCGGCGCAAAAAATTTCGACGCAGAGTTGACTCGCGAAACCGTCGAGCAGGCCTATCGCGAAGCCGCCGTAGGACCCGGCGACCTCGATCTGATGGAACTCCATGATGCGTTCACGATCGAAGAGCTGCTGTATGTCGAGGCGATGGGGCTGTGCGCGCCCGGCAAGGCCGCCGCCGCGATCGCGGCAGGCGAGTTCGATATAGGCGGCCGCTGCGCGGTAAGCGCGTCAGGAGGATTGCTCGCGATGGGCCATCCGATCGGTCCCACCGGCGCCGGCCAGATCGCCGAGATCACGCGCCAGCTGCGCGGCGAAGCGGGCGTCCGGCAACAGCCCAACGCAAAGACAGGACTTGCTCACCTGGTGGGCGTCGGCGCCGTTTGTGTCGTGCATATTCTGCAGAAGGCAGCGTGACCGCGGCTGTCGCATCGTCTTGCGGAGAAAATCGCGAAGCGGCTTCGATCCAGTTGATTGCAGGCGGGCACCGACCGAGGTATCTGCGCCCTCCGCCGTCGCGCCTGCTAGAAGAACCAGCCCGAGTCGGACGACTGGCCCAGGATTGCGCCGACGAAGTGCTCCAGCTCTACGTTGAACTTCATGATCACGTGGTCAGAGCCGCGCGTCAGGCCGAAACCGGGGCCGAAGTTATATTCGATTCCATGAGGCAGCTCGCCCCAAATCACGGGGAAAATATAATGCTGCTGAGCGGATATAGGATCGTTATCGTCGATACTGCCAACCGCGCCGTAAAACTCGACTCCCGGCGAGAAGTAGCGCATCCATCGGTAGTAGATACCGTTGGCGTAACCAAACTTGAAGCCCTTGTTCTTGTCCGGCCCGGTGAATATCGGCTTTTCAAATTGTGGATCAAGCATGATCGAGAAACCTCCGATGTCCTTCTCGATTATGGGGCGCATTTCGAGTTCGAGTGGGTCATCGTCGAACTGGGGCGTCTTGTGCCATTCCAGTTCGAGGTACCAGCCAAGATCTACGGGCAGAGTGCCCTCGTCGAAAAGTCTGCCGCGCAGTCGATACTTGGAACCGGCGTACCAGTAACCGTGGCCGCTGACCTGGGCCATGTTGAGATAGGCGGCGGCCTCGATTCGATCGGTAAGCCCGTAGGTGAGTTCGTACTGGTTGTACCAGATTCCCTGGCTCGGGAAGGTGCCCGAAGCGGTTCCATTAGCGCCCTGATTGTGGCCATTGGCCACGACCGCGTTGTCCATCTCGAGCTCAGTCACTCCCCGTTGTTCCGTCGCATACGGGTAGACTTCGAACTCCCACGGGTCGACCTGCGCGGCGGCACGCGGCGCACACAGGAGCGTGCCGAGTGCCAGAAATAAAACCGCCGATGCTGACTGCAAGCATTTTCGCACTTCAAGTCCTCACTACTTATTCCGTGATTCTGTTGATCGATCCGAAATTTCCGAATCGATCCATCGTTCCAGCGCTGCCCGGTCTTCCCCGGTCAAGCGGACCTCCGGATGGACGATGCGGTATGACCACGGCGGCATTGCCTCCTGGCGCAGCGCCCTGTCGGTCCATTGAAGCTTTCGTTTTCGCGTGGCTGGGTAGTATTCGCCCCACTCGGAGAAGTTTATTTGCTTGCGTCCCAGTTCCACCTCGTGCGCGGCCAGCCATGAGATTGGTGCGACGTGGCTGTACCATGGCCATCGCGTTTCGTTGGAGTGGCAGTCGTAGCAGGCGCGTCTCAACGTCGCCTCGATTGCCGGCGGAGCGGAAACATCGCCCGTCACCGGCGGGTTGGTGCGTTGAACTGCAACAAACTGGGCGAGAAAAAGACCGCCAGCGGCTCCAAACAGTGCGATGGTTCCGACATTCCCAAGCCTCATCGCGCACACCCCTTCGATCTTTGTCACTTCGCGATGATGCTTCCCTGGGGAACGTCCTGGTGGAAATCGTCATAGAAGTCGTAGCTTCCGGCGCTGAGCGCGGGCAGACGTACGGTGATCGTCTCACCGGGCTCGATGGCCTTTTCGCGGTTGAGCTTGAAGCTCTCGAACTCGATCGTCTCTATGCTTGAGTTCACGACCTTGACCGTGAGTGGCTGGCCGGCGGGCACGGTGAGCGTCTGCGGTGCGAAATGGTGGTTGTCAAAGCGGATCTCGGCGACGCCGTCCTGGGCTCCCGCGGCGGCAGATGCACCTGCGGCTGCCGCTGCGGCGAAAAGACCGGCGACCAGGAATTTGAAAAGCGTGGACATGGAAATCGGTCCCCTAAATGAAATTGAGAATGATTTTCAATTCCAGATTAGCTGCAACCGTCCGCCTGCGTCAAGCCCGCCGGCTCTGCGCAACACTGCTTGGCGCCCGAGCCCGGTACCTCGCGCTTGAATCGAGCCCGATCGCTGGTAGTAAGATGCGATCATTGGAGGAAGCAAAGTGACAAAACTTTACGGAACTTCACGATCGCGCAGCGCCCGGCCCTTGTGGGTTCTCGAAGAGCTCGGCGTCAAATACGAGCACCTTCCGATTGCAACGACCGAAGCCAAGTCGGCCGAGCATCTCAAACGCAATCCCAACGGCCACGTGCCGGTGCTTGAAGACGACGGCGTGGTGATTTGGGAATCGATGGCGATCAATCTCTACCTCGCCGAAAAGTACGGGAAGAATTTGCTGTGGCCGGCGGAGCCCGCCGCGCGCGCCGACATCTACAAGTGGAGCTTCTGGGCGATGACCGAAGTCGAGCCCCATCTCATCACCATTTTGCGCAATCGAGTAATGAATCCCCCCGAGCAGCGTGACGAAAAAGCCGCGCTGGCCGCCGTCGAAGCTTTGAAGGCGCCGCTGGGCGTGCTTGAGGAAGCGCTCAAGGGCAAGGAATATCTGCTCGGCAAGAACTTCACGATCGCGGACTTGAACGTGGCCGCGGTCATGAGCTGGGCGCCGATGATGAGGCTCGACATGTCATCGACTCCGAACGTGCAGGCGTGGTTGCAAAAATGCCTTGGGCGCGAAGCCAATAAGAAGGTTCGCGCGCTGAAGTAATCGAAAG
This sequence comes from uncultured delta proteobacterium, assembly GCA_963813785.1. Lineage (GTDB taxonomy): Bacteria > Desulfobacterota > Binatia > Binatales > Binataceae > Binatus. Next base: position 109,233 of record CAWFAJ010000024.1, on the reverse strand, counting down.
CTGCAAGCCGCCTTGAGAATGGAGTATCGACAAGCGGGCCGGCGCGCGGCTTGTGCTGAGGCCGTGCGTCAAATCGCGCCGGCTTAATCGCGCCGGCTATGCGGTGAAAATCATGGGAGTGTTGTCAGGCTATCGCGTCATCGAACTGGCCGGGATTGGCCCCGGACCAATGTGTGCAATGCTGCTCTCGGACATGGGCGCCGACGTGATGCGCATCGATCGCGCGGCGGACGTGGGTTCGGGCATCGCGATGGATGCGAAATACAGCCTGCTCAATCGCGGCCGGCGCTCGGTCGCATTCGATCTCAAAAGGCCCGAAGCGATTGAGGCCGTGATGCGGCTGGTCGAGAAAGCCGACGCGTTGATCGAAGGCTTCCGGCCCGGCGTAACCGAGCGGCTCGGCCTGGGCCCCGACCACTGTCACGCGCGCAATCCCCGCCTGATTTACGGACGCATGACGGGATGGGGACAGGAAGGTCCGCTGGCGCATGCCTCCGGTCACGACATCAACTACATCGCGCTGTCCGGCGCGCTGCACAGCATCGGGCGCAAGGGCGAGGCTCCGGTTCCGCCGCTGAACCTGGTTGGCGATTTCGGCGGCGGCGCACTTTACCTCGCGCTGGGAGTGGTCGCGGGACTGCTCGAGGCGCAGAAGTCCGGCAAGGGCCAGGTGGTGGATGCGGCGATGGTGGATGGAGCGGCGTCGTTGATGACCTTGATTTACGGTATGCACGGCTCGGGGATATGGAACAACGAGCGTGGCGACAACATCCTCGACACGGGCGCGCATTATTACGATGTCTACGAAACCAGGGACGGCAAGTACGTCGCGATCGGAGCGATCGAAGCAAAGTTCTACGAGGAATTGCTCCGGCTGTCGGGCCTCAAGGGCGAGGAGCTGCCGCATCAGCAGGATCGCAAGTCGTGGCCCGCGATGAAGCAGCGGCTGAAGACCGTGTTCCGCGCCAGGACGCGCGACGAGTGGTGCAAGATCATGGAGGGCAGCGACGTTTGCTTCGCGCCGGTGCTCAGCATGGATGAAGCGCCGCGCCATCCGCACAATCGGCATCGCGGAACTTTTGTCGAGCAAGACGGCGTGACGCAGCCGGGGCCGGCGCCCCGATTCAGCCGGACGCCGAGCGCGATTCAGCGCCCGCCGGCAAGGCCGGGCGAGCATACCGAAGAGGCGCTGCGCGACTGGGGCTTTGCCGACGCGGATTTGGAGCGACTGCGCAAATGCGGCGCGATCGCCTAGGCCGTTAGCTCTTCGAGCAGCGCCTTGGCGTCTTTCAAGTCGGCGGTGTCGAAGCCTTCGGTGAACCAGTTGTAAATTCCGGCGAGCATTGTGCGCGCCTCGTCTCGCTTGTCTTGTTTCGCGAGCAACCGCGCGAGGCTCACCGTCGCGCGCAGCTCCCACCATCGCGCCTGTTGAGCGCGCGCCACCTCAATCGCAGTTCGAAAACTGGATTCGGCGTCCGTGTGCCGTGAGGGTCCTTGCCTCAGCAGCAGTTCGCCTTTGAGCCGGTTGAGTTCGGACGCGCAATATCGTTCGCCAGTTCTGTCCGCGTGGGCGAGAGCATCCGAGGCCACGGCGAGACCCTCCTCGAGATCGCCGCGCCTCAAATGGCACTCGATGAGCAGCACGTCCGGCAGGCTGCGAACTCTGTTCCCGGCTTCGGCAGCAACTGCCCGACCGCGACGGATTTCCTCAAGGCCTTTGGCGCTGTCACCTTGCATCGCCTCGACCCAGCCGATGCATGCTGCCGCGTAGCCGGATATCGCCGTCCTTCCGTGCTCGTTCGCGAGGCGGAGTGCAGCCTCGCCGGACTCGCGGATGTTTCCAACGTCCCGGATAAAGTAGTGGAGAAATGCCGAGAACAGCTCGGCTATCGCAATTGTAAGCGGAATGCGGGTTTGGCGCGCATATGCGAGGCCCTCGCGGGCCTCCTGCACGGCCTGATCGGGATAGCCAAGGAGAGCCAGGATCAGGGCGCCCCGCATGCGCTCGCGGCCGACCAGTTCTGGCCATCGGGATGCGCCCGGGCGCATGTCGCCGGCTGCCATTTCGAGGAGTTGCTGCAGGTTCTGGCGTGCAGCGCTGAACTCACCGAGAAACCACAGTGTCTGTACCGCGACCGCGTGAGCGCTCAAGCGCTCGCTCGGCTTGTCGTGTCGCGCAATTTTCGACATCTCCTCGCAGAGTTCGAGAGCCCGCCCGAGCTCCGCTCGGAAACCGTAGTACACGCACAACCCGTTGAGCGCATTGAACAGCCCCCCGCGGTCTCCGTTGCGCTCGCACAGTTCGCGTGTGCGCAGGTACGCGGCTTCCACGCCGGCCGCCGCGGGACTTGCGACTGCCAACGCGGCGGCGAGCGCAAACTGCAAGGCCGCCTCGCGGCGCGCGCGCTCCGCCTCGTCCGCGATACCGCCGAGGAGAGTGAGCCCGTCCCGGAGCCCGGCAACCGCCTCGTTCGCAGCGTTGCGGCTGATCTCCTGTTCGGCGGCCAGCAGCAGGTAATCGATTGCCTTGGCGGAGTTGCCCGCGCGGCGGTAGTGATGGGCAAGCTCGACGACGTGATCTTCGATGCTCGCGGCATACAGCTTTTCGATAGCCTCGCCAGTGCGCTCGTGCAGGAGCTTGCGTCGGTCGCTCAAAATCGAGTTGTATGCAACTTCCTGAGTCAGCGCGTGCTTGAATGTGTACTCGACGTCTCCCACCGCCGGCTGCTCGTAGATGAACTCGCCGAGCTGCAGGTCGTCGAGCATGCGTGCAAGCTCGTCGGGGGAAGTCCCCACCACCGCGCGCACGAGGTTTAGCTGGAATTCCTTGCCTATCACGGCAAGGGTCTGCAGCAGATCCTTCTCTGGAGGCGGCAGACGATCGATGCGCGCCGCGAGAATCGCCTGCACCGTCGGCGGGATCTTTAGCTCGCCGAGCGCCTTGGTCAGTCTGACCGCCGCGCCGTCGCGTACCAGCGCGCCTTCGTCGAGCAACACCTGCACGGTCTCTTCCATGAAGAACGGGTTGCCCTCGGTGCGCTCGATGATGATGCGTTTCAAAGCCTGAATATCAGGGCCGTCGCCGAGCAACGCCGACAGCATCTCGTCGGCACTCTCTTTGCCCAGCGGGTCGAGGCGCAACTGGGTGTAGTAGGTCTTGCTATTCCACTGATGCGAGTATTCGGGGCGGTAATTCACCAGCATCAGAAGCTTGCGCCGTGCCGATCGAGTCGGCAAGCAGATTCAGCAGCGCCTGCGTCTCCTCGTCGATCCAGTGCAGATCTTCGAAGATCACCATCAGCGGCTGGTTGAGCGACTCGCGCAGCAGGATGCGCTTGATCAGCGTCAAGCGTGCGGCGCTGCGCACCTGCGCATCCATCGCGCCAACGGGTCCTCGGCCTTCGGCGATTGCGAGCAGCGCGTACAGATACGGCAGCGTGTCTTCCAGCGTGCGGTCGAGGCCACCATCTTGCCCGGTGACCTTTCTCGTCGCGTGCGCGCGTCGTCGTCGGCACTATCGATTCCGAAGTAGCCATGCAGCAGGTCGATGCACGGGAGGTATGCCGACGCTTTGCCGTGCGAGACCGAGAACGCCTCCAGCACCATCCAGCCGCTCTGCTTCCTGACCTTGAACTCGAAAAACAGGCGCGACTTGCCAACTCCCGCCTCTGCCATCGCTGCCACAATCTGGCCGCGTCCAGCCTTGGCCTGATCCGCCGCGCGCTTGACCGCGTCCATCTCGGCCTGCCGCCCCACGAACTTCGACAACCCGCGTCCCGCCGAGCGTTGCAGCCGGGTGCGTAAAGGGCCCAGCCCCGTCACCTCGTAGACGTTGACCGGTTCGATGACGCCCTTCACCTTGGTCGGTCCCAATGGCTTGAGCGCGAAGTAACCATCCACCAGCTTGCGGGCCTGCTCGCTGATTGCGATCGAGCCGGTGGGCGCGAGCGCCTGCATCCGCGAGGCAAGATTGGTCGTGTGCCCGATCGGCGTGTATTCAGCGTGGCCGCCGCCGGTTGAGATCGAGCGCACAACGACCTCGCCGGTGTTGACGCCGACGCGGGCTTCGATCGGCAGGTTGCCCGCCTCGCGCAATCGCGCCGAGTAGCGCTTCAGTTCTTCCTGCATGCGCAGCGCTGCATACAGCGCGCGTTGCGGATGGTCCTCGTGCGCGACTGGCGCGCCGAACAGCGCGAAGATCCCGTCGCCGGTCGACTGGACGACGTAGCCGTCGTAGCGCTGGACCGCGTCGATCATCAGCTTGAGCGCCGGATCTACAATCGCGCGCGCCTCCTCGGGATCGAGGTCCTGCTCGAGCTCGGTCGAGCCCTTGATGTCGGCGAACAGCGCCGTGACCGTCTTGCGCTCGCCCTCGAGCGCTTCCGGTGAGGCACTCTCCGGTGCGACCCGCACCCCGGAGGTTAATCCTGGCGGCGTCGAAGTCGTGGCTGCTGCGCCCGCACCATTTGTCAGTGCGGTCCCGCACTTGCCGCAGAAGTCGGCGGCCGGCGGGTTTTCCGCCTTGCATTTTGCGCAATGCTTTGCGAGCGCGTTCCCGCACTTCGCACAGAAGTTGTTGGTCGCGGGATTATTCGTCCCGCATTTTGCGCACCGCATCGGCTTATCCGGAAAAAAGCGACCCGCCCCCTCGTATATCACCCGGCACCGTGGAGGGACCAGCGTGATGCGGCGCGAAGCCTAGGCGCGACCGGTCAGCCGAGCGCGCTCCAGCACGCCTTCGAAGATTCGCACCGCGACCGCGTCAATCAGCATCCCGCCCGCGCCTGACGCGCCCGCGCCTTCGCGCGTGGCAGTCTGGTAGGCCTCGGACATTTTGCGCGCGGTTTCGATTTCGTGCGGCGTCGGTGCGAACACGTCGTTGGCGACTTCGATCTGGCTTGGGTGAATCGCCCATTTGCCGACGGCGCCGAGCGTCGCGGCCCAGGTCGCCTCGCGCCGATAGCCTTCCGGATCCCTGAAGTTGGCGAAGGGTCCATCGATTGCGTCGATACCGTTGGCGCGGCACGCGGTGATCATCCGCACGCGCGCATGATGCCAGATATCGCCGGGATATCGATTTGCCGGATCGGCCGCGACGCCGAAGCGCATGCCCTGGCTCGCCGAAAGATCGCCGAAGCCGAGGATCAGGGCCTCGAGACGCGGCGACGATGCGGCGATTTCCTCGACGCGCGCCAGCGCCGCGCTTTCTTCGATCAGCGCCTCGAGGCCGATCTTGTTCTTGAGATGGAGTTTCGTCTCGAGCTGCGTCAGCAGCGTGTCGAAGAACCAGATGTCGCGCGGCGCCTTGGGCTTGGGCACGATTATGATGTCGAGCTTGTCGCCCGCGCCTTCGACAACTTCGATCACATCGTCGTGCGCCCAGTGCGTGTCGGCGCCGTTGACGCGCACCGCGCGAATCTTTTTGCCCCAATCGAGATTGCGCAGCGCCTCGACAGCGTTCTTGCGCGCCGCTTCTTTCTGCGCCGGCGCGACCGCATCTTCAAGATCGAGGAAAACCATGTCGGCCGCGGTGCCCATCGCCTTCTCGATCATTTTCGGACTCGAAGCCGGCGTCGAAAGTTCGGATCGTCTTAGTCGAAGCGTCATGATTGCTCCTTGTGCGCGATTGAGATTCCCGCCTCGGCGAGTACCTGCTCGGTATTTTCGCCCAGGCGCGGCGCGCGCGCGTAAATTCCCGACGGCGTACCCGTCAGCTTGATCGGACATCCCGCAAGCACCAGTGGAGGATTGTCGCCCGGCTGCTCGACCTCGACCAGCATGCCGCGCGCCCTGGGATGCGGATCCTCGAAAATATCTTTGGCGCTGTTGACCGGACCAACCGGCACCTTGCCGCCAATCGCAGCTACGATTTCGCGCGTGCTATGCGCCTTCGTCCAGTCCGAGACAAGCCCGCGCACGAAATCGGCATTCAGGACTCGCCGGTGGCCGTTGCGGGTGCGAGCGTCGGTCGCGAGCTCGGGCCGCCCGATCGCGTCGCACAGACTCTTCCAGTGATTTTCGCCGGGCGCGGCGATCGCGATGGCGCCGTCACGCGTGGGAAAAATATCGAACGGGCACAGCACCGGGGTTCCGTTGCCGCCCGGTTCCCGAACGACGCCGCCGCCCGAGTAGCTGTAAACCATCATTTCGCACAGGGCGAGAATCGCGTCGTACATCGCCACGTCGAGAAATTGTCCCTGCCCGGTCCGACGCGCGGCGTGAATCGCCGACACCACTCCAAGCGCAGCCAGAGTGCCGGGATAGATGTCGCCGACCGCCGGACCGGCTCGGTAGCCGGCGCTGCCTTGCGGACCCGTGACCGCGACCAACCCGCCCATGCTCTGCGCAACGATGTCGAACGCGGGCCAATCCGCATACGGGCTCAGGCCGGTCCGCGGATCTCCGAAGCCGCGAATCGCGGCGTAGACGAGGGCGGGATTAATTTCGCGCAGCCGCTCGTAAGCGATTCCGGCGCGATCCATCACTCCGGTCTTCGCATTCTCGACGACCGCGTCGGCGGTCTTCACCAGCTTGAAGAACGCGTCGCGGCCGGCGTCGGTCTTGATGTCGAGCACGATGCTGCGCTTGTTGCGATTGACGCTGGCGAAGTATCCGCCGTAGTCGCAGCCTTTTCGATCGGCGGGAAGCGGCCCGATGCTTCTGCTCATGTCGCCGCCGGGCGGCTCGACCTTGATAACGTCCGCGCCGAGGTCCGCCAGCAGCATCGTGCAGTACGGACCGGCCAGCGCCTGCGTCAGATCGAGGATGCGAACATCCGCGAGCGGTCCGGTGCGCGCGGTCAACGATTGCCCCAGTGGGAGCGGCGCTTGATCAGGACCGTGCGCTCGCCTTCGAAGACGATCGTCCCGTCATGCTTGGTTCCCCAATGCTTGAAGCGGACGATACCGGCGTCGTCGCGGTCGGCGTCGCGCTTTTCAAGGACTTCGCTATAAGCGTACAGCGTGTCGCCGTGAAAGACCGGCGAGGTGAACCTGATTCCGGTCAAGCCGAGTTCGGCGAGCGCATTTTCGCCGGTGTCCTGCGTCGCCAGCCCGATGCACACCGAGCCGGTCACCAGCCCGAAGACCAGCCGCTGGCCGAATTGCGTCGCCTTCATGCGATGCTCGTTGTAGTGGCTGTCGGCGGTGTTCAGCACCAGCTTGGTGAGCATCTGATTTTCGATCTCGCCGACGGTGGTGCCGCGTGCGTGACGCAATTTCGCGCCGACTTCGAAGTCCTCGAAGTAATTGCCGGCGCCGGTCAGCTTGGAGATCGATGCGCTCACTTTTTTACCCTCGGCAGCAGACGGTCGGAGATAATCCGCAGCTGGATTTCGGAAGTACCCTCGAAAATTTTGGTCAGACGCGCGTCGCGCCAGTAGCGCTCGAGCGGAAAGTCCTTGGTGTATCCGTAGCCGCCGTGAATCTGAATCGCCTGGCTGGTGACGCGCTCGGACATTTCGGAGGCGAACAGCTTCGCCATCGAAGCCTCCTTGTCGCATCGCCGCCTGCCGTCAATTTCGGTGGCGACAAAGTAGGTCAACTGGCGCGCGGCTTCGATCTCGGTCGCCATCTCGGCCAGCTTGAACCGAATCGCCTGGAATTCTCCGATCGGCTGCCCGAATTGGACCCGCGTCTGCGCGTATGCCAACGAGTCTTCGAGCCCGCCGCGCGCCAGCCCGATCGCGCGCGCCGCGGTATGCACCCGGGCCACCTCGAGTCCGCTGACCGCGCCGTAGAATCCCTTGCCCTCGCCGCGGCCTTCGCGCTCGCGGCCGAGCAATGCGTCGGCCGGCAGCTTGAAGTTTTCGAAGTGCAGCTCCCAGGTCTTCCAGCCGAAGTAACCGATCTTGCGAATCGGCGAGCCGGTCAGCCCCGGTGGAAACTTGCCGCGCTCCTTGAGGACCAGGAATTGGCTGATGCCCTCGTGGCGGCGGTGTGGATCGGACGGTTGCTTGGTGCGCGCCAACACCGAGATGAAATCCGCGCCGTCGGCAAACGTGCACCACATCTTGCTGCCGTTGAGCATCCAGCCATCGCCGTCGCGGGTCGCTTTGCACGAGACGTTGGCGAGATCGGAGCCCGCTTCCGCCTCCGACAGCGCCGCCGCGCCGAGAAATTCTCCACGCGCCATCCGCGGCAGATATTCCTGCCTTTGCTCCGCCGTGAAACCGCCGCCGAGTCCGTTGCCGCGCGCGATGATGCTGGCGACGCTCATCCATCCGCGCGCGAGTTCTTCGGTGATCAGCACGTACTCGAACGCGCCCAGGCCAAGTCCGCCGTACGCCTCCGGGATCACGATTCCGAAGTAGCCCATCTCGGCGAGCTTGTCGCGCAACGACATCGGGATGTCGCCCTGCTCGGGATCGAGCTTGTTCGCAAGCGGCAGAACTTCGTTCATCGCGAAGTCGCGCGCGGCCTGCTGAATCATTCGCCGCTCGTCGGTCATGTAAGTCACGATGCAGCACCTCTGCGTTTGGCGACCAGGTTGGTCCGCTCGTAGCTGATGACGAGTTCGTCGCGTTGATTGCGGGCTTCGGTGCGCCAGGTGACGATTCCGAAGTTGCCGCGGCTTGCGGATTCGCGCGTGGAGACGACGGTGCTGCGCGCGGTCAGGGTATCGCCCGGATAGACCGGGCGGTGAAATTCCAAACCGTTGATGCCGAGAAATGGTCCGCCCGCTTCGCTCAAATCCTCCACCGAAATGCCGACCACCGTGCACACGACCAGCATCGGATTGACCACCACGTCGGGATGACCGTGCGCGCGGGCATACTCGGCGTTGAAGTAGAGCGGGCAATGGGCGAGCGTCGCGGTGGTGAAGATCGAATTGTCGCCGGCGTTTAGCGTGCGCCCCCAATGATGCTCGAAGACCTGGCCGGGCTGAAATTCTTCGAACGCAATGGCCTTTGGGCACGAGTTTGAACTGACTGAAATCGGGATCTGCCATAGACCATGCTCCTAGCAAAACTCTGGGCGCGCCGCGACCTCGCCGCGGGAGTTTCGCGCCGTTAACTTACAACTATTGCAACAAAACAGCACACGGTTAGAATGCGCGCATGGCCGCACAACCTCTGCCCAGCATCGGACTGGTGAACGCGGCGAACGTGAACGCACCGCCGGCGACGACCTACACTTACGATCCGTCGGGGACCCCGACGGTGAGCGGGACGGCGAACGATTGGCCGTTCCAGTATCAAGGCATGGAGAAGGAATTCACCGATCCGGGACCGTACTATTATACCGGCGGTTTCCGGGTAATGGGCGCTTCCGGGCGGTGACCAGCGCGAGCATCACGATCGAAATCATCAAGGCGGCGGTGGCCAGGGACAGATAGAACGACCAGCGGCGGATGGGAGTGGGACGCAACTCGACTCGTACATTATGTATCCCGGCCGGAACGTTGAAGGTGATCTCGCCGCTGACTGATGCCGGTGAAGTCGCAACTTCCCGACCGTCAACCAGCACCGTCCATCCCGGATAGTCGAAAAGCGAATCCTGCATCAGCGCGGGCTCGCTCGCATCGACCTTGAACGACTGGCTATCCGAGCTGACAGCGAGTTGATGCACGACGGGCGCGGAGCGGACTCCTTTGAGCAGGCGACTATCGAAGGCTGGACGGTATTGCACGGTCCGCGGCTCGTACTCTTCACGAGTCGACGTGTTTATCCCCAGGTGAGCGATCGAGTCCGCGCCGAAGTAGGCTTCATCATAAGTCTGAACTCCCTTGGGTTCGGTGTGCGCGATGTTGACCAGCACCAGGACTACAATCGCAAGCGATGCCATCCGGGGACCGATGCGCTCGAAGGCATAGAGCGCCAGCAGCGGCATGAACAGCGCGGGAACGCATAGGGTGCGCCACGGATAAGCGAGGTATTGAAGCGTGGCGAAGTTCTCCCAAATCGTCCATGACAAATCGGTGGCCAACAGCGCGGCGGCAATCGACGCGCCGGCAAAGACAATCGCGTCAAGGCGGCGGGTACGGTTCGCCGCGCGCATCGCGATGATAAGTCCCGCGACCGCCAAGGCGATGTGAACGAGCCCGAGCGAGTACGAGATGCCGTTGCCCGGACCGCGCATCGCGTAGCCGAACCCCCATGGCGACCAAAGCAACTGCGACGGCGAGATTATGTAATTGGTCCAATTGAGAAAGCCGGTGCGCAGCAGGTCGGTCTTGACGAAGCCGCGTTCAAGCAGCGCCGGAAGCCAGAAAAACGCACTGAGTCCCAGCCCGCCGGCAAGCACGGACGCGCCCGCCGCGGCGGTTTTCAGCCGGTGGTCCGAGATGGCGGATCGAACGGCGACGATCGCCGCGAATGCCGGGAACATCAGCAGCGCGATCGCATTATGCGCCAACGGCAGCATCGCCACTGCAAGCGCGCCAAGCGCCACGCTGATTGCGCTCGGGCGCTGCAGAGCCGCGATCAACCCGAGCAGCGCCACGGGCGCGACTGCAATCGCGGCCGACTCGGCAAATCGCGCGCACACATAGATATCCAGAGCCTGATAGGGAGCGAACAGCCATGCGGCCGCGGCGCCGATTGAGGCAACCCGGGAAAACGAGAGCTTTCGCCCGATCAGGAAGACGGCGATCGCGCCCAGAGCGAACAGCATCGCCATTCCAAATTGCAGCGAATCCGCAAGCCGCATGCCGGCTTTGAAAAACGGCAACGCCGCCGCATAGATGAGCGGCGGTGCGAATTCGAACAGCGGCTGTCCATGCCCACTGCCGAGATCCGGCGCCCATACGGGAGGGAATTGATGGTCGCCCAATATTCTGGCGAATTCAGTCAGCCGCGGCGGATACTCCAGCGTGTCATGGCCGTCGAGCAGGTAGCCGCGGAACAGCGCGCGCGTGAAGAGCAGTATCAGGACCGCAAGCGCCAGCGCCGTCCGCGTCCGCGGAGTCGCCCAAGGAGTCGCCAGTCCCGCCAGCCGCGCGGCGATCCTGCGTTCCATCGCGGCGTAGCCCGGCGTGCGCATCGCTTGAGCGATCAATCCCACCACGATGATTCCAGCGAGCAGCAATATCGGCTTGAGCGGCCCCGGACGGTATCGCACTTCGATCCGATGTTCCCCGGGCCCGACCGGAATCGCGCAGTAATCGGGATACACGCGAAAGATCGGCGCCGGCTTTCCGTCAACGGTGGCCTGCTGGCCTGGAAAATATGTGATCTTGAGCAAGGCGTAGCACGGGCGCATCACCGCCAGCCGCGCGCTATAGGTCTCGCCCTGTTTACTTTCGGAAATTACTTCGCCGCGCAGAGTCGAAAATCGCGGATCGGGTGGCGGCAGCGCTTCAAACATCTTCCACTGCGGCACTCCCCTGATATCGCCTCCCAGCGCGATCACCGCGCCTGCCCGCACCGCGGGATCCTGCATCCATCCCCAGTCGCGGTTGAGCACGGTCGACAGCGGACCATCGTAACGGGCGCCAATGTCCACCAGGCCGAAGTAGCCTTCGCTGGAGGCCTCGTAAACCGCCAGCCGGCCGTGAACTGCGCGAGGCTTGAAGTACGACGGTACCGGTTGAGTCACGGGCGCCAGCACCGCGCGCATCCCAAACAGCCGGGCCTGGTAGGGATCGCGCTCGTCGATTTCGGCTGTCACGTCGGAGTTCCACGACAAGCTATGATAGAGAAAGGTGAGCTCATCGAACCCCGCCAGCGAGAGAAACGAGTACGGCTGCGACTTGGCAATCTGGAACTTGCCACCCCACATTCCCGACGGACCGGCCCAGACGCGGCCCGGACGCTCGCGCAGGATCGTGCGGATGTCGGCGAGCGCTGCGTCGAGGTCGCCACCCTCGCGCGCAATCCCCGCGAGACTTTCGTCACCCCAATAGTCGTTCAGCTTCAGGTAACTGGCCCGCTCGGCGAAAATCACGATCGCAATGGCGCCCAGCGCGATCACGGTCGCAAGCTTGCCCGAGTATCCGAACCGCCATGCGGCCGCGGCTATCTTGGCCATCCCCCAGGCGGTCAACAGCACGGCAAACAGTTCGAAGACCGACTCGAAACGGCTGACGTGAAACGCCCCGGGCAGCCCCAGCGCGAGCATGAAATATCCCCAGGTCGTGCGGCCGAAGAAAATCAACAGCCACATCGCGGTGAGAACCAGCAGGCGGCGCGGCATCGGCCTTTTCCAGCGATACAGCGCGAGCAATGACGCCGCCAGCAGCGACAACGTCATTACCGGCAACCGGCCCCAGTCGAGAAAGCGCCCCGAGAACAGTTCGTCAAGCGCGTTGGCCGCACCCCACGAATCGAATTTCCAAACGTCATCCCATCGGCAGCGGTTGACCTCGCCGCTGGCCAGCAGCATGGGAACAACGAACCACGCCAGCAGGATGACGGCGGGAATCAGGATCGATGCGGCGCGGACGACTCGGCGCGAGCGATCGCCCCGCGGTCCGACCAGCGCCATGATTGCTATCGAAAGAATCGCCGCGTAGCCGAAGACGACGTGCGAGAGTGCGGTGACCGCAACCAGACAAGCTGCCGGAATCCGCCGCCTGCCGGTGTTGAGAGAGTAGTTGGCGAGTCCCAGCGCCGGCATCAGCAGATCGAACGACATCAATTGCGTGTACAGGCCCGAGCCGCGCCGAACATACGCGCCGTAGGACAGCCCGTAGCGGCTGAAGTCGCCCGGCTCGCTCACTGCGATGATCAGTATCGACGCGAATCCCGCGGCGATCGGCTCCAGGCCCAATAGCCGCGCACCGACGTAGGTGCAGGCCGGCACCGCTACCATCAACAGATAGTAAAGCACCGCGAATGACGCGGTCGCCGAAGCGAAATGACTCGTGAGCGTCAGCCACAGCCCGGCCACCATGTGCGGGATCGGCTGATAGAAGTGCCACAGCGGATATCCCAGCGCCCATTGCGACACCCATGGATCGAGAAACGAATCACCCGTGACGAGACTATTGGCCAGACGCTGCGAGGCTGCGATATGGAAGCTCAGGTCGTTGACCGGAACCCGCTCGATGCGAATCTCCGGCGCGAGCAAAATTGCATTTACGATCAGCGCAAGCCCAAGCGCGATCAGCCCGCCGGCCTCTGCCTTGAGCCGCGCCGGAACAGGAATCGGCCAGCGCGCTGCGAGCGGACGCGGCGCCGGAGTTGGCGCTTGGCTGCGAGATTTCGCTTTGGTTGCCGCCGGCATTCTTCGCTAGCTGAATCCGCGAAGATTGTAATCCTATGGGATCAGAAGAACTCTGCCGACTGCCTGTCGGCTCTCGATGTAAGCGTGGGCGGCGGCGGCCTCCGATAGGGGGAACGTCCGATCGATCACGACCGTGTACTCGCCGCGGCCGATCTCGTCGATCAGGCGCTGGATCATGTTGTGCGCGCGCTCGGTGCCCATTTCGGCGCCCAGGAAAACGCCGGTCAAGGAGCGGTTGCCTGCCATCAGTGGGGAGACGTCCACGGTCATCGGTTCGCGTCCCGCCGCGCCGACCATCGAGACGCGGCCGCGATAGGCGAGCGATAGCAGGCTGCCCTGCAAAGTCGCGCCGCCTACAGGGTCAACCACCAGATCGACGCCCCGGTTGCTGGTAATTTTCATGACCGACTTTACGACGTCATCGGTCCGGTAGTTGATCCCATGATCGAGACCGAGCGGCTTGAGCCGTTCCAGCCGCGCGTCGCTCGACGCGGTTGCGAGCACGGTCGCGCCGGCCCGCTTGGCGAGCTGGATTGCGGCAACGCCGACACCGCTGGCGCCGGCCTGCACCAGCACCGTCTCTCCCTCCTTGAGCCTGCCGTACTCGAACAGGCAATCGTCGGCGGTGCCGAATGGCACGGGGATGGCTGCCGCAAGCTTGATGTCGAGTCCTTTGGGAACCGGCCATGCGTTGCGGGCCGGCACCCCTCGCAGCGCGGCGTGAGAGCCGAAGTTGTAAACGGTAGTCACCTTCTGGCCGACCCGAAGGTTGGTCACCTCCGAACCAACCTCGACAATCTCGCCGGCGGCCTGGTAGCCAACCACATGCGGCTTGGTGAGCAATGGTCCGTGCCAGCGATTGAGCGTGTCGCCGCCCTCGATGCTCACCGCCTCGACGCGGATCACAACGCCTTTGGGATGGCATACGGGATCGGGAACGTCCTCGTACTTGAGAACTTCCGGACCACCGTTTTGATAATAGACAGCAGCTTTCATCGCGCATCTCCTCCAATCACTTTGCCATCAGCGGCATCAGCCTCGCTGATGATCTAGTACTAATTCGCGCGATTGTCGCGCATCGACAGGGGTGCCGCGACCGGCGTTTCTCCGCTAGACTTGAACGCACGATGACACCCCCGATTCGAGTCCATCTTATCACCGGAGGATTTCCTCCCGGCTCCTTCGCCGGCCATGACATGGAATTCGTGCGGCTGCGCATCCTGGCCCTTCTGCAACAGAACTCGCAGGTGCTTACGACGATCGGCAACGACTTCGCCGACGTCGCCAAGTGGCTGCCCGGCAGCCGGTTGTTAATCACCTATGTCGCCGGGCCGTATCCCAATGACGAACAGAATCAGTTCATTCGCACCTGGCTCGAAGCGGGCGGACGATGGCTCGCGCTTCACGGCACCAGCGGCGGAAAGGCTGCGCCAGTGAGCGGGAAGCGTTACGTCCGAAAAATGGTGAAGGGCAGTTATCACGACACGCTCGGCTGCTTTTTTCTCAATCATCCCCCGGTGCGCAAGTTTCGCGTTGAAGTAGCCGATCGCGAGCATCCGCTCACGCAGGGCCTGCCGGCATCCTTCGAGGTCATGGACGAACTCTATCTCATCGAGCTTCAGGATCCCGCCAACAGCCACGTGATACTCACGACTGTGCTCGAAACGGACCCATCGCCGCCCGGATTCGGTTTCGTTTACGACGCCGATACTTCGATGCTGCCCGACGGCAAAACCCGCGTGCTCGGATACACGCGCGAGACCGGGATGGGCGGCGTGACCTACATCGCGCTCGGCCACTGTCACTCGCCGATAAGCAACGTTCAGCCGTTTGTCGACTCGAGCGTCGAGCCTTCAGGAGCTACGCCGATGGTTTTCCGCGGCTCGTGGGAAACGCCGGAATACCAGACGCTGATTCGTAACGCTCTGCACTGGGGCATCGGCGCCACTTCCTAGCACGCACGTCCGATCACGCGCGACGGCGTCACTTCAGGCCTATCCTGAGCCGGTAGCTCCAGTACCATGGCACGATAGCGTCGCCGAGCGCGCGGCGCGCCGCCTCGCGCAACACCGTGATCCCGATCTCATCCTCGCCGATGCCGTGCTTGAGCAGCGTAGCGATCTCGCCCTGGCTGAGCGCGAGCCCGACCAGCCGCTGGGCGCCTCCACTCTCGACGTGATGAAGCACGACCTCCTTCACGTAACGGAACCGCCCGCTCTGCCTGATCCTTTCCAGATGCCCGCTCTTGCTCCACTTGACGACCTCGGGCGCGAGGCGTCGCAAGCGCTCGAGCGCCTCCGCCTTGGCTCGGCATGCGTCGTAGGCCTGCTCGGCTTCGGCGTTGAGCGTCGGCGGCCAGTCGCAGTCGTAAGCGGCAAACACTCCGCCGTCGCGCAAGATGCGCGCAACCTCGGCCAAGGTGCCGTTGGGCTCCATCCAGTGCAGCGACTGCGAGCAGGTCACGATGTCGGCGTAACCGTCGGGAAGGCCGGTCGCGGTCGAAAGCCCCGAGACGAACCTGACCATGCCCGCACTGGAGTCGGCCGCGCGACGCTCATCAGCCTGCGCGCGCATGTCGGCATTGGGCTCGACGCCGACAACCTCGGCTGCGCATCGCGTCCAGATGAGAGTCGAGAGCCCGCTGCCGCTGCCGAGATCGACGACCACCGGCCGATCCTTTGCGGCTAGCTGGGTCAGGAGATTTACGATTACTTCGGGCGGTCTCGGCCGGTACCTGTCATAGAGTTCGGCGAAACCCGAGAAGCGATCGGTATTGGCGGCAACGTGGGCGCGATCGGCGCTCATGACGTGAACTCGCGCATGCGCCAAGTCTAGTTGCGCCGCGTTATCGAGGCGAGCCAGCGGCCGTGCCGTTACCCCTGGCCGCGCTCATTCCGTGAGTTGACCCAATGATGCGGATGGCGGCACGGGTCACGGGCACCAGGCTCGGGCGGTGAATCTTGTCGAGGGTATCGATGGCGTCGAAGAGGTAGAACGGCGCGGTGAGGAAGTTGACTATCGGCACGCCGGCAAGATGAAACGGGCCGCCGTCGGTGGTTGGCGCCGGGCCGAAGACATCGGGCGGCAGGATCATCGAGCGCTCGAGATGCTCGGCGGCGATCGCCTCGCGCACGCTTGCCTCGACCGGCGCAAGCCTGCTCGTGAACCACCATCGCGGCTCCGGATGTCCGGAGGCTACCAGGCCGCCGTCGCGCTCGACCATCTCGATCGCGGCGTGCTCGAGATGGACTTCGAGCACCACCCGCGCCAGCTCTGCCTTGTGCCGTTCAATGAACGCGCGTACGCCGGCGCCGCCGGCCATGTGCCCCGCGTTGAGGAGGAAAATCAAACGATGTGGACGCTCCGCCGGCTCAACGCGCGACCAGTAGCTGGCCTGCGCCAGGACCATCGCGACGCCTGACGCGTCCTCGACGGCGGACGCCCACGGGCCGTCGTGATGCGAGCCGACGATCACGCTGTCGTCGTCGGCGCCCGGCATTTCGCCAACCACGTTATAGCTGGTGATCTCGTGGCGGATCGCGCGGCTGATTATCGTGGCCTGCACGCGACCGGCGTCGCACAGCCGCCGGATCCGTGCGCCATCGATCCCGCTGATCCAGACTCCGGGGATCGCGCGCGCCACGCCATCGTAGGGCACGTAGTACCGGTGCGAGTCGCCGGGGTAATCGCTCAACACCCCGACGAATCCCCGCGCCCCTGCCGCGATCGATGCGTCCATAACTGCCATGATGTGACGGCTGAACGGTAGAACCTGGATGCCCCCGGCCAGCGTGCCGCCCGGATCATAGCGGCGCCAACTGCTATCGGCTTCTCCTGACACGGCGCCTGCGAGCATCAGGGGAAGATCCGCCGGGCCACGCATCAGCGGCACGTCCACCAGCGCGAGCGCGTCCTTGACGGCGCCGGGCGTTTCGTCGCGCCACTGCACCAGCGGCGCATCGAGACCCTCACCGTTATCGTTGGTCGCCGCCGAATGCGGCAGCGAGAAACACGCGATGCGCGATTCGTGGCCGTCCGCACGCACGATCAACGCCGACTCAAGCGGCTCCCAGTAAGGCAGAGTTACGGGCTCGAGCCGGACGTTCTCGAGTCCGAGTTCGCGGAACCGCTCGAGGCAGAAGTTCTCGGTCCATCGATCGGCCGCATACCCGGGCCGCCGAACGCCGCGGGCAAAGACGGTCTCGATCCAGCCGAAGATGGTGCGCTCGTCGGGGACGAACGCCTGTTGCAATTGCTCATCCCATTGCCTCATCCAGACGTGCGCAGAATAGCAAAAGGTAGAACTTAATTGTATGCGAAACCCGCCGTGGGTTTGCAGGGGTGACCCCTGCACCCACTGTTAAGGCCGCGCTCCGTTGTCGCGCGCGGTCTGCTTAATACTGCGCTGCCGTCGCCACGGCCAGGGATCAGCCCTGCCCCGTTTAATGGAAGCGGTCGTATCCCAGCCATAGCGTCAGTAGGATTAGGCGCCTGACTAGCGGTTCCTCCAGGCTTCCTATCGTCCCCTTCGCTGAATCGGTTAGGCCGTGTGATTCGCGGCCCTCATCGCCGGTGTAGCTTGTGTCGGAGACGGGGAAGCCGAGTTCGCGCGCTTGGGCAAGCAGCGTGCGCGTCACGTCGGTGCCGAAGTTAGGATTGATGATGAACAGTCCCTCGTCGAGTGGGCTTACGTACTCGACCATCCCCACCTCGTAGGGCGGCGGGTCGTAGCCGAGCTGATCCTCGGCGAGCGAGAACAGGTAATGCCCTTGCGCGGCCACCCGCGCTTCCATCGTGATTTGCGTTTCGGGAAAGGACTCGCCCGGCACCGCGGCGAAGAAGAGCGTGCCGATTCGCACCGCGCCCACCGGCGTGCGTATTTTGCTGTTGTTGTCCGCCGTATAGGGTTCGCGGTTCGAGCGCATCACGCGGTCGATACCGGGCTTTCCGTTGGTCATCAGGGCCGCCAGCACGGGATTGTCGGATGGCTCTTCGAGGATAGTCTCGGCGGTCGCGATCGGGCCGTCGATTTTCACCGCGAGTGCCTCGGCTACGAAGGCGAGCTTGGCAACGGTTGCGCCGTAGCTTTCGGCTGCCGACGGCCCGCGCGCTCCGATCGCTTTCAGGTCGGGCTGGGTGCGCCCGACCGAGGAGACCATCACGAGCGCGGTCGAATCGGGATTGCCATTCTCGACGGCTTGCAGAGCCGCCGCGGGCCAATCGGGCGAGATCATCGTATTGTCCTTGCCGAGCGCGGTGACATGCGCGCTGAAGTTGATCAGCGTCGCGAACGGCGCGCCGTCGGAGCCCTTGGCGAACAGCACGTGCAGCTTGGTGTCGAGCGGATAGCCGGGGAGGATGCTTCTCAGGAGATGGGACGGCGCGGTATTGATTTGGCCGGAGTACAGCGACGCCGGCCGCTGGTTGTGAATGGCGGACTCGATTGCAGCGACGGTCTGATCGGCGACGAGTTTCAGGTATTCCGGCGGTACGCCGCCCCATACCCCGATGTCGTCGGGTCCGGAATGATCGTGCGTGCTGGCGATGATTATGGCGCGTTCGGGGATGCCGGCGTCTCTCGATACGCGCCGGCGAATGTCCGCAGAGCCATACGGCGCGTCGATCCCCTGGTAGGCGAGGAAATGCCCTTGCGTGTCGATCGCGCAGAAGACCACGGTCCGTTCACCGCGCGAGATCGCGATTGCACGCGCGTAGATGGGGCGGCTTACCCCGGTAGATCGCCTGACGGGACCGAAGCCGTAACCTCCGAGATAGACCGGCGAGGCCGGCGTGATTTCGCGCCTGGATGCGCCCACGCAATATTCGCCGCTCGATTCGGAGGCGGAACAGGCGGCCGTGATCGTCGCCCCGGCAACCGGCTTCGATGCGCCGAACAAAAGCGCATATGCAGCGGCGGCGAGAATCGCTCGATGAATCTTTCGCGATGCGCGCACCATCTCGGCGGGACGCTCCCTGCTGGTTCCCAGTCCGGAGTCAGGCGACGCGATACACCTTGTACTCGACGCGGCCGGGACCGACCCGCCCCTCGGCGACGAAGATGCTCTGGTTGAGCCACGCATAACGCGGGTCGCCGGTCTCGAACCGAGGCGTAGTGCGGAAATACTGGTCGCCGTAATCGGTGCTCGCACCTTTCGCGAGCGCGTCGGCGACCTTCTGGTTCATCTCGAGCAGCCCGGTGTAATGCACGTACAGAGAGGCGCCGTCGTCGGTCAGTAATTGGGCGCGCACGTCGAGGCGCCCGTATCCATCCGGTCCGATCAGCAGCCAGTCGCCGCCACCGGTTAGAATTTTGCCTTTCAGCCGTTTGCCTTCGACCGTCCCGCCGGTGACTTCGAAAAAGTTCCGCGTTCCGAACGGGCCCGCGCCGATTTGCAGCGGCGGCTTGAGTGTCGCGACGTAAGTGAATTCGTGTTCCAGATTCATCGTTGCTCCTCCGAATGCCGCCGCCGTGTTCCCCGGCCTCGCGCGTTCCTGAACATTCAATCCCAAACCGGCGGCTTGCGGCCGAGCCACGGCTGCGCCTCTTCGAGCTGGCCCGCGAGCTGGATCAGCGTCGCTTCGTCGCCGTAGCGTCCGCCGAACATCACTCCGATTGGCAAGCCCTCGCGATTCCAATGGAGCGGCAATGAGATCGCCGGTTGCCCGGTGATGTTGTACACGGGGCATGGAATCGCAAAGTTGGCAATCTTTTCGTCGAGCAGCGTCGTGGCCGGACTCATGAAATCGATTGTGCCGATCCGGATCGGCGGCTGACCCAGAGTGGGCGTCAGGAACAGATCGTGCGATGCGAACAACCCCGCAAACTGGCGCGCGGCCTGTTGGAGCAGCGCCTGCGCGATCAGATATTGTGTCGCCGTCACCTGCCTGCCGCGCTCGTACAGGTTCCACGTGAAGGTTTCGAACTTGTCGGGCGTCGGCTCGGCGCCGGTCAGCATGCGCGTCGCCTCGATGGAGAGCGCAACTCCCGCGCAATAGACGGTTTCGAAGAGCTGCGCGAGCATCTGGTAATTGATTTGCGGCGCCGCCTCTTCGACCTCGTGTCCGAGTTGCGCGCACAGCTTCGCCGCGCGTTGGGTCGCCTCGATGCAGTCCGGATGAATTACGCCGCCCATAGGATGCGCGGTCGAGAACGCGATTCGAAGCCGCTTGGGCGCCGTGGACGCCTCCTGCAGATAGGGCCGGATAGGTGGCGCTGGAAAATATGGATCGCCGGGCATCGGACCCGCGCTCGCGTCGAGTGCGGCCGCGCTGTCGCGGACCGTTCGGCTCAACACATGCTCGTTCACGAGGCCGCCCAGAATGTCGCCGAGATTCGGCGCGAGCGAGATACGTCCACGCGTCGGCTTGAGCCCGACCAATCCGCAGCACGCCGCCGGGATTCGAATCGAGCCGCCACCGTCGTTGCCGTGAGCGATCGGCACGATCCCCGCCGCGACCGCCGCGGCTGAGCCGCCGCTGGATCCGCCGGTGGTGCGCTCGAGGTTCCACGGGTTGTGCGCCGGCCCGTAAAGACGCGACTCGGTCACCGGGGGAATTCCCAATTCGGGCGCGTTGGTCTTGGCGAACGGGATGAAGCCCGCGCGCTTGTAGCGCGCCACCAGCTCCGAGTCCGCCGGCATCGGCGTGGCCGGAAGGTACGCGCACGCCGAGCGCGTCGGCATCCCCTCGCAGTCGCCCAAAATGTCCTTGAGCAGCAGCGGCACGCCCGCGAACGGCGCGTCACCGGCCGCGTGCGCACGCGCTACGGCGCGCGCGCGATCGTAATCCTTGAAAACGATCGCATTGAGCTTTGCGTTGTGTTTTTCCGCGCGCGCAATCGCCGCGTCCATCAGTTCAGCCGGCGTGATCTCGCGCTCGCGCACCATGCGGCCCAGGGCCAGGCCGTCGAAGGAAGCGTATTCGTTGAATGACATATTGACACCGCGGGTTCCTTTCCCGCTCTCGCTGCTGAGAATTCCCGGTTCGTTGCAGACCCTACCATCTTGCGATCGGATGCCATAGTGTCGCACCGCTGCCGGCTTCGATCGCCGATGCCAACTCAGTTACCGCGGCCGGGAGTGTTGCGCCGCGCGGACAACCGGAGATTACTGCAAAGGCGGATTCGCAGCGCCGGGCGAGGCGTCCGGAGCAGGCGCTGCGGCATTGACCGCGACGATGTGAAAGCGAACTGTCGCCTCGTCGCCTGCCAGAATCGCGCCAAACAAAACGCCGGGGACCTTGACGCCGAAATCCTCGTAGTTGAACTTCACTTCGCCGTCGCCGCTAAAGACGCCGTCCGCGTCGAGCGCCGCGTGGACCGACATGGTCATGGCATGCGCTTCGCCGTGAAGCGTGAGGAAGCCGGTGACTATCGCGGTGCCTTCGTTGTGGCCGCCCATCACGACGCCGACGACACTGTTGCTCTCGAATCCAATGGTCGGAAATTTGTCCGCCTCCAGCGATTTTTCGGTGACGACTCGATCGCGCGACACACGGTCGCTGCGATAGCTGCCCGCGTCGATCAGTATCCGCACTTTCGCGGTGCCCGGGATGTCGGCGGGATCGCCGCTCACCGCGCCGTCGATTATCCGCAACGTCCCGCTAGCGCTGCCGCGGATGAAGGCGGCCGGTTCCGCGACCGACACGCTTACCGTGCTGCGGTCGGCGTCGATCTTGAATCGCATCACGGCTGCGCTGGCGGCGCACGGTGCGAAAACCATCAGCGCGAATGCGCCGGCTATCGCAACCAGCGCGTGCGCGCGGACGGCGCGAGACTCATGTGCAAATTTTCTCAATTGGCAACTGCTCCATTGTTGTGCGATCAGCCGAAACGCCGGCGCGCGATTGCGACGCCTGCAACAGTGTAGATAATTCCGTACCCAAAGTTGACAGCGGCCGGCACCAGCGCGCTCGATGCGGCGAGATTGCGGATCATCAAATCGTTGAAGGCGCGCATCGCCCACGTCGTCGGCAGCGCCAGCGCAAGCTGCTGCATCCAGGCCGGTTCCAGCTCGATCGGCCACCAGCATCCGCCGATCGCCGCCATCGTCATGATCACAATTGCACCCACCGGCAAAATGGCGTCGCGCGTCCGCCCCACTCCGGCGACGATCAATCCGAACGCCGCGCCGGCGAAGGCGATCGCCGCCGCGGGTATCATCAGCGCCGCCGGCGTGCGGCCGAGCGAGATTCCGAACAGCGCGTATCCGGCGGCGAACAGCACCGCCATCTGGACGAAGCCGACTACGAAGCGCGCGAGCAACTTTCCGGTGAGCGTCGTCCACAGCGGCGCCGACGCCGAGCGCAGGCGTTCGAGCGTGCCCCAATCGTGCTCGTCCATCAGCGCCAACGACACGCCCATCAACATACCGATCAAGAGAAAGGTCACGGCGAAACCCGGCACCTGGAGATCGAACACGTTGAATCCCGCGACCGCGCCAGTTTCCCTGCCGGTCAAGTCGACCTCGGTGTATCCGAGCGTGCCGGGAATCGCGAGGCTCGAATCTATTCGCGGCATCACCGGAATGTTGACGGGCGGGATTTTGGGCATCGCCGGCAACTCGGGCAGATTAAGATCGACCGGCGCAGTCGTGAGCGCGCCTTCGAGCTTGGCCCGGACGTCCTGAAGATCCGCGCCGGGTTCGAGCTTGACTGCGCTGAGATCCAGATCGGCCGGCAGAGCCGGGATCGCCGGCGGCGGCGGGATGTCGGCGGCGTGGCTGCCGGCGAGTTGCTGGAGTTGGCCGAACCATGTCTGGAACTGGCCGTGCGCGATCTCGAGGCGCTTCAAATAATCCTTAAGCTCATCGAGTTTCGCCTGCTGCGCGGCGGCGTCGGCGTCGAGCTTGCGCTGGACCCGGTTCAACTCGGCGTCGAGTGCGGCTTTGGTTTGATTGCGCGCGTTGCTCAAAGCAGCTTCGAGCTGCGCGCGAATCCGCGTTGCGAGCGCGGCGCGCGACGCAGTCGCCGCGGCGGCCAGGCGAGCGGCTTCGGCGCGCGCTTGCTCGGCGGATTTGCGCGCTTGGTCGAGCTGACGGCCGAAGTTGCCAGTCTGTTCGGCGGTCTGCGTCCGCGCCTCGGCGGCGGCGCCGGCGTTGATTCTCCGGCACAACTCCGAAAGCGTCAGCTCGATCTTTGTGGTCTGCAGATACTTGACCGGATCGGTATAAAGAATGAGCCGCGCGCCGTGGCCGTGTTTGATCGCGTCGCTTGTTCCGGAAGGAATGACTATTCCCACCACCGCCAATTCCTGCTCGCGGACAGTCCGCTGAGCGTCGCGGCGGCTCGAAGAATGAATGACCGAGAGCTCGGGCCGATGCGCGATCGCGTCGAGGATCGCGCGCGCGACAGCGCCATGGTCTTCGTCGGCAACGGCCACCGAATATTCGCCGCGCGGCGCGGTTCGACCGCCGTAAAGTTTCGAAAGAGAGAAACCGGCGGCCGCGATCACGGCGATTGGCGCGATCAGCAGCATGAACAAGCCGACCCGGTCGCGCCGGATGAGCCGGAATTCCTTGCCGATCGTCAGCCATACCGCGCGCAGCATCATCGCCTCAAGCAACCCGCCCGTTGGTCGTGGCACGCATCATCTTATTGGCATATCGCGGAGCGCGTGCCCCGTCAGTTTCAGGAAAGCGTCCTGGAGATTGGGGCGATGGACGTGGAACTCGATGACCTCGCCGCCAACCTCGGCAGCGCGCCGAATCACGTCGGGTACCTGCTCGAGCGTGCGCAGCGTGGCCGCAGCCGCGAAGCCGCCGACGGCATCCCACGGCAGTTCGCCGACGCCCGCGATCCCGTTGCACCATCCCGGCGGCAGCGCCTTTTTGGTCATGATTTCGATCCGCGGTTCCGTTCCCGCCAATGCGATCAGTTCCCGGTCGGTGCCCTGCGCAACTATTATCCCGTGATCGATCAGCACGATTCGGTCGCATAGCCGTTCGGCTTCTTCCATGTAGTGCGTGCTGTAGAGGATCGCCCCGCCGGCTTGCGCGGCCGCCTCGACCACCGCGAAGATCCGCCCGCGCGATTGCGGATCGACGCCGACGGTGGGCTCGTCGAGCATGATCGCCGCCGGCGAGTGCACCATTCCGCACGCGATGTTCAGCCGGCGCATCATGCCGCCGGAAAATTCGTTTACCACGTCGTCAGCGCGATCGCCCAATCCGACTTGCTCGAGCAAAGTGCGGGCATGGCTCAAAGCGTCGCGCGCAGCCATCCCCTCCATCCGGCCAAAGAACACCAGGTTTTCAAGCGCGGTGAGCGTCGGGTAAAGAGCGAGCGATTGCGGCACCAGGCCCAGCCTGCGGCGCGCCAGGCGCGGCGCGCTGGCGAGATCGTAAGAGTCAATCGACGCGTGGCCGGAGTCCGGAGCGATCACGCCCGACAGAATCGAGAGCGTGGTGGTCTTGCCGGCGCCGTTGGGACCGAGCAGGCCGACGATCTCGCCGGCGTTGACGGTAAACGATACGCCGTCGAGCGCAACGCGGTGGCCGTAACGCTTGCGGAGATCTTCCGCGCGGATCATCGGGCCCGAGTTCATCGATGATGAACCATGGACGCGCGGGATTTCACCTCGGCATTCAGCGGTAGCTCACCATCTCGAGCAGATTGCCGTCGGGATCGAGGAAGTAGATGCAGTCGTGATCGCCCCAATCGATCGGCGCGGCGCTTTCGACCCCGGCGGCCGCCAGGCGCTCGCGAGCGTCGGCAAAATCGCTCCGCTTCACCTTGAACGCATGATGTCCGCGGCCGAGCGGGTGCGCGATGATCGCTTGGCGCGCGGCGGCGTCCAGCGCAGCCCGGGGCACCTCGAACAGGGCAAGGTTCTGGCCGCCGCAATCGAGCAAAACCTGATCGCCAAACCGGTTGACGACTTCAAGGCCGAGAACACCGGTATAGAAGCGCTCGGCGCGCGCGAGGTCCGCCACCTCGATACCGAAATGATCCAGCCGCTCAAGTTTCATCGCAGGCACCGGCTCAGATTATCCACGAGACTCGATGCTCAGGAAAATGCGGCCAGGGTGCGGCTTTCCTGGTCGGGACGCCTCGATGCGACTGCGCGTTCCTTCTCGCGGCGGATGAAGGCGGGATCAAATGTCACGATCAAGACGGGCAGAATGGTCATCGCGCCCAGCATCGAAACGAACATCCAGACCGCCAGCAGCAGCCCCATTTCGGCGTCGAAGCGGATACTCGACCAGTACCAGAACAGCACCGACGCGACCAGCGTCAGCGCGGTGAATACGACTGCCTTCCCCGAGGTGATCAAGGCGGCATAGGTACTGTCCTTGAGATCGCGGCCCAGTGCCAGTCCTTCGATAATCCGGCTTACTATGTAGATGGAATAGTCAATCCCAAATCCGACGCCGACAGTGACTACCGGCAGAGTATTAATGTTGATACCGATATTATGTGCGCCCATGTAGGCATTGATAGCGGCGTTGGCGAGCGCCAGAGGGAACAGCAAATAGAGTCCCGCCACGAACGACCGATAGGTTATGAGTATTATTATGTAGATAGTGGCAAACGCCAGTACGTTGAGCAAAAGATCATTGTCGATGATTTCCTGGTTGGCGGCGGCGAGCTCGCCGATTATTCCGGCGGCGAGAGAAAACCTCACGCCGGGCACGCGATGCTGGGGGTCGTCGAAGAATCGCTGGGTGCGCAACACGATTCGTTGCACGTTTTCGCCCTCGCGATCCCTGGAATACACCGTAATCTGGGTGGCGTCGCGCCGTGGCGTGATGATGTAGGCGGTCGACAGCGGCGACGCGCCGGCCAGCAATCCGCCGAGCAACTGTCCTGTCCCGCGCGTGCTGGTCGGCAGCACGTTCCACTTGGGCTGGAATTCCCTGAGCGCGGAGCCGCCGTTCGACAGCAGGTCGGCAACCGAGAATGTGCGCCCAACCGCGGGGTCGCGCTCGATGTAGCGCTCATACTCGTCCATGACGTGGTACAGCTTGGGATTGTTGAGCGAATCGCGCTGGCTGAGCTCCGCGACAACCACGAACTGCTCGATCGCGCCAAACTCGCTCTGGATGGCGGCCATCGAACGGTTATACGGCGAGTTGGGCCACAGAATGGGCGATTCCGACGACGGGTCGCCGACCTTGAGTCCGGTCCAGAAAAACGCGCACAGCGCAATCACCGCGACCGTGGCGGCGAATGTGGCGATGCGGCCCGGCCTTTCCAGCATCGGTTTGGCGATCGACTGCAGCAATCGTTTGAAGATGCCGTGCTCGCGGCGCTCGATCACGCCGATGCGCGGCGGGTCGAGGTAGTAGTACACGATCGGATTGAGTATCAGCTCGCTCACGATAATCGCGGCGATCCAGAAGCTCGCGGTGATCGCGAGTTTCTGCAGAAACAGAACCGGCACGAGCAGGATGATGAGCACGCCGAAGGCGTCGGCCAGAATTCCCGACAGCGACGGAACGAACAGCTCGGCGAAAGACGACAGGATCGCCCTTTCCTTGTCGCGCAGGCGGTAAAACTCTTCGTAGTACCGATCGTGCATCTGCACCGAATGGCTGACGGCGCGCGCCGTTATCAGGAACGGGATGACTAGCACCAGCGGATCGAGTCCGAAGCCGAGCAGCCGGATGAAACCCAGCCCCCAGATGGCGCAAATTACGCCCGAGATCGTCGGCCGCAGCGCGCCCCGCCAATCGTGGAAATAAAGATAGAGCAGCGCCCACACGGCGAGCACCGTGGCCACAAAGATCCACAAAAATTCCGGCGTGTAGTGATACACCCAGCCATACAGGATCGGCTGTCCGCCGAAGTAAATATGCACCGACGGGTCGCGCTCCGGCTCCACCACGATCCGCCGAATCTGGTTGAAGATGCGGGTGTAGTCCAGTCGCGTCTCCAGGAAGCTGCCCTCGATCACCGCCGCCTTGTCGTCGAGCGAAACGAAGCGCCCGAAGATCACCCCGGGATTTTTGTGAACGTTGCTCTTGAGTTCTGCCAGCTCACTTGCGGTCCTGGGAATGTCGCCGTTGGGCAGCACCGGGGTATTGAGAATCACGCCGCCGGCCAGCGGCCGGAAATAGCTCGACGTCACGATCGAGCGCACCGAGCCGTGCTGGATGCCGTAAACCATATCCATGTCGCGCGTCATCTGGACTATCTTGCCGATGATCGCGGGCGTGTAGATCGTCCCCTCTTTGGCCTCGATCATGATCGTGACGTTGTTGACGCTGCCGAAGTACTGGTCGTACTTGTGCGCTACCTGGATGAACGGATGGTTCTGCGGCAGCAGTTCGCCGAAGCTGGTAACCAGCTGGGTTTGCGCCGCGTAGTAGCCGAAGAATGCGGTCAGCGCGGCGACCACGCCCACCACGATGAAGCGCCAGCGCAAAATCCATTCGCCAAATCGATACCAGGTCATTGCGTTCTCCCGAGTCCCCCTGCTCGCGCCTTCGCGCTCAACCCTGGCACAAGCGCCAGCTCTTGCCGCCGTCCTCGGTGTAAAGGATCGTGCCGTAGCCCACGATCCATCCGTGCTGCGCGTCGAAGAACCGCACCTGGCTGAACGGGAACGGTATCGCCGGCACGCTCGGATCGTGCGCCCATGCGCCGTTGGGCTGAAGCCGAAGCACGGTGCCCGTCAGTCCGGTGGTGATTCCCTGGTCGCCGCCAAACAACTCGATCGAGAACAGCGGATCGCGCGCCGGAATCTGCAGCACTCCCGGAACCAGCGTGTCGGGCGGATCACCCGGCTTGGCCGCCTGATGGGCAAACTGCCAGGTCTTGCCGCCGTCGTCGGTCTCCACCACCCATCCCTCCAGTCCGCACGCCGCGCCATGCTTTTGATCGCGGAACGAGACGCTGAACAATGTCGGCAGGATAAAATCGGCGAAGCGCGCATCGTCGCCCGGTCCGAGCGGACGTTTCCATTGCGCCACCAGCGATTGCTGCTGCTCCTGCCAGCTCTTGCCGCCATTTTCGGTCGCCCAGATTCGCCCCAGCTCGCCGACCACCCAGCCGTGATCGTCGTCGAGGAAACTCGCGCTGTACAGCACCGGCTCCTCGTATGGCAGCGCGTAGTCGGACAGCGCCGGCGGAAACAGCCGCTGCAACTGGCGCTTGATGAAACTCTCGCCGCCGTTGGTCGTGCTCAACACCAGCGCCCGGTCGCCAACAAAGAAACCATGAAGCGCGTCGGGAAACGACAGCCCGAAAATAAACAGGTGCGTTCGCGAGTTCAGCCGCTCCCAGGTCTTGCCGCCGTCGCGCGTGCGCATCACCAGCCCGTCCTGCCCGCACAGGTAGCCGTTCTGATCGTCGGCCATCTGGATTCCGAACACCCCCAGCTGCGTGCCGATGTCGATCCGCTTGAAATGACGCCCGCCGTCCTCGGTCAACAGCACCTTGCCCCGATCGCCCACGATAAACGCGCGCGTCGGGCTGGTTGGCCATACATCGAAAAACTTGTCGCTCAGCGTGATATTGCGCAGCGGCAACGGCGGCAGTGCTACTTCGCGATGACACCCGGCCGCCCCCAGCGCCATTAGAACTAGTAGCGTCTTGATTAAGCTGTATGCACGGAGGTTTCGCTCCATTGGGCCAATCCGACGGAAAAATTTGCTCTATACTCAAGCAAACCCGCGGTCTTCGCAAGCCACATATTGCGCGCACGAAATCCTCGCCGAGCGCAAGCGCGCGTCGATCGCGAGCCACGATCTCTTCGTTATCCGCGGGGACCGCTTCGGCGCTTGACGTCGAAGCGCCGGCAATAGCCGGCGAAACGATCGGACGCTTCTGCTGCGTCGATCCCGAACATCTCCAGCCGGTAGCGGTGGACGCCATGCTTCTCGCGCCTGTTTTCCGCCATGAACTTGCCCATCCGCGCCTGCGCCTCGTCCGTCAGTTCCATCCCGAAGTGCGAGTAGATGCGTCCGACGCATCCCAGCGGATCCGCGAGCAGGTCTTCGAATTGCACGTCGAAGAACCGGCTCGCCTGGTCTGCCCTGCGGTCCCTGATCGCGATCGCACGGTCCAGGTGACGCGACCAGAAGTCGAGTTGGTCTCGCCCCACGTCGTGCGGCTCGATTCCGTCGCACGACGCCGATCGCAGCGTGCAATGGAGGCTGGCCGCCGAGCCGATCACCTCGAGCGGGTCGCGATGCGTCTGCACGATGTTCGCGTCGGGATACACGTCGAGCAGTGCGTCGAGCGTCATCAGATGCGCCGGCGACTTGAGCACCCAGCGCTCCCCCGGACAGCGCGATTGCAAGTGCTGAAGGAAATCGCGTTGAAACCTGTACGTCGGCCGCATGTCCTGAAGCTCCAGCCAGCGCTCGTAGGACGGCACTTTGTACATCGCCTCGAACAGCATGCTGTGGAAGTCCATCGCGTGGATCATCAGGCACTCTTGCGGCAGCCGTGCGCCCACTGGATGGATCGCGTCGAAACCCGGTATCGCCCGCTTCATCGATCCGAAGCGCCGCTCGGCCTCCTCGATGCGCGGGTCGCTGTCGTAGCTGGCCGTCTCGGGCGGCGGACAGGGATTGGATACCTCCCAGGTCTGGGGCGAGCGATTCGCCGGGTCCTGCGCGAGCAGCCCGAACAGGTGCGTGGTCCCGGTGCGCGCCATCCCCATGACGAACAGCGGCCTGTGGATCTCTTCCGCCGCCACTTCCGGATGGCGTTTGCGATAGTCCAGCACCCGCAGCCGATTGCTCAGATGCCCGATGAACTCGCGCCGGGCCCCGACGCGTCCCATCGGACTTAGGCGGCTCTCATCCTCCAGTGAATCGATCAGTGTGCGCAGACCGATGCGGAAGCGGTCGGGACCGAAGTCTTCCAGCCCGGTCGCCTTATGTGCGGCCTCGATCAGCGACGCCGCATCGAGCGGCGCGCGCCCCAAGCCCAATCTCTGCGCGGTGCGGCCGGCCGCGTTGAGCACGCGCAGCCGCAACGGCGGATGAGCTCGCCACTGCGGGATTGTCCCGGTCATATTCGTGCTTGAGTCACAATTTTTCGTGATTGAGCCACAATTTCCATTGTAACTCTCCGCTTCCAACTCGCCGTATAGACCTAATGGCTTATGTCCGCAAGGTTCGGCGCTAGCTTTGCTCCACGGATCATCCGGATGCCGGACTGCTCGGGGCAATCAGCCATCCGTCCTTGAGGTAACTATGTCTCGGTGGCATTGTTGGCTCGATTCGCCCGGGCAAGGAGGTGTCGCGATGGGAAAGCCGACGGTCGATATGTTGCGAGCGCGCGCTCGTGGTCAGGTGATAACGCCAAGTGACGCGGAGTACGAAGAGGCGCGCAAGGTCTACAACGGGATGATCGACCGGCGCCCCTCGGTCATCGTGAGGGCCGTCGACGTCGAGGACGTGATGGCGGGCATCGACTACGCCCGCGAGAATGGACTCGATCTGGCGGTGCGAGGTGGTTCGCACAGCGTGCCCGGCTTCGGCACCTGCGACGCCGGCGTCGTGATCGACCTGGGCAGGATGAATGGCGTTCGCGTCGATCCCCGCCGGCAGACGGCGCGAGCCGAAGGCGGTTGCACCTGGGGCGACTTCTACCACGCCACTTACGCCTTCGGCCTGGCGACCACCGGCGGGATCATCGCCAGCACCGGGATCGCCGGCCTCACACTGGGCGGCGGGATCGGCTACCTGTCGCGAGCCTTTGGTCTCTCGCTCGACAACCTGCTGTCCGCGGACGTCGTCACCGCCGACGGGCGATTCGTCGTCGCCAGCGCAATGGAGAACGAGGACCTGTTCTGGGCGCTGCGCGGCGGCGGCGGCAACTTCGGCGTTGTGACATCGTTCGAGTTCCAGCTGCACCCGGTCAAGGACATCGTCGCGGGCCTCTTCTTCTATCCGATCGACAAGGCGCGCGACGTGCTCAGCTTCTACCGCGACTACGTGGCGACGGCGCCGGAGCAGATGGGCTTCTTCCCGGCGTTTCAGATCGCGCCGCCCCTGCCTTTCATCCCCAAGAAGGAGCACGGCAAGACCTTCTGTGCGATCGTGGCCTGCTGGGCCGGCGCGCTCAAGGACGGCAAGAACCAGATGGCGGCGTTCCGAAAGCCCGCGCAGGCCGTGGCCGCGATGGTTGCTCCGATGCCCTTCTATGCGATGAACAACTTGTTCGACCCGCTACTCCCGCCGGGCCTGCAGCACTATTGGAAGTCCTCTTTCGCGACCGAGCTAACCGACGGTGCGATTGCGGTACACGCTAAGTTCGGGCCAAAGGTCCCGGTCGTGAATTCGACGATGCACATCTATCCGATCAACGGCGCCTGCAACCGTGTTGCCTCCGATGCGACCGCGTTCGCCTACCGCGACGCCAAGTTCGCGACAACGATCGCCGGCATGTGGCCCAATCCCGCCGACAACCAGAAGAACATCAAGTGGGTGAAGGACTATTACAAGGCGCTGGAGCCCCACTCGCTGGCCGGTGGATACGTCAACTTGATGGCCGGTGACGACCAGGGCCGCATCAGGGATAACTACAAGGACAACTACACCCGGCTGGTGTCGATCAAGAGAAAGTACGACCCCGGCAACCTATTCCACCTGAACCAGAACATCAAGCCATAACACTTCGTGTCTCACTCGCCGACTCAAGGATATCTGGGCCGGAGATAAGAGTTAGACTCACCTAAGCGGCTCGATTCGATACGGGGAGACCGCCGCCAATCCAAATCCCATAGTTGTAGGGTTCTATGGGATTGCCGGATAGTCTAGCAGGGGTAAAACTCGTATCAAGGCAGGTCGTTGCATAAAAACTGTCTTCTTACCTACAACATCTCCCCCAAAGGGGGAGACCGGTGAAAACCCCTTTGGGGGAGACAAAGAGAGGGAGCAGGCATTGAAAATTACCTTTTTCAACAGCCTGCTAGGCGGCGCCGGACCATTGGACACCTTGAACCCGGATCGGGTGACTGAAACCTTTTAGCAGAACATCCCCCAGGTCTTTGAAGGGCAGGGCCTTTCCGACGCACAACTCGGCAACCACGTTCGACACCAGAATTTGATCCGCCTGCGCGTGGGCACAGAGCCGCGCGGCCAGTTGCACCGTCGCTCCGAACAGATCGTTCTCGCGCTCGACCGGCTCGCCGGCCGCGGCGCCGATCCGAACCTTGAGCGGATACTCGCTGTGCTCCTCCCGATGCTTGGCCAGGGCGCGCTGAATCCGGGTTGCGCAGCGAACCGCGGCCGCCGCCGACACGAAGGACGCCATGATACCGTCGCCGGTGTGCTTGACCTCACGGCCGTCCTCCGCGCTCAGAGCGTCGCGGACGATCGTGTTGTGCATCCCTAGCATAGCGATGCCCGCATCGTCCCCTAAGGCTTCGTTGGTCGAGCCGACGATATCCGTGAAGAGAATCGTCCGGATTGCAGAGTCGCGCTCGATGCCGGCGCCACCGGGGGCGAGGACCGCTCCTGACGGACTCGTTTCACCTCCGCCGACAAATGCCTCTACCAGCTCGGGATCGGCCTCGATAATTTTCTCGGCGAGCTGGCCGTGTGCTTCACGGTGCACTAACTGCGCCGCCTCCGGACTCGGCGCATCGACGAGGCAGAAAGCCTTGCCGTGGCTCGGGTTGAACCAGAACTTGAGATACTTGACGCCGTATTTCCCCTGCTCCTTGAGGTCGGCGGCGTGCGCCTGGTCAACCTGTGTTGTGGTTGCTCCCTGGAGGTTGTGGACGTCCATGTACAGTGGCATGTCAGCTCCTGAAAAAAGGGGCTGCCCCCTGCTGCCGGGGCGGCCTCGAATCTACCACGCACGCATTGTCTACCGGAAGCTCGGCTCGTGCGGCTTTAACGGTGAGTGCAAGGCTCAGCCCTGCCACGATCGGTTTCACCTTGAATCAAGTTCTCCCTTTTGCTCTCCTTTCCACGCGCCACACATAAGGGAGCGGGCGTTGAAAATTACTTTTTCCACAGCCTGCTGAGAATCGGGAGGCCCCGGTCCCAATCGCGCCCGACGCCCGAGCAAGCTTCGCATTTGCAATACGCCCGCTGTCGGCGCGAGTCTGCTTGAGGATTCAAGATGGAAATCCCGGATAATAGGTCTCCAAGATGGTGACATTGGCGCTTGCGGCACTAGTCATCGTTGTAGTTCTGCTCGGTCCCGTTTTCATCAAAGCGATCGAACGGAACGTGGAGCTTTTTTTCCTGCTGATCGGAGTGCTGACCGCCTGTGTCATGGGGCGATTCGACGCGGCGCTCGTCCGGGCAGCCTTGAGTGAACCGCTGTCATTCACCGCGGCGGTTCTGGTTTTTGGCGCCACTTTTCGCCTACTGAGGAACTATCTCGATCAACTGCTTCGTCGCATAATCCGACTGCTGGATCCGCGGATTTTCTGCTTCTGCCTGGCGATCATACTTGGCTTTCTTGCCGCCATCATAACTCCGGTCGTATCTGCGCTCGTGTTCGTGGAAGCAATTTCCCTGCTTCGTTGTGACCGACGGACCGAAGTTCTCGCGGCGGTATTTGCGTGTTTCGCGATCGGCTTTGGTGCGGGCCTCACCCCTTTGGGCATGCCCGGTATTGCAGTCGTTCTCCGCTCTCTGCATGCCGACTTCTGGTACCTGGCCCGTCTTCTCGGCCCGTTCGTTGTTGTCGGCGTCATCCTCGCCGCGGTTCCCCTCTTGTTCTTGCCGTTCAGTTCCAGCGAGCCGCTGGACACACCTGCAGTGAAGGATTCGTGGGGGATCGTCCTGTTGATTCGTCCCGGCAAGGTGTACGTTTTTATTGCCGGACTTGTGGCGCTTTCCGATGGGCTCAGGCCGGTGGTCAATGCGTACATCCATCGCCTTCCAGAGGGGTTACTGTTTTGGATGAACACGCTTTCGGCAGTCGTCAACAATTCGACCATGGCGGCCGTGGAGATATCACCCTCCCTGAGTATGAATCAGCAGCGCGCGGCGTTACTCGGGTTGCTGATCAGCGGAGGGGCGCTGGTCACTGGCAACATACCCAATATCGTCGCCGCCAGCCGGCTGGGAATCACCAGCCGCGAATGGGCGAAGATTGGCCTTGGCGCTGGGGGCCTATTGCTCATTCTCTGTTTCGCGGTTCTGCGCGCGATGGCCTTTTTCCAATAAATCTTGGCTATTTTTCTTTGCCTGAGGAAGAATAATGAAAATAGAACGGATTCTGGTGCCGACGGACTTTTCCGAACATTCGCGCGCGGCCTTAAAATACGCGATAGAATTAGCCCGCGAGCACGAATCCGAAGTGCTGCTCGTTCACGTAGTTGAGCCGTTACCTTACGGGGTCGCGCGTTGGTATGATCCCACGAAATTGCTCGAGGATTACGGTGAGATGGCATCGGGCGAGCTCGAGCGTTTCGAAAAGGAAGCAACGCAGCTCTACCCAAAATGCCGTTCCGAACTCCACTTTGGAGTCGTTCACGAAGTAATCGGCGAGCTGGTGAGCAAGCTCAAGGTTGATCTTATAGTCATGTCGATGCGTGGACAGACTCACTTGCTTGATCTTTTGATCGGTGGCATTGCCGAGAAACTCCTGCGCTATGCGCCATGCCCCGTCCTCAGGATACGTACGGTCTGATTATTATAATCCGATTAGTAGCTAAACCCGCGATAGCTTTCACGCCAGGATCATTTCTTGGGAGCCTGTTTCAAAATATTTTTGTCGAACAACGCGCGATTTTGCAGAAAATCGTCGAGCGTATTCATAGACGAGAAGTTTGCAATTTTGTAAGTCCCGCCTTCGCGCAATACATAGGAATAGCTCAAAGCTTGCGGCATCCAGCTGTCTCCGGAGCCCCGCGCCTGAAATACGAGGAAGATGGGGTCGGCGTTAAGTACGAATTTGACATTGGCCATCATCGCCGAAATCAATCCTGCCGTTTCATAGTTCGAAGCCGGGGACGCGCTTGCCTGTGATCGTTGCTTTGCCTGCTCTCGTTTTTTCGTTGCGGCGAGCCACTGACTTATTGTTTCTCGGCTCCGCGGAGTGAAATCGCTGGCGAAAGATTTGTCTTTGCCGCTTCGTATAGCGAAGGCTGCGTTCCGTAGAAACTCCAGCAAGGGAGTGGGCGCCTTTATCTTCTCGTCGCCGATTGGGAAGTCCATCGGCGCTCCGTCAAATTCAAAGAACGCCGGATGCGCACCCGCATCGCCTGGTCCGGCGAGTGGAATCGGATACTGATAATCCACCTTGATATTCGAAATCGGTTTGTACACAGCCGGATCCGTTCTTGCCGCGACGAAGGCGTTTAGAATCAGCGGCTCCACCGGCGAGTTACTGCTGACTGCGCTCAGCCTCAGTTGGTTTTTCTGATCGAGCCCGATGTAGAAGGCATTGCGCTCGATTCCAGCTCTCGTGGGCGCATCCCAGATGAACATGGTTTCCGATCCAACCAGCACTTCCGCGACAACAGTCAGCTTGTCGAAATCGAAATTGCTTCTCGCCACCTTTATCCAACTGTCGGTGCTGTTGTCGGCCAAGGTCACGGTAACTTGACTAGACCGTTTCATTTGATCTGGCGATGTCCACACGCTCGCGAACTTCGCCGCGTCATCTTTGCGGATTGCATCCACCGCCGTCGCGAACATCGTTTGCGCGTTGTCCATTGGGCCTGCGGCAAACTTTTCGAACGGGACGTTGTAACTCTTCGCCTCCAACTTCAGGTAAAGGCGGCAATGCGTCGGTTGACCATCGATCTCCACCGGAATCGGAACGCTGACACCGCCGAATTCCTGGCCCAATACGATGCCGGGCGCGACAACAAGCAAGCAGCCTGCGACAAAGCCCGCGCTCAACCGAGCCATCTTCAACTTGAGTAAAACATTGAGCATCAGAATCTTCCCTCAGAAATCTTAACCCCAAGATGCAGGGTTTAACCCCGCCCAAGGAAGTGTGAAACCCACGGCGGGTTTCATATTCAATCAAGTTCTCCCTTTTGCTCTCCTTTCCACGCGCCACACATGAGGTAGCAGACGTTGGAGATTACTTTTTCAACAGCCTGCTAACTTACAGGTCCGACAGCAACAATCCCGTCAGGTACTCGCCCTCCGCGTGACCCAGCAGCACAGGATGGTCCGGGCCGGGCCCCAGATGCGCAAGCAAGCGAAGATTGCGCCCGGCGTTGGACGCCGAAAATCGCACCGCGCGGATGAAATCCTCGGCGCGGAAATGCGTCGAGCATGAAAACGTCATCAGACGCCCGCCCGGCGCCAGCGCTCTCATCGCCACCGAGTTGAGTTCCACGTATAGCCGGCCCGCGCGCTCCGCATCGCCTCGGCTGCGCGCCAGCGGCGGCGGATCCAGCACGATCAGATCGAAGCGCTCCGCCGTCTCGGCCATGAACTTGCCGGCTTCGCCGTGAACGAACTCGGCGGCGCTGGCCCGATACTCGTTCAGTTCCAGATTTTGCCGCGCGATTTCCAGCGCCCGCGCCGACGTATCGACGGCGACGATCCGCGCGCCGCCTCCCGCAATCGCCGCCAGCGAGAATCCGCCCTGGTAGCAGAACGCGTCGAGCACCCGCGCACCCGACGCGATCCGGCCGGCAAGCGCGCGGTTGTCGCGTTGATCCAGAAAATAGCCGGTCTTCTGCCCGTGCTCGAAATCTATCTTGATTTTAATTCCGTTCTCGGCCGCGATCGTCCCGGTCACGGGTTCGCCGGCTAAAACCGCGGCGCGGTCGTCGAGGCCTTCCTGCTTTCTCACCGCGCCATGGCTGCGTTCGATGATCGAGCGCGGATGAAGCAGATCGTTCAGCGCGCCGACAATCGTCGCCCGCATCCGCTCCGCGCCCGCGGTCAGGATTTGCACGACCAGCACCTCGCCGAATCGATCGATGACCACGCCTGACAGCCCATCGCCGTCGCCGTTGACGAGGCGGTACGAATTCGTATCGTCGCGGATGAAACGGCGGCGGATCTCGAGCGCGCCGCCGAGCCGGCGCGCAACCAGTTCTTCGATTGCGGGCGCCTCTCCCCACGCAAGCATCCGGATTGCGATCGTCGTCGCCGGGTTGCAGTAACCCATGCCGAGCAGCACGCCCGATGCGTCGTGCACCGTGACGGGAGCGCCGGCTTCGATCGAGCGCGGCTCAATCCGATCGATTGCTTGCGAGAAGATCCACGGATTGCCGCCGCGGACCGGCCCTTCCCTGCCCCGCTTGAGGACTGCGCGCGCGATTGGCGCGCTCACCGCGCCGGCCATGGCTGCTCGCCGGCGCGGGCGAAGTCGCCGCTGCGGCCGCCGCGTTTTGCGACCAGCCGGACTCCGCCGATCTCCATCGCGCGATCGATTGCCTTGGCCATGTCGTAAATCGTCAATGCCGCCGCACTCACCGCGACCATTGCTTCCATCTCGACGCCGGTGCGCGCGTCGGTGACGGCGCGCGCCTGAATTTGCAGTGCAGAGTTGGAAGAATCGGGCGCTGAAATCGATCTCGACTACTTCGAGCGGGATCTGATGGCAGAGCGGAATCATCTCATGGGTGCGTTTCGCCGCCATTATTCCGGCGAGGCGCGCCGCTGCCAGCGCCTCGCCTTTTTTGAGTTTCCCGCCGACTATCGCCTGAAGGGTCGCCGGCGCCATCCGGACCTGGCCGCGCGCGATCGCCTCGCGCCGCGTTACCGGCTTTTGGCCGACATCGACCATCCGGATTCGCCCGCGAGCATCAAGATGCGTCAGGCGCGTGGAGACGGCGCGCGGTTTTGGGGATTTTTTCTTGCCCGCCATTGAAGGAAGTGATTAGAGCTTATGTTGACCGGCCGCGAATATACAATAAACTCATGATTCTCAGTTCAACAAAACATCTCAAACCATTTTGCATACGGGTCATATGGCTGACGAAATCAACAAGGTCGTAATTCTCGGTTCCGGTCCTGCCGGACTAACCGCGGCGCTCTATACTGCGCGCGCCAATCTCAGTCCGCTGCTGATCGAAGGGAATGAACCGGGCGGCCAGCTCACCATCACCACGGAGGTCGAGAACTATCCGGGCTTCGAGCATGGCATCCAGGGCCCCGAGATGATGGACGTGTTCCGGCGCCAGGTGACTCGCTTCGGCACGCGCTTCATGACCGGCGCAGTGACCGAGGCGCGCCTGGGCAAGCGGCCCTTCGAGCTGGTGGTGGACGGCAAGGCGGTCAAGGCCGACGCCGTGATCATTTCGACCGGCGCGTCGGCAAAGCTGCTCGGAATCGAATCGGAAAAGCGCTTGATGGGTTACGGGGTGAGCGCATGCGCCACCTGCGACGGCGCATTCTTCAAAGGCAAGGAAGCGATCGTAGTTGGCGGCGGCGACACGGCGCTGGAGGAAGCGAACTTCCTGACCAGATTCGTCACCAAAGCCACGATCGTGCATCGCCGCGACGCGCTGCGTGCATCGAAGATCATGCAGGATCGCGTGCGCCGCAATCCGAAGATCGCGTTCATCTGGGATTCGGTAATCGACGAGATTTTTGGCGATCCGAAAGACGGGGTGAGCGGGGTCAGGCTGAAAAATCTCAAGACGGGCAAAGACGCCGACCACAAGACCGACGCCGTGTTCGTCGCGATCGGTCATCAGCCGAACACCGCGCTCTTCAAGGGCCAGCTCGCGATGGACGAGGTCGGCTATCTGAAAGTGAAACCGGGATCGACCTACACCAACATCGACGGTGTGTTCGCGGCCGGCGACGTCGCCGACAGCGTGTATCGGCAGGCGGTCACGGCCGCGGGCACGGGATGCATGGCGGCGATCGACGCGGAGCGCTGGCTCGAAGCGCAAGAAGCCGGGCGGCGATGATTTCGCGCATAGCGCCGAGCTTCGTCCTGCGCGGACTCGGTGAAGGTCCACATAAAATAGCCTGGCGATGATCGGCGCTCAATTCCTGACGTGGTTGCATCTGTGCGCGATGGCGGCGTACGTCGGCGCGCAGTTCGCGGTCATCTATATGCTGATCCCGGCCGCGGAGACCGCGCCCAACGAGGCGGCCCGGCGCGCGAGCCTGATCGCCGGATTCAAGTTTTACAACCCGTTCACGATCGCGGTGCTGGGAATTATTGTGATTAGCGGCGCGACCCGCCTGACGGACCTGAAAGCGTCGATGAAGTTCGACTACTTCGCGCGGATCGGTTCGGCGCTCGAGCTGAAGCTGGCGCTGGCCTTCATTCTCATCTTCATCCAGACCTACATCACGTTCGGACTGGCATTCAGAATCGGCCGGCAGGAAGAGGTGGCCGCACACGGCGACGGCGAGGCGTTTACCGTCGAACAGTTGAACTCGATGTTGCGCCGGATTCGCGCGATGGCGTGGTTCACGATCGTGCTGGCGGCCGCGGTCATCTGGGTGTCACTCACGATGGTATCGCGGTTCCCGGATGAGCCGCCCACCGCATCGCGCATTTCCGCGCGCGCCGAATCCGGCCGCGCAACCCGGGTGTTTCGGCGCCCGGTCAAGTTTGCGATGCTGGCCGCGCGCAACCCTGAAGAAACGGAAAACATGATTTAGTGTGCGAGCGCGAGCAGCGAACCCACGATGTACACGACGGTGATGATGCCGAAAAGCGCGCCCGGGATTTCGTTCAGCATGTTGTACTGTGCGAGCCGAGTCACATCGCTGACGGCAGCCGCCTGGTTGATCGATGCGATTCCCGTGAGCCTTGGTTCAGTGGTGGTTGCGTTCATTTCAAATTCCTCCCGAAAATTCTTCGGACGAGTTCAGGCCAATGCCAGCAGCGAGCTGACGAGGTATCCGAGCGTGATCAAACCGAACACCACGCCGGGCAGTTCGCTGAGCAGACTGTTCTGCGCGAAGCGGACTCCAGCGGTGGATTCGGCCGCTTGGTTGGCGTTGACGATTCCCGCGATTCTTGCTTCGTTGGTCGTTGCGTTCATTTTCAGGTCCTCCCGTATTCAGTGACTGACTTGGGTAGAGCAACCGGCGTGCCATCAGAAAAACTCTCGATTTAACAACAACTTTTCTGACTAACCGTTCGGTACTAACGGTCGGTAACAACTAAAACATCAGTAAAATCAATAACTTACTGGAACTCGCAGATTGCGAGGACAAATTGTGAGATTTTCGATATTCGCGGTAAATTTCCTTTTTCGCGAAACAGTGCAATCGGCTGGCTGCGCCTATCTCGCTGCGGATCGGCTGGCGCCTGGCCCTCTTTGATCAACTCAACGCATCTGCAAAAGTGACGTGATGGCGAGTGAAATGAATCAGGACGCGCCCCAATCCGACGGCAAGGCAACCGGAGGATTGAAGCCGTCTACCGCGTTGCTGGCTGCCAACGCCGCCGCCGCGCCCAGCACGCATCCGCATTTTATCCGCAGCCTGGCGCTGCGCTTCGCGGAGGAGGCGATCTTCCTGATAGCGGTCGTGGGCGCGATCGCGATGGGACTCGGGATCACCTCCTACTTCAGCGAGCATCGCTATGTGCTCGCATACCTGGCGGCATATGCGGGCTTTCGCTTTGCCGATTTGATTGTGCGCGAAGACGTCGAGGACAGTTCCGCCCGCGAAGAACTCAGCCAGCGGATCGCCGTGCAGCTTCCAATCCTGGTAACGTTTGTGGCGGCGCCGTTCGAGCGCACTTATATTTACGGCGGCTCAGCGCCCGCATGGGTCAGCGCGCTTGGACTGCTGATTGCGTTGTGGGGGATGTGGCTGGCGATTGGCGCGCGCATTCAGCTCGGATTTTTTACTGCGGGCAGGACGGCCGAGCATCCGGTGCTCGTCAAGAGCGGCTTTTATCGTTACGTCAGGCATCCGATCTACGCGGGTAGATATTTGGTAACGTTCGCATGGCCGCTCATCTACGGAGCGCCGATCACCGCGGTCCTGACGCTGATCGTCGGAGGGATTTTCGCGCGTCGACTAATGAAGTCCGAAGAGGCCGAGATGCGCGCGCAATTTGGCGAAGAGTACGACGGCTACATCCGCGAGACGGACGCGTTGGTTCCGTCGATCTGGTAATGCCCTGGCAACGCCATTGAGGAGAACGAGCGCTTCAGCGACGGCGGGCTTCAAGCTGGCAGCGGGCGTGCGAGCAGAAGTCGCTTTCGTTGCCGCCGCCGGGGCTTACAAACTTCGCACCGCATGCCGCGCATTCGCGAATCGATTCGCCGGGCTTGAGCCGCGCCGCGAGCTCGGCCGCCTCGGCTGAGTCGCCGGTCTTCGATCCTCGCGCCGTACTTCGCGTCTTTTTCTTCTGCGGCAACGCTCCGTCGGCAATCAGCCGGCCATTGGCGCCCATCAGGGCGAGTTCATCGGCGCGATTATTGATCGGATCGGTGTCGTGTCCGCGAACCCATTGGAATCGAACGCGTCGCGCCGCCGTTTCGCCGTCGAGCAGTTCCCACAAATCGTGATTCTTGTTGCGCTTGTAATGCAGCGTCATCGAATTGACGACGTACCTGCTGTCACTGCGGAGAACAACGTGGGCGCCGGGTTGGGTCGCGCGCAAGCCCTCGATCGCGCCCATCAGTTCCATCCGGTTGTTGGTGGTTGAACGATCGTGGCCGTTGAGTTCGGTCACAACGCCATCGGGATCGCGGATCACGACGCCCCATCCGCCCGGCCCCGGGTTACCGATGCAGGAGCCGTCGGCGTAAACGAGATATTCTCCCGGCGCGGTTGCCACGGCTCGATTCTAGCTGAGGCCGCGATCTTTTCGCAGCCGCGTGAACCACGCGAGGTATTGTCCAGCCGCGCGCTGCCACGAGAAATCCGACGCAAAGCAATTTTGCATCAGCCGCCGCCAGGTCGTGCGCTCCCTGAACGTCGCGACCATCCGGCGCATCGCCGCGACCATTTCAGCCGCGTCGAACTTGTCGAAGACGAAGCCGTTGCCGGTCGCGCGCCGGGGATCGAACTCACTGACGGTGTCGCGCAGACCTCCGGTGGCGCGGGCCACGGGCACCGTGCCGTAGCGCAGCGCATACATCTGGGTGAGTCCGCATGGTTCGAATCGCGACGGCATCAGGAAAGCGTCGCTGCCGGCCTGGATTCGATGCGCGATGGCGTCGTTGAACTCGATTATCGCTCGAAGTTTTTCAGGGTAGCGTAACTCTGCCTGTTTGAAGAATTTCTCGAGCAGCGGATCGCCGCTCGCGAGCATTACGAGCTGCAAATCCAGGCGCATCACGGCCTCGAGCGCGTCCTTGAGCAGGTCAACGCCTTTTTGCCCGGTCATGCGGGTGACCATCCCGACCATCGGCCAACCCTTGCGGTTGGGCAGACCGAGTGAATCGCGCAAGGCGCGCGCGCAGGCACGCTTGCCTTCGGGTTTGGCAGGCGTGTAAGTCGCGGCGATTGCGCGGTCAGTGGCGGGATTCCACTCGTTGTAGTCGGCGCCGTTGAGGATTCCCACGAAATTTTCGCCCTTGTCGCGAAGCACTCCCTCCAGTCCAAAGCCGAGTTCGGGGTCGGTAGTCACTTCGTGCGCGTAAGTGGGGCTGACGGTTGAGGCGCCGTCGCACAGAACGATGGCGCCCTTCATCAGATTCAAGTGGCCGTAAAATTCCAGGCAATCGACCGAATAATATCGCGCATCGAGATTGAGCAGCGCGAAGTCCTCGCGTTTGCCGATACCCTGGAATGCAAGATTATGAATCGTGAAAATCGAGAGCGCCTTTTTGAACCGGGGGTGGAGCGCGTTGTCGGCGCGCATCGCAATCGGCACGGCGGCCGAATGCCAATCGTGAGCATGGACTACGTCCGGCGCGACTATCTCCGCAGCGGCGACGGCGGCCGCGCGGCCAAAGAAGACAAAGCGCCGCATGTTGTCGG
Source organism: uncultured delta proteobacterium (assembly GCA_963813785.1). Taxonomy (GTDB): domain Bacteria; phylum Desulfobacterota; class Binatia; order Binatales; family Binataceae; genus Binatus. The sequence goes on along the minus strand of CAWFAJ010000024.1, from coordinate 66,320 downwards.
GATAGTCGATCCCGTTCTCGCCGTAGATTCCGCGCCGGGCGAAAAACCCGGGATGATCGATCAGGTACATCGGCACGCCATGCGGATCGGCCGCGCGCAACACCGAAAAACGTTCGACGCCGGCGCCGAATCGCATCGGGATATCGCGCACGACCGGCGCAGCTTCGACGCTGTCCACGATCGAAGCGTAGCCGGGCACGATCAGCGCGGGTTCCTCGCCGGCCGCTTTCAATGCGCCCGGCAGCGCGCCGATCACGTCGGCGAGACCGCCGGCCTTTGCGTGAGGGGCGGCTTCGGCCGCAACGATCGCTATCTTCACGAGTTCAGATTCCCGCGGGCCCGATGGCCGTCAAAAAGATACGCGCCGCGGCTGGACGGTTCCAGCATCGCAGCGCGCATCATTTTTCAAATTATGCCGAGCGGATTGGCGAGCTGCGGGCGATATCCTGATTAATTCAGGACCGTGCGCTCGGTCCGCGCCGCGGGCGCGGGACCTGCCGCAGGCGCGGGTGCTGCCGCCGCCTGGGCCGCGGGAGCGGGCTCGACCGCAGCCTGCGCGGCGTCGCCATCGCGCAGCGCGTTGCGAATGACCTCATCGACAGTATCGACGAAAATCATTTCGAGCTCTTTGCGCAACTCGGGCTGGATGTCCTCGAGGTCGCGCTCGTTGCGGCGCGGCAGAATGATCGTCTTGATCCCGGCGCGCCTTGCGGCGAGCACCTTCTCCTTGATTCCGCCTACCGGCAGCACCTTGCCGCGCAGCGTTATCTCGCCGGTCATCGCGACGTCGGATCGCACCGGCCGGCCGCTGAGCAACGAGGCCAGGGACGCGGCGATGGTCACGCCGCCCGAGGGCCCATCTTTGGGAATCGCTCCGGCGGGAACGTGGACGTGGATGTCGGATTTTTCGAAGAAGTCAGGCGCGATTCCCAACTCCGCCGCGTGGGTGCGCACGTAAGAGAGCGCGGCCTGCGCGGATTCCTTCATCACGTCGCCGAGCGAGCCGGTAAGGTTGAGGCCTTTCTGCCCGGACATGCGGGTGCTCTCGATGAACATTATTTCGCCGCCGTTGGGCGTCCATGCCAACCCGGTTGCAACCCCCGGCTCGTTGGTGCGCTCGGCGACCTCGGAAAAGAAGCGCGGCGCGCCGAGATAGCGTTGCACGTCGGCTCCGGAAACGGTGGCAGGGGCAGTTTCGCCCTCGGTAATCGAACGCGCGATCTTGCGGCAGACGCGGGCGATCTCGCGCTCGAGATTTCTAAGCCCGGCCTCGCGGGTGTAGCTGTGGATAATCTCGCGGAGCGCCTCCTCGGAAAATTCGATCTTCTGATCGCCGAGTCCGTTCTCGTTGAGTTGCTTGGGAATCAGGTGGCGCTGCACGATTTGCAGCTTCTCTTCCTCGGTGTAACCCGGCAGCTCGAGTACTTCCATTCGGTCGCGCAGCGCGTGCGGAACCGGGTCGAGCATGTTGGCGGTGGTCAGGAACAGCACCTTGGAAAGATCGAACGGCACGTCGAGGTAATGATCCGAGAAGGTGTTGTTCTGTTCGGGATCGAGCACCTCGAGCAGCGCGGAGGCGGGGTCGCCGCGGAAGTCCATGCCGAGCTTGTCGACCTCGTCGAGGATGAACAGCGGATTGTTCGAGCCGGCGTTGCGAAGCCCCTGGATGATTCGGCCAGGCAACGATCCGATGTAAGTGCGGCGATGGCCGCGAATCTCGGCCTCGTCGCGGATGCCGCCGAGCGACAGGCGCACGAATTTGCGGCCGAGCGCGCGCGCGATCGACTTGCCGAGCGAGGTTTTGCCGGTGCCCGGAGGCCCGACGAAGCACAGGATGGGTCCCTTGGTGTCTTTCTTGAGCTTGCGGACGGCGAGAAACTCGAGGATGCGTTCCTTTATTTTTTCGAGGTCGTAGTGGTCCTCGTCGAGCACCTGGCGAGCGTGGCGAATGTCGAGATTGTCCTCGGTCGAGACGCCCCACGGCAGGCTGACGAGCCAGTCGAGATAGGTGCGCACGACAGTGTGCTCGGCCGACTCGGGCGGGATCATCTTGAGGCGCTCGAGTTCCTTGTCCGCGACCTTGCGCGCCTCGGGCGACATCTTCGCCTCTTCGATCTTCTTTTCGATTTCCTCGACTTCGGAAGTGCGCGCGTCGCCCTCGCCCAGTTCCTTCTGGATCGCCTTGAGCTGCTGGCGCAGATAATACTCGCGTTGATTTTTGTTGAGCTCGGTCTGAACCTGGGACTGAATTTTATGGCCGAGTTCGAGCATCTCGATCTCGCGGCCGAGAATCGCGATCAGCTTTTCCAGCCGCGCGCGAACGTCGATCGTCGCGAGAAGATCCTGACCCTCTTCGATCGGAATCTTCAGGTAAGAGGCGACCATGTCGGCAAGCCGGCTGGCCTCCTTCACCTGCATCGCCATCACCTGCAATTCGTCGGGCAGATACGGCACCAGCGAGACGAACTTGGAAAACTGGCTGACCAGATGCGCGTGCAGCGCGTCGATTTCACGGTCGGAGGAAACCGGCTCAATGAGCCGCTTGGCATGCGCGAGGAAGTACGGCTCGCGCTGGGTGAACTGGCCGAGTTCGATCCGCGCCAATCCCTGCACCAGCACGCGCACGCTCTGATCCGGATAGCGCAACATCTTGAGGATGCGGACCGCGGTGCCGAGCTGGAACAATCCCTCGGGCGCGGGCTGCTCGTCTTCGGGGTTTTTTTGCGCCGCCAGCGCGATAACCTTCGAGGTCTGTCCGCAGTCCTCGATCAACTTGAGCGACGACGGCCGCGAAACCAGGAACGGATGAATCTGACTGGGGAAAATCACGATGCCGCGCAACGGCAGCACCGGCAGGACCTCGGGAATCTCGGCCTTGCTCAGATCCTCTTCAATCTCGAAGCGTTTTTCCCCTTTGGGTTTATCTGCCATAGGTCAATCCAACCTCGCAGGGGCAAATCCCGCCACGCCTTCCACACAACCCAAATTTCACCGTAATATACGGTCGTGGGGCGGACAAGGTCACCTCTTAGATAAGAAGCTAATCACGGTGACCGGCTCGCGCTACTGATGAGGAAACATTGCCTAAAATTGGGTTCGATAAGCTGTTCAGCGAGGAAGAAGCCAACCAGCTGATTCCGCGTCTGGAAATTCTGATGCGCCAACTGCAGATGCAGGCGACGTCGTTGCGCGCACGAATCGAGGAATTGTCGGTGACCGATCCGTCGATCTTACATTGCACGATGAGCGAAATCGTCGGGCGTTACCCCGAGCTGCGATCGTTCGCGACCAACATGGCCGACGCCGCCGCGCAAATCGAATCGTTCGGATGCATCCTCAAGGATATCGAACTGGGGCTGATCGATTTTCCCTATGACGCGGACGACGAAGTTGTGTTCCTGTGCTGGCAGTTCGGCGAGCCGCGCGTCGTCGCATGGCACAGCGTGAACAGTGGATTTTCCGAGCGCCAGCCGCTGCCCGGCGCGCCCAACCGCTGGCTCAACTGACCAGCGAACCGCAGGAATTCTGACAGCCAGATGATTTTAATTTTATCGATTTACCTGGCCGCACTTGGATGCTGGCTCGGGGGAATTGTTTTCTTCTCGTTCTTCACCGCGCCGGAGGTTTTCACGCATCTGCCGGCCGCCGAAGCCGGTCAAGTGATCAGCGCAATCTTCCCGCGCTACTACATGCTCGGCTACGTCGCGGGAACGGTGAGCCTAATCCTCGCAGTGTATTTCACCGCAGTGCGCGGACCGCGGATGTGGTGGGGCGCCACCACCGTGGTGCTGGCAATCGCGCTCGGAATTACCTTTTATGCCGGCACGGTCATCCTGCCGCGAGCCGACGCCATCCGCACCGTCAACGAAGATCCACATCCCGACGCCGCCCGCAAAGCGGAGTTCGATCAGCTGCACCGGATGGCGGTGATTCTCAATGGCACCGTGCTGCTGTTGAATGTCGCCGCAATCGTGGGCACTTCGGGAGCATTGAGCTGGCGTGGTTGAGCATCGTTACAAGGCGGTCGTGATCGATTTATTCGACACGCTCGTCAACTGGAATGTCGAGGCGCTGCCGGTCATGCAATGGCGCGGGCGCGAAATTCGAAGCACGACTCCGCTGCTCTTCTCCGCGCTGGAAACGGCGCTCGGCGGGCGCTTCGACCGTGACGCCTTCGCCGAGGCGCACGCGTCGGTTTACAGCGAGATATTCAGCGAGCGAGCGAAGACGGACGCGATCGAGATTACCTGCCTCGAGCGCTTCTCGCGCACGCTCAGACTGCTCGGCGTCGACGAAGACCTGGCAGCGCCGCTGGCCGAAAGTCTGCGCCGAATCCACATGGAACGGGTGCGCGAGGTCACCTGGACGCCAACGCCGCGGATCGACGCGATGAAAAGAATCGCCAGGCACCTGCGCGTCGGCTTGATCTCGAACTTCGACGATTCCGAAACCGGCCACCTCATCATGGATGACACCGGCATCAGCGCGCTCTTCGACGCCGTGATCATCTCGGCCGACATCGGCTACCGAAAACCCAACCCGCTCATCTTCAAGAAAATTCTCGATTTGATGGCTCTCGAGCCCGCCGATATCCTGTTCGTCGGCGATACTCCGCTCGACGACGTGCTGGGCAGCAAGGGCGTCGGGATGCATTCGGCGTGGATTCGCACGCGCGACCGCGAGCTGCCCGAGGGAATTCCCGCGCCGGACATCGTCATCTCGGACCTCGCGGAACTGCCCGACGCGCTGGGTTTGCAAAAATAATGGCCGACAACGATCGAAGCCGGTTCGTCCTGACGCTTGAAGGCGCACCGTTCGCCGCGATGCTCGGGCTGAAGATCGAATCCGCCGCCAACGGCGCGGCGCTGGTGCGGATGCCGTTCGACTTGCGGCTGCTCAACGAGGGCGGCCGGGCCGCTCCCATTCACGGCGGCGCGATCGCCTCGCTGGCCGACGTTGCCGCATGCGCCGCGGTGTGGACTCTCGCCGAGACTGTGCGCACCGCGACCATCTCGATCACGGTGAACTATACGGGCTTCGCTGTGAATTCTGATTTGATCGCCCGCGCCCGGGTGAAGCGCAGGGGCAAGCGCATCGCCAGCCTGAGCGTCGAAATCGCCGACGCGTCCGACGCCCTCATCGCCGATGCGCTCGTCACTTACAAGATCGCCTAGCCGGATAGCCCCGCCCCGGATCGATTTGTTCAGTCCCGTCGCTTACACTGAATTTCGACCGTAGCTCAAAAGAAAAAGGTGTCCCGAATATGTTTTTTCGGATTCGATTCGACAGCAAATGCATCTTCACCGCGGTCGCGACTCTTATCGCTGCGCTATCGCTGACGTCAGCGCCGGCGCGCACCGACGACCGCTCTCCCGCGGCCGCCGCCACCGGCACCGAGAGCGTGCTCTATTCCTTCGGCGCCGGTCCCACCGCCGGCAAATGCAAGATCGACGATGGCGCCGACCCCAAGGGCTCGCTGACCTACGTCGCCGGCACGGGACTGCTGTTTGGCCGCACTTCGACCACGACCTCGGCAGGCGACGGCACGATTTTCCAAATCATGCCCGATGGATCGAATTACGTGGTCGATCACTTCTTCACCGGCGCCAAGACCGACGGCAATGATCCGCGCCACAACGCGATGACCCTGGTCGGCACGCTCCTGTACGGCACGACTCTCACCGGCGGCGAACACGACAACGGCACCATCTTCAGCATCAACGACGACGGCACTGGCTACTCGCCTGCGCCCCTGTTCGACTTTCCCAAGAGCGCCAAGAACAATGGTGGCGATCAGCCGCACAGTTGCTTCGTCGCCGCCGGCAGCCTGCTCTACGCAATGACCTCGCAGGGCGGCAAGCACGGCGGCTCGACCGGCGACGGCACGATCTTCTCTTTCGATACCTCCAGCAGCACCTACACCAGGCTGCACTCGTTCGACGGAAAGCACGGCGCCGATCCGCACGGCCAGCTTATTCTCGATCCCAACGGCACGACGTTCTACGGCATGACCCGCGCCGGCGGCAAGCATGACGTCGGCGTCATCTTCTCTTTCGACACGGGCAGCGGGAAATTCAAGACGCTGCACCAATTCAGTTGCCCGGGTAACAGCACCCCCAACTGCATCGACAAGAACGACGGCGCGACCTCCGACCACGGCACGCTCGTGCAATACAACTCGACGCTGTTCGGCTTGACGACCTACGGCGGCAAATTCGGGATGGGCGTGATATTTTCGATCGCCACCGACGGCAAGCACTTCAAAATTCTGCAAAGCTTCGGCAAACCCTCTACCAACGACGGTCAGAACCCCTACGGCTCGTTGCTGCTCAACGGCACCACGCTTTACGGCACCACGCGCATCGGCGGCAGCAAGGGCAACGGCACAGTTTTTCAGATCGACACGAGCGGCAAGAACTACGCGCGAATTTACGACTTCCAGAACGCGCCCGACGCCGCCAACCCCATCGACAACGTCATTATCCTCGACAACACGCTCTACGGGATGAGCGAGGCGGGCGGCTCGTGCGGCGACGGCGCAATTTTCGCAATCCAGTTGCCGTAGGATTTCTCCGTGTCATCGACTCTGGATAACATCCGCCGCGCCGCCGCGCCGCATGGACTCAACCTGGTCGCGGCAACTCCGGTGGCGCGCTACGACAGCGAACCCGCGGTCAAGGAAATTTCACGCGCCTCGCCGATCGATCCCCACGCACGCTCGATCGTCGTCATCGGCAACGGCGGCGGCGCGCTCTGGGATGCGCTCAAAGCTCACGCGGCGCGCCATCCGCGATGGTGGGATCGCGCAAATCCGCTCGACGAATTCACTCGCGAAGTAGTCGAGCGCGACGTAGCCGGCCCGCTTCGCGCATCGGGCGCGCGATGCACCACCGTTTACCCGTTCATGAACAACCGCCCAACGCTCAACTTCATCGAGCTGGGCAAAGTCGCGGGAGTCGCCGGGCCGAGCATCCTCGGCGTCACCGTGCATCCTGTATATGGACCGTGGATCGCATTTCGCGCCGCGCTCCTGCTCGACGAAGAGCTCGATTCACCGGGCGACGCGCTCGGCTTCGACCCGTGCCCGCGATGCACCGCACGCACTTGTATTCCCGCGTGCCCTGCCGGTGCGGTCAGCGCCGATTCGGGATGGGACATCCCCAAATGCCTGGCGCATCGCGTCGAAGTCGAGGCGGATTGCACGCCGCGATGCCACGCGCGGGCCGGATGCGTGCTCGGCCCCGAGCATCGCTACCCCGACGACGAACTCGCCTATCATCAGATGCGCGCGCTGCGCTCGATGCGCCCGTACTACGACTCGCACCTCAAACCCCGCTGAGAAAAGGAAGGCGTACTGAACCGGGACAAACGCTCGTTTCTTGCCCCTCTACTTCTAACAGGGCGAAGCCCGCATCCCTCTCCTTACTAAGGTGCAGGGGCTCGCCCCTGCCCAAGGAAGTGTGGAACCCACGGCGGGTTTCACGTTCAATCAAGTTCCCCCAGCTTCCCCCCTCTGCCAAACCCCGCGCGCATCACTATATAATCCACTCGGGGAACAATTATGGCATTTCCAATCAATCGGCCACGGCGGCTGCGACGCACTGAAACAATTCGAAGGATGCTTCGCGAGACGCGGTTGTCGCCCGACGACCTCATTGCGCCGATGTTCGTGTGCCCCGGACGCGGCGTGAAGAACGCGATCGCATCGATGCCGGGCGTGGCGCAAATGTCTGTCGACAACATCGTCGCGGAGGCGCGCGAGACGTGGGCCGCCGGCGTCCCCGCGGTCATCCTGTTTGGAATTCCCGAACGCAAGGACCCGCAGGGGAGCGAGGCGTGGAACGACAACGGCGAAGTGCAGCGCGCGATACGCGAGATCAAAGAGCGCGTGCCCGGGATGGCGGTGATTACCGACGTGTGCATGTGCGAGTACACCGACCATGGGCATTGCGGCGCGATCGTGGGCACCGAAGTCGATAACGACGCGACGCTCGAGCTGCTGGCGCGCTCGGCGCTGTCGCACGCGCGCGCGGGCGCCGACATCGTCGCGCCGTCGGACATGATGGATGGACGGGTCGGCGCGATTCGCGCCGCGCTCGACAGCAACGGATTCAGCCAGGTCGCAATCATGGCGTACTCGGCCAAGTTCGCGTCCGCGTTTTACGGCCCGTTTCGCGAGGCGGCGGAGTCGGCGCCGAAATTCGGCGATCGGCGCTCGTACCAGATGGACCCGCCCAACGGCGACGAGGCGATGCGCGAAGTCGCGCTCGATTTGGACGAGGGCGCGGATATCGTGATGGTCAAGCCGGCGCTGCCCTACCTCGATCTAATCTGGCGCGTGAAGCAGGAATTTAACGCGCCGGTGGCGGCGTACAACGTTTCGGGTGAGTACTCGATGATCCGCGCGGCAGGCATCAACGGATGGATCGACGAGGAGCGCGCCACGCTCGAAGTGCTGACTGCCATCAAGCGGGCCGGCGCCGATTTGATCCTGACCTACTTTGCCAAAGACGTCGCCCGCAAACTCCGCGCCTGAGGCAGGGCTGAGCCCTGGCCGTGGCGACGGCGCGCAGTATTGAGCCGTTGGCAGTGGCCGCGCCCGCCAACGGCGGGCGGCCTTAATACTGGGTGCAGGGGTCAGCCCTGCGGTCAGCCCTGCGCGTTCCGCGGCGCGAAATACTCGGCAATCGCCTCTGTCAGAGCCGCAATCGTGTATTTGCCCGGCCGCACGACCACCTCGAATCCACGCTGCTGCGCAGTCGCCGCCGTAATCGGCCCGATCGCCGCGGCTTTGAGAAGACTCGCCGGCGCGCCTATAAGGTCGCAGAAATTTGTGACCGTGCTGGAGCTGGTAAACGTGACGAGATCGATCGACTCCGACGCGATCAGCTCGCGCATCCGCTCGATCTGCGCGCCCTTGGGCTTGACGGTTCGATAGGCGGGCGCGACTTCGACTTCTTTGGCGCCTTTATCACGCAGAATTTCGGGCAACGCCTCGCGCGCAACTTCGGCGCGCGGAATCAGGAAGCGCTTGCCGCGAATCCGCTTGATTCCAATGGCGGGAATAATTTGTTCGGCGCGATACTCGTCGGGAACCGCCGCGGCGCGGATCGCATAGTCGGCAAGCCGCGCCGCGGTTGCCGGTCCGATCGCCGCAATCGAAGCACGCCCGAGCTCGCGAATATCGCGGCCGCGTGATTTCAGCCGTTCGACAAAGCTCTCGACTCCCGTCGCACTCGTGAAGATTATCCAGTCGAACGAATTCCGCGCCGATGGCGAGAGCCGCGCGATCGCCCGGTCCAGCTTCGCGTAGCTGGCGAGCGGCGCGGTTTCGATCGTCGGAAATTCCACCACCTCCGCGCCCAGCCGTCTGAGCGCCGTGGCGAACTGCGACGCAGTCTCGCGCGATCGGGTCACCACCACGGTGCGGCCGAACAGCGGCGTGCGCTCGACCCACTTGAGATGCTCGCGCAGGCCCGCGCATTCTCCGACCACGATAACAGCCGGCGCGCCGATTCCAGCGCGCGCGGATGCGTCCGCGAGTGTCGCGAGCGTCGCGCTGACGGTCTTCTGCGCGGCAGTCGTCGCCCATTGGACCGCAGCCGCCGGAGTTTCGGCCGGGAGTCCGGCCGCGCGGATTCGGTCCAGCGTCGCACGCATCCGCGCCGTCGCCATCAGGATGACGATCGTGCCGCGGCCCCGAGCAGCCGCGGCGAGTTCGTCCCACGGAACGCTCGAGTGCGCGCCCTTGCTTTCGTCCTCATGGCCGGTGACGAACGCGACGAAGGAGCCGTGTTCGCGATGCGTCAGCGGAATACCGGCGAAGGCCGGCCCAGCAATCGCCGAGGTGACCCCCGGGATCACCTCGAAGCGCACGCCGGCGCGCGCCAGCGCCTCGGCCTCTTCGCCGCCGCGTCCAAAGATAAATGGATCGCCGCCCTTGAGCCGGATCACGACGCGCCCCATCCGCGCGCGCTCGATCAGCATCGCGTTCAATTCGGATTGCTCGATAGTTTTCCCCGCGCCGCCTTTCTTGCCGGCGTAAATCAACTCGGCTTTGGGCGGCGCCAGCCGGATCAGTTCCGGACTCACCAGGTGGTCGTAAATCACGACGTCGGCACGGCTCAAAACGTCAGCGCCGCGAATCGTGATCAGATCGGGAGCGCCGGGACCCGCGCCAACCAGGAAGACTATCCCCCGATTCTGATGCTTGGCGCGCGCGCTCATTCAAGACCGAAGAATCGCGGCAGCGTCGCGCGCGAGCATTTTTCCGGCGAGCCGCTTGCCGGAATTTTCGGCGGCGGACGGCGCGAGATCGGGCGCGAGCGGCTCTTGCATCGACTCCGACAGCTCTTTTGCGCCGTCGGGACTGAACAGGATCGCCGCGAGCGCGAGCGTATCGCCCACGATGCTTGCCCTTACGCCGACCGGCGTCGTGCATGACGCATCGATCGCGGCGAGGAACGATCGTTCGGCCGCGGTTTCGTAAAAGGCACGCGCGTCGTTGATCGCACGCAACGCGCGATCGAGTTCATTTGAAACGGGGTCGTCGCGGCCGGCCAGCATTTCGATGGCAAGCGCGCCCTGCCCTCCGGCCGGGATAAAATCGCGGCCATCGAGCTCGACGAACTTCACGTCGCGCAACCGCCCCAGCCGCTTCACCCCCGCCATCGCGATTATGATCGCGTCGAAGCTGCCGTCGGCGACGCGCTTCAAACGCGTATCGACGTTGCCGCGCAACGCCAGAATCGCAAGCCCACGATTCATCCTGAGAGCCTGGAAATGGCGGCGCGACGAAGAGGTGCCGAGCCGCGCGCCCGCCGGCAGCGCCGACAACGCCGAGCCGTCGCGCGTCACCAGGATATCGGCGGTATTCTCGCGCGCGGGGACCGCAGCCAGGCGAAACTGCGGCGGCAGGACGGCGGGAAGATCTTTCATCGAATGGACGGCGGCGTCGATCCTGCGATCGGCGAGCGCCTGTTCCAGTTCCTTGATAAAGAGTCCCTTTCCTCCAACTTGCGCGAGCGACGCCGACGTCAGCTTGTCGCCGGTGGTGCGTATCTCGACGATTTCAATTTCGGGATCGACATCGGGAATTTGCGCCGCGACCCGCGCGCGCATCATCGACGCCTGGACCAGCGCCAACTGGCTTGGCCGCGAACCGATTCTAATCTTGAGCTTGGGCTTGAGCGACATGGAAGATCAGCGCGCCGCGCGGTCACTCGGTGCCGGTGTCGTCATCGTCGTCCGCGTCGTCGAGGTCGTGGACTTGCGCGTCCAATTCAGCACCCAGCAGGCGGCGGGCGACTTCGGCGGCAAACGCGGCATCGAGCGTTTTGTCGTCGCGATGTTTGAGGCCGGACATAATGCGATGAAGCAGTTTGTTGGTCAGTCCGTGGGTCAGCAATTCGACTCGTTCGCGCACCGCGGGTTCGAGTTGCGCCAGCCAGCCGCGATGGCGTCCCATCTCGACGTCGCGCAGCCGTTCGACACTGTAGCGGATATCCTTGATGGTGGGGGTCAGGTCGAGACCCGCGAGCCAATTGAGGAACGATTCGAGTTCGAGCTCGACGATTTGTTCGGCCTTTTCGGCTTCGCGTTCGCGATCGCCGAGCGATCGTTTAACCAGCGCGCCGAGATCGTCGATGTCGTACAGATAGACGTTTTGCAGGGCGTTGAGCCGTTCATCGAAATTGCGCGGCACGCCCATGTCGATCAGAAACATCGGCCGATAGCGGCGTTCGCGAATCACTGACTCTAATTCTTCGGGGCCCAGCACCGGCTTGGTGGATGCGAGCGAACCGATAAGCACGTCCACCATCTTGAGGTGCGGCTTGTAGTTGCTGAACGGCACCGCGGTGCCGCCAAGTTCGCGCGCGAGGGCGACTGCATGATCGAAAGTGCGCGAGGTGATCAGCAGCGACTCGATTCCGAGCGCGTTCAACTGGCGAGCGGTCAACTCCGCCATCTTGCCCGCACCCATCAGCATCACGGTCTTGTCTTTCAACGTGTCGAAAATCTGGCCCGCAAGCGCGACTGCCGTGGAACTGACGGAGACCGCTCCATGACCGATAAGCGTGCCCTTGCGCACGTGCTTGGCGACGCTGAAGGCCTTGTGGAACGCGCGATGCAGAATCGGGCCGACGGTACCGGCCTCGGCCGCCTGCGCGTAGGCGATCTTGAGCTGGCCCAATATCTGCGGCTCGCCAACGACCATCGAATCGAGACTCGCACCGACGCGGAACAGATGACGCGCGGCGTCGCTCCCGGCGGAACTATAAATCACCTCGGCGAACGCGGCATGCGCGACCTTTCGATCCGCGGCCAGAAACGTGAGCGTCTCATCGGCGGCGCGCGCGGTATCGGAGGCGACGCCCACCACCTCGACTCGATTGCAGGTCGAAATCAGCGCGGCCTCCAGGACCGCGGGCGACGAATCCCGCAGTCTGCCAAGCGCAGCAACGATCTCGTCTTCGGCAAACGCCAGGCGTTCACGCAAGCCAACGGCAGCGCTGCGATGGTTTATGCCGACGATGAATAAAGACTGATCCATTTTCAGCCGAAACTGCCGCCGTGTTTGCCCGGGAAAATCAGGTTAACGCCGACGATCGAAACCACCAACAGGCCGAACACCACTAAAGTGAGCGCCGCCGCGCGCCGCCCGCGCCATCCTATCGTAAGGCGGGATTCGAGCAGACCCGCGTAGAGCACCCAAATCGCCAGCGACCAGGATTCGATGGGCTCCCACGACCAGAAATGCCCCCACCTCGCGTCGGCCCAAATCGCGCCGCTTACGATCGCCAGGCTGAGCATAATGAAGCCCCATCCCAGCAGGCGATAGTTGATTCGGTCGAGCTTTTCGAGACTCGGGCCGCCTTCGTTGGCCGGACCGATCGCGCGCTTGGACTTGAGGCGCGACTCGTATGCCAGGTAGGCGATACTCACGCTCGCCGCCAGCACGAACAGCGCGTAGCCGAGAATGGCGAGGATGACGTGAATCGGCAGCCATACGCTGCGCAGGGTAGCCGGCAAAACCACGCGCCCGCTGCTCATTGTGAGCTCAGCGGCTCCCAGAGCCAGAGTCACCGCCGGCGCGACGAATGCGCCAATCACCGCCAGTCGCATGCGCACGATCATCAGCATTCCCGCCAGCGCGGTAAGCCACGCGAGAAACGACAGCGCCTGGGCAAAATTGGCGACCGGGATATTGCCGGCCTGCAGACCGCGCGCGGTCAAATCGAAAGCATGAAAGACCACGCCCGCGCCAAGTATCGCAACTGCGTAGCCGGTCGCCTGGGTGCGGCCCGACAAACGATCGAACACAAACAACGCAGCGGAGAGCGCGTAGCAAGCAAGCGCGGGCAATAGCCATAACGTGTTCATCGGCATCGGTTCACTCCGGAACTTCGGTTGCGCGCGTGGCGCCGAGCGCGGCCGAGTCGATTCCGAGCCGGGCCAGACCGACACCGTGACCCAGATGAGCGGCGAGTATCCGCTCGATCGCGGCCAGGTCGCCGGCGGCAACCGCCTCGGGCAGCGCGGAGTTGGCGAGGTCCTTGAGCCGGCGCATGCGATCGGCGGGATCGATTTCATCGGCGTGCAATCGCCGGCGAGCGGCACGCAGCACTTCGAGCGTGAGCGCGTACTCGGCGCCGAACTGCTGCTCAAGTGCGGTCTTCAGCCGCGCGGCAAAGGCGGGCGACGCACCCGCGGTCGAGATTGCGATTTGGAGCGCGCCGCGCTTGACAACCGCGGGCGCGATGAAGGTGCACAACTCGGGGACGTCAACGACGTTTATCGGGACTGCGAGCAGGCGGGCCTCGGCGGCAAGCTCGCGATGGAGTTTGGGATCGCCGGTCGCCGCATAGACCAGCACGCATCCGCGGATATCGCCGCGCGCATAATCACGAGCGATGTGAGTCACGAGCCCGCGCGCAACGATTGCCTGCAATGGCGGCGACAGGCGCGGACTGACGACAGTCACGCGAGCGCCGGCCTCCAGCAGCGACTCGACCTTGCGAGCGGCGATCTCGCCGCCACCGACCACGGCACATTGGCGGCCGGTCACGTCGAAAAATATCGGCAGGTATCCCATGAAACATTCGCGAGTTTATTACATGATGACGTAATGAGACAGCCCCGACCAACCGATGCGCCGCCGACCTCGACGCGGCAATCTCCGCTGCGAGCAGTCAATCAATCCCGCGGGACCGTGCTGTGCGCGCGGCTGGAGAACGCCGGCGGTCTCGGCGGCCAGAGCCGCGGGTTGCTGGGTCGCGACGGGCTTGAGTCCGGAATGGGGATGCTATTCGATAACGGGCGATTCACGCCATTCATGTGGATGCACATGTTCTTCATGCGTTTTGCGATCGATATCGTTTTCCTGGGGCGCGGCAACAGGGTCATCAGGATCAATCGAGGTCTGAGACCATGGCGCGTCTCCTCGATAGTATTCGGAGCACGAAGGGCGCTGGAACTACCGGCTGGCGCGGCGGACGAGAGTTCGACGCAGGTGGGCGATCAGATTAGTTTCGAAGCCGTCAACTAAAGCCGGCGGCTTATCCGGCTTGGGAGCATCATACAGACAATTTGTAATAGTATGCATACTAATTGTAATGCCATGTCATGCACATTATTTGAAGGTCTGGCACAATGTTTAATATTCTGGTTCGATATTGAGGATATTTTTCTGGTTTTTATTGTTTAGCTAAGCTATTCCTAGTGAAGCCGTCTTTAGCTGTTTTTACTTCCTAATGGCACCTCTTATCTGACTGAATTTGTTGCTGCTTGGCAACCAACAGTTGCAACACTGCGCCTATTAGCCTATGGTAATCCGGCTTAGAACAAAAAAGTCGAAGAGATTACGGAATAGATCAAGATGGCACGAGAGATGCTCCATTTCAGTCTCGCTCTGGCACCGATGAAAGTTGCCGCAAGCGAGGATTTTCTTTCGAGGGGGGAAGGAATCGAAGCAAGCTGGCGCCTTTGGACCGCGGCGCGAGCTTGAGCGGAGCCAGATTAAATCTTGGGGACAATTGCCAATTTCGGCAAAAAAAAGGACAGAAGGAGGATACGGGACATGGATATGCTCAGAAGGATGTATGTGAAGGCAAGTGAGTATCAGCGCGGTCAGACGATGACGGAATACGCGTTGATCCTCGCGGCAGTCGCGGTTGTGGTGTATCTCGGCTACAAGACGATGGGCACCAACATCCAGAACTTGCTGAACAGCGTGGACAGCCAGCTCTAGGCGAGAAGGACGAAACTCCGGGGTGGCGGACGAACCCATCCGCCACCCCACTCAAAAATAGACAGGCAGCTGACACTTGCGGCGGCGGCGATGGTCGTTTTCGCGGGCTACCGGACGACGGGGACGACAAGCGGCTCGCTAGCGGGGTTGATTGATTCAAATATTCAGCTGTCGATGGCCTGACGGTCGTCAGGAGCCGTGGTCTCCTGGCGGGGATCGAACACAGACCCCGCCAAGAGAGACGACTCGATAAAAGACGACAACCCTGGGAGGGGAAGTCAATGAGCCAGCATCAGAGAGCTTACCGGGCAGTTGGTAAGTTCGCGCGGTCGGACGTGTGATCGAGTACCCAATGATACTCGCAACGGTCGCCGCGGCATGTATTGCGCTAATTCGGAATGCGGGTAATATCGTCTCGACGTTAATCAACCACGTGGGTCCTCTCGCATAGTCAGCGACCCGCGGCTGTTTGGGGGTACCTGTCGTGGCGGTAGATTCAATTACACGCCGTAAGAGCATTGTTCTGACCATCCGCATCAAACCTGAGACCTTTCCCGGCACGCATCAACATTTTTCGCTTTCCCCAGCATGCTGAAGTGTACTAGATTGGCATGGCAAAATAACAAAATGATCTATATTTTTAACAATTTGAAGATGGCCGATCAGGCAGGCAGCGGCCGGAGGGGAAGGGCGATATGAGACGACCGATGGTATTGGTGTTACTGGCGGGGCTGGCGGCGATCGTGGCCTCGGTAATGGTGTACTCCGCCTTGAAGTCGAGAGAGGCCGAAGTACAGCAGGCGATGGCGCATAACGTACAGGTGGTGGTGGCGGCGTACGATCTTCCGCTCGGCACAAAAATCGAGCTGGGCGAAACCAAGATGGCGCGCTGGTCGGCTGACAGTCTCCCGGAGGGCGCGTACACCGATCCCAAACAGGTGATCGGCAGCTACGTGAGGAACTCGTTGGTAGCCAACGAGCCGGTGGTGCGATCCAAGCTGTTCAGCGGGGACAAGACGGCGGGTGTGATGCCGTTGTTGATTCCGTTCGGGATGCGCGCCGTGTCGGTTCCGGTGGATGAAGTCAGCGACGTCGCGGGCTTCGTGCTGCCGCATAGCCGGGTGGACGTGCTGGTGTCGACCCAGGGCGAAGCCAATGGAAAGGCGTTCTCGAAAGTAGTTTTGCAGAACGTCGAAGTGCTGGCCGTCGCGCAGGAAGTCGAGGAACAGAACGACAAGCCGACGGTGGTGAAGGTGGTCACGCTGCTGGTCACGCCGCAGGAGGCCGAGCGCCTGGCGCTGGCGAGTCACTCGGGAACGCTGCGTCTGGCGATGCGCAATTACAATGATAACAAAATAGTTCTGACCACCGGCACCGACATTGCTCAGATGTTGCGGGCCTACAGCCTGACGCCGGATGTTCCGGTGATGGCGGTGAAGCCTCAGGAGCCTCATCATGAGGTAGCGGCGCCGCGCCGGGCCAAGCCGGTGCAGATCGAGATTCTTCGCAACGGCAAGTCGTCCGAGTCAGTCTCGTTTGTGAACGAAGCGGCGGCGAACAGCAACGGTACCAGGAACTCAGCCGGTCATGCGCGCAAGGCAGCGGCGCAATTTGATAACAACGACCCCGACGCAGGCGCCGCTGCGGAGCCCTCAACGCCGGTATCGAGTGCTCCTGAATCCGATCATCACGACCTCGTGGCGGCGCCCGTCAATGGCGACATCGCGCCGGCCAGGGCGCCCATCAATGCGGCGGCGGATCACGTGCCGACGCCCAAAACAATCGACATACCGTAAGCAAGCGGCGAGGAAGGGAAGGTGAAGAAGATGAAAGCTCGACGAGGATATGGACTGCTTTCGTGGCTGGCCGCAGCTATCAGCATGCTCATGCTTCAGCCCGGCCTACTACTTGCCGCCGATAGCGCCGCCCCGGGAATGTCGGTCGCGCTGAATGCGGGCGAGAGCTACGTAATCAACAACGTCAGCCCCGGCGATGTTCCGGCGGTGACGGTGATCACGAATCCACACGCGCTGATCGTGCATAACGAGGAGCCGGGTAAGGTCGTCCTGCTGGGCGCGGAAGCAGGCGAATGGAACATTCAGGTCAAGACGGCGAGTGGTGACCAAGTCAACTATGATGTTACGGTCAGATCGGTCGGCAGCGCCTTCAACATCAATCATCCCGGCACCAGCCCGGGACCGATCGCGGGCTCCGGCACGTCCTCTGGCAGTGCGGCCGCTCCAGCGGTCGCCACGCTGGATACGGGTGCAGGCCCGGTGAATCCGCCTCCGTCATCTTCCTCGGCTTCATCCTCATCGGCAGGAGCCGCGACCACCATGGCCGGCTCAGAGACAGTCGCAGCCGCGTCGCCAAGCGCGCCTGCGCAGGTGACGACAGCACCCGCCGCGGGAACCGCGCCGTCTAATGTTAATACCTCGACCTTCAATTTCGCTCCGTCGGTTCCGGCTGCTTCGTACGCTCCGGCGCCTTCGGCGGCAGTGTCGGGCGAGCGGTATCGGAGCGACCCGTCGGTCAGTCTAAATGGCGGAGTGTTGGAATCGGGTGCGATTTCAGGCGGACGCCATTATCTGCCCGAAGATGGAGTGCAGCTGCAGACGGGTTTGTCGAGAGTTATCGACTTTACGACCCGGCTGCGGCGCGTGTCGATCGCCGACACTACCGTCGCCGATATCCAGGTGATCAATCCGTACCAGGTCAACCTGATAGGGCATAAGCCGGGCTTCACGACTCTGGCGATCTGGGACCAAAAAGGCGAATACGTCGAACGTCCGGTGCGAATCGATCCCAACGGCAAGCAGCAGGTGTTGCTCCACACGATGGTGGCGGAACTGGACCGCACCGCGATCGAGAACCAGGGCACCAACCTCTCGCTCGCGCTCAGCCATGCGGGGCTATCGATCGTCGGATTGCCCGGCGCGGTAGCGACGCCGTTTTCGCCGACGTCGAGCATCACGTCCCCCAGCGGAGTGGTAACTACAGCAGGTAACAGCCTGCTGCCGGGTGGATTGATTAACGGGCTGCTGCTGTCGTCGAATCTGACTTATGGTTTGGCGTTGGGGAACAGTGATTACGCGTTGCAAGGATTCTTCCAGTACCTCGAGCAGCACAACCTCGCGAAGCTGCTCGCGCAGCCGCAACTGCTGGCTAATTCCGGTGAAGAGGCAAAGTTCCTGTCGGGTGGCGAAATTCCAATCGTCATCGCCCAGGCACTGAATACCTCGATCGTCTTCAAGCAGTTCGGCACCTCGGTTGAATTCGTTCCGACCGTCATCGGCCGCAATGATATCGAGCTGCTGGTGAAGCCTGAAGTATCGCAGCCCGATTTCGCCCAAGGCGTGTCGATGTTCGGCTTCACCATACCGGCATTCGTGACTCGGCGCGCGGAAACAATGGTACAACTCAAGGACAACCAGACGCTGATTCATCGCGGGCCTCATCCTGCACCAAAAGACGACCGAGATTCAGAAAGTCCCGTACCTCGGTGACATCCCGTATGTCGGTGGACTGTTCCGCCTTACCAACTATAACAACTCGGAATCGGACCTGGTCATCAGCGTAACCCCGCAAATCGTGCGTCCGCTGCCCGATGGCGCCTCGGTTTACAACCCGACATTCGGTGCCCGAGCTGACGCGTGAACAGATCGAGACCCGTCGTCTGGCGCAGCCTGACGTGACGCGGCCGAGATTCTAGCTGGAGGGCGGGCAAGACATAACCGAGTATTTAGTGCATAATATGACACCACATAGCTGAAGCAGGGAGAATGTATAGTGTCAGCGCTCGGTAAAAAAAGCGACGCACGGAATGGTGGGCTGAAAGTCCAATTAGTTGGCGGAGGCGGGGAGCATCGTGCAGAAGTGAGAGATGCCCTCGCCAGCTTGGGCGACCCGCTGCTGAACATCCTGGAACTCGAACCGGATACGGACGCCGCTCCCGACGACTCGATCGACGTGACGATGGTGGTGTTCAACGGCGACAACGAACTCTCACTGAATTATCTGAACGCGCAGGCGGGGCAGGAGCCCCGGCCGGCTTTATTTGCGCTGCTGCATGATCGTTCCCCAGACCTGATGAAGCGGGTGCTGAGGGCCGGAGCCGATGAGCTGCTGTTCCTGCCACTGGATCCCGGAGACGTGACCCGGGCACTGCTCAAGATAAGCGAGACCCGGCGGCGCGAAGAAGTTCACAACGTTCACAGCGGCGGCGGCACGATCGTATCGCTGGTGAGCCTGATAGGCGGGACTGGAGTGACGAGCCTGGCGGCGAATCTCGCCCTGGCACTGCGCTACGCGTTCGAAAAGCGGGTTGCGGTAATCGATCTCGACCTGCAGACCGGCGGGTTGTCGGTGTTCCTTAATCTCGAACCCGAGCGCACGATCATGGCGCTGACCGAGGGCAAGCGAAAGCTCGATTCGATTCAACTCGAATCAGCGCTCAGCAAGCATTCGTCGGGAATCTACTTGCTCGCGGCGCCCAAGCGGATCGAGGACAGCGAGTTGGTCACCGACGAGATGGTCGGAGCGATCCTCGACCTGACGCGCCAGTTGTTCGACTTCGTGATCGTGGATTGCGGCACGCATATCGACGCGAACTCGGTCGCGGCGTGGGAGCGTTCGAGTCGTCTGTTCTA
This sequence comes from uncultured delta proteobacterium, assembly GCA_963813785.1. GTDB lineage: Bacteria > Desulfobacterota > Binatia > Binatales > Binataceae > Binatus. The sequence goes on along the minus strand of CAWFAJ010000024.1, from coordinate 46,421 downwards.
CGTACTGGATCAGTCGATCGGCGCGGCCCGATGCGCGTGGCGATTCGTCGACCTGGTGGGGCGGCTGGGGCTGCCGGGGGTCGAACCCAACTTTATTCTGAGCCGTTTCGTGCCGGGTCATCCGATCACCGAGGAGCAGCTCAGCCACACGCTGGCGCAGCCGATTCACACGCGGATTCCGCGCGATGAAAAAGTTCTCGAGCGGGTGCAGTTGAGCGCACAGGATTTGTGGCAGGTGGCGCCGAACTCGCCGCTGGCAAAGAGCATCGAGGACCTGGCGCGCCGGCTCGAAGTAGGCACTGAAATCACCGACGGCAGTTCCCCAAATTCATTGGTCTCGCGCCTGTTGAATGTCATCGGCGCGCGCACCTGAGGTACCCTGATGAAACTGGTTGAGAGAATTTCCCAGCAGAACACCACCACCCCGGTTCCGTTTCAGCGCTCGCTGATAGGCAATAAAAAGACCGTCGTCAAAGACGTGCAGGCCGAGGGCTTTCAGCAGCTCAAGCTTGCGGTCCACAACCGGCTGTTCGAGATGCTGGACGTTACCCGGCTTGAAAGCCTCGAACCGGGCCTCGCGGCGCAGAAGGTCACCACGGCGATCTCCGCGATTCTGGACGACGAGGGGCGCCTGCTCACCGACGTCGACAAGGCTCACCTGATCGAGGAGATCAAGAACGAGCTGCTGGGACTGGGACCGTTGGAGCCGCTTTTGTGGGATGATGAAATCACCGACATCCTGGTAAACGGGCACAACCAGGTTTACGTCGAAAAAGGGGGCAAGCTTCACGCCACCGAGGTCAAGTTCCAGGACGATCAGCACCTGATGCTGATCATCGATCGAATCGTGTCGCAGGTCGGGCGCCGGGTTGACGAAGCGTCGCCGATGGTTGACGCGCGGCTACCCGACGGTTCGCGTATCAACGCGATCATTCCGCCGCTGGCGCTCGACGGTCCGGCGCTGTCGATTCGCCGATTCGGCCGCAGGCGCTACAACATCGACGATCTGGTCGCGAAGAAGACGCTGGTGCCAGAAATCGTCGAGTTTCTGCGCACCATCGTGCGCGCGCGGCTCAACATCCTGGTGTGCGGCGGCACCGGCTCGGGCAAAACGACAATGCTCAATTGCATGTCGCTGTTCGTCCCGGCCGACGAGCGAATTGTGACGATTGAAGACTCGGCCGAATTGAGTCTCCAGCAGCCGCACGTGGTCAGGCTCGAAACGCGGCCGCCCAACGTCGAGGGCAAGGGTGAAGTCACGCAGCGCGACCTGGTCAGGAACTGCCTGCGTATGCGGCCGGACCGCATAATCGTCGGCGAGGTCCGCGGCGACGAAGTGTTCGACATGTTGCAAGCGATGTCGACCGGCCATGACGGCTCAATCGCCACGATCCACGCCAACACTCCCCGCGACAGCTTGGGCCGTCTGGAGATGATGATGCTGCTGTCGGGAGTGTCGGTTCCGCAGCGCGCGATGCGCCAGCAAATCGCGTCGGCGCTCAACATCATCGTCCATGTGTCGCGGCTATCCGACGGCTCGCGCAAAGTGATGCGCATTTCCGAAATCAGCGGGATGGAGGGTGAGATGGTGATGATGCAGGATCTGTTCGAATTCAAGCGCACGGGAATCGGCCCGGGCGGCGAAGTGCTCGGCCAGTTTCTCGCCACCGGGATTCGGTCAACCTACTCGCAGCGGCTGGAGGCCGCGGGTTACAAGCTCGACGCCAAGATTTTCCGCAGCACAATCGGATAAATATCATGGATCTTTTGATCGCAAGCGGCATATTCGCGCTCGTCTTCGTGGGCGTGCTGATCCTCACCAGCGGTCGCGGCACCGAAGTCGAGCAACAGCGCGAGGTGGCACGACGCTTGACGCGCCCCGCCGACGATCTGGATATCGACGTCATGCGCAAGCGCCGGCCCGAAGAGGGACAGCTGCTGGGCGTGGTGTACGATCTGAACCTGATGCGCAGCCTCGAAGAGATGATGTGGCAGGCGGGCTTGTACATGAGAGTCGCCGACATCCTGCTGATCATGGTGCTGCTGTTCGGCGCGGGATTGTTCGCCGGCAATGTTTTTTTCCACGGCATGTGGTTCGCGCTGGGTGGCGCGCTGTTGATGGCCAGTCTGCCGCTGGCCTACATCCAATTCCGCAAAAAGCGGCGCCTCGCGGCGTTTGCGACCCAGCTGCCGTTCGCCCTTGACCTGATCAAATCGTCGCTCGAGGCGGGACATTCGCTGCAGCGCGCGCTGCAAGTTCTGGTCGGCGAGTTCGCCGATCCGCTGGGCAGCGAATTCCGCACGGTGCTCGAGCAGAACCGGATCGGATTGCCGTTGCCGCGCGCGCTCGAAGACATGCTCAAGCGAGTTCCGGAGGACGACCTCCGGCTCCTGGTCGTCGCCGTGCGCGTGCAATCGGAAGTCGGATCGAGCTTGGCTCAGATTGTCGGGCGGCTGTCCGAAATCGTCCGAATCCGCCAGCGCTTGCGGTTGCAGATCAGAGCGCTGACCGCGCAATCGCGTTTCGGCGGCCTCGTCGTCGGCTGCCTGCCAATCGTGGTGCTCTGCATATTCAGCTTGATTCAGCCGGGTTACACCGATCAGTTGTTCTATGACCCAATGGGTCAGAAAATTTTGAAATTCGCGATCGGAGCGGACGTGCTCGCCATCTTGACCATCAGGCGACTGCTGCGGGTGAACTACTAATATGAGTCCATTCATAGTTGGCTTAGCGGTCTTCTTCCTTGCTGCCGCGGCGTGCGTGGCCTTGTTCCTCGCCATTTCGCCGCAGAGCCGGGCGGTCGATGAACGATTCGCGGATTTGGCGGTCAGGATGCGGGCTTCGCAGGGCGCACTGGAAGGTGACCTTCAGGACGACAACCTGCTCCGCATGCTTTTCAAATGGGCCTACAAGCGCGTCCCGCCGCCGAACATGAATACTCCCGCTGGGGAGAAGCTCCAGGAGACTCTGTCGCAGGCGGGATTTCTGAAGTCCAGCGCAGCACAGACCTATCGGGTTATCCGCGTGATGCTGGCGGTCGGATGCGGCGTATTGGGTCTGTTGATCGGACTCATTCTTCATAACTCGGTGGCTCAGCCGGTGGTGTTCGGAATCGCCGGCGTCATCGTCGGAATTTTCGTGCCCGCCTACTACCTGGGACGGCGCGCGCGGACCCGCCAGGAAAATATCGCGAAGCAGCTCTCGGACGTGCTCGACCTGCTGGTGGTATGCGTCGAAGCGGGCATGGGACTGTTCGAGGCGATTCGAATCGTCGGCACTGAATGCGATCGTCATGGACAGGAAATCGGCACCGAGTTGAATCTGGTCGCTACCGACATTTCCGCGGGTGCGTCGCTCGGACAGGCCTTGCGCGGGCTGGCTGACCGGACTGCGGTTGAAGATATCAAGCCGCTGGCCGCAACCTTGATTCAGAGTGAACAACTTGGCGCGCAGATCGGACCTGCCTTGCGCGCCAGTTCGGACGCATTGCGACAGCATCGCCGCTTACGTGCGGAGGAAGACGCGCAGAAGGTATCGATTAAGATTCTGTTCCCGCTGGTCATCTTCGTATTGCCCGCGATGATCGCGGTAATCGTCGGGCCGGCAATGATCTCAGTACTGCGCACAATCTCCGGTAATGCAGGATGATGATTCCGGGCCGACGGATTTCATCGATCAGAAGGTAATCCAATAGCCTCTCCCAGGGGGCCTCGGACCCGGCGCGCCCAGGCGTCGGTCCGGGGCCTGTTTGTTTTTGTGCACGAGTCTGACCTGAAGACTGCGACGCTTCATCAACCGATATAGCGGCCGGGTGGAGAGCAACGCGCCCGTTGTTTCGGCTAATTCGGGGAAGTATTGCGCGAGGTGAGAGGTACTGGCAGCAATCCCGGCGGCGACTGTAAATATCCCAAGGCCGGTTCATTCTGGTAGTCCGCGGCGTCGCGTAGCTGGCGGGCATTATCGCGGGCTTCGCAGTCCGGCCGGTTCTCTCCCCGGCATGAGGTGATCACGGCAGCGTCTTGAGCAGTCGTGGATGACGCGCAGCCGTACAACCCGGCGGCTGCCGCCAGCACCGCGACGCCCAACAGTCGCTTAATCGCGCAATCGATCATGGTTGCCGGATAAGTTAGCAGATTATTTCATCGGGTCGATAACGATCGGCGGCTGCCGGCGGACTGCGCGACGATCGAGCGCATCGGCGAGGCGGCGCATCGGGCGGTGCGAACCTGGACTACAATTCGATTTCAACTGCGGCGGTCGATTCCGAAGAGCGCCTTCTGAATCGTCGGAAAGAGCCGGTACTCTTCGTTGTCGATTGCGTCGTCCAAGTTGACCGCCAGCCCGCTCAACGCCTGTCCGGCGTCACGCGCCTGAGCTTCAGTGAGACGATCGGCGCCGGTGTCGGCGATTGCGCCGATGAGCGTTCGCAGCCGGTCGTGGAATGCGCGGACCTTGCGCCCGGCTTCTGGCGAGAGACGGCCTTGCTGCACCAGCCACGGAAGTAACTGGCCGTCCTGGGCGTCGAGGTGATGGGATAGGGTTGGCTGTATCGCCGCCCAAATCCGGGCAGCATCACGCCTGAGCTCGGGCGACTCGGGATTGCGCGCGAGGCGCAATCCCGCGAGCGCCGCATCGAGCAGGCATGATCTCAGCTGAGAGCCTTCGCGATTGAGTTCCTCCGAGAGACAACGGATTCCCGCGTCGATGCGCGCTGAGTTCTCGGCGCTCGAGTCTCCCGCGTTGATCCCGGATTTCTCCGCCGCTGAATGCGCGGATTGTCCTTCGACTTGCTTGGCCTGCAAAAATGATTGCAGCACGTGTCCGAATTGCTCGATCGACAGTGGCTTCGAGACGTAGTAGTGGGCGCCTTTGGTGCGCGCCCGTTTCTCGTTGGCATCGCTTTGGCTGTCGGCGACGTAGAGCAAAGGGGGGCCGGAGAAGTGCTTGCGAATCTGCTCGAGCACCCAGCCGCGATCGTTTTCTTCAACCGCCTGATCGTCGAGTATAACGAGCCGCACATTCGGCTGAGCGAACACTTCGCGACTCACGTACTTCTCGGCGGTATGGCGAACCAGCTTCCAGGGACGCTTGACGATTCCCAGTACGAGCTTCGCCAACGCCTCGTCATCAGAGAGGAGCAGCACAGTGGGAGAGAGCCGCGTTTGCTCCGCAGTCTGCGTTTTCACCTTTTGCGGCATGTTGTCCGCCTGGTGTCCATGAAAAAACACTGTTCAGGCAGTTCTGGTCAGTGCAGCAAATATGCCAAAGATACCTCCCGCTTTAGACGATGCGCGGGTAACGAAAGGATACAATTTTCTCCGGATGTCTCCTTCGGAACCAGCGCGAACCTGCCATCAAAAATGCGCCGACCCTTAGCGATCCTGTTTTTTTGCGCAGCGGCCGTGGACAAAACAAAAAGTGGATTAGTCCCAAGCTCCAGACGGTGGGCCACGACGCTACCACCAAATCCAGGCTAGAACTTTGCCGCGTGAGAGCTGCTGGCCTAATACTTGCGTGTCAAATTCAAGAGCCCGGGGGAACTGCGGCTGAGTGCCGCGAACGAACTATTTGCTTGGGACTGCCGCGGTCGCTGTACCCGGCATTCAGGGTGGGGAGTAACGATGAGCATTAATATTTTTCGCTGGCGGCGCTTGGCCGCGGGCATTGCGATCCTGATGATGGCTTGCGGCACGCCATCGCGCGCATGGTGCGCGAACCTGTGGGTATCGGTCACCAGCGGCTCAGGCGGCGGCATCGAGTCATACACACCAGGACAACTCGCCAGGAGTGGGACGGCAACGCCAATTCGTCTGAGCACGTTTGACTCCGCGACAGGGATTGCCTTTGACGACTCTCATGACCTTTGGGCTGTTATCGACGGCGACGAGGTGGTGGAATTCACTGCCGCGCAACTCAAGAACCTGGAACACGATCCGAGCCCGGCGCCCGTGGTGGTAATCAAAAGTCCGTTTGCGTTCAAACATCTCTACGGCTGCGGCTTCGACCATGAGGGCAACCTGTGGGTGGTGGACGCCGAGAGGGGCTCGATCGATAAACTGTCAGAAGCACAGTTGGAGGCCGGCAGCGGAACTGTAACGCCCAACATCGTCATCACTTCCTCCGATCTGGTTGGTCCGAGCTTTGTGACGTTCGACAAAGCTGGGAATGCGTGGGTGGACAGCAAGAACGGCGATCAGATCGCCGAATTCTCCGCCGACGAACTGACGAGCAGCGGCAGCAAGCCGGCCAATGTCTTGTTGTCCGACGACGGCGGCTGCACGAACCTTTGCAGCCCGGGAGAGATCGCGTTCGATCAAAGGGGCAACCTTTGGGTCCCCAACGAAGACGCGAACACGGTCGTGGAGTATACCAAGGATCAACTTACCAGGTCCGGCAAACCCTCTCCGGCAGTGACGTTAAGCAGCGCCATCTTTGACGCACCATGGGGAGCGGTATTCGACACCAGCGGCAATCTGGTGGTGATGAACTACTCCGACGGAGTGCTCGCGAAGTTCACCTCTTATCAGTTGAGAGTGAGCGGCGCGCCGATTCCCGAGGTCTCAGTGACCGGATCGAGTATCTAGAGGCTGTTGAAAAAGTAATTTTCAACGCCTGCTCCCTCTCTCTTGTCTCCCCCAAAGGGGTTTTTCACCGGTCTCCCCCTTGGGGGAGATGTTGCAGGTAAGAAGACAATTTTTTACGCAGGGTGTTGAATGGCGCGAGACCCGACCTGCCCTTCGATACGAGTTTTTCAACACCCTGCTAGGGCTATCCAGATCATCTTAGGACCGGCTTCATCGCGCTGCGGCGATCGCCATCAGCGCTGTCCCAGGGTTGCGTTCAGCAGTCTCGGGTGGCCTGGCGGAAACTAACCAGGCTCCTCGAACACCTCTTCCATCGCGGCGGCTTCGAGCGAGAGGCCGCGCGTTTCGGGCAGGAAGAGTGCGACGATGATCGCGTTGGGTATCGCGAGCAGGCTTAAGTATCCGACCACGATCGACAGACCGCCAAGCCGCGCGGCGAGAACCGCGATCAGGGTTTGCGCAGTGACCGCGGCGATCGCGCCGACGAGCGCAAACCATCCCATCATGGCGCCGCGAATGGCGGTGGGAAAAAGTTCGGTGGCCAGCGAGTTGCCGCCCACCTGTCCCGCGCTCAGGCCAGCGGTGAAACAGCAATACGTGACTCCGATCCACAGCCAGCGAAGGCCCAAGTGCGCCGGTGGACCCCAATAGAAGGTGAATGCGCCGAGACTGCTCATCAGGGCCGCAACGACGATGGTGGGGATGCGCCCGTAACGTTCGCAGTTTCGCGCGGCGATCGGAAAGCCGAGCATCCCGACGCCGCCTCCGACCAGCATCAGAACGCTGGCGGCGCCGGGCGCCAACTTCACGACCGAGACGAGGTGGAAGTACGCCCAACTGCTGGCCGCGACCCCCGCGATGTTGGCCAGCAACGAGCAGACCAGAATCGTGATCGCGCGGCGTCGATATAGCTGTCCGAACACGTCGTAAAAGCTGCTGGCCGAAGTCGTGCCGGCCGCGGCGGCGCGTTGCCAGCGGCCGCTCTCCGGGATGACGCGGGCGGCCATCCACAGCGCGGCGACTCCCATCGCCGATGCCAGCACCAGCATCCATCGCCACGAGTGATGACTCGCCACCATCGGCATCACGATCAAGCACAGCCCGCCACCGAGACCAATCCCCAGCCCAGCCCAGCTTTGCCCCCGCGCGCGCTCCTCGATGGCGAGTTCCTCGGCCAGGATCACGATACCGTCGGCGATCGTCGCGCCGATGAAGGCGTAGAGCGCGATCTCGCACAGCGCAAAGGCCGCGATGTTGGTCGAGAGCGCGGCGGCAAGCGCGCTAACGGAAGTGCCGGCCATGCATACCAGCAGCATCCGGCGGCGCCCTACCCGATCGATCATCCGCGAGAGTCCCAGCGCGCCAATCGCCGAAAGCGAGACCCATGCGAACAGCCCCGCGATTCCCGACTCGCCAAGGTGAAAGCTCTTCGCGATCCAGGGTGAGCCGATGCCGTTGATCGACATCGTGAAGCCTTCGAAGGCGAGCACGCGCGCGATCGAGTGGGTCAGCCGGCTGTTTTTCAGCGCGGCGTCCTGGTCACCGAGGCCGCGCGAAGCTCCTGCTTCGTCGGCGGGCGAGCTGGCGTCAAGCTGATTGCTCATTTTTTTTCCGCCACGCGACTGCGAGTGCCCGCCGAGGATGGCTGTCCCGGGCGGTCGAGGCTAAGCGCCGCGCCGGCGGTGATTCGTAATTCGTTTTTCGTTTCTCGTTGGTGCGCTGTGACCTTAATTGCCGCGGCGCGCGATCAGGGCGACAAAGTCTCCCTCGGTCAGGATGCCGACCAGGCGCCCGTCTTCGACAACCGGAAGGCATCCGATCTTCCGCTCGCTCAAAATTCGTGCGGCCTCGATCAGAGGGGTATCCGGGCTGGCGGTGACTACATCGTTGGTCATCACGTCTTTGACAGAGAGAGTTTCCAGGATCTTGCGCTGCGCGTGCTTGCCATAGCCAAGCGCCTGCGCAAGCGCAGAGCGAAAGAGATCGCGCTGGCTCACGATGCCGACGAGGCGCTGGCCGTCATCATCGACAACGGGCAAATGGCGAATCCTTCCCAAGAGCATGATGTCGTCGGCCAGGGTGAGTTTGTCGTTGCGTTTAAGGGTGGTGGGGTCCGCCGACATCACGTCGCGAACTTTCAGATCTTTCATGCTAAGTTCTCCAGCGTCAGAGCTTCACAGGCAACCCAAAAGGAATGTAGCGCCTTCCGTGCCATGGCAAAACCCCAGCGTTGGATCGTCTGCTTGGCAGTTTGCGCCGGGTTGACGACATAATAAGTTTTAGTGTGATGATGAGAGCCAACATCGTGCGTCCGACTGGGCCACGCCATTCGATGCACCGGACAAGTTCCTTCGGCTCGATTTGCGAGTCGATTACTTGATTACCGGTGCGTGAATTGCTTCGCTCTTCGGTGGACGATAATTCACGAGCAGCTCGCGGAGAATCTGTATGAAATCCAAGACCGGCGGGAAAACCAAGACATCGCGGGGAAAACAGACCGACGCACGACTGAAGGACCTGAGCAAGCTGCTTGCGCGGGCGCGGCAGGACACGCTCGCTCGAGTGCGGGTGCTTCGCAAAGAGGAGCAAGATGACGCGGTGGAACTGCCCGCCGACGACTTGGACGTGGCCCGTTCGCTCGAAGACATCGAGACCGACGCCGGGCTAATCGAGCGATACGAATTTCAGCTGAAGGCCATCGACGCCGCGCTTAGCCGGCTGGAACGCGGTCGCTATGGAATCTGCGAGAAATGCAAGGAGGAGATCCCGATCGAACGGCTGAAAGCCATGCCGTTCACCGCGTATTGCATCGATTGCCAGAAGACGCGCAACGAGCGCAGCCACCCCGGCGAAGGAGACGTCGACGAGCCATCGCGTCATGTCTGGACGCCGCCCGAAGAACTGAAGGAGTCGGTGGAGAAGTAACCCGGCCGGACGCAGCAGCGCGAAACAGAGGAGGCAGCGATGACTCGGCTATTTCGGAAGATCCTCTGTCCGATCGATCTTTCGGAGCATTCGTTGGCGGCTCTCGAGGTCGCGCTGAAGCTGGTGCAGCAGAACGACGCCGCGCTGTACTTGCTCAATGTCGCGCCGATGCCAGCCGGCGCGGCCGGCTTCCAGCCGGTGCCGATGGATGCTTACCCAATTGTTGAAAAGGACAAACGCGAGCAGCTGGAAAAGCTCGCGCAGAAACGGATTCCCGCCGCGGTGCGCTGCAAGACGATCGTGACCAGCGGCGATCCGGCCGAGCAGGTGCTCGAGACCGCGCGCGATCTCGATGCCGACTTGATCGTGATGGGCACGCACGGCCGCAAGGGATTGGGCCACCTGGTGCTCGGCAGCGTCGCGGAGCGGGTCGTGCGAGAATCACCGGTTCCGGTTCTGACAGCGCATGCGACCGCGCGCGTTCGAAAGCCCGCCTGAGAGACAGGGGGCTAGCCGGATGGCTGCGCGGTTAGAGATTCGCTGCGCTTTCATACACTCGGCGCGGGTGGTACGAGATGCGGTGTGACTCCTTTCTGGCGCTTCATGCCGCTGGCTCTATTGTGCGTGTGCGGCGCAGCGCTGGTCTGGCGGGCACATCGGCACACCAAAAAATATGGGCGCTCGGCGATTCGCCTGTTCCACTCGGGCAGAACGGTTCAGAACATCCGAGAGATTCGGGTGGTCGGGCTGGGGCTGGTTCTCGGGTGGCAAGCGCTCGCGGCGGGGTTCGGATTCTACGTTCCGCTCGCAGGCCTGCTGTTCGCGCCACGGCCCAAATTGGGTATGGCGGTGTTCGCGGCGGGCATAGCGCTGGTCGGCGCCGCGATCGCGCGCATGGGACCGTCATGGCAAATGGGCTTCGACCAAACCGTTCCCGAACATGGCTTGGTCAAGACCGGAGTCTTCAGCTTGTCGCGAAATCCGATCTACTTGGGCTTGATCGTGATGTTCATTGGATGGTTGTTGGTGCTCCCGACTCTGCTCTCGCTCATCATCGTGGTTGGGGTGGCGTTGGGCGTGCGACGCCAAGCTATCGACGAGGAGAAATATCTCCAGCGAACCTATGGCGCTGAATTTCGCGTCTGGGCTCGAGAAGTCGGCAGGTTCGTTCCGTGGCTCGGCCGTTTGCGATAACTCGGTAGTGGACTGGCGGGTGGCGTTGGAGCGGCGCGTCGGCGCGAAAGTTCACCGTCGGATTGCCCGGATCGTCGATTACCCCGGCTTTTTCCCGCAGCCTCCTGGACTCATCCGTCGCTGGTCGTCGCCGCGAGCGCATCGCTGGTCGTGATAATTCCGACCAGGCGGTCGTCCTCGACGACCGGTAATCCGTCGATTTTTCGCTCGCGCATGATCCGCGCGGCTTCGCGAATGGGCGTCTGAGGTCCTACGGTCACAAGCGCCTGGGTAATCGCTCGTTTGGCGGGCGTGTCGTCGAAATGTCCCACGAACGAGCGGATATCGCCTTCGGTAAGCATCGCGACAACGCGGTCGTCCTGAACGATCGGGATGTTCCGGAAGCCGCCTTCGAGCATCTTTGCATGAATCGTCGAGAGCTTTTCGTCGAGTTGCGCGGTGACGGGGCTGGCCGTCATCCAGGCGCCGACAAGGTCTTTGTGAGGCGCGTGTTGACGGACAGTCAGCACGGGACATCGCGCTTCGCGCAGTACCAGCTCGGCTACGCTGCCGAGAAAGAACCGCGACACGCCGCGGCGACCGTGCGTGGACATGACGAGCAGATCCGCACCGATCCCGCGCTCTGCCTTGAGAATCGATGCCGCCGGTTCGCCCAAATTAACCATGATCTCGTATTTGACCCCCGCCAGATGCTTGCGCGCGAGTTCCAGAAGGTTGCTGCGCGCCGTGTCCTCCTGTGCCTTGTAGAGATCTACGTACACGGGCATCGAAGTAGGCGCTATGACCAACACTATGGTGTGCAGGACATAAACGGTGGCGTCGAAATGTCGCGCGATTTCCGCCGCGGCCTCAAGCGCCGCGATCGAGTTCTCGTCGAAATCCACCGGGCACAGAATTTTGCGATATGGCAAAGACATCGGAGAACTCCTTTACCCGGAATTTCCATTTCTTTTGAAATCCATTTCAGACTCGCACCAAGACCACGTTAGGTTGCCACTGTTACCGGCTTCCTCTTGTGTGTGACGGCCTTCACTCTTCCCAGTGAGACGCGAGACTGCACGATCTCGAAACCGGCATCGAGGAGCATTCGGTCCAATTCGTCGCGGGTGGGAACTTCCATCCCGTGGCGCCCGTTCGGCGGCTGGCCGGGGCGCCGGGCCGGATCGATCAGGGCGAACGTCCCGGTTGACTTAAGCACGCGCGCGATCTCGCGCAGCGCTTCAAAATAGCCGCGAAAGTGATGGAGCCCGTACAAGCAAATCACCAAGTCGAAGGAAGCGTCGCCAAATGGCAGCTGCTTGCCGTCGGCGCGACAGAGCGCGGAGCTATCGGCCGCTCCATGCTCGCGCAAGTATTCACGCGTGCGCGGCAGAATCGTTCCATCATAATCGAGCGCCACGATCCGCATGGACGGGTCGAGTCGGACAAGCCCCGCGGTCGCCCAGCCGAGGCCCGTTGCGATATCGAGGCAGTTCGCCCCGCGCGGGATGCTCACTCCACGGAGCAGCCTCGGAAGCTCCACCGCCATTCCCAACCACGCGCGCGGCCGGCTGTACACCAACCGGCGCCCAAGGCCGCGCATCAGAACGCCATGATTATGTTGCTGTTCCATTTCGCTCGGAGATCATCAGGGCTTAAGTGCCGAGGCCCCTCGCAGAGCGTCACCATCGGCTCCAACGCTTGACCGCGGCACTGACCGCGCATCCAAGCCAACGTCAATAGCGGCTTTTTTTCAAGCACTTTATCAAATTAACAGTTATGCCCTGGAATACGGAACTCCTTTACCCGGCGGCCTTGGGATGGAGCGTCAAGACTGGAACCGGCGATTCGCGAACGACGCGCTCCGCGACGCTGCCAAGAAAAAAGTGCTTCATGCCAGTGCGGCCGTGCGTGCCCATCACGATCAGATCAATGTTTTGTGCAGCAGTGAGATTGAGAATCTCCGGCGCCGCGTTCCCGCTTGCGACGAAAATCTCATGTGAAGCTCCCGCCAGTTTTTCCCGCGCAATTACTTCCAACCGGCGGATGCATTCTGCTTCAAATTCAGGATTAGGGTTCAGCGCGACCGGCGGCAGTGCGGCGGCGGCGTCGGATGGCGCGCCGATCACGGTCAGCAGGCAAACTGTAGCGGAGTTCTGCTTCGCCAGCGCGCAGGCGAGTTCGAGCGCGTCCATCGAGTCACGCTCGAAGTCAATCGGGCACAATATTCTGGAAAAAACCGCAGCCATCTCTGTTCATCCACCCTCAGCGCGTTGCCATCCTTACAGCATACTCCGCAACCGGCTCGGGGTCAGGTCAGTCTGACAAATCCATTGTGATGAAAGGAGCCAGCGAACCTCAGGCAAGTGGCTCCAAAGGGAGCATGCAAAAGCGGCGGCTGGATGTGGACAGGCAAAAACCGCGTGGGCACGAGCCGCGCGTTCGCAACCGGCGGTGAGGAGACGGCATCGCGATTGCTTGCTCTAATGGCAACGGTTCAAGGGAGCGACTCCGATGCAGAATTTCTCGATCGAGCGGCAGCGGATGGTTAACGCTCAGATCGCATCGCGCGGTGTCGCGGACGCGGCGGTGCTGCATGCGATGGGAGCCGTCCCCCGCGAGGCATTCCTTCCGAGCCGGCTCGCCGAGTTTGCGTACCAGGACACTCCATTGCCGATCGAGGCGGGTCAGACGATCTCGCAGCCGTACATCGTTGCGCTGATGATCGAATGCGTCGAGGCAAAGCCGGGAGAAAAGGCGCTCGAAATCGGCACCGGGTCGGGCTACGCCGCGGCGGTTCTTTCGCGGATAGTGGACAGCGTCTACACGGTAGAGCGTCATGAGGAACTCGCGGCGATTGCGCGGCGGCGCCTGGCGGATCTGCACTACGACAACATCCATGTGCTCACCGGGGACGGGACGCTGGGATGGCCGGAGCATGCACCCTACGACGTCATCATCGTAACCGCCGGTGGTCCTCAGGTTCCAAAACCGCTGCTCGAACAACTCCGGGTTGGCGGGCGGCTGGTAATTCCGGTCGGGTCGTCGTCTTCTCGCGCGCAACAACTGATACGAGTCACGCGGGTCACGGAGGACCACTGCGAGGAAGAAAACCTTGGTGACGTGCAGTTCGTTCCGCTGATTGGCGCGCAAGGATGGGCCGACGCATCGGGCCGGACGCCGGCGCGCGCGAGCCGGCCGCAGTCGGTGGCGAAACTGATACGCGAGGTTGCCGAGCCGATCGCGGACATCGGCGAAGTCGATCTCTCGGCAATCCTGGAGCGGATTGGCGATGCGCGCGTGGTGCTGCTGGGAGAAGCGACGCACGGCACTTCGGAGTTCTACCAGATGCGGGCGCGGATCACTCGCGAGCTGATTTTGCGGCGCGGATTTAGAATGGTGGCGGTCGAGGCCGATTGGCCCGACGCCGCGCGAATCAACCAATACGTGCATCACGCGCCCGCGCGACAGCAGCAATGGAACGCATTCACGCGCTTCCCGACCTGGATGTGGCGTAATCGCGAGACTTTGGAATTGGTCGAATGGTTGCGCGCCTACAATGCGGAGGTCCGCGAGCCCGAGCTGCGCGCCGGCTTCTACGGACTCGATCTGTACAGCCTGTTCACTTCGATTCACGCGGTAATCGAATACCTGACCGGCGTCGATCCGGCGATGGCGGCGGTCGCCAGACAGCGTTACGGCTGCCTGACGCCATGGGAGAACGATCCCGCCGTGTACGGGCGCGTCGCGCTGGCCGATCCGTATCGCATTTGCGAACAGCCGATCGTCGAGATGCTGGGCGATCTGCTGAAGCGCCGGATCGAGTATTCGGAGCGCGACGGCGATCGATTTTTCGACGCGATCCAGAATGCGCGCCTGATTGCCGCCGCGGAACAATACTACCGCGTCATGTACTACGGCAGCGTCGAATCGTGGAACCTGCGCGACCAGCATATGTTCGACACGCTCGAGCGGCTGCTCGAATTTCAGGGCGTCGGCAGCAAAGCGATTGTATGGGCGCACAACTCCCATGTGGGCGATGCGTCCGCTACGGAGATGGGTACGCGCGGAGAGCATAATATCGGGCAGCTATCCCGAGAGCGGTTCGGCGGCGCAGCGTATATTCTCGGATTCGGAACCGATCACGGGACGGTCGCGGCGGCGTCGGATTGGGACGGCCCGATGGAGATAAAGCGGGTGCGGCCTGCGCACGAACGAAGTTACGAACGGCTGTTTCACGATTCAGGCGTCGCGGCATGCGCGGTTCATCTGCGGGCGCCCCGGCGCCGTGAGGTACGCGATGAACTCGCGCCGACGCGTCTTGAACGAGCTATCGGGGTCATCTATCGGCCGCAATCGGAATTGGAGAGTCACTATTTCCAGGCGTCGCTGCCGCGGCAATTCGACGAGTACATCTGGTTCGATGAAACCAAGGCTGTGTCGCCGCTATCCGCAACGGCGACGCGCGGAGTGCCGGAAACGTTCCCATTTGGAGTGTGACAGTTGAAATAGACGCCCTGCCCGGCCACGATGGCCGGACAGGGCGCTGTCCTATTGAGGCGGGCTCGATCCCGGCGGATTGCGCCGCGTTTGAGCGAAGATGGCGCTCGATAAGGTGGAGCTGGCAGCAGGGAAGCTGACCCGCCGAAGCGATCAACTCGCCCCGGCGGGTTTGGTTACATGCCGGTGCTCGTCAGCCACCGGCCGACGACCGACCGCTGCGCTACCCGCTCAAGGCGCCGCTCCAGCCGTCATTGGCGACTGTGCTATCACCAGACCCGGCATCGCCAAGACCGCCGCCGGTGTTACCGCCGCCGCCCGTGCCGGTCAGGCTCACGTTATGCGGACTGGCCGTATCGCCGGACGCGCTGACCCCCAGCGTCGCGCTCTCCGGAGTCTCCGTGCTCGGCGTGAACGTCAGCGTGTAGGTGCACGATGCGCCGCCGCCCGCCAGCGTCGCGCCGCAGGTCCCGCCAGTCACCGCGAAGTCGCCCGGGTTGGTCCCGCCGACGCTTTCGCTCAGCGAAACCGCCGCGCCGCCGCTGTTGGTCACCGTGACGGTCTTCGGCTTGCTGGTCGTGTTCTCCGTCACCGTGCCGAATGAGATTGCCGCCGGAACCACCTTGAGGGGAGTAGCTCCGGTTCCGCCGAGACCGACTGCGGGCGGACCGCCATTGGGGTCTTCCGCAACCGCGATCGAAAGCGTGCCGCTTTCGGCATTCTCCGTGCTGGGCGTGAACGTCACCGCGTAGGTGCAGCTCGACGACGCCGCCAGCGTTGGGCCGCAGCTCCCGCCGGTCACCGCGAAGTCGCCCGCGTTGGCGCCGCCGATGGTCGCGCCGGTCAGCGTGATCGAGCCGCTAGTGGCATTGTTGGTGAGCAGTAACGCTCAGCGTCTTGGAGGCCGTCTGAACGACCTTTGCGAAGCTCAAGTTCTTCGGGGACAGGGATTCCGGTAGCGTGGCCGACGCGGTGAATGAGACCGTGTACGGGCCGAGCGGGTCGGGGCTGTCGGCAACCGTAATGCGTCGCCGATTCCGTACCCGACCGCGGTCGGAGCGAAAGTGACGATCAGCGTACAAGCGATCTTGGCCGCCAGCGTCGAGGTGCAGGTGCCGCCGGTGACGCGAAATCGCCGGCGTTGGGCCCGCTGAAGCCCTCGCTCAGCGAAACCGGGTTGGTCTGATAGTTGTGCACGGTGATCGACTTGGTCGACTTGGAGCCGTCCTTCACGCTGCCGAATGCGTAGCTGGCGGGCGTGACGGTCATCGTGATCGCGCCGGTGCCGGAAAGCGCCACGTTCTGCGAACCCGTCCCGGCATTGTCGCTAAGCGTGAGTGTCGCGCTGCGCCTGCCGAGCGCGCTCGGGGTAAAGCCGATCGCGATCGTGCAGCTCAGGCCTGGCGCGAGTCCGCCCGCCGGGCAGGTGTTTGCCGTGACCGCGAATTCAGCCGGGTCGGACGAGGTCACGCCGCCGATGAACAGCGGCTCGGTCTTGCCGATGTTCTTGACCGTCAGGTTCTTGGTGGACAGTGTCGCCAACGGGAGTGCCGGGAAAAGCAGGTGGGGCCAGCGCGGGAATGGATGTCAGCGGATGCGGGCAGGCAGGACAGGCGGTGCCCACGGCGTAGAGGTAGCCGTTCCCGGTGTGGGCCCAGGAGCCGACGTAAATTGTCCCATCGCCACCGATCGCAAACGACGAGGAGTACGACGAATCGAAGGTTGCGAACGCCCACTTTTGCGTGCCGTCAGGGTTTACCGCGTGGAGGGAGCCGACATAGTAAGGGTTGGGATCCCCCTTAGCGGAGCCGACGTAAATGGTCCCGTCGGCGCCGATCGCCGGCGAGGACACCGCCAGCGAGCCGCCGGTTGGGAACGCCCACTTCTCCGTGATGCTGGCGCCGTTGTCGGTTAACGCGTAGAGGTTGCCGTCTCGGAGCCGACGTAAACGGTCCCGTCGGCGCCGATCGCCGGCGAGGAGTACACGCCTCACCGCCGGTTGCGAACGCCCACTTCTGCGTGACCGTGTCGCCGTCGTCGGTTAGCGCGTAGAGGTTGCCGTCCTCGGAGGCGACGTAAACGGTCCCGTCGGCGCCGATTGCCGGCGAGGATTCCACCTCACCGCCGGTTGCGAACGCCCACTTTGGTGTGCCGTCGGGATTGACAGCGTAGAGGTGGCTTGCGCAGAGCGCTGGTGGCCTCGTCTCCCACGTAAATCGTCCCGTCGGCGCCGATGGTCGGCGAGGATAACCCACCGCCGGTTACGAACGCCCACTTCAGCGTGCCGTCGGGATTTACCGCATAAAGGTGGCTTGCCATCGAGCCGGTGATGGAATTGTACTCTGTGTCCCCCACGTAAATCGTGCCGTCGGCGCCGATCGCCGGCGAGGAGTCCACGCCGCCGCCGGTTGCGAACGCCCACTTCTCCGTGACGGTGTTTTGCCCGCCGTCGGTTAGCGCGTAGAGGTTGTGGTCGTCGGAGCCGATGTAAATGGTCCCGTCGGTGCCGATCGTCGGTGAGGAGAACTCCGAATCGTCAGTTGTGAAGTTCCACTTCAGCGTGCCGTCGGGATTTAACCCGTATAGGTAGCCGTCAGAGGAACCGGCGTAGATGGTTCCGTCGGTGCCGATCGCCGGCGAGGAGAGCGCATAATTGCCGGTTGCGAACGCCCACTTCAACGTGCCATTGGGGTTTACCGCCTTTAGCTTCGCGTTTAGGTTATAGGTGCCGGAGCCGAAGTAAATAGTGCCGTCCGCGCCGATGGCCGGCGGGCCCACGAAACCGCCGCCTGCGAACGCCCACTTCTCCAAACCGGGGTTGGCGCTGCTATCGTACTGGCTGAGCCCCGTATGCGCGAGATCGTGCTGGAACATCGGCCACGGTGACGAGGCCAGTTGCGCGTGCGATAGAGTCACCGCCGCGGCCATAATCGCAAACGCGGCCACGCCCAGGACCGCAATTGTTCCGAGCCTTGCCCTTCCATAGGCGGCTTTCATTTTCCCCTCCGTTGCGCAAGGCCTGCGACTGCGCAACTAACGTCGATGCGATTCCCGGCGCACGCGGAATCGTCCTCCCAGAAACTCAGCCCCAGTCTTTACTCCCTCTGTATGCCTTTCTGACTTTTTGTCAAATCGCGCGCGGTGTTTCGATCGGATGCACTCATTTTTTCGCTACGCGCGGGCGATGCGCGGAGTGCCGGAGACGTTTCCATTTGGAGTGTGACATGTAATCCTTGGTGCGATTTCCCGGCTCATCGCTCGTCGCCAAGGATCGCGCGCCACGCCAGCAGGATGACTCCAACTCGCAGATTCGCGCTCTCAGTCCTGCTGCTCGCGGTCATGACCCTAATCGGCGCCGCCGGTTACATCATGATCGAGCACTGGCCGGTTCTCGACGCCTTCTACATGTCCGTCATTACGATCTCGACGGTCGGCTTCGGCGAGGTAAGGCCGCTCAGCCCGGCCGGTCGTCTTTTTACCATTGGGCTGATAGTCACAGGTGTCGGCAGCGCGATTTACATGTTTTCGGTGATTGGAGAACTGGTGGTCGAGGGACGGCTTAGAGAGTTTCTCGGGAAGAGCGCAATGAATCGCAAAATTCACGGTCTCCAGGGCCATGTCATCGTATGCGGCTTCGGGCGTTTCGGCCGCGCGGTGGTCGAAGAGCTAAGTCGCACGGCGGTACCGATGGTGGTGATCGAGGCAGACGCCACGAGGCAAGCAGAGCTGGACGTTGCCGGCGTGCTGCACGTTGTGGGATCGGCGCTGGAAGATTCGGTGCTGGAGGAAGCGGGGATCGGATCGGCCCGCGCGATAATCGTCGCGACCGGATCGGATGCGGACAACGTGTACATCACGCTTTCGGCGCGCGAGAAAAATCCGAAGATTCTCATCTACTCCCGCGGCGACTCGGATGCGGGGCTGCGGCGGCTGCGGCTGGCGGGAGCGGACCAGGTGATCGCGGCCTATCAATGGGCAGGGATGAGAATCGCGGCGAGCATCATCCGTCCGTCGGTGGTGGATTTTCTACAACTCTCGGTGCCCGGCCGCGAGTCGGAGGTCGATCTGGAGGAGATCAGGATCTCGCGCGAAAGCCCGGCGGCCGGAAAGACGATCGCGGCGGTGGAACGGGCCAATCCGCGGCTTCGGATCGTGGCGTTGAAGCGCAGCGACCAACGGCTCGAGATGATTCCTGGTTCCGAAACGCAGATCGAAGCCGATGACTTGCTGGTGGTGATCGGCGAATCGGACAGCCTCAAGCGCCTGGCGTCGCTTTAAGTACCTTCGGCGTAGCGGAGCAGGCGGCGCAGGGAATTGGGGTTGCTGTATTCGAGCGCGGCCTGAAGTTGCCAGTCGCCTTCGGCGTGAATCTCGAATATCGGTGCGGCCCGCATCACGGTGTCGGCTCCGGGGTTGCCGCTGCCGTTACCATCGCGCCAAATGTAACCGTGTACGGACCGAGCGGGTCGGGGACGGCGGTAACCGTTATGAACGCCAAATCCGTCCCCGCCGCAGTCGGAGCAAACGTAACCACGAGCGAACAATCCGACTTGGCCGCCAGTGTCGCGGTGCAGGTGCCGCCGGTGACGCTGAAGTCGTGGGCGTTCGCCCCGCCGAAGCTCTCAGTCAGCGAAACCGGCTTGGTCTGAAAGTTTTGCACCGTGAGCTCCTTGGTCGCCTTGGAGCCGACCTGCGTGTCGCGGAATGCGTAGCTGGTGGGCGAGACGGCCATCGTGACCATGCCGCTGCCGCTGAGCGCCACGCTCTGCGGGCTGGCCGGGGCGTTGTCGGAGATCTTTAGCGTCGCGCGGCGCGCGTCGAGATCATGCGGCGTGAAACTGATCGCGATCGTGCAGGAGAGGCCCGGCGCAAGTCCGCTCCCGCCCGACGGACAGGTCGAAGTCCCCACCGCGAATTCGGCCGGGGCGGACGAGGTTACGCTGCCGATGATCAGCGGCTGAGTCTTGCCGGTATTGGTGACCGTCAGGATCCTGGTGAGCGTGTCCCCCACCGGGGAGCCGGGAAAATCAAGCGAATCCGGCACGGAAATGGTCGTCGGCACGGAGACGGCTGCGGCGGCCAAAATGACAAACGCGGTAGCGCTCAGGATTGCTTGCGCGCCGATCCGAACCTTCCCTGCGTACTTGTTCATCTGCTTCTCTCCCATATTTGGCGAGTAAAACAGCAGTATGAGTCAAATGACTCTAGTTATTGAGATTAAGCAATAGTTATACCAGTGTTCTTTAGCTATTCTATGCTAATATGACTGCATCAGCGCATAATTATGCTACAAAGTGCATAGGTCGGTAATAGCGCCGATTGATACATTAGTGTTGCACAGCACGTGTTCACTCGGGCCGATATGCTCGATATGGATGGGTCGAAAGCGTCGCGCAAACTAAATTTACGTCTCCGACGGAGAGCGCCTTTGTCGATTGGCGCGACGAGAGTGGAGAATCCCGTCAAGAGTCTTCGGCGTAGTGGAGCAGGCGGCGGACGGAATTGCTGTATTCGAGCGCGGCCTGAAGTTGCGAGTCGCTTTCGGCGTGGATCTCGAATATCGGCTCGCCCCGCATCACGGTATCGCCGACGGTCTTGTACAGCTTCACGCCAGCGGAAGCATTGGAAGGGGCGCCGGCGCGTTTTGCTATTCGCGATATTTCCCAGCAGTCGATCTGCGCAATCGTCCCCGCTTGTGCGGCTGCAAAGTCCCGGCGCAAAGGCGCTTGCGGAGGCATCTCGCGCCGTCCCTGCGCGTCCACGATTGCGTCGAACCTTTTGAGAGCGGCGCCAGAATCGAGTGTCCGGCGCGCCGCTTCGTAGCCGCGCGAGACCGGCTCGACTCCGGTCATCTCCAGCAGGCGTCCGGCGAGCATCAGCGACTTCTCGCGCAGATCGGCGGGCGCACCGGGCTCGCGTCGGAGGACCGAAAGGACGTCGAGCGCCTCCAATCGCGGTCCGATGCCGTAGCCGATAGGGCCGAGCGCCTGGGTAGTCACGGTCACGAGCTTTAGGCCGATGCGCTCGCCCACGGCCTTGAACAATCCACCGACATGCTCGGCAAGTTCGGGCGTTCTGACCTTGGTCGAAGGTCCGACTGGAATATCGATCACGACGTGGGTGGCGCCGGCGGTCTTCTTCTTGGCGAGGATCGAGGCGACCATCTGCGCCTCGGTGTCGATCTCCATCGGGCGCTCGACGGTGATAAGGATGTCGTCAGCGGGCGCCAGCTCGAGCGCGCCGCCCCACGCGATGCATCCGCCGACTTCCTCGACAACGCGATACAGCCGCTGGGGCGATAGGGCGACATCGGCGAGCACCGCCATCGTGTCGCCGGTGCCGGCGGGGCTGGTGATGGCGCGCGAGGAAGTCTTGGGGATTTTGAGTCCGAGTTGCGCGAGAATCGGAACCAGGATCATGGTGGTTCGGTTGGCGGGAACACCACCGATGCAGTGCTTGTCGGCGACGATCGAGTCGCCGAAGGTGAGCTGCTCGCCGGTGGCGATCATCGCGAGCGTGTAGTCAGTCAGTTCCGACAAATCGAACTTCTGAAAGGCGCACCCCAGCACGAACATCGAAAGCTCGACGCGCGAATAGCGCCGTGCCGCGACGTCGGTCAGGATCGCGTCGAAATCCTCGCGCCGCAGGCGTTTGCCGCGCAGCCTGGCGCGGACCAAATCCACGCTCGCCGGCGCGACCGCGAAACTTGCGCCCACTGCGGCGCCGTCGGGCAAGCCGAGATCGCGAAATGCTTCGTCCGAGAGTCCTATTTCGCCGGCTTCGAGCAGGTCATCGCTGCAGACGTTGAGGACGCCGGTGATTTCGCGCTGTATCCCGCTTTGTTGATCGACGCCGAAGACGCGTGCCCGGTCAAGCGGGTGCAAGCCCAGGTTTCCATTGCGGACAGCGCGCTCGTGAATGACGATCACGTGTTCGCGCATCGTGTCGAGCGGTAGATGCTTGAGCCGAAAGTCCGTCACAGCCTGGTTAGTCTATACGCACTTGCTCGAGATTGCGCGGTACCACGGCGTTCCATCCCAACTCCTGGGTGATGCGCGCGCGCAGAGCTTCGGATGCGGGCGGCTCGCCGTGAACGATATAAACGATCTGCGGCCGAACCGTGGCGAGCTTGAGCCAGTTGAGAATTTCCCGCTGATCGGCGTGCGAGGAGAATCCGGGGACATCGACAATTTCCGCGGCGACCGGGACGTAGTCTCCCAGCATCTTCACCATCGGAGCGCCGTCGAGCAGCGACCTGCCGCGAGTTCCGGCGGCCTGAAAGCCGACGAGGATGACCGTGTTGCGGCGGTCGGGGAGCCGTCGTTTGAGATGATGGAGGACGCGGCCGCCAGCAGCCATCCCCGACGCGGAGATGATGATCATCGGCCCCGACATCGAGTTCAGCTCGATCGATGCCGCCACGGTTTTGATCTCGGTCAGGTCATTGTCGTTGAAGAAATTTTTTGCATGCGCGATATCGGCGCGGATTTCAGGGCTGCCACGAGCGATGGCTTCTTCGTAAATCTTCAGCGCGGCCAGCGCCATCGGGCTGTCCACGAAGGTTGGGACGCTCGGGATGCGGCCTGCGTCGCGCAGGCGCGCCAGCTGGTGCAGGATGACCTCGGTTCGATCGACGGCAAACGAGGGAATAATGACGACACCGCCGCGCTCGAGCGTCTTTGAGATCGCAGCTTCGAAACGCTGAAGCGACGCCGCATCGTCATGAATGCGATCGCCGTAGGTGGACTCGATCACGATCACGTCGGCGGCGGGCGGCGGCGCGGGCGGGCGCAGGATCGGATGAGTTGGACGTCCCAGGTCGCCGGTGAAAAGGATTCTTATGCGGCGGGGGGAGTTTATCTCGATACTTATCAGGGACGCTCCGAGAATATGCCCGGCATGCAGAAACTGCGCGGTTATCGGACCGATCTCGACCTTGGCGCCGAAATCCGCCGGCGAAAAGCAATCAAGCGATTTCCATGCGTCTGTTTCGGTGTAAAGCGGGAGCGCAGGCGAGTGCTTGGAATATCCTTTTGCGTTCGCATAGCCGGCCTCTTCTTCCTGAAGATGACCGCTGTCCGGAAGCAGGATGCGGCACAAGGAGTGCGTACCGGGTGTCGAGATCACCTTTGCCTGGAAACCGCTGCGCACGAGCGCGGGGACGAAGCCGCTGTGATCCAGGTGTGCGTGCGTAAGCACAACGGCGTCGATGCCGCGCACATCGACGGGCAACGGCTGCCAGTTCATCAAGCGCAACTGCTTGAGCCCCTGGAACAGGCCGCAATCGACCAGCACCCGGCGATCACCGGCCGTCAGCAGAAACTTGCTGCCCGTGACCGTGCCGGCAGCGCCAAGGAATCGGAGGATCGGAGCTGGTGCGTTCACGATGCGGTTCGGCACTGGTTCAGTTCACCAACCTGAAGACTTGGGCGCGATTCTGACTTTTGAATAGAGCCGAAAATCGCAATTTATACCATCCGTTGCGGTTTTGGGACGGTTCCCCTCTATGGCTAGCTTTGTTTCGTCAAAAATAATTTCGGCCAAGAGCAGGTGTTGCCCGATTGCGGGCGAGCCGGGCGAGTACGGGACATCCTGGCGGTTGACCATAGCGTATGTGTAGCACGGCGAATCCGGCGGCGTCAGGCTGAATTAGGACACCCCCGAACGAAGGAAGAATCACCTGCGCGGTGGGCGGCAGGGGTGACCCCTGCACTCAGTAGTAAGAAGACGCGAAAATCTGCGCAGCGCATCTTTTCGCGACTACTTCGTGGAAGAGCTGCAGGCGCTTACTCGATCGCTGAGGAAACTAGCTCATTGCGGATGGTCGGACGATTTCCATTGATCGCCCGTATTGGGATTTGGAGCCGAGGCGCAAGTCATCCGGCGCATCGCAGAGAGATGGCCGCAACGGCACAGCGGGCGGCTTTGATTTTTACGTCTGGGGAGTTTGCGAGGTTTGTGGATTCTGGGGACAGATCGGATTGACCGTATAAGTCAGCGGATAAGTCTTCCAAGCTGCGCCGCTGATCCCCATGTCGATTATCAGAATCGAAACAATTCCCAAATCGAGAAAAATCCCCAAGAGTGAGATTGGATCAAACTTGTCGCCCGTCTGCACGGTACGCGTCTGACACCCCGCCTCTTTGGCTTGAATCGTATAGGTTCTGTCGCGGTCAACGGTAGCCGTGGCCGAGGCGATGCCTACCGCTTCGTCGTTGAGATAAAGCTCGGCCTTCGGATCGCCGCTTTGGATGTGGATTTCATCGGAAGTGCCGTGAAACAGATACGCGCAACTGGGCGCGAACAGGACTGCGAGGGCTGCAAGCAGGCTAACAGCGGGTGAACTTTTGGACATTTTGGTGGATTCCTCGGTCGCGAAACTTATTCCAAATCCCCCAAAAGAACAAACCGAGTTGTTGCTGCGGCGCAACAGACGGTTAACGGACTTCGGCTCCAAGTCAGAAGAAGAAAGTGGCTCCCCGGGCCGGATTCGAACCAGCGACATGACGGTTAACAGCCGTCCGCTCTACCGACTGAGCTACCGGGGAGTATTTTACTGAGTTCTGTCTTGCACCGAGTCGGAACTACTTTCGATATCCGCGTATCGATGCGAAATCAAGCATTCAACTGTTCAACTGACCGCGCCCGACATTATAGCTGGAGATGGGCCGTACGAATCAAATCAAATCCGCATCGCACGCGCCAAATCACTCGGGCGCCTTGGCGCCGCGCAGCGTCTTGTCCTGTACCGCCCCCATCGCCTTGACCGTATCGGCAACATACTTGGCCGGGATAACGCCGGCCAGACCGGAAAAGACCGGATCGGTGTTGAGCGCAGTGTTGGCCTCGAGAATTCCCCATAGCGCAAAGCGCAGCCCGGCGCTGACGAAGACCGGGGCGCCACTGGAAAATCCGGGCGCCCCACCGCCGTCAAGATAGCAAAGTTGCTGCAAGCCCGCGCCGATGACTTCGGTGTCGGCAGGCGCCGCAACCGAGACGTGGCCGAAACGGGCGAGCGC
Source organism: uncultured delta proteobacterium (assembly GCA_963813785.1). GTDB lineage: Bacteria > Desulfobacterota > Binatia > Binatales > Binataceae > Binatus. The sequence goes on along the minus strand of CAWFAJ010000024.1, from coordinate 21,219 downwards.
CTCGAAGCGACGCTGGTTGACGCCTACGGTCGCGGCGGTCAGGTAGTACACCTGCGCGCCGGTTTCGGGCCGGGCGAGCGGATCGTCGCTGCCAAGCAGAGAGCCAAGCGGGATGGGCGCGATGCTCGCGTCTTTGGGGGTGAATGGAACCGCGGCGACGTCGGCCTTTTCTTCATTCGGATCGAGCACCCATCGGCTTTCAAGCGGCAGCGGCTCCTCGCGCATCGCGCCGGTCTTGGCGTCCTCGAGCGTGAGCAAGAGACCGGCGCGTGGATTGCCGGCGTCGTCGAGCAGATTGTGGTGTGCGGTCACCAGGTAAACGAACGAGCGGCCGGGGAATACCGCGCTGGGCACGGCGACGAAAAATGCGGTGCCGACCTGCACGACGCGCCCGTCGCGGTGGGTGACGATGCCGGCGACGTTGCGCAGCGTTCCAGACGGGACGGTGTCGGTGGTGTCGGCGGATGACGCGCCCGGCCCGATCGCGAGGATGGACGCGAGCGCGACGGCGGCCGCCACAATCGAGAGTATTGCTTTTCTCATTCGATCAGATTCATCCAGGGTTGCTTGTTTTCTTCTTCCGGGTTCGGCTCCGGCTCCGTTGACGGCGCATAACGATAGCAGAAGAGCAATCGTGTGGAAGGGGTCGCGGCCATTTCGATGCGTCAGTGAGCGGGGAAAAAACAGAGCGGCGCGGCAGGAGCAATTTGCTCCGGCCACGCCGCCATTTCAACTATTTCACTATTTCACTTTTCCACTTTCCACTTTCGGCCGGCTACCATTCGAGTCGCAACAGGCGACGCGAAACGCTACCAGCGGTTGCGATTTCCGCCGCCGCCACCGCCCTCTCTGCCGCCGCCACCGCCGCCGCCCTCTCTGCCGCCGCCACGCCGGCGATCTCCGCCGCCACCGCCGCGCGGGCCACCGGTGCTGGCGCGTGCCTCGTCGATCTTAATCTTTCGGCCCTTCAGATCGGTGTCATTGAGGGTCTGGATCGCCTTGGTCGCGTCGGCCGCCTCGGCCATCTCGACGAAACCGAAGCCGCGCGACTGCCCCGAGAATTTGTCGGTCACGACGACCGCACTCTCGACCTTTCCCGCCTGCGCAAACAGCTCTGCCAGGTCTTCCTGCGTAACCGCGTAGGCCAGGTTGCCTACATACAATTTAGTGGGCATAAAAGCCCCTCCTTGTGAATTTGCCGGGAAGCTCCTATACAGACGACCATCCGGGATTTCGACCGGGATCTGTGAGAAAGGCGGCGTCCAAGGCGTTTCGATCCTGAGATAAAGATAAGCGCGGCACGAAGCGGTGTAAAGGCAGGGGCACAAACGCGGCGGCAGGGGCGTAATTGTATGCGAAACCCGCCATGGGTTTCGCACTTCCTTGGGCAGGGGCTGCAGCCCCTGCACCCGCAGTGAGAAGACGCTAAAATCTGCGCAGCGCATCTTTTCGCGACTACGCGGCAGGGGTGACCCCTGCACCCAGTATTAAGGCCGCCCGCCGTTGGCGGGCGCGGCCCCTGCCAACGGCTTAATACTGCGCTGCCGTCGCCACGGCGCGGAGCGCTCAGCTACCGGCTATCGAGAAAATCGCGGACGTACCGATTCACCAGCTCGGGCTTTTCATTCTGCACCCAATGGCCGGAGTCCGCGATGTACTTGATCTCGAATGGACCGGTGAACAGCCCCTCCATCCCGTAGGTCAGTTCCTTCCCGAGTGTGAAATCCTGTTCGCCCCAGATCAAAAGCGTGGGCGCCGAGATCTTCCGGTCGATCCAGGGGTTGGAGCCGGGCGCGGCCATGAAGGCGGCGCGGAAGTTGGCGCGATAATAGTTGATCGCGGCGGTCAGCGAATAGGGATTGCGAAACGCGGCGCGAAAGTAGTCGAGATCGCTTTCGCTGAAGACGTCTTTTTGAATCGTGCGGTGGCGCAGCGCATCGAGGAGCGCCTCATAATTGCGCCGGCGCAGCAGCCACTCGGGAAGGCGGGGGATCTGAAAGAACAGCATGTACCAACTGCGGATCATCTGGCGCGGATTGCGCCGCAGCGCGTGCCTTATCCGCTCGAGATGAGGGCAGTTCATGACGATGAGCCGCTCGACAACCTCGGGACGCATCATCGCGGTCGCCCAGGCTACGGCGCCGCCCCAATCGTGGCCGACTACGATTGCGCGCCGATGGCCGAGCGCCTCGATCAGATCGGCGACATCGCCAACCAGCTTGTCGAGCGTGTAGTTCGCGACCCCCACGGGTGCGTCGGATTCGCCGTAACCGCGCATCTCGAGTGCGACGCAATCGAAGCGGCCGGACAACGCGCGCATCTGATGGCGCCACGAGTACCAGCATTCCGGAAACCCGTGCATCATGACGACGAGCGGGCCCGCGCCGGCGCGGGCGATTCGCAGCGTGAGTCCGCTCTTGAGCGTGATTTTTTCGAAGCGCCAGGGTTCCGGCATGGTTTGCGTAATTAGCACAAGTGCGAAGTGGCGCGCGCGGGGGACAGGAAGGAGAATACCCGGGGTCCCTCGGCTGCGCAGACTCCGCTCGGGATGACAAAGACGAGCGGAATCGATTCAGGCGGCGACTTTGGTCGTACCCTGCATCGCGGGCAACTCGGGATTGCAGATGTACCGAATCTTCGGGAGCGTCACGTCGGCGGTCGTGAAGGTGGCGGAAATGGGATTGGCGAGGCGAAGATTGGTTCCTGCGCCGAAGGCGTCGTTGTCGAGCAGGAGAACCCGCGGCTTGCCGCGCTCCGCCTTCGAGAAGGTGAACTCGGGATCGACTTGCACGAGAACGAGTTTGCCGTCGTCGTGGTTGCGGGCCAGATGCATGCTCGCGATGTACTGGATATCGCCGCCGGAGATCACGTCGCGATCGAGGAGCTCGCATTCGAGCACCGGCTTGCCGCCGGCGCTGGCATAGGCAACCACCCGGTCGTGGCGGATATAGAGCTTCACCTCGCCCGCGGCCGTTGGATAACCCCATCGTGCAGCCAACTCGCGGCGCGCATCTTCATTGTCGCAGAAACTGCGCAACACGAAGCCGCGCGGACGAACGCCGGTGCGGCCCGAGACGCGAACCTCGGCGATCGAGAACGGGCCGACGGGGCTGTCGGGATAATTGGTGACGCAGAAAATTGCGTACGCCGGAATCGACGGATGCATCGTGGCCGGCAGCAAGTTGTCGGCGGGATCGTCATCGATCTCCATGTTGAGCGTGACGATTCGCGCGCCCTTGAGGAGCCACGGCTCGGTTTTGTAGCCGTTGATCGCGGGCGCCGACTTGGACCACGCAGCCAGATCGAGCTTTCCAAAACGCGGTGGCATCATCGACCTCCTGCGGCGGCGGAGGCGGAATCGCTCGCACCCTGAAAATGAGGCATCACTTCCCTGGCGAACAGGCGCAAGCTGTCGAGCACCTTATCCTGCGGCACGGTCTCGAGCGCATTGAGCAGGAAGTTGACGCGATCGCAGCCGACCGCTTCCCACTTCTTCAGCTCGCGCAAAATGCGCGCGGGATTTCCGATCGCGATACCCTCCGGCGCGCCGGACGCGTCGCCCGGACCCGACGCCTCCTGCCGAAGGGAAGGCAGCAGCCCCAGCGACGGGTACGATTTGCTTGGATACGCCTCGCGCGCGGCAAGCAACTGGGCGGCGAGATAATTGAAGGTGCCGCTAAGGCGCCGGCCTACCTTGACGCCCTCGGCCTCGTCTTCATGGCAGTAGAGGAAGTTGACGGTCGCGACGGCCTCGTTGACAAACTCGCCCACCGGAGTGCAGTTGCGGATTATCTTGCGATAGCGCTTGACCTTCTCCTCCTGCTCGGCGAATCCGCCGAAGGTCAGCCCCAGGCTGCCCATCCCGCGCTCGGCCGCGTCGATCTCGGTGCCGGGACTGGTGACCGCAACCCACAGGGGAGGATGCGGCTTCTGGTAGGGCTTGGGAACGATGGTCCGCTGGGGCATCGACCACGATCGTCCCTGGTAGGAGTAGCGATCCTGGGTCCACATCTTGGGCAGGCAATGGACGAACTCGTCCCAGGTTTTCTTGGTCTCGTCGGGGCTGGCGCGAAAGCCGGCCAGTTCCGTCCAGGTTGCGGAGCGGCCGGTGCCGACGTCGAGGCGGCCGCCGGAAAGGATATCGAGGACGGCGGTGCGCTCGGCGATTTTGATCGGATGATTGAACTCGGGCACGCAGACGATGATGCCGTGACCGACGCGCATTTTTTTGGTCTTCATCGCGCACGCGGTCAGGAACAGCTCGGGGGCGGGGCAATGCGAATATTCTTCGAGGAAGTGATGCTCGACGGCCCACACGGAATCGAAGCCGAGTTGATCGGCCAGCGCGACCTGCTCGAGGCAGTTGTCGTAGACAGTTTTTTCAGTTTCGCGCCCCCATGGCCGCGGTACGGAGATTTCATAGAAGAGGCCAAATTTCATTGGTTCACCTCCGGCACAATGTTCGTTTATCGCAAAGCCGGCGATATCGAAAGTCCGGCGAGGCAGGGGGTGACCCCTGCACCCACCGTTAAGGCCGCGCTCCGCTGTCGCGCGCGGGCAGGGGGTGACCCCTGCACCCAGTGTTAAGGCCGCGCTCCGTTGTCGCGCGCGGACAGTGCCACGGGCGGCCGGCTTCATGCGGCGGTGCTATGGAGGTCGCGGCCGGCGCGCTCGCGGCCGAGCAGAATGACGATGACTGCGAAGAGCATCACGATTGCGGCGACGGCCGCCATCGTCGCGGCAAAGCGGGTCTGCCAGTTTCTCCATTCCGTCGATTCCCGAGCATCGCGGGATGGTAGCACTGGGGAGCCCCGAGCGGCGTTTACTAATGAGTTTCTAGTCCTCTCTGAGAGTCGGAATCTTCTTCAGCTCGCGGACCAAGCGGTGCGTCGCTTCCCAAGCGTCGTAGCGCGCTTGCATGTTCAACCAAAGGTCGGGTCCGTTGCCGCACAACTTACCGAGTCGGACGGCGGTGTCGGGAGTGACCGAGCCCTCACCAGCCATCACACGGTGCAAGGTCTGTCGGCTGACGTTGAGCAGTGTGGCAATCTCTCCGATCGTGCGGTTCTGGCGGCGAAACTCGGGCAAGATATTGCGCTCGAAGAAGACACCAGGATGCACCGGCGCACGCGTGATCTTGTCCCGCTCAACGGCAAACTCGTCGCTCTTCATCGGTATTACCTCTCGGCCTTTTATGCCCTCTTGGGCTTAGTGATACTGTTCCAAATCGACTCTGCTGGCATTCGGAGCGTTCCATTCGAAAGTGATCGACCACGGACCGTTGACGTGGATGCTGTAGCGGACGGGCTTGCCTTTAAGTGGATGGAAATTGAAGCCCGGCAGATTAAGGTCTTGTTGATTGAGGGCTGCCTCCATTGCATCCAGCACGTCAGAGCAGCGTTGTTGGAGTCGCGGATCTACTTTTGCGCTCTTGCCGGTCTCAGATAGTTCCTTGAGGCCCTTGTGCCGAAAGCTCGCGATCACGCAGCGGACTGTAGCACGTCCTTGGACAGATTGTCAAACCTTCCTTTACACCGATGACCGCATGCCCGCTCATCCCGGGCGGCGGCAGGAGTGACCCCTGCACCCAACGTTAAGAGAGGTCGCGGCCGGCGCGCTCGCGGCCGAGCAGAATGACGATGACTGCGAAGAACATCACGATTGCGGCGACGCCCGCCAGCGTCGCGCCATAGCCGAATCGCTCGGCGAGCAAGGCTTCACTGACGGCGACGCCCGACGCGACCAACACTCCGGTTTGATACGCCAGGCCCGAGAACAGACCGCGAACTTCCGGCGGCGAGAGCTCGGTCAAATGCGCCGGGACGACACCCCATGCGCCCTGCACCATGAACTGCATGAGAAACGCGCCAAGCGTCAGCACCGCGAGCGTGCCCGGATAGATCCACAGCGGTATGACCGCACCGGCGCATATCACCGCGGCCGCCATCGCGCGCCGCCGCCCGATGTGATCGGACAGGTAGCCAAAGATCAGGCCGCCGAGCAGCGCGCCCACATTATAGATGAGCGCGATCGTCGCCACCGTGCGGGTGTCGAAGCCGCGCTGCTTTTCGAGGAAGGTCGGATACATGTCCTGGGTGCCGTGCGACGCGAGATTCATCATCGTCATCAGCACGCATAGGTAGAGGAACAGCTTCCAGTTTTCGCGAATTGCATTGCGAATCTGCGACATGTCGGGGCGCGTGCGCTGCCATGCCTCCGACTCGGGCACGTGGGAGCGGATGTAGATCGTCAGCAGGGCGGGCGCGCCGCCGAGGAAGAACATCGCGCGCCATCCATAGTGCGGGAAGACGAAGAAGAACGCGGCCGCCGCGAGCAGGTAGCCGACGGCGTAACCCTCCTGCAGCAGGCCGGAAAAAAGTCCGCGCAATCGCGGCGACACCGCTTCCATCGCGAGCGACGCGCCCACGCCCCACTCGCCGCCCATCCCGATTCCGTACAGCGCGCGCATCAGCAGGAACCATCCGTAACTCGGGGCAAGGCCGCTGGCCACTTCGATGATGGAATAGAAGACGACATCGACCATCAACGGGATGCGACGCCCGTAGCGGTCGGCGAGCCAGCCGAACACCAGCGCGCCGAGCGGACGCAGTGCGAGCGTCGCGGTGATCGTAAACGCGATGTGCGAGATGGGGCGATGGAACTCCTTGGCGACGGCGGGCATCACGAAAATCAGGATGAAGAAATCGAAGGCGTCGAGCGCCCAGCCAAGAAAGCTCGCGAGCACGGTGTGCGCGGCCTCGGATGCGGTGATCGGGCGCACGGGGTCGGGGGAGGTGCCGGGAGAAGGCATGGCGTGCAATGATTAATCGAAGTGGCGCGATGGCGAAAGGAGCGCTATCCGGAGCCATCCAACTTGACTGTAATTCCCGGCACTCCCTATAGTTTATACTCGGAGTCCGGGGAAGCATCGGGCAAACGCAGGAAGCCCCGTTCAGACAGTGGATTTGGCGCTGGTTTAGAGATGCAGAGAAGCGAACAAATGACCTTCTGGGAGCGGATTTACGTCCCCGAAATCCTGCGAGGTCTGGCGGTCACCAACTACCACCTTATCCGCAACCTCGGGCTGCATACCGCCCATCTGTTCGGCATGAAGCGCGGCGTCAACGCGACCTCGACGACTCAATATCCGGAGGAGCGCAAGCGTTATTCCGACAATTTTCGCGGCAGCCATCGGCTCACGCTGCGCGAAGATTCATCGGTGCGATGTACCGCGTGTTTTTTGTGCGCGACCGCGTGTCCGGCGCAATGCATCTACATAGAAGCGGGCGAGTCGCCCGATCCGCATGTTGAAAAATTCCCGGTGCGCTACGAGATCGACACGCTCCGATGCATCTACTGCGGGCTGTGCGTCGAGGCATGCCCGTGCGACGCGATTCGGATGGACACCTACGTTCATCCGCGCATCTGGGGCTTCGACCGCAAGGATTTCGTCGAGACCAAGGAACTGCTGATGCATCGCTCGCGCGTGCTGGCCGAAAAAGGCCGCGACGGCAACATGGACGAGATGTTGGCGTGGTACCGCGAACAGGACGCCGCGGTTTACGATCCGCAGCGGCCGGAGATGAAGACCTACACCGATCGCGAAGCGCCCAAGCATTACGCGGACGCGCCGGACCATATTGACGATCTTACGGTGATCGACCGGCATCCGGCGCGCGACGGCAAGTAGCCCGATGACCCGAGTGACTATCGGCCTGACGCTGGCGGGTCTGATCGTTTTGTTCATCGCGTACGCCAACGGCGTGGGCGTGATTCACGGCGGCGACGTGGTCAGCCACATGTACTGGGCAACGGGAGGGCTGACGCTGGTGGCGCTGGCCAACTTTATCGCGGTGGCGCACCTGGCGCGCGCGGAGCGAATGATCCGGGAACTGCGCGCGTTGTGCGAGAAGAACGGCATCGAGTACGGCAGCGATTGAGCTATATTTAAAGGTCCAAGGCCGGAGCATCGTGCCGGCCGCGGAGGTGACGCGATGACCCAGATTGAAGCCGCCCGCAAGAACATAATCACCCGGCAGATGACCGAAGTTGCCGAGGACGAAGGTTTTGCCGCCGAAGACATTCGCGCGCTGGTGGCGACCGGCGAGGTCGTGATCCCGCACAATATCCATCACGATTTCAGAGCAATCGGGATCGGCAAGGGGCTGCGCACCAAGGTCAACGCCAACATCGGCGCGTCGAACTTCCATCAGCTGATCGAAGAGGAAGTCGAGAAGCTTTACACCGCCATCCGCTACGGCGCCGACTCGGTGATGGATCTTTCGACGGGCACCGACCTCGACAAAATACGCGCGGAGATTCTGTCGCGATGCACCGTGATTTTGGGCACCGTGCCCATCTACCAGCTCGGCTCCGAGCGCACGATCATGGAGATGGAGGCCGAGTTCTTTATCGACGTTATCGAGCGCCAGGCGCGCCAGGGCGTCGATTACATGACGCTGCATTGCGGGGTCACGCGCGAGAGCGTGAAGCGGCTGCGCGGGCATCGGCGAATCGAAGGCATCGTGTCGCGCGGCGGAGCGATGCTGGCGGCATGGATCGATCGGACCGGCAACGAGAATCCGCTATACGAGCACTTCGACGAAGTGTGCGCGGTGCTGCGCGAGCACGACGTGACGATATCGATCGGCGACGGGCTGCGGCCCGGCGCCACCGGCGACGCGACCGATCGCGGGCAAATCTCCGAGCTGCTGCTGATGGGGGAATTGACCGAGCGCGCGCGGGCGATGGGCGTGCAGGTGATGATCGAGGGTCCCGGCCATGTGCCGCTCGATCAAATCGAAGCCAACGTGAAGCTGGAGAAGCGCGTCTGCGGGGGCGCGCCGTTTTATGTGCTCGGGCCGCTCACCTGCGACGTCGCGCCGGGCTACGATCACATCACCGGTGCGATTGGCGGAGCGATCGCGTCGGCGGCGGGAACCGATTTCCTGTGCTACGTGACGCCCGCCGAGCATCTGCGGCTGCCCGATATCGACGACGTGCGCGAAGGAGTGATCGCGACGCGAATCGCGGCTCACTCGGGCGACCTGGTCAAGGGAGTGCACGGGGCGAAAGTCTGGAACGATCAGATGTCGAGATACCGCAAGGCGCTCAACTGGGAAGGGATGTACGCGATGGCGATGGACCCCGACAAGGCGCGCCGCTACAAGGAAGAAAGCGAAGCGGCGGGTTCCAACGTCTGCACGATGTGCGGCTCGCTGTGCTCGATCAACATCGACAATGCGGCGATTAAGTTCACCAGGCGGCGCGCGCTGGCCGAGGCTCCGTCGCAGGCCGCCGGCTGAAACGAACTGCCTCCCGGATTATTCGTCGCCGTCATTGCCGGCGTGAGCACGGAACTGACTCCGCCGACGGGCTGAACGGATAAATTTATGGCGAAGACTTCGAAGAATATCCTCGACGAAGCACGCTCGACGATTAAGCAGATCGGCATCGACGAAGCGCGCCGGATGATCGAAAAGCCCGGCACCGTGCTGATTGACGTGCGCGAAAGCGACGAGTGGCGGCAGGGGCATATTGCGCAAGCGGTCGCGATTCCCCGCGGCTTCCTGGAACTCAGAATCGAGGAGCGCATCCCCGACCGCAAGACGCCGGTAATTGTGCAGTGCGCGTCGGGCACACGCTCGATCCTGGCGGCGCGAACGCTGCGCGAGCTCGGTTACGAAAACGTGTACAACATGACGGGCGGCTTCAGCGCGTGGAAGGATCGCGGCTTGCCGTGGGTGGCGGATCGCGCGTTTACCGCCGCGGAGCTGACCCGCTATTCGCGCCATTTCGTGATTCCCGAGGTCGGCGAGAAGGGACAGGCAAAACTGCTCGACGCCAAAGTGCTGCTGCTTGGGGCGGGCGCGCTCGGCTCGCCGGCAGCGCTGTACCTGGCGGCGGCGGGAGTCGGCACTTTAGGCCTGGTGGATTTCGACGTGGTCGATCTGTCCAATCTTCAGCGGCAGATCATTCACACGACCGATCGCGCCGGGATGCCCAAGACCGAGTCGGCGCAAAAGCAAATCAACGCGCTGAATCCGGGCGTCAAGGTGATTCGTCACGACCTGCGGCTTACGTCGGAGAACGCGATGGACATCATCAAGGACTACGACGTGGTCGTGAACTGCGGCGACAATTTCCCGACTCGATATTTGATCAACGACGCGTGCGTATTGTCGAAGAAGCCGCTGGTGGACGGCGCGATTTTCCGCTTCGAAGGCAACGCGACGGTTTTCTACCCGGCCAAAGGCGGACCGTGCTACCGATGCCTGTATCCCGAGCCGGCGCCGCCGGGGATGGCGCCGTCGTGCGCGGAAGCCGGCGTGCTCGGCGCGCTGCCGGGATTGATCGGATCGATCGAAGCGCTCGAGGCGATCAAGTTGATAATCGGCGCCGGGTCTCCGCTCATCGGCAAGATGGTTTACTTCGACACGCTGTCGGACAAGGACTACGTGCGAGTTCTGAAGATCCGCAAGGATCCGAAGTGCCGCGTCTGCAGCGAGCATCCCAGCCAAACCACGCTTATCGATTACGAAGCTTTCTGCGGCCTGGGCGCGCCTGCCAACGGCGCCGCGCATGCGGAACCAACCGCGCATAAGAGCGCGGCATCGCCGGCGCGGTAACGATCGGACGCACTGTCAGCACAGTCGAAAATCTGGTTTGATTGCGGCGGGCGCTCATGCGCGAGGTTCCGCCGTTTTTTTTGGGGGCTGAATTTCATCTGCGAGGCGATTTCGATGGCGCTGGGACCGTTTTACGTCGCGGATAAACTGAAGGGTGCAGCCGGGATGAGAGGAATCGCGCTGTTGATGCGCCATGGCGAGACCGCATGGAACCGCGAAGGCCGCGTGATGGGCCAAAATCCAATCGAACTCGATGAGCGCGGACGCGCGCAGGTGCAAGCCGCGATTCCCTTCGCTCGCCTGATAAAGCCCGAGTTGATCGTTACGAGTCCGCTGGCGCGTGCGCGGCAGTCGGCGGAGATAATCGCTGCCGGCGTCGGCGGCATCCCGGTTACCGAGGAGCCACAGCTGTCCGAAGTCCTATACGGGCGATGGGAAGGGATGGTGTACGACGATTTGCTGGAGGATGCCGACTACCTGAACTATCGCGAGCATCCGCTGGAGGCGCCGACTCCCGGTGGCGAGACGATCGCGCAGGTGCAATCGCGAGGCGTCGAGGCAGTGCGCCGTGCGGTCGGAGCGAACATTGGCCGGCGGATCCTGTTCGTCTCGCACGGCGACATCATCCGCACCGTTGTGTGCCACTTCATGCGACTGGAACTCGCGCACTTCCGGCGGATCCGCGTGGACAACGCGGCCTTCTCGGGTTTCCAGTTGATCGGCGACTTCGCCGAAATGAAATTCCTGAACCTGTTGCCGGATCCGAATCGCGCATTTGCCGCGTCATTTGTATCGAAAAAGCGCCAGGCGCGCTGAGCGGCGACCCGGATGGATCAGGGTCCGCCGGCGACCGACGGATCGAGGCCGGTCGGCGCCGAGCGGCTGCCGACTTCGATTCCCTTGCGGACGCGAACGTCGGCTCCTGATTTGCCGGGAACGTCCACTTTCAGGCTGCGGTATCCGCCCGCGCTGGGATCGGGCGCGAGAAATCCTATGGTGTATTGCTCACGCAACTCGAGACTGATGTTCTCGCACGCGCGGCGCAGAGCCTCTCCGTCGCCGGCCTGGCGGACGATGTAGGTCTTGGCGCCGGTTTCGGTCGAAAGAGTGTGCAGGGTCTCGGCGTCAACGTGTTCGCTATCGTCGCCGCCCACCACGAATGGTCCGATCGAGATGCCAATTCCGGAACTGGAGCCGTTGGGATCGCCGATTCCGATCGAGTACACGAGCACGCCCATTCGCCGCGCCTGCGCGACGACGTCATTGACCGTCGAGGCGCTGGTGTTGTCCATTCCGTCGGTGACGACGAGCAGCGCTTTTTTGTCGTAGCGGCCTCGTTGCACCATCTGCAGCCCCTGCATGATCACGTCGAACAACGCGGTCTGCCCGTAGGCGTGCAGCAATGCGAGCCGGCGCATCACGAGATCGTGATTGGTCGTGAACGGCTGGAGCAGGAACGGATGGCTGGAAAAGGCGAACAGAAACACGTCGTCCTTGTCATTGAGATCGCGCAGGAACTGTGCGATCGCGGCGCGCGCCTGCGGAATTTTGGGCGTCATGCTGCCCGAAGTGTCCACCAGGATGCCGACCGACACCGGAGTGTTCAGGTCCTGACGAAAGAACTCTATCGGGCGCTGCTGCCCGTCCATGTAGAGTTTGAAATCATCCTTTTGCAGCCCGGTGACGTAGGTGCCGCTCGGTTCGGTCACTGTCACCGTGACCTGTTCGTAGCCCGGCTGCTGGCGCAACTCGCGCGTCGGCAGCACCAGCTCCTGGCCGGCTTGCGGAACCTGGGGCGGGAGGTTGAGCGACTCGGCGCCCTGCTTCGCCGGCATCGACGGCAGCTCGAGCGTCGAGGTTTCCCTGCCCTGACTGCCGGGTATCACGATCGGCGCAGGAATCGACGAGCCCTGCTGCGCCGCGGCGGGCGCGAAGCCGCCAATCACGATCGCCAGTCCAATCACCGCGGCCGTAAGCGCGGAAATCAAGCGGCGTCCGATACCCGGAATTGTTGTAGTTGTCATCGCGATGCCAGCGCTCCGCCCAAGCGGCGCGCATCCGTATGTAATGATCCTATTTGCTCCTGCGTTGGGCAAGCCGGTCAGTCTTTCCGCGGCTGTTGCAATTCCGATCCGCTCACCTCTTGGACGAATTCGCGCGGGCAAAGTTTCAGGGACCGCCGCAGGGCGCGCGGCGGCGGAGTTTGGATAATCTGCGCGCTCGGTGCTACTCACAATGCTACTCAGCATCGAGAGGAGCACACCGATGGACGCTCACGCCGAAATCTGTCGCGCGATCGATAACTACCGCGACCAAGCGGTCACGCTCAGCCACGAAATCCACGAGCATCCCGAGCTCAAGTTCCAGGAGCATTTCGCCGCCGGCCTGCTGACCAAAGCCGCCACCGAATTGGGTCTGGAGGTCGAGCGCGAAGCCGGCGGACTCAAGACCGCGTTTCGCGCCGAGTTCGGCGCCAGCGGTCCCACGGTCGCAATCCTCGCCGAGTACGACGCGTTGCCCAATGGTCATTCATGCGGCCACAACCTCATCGCCGGCGCCGCGCTCAGCGCCGTCGCGGGTTTGAAGAGCATCGCGAGCCACCTGCCGGGGCGAGTCGTTTTTCTCGGCACCCCGGCCGAGGAAGGCGGCGGCGGAAAAATAATCCTGATCACTAACGGCGCGTTGCGGGGCGTCGACGCGGCCATGATGGCGCATCCCACCAACGCCGAATTCTGCACGATGCCGGCGCTCGCCACGCACCATCTCAAGCTGACTTTTCATGGCCGCGGCGCACACGCGGCAATGGCGCCATGGGACGGATCGAGCGCATTGGCCGCGGTGATCCAGACCTTTCAGAGCGTCGATGCGATGCGGCTGCACCTGCGCGACGGCTCGCGCATCCACGGCATCATCACCGACGGCGGCCGCGCGGTTAATATCATCCCGGAGCGCGCCGAGTGCCTGTTCTTAGCGCGCGCCAGGACCAGCCGCTACGCCGATGAAATCGGCGCGCGGGTAATCAAATGCGCCGAGGGCGCCGCGATGGCGACCGGAACGCGCGTCGAGCCGGTTGTCGAAGGCGGTTACAAGAATCTGATCAACAATCTCAGCATGGCGCATCGTTACGCCGCGCATAGCGAGGCGCTCGGCGCAAAATCTGTCGAAGCCCCGGCCGACGCACCCACCGGCAGCACCGACATGGGCGACGTCAGTCATGTGATGCCGGCGATTCATCCGTCGTTCGCGATCGCGCGCCACGGCGACGGCAATTGCCACGAAGATGCGTTCGTCGCGCACGCCGACTCAGAGCGCGGCTACGATGCGATGATTCGGGTGGCGAAGGCGATGGCGATGACCGCGTACGATTTGCTCGCGCAGCCCGAATTTCTGGCGGCGGCAAGAAAAGAGTTCGAAGCGCGCAGGGAGAGCTGAACCGGGCGAACGACGAAAGCGGCGCTAGTGGCAGCCGCATCCGCCGCCGCCGCATCCACCCCCGCCGCATCCGCCGCCGTTCGCCGCGCCGGAATTGGCCATCGCGGCCGCGACTGCGGCGCCGCCGTCGCCATTGCTGCCGCGCGCTGCGAAGGTGGACATCTCGCGCTTGAGCTTCGAGCCGCGACAAAGCGGGCAGTGCGCGCCGCCGTCGCCGGGGCGCACCAGCGCCTCGAACGAGTGGTCGCACTTCGTGCATCGGTATTCGTAGATCGGCATGCCCTTTTTTACTCTCTACTCGCCGGGTGGCTGGGCGTATTCAACCAGCACGCCGCGGGTGGCCTTGGGATGCAGGAAGCAGATCATTCCCGCCAGGCCGCGGCGCGGCTTCTGATCGATTAGTTGGATTCCTTTGCCGCGCGCCGTTTCGAGCTCACGCGCGACGTCGTCGGTCTCGAAGCATACATGATGCAGGCCGCCGCCGCGCCGTGCGAGGAACTTGCCCACGGCATTGTCGGCGTCGAGCGGCTCGAGCAGCTCGATCTCGCTCTCGCCGGCTTTGAGCAACGCGGCCCGGACGCCCTGTTCTTCGATCGTGGCGCTCGTGGTGAAATGCAGGCCGAGCGTGTCGCGCCAGAATCTCAAGCCCGCGTCGAGACTCGGCACGACGACGCCGACGTGATGAATCTTTTTGAGCATCGCCGCGCTAGTGCCGGTTATCCAGGCATATCTTGCGCTGCAGTGCGTCCCACGAAACCTTCATCTCGGGCGAGCCCAGGGTGGGATGTTCGGCGCGCGTCTGCGCCAGCTTGCTGCATGCGCCCTGGGTGTTGCCTTGCTCGTTGTAGATCACCGCGATGTTGTACTTCGCCTCGTACCACAGGATGTCGGACTCGGCCGCCGTGCTCTCGACGGTGGTCCACAGCGTCACCGCGTCCTTCCAGTCCTTCTTGGCTTGCGCGATACGGGCCAGTCCGGCGTTCGCATCGGGCGATGCCGGGTCGGCCTTCACGACCTCCTGATAGACCTTTTCCGCCTCTACCTCATGCTCGGTAGCTTGCAGCGCCTGGCCGTAAATAGACAGCGTGCCGGTCAGATTCTTGACCGGGATTTTTCCCGCCGACACCATGTCTGCGAAAAATTTGTACGCGGTCGCGGTCAGCATCGCGTTTTTCTTGTATGCCGTCTGATTGTTATTGGCCTTGGCTTCCTGCGCGGCCTTCCAGAAATCGATTCCGAGTTCCTTGATGAAGTCGCCCTTGGCGATGTTGCCTTGACTGCGTTCGACGATTGCGGCGACATCGCTGTTAACCTCGTCGTACCGGCCGAGATGATCGAGCGCCGTGATGCGCCATTCGGCCACATCCTGGAACTTCGCGCTCAGTTTCGGGTATTCCGATTCGTAGCCGGTCAGCAGCGTTGCGACCTGCGCGTAGTCAACTTTTTCCGGGTCTTCTTCGAGGATCGAAGCCAGCATGTAGGCCGCTTCGCCGCGAATCTCATGGACCGCGGTCTTGCCGGCTCCGGAAGCGGTGCGCTCCGCTTCGGGACCCATCTTGATTGCCTCGTTGAGGTTTTGGAGCGCCAGCTTTCTGACCGACTCGGTATCGATCTTGGGCCCCTTGTTATCCTTGGCGCTGGCGCCCTGGAGTTCCGCGTAGTAGCACTCCGCGGCCTTGAACTTGGCGGTGAACGTGAATTCGGGGTCGCCCTTGACCTGGGAATACAACTCGGCGGCCTCGACGTATTTATTCTGCTGCTGCAGGAGACCTGCGAGCTGCACGCGCATCTCGGCGACGTGCTCGCCATTGGGATATTTCTGCACGTAGTCCTGCGCGTCCTTCACCCACTGATCTTCCAGCGCCTTATCCTTGGAACCGCCCTGCTCCCATCGGCTATGCGCGAGGCTGAATCTCACGTACTCGGCCCATTGCGCGTCGCCGCCGCCGCCCGATGCGATCTTGCTCAGCATCGCCTCGACCTGGTCGTAGCGCTTCTCCCGCAGATAGATGTCGATGGCGAACTTGTAGGCCTTGGGATATTTTCCGCTGGCGCCCGCCTCCGCATAGTACTTGGCCGCGTTGGCCTCATCCTTGCGCGAGAGCAGAACCGCGGCGAGCAGCCATTTCTCGAACGGATCGCTCGAGTTGCCGAATTCCTCGACGACGTTGGTGGGAAACTTGGACGCCGCCGCCACATCGACCGCCCATCCTTCCTTGTCGTTTTCCTTGGACTTCATCGCCTCGATGATCTGATTGTGGTAGGCAGCCTTCTTGGCGGGGTCGCTGGTGGCGCGTTCGGCGCTGAACAGGGTCTGCAACCGAAGCATGAACTCGCCGGCGCTGGAGTTCTTGCCGCCGGTCGGCAGCATCGCCGCGGCCTCCGCTGCGTTGCCCATCTTGGCGTAAGTCGTGGAAAGTCCCTCGCGCGCGGCGGCGTATTGCTGCGTGCCGCTGCCGTCATCCATAATTTTCTTGAAGTCGGCGATCGCGTGGTCGTATTCGGCGTGATCGAATTTGCCCAACTCGCGTTCGCAGTAGGCGCGGCCGAGCGTATTTTCGCGCATCAGGTTGGGATCGGGCATCGCCAGCGTCGCCGCAGTGAAGCCGTCGATCGCCTGGTTGAGCAGTTTCTTCGATTGTTCGGCGTTATCGTCGAACAGAGTGGTCGCAGCCGTGAACCGCAGCCAGGCAAGCGGATACGCGGCGCGCAATGCCAACTGCTCGGGCTTGTCGTAGTCGCATTGCCCGCCGTTGTCGATCTGCGCGATGCAATCGTCCTTCTTCTTCGAATAGACCGTTTGCATCCGATCGAGCATCGAGTCGAGCTGATGGTAGAGCGGTATCAGCGCGCCTTTGTCCACCTTGCCGCTCGAAGTGACCTTGGCGAAGGTTGACTCGGCCGCGTCGAGGCGGGTGATCACCTGGTCGGCGGTCGATTCGTTGGACTCGGCGGACGACATTTGGCCGGAGATGCCGGAAAGCTCGCCCTCGAGCTGACCGGCGCTTTGCGCGGCGGCGAGGCCGGCGGTGAAGGCAAGCGCAAAAAATGCGGTTAGCATCACCATCAGGCGATGCGGAAAAAGCACACGGTTCATTTTTCTATTCCCCAAAATACTGTTCCCCGGAAAATTGTGGCCTTAGATAAGAATAACGCCGCGATAACGTCAAGCGAGTAAGAATACTTGCGCAACCTCAGGGACGCTGGCAAGCGTACAAATTCGGGCGGTGCGGCCCGCGATCGATGGCGCCGCCTGCTTTTTCCCGCGATCGATCAGGACCGCAGCCATCCCCACAGCCGCAGCCGGCGCGAAATCGAGATGCTCCGAGTCGCCGATATGCATCGCGCCGTGCGCCGCCACACCGGCGCGTGAAAGCGCCGACTCGTACACCTCGCGCCGGGGCTTGGCATAGCCGGCTTCCGAGGAAATCGTGATCGAATCGAAGTAGCGGGTCAGGTCGAGGCCGTCGAGAATTCGGTACAAGCGGTAATCGAAGTTCGAGATCACGCCCAGTTTGAGTCCATCGTCTTTTAGACGTTGCAGCATCGGCGCCGCTTCAAGATCCGCAATCCAACTGTCGGGATCGGCGAAGTGGGCAAACAGCGCGTCGAAGTAAGCGTCGAAGTCGGAGAATGTGCCCATCGGCGCGAACGTTTCGCCCACGCGCCGCCGCCACCATTCCCGCTCCAGGCGTCGAAGCTCGTCGTGCCCATGCCCAAGTCCGAAGGCCAGACCGGGCGCCGCACCGAAAGCACGGCGAAAACCGGCGGCGACGCTGTCCTCGGAGGCGTCGAGGCCGAATTGCCGCGCCAGGCGGGCGTAGGTGCGTCCGACGGGCTCGCGCGCCTCGAACAGGGTGCCGGCGGCGTCGAAGAATGCGGCAAGGATCATGCGAATCGGTTGATTGTAGCATTATTGAATGTGAAACCCTGCGCGGGTTTGCAGGGGTCGACCCCTGCACCCGGTAACGAATCGAAAAATCCGCGCGGCGCGTCTTTTTCTCTCGGGCGTAACGCTGGCCAGCCGTGGCGACGGGCAGTCGTCACCCCTGCACCGCAGTGAAAAGACGCGAAAATCTGCGCAGCGCATCTTTTCGCGACTACGCAATGGCAGAGCCCGCGCGCGACAACGGAGCGCGGCCTTAACATTGGGTGCAGGGGTCACCCCTGCCGCGCGACGACGGAGCGCGGCCTTAACATCGAGTACAGGGGTCACCCCTGTCGCGTAGCGATGGCGGTCAGCCGCTCGGCGGTTTCGTCGTAGGGTGTCCCTTTCAACCGTCCGTACAGGTCGACCTTCGCGAATCCTGCTTCGAGCAGTATGTTTGCCAGCTCCGCGCCCGAATAGAGGCGCAACGTCAGCGTCGATTCACGCCGCTCGATACCGCGAATCCAGGTCCATTTGCTTTCGATTCGTTTCCAGCCGTCGAGCAGCCGGCGCTCCTCGAGCACGATCGTGTCGCCGCGCCGGCTCCAATCGCGCGCGCGAAATCTTGCGGCGAGTGTTTCCTTGCCGATCACATCGAGGATCAAGCGGCCGCCGGGTTTGAGCGATGTGCGCAGGTTGCACGCAACTTTAAGATCATCAGCGGGATCGTCGAAGTACCCGAACGCAGAGAAGAAGTTGATCGCGGCGTCAAAGGTGTCCGGCCGCACAAACTCGCGCATGTCCGCTTCGACGAACGCGATGCTGAGTCCCTCGGCCGCGGCGATACCGCGGGCCTTGTCCAGGTAGGCACGCGTGCGATCGACGCCGGTGACGTCGAATCCGCGTCGCGCGAATTCAAGCGAATGGCGCCCGGGTCCGCAGCAGAGGTCGAGGATTTTCGCTCCGTTGCGGATCCCGAGCAGCCCGGTCATCCCGTCCACTTCGACCCGAGCCGACTCGATTCGCTCGGGTGGGAACATGTAGCTCTCGAATGTTTCCCAGAACGCATCGTCGTTGTACCAATCGCTCATTTCCATGCCAGCCCCTCCTATTGCAGCCAGTCCCAGGCGCTCCTGACCGTCAGCTCGCCTCTGGTTCCTCGATCATCGAATCGCAGGATAAGGACCGATTGCGATGCCTACGGCCGCGGACAATCCTGTGTTATTCCGCCAATCACTGCCATGGGTTTAACGTTTCCGTTGCTGCCAGCCTTGAAGACTGTGATGCTACTTGCCGTACCGTTACGGCCATCGCTTGTAACGTACAAGTTCTCCTTGGAATCCAGCGCGATGCCCCGAACGTGACGACCACTAAGGCCCGTGTTGGAGCCGCTTATCGTGACTATGGGTGGCACATTGCCGTTGCTGCCGGCTGAATAGACTCTGATGCTGGCGGGTGAACCGTAGCGACCAGCATCCGCAACATAAATGTCGCCACGTCGATCCAAGGCAACGCCAACTGGCCAGTCAATACCGGTTTTAGCTCCGCTGACTGCAGCGATGGGCGTCACGTTGCCACTGCTGGCCCCCGGAAAGACGAGGACACCGATATATTCAGAGAGCCCCAATACGTTTGCTACAAAGACCGTACCCCTAGGATCAATAGCGATGCCGTAAGCGTTTTGAATTCGGGTGCTGGACCCTGCGATGATGTTATGCGGTATTACGTCGCCATTGCTGCCTGCGGTAAAATCAACAACACCAGCAGGTCCGTTCGTCCCGACATACGTCCCGACATAGATACTACCGCTAGAATCCACCGCGATAGAATGGATTCCGTGCAGGCCGGTATGCGGACCCCCGATAGTGGCGGTCGGGCTGGCGTTACCTTTGCTGCCGGCCGAAAACACAACCACGCTGCTTCCAGCCGCGACGGCTGCGTTCGCCACATCGTCGTTCCCCACATAGATGTTACCGTTTGAATCCAGCGCGATGGCTTCTGGACCGGCTAATCGCGTAGCGGCGCCGTCGATGGTAGAGACAGGAGCTGCGTCGCCATTGCTGCCAAGTGAGTACACAGTCACATAGCCGCCTCCAAGGTTAGCAACGAAAATTGCGGCGGGCGGAGTCGAGCTGGAATCGGCCGCGATAGCGGCGCCGATGGCGCTCACCAACGCTGCGGTCACAGCCATACTTCTTCCGACAGTCATTGTGCGATGGCTCTCAAATGATGATCTCGAAGCCGAACAGCCCCATTGAATTGATAATTTCGCCTTCGCTCTGTTCGCCGCCGGAGAGGCTGAATGTTTCTTCCAAAGTCCGGGCGTCGGTCGCTTTGAATTTGTACGGCGGAGCGAATGGCCGCATGCCCAACCGCTTCAACGCTTCTCGTTGTTGCTCATTCCTTTGCTTCATCATCTCGACAATTTCGTTTGCGTGAACACCGAGCACCCGGACTGTCGCGGTCTTCTTTTTGATGTCGGCAAACATGATCACGGTCTCAGCGCTAGGCATCGTGAGCTCCAGCCGGGCTGCGTCCTTTTCGACCACTCCGTCGTGCCGGACGCGCCGATAGCCCCAATATTCATGCTGACTGAGGATTGCCCAATCGCGAATGCCGCTCAGCGTCGAGGAAGCGTCATCCGAAGAGGTCAATTTTTTCGTGATTGCTGGCAGTTCACCGAGGTCATTTGAAACGAGGAGATACGAATCGCCGATCTGAGCCGCATAGTAGGCGACGTCCTGCCCGCGAGGCTCCGGCGAGTGTACCTGCCAGCTCCACACCGGTTCTCCCGCCATCGATGCCTCGTGCGCTTTAGTAGCATATTTTCGAAAATCTGGCCGGCCTTTTGCTCCGAAGCTAATGATGTAACAGAACTGCGATATTTGCGCCTCACCCTCGCCCTCGGGCGGGATAAAGCCCTTGCCCCCCATCAGAACGGCTTCGCTCTTCCCCAGTATATCGGCCGAGGCGTATGGGTCCAGCGAGTCGAGCCCGTAAATCAAATCTCCGAAAGGGACGCTCAAGGCTCCAGCGGTCTGCCTGGATAATCCCTTAAAAGAACTGAACCTCGAGGACAGATCCGTATTCGTATAGAAAACGGTTTCGTACTCGCCGAACAATGCTGCGGCGTCACGCGATTCCTCATTTCCGGCGGCCATCGCGCTCGCGCTTACGGACAACAGAACCGCCAATGCCAGCGAAGCTCTGCAAAGAGCATGGGAGAAGAGGCTCACGGTTTTCTTCCTCGCACTGGGTGCAGGGGTCAGCCCCTGCCAGGGGTCAGCCCTG
>CAWFAJ010000023.1:0-238126 GCA_963813785.1 uncultured delta proteobacterium | reverse complement strand
AGGACTTGCCGCGTTTGAGGAGTACCAGCCGGCGGTTGCCGTGGTCGGAAGTGAGCACGGGTTCGAGGCCGAGGGCGTCGTGCTGATGGGTCTCCCATACGTCGGCGGGGACGATGATGAAGCCGGGGGGCGCGTCGCCGAGACGGCCGTGGAGAACGGGCGCGTCGCGATCGAGGTAGAACAGCAGCGGCGCGATCTCTTCTTGAAATCCGTAAAGGTAGAGCGGATCGGCGGGCGCGGCGACGCGGGCGATTTCTTCGGCGGCGGGCCGAAATGAATCGTCGCGGCATGACCGGACTTCCATTCGCGGTATATAGACAAAGTTGAAAATGACGAGCCCGGCGCATAGGGCGGCAAATGCGCGGATCGCGGCGCGCCGCCATGCAAGCGTAGGAACGGTGACGATCCACCACGCGAGCATCACGGCGGCCGCGGGCCATACCGGCAGCAGATAGGAGCGGCGCTTGTAGGCGGCGATGCTGAAGAAGACGACGGTAGCGAAGTAGAAGATCGCGAAGAGCCGGACGGCACAGCGGGCGCGGTCGGAGTCGGAAGGCGTGGGCGAGCGATCGCCCTCACCCGCGCTGTGAAGCTCATCGCGGCCTGTCCCGGGGGTATAGGTAGAATCTATGCGGCGTCGAGTGAGTAATGGAGTGAGTAATGCATAAACGGCGGCGACAGGGACTATCAGGCTCAGCGGGGTGGAGTTGAGCAGTACGGGTTTCAGGTAGTACCATGGCGCCATCGCGCCCAGCGAGCCGAAGAAGCGGCCGACATTTTCGCTGTCGAGCTGGCGATCGAGGAAGGCGAAGCGTCCGCCGAAGTAACATGCGAGATACCAGCTCGAAGCGATCGCGGCGCCGAGGATGATCGCGCCGGGATCGAGCATCGTCAGGATTTGGCGTCCGCGGCGCTCGGCGAGCATGAAGATGACGATCGAAGCGCCGGGAAGAATTGCGCCGACGGGGCCCTTGGCCAGCACGCCGAGACCGATCGCAACCGCCATCAGATAGAGCGCGGGCAGGCTGGATTCCAGGCGCGCAGCGGCGCCCGAAGCGGCCGCGTCGCGGGGCATCCACCACAGAAATGCGAACAGGGCGAGCGACTCGAAGAAGCACAGCGTCATGTCCACGCGGCCGTAGCGGCCCTGGCTGATGTACTGATAGGAGGCCGCGAGGGCGAGTCCGGCGAGGACGGCGGCGTCGATGCCGAGGAATTCATACGCGAACAGCATCGTCAGGACCGCGCCGGCAACCGCGTAAAGTGCCGATGGCAGGCGCAGGTTGGCGGCGGTCACTTTGCGGATACCGGCGAGGCGATCGATTGCGACCGCAGTCCAATGGAACAGCGGCGGCTTGTACATTGGGGCGATGCCGTTCTCGACCGGGAACAGGAGATGACCGTGCTCGACCATCTGCTGGACGAACACGCCTTCAACGGCCTCATTGCCGGTGCATACGTCGCCGGCGCCGAGCCGATGAAGCGTCAGGACGGCGGTGAGGAGAGCGACCGCAGCGATCGCGGCGGCAGATTTCAGCTTCATGCGAAGGCCATCGGGCTCGACGCAGAGGCATGATAGCTAGTCAATGTATAATAGCTAATCACGGCATCGAATAGTCAGTCGAGATCGGCGCGGAATATACTGAGGCTTTTGATACGTGAGGAATCGTAGCCTCGCCACTTGGCCGCGGAGACCTCGCGAGCATTCACGCGCTTGAATCCGAGGCGCGAGAAAAAGCCTGCGACACGATCCTCATTGGTGCATGCGAAAACATATTTGAGGCGCCGAGCCCGGGCTTCCTTGAGGATCTCGCGGACCAGCACGGCGGCGACGCCCTCGCCCTGGAAGCGCGTCAAGGTGTACATCGCGGTGATTTCGCCCGCGCGGTCGCGGCGGTACGGCTCGGTCAGCAGCGAGCAGATTCCAGCGAGGTGTTCGTCGCCGATTCGGTAGCCGAAGCACGAGGGCAAAATCTGCGCGATCTGGCCGGGAGTGCGGGGCAGCAGGGAGCCTTCGGTCTGGCCGCGGACGATGAGTGCTTCAACTTCTTCGAAGTCGTCGATCGAAACGGGGCGGACGAAGCCGTACTGCATCTCGGTGAACAGCGTTCCGGCGCCGATGAAACTGAAGAGTTCCTCGTAAACGTCGCCTGGCGCGACCAGGTTGACGGAACCGACGCCGTCTTCCAGCGCGTCGTGGGCGGCGCGGACGATGGCTCTGCGAGCGCGTGAGCGGAGGTTGCGCATAGTGAGGCGGATGCGATGTTCCTCGACGAACGAGAGCCGTTGCCCGTCCTTGTCGATCAAGCCGCCGCGCCGATCAAGCATCAGCAGCTTGAAGACGCGAAGCCGGCTGGCGAGCTCGCGCGCGAAGACGGTGAGATCGTCGGCGTCGTCGCGGCTCATCGAGGCGACCACGATCGATCCGGCGCGCAACCGCGCCCAGATCTCGGCGACGGCGGAATCCGGTGGATACGGTCGCGAGCGAAGTCCGTCGGATGGATTGAAGACCGGGGGCGGTTCCTTGGGGGCGAGACGGCCGAGCCGGCGCATCAGCTTGGGAAGTGCGCTCGGCGAAACGATGACGACGCATCGGGTCTGATTGCGCCGCAATTCGCGCAGCGTCAGGAGCAGAGAATCGAAGTCGGAAATCCGCTGTCCGGCGGGAGGAATCAGCGCGAAGAGCAGGCTCTTGCCGTAGAATTCCTCGAGATAGAAGCTCTTCTCGGTGAAGACCGGGGCGCCGCGGCGCGGTTTGCCGACGAAGTCGCCGAGGCCGATAGCTCCGAAATCGTTCACGGGCACAGGGTTCGCGGGGCCGGCGTCGGGAGGTTCTTCAATTCAGCTACGCGGGCTGAGACTTGGCCGGCGATATCGCTCTGGACGCGACCTCGGCGGGGGCACGCACGCCCGGCGACGGATGCGTCGCGGCTATTTCGGCGAGCGAGGTATCGGAGAAAACTTCCAGCAACACGCGCTGGCCCTTTTCCCAAACGCGATACATGCGGCAGGACGGCTGCAGAGCGCATGAGCTGCTGCCGTCGGTGCACAGGTTGAGCTTGATCGGACCCTCGACGGCTTCGATAATATCGCGAAACGTGACGGTGTCGGCATCGCGGGCAAGCTGGTAGCCGCCGCCGGGACCGCGGCGCGCGCGCACGAGTCCGCGGCGCATCAGATCGCGAATCACTTTTTCCAGATAGTATTTCGGGATGTGCTCGCGGCCGGCGATTTCGGTGCCGCGCGCGACGCCCGACGGATGATCGGCGAGATAGATCATCGCTCGCAGCGCGTACTCGATCTTGCGCGGTATCTGCATCAGGCTCATGCGTTTCTCACTTCTTCACTCTTCACGATGCGAGCGCCGGCGTCGCGCGTATCGCGAGAATCTTCTCGACATACTTAACCAGCATGTCGTTCTCGATGTTGACGGTGTCGCCGGGCTGCTTGAAATTGAGCGTCGTCGATCGCAGCGTGTGGGGAATTATTTCGACGGAAAAATTGCGGTCCTCGACCGAAAAGATGGTCAGGCTGATCCCGTCGATGGCGACCGAGCCCTTCTCGACCAGGTAGCGCGCTTGCGCGGGCGCGACCTCGAAGCTGAGAAGTTTTGAGTCGCCCTCGGGCTTGATCGACACGACCCGGCCGATGCCGTCCACGTGGCCGGAAACCAGATGGCCGCCGAGCAGCTTGCCGAGCGTGAGGCATCGCTCGAGATTCACCCGGTGGGAGGGTTTCAGATCGCCAAGCCCGGTGCATCGCAAGGTCTCGGCCGAGATATCCATCGCAAAGCGTCCGGGGCCTTTGGAAATCACGGTCAGGCACGCGCCATTGACGGCGATCGAATCGCCGATGTTGATTTCGGAAATGGGAATCGAGGTATGGACAGAAATAACCGCGCCCTGGTCGGTCGGCTTGAGGCTTTCGACGGTGCCGAGGTCTTCGATAATACCGGTGAACATCACGTCTCCTGCGGAGCGCTGGTGCGGCGGGGAGAAATCTCCAGAAAAATCATATCTTTTTGATGGATAGTGGCGCAACCAGTGCAGCCGGATGAAGGCGATATGTCTGGCCTTCCTGACATGGGTGCGGAGGCTGGCCCCTGCTAAGCTGGAACGGAATGAAATCGAAGGCAAAGGGAAAACTCAAGGCGCTGCTGTTCGATTTTGGCGGCACGCTCGCATTCCTGGATTTCGAATTGCTGGCGCGCGAATTATCGCGCGAAGGGCGCAAGCTGGATGCACTGGCGCTCGAGCATGCCGAATACGCAGGACGTGCCGCGATCGATCGGCATCTGATGAGCGTGCCGGGCAAGCAAGCCGACGGCGGGGCGTATGAGCATTTTTTTCGCGGCTGGATGAAGGCGGCGGGAATTCCGGAAGAGGAATTTAGCGAATGCGCGGCGAAGTTCACCGCGATACATCGCGAGGCCACACTCTGGCGCGTGGTGCGGCCCGGGACGTTCGAGGCATTGGAGGCGTTCAAATCGGCGGGATACAGGCTTGCGATCGTGTCGAATGCGGAGGGGCAGGTCGAAGCGGACGCGAAACGATTCGGGCTGGCGCCGTACTTCGACGTGATAATCGACTCGCATGTTGTCGGGGTAGCAAAGCCCGACCCGCGGATTTTTCAAATCGCGCTCGAGCGCCTGGGCGTCGCTCCCGACGAAGTGAGATTTGCGGGCGACATCTATTCGATCGACGTAGAGGGTGCGCGCGCGGCGGGAATCGAGGCGCGGCTGGTCGATCAGCATCGGCGCTACACGTGGGTCGATCACGAGAAGATTCGGCATATCGGGGAGCTGCATCGGATCGATTGAGGATGTTCTTGTAAGAGGAAGATTCAGCTATGGGCGTGATAAGAGATCAATCGGAAAAGATTTTTACCGGCGCGATTACGACCCGCCAGTTCCATCCGATCCTGCCGACCGGCGAGTACGAGGAAATTGCGGACGGCGTGATGTTCTACCGATGGTTCGCCAACGTGACGGCGGCCAAGACGGCCGAGGGGCTGGTGCTGGTGGATACGGGAGGCTACTTCAACCAGGACGCGACGGTGAAACTGATTCGGCAGTTCTCGCCGGAGCGGGTGAACACGGCGATCTACACGCACGGGCACGTCGATCACGCGTGCGGGATGCCGGCTATAGTCGCGGATGCGCAGAAGAAGAATGTGGCGCGGCCGCGCGTGGTGGGACATCGCGCGGTCGCGGCGCGCTTCGATCGCTACAAGCGCACCGCCGGTTATAACAATGTAGTCAATACACGGCAGTTCAACCGGCCCGCGTCGTGGCCGACTGAGTATGTATATCCGGATACTTACTTCGATAATCAGTTGAATGTAGTTGCGGGCGACGACAAGTTCGAATGCCATCATGCGCGCGGCGAAACCGACGATCATTGCTGGGTGTTCATCCCGCAGCGCAAGCTGCTGTGCACCGGAGATTTGATCATCTGGGCCGCCCCCAACGCCGGCAATCCGCAGAAGGCGCAGCGCTACGCGCGCGAATGGGCCGAGGCGCTGCGCGTGATGGCGAGACTGGGGGCGGAAGTGCTAGTGCCGGGCCACGGCTACCCGGTGTTTGGCGCGATTCGGGTGCGGCAGGTGCTCAACGACACCGCCAACTATCTGCAGAGCCTGTACGATCAGGCTATTGCAATGATGAATGCGGGCGCCACGCTGGACGAGATAGTTCACACCGTGAAGCCGCCGGCAAACCTCGCGGAGAAGCCGTGGCTGCAAGCCGTGTACGACGAGCCCGAGTTTATCGTGCGCAACATCTGGCGGCTGGAAGGCGGATGGTACGACGGCACGCCGTCGAATCTTAAACCCGCCAGCGACGGCGAGCGGGCGCGGGAGATCGCGGCGCTGGCGGGCGGTGTCGCGCCGCTGATCGCGCGAGCGAATGAAAGGCTGGCGGCCGGCGAAATCGTGCTGGCATGTCATCTGGCGGATTGGGCAGTGGCGGCGGCGCCGGACGACAAATCGGCGCATGAAGCACGGATGAGAGTCTATGCGGCGCGAGCGGATCGCGAGCAATCGACGATGGCGCACGGTGTCTTCCGGTCGGCGGTCGTCGAGTCAGCGACGAAGGCGGGAGTCGCGCCGCCCGACGACAAGCGCAGCGCGTGAGATCGCGCCGGGTCTTCCAGGCGCGGGCGAGACTCGACTTTTCACTTCTTCATTTTTCCACTGGCAGCGGGGGCAGCGTCAGTTTGCCGAGGACCGCAGGGGCGCGCGCGCCGGTAACGCTGGGGATGTTGCCCTGGCGGCCGCGCAGCATCTGGTAGGCAAGAATGGCAAATGCGACGGCTTCGACCGCGTCGCCGTCAACGCCGACGGCCGCGGCGGTGATCACTTCGAGATTGGGAAGCTCGGCCGCGATCATGCGCATCAAGGTTGGATTTTGCGCGCCGCCACCAGTGACGATCAACTGGTCAACGGGACCGCGAGGAAAAATGAAGCGGCGGCATGCGTCGGCGATCGATCTCGCGGTGAGGGCGGTGACGGTCGCGACCAGATCGTAGTCAACGATTTTCATGCGGCGCGCGTCGGCGACGATCCGATCGAGCAGATGGGTCCCGAATTCCTCGCGGCCGGTTGATTTTGGCGGCTGGCGGCGGAAATAAGGATTCCGCATCAGCTTCGCGAGCAGCGGCTCGTTGACGTGGCCGCTCGCCGCGATGCGCCCGCCACGATCCATCCGCAGCCGGCCGCCCGAGATTCGCGAAGCGAGCGCGTCCAGCATCATGTTACCCGGGCCGGTATCGAACGCGATCAGGCCGGCGTCGCCGAGGCGCGCGCGGGGCGGAATGTAAGTTGCGTTGCCGATGCCGCCGATGTTCTGCACGACGCGGCCGCGCGTAGGGTCAACGAACAACCAGAGATGGGCGAGCGGGGCCAGCGGAGCGCCCTCGCCGCCGAGCGCGATGTCCATCGTGCGGAAGTCGGCGACGACGGGAACTCCGGTAGCCGCGGCGATGACGGCGGACTCGCCGAGTTGCATCGTGGAGGCGACCTGTCCGCTGGGCGCGCGGCGTGGCGGCAGATGAAAAAAGGTATGGCCGTGCGATCCGATGAACGCAACGTCGGAAAGTGCGACGCGCGCCCGCCGGGCGATCTCGATGGCGGCACGTCCGAACTCGTGGCCGAGCGCGAAGTTGAGCGTGGAAATCGCCGCCGCGCCGATTTTTTCATCGGCGGAAGCGGCGAGCAATTCTTTGCGAAGGCGCGCAGGGTACGGGAAAGTGTGAAACGCGATCAAGCGCGCGGGCGGACGGGAACGCTCGTCGAGCTCGACGACGGCGGCGCTCACACCGTCGTGCGAAGTCCCGGACATCAAGCCGATCGCGAGAACTATCCGGCGGTCGAGTCTAATCGTGATTGCGCTCATCTTTATCCAGGTCCGATTCTTCCAATTCTTCGTCGCCGAGCGATTCCCGCGAATCGTCACGACGACTTAAGCGAAGCATCTCGATTGCCGCAAGGAGCAGACGCAAGCCGGAGGGAAAACCGAGCGAGCCGGAGTCGTCGTGCGACTCAGGCGCGATAATCACCTTGCGCCCGCGGTGCCATTGCACGAGCAGCATCTGGTGACCGAGCTGGCGGCCGGTGACGCGATCGATCGAGAAGTCGCCGAACATCGTGGTGGTTTGCAAGTTGGAGAATGCATCGCGGAGCATCGCGTCGTCGCGGCGGCCGGCGGCAGCGAGCGCGGCGGCGGTCAGGAGACCGGCGGCGTAGATCTGCGCGGCGGGATAATCGGGAGAATCGCCGGCGCCGGCGGTGACCATTCGGCGCGCAAACTCGGCGGGCGTCGGGCCGAGCGCGGGCGCGATCTCGATGGAGTCCTCCCACTGCGAAGGGCCGACGATTCCTTCTGCAAGTTCGCCCAAGTCCGACGCGAAGCGGCGCACGCCGGCAGCGACGCATCCGAGCACCGGGATGTTGAGACCGGAAGCTGCGACCGCGCGCATCACGGCGACATCATGTTCATAGCTGCCGGCGCTGGCAAGTGCGTTGACGCGGTTGCGCGCAAGCGCGGGGAAAAGCCGCGCGGGCGCCGAGGCGGGGTCGAACGCGCCGTTCCATTTCACGCGGACGCGGACTCCGCGACGACGAGCGGCGCGTTCACCGGCAGCGCGCTCGAAGCCCGATGCGACCGCGCGAGCGAAGGGCGACTTCGACGCGACGATCGCGACGCGCTTGCGCCAGAGCTTGAGTTCGGTCAGCAAGCGGACGAAGCCGCGCAAATAGTCACTGGCGGGACTGAGTACTCCGACGATCATCTTGTAGCCGCAGTCGTAGAGATCGTCGCCGGCGCCGCCGTGATTGAGGAAGACGCGGCCGGATTGTTCGACGATGCCCGCGGCGACGCGGGTGAGGCGACTGGAGTACGGGCCGAAGATTATGTCGGCGCGGCGATCCGCGCAGAGCGAGCGATAAATGCCGGCGCATCGCACGGGGTCGCTGGCGTCGTCGTGGCATTCGAGCGCAAACTCGCATCGCTCGCCGGCGACGCGGAGCGCGCTGCTGGCGTTGGCGTCGGCGATGAACAAACGAATCGCGAATTCGGCCTGCCGGCCCATCGGAGAGTATTCGCCGGTGAGAGAGAGCGAGAGGCCGATGGTGATTTTCACGGGAGAGAAGTCAGGGTGCGACTTCGGCGATGCCGCCCTTGATGACGGCCTGGCCGTCGGGATTGAAAGTCTCGTAGGCGAACACTTTGCGGCCGTCGCGGTCGCCGTCGGCCCAGATTTTGGTGGTGATGGTCTGGCCGGGAAGCACGGGACGGGAGAAGCGCGCGCGCAGGCGCTTGAGGCGAGTCGGGTCGCCGGCGCAGAGATTGTCGATCGCAACCTTCGAGGTAAACGCCATGGTGCAGAGGCCATGCACGATGATGCCCGGCAGGCCCGCCATCTTCGCGATGTTTTCATCGACATGGATCGGATTGCGATCGCCGGAGGCCTCGGCGTAGCGGTAGGTCTGATCCTTGTCGATGGTTTGCGCGACCGAGAAGATCGGCTGACCGCGCTCGGGCTCGATGGCGCGCGGTTCCGAGGAGGAGGCTTCGCGGTTTCGAGCGCCTCGAATAAAAGCGATGAAGAGTGTTTTGTTGACCGGCTGGCCTTTCTGGTTGGCGGCGTTGATCTCGACGGTCATGGTCTCGCCGGTGGCCTTGGTTTCGATCGAAACAATTTTTGCGGCCGCGGTTACTACGTCGCCGGGGCGAATTGGATTTGGAAATTCCATGTCCTGCTCGCCGTGAACGAGGCGGAGCAGGTCGGCCTGCAGGTCGGGCTCCATCACGGTTTTCATGAGGGCGTCCCAAATGACGGTGACGCCGAACATCGGGGGCGCGACGATGCCGCCGGGGCGGCTTTGGTCGAAGAAGGCGGGGTTGTGGTCGTTGTACGCGCGCGCATAGTTCTGGATCGCGTCGAGGGTGACGTTGGTGGTGAAGGTTGGGAATTGGCGGCCCACGCAGGCTTTGTTCAGCGGCATCGATGGTCTCCGATTGATGGTGCTTTCTAAATTCAGCGGTTCTTGGTTGATCGGCGGCTAGCTTATTTCGTGGCCGGAGATGAACACCGACTTCAACTCTAGCGCCCGGCTGAGCACGATTAAATCGGCGCGGGCGCCGACCTGAATGCGGCCGCGATCGCCCGCGCCGACCAGATTGGCGGGATTCGTCGCCGCCATCACGGCCGCATCGCCAATGCCGACGCCGGCTCTTTCCACCATCACGCGCACCCCGTCGAGCATCGAGATGATGCTGCCGGCCAGCCGGCCGTCCTCGAGGCGCGCGGCGCCGTCGCGAATTTTTGTAGTTATCGATCCGCGCGCCGCCCCGAGATTTTTTTCGGAGGCAGAGGCTTTCGCCAGCGCGACTTTGTCGGTGACCAGGATCATTCCGTCTATCCCGCGAGCGCGGCAGGCCAGACGCAGGATCGCGGGATGCACGTGGACACCGTCGGGGATGATCGCGGCGAGTGCAGGCGACGGCGCGAGCGCGGCGGCGACAACGCCGGGGTCGCGATGGTTCAACGGGCGCATCGCGTTGAACACATGCGTGTACATCCGGGCCCCGGCGGCTACGGCGGCGCCAGCCTCCTCGAATGTCGCGTTGGTATGGCCGATGGAGACGACCACGGCGCGTGCGGTAAGGCGCCGAATCGCGTCGAGCGCGCCGGGTATCTCGGGCGCCATCGTGATCAATCGCATCGCGCGCATCGCAAGCACCCGATCGAAGGCGTCACCGCGCGGTTCGAGGTTGAGCGCGGGATGCGCGCCGAGCCGCAGCGGCGAAATGAACGGGCCTTCGAGATGCATCCCGAGAATCGCGGCCGTATCGGCGGAGTTACCGCGGCGCGAATTATCAATCGCATCGGCGATCGACTCGTGAACCTGTGCGATCTTGTCGATCGGCGCGGTGACCGCCGTCGGCATCCAGGCCGTGGCGCCTTCGCGCGCGAGGTGGCGGCTTAGAGTGGCGAGTGCGTCGGCCGACGCGTTCATCACGTCGATACCGTGGGAGCCGTTCACCTGAAGATCGACGAAGCCGGGCAGGATGTAATCCTGGTTGCCGCCGCCGGATGCGGGATCGATCGCAGAGATCCGATCGGTGAACGTGATGCGTCCGCGGACGAGCGAGCCGTCGGGCATCGCGATGCATCCGGACAGTTTACCGGCGGGCAGATTCATCGCGCCGGCCGCCGGAGTGTTCGACAGGAGTACTCAATTGCATGTGAAACCCACCGTGGGTTTCACACTTCCCTGGGCAGGGGTGACCCCTGCACCCACCGTTAGAAGACGCGAAAATCTGCGCAACGCATCTTTTCGCGACTACGCAATGGCAGGGCTGACACGAATTTCTCAACATCCTGCCCGCGGTCAATTCGCGCCGAAGCGCTCTGCGAGCAGACGCGAGAAGCGCGGCATATAGATGAGGTCGAAGGTTTCTTCCTTGCCGGGAAACATCGCAACCGCGGCGCCCTTGAGCGCCAGCACGTGTTCCCATCCCTGTTCGAGCGTCATCTCATGGTCCTGAGCGATGGTGGCGAAGGTCAGCTCGACGAGAAAGCGCAGCCGGCGGATCATTTTATTCTCATGCTCGATTTTCGCTGCGCGGTCGGAGTCGTGGTCGGCCATGAGTGCGTTCTCCGTGCGGGAGTGTTGGTGTGAAGCTTGATTATATCATCGAAGGTGGAAGCGATCATGGGGCGACGGGGGCGGCCTTGTCTCTATTGTCCGAGGATGCCAAATTCTAGCAGGCTGTTGAAAAGGTAATTTTCAACGCCTGCTCCCTCTCTCTTGTCTCCCCCAAAGGGGGTTTTTCACTGGTCTCCCCCAAAGGGGGAGATGTTGTAGGTGCGAAGAGAGCTTTTACGCAGGATGTTGAAGCACTTGAAGTCGGAAGCGACAATTGACCGGAATTTTTCAACATCCTGCTAAGGCGCCGTGAATCCAGTCCGCCTCAAAAGCAGCTTCATATATCTCGCCAACGCGGTGAAAGATCTGCGCGGGAATTGGTCGCTGCTGGCGGTGGTGCTGGCGCCGCTGGTGCTGGCGGCGGCATTGTGCCTGCTGCCCGACGCGTTGAATCTGCAATTCCACCTGGCCAAGACGTTTGAGCCGGGCGCGCAAAATATCAACTACGTTGAGGCGCAAGGCGTCGATGCGCCGGACACGGCCGCGCCGCTGCAGGAGCCGCAGCCGTTCTCGCCATGGGTCACCAAGGGGCTGCATCTGATCGTCGGGCTGCTGACGCTGATGGTGACGCTGGTCACGTTGTGTTCGCTCAAGCGGATCCACGCGGGAATCCGCGAGCCCGCGATTATCGGCGAAGCGATCGAGGTTTACCGGGAATCGATTCCGCTTGCGCCGGCGTTCGTATGGGTGACGATTTTGCAACTGGCGGCGCCGGCGGCGGGATTATTTTTGTTCCAGGAGGCGTCAAGCTACATACCCGGTTCGCTTGGCGTGTGGTCATATGTCGCGCTGGTGTTGATGATCATGATCGGTGCGCTGGTGTACACGTGGTTGTACTTTGCGCAGCTCGCGCTGATCTTCGACGGAAAGCATAGCTGGCATGCGCTGCTGTTCAGCCGGGACCTGATGCGCAAGCGCTTCTTCAAAGTGGCGACCCGGATCGTGGTGTTTCTCGCGGTCTGGTCGGGATACAACTGGTGGGCCGCCGGCGCATTCGTGGTGGTGAGCCTGCTGTTCGGGCCGGTCGGGGTGGTAACGGGTTTTCTCGGGACGACGATTTTCCTTGTCGGTCTTGCCGAGATCAGCGTGAACTTTGCGACGATCGCGTTCCTGGTCGCGGCGGGGCTACGCCTGTACCAGGATTTGCAGGGCTGAGCAGGGGGAAGAGCGGAGAGGGTGGGAGAGGAGAATTTACTCGAATGCGGAACCCACCGTGGGTTCCGCACCTCCTTGGGCAGGGGTGACCCCTGCACCCAGTAGCAAGAAGACGCGAAAATCTGCGCAGCGCATCTTTTCGCGACTACGCGATGGCAGGGCTCAGCCCTGCACCCAGTATTAAGGCCGCTGCGCCGTCGTCGCGGACGGCCAGGCGGGAGAGGGCGCGAATCGTGACTTGAATCGCGGGCAGGCTCGGGGCCGCAAGCGTCTTGAGTTCGCCGAACAGCCGCGCGAGCTGGGCGAATCTATCGGCGCGAACCCGCTTCAACTGCTCGATCGATTCATCGACACCGATCGCGGGATCGTCGGCGCTGGCGTCGAGCACCGCGCAGCACAGCGCGATGCGCGCGGCGCGAAGTTCAGCGGCGAGTTCGTTTGCGGCGCGCCGCTCCCAGCGGTCGTCGGCGCCGATCGATTGAAGGGCATCCTCGAGAATTGTGAAGTTGAGTTGCGCGCTCAGGCGGAAGTACGCTCGCGCCGCATCGGCGGGTTCGATTTCGCGGGCGAAACTCAAGCTGAGCACGCTCAGGATGTGATCGGCGAAGGCCAGGCGTGCAAGCCCGTGCGCCAGTTCGCCGTCAAGGACGTCGATCCGAAGCTCGCGGTAGAGGCGCTCGAAGCGGTCGCGCTCGCCGGCCGCGAGCATCGACTCGAACTCGCCCGACAGCATCTCGAATGCGGGCTTGAAGCGGGTGACCGCGGCGCCGATCGAAGTGGCAGGTTCCAGTTCGCTCAGCGCCCATCCCGCAGCGATCCGGCAGGCGCGTTCGAGCGCAAGAAATGCGCCCAGCTCCGATTCGGCCGCGGTCGCCGCGGTGTTGCGCTTGAGCATCCCGGCGCGTTCGTGAATCGAAAGCACGTCGGCCGCGATCACCCATGCACGGACGACATCCTCAGCCGCGACGCCGCGATCGCGCGCGTGGCCGAAGACGAAAGTCGAGCCGACCAGATCGACGAGTTCATTGACGGCGCGAGTGGCGATCAGCTCGTGGCGGAGGCGATGAGCGCCAACGTCGGAAGATGAGAGCGCGGCGAGCGAGGGCGGGAAGTATGGCTGCAGGAAACGTCCGACGAGGTACGAATCGTCAACCAGCACGGTGGTTTGCAGCCGCCGGCTGAAGATCGATCTTGGTGTAGGCCGCGGCCAGCGCAAGCTCGGGGCGGGTGAGGCCGGGGAAGCGCGAGTGGCGCTCGTGAATCGCGTCGCGAGTGGGCAGCACGGGTTCCATCCCGGTCAGGATGCCGCGATCCTCGATGGCCTGGAGATGGTCGCGAAACTCGGTCAAGTGGGTGCGGCTGCGAAGCTGCTCGAGGCTGAGCGAGAGCACCTGATCGCGATTGTCGGCGATAACACGGTCGGCGACTTCGCCGGCGCATGCGGCAAGCGCGCGGTTGCGCGCGTCGCGGTGGAGCTCGCCGCGGGCGACGGCAGGCTCGAGCAGAATTTTGAGATTGACTTCGTGATCGGACATATCGACGCCGGCCGAATTGTCGATCGCGTCGGTGTTGATACGCCCGCCGGCGAGCGCGTACTCGATGCGCGCCTTTTGGGTGAAACCGAGGTTGCCGCCTTCGACGACTATTTTGGCGCGAAGCTCGGGCGCGGCGATGCGGCATGCGTCGTTGGCGTGGTCGGCGACTTCGGCGTCGGTCTCGGTGGAGGCGCGAACGTAAGTTCCGATGCCGCCGTTGTAAAACAGATCGACGGGCGCGCACAGAATGCGCTGGATCAACGACTCGCCGTCGAGCGCGTCGCAGTCGCATCCGAGCGCGGCGCGGGCCGGCGGACTGAGGTCGATTCGTTTCTGGCCGCGGCGGAAGACGCCGCCGCCGGCACTGATGAGCGCGGGATTGTAGTCCGCCCAACTCGAGCGGGGCAGATCGTAGAGGCGCTTGCGTTCGTCGAAGCCGGCTGCGGGGTCGGGGTCGGGATCGATAAAGATGTGACGATGGTCGAAGGCGGCGATGAGCTTCAAGTTGCGCGAGCGCAGCAGGCCGTTGCCGAAGACGTCGCCCGACATGTCGCCGATGCCGACCATCGTGATCGGCGCGCCGCGGTCGGGATCGCGATCCATCTCGCGCAGATGCCGGCGCGCAGATTCCCACGCGCCGCGCGCCGTGATCGCCATCTGCTTGTGGTCGTAGCCGTGCTCGCCGCCGGAGGCGAAGGCGTCGCCGAGCCAGAAGCCGCGCTCGAGAGCGATCTGATTGGCGAGGTCGGAGAAACTCGCGGTGCCTTTGTCGGCGGCCACGACGAGATATGGACCGTCGTCATCCAGCACCCGGACGCGAGCGGGATGCACCGGGCCGTCGGCGGTGAGGTTGTCGGTGAGATCGAGCATCGCGTTGATCAGCGTCTGGTAGGCCTCGACGCCGTCGCGGGGATCGGGCTGATGGCGGGGTCGCGGCTTGACGATGAAGCCACCCTTGGCGCCGAACGGGACGATGATCGCGTTCTTCACGGTCTGGGTCTTCATCAGATCGAGGATCTCGGTGCGGTAATCGTCGGGCCGATCGCTGAAGCGAATTCCGCCGCGCGCGATGCGGCCGTGGCGCAGATGGCATCCTTCCATGCGCGGACTGTTGACGTGAATTTCGTAGAGCGGCGCGGTGTCGGGCAGGCCGGTGATGCGCGCGCTTTCGAACTTGAGCGCGATGTAGGGATCGGGCGAAGGCGCCGCGCAGAAAAAATTGGTGCGCACGGTCGCTTCGATCAATGACAGCAGCGCGCGCGCATTGCGATCGTCAACGATATTTTCGATCGCACCGAGACGCGCGAGATACGCTTGCCGCAGCTGCGCGATCTTTTCCGGCGCGGCCGGACTGTCGAACGAGAGGCGCGCGGTGAACAGCTCCAACAGCAAGCCGGCAAGATCGGGATGTAGCAGCAGCACGCGCTGCAGGCCGATACGAGCCGGCGACAGGCGCATCTGAAACGCGGCGACGAGGTAGGCGCGCAGCAGAGCGACCTCGCGCCAGGCGAGGCCGGCGGTGAGGGTGAGCGCGTTGAGGGAATCGTCGGCGGCAAGGCCGATCCGCACGGCGGCGATCGCGTCGGCAACCAGCGCGGCGCCGGGAAATTTGTCGAACGGTTGCGAGCCGGGTCCTTGCACAGAAAAAACCTGCAGGTACGCGCGCGTCACTTTGCCGCTGGTGCGGGGGCGAAGCTCGTGAGCGTCCTCGGACAACACCTCGATGGCGAAGTTCTGCAAAGTGGGCATCAGATCGGAGAGCATCGGAGCGTCGCCAAGGCCCATAATCCGAATGTCGCCGGCGGCGCCAGGTGCGGCCTCGACCATAAAATCACGGCCGCCAGCGATCAGCGTTTCGAAGTCTTCGAGATCGCCGACCGCGCGGGTCACGTCGATCGCAGCCTGATAGTCAGCGCTGAACGCACCGGTCCATCGCTCCGCGAGCGCGCGTCCCCGCTTGGGTCCGAATTTTTCGATCAACCGCTCCTGCAAGCGATCGTCCCATCGCCTGGCGAGATCGGCGATGGTGGTCTCAAGGCCGCGGATGACCGAAGCCTTTGGGGGATCGGCAACGAAACAGAAATGGAGGCGCGCGGTGTAACCCTCGCCGAGCGCCAGGTAGAAATATACCAAAGTGCCGTGGAGCGCGGCCGCGAGAGTATCCTGGATGCGCCGGCTAAGCTCGGCTGAGCCGGCGTCGCGCGGCATCACCACCAGCGCGATCACGTTGCCGTGACGCACGTCGGGCGCAACGAAAAGCCGCACCGAGCCTTCGCTCTTAACGTCGAGGATGAGGCGCAACTGCGCGCGCATTTCGGCGACGGGCGCGCGAAAGAGTTCATCCTTGGGAAAGCTATTGAAGGCGGAAACGATTTCCTTGTAATCGTGCGAGCCGGGAGCGGCGCCCTCGCACTCGAGCACTTCGCGCAGCTTCGCGCGCAGGACCGGAATGTGCTGCGCCTCCTCGGCGTAGGCCTTGGAGGTGAACAGCCCGACGAAATTGTCGAACGCGACGACGCGGCCCGAAGCGTCGGTGCGGCGAATCGAGACGCTATCCATCGGGCGGCGGCGATGAACGTGGGACTCGGCGCGAGTCTTGCCGATGACCAGCGGCGGTCCTTCGAAGAAGAGCTTGCGGCGCGCGGCTGAGAGTTCGTCGAGCAATACCGAGCTGCGAAATCGCGACTCGTCCTGCTCGCGCATGACGCCGAGTTCGGTGCCGGGATCGAGCACGAACCTGGCGGCGGCGGCGTCGCCGCTGACGAGATAGCGGCGATAGCCGAGGAACACGAAGCTGCCGTGGACGAGCCAGCGCATGAGGTCGCGGACCTCGATCAGTTCGCGGTTCGACGCGGTTTCCTCGCAGATCTGCAGGGCGCGGCCGGTCATCCGCTCAAAGTCGCCGGTCGCCGCGCGGACCTCGGTAAGAATTGAGATGACATCGCGCTCGATTTGACGCGCCTGTTCGGGTGAGGGCGTCAGCTCCAGTTCCGCGTGAACGAATGACTCGCCACGCTCGGTGGAGAGGGACTGTTCGAACGACGCGATCCGCCCTTGCTTGTCGCGAGTGACTTTGAAGACCGGGTGGAGCATCGTGCGAACGGTGGCGCCGAGATGATGGAAATATTCGAGCAGGCTATCGACGATGAACGGGCAATCGATCGTCACGGTTTCGACGATGGCGAGAGTGTCGTGGTCGTCGCCGGGGACAGATTCGACGCGCGCGATCACGGGATCGGTGCGGACGGCAAAGAATTCGTACGCCGATTGCACGAGAGCAAGGCGCCTTTTGGCCGGGATCTGCTCTTGAGTGCCGGCTGACTCGCGGGTGAAGAGCCGCTCGGCGAAGGCGGATACGAGGCGGGCGGAATCAGCGGGAAGATTCCTGTCGATTAGCTCGCGGAGTTCGGTCTCTATCGCCAAGGGCGTCACCCGGTGAATGCGCAGACAAAATGGCGCGACCACGCGCGCGCATCAATTATAAGTCGCGTCGCGCAAATTGCGTAGTGGGGATAAACTTGGGTGCGCATGCCGGAAGTAGAAATCAGCGCGATGACATTCGGACCCTTCGGCGTCGGCCGCCGGGACGGCAAAGCTGTGATGGTCGCGGGCGCGGTGGCGGGAGACCGGCTGGACGCCGAGATAGTCTCCGAGCGGCGCGATTACTCGGTCGCTAAAATTCGTGAAATCATCCGCGCGAGCGCCGAGCGCCGGGTTGCTCCGTGTCCGTATCTCCCGCGATGCGGTGGATGCGACTGGCAGCACATCGACTACGGCGCCCAAGTTCGTTTCAAGGGCGAAGTCGTCGCGCGTGAGCTGGGCCGTGCGCTGGGCGTCGCGATCGATCCGGCCGGACTGGTCGAACCGGCGCCGGCAGAGTTCGGTTACCGGTCGAGAATCCGGCTCAGGGTGGGCGCCAAGGGCGTGCTTGGGTTTTACTCCGCCGGCAGCAACACGATCGTCGAGATCGATTCATGCATGGTCGCCGAGCCGGGCATGCGGATGCCGATTCACCTGGCGCGCTCGCTCGGCAAGCGAGTCGAAGAGATCGAGGTGGTGCGCGACGGCGCGCGCGAAGTCCAGGTCGCGCATCTGAAGAAGCCGGCGGCCGAAGAGGACCTCAGGCGGGCGCGCAACGTGCTCGAATCGGACCGCGAGATTGCGGGAATCGTGCTGCGATCGGGGACGCATCGCGCGACCGCCGGCGACACGGCGATCGCAATCGAGCTCGAGGCGGGATTATCGATCGAAGTGGACGCCGATTTTTTCAGCCAGGTGAATCGCGCGCAGAACCAGAAGCTGGTCGCGAGCGTGATGGAAATGGCGGCGATTCACGAATCGCCGGCGGTGCTCGATCTGTTTTGCGGCGCGGGCAACTTCAGTCTGCCCGCATCGCGTCGCGGCGCGCGAGTGACGGGGGTAGATGCGGATGCGGGAGCAATCGCGGCGGCGGCGCGCAACGCGGCGCGGTTGAAATTTCGCGACGCGCAGTTCGTCGCGATGAAGGCGTCGGCGACCGCCGATTTTCTGCACCGCGCGCGCTATCGTCCGGAGGTCATAATTCTCGATCCGCCGCGCACTGGCGCGCCCGACTTGATGGAACCGATCGTCAAGCTGCGCGCACCGGGCGTGATCTACGTATCGTGCGACGTGAACACGCTGGCGCGTGATTTGCGGGTGCTTGCGGGGGCCGGATACAAAATCGACCGCGTGCGCGGCTTCGATTTTTTCCCCAACACGCATCATGTTGAGATCGCAGTGCACGCGCTATTGACTTAGATCGCGGGGCATTCTTAATGTAATTGAGTGGTCGGTTCCCGCATCCTCCCGCCAGAGGGTTGATCAAAAAGATGCCCAAGCAGGAAAAGGAAAAGCTCCCGAGGCCGAAGATTACGATTATCCCGGGCCGCGGGGTGGCGCAGACAATCAATTATTTGCTTGAGGACCGGGACGACCTCGAATGGATTATCGCGGTCGGCCGCACGAAGAACGGGGAGCTGTTCTTCTACGACACCGGCGGCGACATCGTCGAGGACCTGGGCACGCTCGAGTACCTGAAGGCGCGAATCGTGCGCGCCCATTTCGGCGACGAATACGAATAGACGCTAGTCTTCGAATTCATCCTGCGGCGGACGAGCGTAGATGACTCCGTCTTCGATCTCCGTCGGCACCCGGTAAAGAAGTTTCCCGCATGCGGTCGGCGGTCCGGCGATACATTCGCCGCTGGCCGGCTCGTAACAGGCGTTGTGGGTCTGGCACATCAAGTAGCGGCCGTCCTCCGCAAAAAACTGATTATCCACCCAGTCCATCGCCATCGGCACATGCCGGCATCGATTGACGTAGGCGTGGAACTCACCGCCGAAGTTGATCAGAAAGCATTCCTCGTCGGCGCCGCGAATCGGCAGCATGAACTTCAGCGACTCGCCGGGCGCGAGCGCGTCGGTGCGCGCGACTTTGTAGCGGGCACGCGCGGGCGCATCCATCCGTCGCGGACGGGATCGGGTCAGGGCGGCGCGGCGTCGATGTCGGTCGGACATTGGGTGTTAGCCGGGCATGGCGATTCGCAGCGAATGGCGGATTTTCGCGCGTGGAATTTCTGTCGGCTTGCCGGATTTTGTCAAAGCCCATAGCATCTGTAAACGCGGAGCCCGCGCCGGTGGCAAGCGGGCCGCCGACTATCACCAAGATTTAGATTTCACGATGAAAAATCCAAAGATTCGCGCCGTCGAGGTTTTCCCCGTCGAGCATCAGGGTCAGACGCTGATCTGTTTGCGCGATCCGAGCGGACTGGCGCCCGAACCGATCATGCTCGGGATGGGCGCCTACTTCATCGTGACTTTATTCGACGGGAAGATGTCGCTGAAGGATATCCAGGTCGCGTTTGCGAAGCGTTTCGGCGAGATGATTGCGGTCGAGAAGGTCGACGAACTGATCGCGGCGCTGGATGGTGCGTACTTCCTCGACTCGCCCGCATTTCAGGCGCGCGAGCGGCGGGTGCGAGAGGAATTTCTCGCGAGCCCCGAGCGTCCGGCAACGCTGGCGGGGCTGTGCTACGAGAACGATCCGGCGAAGTTGCGTTTGGAGCTGGCGGCGTACTTCGATCCGCCCGAGGGACCGGGCCGCGTTCCCGGGTTAAAAAAACCGGCGTCGCTCGCGGGCCTGATCGCGCCGCATATCGATCCGCGCCGAGGGGCGGCCGCCTACGCGCACGCCTACCATGAGCTGATGGCGCACGAGCCGCCCGAGTTGATCGTGATTCTGGGAACCTCGCACTACGGCGGCGGCCCCGAGCTGTTCAGCGCGACGCGCAAGAACTACGCGACGCCGTTTGGCGCGGTCGAGACCGACGGCGGTTTTATCGATCGGCTCGCGGCGCGTTACCAGGGTGACCTGTTCGCCGACGAGATGCTGCATCGCGGCGAGCATTCGATTGAATTCCAGGCGCTGTTTCTCGCCTATGCGTTCGGAGCGCGCGGCTACCAGATCGTGCCGATCCTGGTCAGTTCATTCCATGAATTGGTAGCGAGCGGAGTCACGCCGGCGCGCGATTCCCGGGTTGGATCGTTCATCGCGGCGCTGAGATCCGAACTCGACGCGGAGCATCGCCGGGTGCTGATTCTTGCGGGGGTGGATTTCGCGCACGTCGGCAGGAAATTTGGCGACGAGTTCAGCGCCGATCGCGCGGTGGCCGAGCGCGTCGAGCGCGAGGATCTCGGCCTTATCGAAAATATCAAGCGCGGCGACCCCGAGGGCTTCTTCGCCGACATCGTGAAGGATCGCGACGCGCGGCGAATTTGCGGTCTGGCGCCGATGTACACCCAACTCGAGCTGCTGCGCGGCCGCAGCGCGCGTTTGCTGAAATATGGAATCGCGATGGAACCGCAGAGCGAGTCGGCGGTGTCGTTCGCGAGCCTCGCGATCGACTAGACGCCGGCGTACCAATCGTACCCTTGATCTTCCCAGTACCCGCCGCTGCGACGGGGGAGAAAATTAACTTCGGTCAGGTACTTCACGTTCTTGTAGCCGAGCTTGACGGGCGAGTAGAGGCGCAGCGGAGCGCCGTGATCGGGATATAGCGCGTGCCCATTCATGCCGTATGCAAGGATGGTCTGCGGATGAAGCGAGCTTTCGATATCCCACGATGAAAAGTAGCCGGCGTCGAATGAACGGAACTCGACGTACTGCGCGTCGCGGCTGGCGCCGACCATGCGCGCGATCTCGCGCAGCTGTACGCCCTGCCACTGGGCCACCGCCGACCAACCCTCGACGCAATGATGGCGAATTCGCATGGCCGTTTGCGGCATCCGCTTGAGCTGTTCGAGCGAGAAGACCGACGGGCGCGCGACCAGGCCGCCCACCATGAGCATCCAATTGTCCGGTGCGAACGGAATCGTGTCGGAAATAAAATAGCTCGGGAAAGCCGCCTCGGGCGTGAGCTCGGAGGCAGGCGGTTGCGGCGCGAGCCGAGT
Organism: uncultured delta proteobacterium; assembly: GCA_963813785.1. Lineage (GTDB taxonomy): Bacteria > Desulfobacterota > Binatia > Binatales > Binataceae > Binatus. The sequence continues at coordinate 216,756 of CAWFAJ010000023.1, read as the reverse complement.
CGGCGAGAACAACATTCGATCGACGCGCTCGTTCCACCATCCCATCCCGGCAAGGAACCTCGACGCGGGACGGCTGTCGCATCCGGCCAGAGCGGTGGTAGCGGCGAGACCCAGCAGAAGTTTTCGCCGCGTGATCAGGCTAGCCACGCTGTCCTCCCGTCAACATGGTGACGATCGTCCGCGGATGGAGCGCGACGAGCACCAGGTGCATCGCGGTGAACAGCGCGAGCAAAACAAGGCAGCTCAAATGCACTACGCGCGCGACGTCGTATCCGCCGAATGCCGCGGTGATCCAGTACAGCTGCACCGGTTTGTAAATAGCCAGCCCAGAGAGAACCACGACGACTCCGAACAGAATCGCGGACGTATAGGCCAGACGTTGAAGGCCGTTGTAGAAATCCTCGGGCGGCGGAGTCTTACGAACGCGCAAGTAGTAAGCGAGCATCGCGAGCGCATTGGAAGTATCGCGGCGCGGAATGAAAACGCGGCGCCGCCATTCGCCGCTCACGATCATGTAGATCAGGTAGATCGCCGCGTTGAGGATGAGGAACCAGGCGATCGCGAAATGCAAATGACGCGCGCCCGCGAGCCATCCGCCGATTCGCAGCCACGACGGCGGTGCGTCGTTCTGGAACGGATACCAGTTGTATTGTGCGCCGCGCGGCCCGAGCGCCGGATACGCGGCCAGAATCTGCAGCCCGCTGCCGGCCATGATGACGAGCAGCGGGATGTTAATCCAATGCGCCAGTCGAATCGCGGCGGGCTGCGCGCGTCGATGCTTGCGCCGGTTTTCAGCGGTCGATGATCCCATTGCCGACTTATATTGATGCCACCCGGGATCGTCAGTCACAAGCCGGTATTGTTCGGCGGCAGCGGGAATAAGCGATGGTGGACGCACCTGGACTCGAACCAGGGACCTCTTGCATGTGAGGCGGTCTCTAGAGTTCATATAGGACTACTCAGACTCATAAAAGTCAACACGTCCGCGGACATTTGCCGATCGCGTTTGGCGTCCGATGGTGTGGTTATTCATGGGTTCTGACACAGAACTGACACAGGTTACGCGGCCTCCTCTTGAGGAAGCTGAACTACTTTCGGCTTTTCGGCAGCCCGCGCGTTCACGTACTCAGTGACGCGTTCCATTGCCGACTCCAAGTCTGACTCTGCAACGATGTTGTAGCGATCGAACATCGAGCGTGTCTTGTGGCCAGTGACCTCCATCGCGACCCGCTCGGGTACGCCCGAGCGGATGAGGTTGCGGGCGCAAGATCGCCGGAAATCGTGCACGAGAAGCCCCACTAGGCCAGCTGTTTTGCACGCCGTCTTCCAAGATTTACGGAATTCGCCGATCGGTTCGCCTTGGTTATGGAAGATGTAAGAGCATTCCGCGATCCGATTTTCCCAAGCGTGTCTCATGACCTCCAAGAGGCCGCCCTTCAGGCGGAGCTGATACGAGTGCTTGTTCTTGGAATGTTCAGATTGCAGCCTGACGGTTCCTCCGACAAGCGTCTCCCCATCGTTGCCGAATTCGAGCTCAGTGTCTCGCATCCATGCGAGCGATAATACCGCGCCCTTCCGCCATCCCGTTAGGTACATAAAAGTCGCTGGGTCTCGAAGGTAATCGGGGAGGGCGTCTCGAAGTTTATTAAACTCCGCCGGCTCGATGAACCCGCTTCGCGGTGGCGCTTCCTCGAGACGCGGTGCGCTCGGGACATGGTCGCGACTCAGGCGGCCGGCTTTGACCATCAAATTGAACATATGACGCAAGCAAGCGACCTCTCGATTGATGCTCGCGTTTGACATTCCCTGTTGCTGACGCTTCCTCATGTACGCGGCGATTCTGTCTCCGGTGATATCGAGCGCCCGGGTCGTCTTGTCGAAGTATTCGAGAAGAGCCTTGGTGAAGTAAGTGACCGTTTCGATGCTGCGATTGCCGACCAGCTGGTAGTCCGCAAGAAGATTTTGAGTCATTTCGTCGAGCGTCACTTTCTCAGCAACGGGACCGATCACTTTACCGCGAGAACTCTCGCCCAAGCGTTTCTTCAGGAGATTCACGGCCTTTTGGCGCTTAACGGAATGCGACGATTCCCGATAGGATTTCCCATTTTTACAAAACTGTATCCACCAGGTGCTGCCGCGCTTGTAAACGGTGCCGTGCCCTCTGAATTCTCTGCTCATGGCCGGACCTCCCCTCGGAGGCAGGCCACCAGAGCATTGGTGATCAGGTTCTTGCGAGAAAATTCCTTCCCCGACGCGATGCTAGCGCTTCGTCGAAAACCGGCGCGTAGTCGTTTGAGAGGTGACTTCAGCATGGCTCGCTCCCTTTCGGGACGGACCTCATGCCATGCAATGCTTGGTCATTGCAACTCGGGAAAGCGGCCGTTCTGCGCCTGCGTCGAATAGCGATTTTCCCAGTATTTTCGCGGATGTAGCCCTCCAAGGCCTTGTTCGAGAAGCGGAGCGTGCCGTCGCCCAATTTGACCGCCAGGCCGAGTCTCTTGCCGCGCCGGTAGAGCCATTCCGGCTTGACGGCGAGCTTGGTTGCAGCATCGCCAACGGTGAGCAACCTGTCTTCTTGGTTCTGCGCTTCCGCCGACTCGTTCGAAGAAGCGAGTGCTGCAAGCAAGGCGCCCTGCGCGCCCCCGCACTGCGCCAGGAGCGTCGCGATCGTGTCCCGCGATAGTCCCCGAGCGCGCAAGGGTTCGCGCGATAAATCCTCGAGTGTCACGATACCCACATCTACCCGCCCAACTTCCACTCTCTACCTACGCATCGGCTTGATGGTCCGGGACCGATACAAGCCGATCACCTTGGCCATTCCTATTTTGATCTCGCGGCGCGATCTTGTTCTTCAGCGATTCCATTGCTCGTCCTGTAAAATTCCCGCGTTCCCGCCACTGCCTTGGCGATGGTTGCCTGGCCGTAAGTCTTGCCGCCGGCATAGTGTTCTGCGTCCCACTTTTCTTGGCGAAACAAGGCCGAGTGCCTGAACAGTCGATCGATCTGCTCCGCGTCTCCGCCGGTCCAGAATGCCAATATTCCGCAAAGAGCGAGGTCCGCCTCGCTGGCCGAGGCGTACCCGCTGATGTCGCCGCGCTCGTACAATGCGCAAAATTTCTCGCGGTTCTTTGCCGCCCGTGCTTTCGCGAGCAACTCGTCATCCGTCAGGCTGGTGCAGATGCGCCTACTGTCCGTCGTTACGGGAGCGCTGCGAGACGCGCCGCCAAAGAGGCGCGCGTGAAGTTCGGCCATCTCGTTCTGGCGCTCCTCGATGGTTTCGGGTGTACCTGCCAGATGGTTGCCGGTCATCGTCATGTAACGAACGCGATCATAAAGCTCTATGCCGCCGCCGCTTTCCATGCCGCGCTTTCGGCGGCCCGGCGGTAGCATCGCTTTCACGATCACTCGGAGACCCTCGCCCGACGGTGTGATCTCCGTGTAACTGCAAAGCTGATCGACAACCTCGCCCGCCCAGGCTTTTACGTTTCCGGTGGAATCGAGACAGTGGTCGAGGTCGGCCATTGCGTATGGATCATTGTCGGTCAACACGAATCCGACGCCGTCAAAGTGGCCGCTCTCGAACGCCGCTACTGCTGCCTGGAATGAAACCCACGTCGCGGTGTCGTTCGACCTCGCAGGACTGCCGCTTGGCTGGTAAGGCGGTTTGTTCAATTTCTCCTTGCGCATCTCCCACCGCCACACGACCCACTGATCGCGCGATGTGAGTTCTGCGGGAATCGCTGCGCAATTTAGGGTCGAGTGTTTTTCTAGTTCACAGCGAGAAGCGCGCGCGGGATCCTGTGTTCCATTCGATCTCTGTGTATTGATCTTTTCTGTATTAATGGGGGGACACTTCTGACCCTCAGCTAAAGGTCGTTTCCGGCCCTCAAGAGAGGCACCTCCGTCCCGTGAGACTTTTAGCTTCGCGGTCGCTCGCAATCGACGCCGACGTGGCCCTAACCTCTCGACCTCAATCCATCCGAGCGCCACAAGCCGCGCGATGTACCGCCTGATTTGCCGGACGCTAAGTTGAAAGAATTTCGCGAAGTATGCGTTTCCCGCGACGCATCCACTCGGGCGTCTATCGAAGGAGTCCATTTGCGCCAACAGAGCTTTTTCTGTCCGGCTCATCTCGGGGTCGAGCCAGATCTCCTTGGGTATCCAGACACCAGCGAATCTTGTCCGCTGCATCCCTGGACCCTTCGCCTTCGAACTCATCTCCACCTCCACCGCAACACCTCACTTGCCGCACCCCACTCGGCCGCCGAAGGCGTCCTCTAGGTTGCACCAAAAGTAACGCATAGAGATGTAGCGTGCGCAAAAGGAGGTATATCGGAGCTATTAGAATCGCGCGCCCGCGAAGAGATCAGCGCGGGGAAAGGAAATTCTGTGGTGGTATGGAGCTAAGTCGCTACAGGTTTACAGACATCGCATGAAGCCCGTTTTCGCAGATGGTCGTCTCGAAAGGTCTTGAAGGCCTTCCTTATTGTATCCTCTGGCGGCTTTGCACCTTTTCGATTCGCTTCCTCAGGCCAACCGATGCGCCAGATCTCCTCGCACAGGTTCCATTGCTTCCCCGAAGGACGTCCGTCATCTGTGCCAATGGAGACGGGCTTCTGGCCAGTTAACTTGTGGAAAATGTAGGCGGTGACCAGGAATAGAGCGAGGCGAGGATTGTTTCGCGGGGCACCTTGGGGAGCTGAAATTCCAGGAATTGAAAGAAGCAGGTTGGCTCCGCGAGTACTTTGGAGAGCCGATGTAATCGAAAGACCGAGGTAGCTGGCGACACTCGAGGTGATCAGTGCTCCCGGTTCCCAGTCAGCATCGAGCAACTGACCGTTGACCGACGTTTGTAAATCGTCTGGTTGGTCGCCCGTGGCCATTTCTCGCAGATCAATGTCGATCCGCCGCAACCATTTCTCGGTATTGGCAAGCGAACTCTTTGCGTCTCTCACATGTCTTTGAAACTTCTTCAATAACGGCGACGGAGTCCAAGAGTCGGAGATGCGTGCACTCACAAGTGCATTCGCGATCACCTCGGCGGAATTCTGGAGGTCGTCATCTGCAACCGTGGGTATGATTTTATGAAGGACTCTGCGAACTTTCTCTTTCTTCGCAGCTGTCTCTCGAGTGAGCCACCGCATACGCTCCATCTTGGCCGTTAGGTAAGCTTTGAGCCTTTCGTCCGAACCAGGCGTTGCGGCGCGTGCCGCGTCTCCAGCCGGATCGAGACTAAGCTTAAATTGTTCGACGGTTTGGTCGATGTCCGGTGGTGGCTCTTCTAGAGGAGCTGGCCGCACAGATGCTCGCTTCTGATCACGACCTCTCCGCAAGTGGGTCTCGGCTATGGCGAGCTTCAATAGTGATTGGAGAATCTCGTTCTCACGATCCTTCTCATTCTGGTTAAGCTCACGCGCCTCATTTTGGGCCGACTCGAATATTAGCAGCCTCTCTTTCTCGAGGTCTGCCTTTTCTTGATAGACATCCCGAAGTGTGAGGTCGGGCGCGGGCCGAGATTCATGAAGTTCCTTTTTCTGCTCGACTGAGGATCCTTGCGGCTTTGGCTGTTTTTTCATGCTTCGGATATTTAAGCGAACGTACTTTTGGCTGAGCCTCTCGCGTTTCCGTTAGTAGAGATTGCTCGCCCAGCGAGGGCACCGCACGATTTCATCCCCTACACCCGTCGAGCTGCGGACCGAACGCTGCTTGCCGCTAAGAGCGTTTCCTCTTGCGCTCCGCCCAGCGCCTCTTCATTGCTTGTGACAAGCGCCTTCTGCCCTCGGGCGTGATGCCACCGCGACGCCGGCCTGACCGTGGAGCGCGGCCCGCCCCCCTTTTAACAGCGGCCGATGATACCGCTCCTCCTTCGAGGGCTTCGATGGCTGTGTTAATCCGGTCTCTCTCTTTCCTGAGTTCTGATAAAATGCTCTCTATATCCAAGGTGCGCTCCTTTGGCATAGCCGACCGCCCTTCACTGGCCAGTCAAGCGTTTTCCACATGGTCGGCACGCCCCGATGATAATGTCAGCGAAAGTCCACGTTAGCAACAAATCCCATCTAAGCCTTTGACACCTGCAGTTACGGAATCCGCCAACCGCAAGGTTCTTGAGCTTCTGATGCCGCTACCAAGAGTCTAGCAAGATTGCTGTGTATCAGTTCCGCTCGGCTTAGGTCTCGGCTACGTAGCCTTCGCGGTTTTGAGTGTTTTGCAGACGTCTGCAAATTGCCAGCCCACCGCCCTGTGGAGAAATCTGAGACCCGAGAATTGATCGCGAGGCGCCTCAGCACGCGACGGACTCTACCTCATTTCGGCTGAATTTTCGGGGTGCAGGCCAATTTCAGAGGTTGGCTTTCGGAGGGCGTGAAGGCCACAAGCGAGAGCTGGCCGGCCGCTCTCTTCCCACAACCATGTTACCCATTTTGGAGTACTGACAGCTGCACCGAATCCTCGATATGCGCAGTATCCTAGGATGGCCATTGAAAAGACAGCCCAACAGAATGCGGACAACCTACTGTACTGCCAGTACAGATTGAGCCAGGAAAGGTCCAGCAAGAAAAACATGCCCAAGAATGACGGCCACGTATAGAATCCACGGTCCCTACGATTATTGGTCAAGAATTCGCGCTTGTTCGGATTGGTGATGTCGTTGTGCAATAGGATCCGAAGCTCTCGGAAACTGGCGGTGTTGTATACTGTCAGATTCGTGAATCCGAGACCGACGGAGTAATACCAGGGATTCTTCGTGATGCCAGGGTTGGTATAGGCATATCCAAGGAGGAGCGTTACGGCAGTCGTGAAAACGTATATCGACGTCCACTGGACCGAGTCGTAGTGACGACTCCATTCTTCCCGCCACTCTGTGTCATTCATGGTGGTCACCCTGTGGTGATTCAAGTATAAGCAGTGTTCCTCGTCGGTAACAATAGATACCCAAGGTTCCTCTGCCACAGCCAACCACCCTACTGGCCGTAACGGGAATCTCCATCAACGGGCACGCGGAGCCACAAGCGCAAAATCCGTTGAAGCCCACTCGCCAGGCTTGACTTCGACAGTTCGGCGGAGGACGCCTGCGACCACCGTATAACGACCTGGCGTCAAACACACACGGAAATTTCCCCGGCCATCGCAGGTTCCGACTGCGACGAGAATTCCCGCTGGGCTAAAAACTCCGACGCAAGCTCCGCTGGCTGAAGCGGTTCGGCCGGGAAAAGTTCCGCCAGAGACACTCATGCTCCCATAGATTCCAGAAGCAGGTTGCCGGCTTCCCTGCGCGACCGCGAAAGCCCGAGCATTCTCTTTATTCTTGCTGAGACTAGCGGTCGCAATGTGTACAAGAGGAAATCTTTCAACCAAAGGGAAAAAAAGCAAGTTCGTCGCAATGGCTGCTAGGCAGATCGAATTTCGCACGGCCACTTTCGCGGCATCATTAAACGGCGGATACAAGGCCTTTTGCTCAAGTCAGAGATGCGTTCCTCTTCCAATCAGGAGGAAAACGTCCCCGGCTGATTGGAGTTGCAGCAAGCGCCGGTCGTGGGCAGGTGCGTGACTTTTTGTCATGGTTCAAGTATGAAATGCCGATATGGCAGACAACAAGTGGTGGCCTTGGCCCAACTACACATTCGGTATTTTGCTACTCTGTCTTGTATTAACGCAAGGCTTGGTTCTCGCACAAGCGCGTCCGCCGGAAAGGCGCCCAAAAGCCGAGGCAGCTAAAGAGGATGTTGAGGACCGTGAGATCTATTTTGCGCGCCGTCGAGGCTTGCAATTTGGAGTGCCTAAAGCCGCATACTCCACCGCTCTTACACCGCTTCGGGCCCGTTGGAGAAGCAGAATGCTTCAGGGGGCTCCCACCCTCGCTTGGCAATTCATAGGTCCCCAACCCATATTAGGAAATTTCCCTAACTTCGCAGGCTATTATTTGGGCGATGCGCTCGATAGTTCCACAGGTCGGGTGACCGCTCTGGCGGCGGACAAACTCGGCACGCACAGAATATTCGTCGGTACCGCGGCGGGGGGCGTATGGATGAGTAAGGATGACGGAGGTCACTTCGAGTCAATCTTCGATTCCAGTGCCGTCATCGACTTGAAAGGCAACACTGTCAGTCCGTTTGTCCCCACCCAGGTTGTAGGCTCCCTTGCACTAGATACCACCACTGAGCCGACGACAGTTTACGTCGGGACTGGAGAAGGAAACGGAGGTGACTCCTACTATGGCGCTGGAATATTCAGGTCGTCCGATCTGGGGAAAACCTGGGTGCAATTTGGCAAGGATATCTTTTCACAAAGGTCCGTCGGTGCGCTTGCAATCGACACTGCGGAGAGACCGCCCCACATCTTTGCCGGGGTCGTGGGCGCCTGGATGTTCAACCGCACGGACATTGGCTGGTCAAGAGAAATCGACAAAGGCACGGGTCTGTGGCGCTCTCTCGATGGAGGCCTAACTTGGCAGCACTACGTTGACCCACATTCGCCGCCCTCCTCGTCAGAACTTCCCTCGGACATTGCCAGGCTCCCTTTACCCCTTACCAAAGGACCTAGTCCTGTCTTGTCGGTAGTGATTCTTCCCGGTCATCCATCGACGATTTTAGCCGGCGTTCAATTCGATACCTTGTTTCGGTCAACCAACGGTGGAGATTCTTGGAATCCGGTGAATCTGACGGCGGACGACAGCAAATTGCCGCCCCAGGGCCGACAAACTCTCGCCGCATCGAATAACCCCAGGGCAGCCGGTACAATCTATGCCCTTGTTGGAGACCGGGATAGCCGGGGGTTCATTGGCCTATTCAGGTCCTCTGACTCCGGTTCTGACGGGAGTTGGATTCGCGAAAACGTCCCTTCAGCCGGCGTGGGTCCCTACAGCATAGACGGAGAAGGATCTTATAGCCAGGAAGACTACGATCAGGCTTTGGCTGTGGATCCTTCCGACAAAGGCGCTGCGCACATAGCATTCGGTGGTGTAGGATTGTACACGAGCAGCGACTCAGGTAAATTGTGGACGTTTATCGTCCAAGCTGGTGGCACCCATGCTGACCAGCACGCAATCGCTTACATTCCTTCTGAGGGTACTTCGAGCAACTTCCTCGTCGGCAATGACGGCGGCGTTTACTTGTACGATACTGTCCAAGAAACGTTTTCATCTTACAACACTTCTCTGAGTGCGACGCAAATACAGTCGATCGCGCCTCACCCCACTGACTCTTCGCGAGTTCTAGCAGGGTTTCAAGACAACGGAACTGAATTGTATACCGGGCAGAAACCTTGGCAAGCCGTCGAAACCGGCGACGGCGGAATGACGCTTTTCGATCCAGTCGATGGTAAGTTCGCCTACCATACGTTTTCAACAGACTCTAAGGTCGGTCCGACACTAGCGATGTCAACTGACAGTGGCGTTACTTGGGACAGCGACAATTCACCCGAGACTGATCTCCTTCGGAAACTTCTAACATCGGAGGGTGACGCTGCTAATTTCTACCCGCCCCTGGCTGCGGATCCAAAAGTCAGACAGCGACTGTTTTTTGGAGCAAAACACATTTACGTCGCGAATGCATCGTCAGACGGCAGCTTGACTTGGCAAAAGCAGGAGAACGCGGATCTGACATCTGGCTGCGGAGAGGCCGATTGTTCGCTGGCAGATATCGAGTTCGATCCAACGAATCATACTAGAGCCTGCGCATTGTCGCCGCAATTCGTTAGAGTTGACCAAGTAGAGCCTATAGTTAAAACAACGGTCTTTCCGTTTAAGCTTTTTTGCACCCAACAGGCAGATCTAGATCACTCAGCCATTTGGAGCGATCTGACGTCAAACTTGGAGCGCTCATTTCCAAGGGGCAAAACGGCAAAGTCCACGCAGGCAACTGGGATTGCCTTTGACCCCAACAATCCGAGCAGACTCTATGTATCCTTATCCGGGTTTTCACAATTAACCGGGGTTGGTCACGTATATGGTTCGTCCGACTTTGGTAAGACATGGACGAGGGCGGACGGGGCCGCCAGCGCTGAGCCCCTGCCAGATGTTCCGGTACTAAGGTTGCTGGTAGATTCTACTGATAAGACAGGGGGAACGTTGTTGGCTGGCACCGACGTAGGTATCTTTCGCAGCCTAAACTCTGGCAAGACTTGGAGTATCTTCAATTTGGACACTCTGCCACCAGTGCCGGTGTTCGACATTCAGCAAAATAGGGTCGGAAGTATCTTCGCCGGAACGCACGGCCGTGGCGCATTCCGACTCATATCAACCCAATAGTGACTGGTTGTCGGAAGTGAGGTTGACGCGCATGCGACCTTGTTGGCTGATTATTTATCAAATCGCCTCCGTCGAATCTCAATAAACACACCATGGCCTGCCCCCCCGATGCCCATCAGCTCATAAGTAGAGGCGGTCGAAGCTTGGGAACGCAGCAAGCAGCCCATTCGCCGGGTCAGGAAGGAGAGCGGTCGTTCTGGTCCTGGGGGCTCGCGTAGGGGCAAGCGCAGCGCTGATTCGCGCAGCGGCGGGCGCACCGACCTCACCCGAACCGATGTCCAATCGCGCGTCGGCGACCCTCGTTTCCTGGCGCAGGCACGGGAGGCGCTCGCTGATTTGAGGAAGCTGTATGGATTGGACGCGCCGAAGTCGGGGGACGGCTTCCAACAGACTCCGACAAAGTACATTGTGGAGTTCGATAACGAGTAGCAGTCTGAGTGGCGACTAGGGTGGAGGTAAGGAGTCACTTTCTGGGCGAGGGTTGACCTATCTTAGACCAGCTCGTATCCAGTCTCGATATGCGTTCACTCTCGTGTCAAAACCATCTACTTGACAGAAGCTGTCACCATACGATGTTACTCCTACCAACGTATAACTAGTCGTGTCGAACTTTAAGGCTGGCCCTCCCGAGTCGCCGTTACACGTGTTCTTCCCGGGCACATTATAATAGAAAGTGGTTGGATTTACTCGAGCGACACTCATATCAACCCGCCTCTTTTGCCCGAGTATGCCCATGTTTCCGCCCGCTGTATAGCCGTAGCCGATGAAGGCCAACGTAGCGTTTCCAAGGCTGCCGCCAATGTCAGTTGTGGGAATTGGCGCCAAGCTACCTGAGAATGGCTTCGCTAAGTATAACAGTCCGATATCGTTCTCCGTAGAACCGTCGGCGTGCATTACATAGTTCTCATTAGGCTTCGTCGCAGTCACGTCGTAGCGGTTTTGAGGGGCCAAGGCCTCCGGGCCGGTTACAAATGTCAAGCTGCTCACATCATAACCCTGAATGCAATGCGCGGCTGTTAGAACTGTCTGAGGAGCCACAACAGAGCCGGTACAGTGCATTCGGGAGTTACGAAGAATTGCGCCAATGGCTGGAATCCCAGTGAATTCGTCGCCTCCCACAATTCTCAGGTGCGCAAACTGATTTACCCCGACCGCACTCGAAAGGCTCAACCATGAGTCAAATGCTTGGATCTGGGGTACTTGCCTCTTTTGTATTTCGGATAGAGAAAGAGCCCCTGGATTCTGAATGGATAGCTGGAGTTGCTGCTTGTCTTCAATTATTTTATTGGCAGAAAATCCAAGCATCTGGGAATTGGCGAATTTTACACCAAACGAGATACAGAGGATCGCTCCGAAAATCCCTCTTATCGCGGTTCTCATATCGCATTCGTCCTCTCAACTAGCCCAAGGCAAATCGCTAGTCGGTTAATGCAAGCCTCTCTCCGATCCAATGATTGGACTTTCGCCTGTGACATTTCTGCCTGGTCATTGTGAAGACGAGCCACTACTGGAGCCACTTATCTTCTGGCAATTAGCCTTGTCTGCCAATAAGTCTGATAACAGGTCAAGCGAGCCACTTTGTTTGTTGAGTTGAGCATTAGTTGACGCTGCTGAGGTCTGGATATTTTGTTGCGCGGTTGGATCAGGGTTAGAGTTGGAAGCAACGGTAGCCGCTGATTGTACATTGCTCTGATTGGCATTCGTTGTTTGTTTTGCTCCCTGGGCTGTGTTCTGCACGTTCTTGACAGCGTTTTGGGCGTCCTGTTTCGCTTGGCTGAGAATATCTTGGCCGTTTGGTTGAGACTTGTGCAAATCTTTTATCAAGATGCCCATCAACTCTTGGATAGTGTCGATGAGAAAGTCAGGGGCACTCTGCTTTGCTGCATCAACAGCCGATGCAACACTGTTGACCGCTCGCACCTGTGAGTTTACCGCGTCGTCAGCAATTCCTTGAGCTGCTTTCATTCCGATCGTGGCAACCATAGATGCCGCGCGTACGTTCGGAGGATTACGTCGCGCACTGTAACGCGGCTTGCGTTCGCGCGGATTGTATTTGAGAAGTTTTGCAGCGCAGAAACACCACCATCGACGTTTCCCGCAGCATCTCGGAGCGATGTGCTAGCCTTTGCAGGAATCTCTTGATCCATCGCTCTGGCGGTCCGCTGAGCACAATCAACGGCCAGACGTGCATCGTCCAAAAGACCATACGCGGCTTCCACTCCTGACACGTATTGAAGTCCCACCACGCTTGCTGTCCCTAGGCTAAAACCTAAGATCACGTCCCGTGAGGCTTTGTATGCGGCGGTCGCCACCGTCGCTACACCCCCACCATAGATTGCTAAATCTGCGGTGGCTCTGAGGAGTCCTACTTGCCCGCCCAGGCTGTTGATTTCCGACCGTGCGGAGTCTGCATATTTGTTGGCGTCATCCATCGCGTACTGAGTCTGGCCAGCAGGAAGGGTGGGTTCCTTAGTATCGATGGCATACTCAGGGACGAGAAAACATCCAGTCAGACAAGTGGTTAGCACGGATACGAAAACGAGAGTGGTAGCGCCGCGAAAGCGTGTCATTGTTGCCTCCCTGGTTATTAACAACGCGACGTTTTATTTGCATTTTGGCGAGTGTCTGTCAAGTGGAGAGTACCTTGTTGTTTACAGATTATCTGGCTGCCGATGTCGTCGAATTCTCTGGGATTTGACGATGAGAACATCCACCACATTGCGGAGAGCAGTAAACGGTGCGAGAGATTGATCATCGTGCCGCCTAACGTAGGTCACTTCATTCCGTGGCCTTTGTTCTGGAAGATCGAAATCTCGAATGTTTTCGCGTGTGAAGATTGCAACAGCGCGAACTCAAGTCAGATTCGTGCGAATGGGAACGTCCAGGAATTGTTTGGTGTACGTTGTCGGCTGCTCGATTCAAAATAGAGCGAAGCAATTGAAGGGACAACGATAGCGTGCCAGGGAGTGCCCACGAATACCCACAATCTCGCTTGCGCCGATTTCTGCCACGAATATGAGTGCATAAGGGAAATATCTTGAAGAGGAGCGCGCGAGGGCGCACCATGTTATTATGCGTCGTATAGTTTTTTATTCATGGCAGTCCGACTTGCCGAATTCAGTCAATCGGGGATTCATTCAGTCCGCCTTGGAACAGGCGGCGACGACTATAGCCGCTGACAATACAGTCGCGATCGAGCCGGTTGTCGATCGCGACACACAGAACGTGCCTGGTTCCCCAGATATCGCTTCGACGATTTTCACAAAGATCGCAAGCGCTGACATCTTTGTCGCAGACGTTTCTATAGTCACACGCGCTGAAACGATGCGTCCTGCGCCGAACCCAAATGTTCTGATCGAACTCGGCTATGCGCTTAAGGCGCTTGGCCCTGAACGGGTCATCCTAGTCTTTAATAGAGCATTTGGCGCGCTCGAGGAGCTGCCGTTCGATTTGCGGACTCGCCGCGTACTTCTATATGAAATGCGGGAAGAGGCAGCCTCCCGCGCTCCGGAGAGGAAGCGACTCGAAGGGCTGATTGAGGCAGTGTTGCGCGCTGCTCTCGGAGGTTTGTCGGATAAGGTGGTAGAGACCCCTCCAATACCGGCAGTCGATGCAATAGAAAATGTGGCAGCTAATAGGAAAGTTACTTTGCGACGTAACCTGGCTAAACTATTGACCGACATTGATAAGCTCGAACCGAAGAAGCCTCGGGACGGTGGAACTGCGGAAGAGCTGATAGATGCTATCGGCAAGACGCAAGAGGCGGTTGGAGAGTTTTCCAAAATCGCCGAAGCTACAGCAGCGATGAATGACGGAGATTCAGCAATTGAGATATACCACTGGTTTGGGAACCTCTTTGAGCGATACAACCTGCCGGACGGTTATACTGGGGCATATAACCGAGCTGACCATGACTTCTTTAAATTCGTCGGACATGAAATGTTTGTTACGTTCATCGCGTTTCTCATGCGAGAGCAGCAATGGGAGACACTTGCGAGGGTGATCGACGAATCAATCTCGATGCGTGTTCCGAATCGTGGTTCTGGAAGTGTTGATTGGGAGTATGCATCGCAGCATCTGGAACTACTGTTGATTGAGAGCCAAAAGAGAGGGCGGATCTCGGTCCACGCTGACTTGTTGAACGAGCGGCACAGACAGGGCGGTGGTCTCGCTACCGTACTACCTATGCAGGATTTGGTGGATGCTGACTACTTCCTGTTCCTACTAGGCCGAACGCTAAAAGATGATACGGGTTTCGACAAACACTACTGGCGTGCGTGGAGCTGTCTTTACCTCGGGAACACGCCGCGGTTTATTCAAAATTCTGAGCGCATACGGTTCGCCGAGAGGGTGATGAAGGCTCTCAGTATTTCAAGCGTAGAGGAATTTAAGAAGCTACTTACTGAACGGGGACCTGAACTTGCGAAGATGTTCCGAACGGGTCTGTGGGATTACCCAGTCGAGCGAAGTTACATTGACCGAATCGGAACCCGTTGAGACTTTCGCCTAGTCGCTAAGCCCGATTTACAATCGGCAGCCTTGCTGAAACTTCCGCTCGACCAATACACGTGGGAGCGCGGACAAGCGAGGAGAAAGGAGCCGTTAGTAAAGTCTTGGTGGGTCGAACTTGCCGTTCGTGAAGAACGGGATGTGAGAGCGATCAAACCCAAATGCTTGGTAGAATTTCGTAACGATTTGGAGGGCTGAAGCGTCAGGATCCCAATTTCCAGAAAGAACGACCTCGCGAGGTTGAAAATCCGAATATGGATACGCACGCGGGCTCTCGAAACTGACTGAATTACCTGGAATGTATGGCGGAAGAACGCAACCTTTTATGTTGCGGTACTCCATGCGCAATGTGAGATCGCAAGAGATGCCGAGTTTACCGTAAAGCTGCTTGGCGTAGCGCAGAAAACTGACTGGATATTCGCACACTGGTGTTGGCCAAAACTCGAACGGTGACGGGTCCGCCGAAAAGGGTTGCCTGCCAGCGCCGGGCTGGAAATTGTACCTTTCAACCGCAACCCAATACTCGAGATGGCCAGATCGAGAGAGGGAGATAAATGGGAGTTTCAAACCGTTCTTTTCAAGGGGTTCCGAGTGTACCCCAACTGGATCGGAGGTGATGTGTGCACCCCAGGAGCCGGTTCGAATATTCCAGCCGTTATCCCGCTGTCCCCGTGTTGGGTAAGAGAGTTCCATTCGCAAATTGGAGTCGGATGTGTTGACGGCATCCGGACGCAAAGCGTGCGGGGTCAAAGTCAAACGCATATAGCGCGATCGGCCGATCGTCTCCAGAAACTGCGCGTCCAGAACCTCCCACAAAATTCGCCGCTCGCTGATTTCGTGTAATCGAGTTGGGTCAGCGGCTTTCTGGCGGTCGACGCGAAGAGCGGTATCTATGGCTGCCTGGCCTGCGGCGATCGCTGCCTTTATTTCAGCATCGGTCATCTCTCGCTTGTCGGTGCCGCGACGGATCCAATATTCGCCTTTCCTATTGGTAGTTACCGCTATTAGCTCGGCCGAAGGCGGTATGTAAACGACTATCACCGATTCGCCGGTCGCGGCCCTGAGGACAAACGGGACAAGCGATAGCGGCTTCTCAAGATTCGTCGAAGCCACGTCCCTGATCTTTTTCATGGTGCCAGGGACATTCTGAACGCTCCGAAGTCCGGTGCAGGTCTCGGTTATCTTATCCTGCTGGGCGCCGACGACGATGTAACCTCCGTCGGCATTGGCAAATGACCCGAGATCTTTCGCAAGTTCGTAGGATGTTACGTTGTCGATGGTTTCCTTAAATTCGAGCCGCTGGTTTTCGGTGCGCCCGATAAGCGCGTCCACATCTGCGGGAACTATCGTTTCCGGGGTTTTGTTCTCAAAAGCGGGCATGAATGAATTTGAGAGTATACCGCAAGGGTCACCGTGTACGAAGAGGATCGCGTCACTGGCGTGCTCCCCAATTTCCAGCCAAGCATCAGTAGAGTCCGCCGGTTGTTTGGCCAACTTCGGCGGAACCGGTCGATGGATCAGTTCCGATGACGAGCATCAAGGTCAATGATGGCATCACCGCTTACTCGAAGTTCGAGCTTTGAGCTGAATTGTCCTCTTGTGAGAAGTATCTCGAGAGGATCACGCACGATCACGGTCTGCCAGCGATTAGGTGGGCCTCCGCTGTTGACGACGCCTACGAGATAATAGTCTCGCCGAGATGCGGCTGCTTCACGAAGCTCTCCTTCTGTGACAACGACCTGACCATTCGTCATAAACGTCTTGACCTCGAGCTTTACCTCACCACCACTGAGAGAGGCTAAGAAGTCGTAACCTCTCGGAGGATCGCGGTGATCGGCGACTAGGCTGAACCCTTCCCAACCGCCAGGCAGACCCAGTCTTCGCAGAATCTCTTCCTCGCCTCGCCGGCCGCGCAGTTGTTGTTCTGGCGTGATGTGCGAAGAAACAGGCGTCGCGCTCGAAGTACCAACAGGAGTAGGAGAGGTCCGTCTTGTCGCGTCAGTCGTTTGCTTGGCCGCCAGGCTCTGCACGAAGGACTGTGCTTGCGTCTGAAATTGCTCCAAATGCTTGGCAACCACAGGTGCAAGGTCTGCGTCATTTTGGCTATCGGGAAAACTCCTGGCGGCAACGACGATGGCCGGTGGCGGAGATTCCCTCGGAACCCCTGCCATGTCGCCACACAGCATCATCCGTGCTTCCTCTTGTGCTTCCTTCGATATTCCTAGATGCTCGAGAAGAAATGTTTCGATCGATGCGTGATTTCCCCCATCGTGCTGATAGCGCATGACAATCCGCGCGAAATGACCCATCAGCTCGTCCGAGGTTCCGTCTAAGAAGATTCTCCCTAGAACCTCGCCTAACGCGTCGCCGTCTACGGCTTGAGCATCGGCATTTTGCGCCGCCACCATGTAAAGGCTGTAGTGAGCTTCTTCAACGGCTCCGCGGCCTGGAACGAGAAACTTGCGGAGGTAAGCACAAGGAAACTCTGCTTCAACTCGGAGTGTCTCGTCAGATTTAAGCGCAAGTGAGACTCGAAGGGCGCGCATGCTGAAAACCTCGAATCGCTCCCTCAAGCGGCGTGCGACCAGTCCTGCGTGCTCGCGATCTCCGCGAACTAGGATTAGAGCCAAGAGATACGGACTAAGGATCTCTCTGATCTCGGACTCAAGATTCACCATCTTTACCGCTTTGTCTGCGTCGAGGAGTGTCTCTTCGACCGTCTGCCCGATAAGTAGGTGCGTGACTCCCACTTCATCAAACAACCTCCGAAAAGGGCGGTCGACGTCTATCAGGGCGATGCGGTCGATGAACCCGCGGTGTACCGGCGAGCCGGGATCGGCAAAGTAGAATGGACCGCTCGAAAAGTCTCTGCCGTTGCGCGTTCGGATCGCGAGTTTTGTAGCCGTCAACGCCGGAATCGTTGCCGCTTGGTTGAGAGCTCTATACATCTCCTGAATAGCGCCGCGCACCAGCCGCCAACGCCCAGGCTGTCCGAGGACTTGCTCCCGCATCGGTTCGGCAGAGAGAGTGTCTCCCAACAAACGTAATGCTCGCGCGAGTACTTGGGGCGACGCAGATGGAGCGTCGTCAAGCACGTCCACGCCCAGTCGCCTAAGAAGGTCAAGGTCATTTGCATCTGCGGCTACAACGTAGGGGAGCAGCGAATCGCCGAGTTCCTCTCCTCTTCCAACCTCAATAAGGTGGCGGGTCGTCAGACGACAGAACGCAAGGCCAGAAGGGACTGGCCCGAGGCTCGACGGTAACCACGACAAAGTCCTGAGCTGCCTGACGACAGGGTTACCGATAGATATGGAATGACCTTGCGTGCTTCCCCCGCGGCAAAAGATGGAGGCTTCAGGAACGAGACTTGCGTCGGAGAAAGGTACGGAGCGGATTAAGTTCCAAAGTCGCTCCTTCCAGTGAGAGTCGTTGTCGCGGAACTCATCTAAAGCTTTGGTTACGCATTCGGTAAGACTGTCAATCCAGGTGAACGATTGGAGTAAGAATTGTCCTCCATGCGTGCAAAAGCCTGCCGGAGTGATATTCTCCTCCCACAAGCGCCGTGTCATTAGTGAGCTGATCACGGCGGAGTTTTCATCAGCCTGGCGATCGCCGCGGAAGGAGAGTGTCTGGGGAACTAAATTACCGTTCCGATCAACAATGGTCGGTTCATCCATCAGTACCCTTGAAAATTGAAGAAGCTTCGGCGTCCGGGAAATTCCCGCACGGTCGAGTAAATAATGCCACTGGGCCGCGGCTGCTCCGCCGCGCGATTCGAGCTTTCCTAAGAACGTCGGCGCTAATCTCCTCAGGCCTCCAACACCGCTCAACGGGCTACTTGAATCCAGCAAACTATCTGGCCAATACGTTAAAAACGCTGGAACGAACCCCTGTGATTGATCATCACGACTCTCTACGATAACTGGAAATCTGCCTACGTCCTGCCAAAATCCCGAAGACTCGATGCGGCGAGGAGAGAGATTCACCGTTTTCAGGATGAAGGTCCAGGCATCTGCCAATTCGTCGGGTGTCGGTCGTACTTTACCACGAAAAATGTCCTGCGCGGCGCGTATAACCGTCCGCGGAATCAGCTCCGTGGCTTCAAAGCGCGAGACTTGAAATCGTGTTCGCACCCAGCCCTCGACAGTATCCGGTCCGGAATCGAGTAGTGCTGCCAGCTTAGTGTTAATCAAAACGAAGGCTTCGCGAAAAAGAGAAGGGAGCGCGAGTTCTTCTGCTGCTCCGGACGGTGGCAGACTCACGATCAGCTCAGACGATTTCGGTACTGCAATTACTCCTTGCCCCGTTAATAGTATTCGGCGACCCGCGAATATGTCATGGCCCTGCCGCGAGTAAAACGAATCGTTAGCAAGGTAGCTGTACGAATCGAACCACCACTTCGCGTTCTGCTCGTTTTCTTGCCCTGCGGCCTCCAGCATGTCCAACAATGCTGTCTGAGGAAGCGGTTCGATGCCCGCAAGTTGAAGAAATAAGCGGGCGTTTCGTGTGTCTTCTTTCGGACTCAGGAACGCTCTTTTCCCATCTTCCAGACGCGGAAGTGCCTTGGAGAAGTGAGTATCCCAGAAACCATCGGGGTCCACTAAGGGTGGCAAGGCAACCTCGTTGCTGCTAGCCATCCCCGACCCTGTAGAGACAAACGGTTTGGTCCGTTGGCTTAGCGACTGACGGAAAACCTTAAGAAAAGCGGCGCCAGCCTCGCTGCTGCTGTTGCGGGTCGGTGCTAGTGCCTCATATATCCGAGCCGGACGATATTTTTCCAAAAGATGGTCGAGGAAGGTGCCCGCGGCCAGCTTTGCTGCACGCTCGAGCAACCAAGCATTGTATTCTCCTGGCATTAGGCGCGTTCGGTCGGGTTTAACGTAAAAGTCGCCATGTATCGTGAAGCCTGTACCAGTCGATTCCTCCGTCGGAAAATAAACGTGGAAGGCGGCCGAAGTGTCTGGAACGGGCTGATCTTCCAAATCCACCGCCAGGGCGACATTTGCGCGCTCCATGCTTTTCACGGCTAGCGGGCTATCTCGCTGGTCCTTGATAGAACGAGGAATTGGATATGGCTCGCGCAAAACAAAGAGGCGCCGGCTTGAGATCTCGATGCCATTTTCTTCTGTGGTCACCGTGACTTCCGCACTTCCCGCTGTTGGCATAGTCGGGAATCGCGTTGCGCTGCAAAGCGAACGCTCGACCTCGAAGACGGACACTGTTTGGAGCCGCGTCACAAATGGAAGGATGGTTGTCAAATCTCTCGTGACAAATTCCCTTATCATGCGGCGCCCTTCGTCATTTAAAGTGATTGGGCGCGTACCTAATGTGGCAGAGATTGATGCGGGTAGCTCAGAATCTTCCGCCGGAAACCAGAACAGCGTGGTAAGATTCGACTTATATTGTCTGCGTGCGCACGCACTTAGAATAATGTTCGCGGTCCCTGCGGAGGCTTTTTTTGCAACTGCCGGAATGGCCATGACCGGACAATATGGTTGGCGCTGTTTCACCATCCTGTCTCGGAATTCCCGCGCGTCTGCATCCTGTTTAACGGTCTGGTCGATGTGGCCGTTGTTTACGGCCCACGTGAACTTCACGCCGAAGAAATCAGTAGCATGTACTCGGAAGATGTATGGCGCGGGAGTAATATCGAGTACCGATCTGAATCCAAGTCCCTTGTGGCCGATGCACTCCCCGGGCTTCTTGTCACTCCAACCCTCGGCGAGTCCATAGAAATTATCGACAGTAAACCATCGCCCATCATGCGCGAACGCCAGTCCGTCAGGCGCCAGGATGAACACTGCGTGAGTTGCACCCGCGTCGTCCGCGTTCTGCAATAGCTCATAGGGCGCGCGCCCCCATCGACTCTCTGTTCGATGTAACTCGCGCAAGTCGCGCTCTCTAACGGCCTTCGCCTGCAACAGTCGAAGTCCCGTCAGATTTTGCGAGGGAAGGAGCTTGCGCTTCTTCAGATTGTCAAAGGTGGCTGCGTTGAGATCGCGAAGCCCGTCATCTAGGTTCACGAAATTCCCCTCAATATTCGCCAGTCGTCCCAGACTCCTCAGTCGTACACTCGTCCAGCTATTGGCTATCCTACCTCAGTTGGAATTCGCGTGCTTCCCCGAACCCTCAGCCGAAATGAGGTACTGCGGGCTCGAAGTATTGGAGGGCGCCGGCTGAAATCGCTGGAGGATGAGAACCGACGGCTGAAGAAGCTGCTGGCTGAAGCGATGCGGGATAACGCGGCGCTCAAGGACCTGCTCGGAGAAAACGCCTGAGGCCTGCGGCGCGCAGAGCGGCGGTGGGCAGGGTGATTGAGCGCCACGGGCTGAGTCAACGGCACGCGTGCAGGCTGGTGGGTTTGGGTCGCTCGATGCTGCGCTATCAGCGCAAACGGCGGGATGATGCGACGGTCCGACAACGACTGCGCGAGTTGGCCGCGGGGCGAAGGCGCTTCGGCTATCGGCGCTTGGGCTGGATGCTGGTGCGCGAGACGATCGAAGCATGGCGTCACGACTACAATCACATGCGACCGCACGGCAGTCTGGGCGCCTTGACGCCGACCGAGTTCGCGACGCTAAAAAGACAGGAAACGCAACCGCCCGAAGAGGGCGGATCAACAACCGGCGGATTCTACTTATGATTGGCTGGAAATTGGGGGGCGGGCCAAACCGGACTCCCCAGATTCTCCCAATTTCCGTCAATGTCCCTGCCGTTGACTGTCAGCTTGGCTGTCAGGATCACCGTGCCAAGTGGCCTTGCCAGCACGCAAAACCACCCGGGGCGAGCCTTTTACAAAACTTGCCATCACGGCCAGTTGAAACTCGCGAGCTCGGAAAACCAGCCGCACTCGGGCCGAGCCGCAAGCTTCAGCTCTCAAATTCCGACGCATGGCGACGGAAGGCTGAATCCCGATTTTGGATCGGCGTGGCTTTGCGCGCGCCTTGCCGCGTCCCGCCGAACATCGTAGTTTCACGAGGAATCAGGGGGATTCAGGTTCCATGTCAGGCGAGGGTCAACTCCATCAAGGTCAGGTGCTGGCCGGTTCGCTCTTCAGCGAACCGATGCGGGTTGAAACCGTCAGGCCCGTAAACGGTTACACATGGAGCGTCGGGCTTGTCGGCGTTCGGTCCGAACGTTTTCGCAACGTAACGCTGACAGCGGCTGACCTCCAAAAGCTGACGATTCAGGAGACGACCTGCTCGTACCAGGGCGACTGCGATCTGCTGCGTCTCGGACTTCAGGCGTACATGCTCGGCATCGCTTACGAGTTCGACCCCTATTTCGGCCTTTCGATTTCTCGCGTCGATCCGCTTCCGCATCAACTCGAGGCCGTTTACGACTATCTGCTCAAGCTCGCGCGGGTCCGCTTCCTTCTGGCCGACGATGCGGGCGCCGGCAAAACGATCATGGCGGGTCTGCTCGTCAGGGAACTGAAACTTCGCGGCTTGGTCGATCGGGTTCTCGTCGTATGCCCGGCCAATCTAACTTTTCAATGGCAGCGTGAGCTCAAGGAAAAATTCGACGAGAAGTTCATTGTCCTAAAGGGTGGGGACATCCGAGAGCAATTCGGCATCAATCAGTGGCTCGAAAATCGCCAGATCATCACGTCCCTCGACCTCGCTAAGCGCGAAACAATCTTGCCCGGTCTGCGCCAGGTCCATTGGGACCTCGTGATCATCGATGAGGCTCACCGTATGTCGTGGTCGCCACCCGCGAGAAAAACCGCTCGCTACTCGCTCGGCGAGCTGCTGCGCGATCATTCCGATCACTTCCTGATGCTGACCGCCACGCCGCACAAAGGCGATCCCGAGAACTTCAGTCTCTTCCTTCAGCTCCTCGATCAGGATGCCTACGCCGACGTGAAGTCGATTCGCGAGGCGATCGACTCGCCGCGTCGCGCCCTTCTATCTTCGTCGCACCAAAGAGGCGATGGTCTATTTTCCCGAGCGTCAGCCTGACGGCAGTTGGGTTGCTCGAAAGATTTTCACAAAGCGCGATCCTCGCACCGCCGATTTCACTATCGATGGCGACGAGTTCGATCTCTATCGCGACGTCACTCCTTTCGTGAAGTCGCAGTCTTCTCGCGCCGCCGCCAAGGGCGACGATCCCCGCGCACGCGCCGTCGGCTTCCTGATGGCTCTTTATCAGCGCCGACTCGCGTCGAGCGCAGACGCTCTGCGGCACTCACTGGAAAATCGCGCTCGACGTCTCGCGGAAGCGTTGAAGCGCGCGCAAGACATTGCGCTCACCGCTTCCGATCTCCCGGACGCCGAAGATATGGAGGAAATGGAGGAAGCCGAGCGCGATCGCATCGAGCGCGTTCTCGAAGCGGTCACGCTTGCCCAGAATCCAACACTGGTTCGGGAGGAGATCGCCGAGCTCGAGGAACTCGCCAAGCGCGCCGGCGCCTTGGAAGAAGCCGAAGCCGAGGCCAAGCTCGCGAAGCTCAAGCAGGTTCTGAAGGAGCAAGGATTCTTCGAAGACGCGGGGGAGCGGCTCCTGATCTTCACCGAGTTCAAGGACACGCTCGATTACCTCGTTCGCAAGCTCACCAACTGGGGTTTCAAGGTCGGCTTCATCCACGGCGGGATGCAAATCGGGTCGCGTGATGTGAAGGGCAGCAGGCTCTATGCCGAGCAGCAGTTTCGCGAAGGCGCGATCCAGGTGCTGGTGGCGACCGAAGCGGCTGGCGAAGGCATCAATCTTCAGTGCTGCCACATCATGTTCAATTACGACATTCCGTGGAACCCCAACCGGCTCGAACAGCGGATGGGCCGCATCCATCGCTATGGCCAGACCCGCGACTGTCTGATCTTCAATTTCGTTGCGACCAACACGGTCGAGGGCCATATCCTCGACCGCCTTCTCGAAAAGCTCAACGAGATTCGCAACGCTTTGGAGGACGACACGGTTTTCAATGTGGTCGGCGAAATTCTTCCATCGGCGCAGATCGAACGGATCCTTCGCGACTACTATGCCGGCGCACTGGGCGAGGCGGATCTCGAAGATCGTTTGCTTCGCGACGTTAGCGAAGATCGGTTCCGTGCGATTTGCCAGAACGCGCTTGAAGGACTCGCGTCGAAGAAACTGAATCTGCAAATGCTCGTCGAGCGCCGCGCCCGTGCGCAGGAGCATCGGCTCGTTCCTGAGACTATCGCTCGCTTCGTGAGTCAGGGCGCTCCCTACGTGCCGTTCACTCTCAAACCCGTGCCCTTGCTGCCGCATACGTTCGATCCGGCCGCGACCCCGCAGGCGCTGCGTCGGTACGAAAGCCAGCCGGATTGGAAGCTGCCTTCGCTGGCCGCTCGGTATCCGCGATTCTCGACCGATAGGGAGACGGCCGAAAAAAACAACCTTGAATGGGTCACGCCGGGACACTCGATGTTCGAGGCGCTTCGGCGTCATGTCCTCGACAGCGCGCGCCAATCCTTCGCCGATGGGGCGTGCCTGTACTCGCTCGACGTAGATGCGCCAGTGAGGATCGATTTCTTCCGGGCGCGCGTCGTCGATGGATTGGGCGACGTAATTCACGAACGTATGTTCGCGGCTGAGATTCGCGCCGGCGGCGCTATTGAGCTTCGCGATCAGAGCATCCTGGGCAACATGAGTCCCGCTCCTGCCCCCGCGAGCTTGCCTGCCGTCGCGCATGAGCCGGAGCCTCGCGCATGGCTGAACGACCACGCGCTCACCGCTTTTTTGGACGAAGTCCGACAAGAGCGCGCCGCAGAAGTCGAACGTGTTTCGCAGCACGTCGAGTTGTCACTGACTGAGCTTCTCAATCGCGAGGACCAACTGATCGGCCGTCTGGCCGAAGATGCACAGCGCGGCGTCGAAGGTGCGGCCGGAAATTTGAAACAGGCCGAGGATCGCCATGCGGCGCTGATGGCCCGTCGCGAGCGGCGGCGTCAGGAACTGGAGCGCCAACGCTCGCTCAGCCTTCAAGGTGTTGAGCGCCTCGCCAGCGTTCTCGTGTTGCCGCATCCGGAGCGAGACAAACCGGAAGTACGAAACTTGCGGTCGGATCCCGAGACCGAGGCGATCGCGATGCGGGTCGCGATCGAATATGAGGCCGCGCAGGGTCGCGATGTCACCGATGTCCACGAAAAAAACCTCGGCTATGACATCACCAGCCTGGATACGAACTCGGGCGAGCTTCGGCTGATCGAAGTGAAAGGAATAGGAGGCACCGAGGGAATCATCGGATTGACGCCGAACGAAAAACGCACCGCCGAAGATCGGCGCGATTGTTACTGGCTCTACGCAGTGAGCTGCTGCAAGCTCCCGGAAGGCCCGCGGCTGATGGCGATCAAGGACCCGGCGCAGTTGGAATGGGACGAGATTAGAAAAATCGATCACTACGCGCTGTCTATGAAGGACCTGACAGCCAACTCAGCTGACTAGCAGGGACCAAATGGACTCTCCTCCAAGCAGTGGTCCCGAGCTTCCGCGTCACGCAACAAGATTCGATCCCGCTGACGAACCGTCCCTCGCACGGCTGAGGTTCGAGACCCTGGCTGAACCTGCGGTCGCGAGATTCTTAGAATGCTTACGTCTGAAACGAACGGCCCTAGTGCTCTCGGGGGGTGGCGGCAAGGGGGCCTACGAAGCCGGATGCATTCTGGCCCTATTCGACTCTGGCGTAAGGAGACTGTGCTCGATTGCTGGAACGTCGGTGGGGGCGCTAAACGCGGTTCTCTGCCATGAATTACTTCGGACTGAAGATCGCAGACTGGTGCTGGAGACGTGGTCTGGTATGTCTCGCGATAAGGTACTCCATACCAGCATACTCCGAATCTGCGCTGTGATCGTCGGCAAGTTCTTCTTGGCACTCTTTCTACTGCCTGTTGCTCTGGTGGCGAGGCTGTTGGGTTCGCCCGGATCATCCAATTGGGGCAATTGGCATATACCGTCCCGGTCGCTCGATTTTCCTAGGTACAGATTCTTCAGATTCGTACTCTTTTCGAGTGCCGCTTATTTGCCCGTGCCTGTCACGATGTGGGTGTTTGCGCACCAGTCTATCCATAGATTCCAGGACGCGATCGCGGTTCTTGCGTTTGCGATGGGCATGCTCGGTGTCCTCGCCTTGACCAGGATAGGGCCGGCATTATTTCTGGCGAGCAATCTACCCCTGGAGCAAATGATTCGGCGGTTCGACATCGAGTCTATTCGCAAGAGCGAGATTCCTCTCTACATCACAGTGTCCTCGACGTTAAATCGCCTTGCGCCGACGACTTACCGACTATGGCCACTAACGCTCCCAAGTCTGTGGAGTGCCATCAATTGGCCAATTTACTGGAAACTTTCTGAGGCGACAGACAGTGGTGAGGCAATCGATTTGCTCCTACAAAGCGCGGCACTTCCCGAAGTGTTTCGCGCCAAACGAATACGCGGGCAGTATTTCGTCGATGGGGGTGTGGCGGACAATACTCCGATCCTTCCTGTGTGCGACGAGAATCCCGACACGATCGTGGCTATCTACTTGGACCGAGCTGATGAGCGCACCCCTCTGAAGCTGTCCGAGATGCTGCGGGTATGGATCGTCAAGAGGCTGCGTGAAACGCAGCCTCGACTCCCGATCTCGGACCGCATTTGTTTCGATTTGTGGAGGGAATGGCGAGTAAAGCTTAATCAAGCGGTACGATACTGGAATCCGGAGAAAATAGATTGGCGGGAGCCGGAGAAGGCTGGAGAGATTGCCGCGCAGTTCGCAGATGGGTTGGAAGAATCCGTCAATCCTTGGTGGCCGTCCGAATTCCTTGCTATCGCGCCTAGTCGTGACTTGGGCGGCTTCTTCCGCGGAACATTAAACTTCAGACCCGACAAAGCTCGACGCCTCATGACGTGGGGTTATGAGGACACTCTGCGATGGATTTCCGAGACATCACAGAACATATTTCCAGCACTTTCGAAGTAGATGTTTTTTCAAGTCAAGATCCCAAAAGAGTGTAAGCGGTTGGCGGAGTTGGATTTTCCGATTTCAGTGGTGAGCGTCCGATCGGCGGAGGTTGCTCGATGAGACCTGGACTGTATGCGTTTTGCGTATCGACTATCGTTGAGAAGAAAACACTGAAGCAATTTGAGGCCAAGGGCTCAGGTCAGATCACCGAGAACAGCCCCTGGATAACGGGCGCGGCGCTTCTTCAAGATGCCGTAAAAATTGGAGCCGAAATGCCGGTGATTTTCTCAGATGCGGCACACGACACAGAAACGCTTTTATATTGGGCAGTTTTGCGCCGAATCGACATCGCTGGTCAACAGACGGTGGTCAGTTTCGACAAGTTCAGTAGAGTTCTTGGAAAGCGTCGGCGATCGGATTTGACTCGGAGAAGCCCCCGCAAGCAGATAAAGCGGAACTACATTCGGCCCTACGCGATCTGCGAAACACCTGAATGGCTAGGGTAGATGATCCCCAAAGAATGTAAGCGGCTGGCGGAGGTGGATTTTCCGATCGCCGTGGTGAGTAAGTATTCGGCAATCGAGAAATCGATTCGACACGGGCATCCGAGCACGCTCCATCTGTGGTGGGCGCGGCGGCCCCTCGCCGCATGCCGTGCGATGCTCCTCGCGCTGCTGCTTCCAGACCCATGCGATGAAAACTGCCCGGCCGATTTTAAGGAAAAAGCGCGATCGCTGTTAAAGAGCGTTCAGGGCGAACCCGGAGCGAAAGACATCGATCTGCGCAAGGCGCTTCTCAAGTTCATCGGCGATTTCTCGAATTGGGACCTCGCTGCAAATCCGCGCTACCTCGAAGTCGGGCGGGGACTGGTCAAGGCCGCGCATGGTGAGGAAGCGCCGCTCGTGGTCGATCCTTTCGCCGGTGGCGGATCCATTCCGCTGGAGGCACTCAGGCTTGGATGCGACGCATTCGCCAGCGATCTCAATCCGGTCGCCTGTCTGATTCTCAAGGTCATGCTCGAAGACATTCCTCGGCAGGGACCGAAGCTTGCGGAAGAGCTTCGGAGGGTCGGCGCGGAGATCAAGAAGCAGGCGGAGAAGGAACTCGGCCAGTATTATCCGCCCGATCCCGATGGCGCGACACCGATCGCATATCTCTGGGCCCGGACTGTGACTTGCGAGTCGCCAAACTGCGGTGCGGAAATCCCGTTAGTTCGCTCGTTTTGGCTATCCAAGAGATCGAACCGATCACGTGCCCTTCGGAATCACGTTCATCGCCGGACCCAAGGGCCGCCACTGATCGAATTCGAGGTGTTTGAACCCAAGAGCGAAAAGGACGTGCCCATCGGAACCGCTAAAAACGGCAGAGCGAACTGCCTCGCTTGCCAAACGGCATTATCAAACGAAAGGGTCCAGGCCCAGCTTCGGGTGAATCACGGCGGCGCCGATGTGCTTTTCGACGAGTCGGGGCATCGCATTGGCGGGGCACGTTTACTGTCGGTGGCGACAGTCAGGATAGATCACGGCGGTCGTGAATACCGTGTTTCCGCCGAGCGTGATTATCAAGCGGTTTTCAAGGCTCAGAAGGTTGTCGAGCAACTCGTGCACGTGAACCTAGCCAGCGGACTCAGCCTAATACCGAACGAGCCCGTCAACGCTACACGACCGTCGCCGAATGCCCGCGGGCTTTCCGGCGTAACGCGCTACGGCATGAACACTTTTGCGGACCTGTTTACTGCACGCCAGAAGCTTACATTGAGTTCAATACTTCAGATCCTAGCGCGGCAAGAGATAAGTTCGGTGTCGGTCAAAGACGTGTTGGGACTCGCCCTGAGTCGGTTTGCCGATATTTGCAACGCTCTGTGCCAGTGGAAGAACACGAGTACGCAGGTTGTTCACGCTTTTACCCGCCAAGCCTTAGCAATGATATGGGATTTTGCGGAGGCAAGCGTTCTCGCGGAGCAAGCAGGCGACTATTCAGTGACATTGACAAATATGATTCGAGTGGTGGAGGCGAGCGCTACTACCGGAACGGCACAGGTGCAAGTTAGTGACGCTTGCAATTCGCCTCTTCCGGACAGTTCTGCTGCGCTCTTCTTCACTGATCCTCCTTATTACGACGCTATCCCGTATGCCGATCTTTCCGATTTCTTCTTCGTCTGGCTCAAGCGCGCGCTCGCGGGCAACCCGATACTTCGAGATCCCTACGATCGCGATAATCCCCTGACTCCGAAAATCAGAGAGTGCGTTTGGAACGAGTCTTATGAATGGGAAGGTCGACCCAAGGACGGCCGATTTTTTGAGCAGCGCATCGGGCAATCTTTTCGCGAGTACAGGCGCGTACTGCGCGAAGACGGTCTCGCCGCGGTTGTTTTCGCCCATCAAACAACAGAAGGATGGGAAGCGTTGCTTGCCGGATTGGTGAAAGCCGGATGGACAATCACCGCTTCATGGCCGATCGCCACGGAAATGGCAGAACGGGTGCGTGCTAGAGATACCGCCTCTCTCGCTACCAGCATTCATCTCGTCTGCCGGCCGCGTCCCGAGGATGCCGAGATCGGCGATTGGGGGGAGATCTTCAAAGAGCTTCCAAATCGAATAGGCAATTGGATCGAGCGGCTCTCGGCAGAGGGCGTGCGAGGTGCAGACCTCGTGTTCGCGTGCATCGGACCGGCCATGGAACTTTACAGCCGCTACTCCAAAGTCGAGGATGCTGAGGGTCGGGAAATTCCGCTCGGCGGAGACCCGGAGGCCGTGCAACCATACAAGCGCGGGTTCCTCGCCTACGTATGGGAAACGGTTGGCCGCATTGCGCTTGAGCAAATCCTCGGCACTGCCGAAGCCCGCGCCCGCAATGGCGCCGCCGGCGCACTCGAAGAGGATGCCCGACTCACCGCGCTGTTTCTATGGACCATCCAGAGCACCGCGACTAACGGCGCTGACGCGGAGTCCGATGAGGAAGGCGAGCGTGGGCACGAAGATGAAGAAGCCGGCGCTGGCAAATCAAAGAAGGGGCTCACCCTGGTCTATGACGTTGCGCGCCGCTTCGCCCAGCCGCTGGGAATTCATCTGGACCGATGGGAGGACCGGATCATCGCGACCGAGAAGGGCATCGTTCGATTGCTCCCGGTCACTGACCGAGCAGAGCAGCTTCTCGGCGAGGATGGCGCGATCGGCGCGGCGGATTTAATCGAGCGGACCAAGGGCAAGAACATCAACTACGAGTTTGCATTCGCGGCCGAGCCAGAGGATCGTCCATCAAAGACCAAACCGAGTACTCGTAAGGCCGGAGCGGCTCGCGATGAAGCTCCGGCCCCAAAGCAGGGAACGACGACGCTGGACCACGTTCATATCGCGATGCTGCTGCAGAAGTCTGGCAAATCCAATGCGCTGCGCACCATGCTGAAATCCGAAATCGAACGAGGCCCCGATTTCCTGCGCCTCGCCAATGCCCTGTCTGCTCTGTATCCGAAAGACAGCGAGGAAAAACGCCTCCTCGACGCTATGCTCTTAGCGGCGCCGCGGTGACGATGAGATATCGCGCAAAATGACGAATACCGAAACGTATTGGCGTATCCGGATGCGGGAAGGTCCGGAAATGACCGACCACAGCGAGGAGGCTTGGAATCGCGACGAGGTCGGTATTTGGTACGGCGCGTGGACTGCCAGCGATTTGGCCAAAGCGGAAGCCTCGGGCGACGTCCCCAGCTATTTGACAGATCTACCGGCGCAGAAAGCACTCGGATGGGGTATCAGCGAAAGCTTTGCAAGTGCGGCCAGACGGTTTCGCAACATACCGAATGGACACTGGGTGATTCTTTACTTCGGCAATCAGCTTCATCTCGCGCGACTGTCGGCTGGCATGAAATCGAGCGCCAGTCATTCACTAAACACCGACGAGGTATTCAAATTTCGGACAATTACCGACAAGAAGAGTTTTAACTTGGCACATCTTCCAGATGTGTATCGACTGATCCCAAGCGCCGGACGCGGCAACATTCACGAGTATAAGGGCTACTGGGAACTCGTTCGGCTCTTAGCCAACAGCCGGAACGAGTCAGAGGTGATGAAACGACTTCGCTCCCTTCCACTTGACAAAGCGCTCGAACTGTTGGGCGACACGGGTTGGGAGTCATTTTGCTTGGGCTATCTCATTCTGGAAGAGAAATTCGTTCCTACCGGCCTCCTTCTTGGCCGTACTCTACGGGATCATGATGTCATCGGACGAAGTCTGAGCAGTGGCGGTCGCGTCTTTGCGCAATGTAAGAAAGCTCCCTACCAAGTACCAATTGCTGAAGGCTTCCTTGAATCTTGTCAGAGTTTAGGCCCCCATGATCGTGCCTATTACTTTGCGTACGGTGGGTGCAGCGGAGTCGTGCCGCCGAATGTGAAAGTAATCGGTCGCAAGGAGGTTGAGGCATGGGCCGAAACGGAGCTAGGTAAACGTTACTTAGAGATGTTTTTCAAGTGACCGCAATCGCCACGGCTGCAACGACCTTCGCGGAATTGTTAGCCAACCGCTTAAATCTTCAAGTCCATACCACCGAGGACGGTGTGCGCTACACCTTCTTCGCTGCACTCTTGAGTGCGGGGTTTTCACCGCATCAGATGGCCTTGGAATTCCCGCACGCTGCGATAAAAGGGGCTGAGATCGACACGGTCATTTTGGACGAGAGCGGACAGCCGGAGGCCGCAATCGAGTTCAAGTATCATCGCGATATTCCCAGCGGCGCCACCGCACCCAGGACGATGAAAGCCGGACAAATCTTCAAGGATCTGGTTCGCCTTTCGGGAATCTCAGGCAAATGTAAACTGTACTTTGTGTACGTCACTGACTCGACAATGGCCAACTATTTCAGGAATCAGCCTAAGCCCCTATCTGAGTTCTTCGATCTTGCGGAAGGTGATCGTCTGGAAATTGTCGCGGAGTCGCTCGCAAAAATGGCTAAGACATTTCATACCCATATGGGAAATTGGCCTGGACCGATTCGTTTCGCTGGTCTGCTCAGGAGAGAATTGCCAAAAGGTCACCATCTGAGAGTGTACAAAGTGGAACTTCCGGAGGCGCAGAGCTGAGCAATGGAACCCTGGTATAAATCAGTTCAGCCGCGGGCTGAGGTCAGAGAGGGACGGTCGTTTAATCCCGACGAGTTCGCGATCGCGCTGGAGCAGGTTGCAGCGGGCAATGCGCCCGACGATTACAAGATCCCCACAAAGTTTTTCGCGCGCACCTGCTTCACCCGCGCTTTGAACGAACACGCGGGAATGGTGCTGCGGCGCCTTTCCGGTGAAACCTCGAATGCGGCTCCTGTTCTCACGCTCGTCACGCAATTCGGCGGCGGCAAAACGCACACGCTCACCGCGCTCTATCATCTGATTCGCAATTCCAAGGAGTCAGCCAAAGATCCTGGCGTCCAAGCGCTGTTGAAGAGTGCAGGACTTTCGCAGCTCCCGACTTCCAAGGTGGCAATCTTCGTTGGAAACGCATGGGATCCCACCGACGGACGGGAGACTCCTTGGATAGACTTCGCGCGCCAATTGGCAGGAGATGCGGGAGTAACCGCCCTCGGCACTGAAGCCCGAACGACGCCTCCGGGGACAGATGCCATCGGGCGCATCGTCGAGAAGGCGGGCGGTTCGGTACTGATTCTTTTCGACGAGGTGTTGAATTACCTCAATCGTTATCGCGATAGAGCCGACAGCTTCCATGCGTTCATACAGAACCTCACGGTCGCGATGACCGGCACCACCAGGAGCGCCGCCGTAATCAGTCTGCCCCGCAGCCAGGTCGAGATGACGGAGTGGGACTCGAAATGGCAGGAACGCATCACCAAAGTCGTCAAACGAGTCGCCAAGGATTTGCTGGTAAACGATGAAGCTGAGATTGGCGAAGTGTTGCGTCGCCGCCTGTTCGATGACATCGGCAAAGAGACCACCCGCAGAACCGTCGCATTGTCCTACGCGAATTGGTGTTTTGAGCATCGTGCGGAACTACCTCCCGAGTGGACGGCCGTCGATAGCGCTGCCACCGAGGCGAAAGCGCGCGACTACCTGCGCTCCCGCTTCGAGGCCTGCTACCCCTTCCATCCAGCGACACTAACGGTTTTCCAGCGGAAATGGCGGACGCTGCCGCAGTTCCAGCAGACGCGAGGAACGCTCGCGATGTTCGCACAATGGATCTCAGTCGTATTCAGCAAGGAACACCGGGAGGCGCGGCGCGAAGCGCTGATAACCCTAGGCTCAGCGCCGCTTGATGTACCGTCGTTCCGCGCCGTGGTATTGGGCCAATTGGGAGAAATGCGTCTCGACCCAGGGATCGACAGCGACATCGCAGGTGATCGCAACAAAGCCGCGGCGCTGGACGCGGACTTCTCGAAAGGTCCGCTGAAGGACCTCCATCGAAGGGTGGGGACGGCAATCTTGTTTGAATCGTCGGGCGGACAGAGCGATCAAACCGCTCATCTTCCCGAACTTCGCTTTGCGCTCGGAGAACCCGAGATCGATACCACGTCGATCGACAACGCTGCGTTCAGCTTGGAGACGAAAGGATTCTACATCCGGAAGGCCGGGACCGACGGCTTCCGTTTTGGATTCAAACCCACGCTCAAGAAGGTTGTGAGCGATCGTCGCGCTTCACTCGATGAAGAGGAAGTGAAGAAAGCAACTCGAACTCTGGTGCGCAAGGAATTCGAGCGCGACGCGAATGTACCTGTCGAGCCGTTTCCGCCGGACAGCAGTGCCGTGGAGGACTCGCCTCGTCTCAGAGTCGTCATTCTCGATCCCGTTCAGGAATGGAACGATGACGGAGCGTTGCGCAGGAGTGTCGCAGAATGGACCAAGCTCCGCGGCAAGTCACCGCGACTATATCCCGCTTCGTTAGTGTGGTGCGCGAGAAAACCGGGCCGAGAGCTTCGCGACAAAATCGAAAACTGGCTCGCTTGGCAGCGCGTGCAAACGGAAATCGGAAGCGGCGCCCTCGCGGGCGACTTCGATACTTCGGAGAAGGACGACATTCGCAGTAAGCTCCGCGATGCGGAGAGTGACGCCAGAGATGAGGTGTGGGCCAGTTACCGGTATCTCGCTATGTACGATGGCAAGGAGACCGACGGCGTCCGCGTCATCGATCTAGGCGCGGGGCATTCGAGTTCCGGTAAGTCGCTTTGCGGGCGCGTTCTGGCGGCGATGACCTCGCAATCCCTCCTCAATGCCTCTGTAGGTGCTGGTTACTTGGACCGTAGATGGCCGCAAGCATTCAAGGAATCGGGGGCTTGGCCGTTAAAGAGTCTGCGGCAAGCATTTCTCGATGGATCGCTGGATAGGTTGATCGATCCTGATCAGTGCCTGCGCGAGCGGATTCCCGACTTTGTGGCCAAAGGCGATTTTGGACTCGCATCGGGCGGCGATCCGGTAACGGGGTTTTCTAAGAATCTGGTTCAAAGAGCTGATGCGTCCCGACGAAGTGGCATTCGATTCCGACGTTTATCTGCTCACCGGCGCGAAGGCCAAGGCGTTGAAGCTGCGCGCCGAGACTCCGATTGTACTAGATGGCGAAGGCGTTGGTGGCGCGACGACGGAACCGCCTCGTCCTCAGGGTCCGGGTCCCGTCGTGGACTCCGTCTGCGGGGAAACAACAGATTCGGATCGTCGGCGCTATCCCGCCGGAGGTATGGAATCGATTAGGGAACGAAACTGATCCCCAAGCTCAAGGCCGGCATCAATCTCAAACTCGGGCTCAGCTTCACCCTCGAACTCGAGGGCGCAGAAGCGCAGCAGCTGATTAGCGATTTGAAACAGGCAATCGAGGACCTCGGGCTGTCCGACGCTCTCAAGATCGAACGCGGCTAGATCCGTTTTCGATTCGCGAGTACTTTCGGACGGCGTGGTCTAGCAAATACCTGGCAAGTGGCAGGCCAGTTCCGTTGAAGAAGGGGAAAGTCCGCCGCCTAGGTTGCTTTCTCAATGAGAGGCTGCTTGAGGCCTAATACATAGAGCAGACGGTGCTGAATCCGAAATGAACTGCAGGTGCGCTTCCGCCATGGGAAGAAGAACAGGACTTTTGCCCAGATTCAGTACGAGCGTACCAGCACAACACTTGCGGAACTCCCGCCCTCTGGAAATCTTGTCGGTCAAGTGAGTCGGATCGGACTTGGGCAATTGACTGGCGCAGTGTTCGGAAAGCTGCGTACAGAGTACGCGCAGGTTGGCCGAATGAGCGCGTGCGGCGGCGATGATCTCCGGCCTAGGCGTCCCATATCTGCCGCGGCCGATCGAAAAGATTAAGATTTGCGCAGCGGTTGCCGAGCAGAACGTCGAAGCGAATTTCGACAGATCGGTGCCGGCCGAGCCTCCCCCATGATGGGGGAAGATAGCTATCGCCGCGCGGAGGTCTCGACCGGACTCTATCAAGTTATCTAACCCAGTCTCGTCAAGGTCTCCTGGAAGCAATACGAGAGGGGCACCTTCTCGGAGCAGACGCACCACCGCGCTCATAGTGTTGCTAGTCAGTTTTCTGCCCTTATGATCGTAACTTCCCGCGCCTTTCATAGCGATGCCTGGAGAAGGCGCTAGGATTTCCATTGCGATCGACGCAGTACTGAATTGATCCGAATGATTCGTAGTCAGGCCTATCTCGAACCGTATATGTTCCGCTTTGTTTTCTTCATCCAACAAATAGGCCAGGTGACTCCACGTTGACGACTCTTTGATCGCATCGGAATTAATGTGGATAGTGTTAATAGTGACGGCTTGGGACTCTATTAAGCCTATCAACCCCTTGACGTGGTCTTCGTCGGCGTGTGAGACTAGGACTACACTGACTTCCTTAATCCCTTCCCTCTCCAGAAACTCCAACAGAGTTGTTCCGGGGCCTGCATCAATCACTACGACTTTGTTGTCGACGAGAACGGCGCAGTTTCCGTGCCCAACGTCGAGAATCGAGAGGGTCGGCTCGCCCATTGGGCATCACCCCTTCTCTGGAAACTCGAAGTTTGAAAAGAACAGTTCTTCAGGTCGCTCTGCTCCTTTGTTCACCGCTGCGAAGAAACGAAAGCCAGGTTGGATCCAAACTCTTTGCTCCTCTGGAATGAGATCGAGCTGCAAACGAACGATCTCTTTCGAGTCCCAACCGGGAATCGCTATATAAAACAAAGGCGGAAGCAGGTCTCGCGCCACCGATTCTACTGCAATGAGGGTGCGCCAAGGCTTTCGGCTCGGAGCGGGGTCGTTCTTGAATTCCTGGATGCAGCGAGCAATCCCGGCGGTAATCGTTTCGGGGTTGACATCATCGGTTGATAGGAGCGATGGAATGTACCGGATGTACTGGCGCATTGCATCGATGTCGGCAGTATTCCAGCGCGTGCATAGCACGGCTGGGCACTTTTCTTTGTAAAGGTGCGCTGCCGCCTCCGCCCCATTGAACTTTGCGTAAGTGCCATTGAGGCGGTGATCGCACACAACGGCATCAACGGAGTGTTTGGCACTTTGAACAAACTCTTCCAGCTCCGGTAGAGGACCAACGTCTGGCAAAGCCAGGAAATCTGCGTCACTTATGGTGAATACCATCGCGCTTCTTGCGGTCGGGTCGTCATCAACGATTTTTACCCGTGAAACTTCCTGGCCGAGAATTGTTCTTGACATTTCACGTCCCCAAGATCGGTATTTCCACTACGAAGGTCGCACCGCCCAATTCACCGTGAGGGAAAGCCTTAACGGTGCCTCCCAGATCCTCAACAGTGTCATGAACAATCGCGAGGCCCAATCCCGTACCATTTGGTCGGGTTGTCTCGCCAGGTAGCCAAACGTCTTCGACGGCGATTCCTTCAATTCCGGGCCCATTATCAGCAAATTCCAGCTTGAGAGTGCCATTCGTGGTTTCAGTATGGATCAGAATCTCGCGCTTCCCGTGTACCTTCTCAAACCAGACTAGGCTGTTGTTTAGGAAATTCGTGACTATCGATTCGATGGCGGCTTCGCTTCCTCTCAGATACGGATTGCCACTAGCGAGTCGAGCTACAACCTTAACGTCGCGTTCTAGCGTGAACGGCTTGTATGTGTTTAGCACCGATTCGATCACCTTATGGACTTCAACTCGAGAAGACCGTCGCTTTTCGTGGTCCAGCAAACTAAACGTTACGTTTCCTAACACCTTCAACGCATCCGTGGAGCGGATGATCAAATCTACGGGCTCTGAAAGCAGCTGATCATATTTCTCTCCCAGCTCTTTCCGCGCTCGCCTCTGCACAGACTTCGCCGCCTGGTCAATCGCCTTGATGGGATTACCCGCTGATTCGTGAGCAAAGGTCGCAGCCGTGATTCCAGCGGTGCTCAGAGTCCTGTAGAGCAATACCTCTTTCCGTAATGTTTTAATCTCGTTGTCACGAAAGCTCTCGTACTTGTCGAAAGCCTGTTCGACGGCTTGGCCCTTTCTACCGGGAATACGTTGGATCACCTCTTTGATCTTGAGTTTGGCCTCGGCTGATCGCCGAGGGGTTTCGCGGCGTTCCTTGCCGCGCCTCTTCTGAGCTTCGCGCATTCGACGTCGTGCCATCCATTCGAGTGCGTCGGTTGCGAAGCGTTTGAGCTCAATGAAGGAATCGCTCTCGATAAAGCCTGAGCGGTCAGTTTTTTGGATCAAAAGACCTTCCGTCTGCCGGATTGAGATTCTGCCGATGGAGTTGTTGGTAGAAGGCCGTTCTTCGGGGCTCTGCGACCTCCTGAGGTTCATGTCAAGCCAGTCGCTTCCTGGATTCCCGTAAGGGCTGACACGCAACCCATTCTGGTAAAGGTGAACTCCACCAAAGAGCTTCAACCATTCACGCACTTCATCAATGGTTGAGGTTCGAGTGGCAAAAGTATCAGCGTTGAGAATGAAGGCCCAGAGATCGAACGTCGCTTCGGGACACCCGTAGGAGAGGTCTCCTCCGGAGTTGCTGATGTCGTGGTGCTTCGCACTGAAGAGCATTTTGCCCTTCCAATCAACTATCTTAGCTTGTGCTCGACCATTCTTGTTGACGGTAGCAATCAAGTGGAGCTCCGCATCTTTAAAGTAGCGAGCTTTTACAACCGCCTCTAAGTCTGAAAATTCGGGAGCCTGCAGGACTGGCTTAAATCCCTCAGGATTGTCATCGAAAGGATCAGCGAGCAGGATAAGCGATCGCGCGAGCCTTTTGACGTCCGCGCGACTGACAGTCGCGCGGAGATTTTCAATCGTGATGTCGGTGCCATCCGAACTGCCAGAAGTCCTGTCGAGTTCCTCAACTGATAGCAGGACGTCTTCTACTACGGGCGCGGCGTCGTAGCGCGACCAATCGATTCGCAGACGATATTCTCGCTTTGCGTCTTCTCTGGGTCGGCTTCTGAGAGTCGCGGCGGTGCCGAGCCGAAGTGCGGCCAACCTACCCAAACCCTTATTGCCGGCCGGTGCTCGGATTAGACGCGTGCGTTGCTCCGGGTTTCGACTTGAATGCCCAAGCACTAACCATCCATTCAGGATTCCTGCGGCATCCATTCCGTCGCCATCGTCGGAAATCTGAATGGACCCGCCCGGACTGTCTGTCTTCCGCAAAACAACGGTGCAGGCTCTAGCGTCCGCGTCAAACGAATTCTTAACGAGTTCAAGAATACTTTGGTCGAGGCTCGGGTTAAGCTCTTCGCCCAAGCGTCTCAAAATGTCTGGCGAAAATCTGAGGGCCGCTGAGGTATTTGTCACGCGTCACTCCAAGGCAATTCGCTCAGCGATGGGACGGTCAAGTGTCGGCATCGGATGCGACGATCGAGCATATCAGTCGTCCCGTTCTCCTGAAGTAGACCCAGCAGTTGGTGACACATTGCCAAAGTACCATCCTTCGGCTTGAGAACTAGCAAATGGTTTTCCACTGCAACTGGACTCTGTCCGCTGATGATGGTGCCCACTGCTCTATGTTTGTCTCCCGGCCTAGACGTGCGTCTGACGACGACAAACGGAGGTTCAAAAGTTCTTCCCATAAACCTGCGGTTGTCTGAGATAGAGCTCACCACGTCCCACGCGGGTATTCCACGCGCCTGGATAAACGGATGCCAGGGTCCGCGACGTGGATCTCGATACGACACGACGGCACCCACAGATACATCAAACTTTTCGCCAACAGTACGTCCGTTGTCTTTCTCAGATGGAATCCAATTTCCCTGACTGATCGTCCTTCTTACCTTTCTGATCGACCCAACGGCTATGAAGACATCAACGTCCGCGTGGCGGTCAAATTGACCGACGATTTCGACTTTGCTGAGATCAACGCGCTGTTGGAAGAGGCTCCGCCATTTCTCGTAGCGAGAGCCACTTCGAAGAACGTCTGGAAGAATTGCGACGATACGGGTTCCAGGCTCTGACCGGTTCACGCACGCGTCCATGAACAGTGCTGCGGAATTCACTTTTCCTGAACCCCAGGCGCAATCAGGGGGGGCAGGAACCTGTGTGAATGGAGGATTGATGAGAACATACGAAGCAGCCCGAAAACTATCGTCGTCAGTCAAACTCGAGCCCGTGCTGATTCCGGGAAAGAGCTCGCGGATTCTCGGCAGTTGAAGGGTGTGCTGTAGCGGTTCTCGGCCGATTGCTGCGAGCGCAAGTCGAATTTTGGTTGCTCGAACAAACTCCGGCTGAACGTCGCGGCCCAATATCCGGCCGCCCCACTCGGACAGAGTGGAAACCAAATCGTTGGATCGCGGCAAATGCGCGACCAGAGCCACGAGTAGGTCGCCAACACCGCATGCTGGGTCCAACACGGTAGCGTCGCGCTTCAGCTGTGAAAGACCGGCGGCCGCAATCGCGCGGTGGGCCATGGCGGAGCCGGTGAAGAAGGCGCCGGCAGCGCGAAGGCGACTCACAGAAACGCAACGGCGCAATTCGGCTGCCGGCTGTCCGTCGAGCGCAGCTTCGACGGCGGCCCGAGAATCGACATCAGCCGGTACGCGTACTGACCGCTTTAGGAGCTTGTGCAAGCGGCCCACATATGGGCGAAACGGCTTCATTCGGTCACCTTTATAGGATAGTTGCTTCATGATTTAGAAGAGGCTCTGCATGCATTGCTCCTCGTGGCAGCGGAGAAAACATTGACCCGTTACGGATTCGTCAGCTCACGAACTGGAAACGGTTTCCAGTTCGTTGGCCCGCCGCTGC
This sequence comes from uncultured delta proteobacterium, assembly GCA_963813785.1. Classification (GTDB taxonomy): domain Bacteria; phylum Desulfobacterota; class Binatia; order Binatales; family Binataceae; genus Binatus. Next base: position 176,953 of record CAWFAJ010000023.1, on the reverse strand, counting down.
AGAACAGACAAGGAAAAAAGACGACAACCCAGCGTAGAACGCGAGTACGCTCATCCTAGAATGGTCGCTTTTACCCAGCATCTTCCTGGCCATCGAGAAAATCGCCGAACAAACTGCGCTGCTTGGGATTCGCGGTCTTGACCCGCGAGCGCGAGCTGGGCGTCATTCCGAACTCCGTGAGAAACGCACGCATTTGCTCGCAGCGCGGTATTGAGAATCGCGAGATACGGCGACTGCATCGGATAACCGCTGGGCGACTTCACAATCAGACCGTATTGCTGAATCTGGCGCGAGGCTTCCGCCCAGCGGCTGTATGCGTCGCAGTATCCGGCTAACGCTGCGCGATCGAGTTGAGTCATCGAGCCCGAGCGCAAACAGCTGCTTGCTCACGCGGCGCCACTCGCGGCGGGCGACCTTGTTCAGGTGATGCGGACACGACGGGATCGCGGGCTCCGGGTCCGGCTCCCTGTTGTTCAGTCGCCGCTTGCCGGGATTCCCCCGGAGCGCTTTCAGATTAGTCGGCGTTGGCGGCGGTCCCGGTGTTTTCATCCGCAGCACCCTCCTCCATCTACTTCGGCCTTTTGACCGGTGAGTTTCTCCCAGCGCGAGATCGCTACATCGACGAAGCGGGGTTCCAGCTCGATCGCGTAGCAGCGGCGCCCGAACTGCTCGGCCGCGACCAGCTGCGAGCCGCTGCCGCTGAACGGCTCGTAACAGAGGTCATTCGGACTCGTGTGCAGCTGCATCGGAATCGCGAACAGCCGATTCGGTTTCGAGGTCGGATGCTCGTTGCTTTCAATCTCGGCGCTCGGGACTTCCCAGACCGTTGACGGATACCCGCCCTCCTGCTTGCGTTCGACCTCGGGCTTCTGGCCTTTGATCCAGCCGAACATGCACGGCTCGTGCGCCCACATGTAGATCGAATACGTCAGCACCGGCCTGCTCTTCACCCAGATGATTTGCTGGTGCATGAAGGCGCCGACCTCGTTCCAGACCGCCTCGAGCATCGCCTGGCGGGCGCTTGCGTGCCAGCAATACCAGGCAGCGTTGGGCGCGATCGCGCGTTCGATGGCGGCCGTGATGAATCGAAGGTAGAACTCGCGGCCGATCTCGGAGTTGCTCTCGATGTCCGGCGATGGTGCCGCTTCGCGGTACTGGCCCGACCAATCTTTGTTCCGATTCGCCTTTCCTCGGTTCGCCCTGGTCGCCGGATGCGAGCCGCCGGTGTACCCAACTGCATAGGGCGGGTCGGTCTGGAAGAGCACGGCCCGTTCCTCGCCCATCAGGCGCGCGACGTCTTGCCGGGCGCGTAGAATCGCCGCAGAGCAGCCGGTGCTTGCCGAGTTGCCAGATTTGGCCCAAACGCGCCACAGGGGTTACCGGAAGCGCGGGAATCGCGTCCTGTGCGGCCTCCCTCGCGATGCCAGCCGTTCCGTCGAGCAGCTCGCGCAACTCGGCGCTATCGGTCTGAACGAGGCCGGCCAGATCCTTGAGCGCGAGCTTGTCGGTCTCGGCCATCGCTGCCAGCGGATCGAGTGTCGCGAGCAGCTTGTTGGCTTCGGCTTCGTCGACGTCGAGTACCAGCACCGGCACCAGCTGGTCAGGCGTGGTTTCCGCGCGCAGGTGGCCGTCGATCAGCATCAGACGACCATCGGGCAACTGGCGTGCGAGCAGCGCGTCTGCGTATCCGACTTCCTCGAGCACGCCACGCAACGCCGCGGCTTGGCGCGCCGGATGCCGGCGCCAGTTGCGCGGATTCGGCACCAGTTCGCGTGCGGCAACACGTCGCAGTTCCACGATTCGATCGCGAATGGTTTTGCTTGTGATTTCCATCATCCCCCGACTCCCCCTCCCCCCTAACCTGCGGCCACACGCGTTTGGTTGGCATGCGGTCAACGCGCGCCGACTCCCGGAGATTTGACCCCCTTACCCCGGCAAACGAAGTTGTTCGGCCGAAGCGACGCCGCGGTGATCGATAATCGATCCCACGAAGCGTCTTGAAAGCGCGCCAGAAACTGCAGTTGCGACCGATTGTTGGAAACAGTGGCGAGGCGACGAAACGGCTGCCGCGCCCGCTTCTGACACAGATCTGACACAGCAGATGACTGCGTCCGTCACTTATTCGAAATCGAGCCTTTGAAAATATTGAGGAATTTGGTGGACGCACCTGGACTCGAACCAGGGACCTCTTGCATGTGAGGCAAGCGCTCTAACCGGGCTGAGCTATGCGTCCACCGGGGAAATGCATTATCGCTTCCCATCCGCGCGGCGGCAAGTCCCGCATCGTGCTTGAGGAATTTCGGACCCAAGACATTTGCCGCAATCGAGTTGGACGCGCCGCGACGAGCAACGAAGTCATCTTGACGGGCCGGCTGTGTCGTTTCTGTGTCGTTTCGCAAGTTCGCGCTATGCCGTTGACAATGCCTCGCTCATGAGGCTTCCGCCGTAGGCTCGACGAAGCGCACCGCGGGATGCTAAAATCTTCCAGCGTGAAGGAAGAATTATCTTGAATGTAAATCGGACATTCACCCCAAGCGAGGCCGCTGTGGCGTCTGGCGTTCCGTTGAAGACCGTGCATCGGGAAATCGACCAAGGTCCATTGAAGGCTGCCCGAAAGGAGTCTAGAAGCAAGAGAGCTCTGAAAGAAGATGACCTTTTTTACTTGGTTATCGCGAACCGGTTGGATACGCGACTTCTCCAGCTCACGGCAGAAGGCAAAGACCGACTCCACGAGGCGATCGTTGCTTACCGGCGCAGGTCACGGGCGGCGGGGGCCAGGTCATTTCCTTTGTTTGACGGCGGGCTCTCGCTCGACATGAAGAGCGTCCTCGAGGAGGTCCGGTCGAAATTGATGCTCCTCGATCGCGCCCGCAAGATGGTCGCCGAAGATCCGGAGATCAGAGGTGGCGAGCCCTGTATTAGAGGCACGAGAACAGGGGTCTACGAAATTGCGAGCATGCTCGAACAGGGTGCCGGCGAAGACGAGTTGCTTTCCGGGTATCCGTCGCTTCGTCGCGAGCAACTTGAGTTGGCACGAATCTATGCTCATGCTTACCCGCGGCGCGGTCGTCCGCCCCGGCATCCGTGGCACCAGACGCCATGGCGAGAGGTCTCGCGGATTGAGATTCGCCGGTGAGACTTCTCATTGACGAATGCCTCCATACGAGCCTCACGGACGTTGCCAATAAGGCCGGTTTCGAAGCGCACCATGTCAACTGGCGGGGCTGGTCGGGACTAACTGATCGTGGTCGTGCCGAATGTCAGGCCGATCGCGCAAGCCGAGCTGTTCGCGCGCGCCTTATACGAAATCGCGGGGATTCCAGATATGATCAACAAGGTGGTTGAGATCGACTTCGACGAGTTGAGGATCTACGAGCTGCCGAAGCTGGGATAATCGCTCCCACCTGCTCTGCGGTCTATTAAGCCGCGTGGCCCGTTGGTGTCAGCTTGCGACTGGTGGCGCGGTCGGCGACGTACGTGCTGACCTTCGCGATGGTCTGCTCAACATCCGCTTCGCTTACGATGTTGTACCTGTCGAATATGGATCGCGTTTTGTGACCGGAAATGGCCATGGCTACCCGCTCCGGTATGTTCGACCGAACCATGTTGCGGACTCCACTGCGGCGAAGGTCGTGGACCGAAACGGTGACGCCAGACTCTCGCGAGGCATTCGCCCACGCCTTTCGGAAATCGCCGATCGGCTTGCCATTGTCGTGAAAAACAAAGAGGCAATCGAGGCGACGGTTGCGTAGCGCCCTGGCGATGAGGTTGAAAAGCTCTCCGGCAAGCACCAATGGTCTGCGAGCTTCCTTGTTCTTCGAGTTCTCGGCTCGCAAACGAATCGCCCTGGGTGCGAGGTCGTTACCTGCTTGTCCCCGAAAAAGGTTCGCAACTTTCGGATGTGAATTTCGGCGGCTTCGAGTGACCGATAGCCTTTGAGTCTGTACTCGTTCAGAACTGCATCGGCCAAGTCTTCGAAACCTACCCTCTCTTCTGCGGGACCGACCACCTTGCCTTGTCCGGTCTCGGCGAGCCGCCTCTTCAATAACTTCGTAGCGACCTGTTCCGATTCAGATTCCGACGATTCACGGAAACGCCGGCCGGCGTGGAAGTACTCGAGCCGGAAGAATCGGGAGCCCGACGCTTGAAAACTCTTCCTAGACTCGCATCTGTCTGGACATACGAATTATCTCATCGGTCGGAATCGGCACCCGGCACCCACCGGAACGGCGGTCCATGAACTCTCTGATGATCCGCTCGCATTCTTCGTCAAGCTCTTCTGCCTTGAAGTAGCGACGCTTGATTGGGCGTCCGAGCGGATCGCGAAGCAACTTCATTTTCGCTTGCCGATTGGTTTTACCCCCAGCGCCTTGCGGAACGCGCGGTATGCGGCTTCGACCCGTTCCTGATCGGCCTCGGTCTTCACGTCAGGCGGCTGGCGGTTCGCGTGAAAGTACAGCACATCCGGCGAGATGCCGACAATCTTCGCCATCTGCTGGATCAGGTAGTCCTCGGGCGGATAGCGGTGATCGTGCTCGACCGCATTGAGATACGGAGGGTCCACTGGACGCCCGTCCTCGCGCTTCAAGCGCGCGGCAAGCTCTCTCTGCGTAAGCCCGGCCTTTTTCCGAGCGTCCCTAAGCACTTGACCGAAACTCTTCATTCAAGTTTATCAGCGCCAGCAACTGCCGCTCGCCGCCTCCTGCCGCTAAAGATTATCTGAATCTGCAAGAAAAGTCATCGAAAGCCACAATCTTAGAATTACAGAACTCCACAATAACAGACCAACCACGCAGGTATGATTGCGTCCGTTTCCCCGCAGGGGGCAGGACGCGCTTTTTGAGTTTGCCGTGCGAGCATTTTAAAGGCGCGCTCTCCTCATCGAATTTGGGAGAGCGCGCGAAATTCCGAGACGCGCTCGGCGGAGCGCTGCACGACGTGACAAGCTAAGCGTCCGGCGGAGCAGGTGGCGCACCGTGTCCACTGGAGCGAGCGCCACCGTGAGAGGGCCAGCGGCTCGTTTACCGTCACCGTTTACCTACGGAAGCCCTGACCTCGACTGATGCTTCGATGATGCTCCGGCAAAATGGAGAAGCCGCGATGCGCCGCAGCCGCAGAGCGTTCGAGGGCCATGGATTTCTCTCGATTCCGATTAATGACGAAGCCGAACCGGTTGCGGTCGTCGGTATGGATCGCAAGGGAATCCCTCGCCCGGCTAATCGAAATGTAGAACTGCTTGCGGTTGACGAGTTCCGGCGAAAGCCGGGTGTCGATATCGACGATCACGCGATCGACCGTCGCACCTTGGGCAGAGTGAGAAGTGGAAGCGTACCCGTGGTCGATGTGGCGAAAACGGTCAAGCGCGGCGCTCCAGTTTGCTGGACCTACGACCAGAACGCGCTGTCCTGATTGATGGGCAGCGACATATTCTCTTGCTATCTGCTTGCGGCGCTGTTCGATGTCTGCGATTTCGCGGATGTCACGTCGACGCTCAAGAATCGCAAGCGACTCAGCGATCTCTCCCTTCGCCGCGTGCGAGACTGCTTCGCGGAGTTGTGGGACTAGTCGACGGCGAATTGTATCGAGCCGGGCGACCGGCATTCCGTCCTGCTGCATCTGATAGATCGGTCTTCCAGCTTCGATCGCATGATGTTGCCGCTGGCCGCCTACGAAAACGACGCGCACCACGCCCTCATCGTTTGCCTTGTGAAGGAGGCGATTGACCTGGCGCGTTGGGAGCAGGCTTGATTCGTCGACAATCCAGATTTCACGCTCGCTTGCGTGTGCAGATATGCTCTCGAGGAGGCTTGCTACGGTCGCGGCGGGAATAGCGGCCTCGGAAACCGACTTATCCGCGCGGGTAGTCGGCGCGAAGCCGCGGATCTCGTAGCCCTTCTCTTCCGCGAAGTCACGGATCGTGCCGACGGTCGTGGTCTTCGCGGCACCCGCACGGCCCTCGATTGAGGTGAGCCAGTCGCTCGACGCGAGGGTCAGTTCGGCAACCCCCCGCCTGGTCGGAGAGCAGTTGCCGACCGCTCGCCCATTGGCGGATTTCGTCGGCGCGGCCGATGACGGCTGCCCCGCCCGTTCCTGCGCGCACCAACTGCAAATTCTCTCGCTCAAGCGCGATCGTTTCGGGTGTGGTGAAGGCACCTTGCGGCGAGGAAGCCGCGTCGCCCACCGAAATTGACTGACCGCGGCGCTCAATGACGCGACTCTGGCGCCGTATTTGATCGAGATGGGCGTTTCCCATCGCGTGTTGCAGCGCCTTTGCTTCAAGCTCTCGGCGGTCGATTGCAGCTTCGCGCTCGATATTCTCGTCGATATTCTGGCGAATGGCTTGTCCCGCCTTTTCCGGGTGCTCGAATCTGGATAGGGCCGCGTTCGCGCAATTGCGACAAGAGACGCTGGACTTCGATTCCATACTGCAGCGCGCGTGAGCGCCATTCCGCCTTGAGACTTTCTTCATCGCGAGGATGCTTGGAGAGCCTCGTCCGATGCGCAATGTTTTGCGCCGCCTCGGCTCTGGCCAGCCCTTCATGCTCCAGCGCCTTTTCGATGTCCTGGCGACGACGGGAGAAGGCCATCGCCTGCTCGCGTGTGAAGCCTTCAAGCTCCCATCGCCCGTCATGGCCCGCGACCCTGATTTCGTATCCGAGCTGTTGAACCTCTCGAGCCAATTCGGAGCGGTAATCTGCCGTGGCGAAGGCTTGCGCGCGATAGATCTCGATCGGATCGAGGCCGCGCCACTCTCCATGGGGCCGACGGGTCATGTTTGCGATCACGACGTGGGCGTGGAGGTGAGGGTCGGGGCCGTAGCCGTCCTCAACACCGCTGGCGGGACGGCCGCGATATGATCGAAGCGCGCAGCGACGACATTGCCGGTGACGACCCATTCGCTGCCCCCGCGGCGATGCGAGAGCAGCATATTGTTCGAGTCCGACGATCGTCTCAACTGACCGCCTTACCGTGCCCTTCGATCAGGCGGTGATCGCCTCCGACCAGCCCCTGAATGCTCACAGACTTCGGTGCGTTGAAGGTGGCGTCCCAGCCAGCTCGCCGGTCATCGTAGCCGTTCGCTTTGTGAACAAGTACCTCGCCGGAGGCAGGGCGAAGCCCGCCGAGCACGAAGCGGAAGTCTTCGGTCGCAATCTCTCCGGACAGGCCCAGCTCCTCAGCGCCACCTCCGAACCATTCGCCGCCGCCGCGCTGCTGTTCCGAGTAATAGTCGTCCTGAGAGTACTTCTCTTCGTAATAGCTCTCGGCCTTGGCGGCGGTGAGCGCGCCTTTGGACATTACCAGCATCAGTCCTGAATCCTCACTGGTGCGCCCGCATTCCCGTTTGGCGAAATCGGCCCGCGAGCGACGGTCAGCGGCGCCAAATCGGCGCCGGGCTCATTGCTGACCGGCCTCGGAAGAGCGCGCGAATTGACTTGCTTGCCGCCGGTGAAGGCCGGCTTCACTTTGCGCGGGCGCGTTCAAGTCCCGCGATGCAGAGATAGCGTTCCAGCTTCGGCAGCCGCTGTATCTCGGAGGCCATCACGACCGGCTCGGTCCGGCGCGAAGGATGGATGTTGAACCGATTGCCGTGCTCGGCGGTGCTCATCCCGATCTCTTCGCGCAACGCCTCGCGTTCCCCGATCTGCCGCGCGATGAAGGCGGTCGTCTCGGCTCATCCACACGTAGTAGAAGCTTGGTCGAAGGCATGGACGCGAGCACTGCTGCCTTTTCGTGGCATAGATCCGGCGAAGTTGCGCGATGCTCTGGAAGCCCAGAACGGCGGCGATTCCCCGGTTTCGTCCGCTCCTTTCCAGCGTCTCGAGCTTCGCCTGACGGCCGAGCACCGGCAGTTCGTCCACCACTAACCAGACCCGTCGGAGATCGCCGGCGGAGTTCAGCAGGCGGCCGACAATGAGGTCGAGCCAGAGGTTCGCGAGCGGCAGCGCCGCCGAGTTGGACGCGTCGCGCATAGTCAGGTACAGCCATCCCTCGGGATGCTCGGCCCATTGGAGCGCGCTCGACGAGGGCCGTCCGTCAGACGGCGGCAAGTACAGGAATGGTCTGGCCGCATTAGCGACAGTCGCGATGATGCCGCGCTTTGTTCGTTCGCGGCGCTCCAGGTTTGCTGGACTGACGACCAGACGCCTGTTCTCGCGATTCATGGGCAGCGATATTCTCTTGCTCTCTGCTTGCGGCGCTGGTTTCGATGTCTGCTGATTTCGCGGAGTGTCTATCCGCTTTCGTAGACGCGGGTTCAGGAATCGCAAGCCGCGAGCGTCGCCGCGTCCGCCTGGTAGTATCGCTCGCTCAATTCCAGCCACGGTGACCAGTACGGGCAGCGTTCATCGACGGGGTTCAGAATTCGGTCTCCGCGCGTTGGTCGGTAGAATTCGGAAACGTATTCGCACTCGGGATCGACCACGATCGCGACTCGCCGCGCGCCTGAATCTGGCGGAGCAGCGAGCGGATCGCCATCGACTTCCCGGCTCCAGTCGCGCCCGTGATGAGGAAATGCTCGCACTCAATCGAGCGCGCAATGCGAACCTGGGCGAGCTCGACTCCCGCCCGGTCGCTCCGCAATCCGGAGCGGCGAAGTTCTCGGGCGAGCCGGCGCGGCGGGATCAACGTGAGGCCTCGCAGATGCTTCCCCTCTGAACGGTCCTCGGGATCGCGCAAGAGGAAATAGCCGAGAGCGGCGAGAATTATGGTCGCCGGTACCGCTCCCCAGACGCTGTAAGAGGCGAACCACTGTCCGAACGAGCGGCCCAGATAGAAGCGCCAGTTCAGATAGAGATACATGCTCCCGATCGTCGCGCGACCGCCGCCATAAGGGAGCGATAGGAAGTAGAGCGGGACTTTTTGGGTGAAGAACCAAGCGAGAATCCGGCGCCCGAAGTATTCGTGGGCACCCGGTCCCGAGAGGCGGCCGCTCCAGTACCAGACGAAGAAAAGATCGGAAACCGCCCAGATCAGAATCCACAGCAGCAGGATGCGAAGGGAGAGGCGCAGCAGCACTCCGGCTGAACCAGAACTAAATTCGTATCTGAGGGCGGTTCGTGACAGACTCATATCGTTCTTCTCCTGAGCCGCTGCATGTAGCGTTCGGCTTCTTGTTGCGCAGTCTGGCGGATCTGATCGGTCGCTTCGGAGCCGATCTGATGATCGAGCAGATGCTGGAGGGTGAGCCGGGTGCGGGTGACATCGAAGAGAATCTGATCGAGGCTTGAGTGCTGGTTTGATTCGTCGATCGGGCCGCCGAGACGAGGGCGACCATCTCCGCCGAAGTGCGCGGCGAGTACTGCGCGAATCAATTTGCGCGGCGCAATTCCTCTGTCGCGCGCGGTTTTCTCAATCCGCTCCAACAGCTCCGGCGCCAGGCGGACGGTGTATGGAATCTCCGGTGATGCCAGTCACGGTTGAGTCTTGGCGCTGCCGTTGGAGGAAGGCAGAGCGGGGACGCGGCGTGGCTGGTTGTCAGTGGAGCGCGACCACGTCTGGAACTCACGGTCTACGCCGAGAAAGGCGGGGAGGATCTCGGCGATGAGCGAGCGAGTGTCCACCGACTCGCCGTGAACGTGCTCTTAATATTGCGCGTAACGTTCGAGGGTCGCATTCAGGTCCCCAGTCAGCATGACGCGGACCTGAACGGAGCGAAGGGGTTTGGTGATGCGTGCGAGTTTCATTTGCTCCTCCAGAATAGTTGAGCGTTGAATCCGGTTTGATTTGGGCTAAGGAAAGACAAGGTTCAGCAGTCGGATCGCGCTGAGCGCCAGGCAACCGCCGATGCCGGAAGCAGCAAGACGGCCAGCTTGTTTGTCGTAGCCGCCGACCGCATACAGGATGCCTGCGCCAACAAATGCCAGCGCGATCACCACGTGAGCTAAGGGACCGACTAGGATGTCTTGAAGCGTGACCAGCGTCTGGTCCCAAGGTGGTGCGCTAGTCGTAGCCCAACACAGTTAGGGTCGGAGCGCGGCGAGCGAGGCCGTGCCGCAAATTACCAGCCACTTGTGCAGAAGCTTCCGCGCGGTGTTCACCACTCTGCCTGCCTCTTTCGCGGACCGTGGATTTAGGCAGACTGCTGAGATCTCCAGGAGGTAAGCAGCGCAGTTCAGATCAGTCGACAGTCGGGTCACGTCACTAAAGTTGTCCATAAGATTAAATCTTCTCAAAGATTTTCTTGAAACTATAATTCTATAATTCCATAATATCAAACACTCGACAACGCAAGTCCCTGCACAGTCTCGAGCACTCCGTGTCTGAGCGAGTCCCTTGGGTTGCCATTGGGCGCGTCTATAGTCGAATCGAGATGGACTAAGGCCGCCGCACTATGCGTGGTAGGTCCGCGCCGCCGTGTAGCGTTCTTCGACGCAACCGAAATAATCCCGCCCAGACAACAGTGTGATCCGGGATAATTTCTCGGCGCTGTCCGCACGACGATCTGGCGAAGAGCCGCCACCCGTGTAAGAACGAGGGTACTGGCAGCAAGACAGCAGCAGAAAGAGTGATGGGCTGGACAGTGACGGTCGTGAGCGGGTACGGTATCGTACGAAAAAAGGGTGGAGCGACCGAAGCGCGATCGAGTGGACCAAAGCCACTTGGAATCGAGATCCCACCGACCAATGATATGAACGCGCAACCCGAATAATGCGCACTCCGACACCGAGTGATGTATATTTGCGACTCGCGCTCTGAACCGCGCAGAGAGTTTCGCAGCAATCGTTGCCGAGGAAGAGGCCCCGAGGAGATCCTCATGATGATTAGCCGACGGCGTCCGGCGTGGCTCCCGACACTCGTTGCAAGCGTCGTCTTTGCATTGTCGTTCTCACTCTCCTTGCCTGGCCTCGCCGTTCTCCCCGCTCGAGCCCAGAATTCGACAACGGTGCTTCAGGGCGGTGTTACCAATAGCGTTCCCGCGACGGGTCTCTCCAGAAACGACCTCGTCACGCAGCGCGAGATCGATACCGAGGACTTTCAGCACGACACCAACGACGCTGCTCTCGACACCGCGGGCCGCGCGGAGAACGTCCAGCACGATTACCACTTGAAGGCGATTCAGCAATCGGTTGCGCCGGCCGAGATCAAGCAGGAGGCGACCGCCGACGAGAACGAACGGCACCAGGACGCCTTGGCGCAGTTGCAGAGAGAACGGTCAGAGGAGGATGCACGGCACGCCCAACGACTTGTGGAGATCATGGCGGCGGCGAGCAAATTGTTGTCAGGGGCGGCCAGCGCCGTCGGCAACTCCCTCAACAATAGCAATGGAGGCGGCCAGTCCGGAGGCGGATCGTCGAAGCCCGCATCGAATCCATCGACCAGCAATCCCGCGAATCCTTCGACAGGCAATTCCGGAAATCCGTCGACTACAAATTCCGGTGCTCCTCTTAGCGCCAACCCGCCCGGCCAAACGCCGCCGTCAACCTCAAATTCGCCGGCACAAAACTCCTCACCGCCGGCCATTGCGCAACAGCCCTCTGCGCCGCTGGATTTCATTCCCAATGCGCTCAACGACGCCCTCAACAAGGTCCCCAACGGAGCGCGAATCCTGCAGGGAGCGGCGGAAGTATCACGCGCGGCCGGTCAGGGCGCGGCCGATTCAATCGCGAAGGATCTGCGGGATCTTGAGAACACCACGCGACAGATTGCACAACCGCTCGAAGAGCAGTGGACCAAGGATCCTTACGGCGGGGCGAAGCAAGTCGCGACCATCTTTGCTGGCGAGGCTTTAGGCGCGGGCGTTCAGGGTGCGTTTGCTACGCGCGCCGCGATGAAGACTGGCGCGCCTTTGAAGAGCGCGCTTGCTACCGGCGGATCCGCCGCTTTGAAGGGGAGCGTGCTCGGCGGCCCCAACGGGCTCGGCGCGCTCGCGTCGCGAGGTTCGGGCGCACTCGACGAGGCCTCCGACACGGCCGGTGTGACTGGAGGCAGGCTCAGTGGCAACGTCGGTCAGGACGCCGAACCGGCAGCTGGAACTGCGGGCGGCAATGGTGGCCCGGGCGAGCCGGCTGGAGGCCGCCAAGCGCCTTCGGAGCCCGCGTCGTCCGATGAATCGTCGGGTCCGAGCGCCGCCAAGGAAGAGTTCCCTCCCGCATCAGACCCGGTCTCGCGCGGTATGCCACCCGCAGTCGACAACGCTCTGAAAGCGCTCGCGAAAAAGAACAAATGGATCATTGTCGTCCGCGATTCAAATCCTGCTGCTGAAAGATGGGTGGGTCAGGAAGGTTACCTTCCAAAGCCGCAGGCCCTCAAGGCGAAGTCCATTCCATATGACCCCGCCAAACCGATGTCGGAACAACCCAACGCCGGGCTCGTTCGTGCCGACAAACTTACCCAACAGGAGAAACAGCTGGGGTACAAATTAGACCCAGGCACGGGTCTGGTCTCACAGGACGGGAAGTATTTCTATAGCGATATCGACGTTCACGGTGTTTATGATTCTGCGGGTAACGACGTCACACGGCAATTTTTCAACGAGTTGATTAAAAATCCGCAGTACCGCAACAGCCCATTACAAGAGCTCATTCAACACTATCCCCAGGATTGGTGGCAATTTAGAAATAACCCGGCGGTGGCGGGCACGAACTATGGGCCCCAGGTAGGAGGCGGCAAGACCGCGACCGCTTACTTGCCGGACTCAACCGTGCGCCTCGAGACCATCGCACAGATGCGGGCGCTTTATTCTGAAAACAACATCAACTTTTCGTGGATTTATCCGCACCACTGATCTAGCGGCCATCGATACAGCGGCCCAGGTCCGCCGCGACTGACTAGTGATATTGCATATACCGAGTAATAGTCAGCGCGTCAGCGGAGCTCACTTTCTCAAGACCGCCGTAGAACAGCCGGACCGCGTTGCACTTCTGCTCCGGGGTCGCATTCCCGGAGTTACTCGTCGCCATGGCCCCGACAGTAGCTTGATCGGTGGGCGACATCGTTGCCATCAGCCGGCCCATCGCGGCGTTGAATTGAACCGCGGGCGGTGCCGGCATTGCCGGTTGGTTTTTTATCGTCGCGATAGCAGCCATGTCGAAAAGCTGGGCCCATTGACGCTGCTGGTCGTCGGGCAGCGCTTCGATCGCGCGCACCAGCACGTCGTTATTCCCGCCCGACCACATTTCCGAACAAGCCTCCGGGTCGGCGTGCTCTACGAAGTCAGATCGGAGGCGCACGATCAACATCAGGGTCGGATCGTCCAGGCGCTGAAATCCCTGCTCAGCTGCGAGCCGGACCACCGCCGCCGCGTCGATATGCGAGGCATCGATATGCTGCGCGTTGGCCTCGCGTGCACCGGCCATCAGCACGGCCTCGACGATGTCTGGGTAGCCCCTCTGCATAGAAGTTTCGAAGACTGTGCGCGCAGTACCGGGTTCGGTCGTGACGGCGCCGGGCATCTTGTAGGTGCGCTGAACCACGACCCAGATGACCGCTAGCAGCGCGAGTACCGCTATCAAGGTCAGAAACTTTCCCATTTTTCTCTCACCCAGGTAAGCAGATTGTCACCGACGCGGTTTAGGGAATCGGACAACTGCGTGCCAACGCGAACCTTGCTGAAAGCGTTTTGCCCTGACCCAAGCTGAAGTCGTATTTGAAGCGAACATCGTAGGAACCATTTTCGAAGATAGGACCCAGAAACTGTAGTGTGCGACCCGGGTCGAGGTCGAGATAGTACGGGGCGTTGCTAAACTGCCCGCCGCTTGCGGGATGACGCGTTACCGCGAGGCTGCCGGCGGTCGGTCGGCCTTGGTAATCGATTACCGCAACAATCATTCCATCGGTGTGGTAGCGCGTCGTGGGACACCCGTCGGTTCCCGTGATCGTCGAACCCGGAGGATAAATTCTCGTTCCGGCCTGAAGCTTCGCGCGTGACCCCTGTCCGGTCACCGAGCCGTCCACAAACGCGAACCCGGTCAGGCTGGCGTTCGCGTCGGCGCTGGCAGAGAAGGACCGTGTCGCATCAGACACCGGCATTGACGGATATTTCATGTTGATCGTCAGATTCAGCGTGCCGGTTCTGTAGGGAAACTTCGCCGCGTCGTAGCTGGGTAGTCCGGAGGGAGCGCTGGGGTTGTTCGAAAGTCCAACGCCCTCGCGCGGAGTGCCGTTCGGGTTCAGCTCGAGCACATGGGTGCTGTCCTCGTCGTGAAACACCAGGATCGCGTAAGATCCGGGGTCTTGATTCTCGAAGTCACATCCGGCACGTCGATTGGTGATCGTCGACGCAGTGCTCGCCGCGTTCCCGTCGGTGTTCGAGGGGAAGTTCTGGGCCGACTGAAACAGCTGGCAATAGACCTGCCCTCGGTTGTTTCGCAGCCCTGCGATTTCGACGTGGATCAGGTTGTCGGCTTGACCTCCTTCCTCCACCTGGTCGGAGTTGGAAAGTCTCGCGTCGTTTTGATCTGGCAACTCGGCTAGAACCACACCCTCCTCGTCGAGTGCCGATTTGATGACCCATTCGGTGCCGAAGACCCCGATGTCACCGGCGGCATATGAGCCGCGGCCATAATTTTCGAGATGCGCGCTTTTGATCCGCATGCCGCGCAGCCCCTTCGCTCGCAGTTTGGCGACCGCGGCGGGCAGATCCATAAAGCTGGCAGGCAACGCGCGTTGATCGCGGGGATCGGCGCTGGAGCCAGGCATCAACTCGCTGGCGGGCGAATTCGGCATAAAGGTGAGCGTCTGTTGCTGTCCGGGAGAGTAGAAGCTGAACTCGACCAGCACACCCCCCTCCGGGGATTGCGCGTTGCTGAGGTCGGAAGTCCGCTCCAACTGGATCGACGTCAGGAAGGCGTCGGGTTGCCATTTGTTGCGAACGTACGCGACTGCACGCTGCGCGATCGCCGGCACGTCGCCCATCGGCCATTGGATTTGCCCCGGAAGCACCTGGCTTGCGGCCGCGCTCCTCATTGGGGTCTCGGACGAACTGCGGGTCCATTCGATATCGGCGCCGGGGGCCGTTCGGGTCGTCATATGCTTGCTGCCTTCGAGGCGAAACGCTCCGACCATCCCCGAGATGCTTCCTCCCATGATCATGAACGTGCCGCTGTCCTTGCCGGTCACGTAAAGGTTCGGCGCAAAGGTGCCGTTTGGTACGCTTGTGATCGTGGCCTGCTGACCCGTCAGCGGCATCGGGCACGAATCGCCGTAGGCGATCTGCCCCGTACCGCCAATTTCCATCACGCATTGCTGACGCTGGCCGCCCGGGTTGGAAATTTCCGCCTGCCATCGGCCCACGGTCGTCGACGCCGATGGATCAGACCCGGAATGTCGGCACGCCCAGAGGCCGCCAGCGATCACGATCGCGAGACCAAAGCGTACGATCGCGCTCAGTCGGGACGATCGTGGTCGGCGGAGGACTGAATGGCCGATGAACGCGTGATCTCTCATTGTCGAGGTCCTCAGCTCCTGCGATAGCCGATGAGCGCCGCTCTCGGTCAGCGCCAGAGACAGTAATCTTGTAGGCGTTAAGAAATCTACGCTCGTTTACGCCCGTTTCCAATCGCGTCCCTGCCACAGAGCCAAATCGGAAAAGGAGTGCTGATGCAATCCTTGCGACCGAAGCGAGTCGGCAGCGAAGACCCCAGCGGCGGCGCGCGTAGTGCGAATGGGGTGAAGGGCACCGGCTTGGATCTCGACGGAGAGAATCTAGCCTAAGTCGGCAGTTGATGACCGAATCATATCTTCTCCGGTGCCCTCAGGTCGGAGAAAATGCGCGAACATGCGCGCGATTCTCGAGTTTTCGGCAGAGAACGCGAAAATCGCGGACTGGTTGGCGGATGAGGCAGTCTGATGCGAACCGCTCTCCCAGTCAAATTCCCTGATCATCAGGGAAAATACAGAGAATTTTTTCGATGTAACAGGGAATTTTCAGGGCGGAGCAGGGAAGTTCATCTGGTAGCCCGGCGAGGCGCGAAACTCCTATGTTTTCAGCGTGGATGGAGTTTTGAGGAGGCACAAGGGACACCAGCCCAACCGAGTGGGTCACCTTCGCGTTAATTGTGTCGATCACAGGCTGTGATATCTTCCTGTATCCGACAAAATTGCGCGCGATCCTTTCCCGCTGTCGCCCGGCAATGTGTCATCGCCTGTCTCGTGGCGGCCGCCACGTCCGGTCCGAGCCCCCAGCCTGCGCCGGGTGTGCCGGACTTAGGATCAAATGCTGCCGCATAACACTTCCCCGTGAACGTCCGCACGATCTTGCATCGCGCCGCTGCTTTCTGGACGTCGGGTTGCGAACGACACTTCTCAAGTGCTGCCGCGATTGCCCCTTCGCGCGTTGGATCGTTAACACTTCCACCGATTGCAACTCCATCCGCCACAACGTTGCCAGTCGAGCCGATGGCCAGAGCGCCTTCGGCCACGACGCGGGTCGAGAATCCGATCAGTGCGGTGAGACCGAAGAGTGAGACGATCAGGAACTTTTGCATGTTTTCCTCCTCTCGCTATTGCTAAGCCATAAATGGCCTCACGCGATTTTAGTTAACAGCATTTGACCGGCATGACCGAATTGACGCTCAAGCTCTGATTCTCAGTCAAGGATCCAGATGCTCCAGTGCCCCGGTGGCAGATCACCTGCGCAAGGGTATCGCCGAACGGTTTGGCTGGTAAGCTGCACGAAGTCTTTGCTCGGGGCAGATCGCACCTATTCGACGCTCACGACAAGTTTCTACTCAACTAGACTCGGCGGAAGGGATTTTCTTCCGGCGTATGAATCCCGGTCGCATCGACCCGTTTTCGAAAATCGCTTGCGTTTGTAAATTCCGGTTTATACCCGAACCGAAACACTTATGCATAGCTTCCTCAGCGGAACGTGAGGATTGAATACTTGCGCCTGGCCGTCGCCCGCCGGAGCGACCACCACCGGAGTTTGAGTACATGCATTGAAGAGCGCGGAGAGCGGATCGGGAGCGGAGTAAACGGCTGCTGCTGCCACCCAAGGCCGATTCAAAGTGATTGGGAGTGCGACTGTGTCGCTTCTGTGCCGTGGGCTTGTTTGGGGAGAGTTGGCGACCATCGCCCGCTCGACCAGAAAGCCTTTCGTTCTTTGGGATTTTTCGTAGCGGATTGGTATGGATTGCGTTCCGGAAAGGCATGTTAGGCAAGCGCTCTAACCGGGCTGAGCTATGCGTCCACCGGGGAAATGCATTATCGCTTCCCATCCGCGCGGCGGCAAGTCCCGCATCGTGCTTGAGGAATTTCGGAGCTTAGCGATTCGCGGCAATCGGGCTTGCGGCGGTCGCATCCGCACGATCAGGCAGACACGATTTCCGTAAAACGGGTCGCACCATCGTTGCGCTGGTCCGTCGGCATCGTAGCGATCAGGCGCGACTGCTCAGTCACATACGCAGTTCGAACACAGCCGTTGCTGCTGTGCGCTGGAATAACTCAGGCCTGCCTCGGGCGCGCCGAACGAATTGGCTCCGCCCGCTCCTTGCGCCGCCCCCGCAAATGAGCCAAGCGAACTGGACGATCCCGAACTCGCCGCCACTCCGGGAAAGCCGAAGGACTTGGCGGCGCCCGCGTTCTGCTGCGCCCCAGGCAGCGGCCCGAAAGAATTGCCGGCACCAATGCCGCCCGCCGCACCGTAGGACGGAGCCCTTCCGCGGTTGTAGGAGACGCAGGCGCCGCTGGCGCTTTGGCTGGCGCTAAGGTACCCAGCGGCGGTCACTTGGCCCATCCAGTGAGTAGGCTGGCCAGGACCAGAACATGAGCAGTTGAACATTCGCGCTCCGGGGGTCGAATAGGCGGCCGGCAGCTACGAGGGCAAATAACCCGGCGACGCCTGCCTGCAATCGCAAAAAGCTGCGTGAAGCTTTGGCGACAACCGCAGCATCGCGTCGCCTTATTTCCCCGGTATGAAAGCGCGCCAGGATGATCGTCGCCCGCGCTCGCGCGCCCAAGTTGCCGATCACGATGGCCAGGCGTGAAATGGCGGCAACATTCAGGAGCATCGCCAACGGCCGCAGCAGCGGCGATGCCGAAGCGATTCGCCGGATTGCACAGATTGCAGTAAGTAGCGCCGGACCCATGGAAGCAGAATGCAATTTCTTCATTTGGTTAGGCTCGCGAGAACTTGTAGATCTCATCCAAGGGCCCGCGCAAGGTAACAGCTACGCGGTATTCCACCAGGCTCGATGTAATTGACGAGCGCCACGACGTCACCGCGCAGCACTTGCAGCCCATTTCGCCCCCCCGTACCCTCAACATACAGCCTCACGAATCCGGATTAATTAGAGACGTGGCACTTCGGCCAAGGTTACACCGGTTATCCATGCGCACTCCAGCGCGAGGAGGCGGATCGCATTCAGTAGAAGCGGGCTCCGCCGGACGTTGCGTGCCCGCCAGCGGCGAAACCGCCCGCTTTTTTCCGGCGCCACCGAGCGGCCAGCCTAGACCACCGCAACGTTGCCGATCATCCGCTCAATGGGAAGTCGGGCATTCGGCCGCAGGCGTTTCCAGCGGGCTGGAAAACTTCCGATGCGCGGGATAACTACCGAGAATCGTCGCGGGGGAAGACGCATTACCACTCACCCAGGCATTGGAACCAAGCTCGAACTTTGCGTTTGCAGACAGCCGGTGTTGGTGCGAATCTAAATCGGGATGTAAAATAAAAATTCTCGCTTACCATGGCCGCCGATTCGTTTCGCCATTGGGGGGAGGGAACAAATGATAATCGAACAGGCTGATTCAAAGGTGAGTACTCGCCGTAAACTGGCGAGCGCCCTGGTGTTGCTGGCACTAATTGCCTTGAACGGATCATCCGCGCTTGCCGCACCGCCCAAGCCCAAACGGCGCGTCATTCCAGTGACGATCAGTAAGGGCCAGAACTACACTATAAGTGACGTACAGGAAGGTGCCGCCCCCGACTCGAAGGTGGTAAACAATCCCAATGCGCTCGTGGTGCAAAATGCCCCGGGTAGGATCGAATTGGTGGGCGCCGATGCCGGCAGTTGGAAAATCAACGTGACGCTCGCTACGGGAGAAGAAGTTACCTATGCGGTGACCGTGAAGGCCGCAGCGCCACCTCAAGGTTCTCTCGTTCCAGGCGTTGCGCCAACCGTCATTCCATAATCTTAAGGATCCGGCAAACCCCACGTCATAGGTTTTTCGGCAAGAAGGTGCCTTCGCAGACAAACGCTACGCGCATTTTGACGTCGCGGCGAAGGTCGCAGCCATCGGGATCGTCGGATCAGTGACCTTGCATCGAGGCAGATGCTCCGAGGCCGCTCGGCCAGCTCCAGCCTTTTGTTCGTTGACATGCCTGCGAATGGTTGTCAGGTTAAGCACCGCCGGCGGTATGTATTGACGAGCAGTTAACGCGGTGGAGCAAGTCGATGGATTACAACATCCGGCCGCTTTCATTCGGTGAAATCCTTGATCGGTCTTTGCGAATCCTGGTTGATAATGCGGTTTTGCTGATCGGCATTGCCGCAGCCTATGGGATTCCAGAAAGCGCGCTTACGGTTCTTGGAAGGAGCTATCAACTTGTTCTTCTTCTTGTAGCGCTCTCTGCTGGGCCGTTAATTCAGGCTGCTCTTACGACGGCGATTGCCGATACCTACCTGAGCAAGCCCGTCACTATAGTGAGTGCTTATAGATCTGCGTGGTCTATCATGCTTCCATTTTTCGGCACCTACCTGCTTCTCTACTCACTGTGGGCGTTGTTCGCTGGCGCATACATCGCGATCATAATTGCCGCCAGGTACATCGGTGGGCCAGCGCAAGGTCTGCTTGCCGGTGTGGGCATCATCGCGGGGGTGCCGCTAGGGTTCTATCTAATGATCCGATGGTCTTTGCTGGGACCCATCATGATCGTGGAGCGGCGATTTGGTTTATCAACGATTCGCCGTAGCCGCGATTTGGTCGAGGGCGTATGGTGGCGGACCTTCGGGATTATTTTAGTGGCGGCGGTCATAGTGCGGGTGCCACTGGGCGCGCTGGGCTTTCTATGGTCTTCGGTTCCGGTAGTTGGAATTGTTCTGAATGGCCTGACTACTTCTATCGCGTATGCTTACGGCGCTATCGCGCTGGTAGTTTATTACTTTGACCGCCGCTGCCGAATTGAGGATTTCGATCTTCGACTCCTTGCGGAACAGATTCGTACGGAGGGCGCGCAGGGCAGCCCCGGCATGACCGGAGTTCCTTCGCTTGACTGACGTCTCTGACAGCAGAATCCGGGATCTTGCTCGCGAGATTCTCGCCCGACCCGAGTATGCTGCGACCCGGCCGACGGCTATCGAGACCTGGCTTCGTTCCGTGATGCATCGCCTGTTCGACTGGATCTGGAACCTGGGAACACTTCGCGCAACCGCTCCTGGCTTATATTGGTTGATACTCGGCGGACTGTTTCTGGTGTTTGCCATCCTGTTGGCGCAAATTATCTGGTCGATTTCGGTAGCATTACGCGCTCCCGAGCCGCCGGAGCGGTTAGCTTCCGGCACGCGGCTTCCCGATCCGGCCGCGGATGCCGAACTGCTGGCCGCAGGAGGAAATTTCCTGGAGGCGGCGCACAACCTCATGATCGCGAGTTTTCGCACTCTCGCAGAGCGGTCGGTGATCGAGCTGCGGCCGGACCGATCCAACCGCTGGATTCGCCGTGCATTGCGCGACTCGAAATTGAACGAGAAGCTGGTCAAGGAAATTGACGGCCTGGTCGGGCGCACGGAACGCCAATGGTTCGGCGACCGCGAGAATAGCCCTGACATCTACTCGCAGTGGAAGTCGGCGTTCGATCAGCTGTCACGCGCCGCCTGATGACCCAGTTGCCGAAACGCGCACTCTTTGCCGTCGCAGCTTTGATGCTGCTCCTGTTCTGCCTGAATCTCTGGCTGCAGCGCGGCAGCTCGCTGGAACATTCGGGAACGAGCTTCGGCGTCGGCATCGATGGCTACAAGGCCGCCTACGACCTGCTGCGCGAACTCAACATCCCGGCTACCCGTTCGTATGCTCGACCGAATCGCGTGCCGCACAATCGCGTTTTGTGGTTCATCGCTCCGGATTTTCTGAGTTCACCCGAAGAAGTAAGAGTGACTAAGGCGGATACCAGCGACCTGATGAAATGGATTCGCGCCGGGGGAACTGCGGTGATGATGGGCGATCTCCACAGCGCATGGGAGCGACTCGATATCGAGCAGTCCGTTTCTGCCGGCAGTGACGCAAGTACGATCAAGGGCGAGTTCGCGCCCGCGGCGCTGACGATTCCAATTCCTGGCCTGGCGCATTTCGACAAGGCCGGTGCCGACGGGCGGGTAAGGCTCACGTCCGGCGGCAAGCCCTTTGCCATCGACCTGAAAATCGGTTCGGGCAGGCTGGTTGCGATTGCCGACGGCAGATTTGTTCTCAATTCGAATCTCGACAAGGGCGACGCAAGCGTGCTTCTTGTCGATCTGGCGCGCGTATTGGGTACGCCGGATTTTGACGAACACAGCCATGGCCTGGCAACACCCCAGTCCACGCTCGCGCTGCTGGCCAATCCGCGCCTGCTTACCGTGCTCGCTATTGTCTTGATGACTGCGATTCTATGGATTGCCGAACAGCATTCCTGGCCGGCGCGGACGCTTGAGCACCGGGAGCAGGAGTCGGCGCCATCATTGGACTCGTTCGTTGAGTCGCTGGGCGTTTTATATTCCCGGGCGAACGATCCGCGCGCAGCATTTCGCGCATATCGCGCGAGCTTTCTGCGCCGGGCACGACGGCAGGTCTCGCCTCGCATCGAGGTTTCCGAGCAGGTTGTTATCGAGCGTCTGGGCCGCAACCGAAGCCTTTCCGACGAAAGCCGCCGCTGGCTTGTGGGCAACGAAAACGAATCACCATCGACCGAAACCGAACTTGTGCGCGCAGTGCGCGCTCTGGAATCCTGTCCCAGCCCGACCAATGAACCACGACGACACTAAAGATGCTGCCTGGGTAGCCAGGCTTTTCTCCGCGCTTCGCGCCGCCATCGGAACCGTTGTAATCGGGCAAGACGATGCCGTTCGGCTCTCGTTCACGACCCTGCTTTGCTCGGGCCACAGCCTTTACGAAGGTGTTCCCGGTGTGGCGAAAACCCTGCTGGTGCGCACGCTGGCTTCGACGCTCGGAATCCGTTTCGGCCGAATTCAATGCACCCCGGATCTGATGCCGAGCGACATCATCGGCACGCCGATTTTTTATCCGAATTCCGGCGAGTTTCGCTTTCGGCCGGGGCCGATCTTCACCGACTTGTTGTTGATTGACGAAATCAACCGCGCTCCCGCCAAAACCCAGGCTGCGCTGCTCGAGGCGATGCAGGAGCGATGCGTGACGGTCGACGGAATCGGCTATCCGCTGGGCGATTGGTTCACGGTTCTGGCAACTCAAAATCCGGTGGAGCAGGAAGGGACCTACCCGCTCCCGGAAGCGGAAATCGATCGCTTTCTATTCAAGATTCAGATCGGCTATCCGAGCGAACAGGACGAAGTTCGTATCGTGGCTACCCATCACGCTAACAGCACTTTGACGGCAGGCGCATCGCCGCTGCTCTCGGCGGGCGAGCTGGCGCAGGCGCGAGAGATTGTGAATTCGACGCTGCCCCGGGAGGAAATCCTGCGCTATGCGGTTGCGCTCGTGCGCAGCACCCGGGAACATCCGGCGATCGCCGTCGGCGCATCGCCACGCGCCGCTCTCTGGATGGTGCGTGCGGCGAAGGCAATCGCATGCCTCGAGGCGCGCAGTTTCGTTCTGCCTGAGGACGTTCAGGCTGTGATCGGCCCGACGCTGCGCCACCGGGTGATGCTGGAACCCAGCGCCGAGGTCGAGGGCATGACGCCCGACGATGTCGTCGAGGAAGTGGTTCGCAGCGTGCCAGTGCCGCACTGATGGATCGAAAATCTACCGCTATGCGGCCGTCGCCGTTGCTGGTCCGACTGTGCGCCGTGACGGCATTGTTGGCGGCCGCCGCACTGCCATTGCCGTCTCTCACAGCTCCCACTTTTGCTTTTGCCGGCGTCGTCATTGTGCTTGCCGCGATCGACTGGGCGAGCAGCCGCAATGATCCGGCTGTGCAGCTCGAGCGGGTTCTGCCAGCGCGCTTGATCAAGGATCGATCGGCAAGCGTGATTTATCGGCTCCGATGTCCTGCCGGCGCAGCCACCACGTTCGATCTCCTCGATGAACTGCCGGACGCCATCGGCGGCGACCTGCGCATAGCCGGCGTCAGGCTCGGCCGCGGTCAGCCGCTCGATATCTCGCGCGAGATTCTCCCCACCAGGCGGGGAACCTTCGAGTTGGGGCCGACGCTGATGCTCCGGCGATCGCATCTGGGCCTGCTTGGCCTGCGCACCGCAGTCGCGGCCAAAGGCGCGGTCGCGATTCTTCCGCCCGCATCGACACCGCAACGGCGAGCTGGTCTCAGCCATCGCTCTTTGCGTGACGAACTCGGGATCAAACCGCGCAGGCTCCGCGGCGAAGGCAGGGAGTTCGAGTCGTTGCGCGAGTATGTGCCCGGCGACGACCCGCGCCATATCGATTGGCGGGCCAGCGCGCGACACGCTCGCTTGCAAGTTCGCCAATATCAAACCGAACGCCGCCATACGGTCTTTGTCGCGCTGGACACGGGACGCTTGATGGGTGCGTACGTTGACGGCACTTCCAAACTCGACCATGCGATCAATTGCGCCGCGGCGCTTGCGCGCGCCTCGATTGGATACGGTGACCGGATTGGCTTCATTGCTTTCGATAACCGGCTTCGGCTGTTCGCGCGTCCCCGCTCAGGCCCAGCCGGGGTGGGCGCGCTGGTCGACGCAACTTCTTCACTTGCGCCCGCATCATTTGAGCCTGACTACAGGATTCTGGTGGAAACTCTGGCGCGGTATCAGAAGAAGCGCTCGCTGGTAGTCGTGCTCACAGATTTCGTAGAGGGCGGCGCGTCGCGCGGGCTGGAAGACTATCTTGCGGTTCTCGCGCGGCGTCACTGCGTGATGCTGGTCGCATTGCGGGATCGGATGCTGCGCGAAGTAGATGAACGCGAGCCCGCGATCTCGCGCGAGCGACTATATAGGCGGCTTGCGCTTCAAGACCTGGTTGCAGAACGCGAGGCGGTGCTGGCGCGTATCGGGCGCCTCGGCGCCCAGGTGCTCGACCTTGACCCGGCGCAGGTCACGGCGCCGGTGCTGAACCGATATCTCGCCGTTCGTGAGGCCGCGCTCATTTGAGCAGCCATGTCAGGTCGGGCGGGACCGGCCGCCTCGCCAGGCGCAAGACGTACCAGACGTAGCCGGCGATCGAACCTAGCGCGATCGCCGCAGCCAGAAATCGAGCGGGGCTCGAGAGCGTCGACTGCCGAATGAAACTCTCGATAAAGGCGGCGACGACGAACAGCGGCATCGCGGCCGCCACCATCTCCAGCGCTGGCCGGCTGGCGGCTCTCAGAGCAGCCGCGACCGTCTCCCGCCCGGGCGCAACGACAGCTTTTCCAAGCAGCAGCCCGGCCGTGGAACACATCGTGATCGCGAGCAGTTCCGGGATCGCATGCGGCAGCATCCACGCCCAGAACATCGGCCACATCGAGTCGCGCGAAAAAATCCACGCGAACGCTCCAAGCGTCAATCCGTTGTAGAACACCAGTACCAGGGTCGGAATTCCCGCCAGGATTCCCACCGCAAATGAAAGCACCCCCACGCTCAAGTTGTGCGTGAACAAGGCCGCCGAGAAGATCGACTTCAATCCGAAAGAAACCGGCTTGCGCTCGAGGAAATCGGCGCGTGCCGCACGCGATTCCACCAGCGTCTCCAGTTGGCCCGGCGGGTAAAGCGCGGCGGGAATGCAATCGTAAAGCGCGGCTGGATTCTCAGCCACGACCGAGGCGCCGGCCAGCGCACCAACCAGCATCAGCATTGCCACCACCGCCTGGAGCCATGCGGTCGCCGCCAGAACTCTGGGAAAATCCGCGAAGAAAAAATCAGGAAGCCGCTGTTTGCGGACCGGCGAGACCTGCAGGCGCGTAAATGCCCTCACGCACAGCGCGTTGAGATAGCGAATCGCCTCGGGGTCGCGTGCACGCGAACGCTGCACGGCCAGCCGGGCGGAACAAATGCGGTACAGGCGGGCCATCTCGCGCGTGTCTTCGAACGAAAGCTTGCGGCCCCCGGTTTCAACGCGGTCGAGAAGTGCCTCGAGCTGTTCCTGAAATTGTCGAGAGCGTGCTATCACCTGGACTTCCATTGATGAACCAAGTGTCGAATGACCACGAAGGTCCCGTTCACAGCTTTCTCGCCCCTGAAGCGGTTCGTCTCGACTTGCCGATCTCGGGTCCGGTGCCTCGCATGCTGGCATACGGCATCGACTTGCTCATTATGATCGCCTTGTCCATTTTGCTGTTTGTGATCGTGTCAATGACTTTGCCAATCGGCGCGGCGATCGACAAATGGATCGGAGGGGTCTTCAGGGAGGCGCTTCAAAACGCCAGAGCGGCAGCGAAGCACCCTGGTTCGGGAGGTCATTTCCAGGGGTTGACGATCGCCATCTTCCTCCTCATCGAGTTCACGGTATCAACCGGCTATTTTATTTTCTGGGAGATGGTGACCGGCGGGCGATCTCCCGGCAAGCTGCTGGTCGGTCTGCGCGTCGTACGCAGAAATGGTCTGCCGATCGATCTTCGCAGTTCCATCGTGCGCAACCTGATGCGCGCCGTGGACATGCTGCCGGCGGAGTACCTGGTCGGCTTGATCTCGATCCTGTTATCGCCGAGCGGCGAACGCCTTGGCGATCATGTGGCCGGCACAATCGTCTTGCGTCTGGATCGTCCCGAGACTGCGGCAGAAATCCCGATGCCGCAGAGTGCGGCAGGGCTGGTCCTTACCCGCGAGCAGCTTGCTCGAATCGGTCCGCGCGAGATGCAATTGATTCGGGGTGTTCTGCGGCGTTCGTCCACCCTGAGCGAGGGCAGACGCCAGGCGCTGCTGGCAGAGGCTGCGGAAGCGATGCGCCTGCGTCTGGAAATTGCCGAGCTTCCCGGTTCAGATCGCCTGGCCTTTCTGCGCAACCTTCTCGCGACGGCAGAACGTTTCGCCCGAAGCGACTGAGGTGGTACGGCGCTCGCGGTCAGTTTCCGAAGTCCCAGCTCTCCCCAGCGTGATAGCGTGCCAGCACGTTCTTCGCGATCAGGATCCGGTGGACCTCGTCGGGGCCGTCTGCGAGCCGCAGCGTCCTGGCCCCCTGGTACATCCCGGCCAGCGGCAGGTCGCCCGAGACGCCCGCCGCGCCCCACACCTGGATCGCACGGTCCACCACGCGCTCGTAGGCCGCCGGGACGAAGATCTTGATCGCCGAGATGTCAGTGCGCGGGTCGGAGCGGCCGTCCATGCGCTCGGCGCAGTGGATGGTCATCAAGCGCGCCGCCTGGATGTCGATGTAGGAGTCGGCGATGAACCCCTGAATGAACTGCTTGGTCTCGAGCTTGCCGCCATGCACTTCGCGCATCGTGGCGCGCTCGACCATCAAGTCGAAGGCCCGCCACATCTGCCCGATCGAGTTCATGCAGTGATAGACGCGCCCCGCCCCGAGACGATCCTGTGCGGCCTGATGGCCCGAGCCCGCCTGGCCGAGCTGGTTAGCGAGCGGCACGCGCACGTCGTCGTAAGTGATCTCGCAATGGTCGCTTGGCCGGCCCCAGATCTCGATGCCGCGCACGATGCGAACGCCCGGGGTGTCCTTGGGCACGATGATCTGCGTCATGCGGCTGTTGTCGTCGCCTTTTCCTCCCGTTCGACACATGACGATGAGGAAGTCGGCGCGAAACCCGTTTGAGGTGAACCATTTGTGCCCGTTGATCACCCACTGGTCGCCGTCGCGGCGCGCCGTGGTCTTGATCGAGCGCGGATCGGAGCCTGCAGAGTCGGGCTCGGTCATGGAGAAGCCCGACTCCATCTTGCCCTCGGTGAGCGGCACCAGCCACTTGAGCCGCTGCTCCTCCGTGCCGTACTTGAGCAGGATCTGCTGGTTGCCAGAGTTGGGCGCGACCACGCCGAAGAGCGCCGCCGCTCCCATACTGTAGGCGAGCACCTCGTTCATGTACGCATGCTCGAGGAAGCCCAGCCCGGCGCCACCGTACTCCGGCGGAAGATGCGGCGCCCAGAGGCCGGCGTGCTTCACCTTCTCCTTGATCGAGTCGCGCAGCTCGCGGGCGCTGCGCCGCTCCTCGTCCGTCGCGCCGTCGCGCCAGCCCGCCCAGAGCTTGCGCTCGTTGGGCAGGATTTCGCGGTTGACGATCTGCGCGGTGAGCGCGCGGATCTCGTTAATCCGGGGGTCGAGCGTCGGAATGGGTTTCACGTTCATTTGCATGGCGTCTTCCTCTGCGGGCTCAAGCGTAGCATGGCGTCACCGCGGGCAAGATTTATCCCGCTCGCCTTGGGATCGAAGGCCACACTCCACAAGCCTGGTTAAGGTTTTCATAGCTGAAGCACATCCGGCGTTGCTGCACGAATGCACCGGGGAAAATAATGAGCGCGCCGGGCCATCGAAGAGCGGCACTGGTTGGGCTCACTGGTGGTGATGCCCACGAGTACACAAGCTTTCCACTACTCAACGAAGCAGAAAAATACAAGAACTCGTATACGACCGGCAGCTAGGCTCCGATGCGCGGTGGCATGAACTCGCCCGCGAAAGATGACACGCACGCCATGACGTGCGTGATCGCATCGGTATCGTATTCGTCGCCCGATCGGTACGTTTCGAAAAAGGAGTTCAATCGCGCGACGCGCTCCGGCCACGCCTCAGCGGCCTGCAGGCCGACCGAGACGCCGAAGTTAGTGAAGGCAAATTTCACCGAATGCGCTCCCGGCTCGCGGCAGAAGTAGCCGGGCGGATCGATCCACATCCGGTCAAGTATCGCGAGACTCCGCTCGCGCTGAACGCGTGCCCATTCTTCCTCAGGAAAGAAGCACGTCATCCATAGCATCATTCCAAGACCGAGGTCTTGAGTGATCACCAGGTTTTCGTAGCTTCGTTCGACGATGATTTTCATCTGCCGGATCTCGTCCGCTAGCGCATCTTCATCCAGCAGCCGGTAAACAATGTATCCATGGAACGGATCGAGCGAGCCTGGTCCGAAGCCTGGATATGGACCGCTCAGGTCTTCGAGCATTTTCCAGTGCACGCCTCGGCCCGGAATCAGAAAGGCGGGATGGATGTCCTTCACCAGTTGAATCGCTTTGGCGCGATATTCGGGAACTATCTTGCCCAGTCGTGACAGCGCGAAAATCCACATCGCCAGATAGTGAAAGTATTGGCCGTCACGATCCGCGGCTTCGCCAATCCGCAAGCCGCGCCGGCGCCCGAGCACGCGCTCGACCTCGGCGACGAGCCGCTGAGCTTCGTCCAGGAACTTGCTCTGTCCCAGTTTGTGGTAGAGCGAAACCAACAGAACGACGCCGAAAGCGTCGGTCCACAGGTATCGCATTCCATTGGGCCAGATGCGTTGTTCGCGCATCCAGTCGAGCCTGCTCAATACTTTTCTGACATTCGCGGTCATGTGGTATGTCCGGAATTATTTTCGTGAATCTGCGACAATCCTGCCGGTCTGCTCCGATCCTGAATCGACACGCGGACCAAGGATACGATTCAACTCGTCGGAACCGACGGTCTCCTCGCGCAGCAGCGCTTCTACCAGCCGATCCAGCCGCTCTCTCGAGTCCGTAAGGCAACGGCGGACGCCGTCGTGGGTCTCCTGGAGCAGACGCGAGACCTCCTGGTCAATTCGGGCCGCGGTCGCTTCGCTGTAATCGCGCCCTTGCGAAATCTCGTAACCCAGGAAAGGTTGCTGCTCGTCAGTCTTGAAAGCCACGAGTCCGAGCTTACTCATCCCCCATCGGGTCACCATCCGGCGAGCCAGACGGGTTGCTTCCACCAGGTCGTTCTCCGCGCCGGTGGTCACCTCGTCGAAGACGATCTCCTCCGCAGTGCGCCCGCCCAGCATCACTGCCAGCCGCGCCATCAGATAGGACAGGCTCAGGTTGTGGCGCTCTTCGCCCGGGACCTGCTCCGTCATCCCGAGAGCCTGTCCGTGCGGCACAATCGTCACCTTGTGCACCGGATCTGCCGCCGGCGTCATCCATGCGACCACTGCGTGTCCGCACTCGTGATAGGCGACGACGCGGCGCTCGCCTGGATTCACCAAATGTTGCTGGGCCGCACCCATCCGAACCTTGTCTTCACTCTCTTCGAAATCGGCCATGGTAACCGCCGGCCGATTATTTCTGGCCGCGGTAAGCGCGGCCTCATTGCAAAGGTTCGCCAGGTCCGCCCCGCTCATGCCGATGGTGCTGCGCGCGAGAGTAGCCAAATCGACGTCGGTGGAAAGCCGCAGCTTGCGCGTGTGGATGCGCAAGATGCCTTCGCGCCCGGTTTTGTCCGGAAGACCAATGACTACCTGACGATCGAAACGCCCCGGCCGCAGCAGTGCGGGATCGAGAACGTCCGGCCGATTGGTCGCAGCGAGAATGATAACCTCGAAGCGCTCGTCGAAACCGTCGAGTTCGCCCAATAGCTGGTTGAGCGTCTGTTCGCGCTCGTCGTTCACGGTGCCCAGGCCGGCGCCGCGCCGGCGTCCCACCGCGTCGAGCTCATCGATAAACACGATCGACGGCGCCGCCGCCTTGGCTTGCTGGAAGAGATCTCGTACGCGGCTCGCTCCTACGCCGACGAACATCTCGATGAACTCGGAGGCATTGAGGCTGAAGAACGGAACCCCCGCCTCGCCGGCTACGGCGCGTGCCATAAGAGTCTTGCCGGTTCCCGGCGCTCCGACCAGCAGCACGCCTTTGGGAATTCGTGCCCCCAAGTCGTGGTACTTTTGAGGGTGCTTTAGGAAATCGACCTCCTCCTGAAGCTCGGCCTTGGCCTCGTCGGCGCCTGCCACGTCATTGAAAGTGATCTTTGGCTGCTCGCTGCTGTAGCGCTTTGCCCTGGTCCGTCCAAAACCGAACATCCCCGATTGACTACGCATGGCCCGGTTGCTCAGCCACCAGAAGAATCCGAACAGAAGTATCAGTGGTCCCCATCCAACCAGCAGCTCAACGAACCAGGGCATCGACGACGATGACACCTCTACGACGACGTGATGCGCAATCAGTAGCGGCATCAGTTCGGCGTCGCCGACGGTCTTGGGAAAGATAGTGGCGAATTCGCTGTATGCGGTGGGGACTTGTGCCGCAGCACCCGGGCGCATGGCGGTTGGAGATGCCGAAGGCGGCTGCGTGGGTTTCGACGATGGCTCTGTCGGAGATTCGGCCTGTGGCCAAACGAGCTGTTTTACAAATTTCCCATCGATCACGTCGCCGGCGATGTGAACCGACCGGACGTTGTCCTGGCGTATTTGCGCGAGAAAGACGGAATAGGGAATGTGTGCTCTGGATTGCGACGGCGGCCACAATCCGGTCACGTACCAGATCAGCACCGCCAGAGAGATCAGCCACCAGAACAGGACGCCGCGCGGGAGCGGCGGTTGCCCCGTTCCGGTCATTCCCTTTTCTGGTTTTCCTTCCTGCTGCGCCATTTGCCGCATCCTGCGCGCTTAGCAACGTTCACAAGATGGCACATTCGATGTCAATCTATCCTAGTCCGTCATCTCGAGGGCCTGTTCGTGGGGCACGATTGTCACCTGGTGCACGGGATCCGCGGTCGGAGTTAGCCATGCAACGACGGCGTGTCCACACTCGTGGCAGGCAATCACGCGCCGTGACCTGACGCTCGTTCCTCTTTTCCTCCGGATATTCCCACTATTGCCTCGCTATATTCTCAACCGTAATCAGCAGTCCAGGCATCACTCGCAGAATTGCGAATAGCGACGGCAATCCTCGATTGATTAGATGAACACCGTGCGCCGCCGCCAAACCATTTTCCCGGGAGCTTCGCTCAATCAGCGCAAGAGGCACAAAGAATGACGCTGGATGCGTTTCAGACTTCTCCACCCGATGGGCTTCCGCCTGAGCCGGCAAGTTGCCTAGTCGGACGCGGTTGATCTCATTCTCCAGTTCTTGGCCTATTGTCTCCGCTTCGATCTTTTTGGAGTCGGCTCTTGCCCTCTCGGCATCGGCTCTTCCCCGCTCGGCATCGGTTTTTGCCCGCTCGGCGTCGCTTCTTCCCTTTTCGGAACTTCGCTTCTGCCAATTCAGCGTCAGATCGATAGCGCCTGTGAGGACAGCCGTTCCTGCTATGACAGAAGCAGAAATCACACCGACCCCGCACGTAGCGAGTAGGCCCAACCCACCGAGGATCAAACCAGAACCCGTGGCGAGAAAGTCCACCGAGCCTGCTGCAACCCGTACAGTCGGCATCACGGCATCCGCGCCAAAGGATCGATTTGCCGCCAAAAGCGATGTAATGAGTTCGGTCAGCGCCAATGAGGTGGCTGCGACTTCGGAAAGTGGCAGCCCACCATCGAGGGCAGCGCGCATCGCCGGGTGGTTGAATCGAACAAGAAATTCGCGCGGCTCCAGCAGACTACGGTCAAAAGGCAACATTCCGCTTTGAACGAGCTGGACCATCTCATCGTCTGAAGGATCGATTCTTCGTAAGAGGTGCGGGAGTATCTTGGCGCCATTTTGAGTTACCCAAGAATCGGCCTCTTCCACGGGTCCATCCTCTGCGTCTCCGCGTAAGAACGGCGGCCTATCGTCACGTATCGCGGCCTCGCGGATGATCTCAAGCCGATCGGGCTCGGTAAGTTTAAGAATGATCTCTCGCAATACTTCACTCGGCATGGCGGCTCCTCGCGGGCATATTGCCCCTGACCGGCTTCGCATCGAACGTACATTCGCCCATAATTTATCCGGAAAAGCAAAAAGCGAAACGAAGCACAAAGGTGTCTCGGATTCCACAGACAGATGATCGAGCGCGTGGTGAAATTTCTCCCCTGACAGCGATATCCGCGTCGATATCGTCACGATCAGCACCGCTGAGTATTTCAAATGGTTTCGTCATCGCTGGGACGAATCGGTTACATGGATAACCGAACCCGTCGAATGAATATCTATCGCGCGAGTCAACCTGCTCGCGCACCAATGCGTCTGCTACGTTGCCAAGATGCGCGCTGTTCGAGTATCCGCCATCCGAAGACTGCGGAGCCTTAAGAATATCTCCTGGCTGACGGCGCCCCAGCTAGAAAAGCTCGCCAACGCGCTGACCGTCAGCACGGTCGAAAAACGCGCGATCATTTTCGACGAGAAACATTCAGCCGATTCCGCATACATCCTGCTGGCAGGGGTGGCGCGAATCACATGCCGCAATCGCAAGGGTCATCGTACCCTGGTGATCATGATCGCGCCCGGGATGATCCCCGGCTTCCCGCCGCCAGTACCCGGCATCAGTTATAACTTTCGCTGCGAAGCGGTTACCGCTTGTCAGATAGGGACGATTGACTTCGACTCGTTGGTCGAAATATCACTGGGAATCAGTTCGGTAGACTTCAAACGGTTGGCAGCGAGCTACCTGGGCCGCTGGGATTTGGTTCAATTGCGCAGCGGAAATTTCATGAGCTGCACCCTGGAAGAGCGCTTGGCTCTGATTCTGCTCGAATTGAGTGAAAATTTCGGCGTCCCCGATGGAAAAGCGGTGCGGCTGACATTGCCGGCCCGGCACCGGGACCTGGCTGAGCTAGCCGGCGCCACGCGGCCCCGAATTACCGAATATTTGAGTTTGTTCGAGCGAAAGCATCTGATTTCGCGCGACAATCGCCAGCTCATTGTAAATCGCGATCGATTGGAAAGTTTTCTGGCTCAAACTCATATTCCTGCAATTGGCGCTGGTCCCGCGGTTTGAAAAAAGGGTTGACGAGTTGCAAGGCGCACCACGGCATTGCGTCGGCGATCAAGGAAATCCGATCGACTGCTGACGCAGGCCAATGTTTTCGGCCTCGAGTCTCGGTTGTGATTTCAGTCGGAATCGCGCGCCGACAAGTCCGAAAATGTAATTAAGCGGCTTTGAGGAGCGCGCCGACGAGGCGTTCAAGCACCTGGCGCGCACGGGGCAAGGAAAGCTTCTGATTCTTGCGCAGTCGCCGCCAGGTCTCAAAACTCAAGACGAGATCAAGGCTCTCGAAGAACAAGGCATCGTCGCGCTTGTCCTTTGGGACCAGGCGGCCAAGCTCGGCACGTTGCTCGCGGGTCATCCCGGCCACTTGGCCGGCGAGAAACGGCGAATGATGGCGGTGAACGTCCGCCGCGATCTTGAACGGCATGATGCGCTCGAAGATGCCGATGCGACGGTCGATCAATTCACCAAGCTGCGCCTTCCATTCGCCGGCGGAGAAGGGACGCTCGACCATTGGACGAATTTCGGCGGTCATCACCGCATCGATCTGCTGGTACAGGCTTTCCATATTGTCAAAGTGGCGAAACACCGTGCGCAACCCCACGCCGGCGTGTGCGGCAACGGCTTCCGCACTGGGCGTAACCTGGCCCGCGCCGACGAGTTCCAGCATCGCGCGTACGATACGCTCGCGGCTTGCTTCGCTGCGCTGGCGGCGGCCATCGGTCTGTTCGCGTGTGGGCGTGTCTATATTCATCGTCGCGCTTCAATCAGTACCCGATCCCGGGTTGCGGACTTTGCGGGCGTCAGCCGGCCACTGCTCCCGCTCCCACGGCGGTCCAAAAGGGCGGTTGAGAGCGGGGCGCGGCGGTGCGCTGTAGTTCGGCAGCGTGCCGGCATGATCGGCGTAGTCCGCGAAGAAGGAAAGAATTCCGGCGCGCGCCAGGACCGCGTCGAGCGCATCGCTGCGACACTCAACGTAGCGGGCGAGCAGAGTTGCGCGGGCTTCGGCGAGAAACGGCGTGATCGCGATTTCGATCCGCTGCCCGCCTGCGAACGCGAGCTGCGCTTTGCCGTCCGCCGCCGCGCGGCTGACCCACGGCAGGTAGAAGCGGCCTAGTTCGGCGAGAATTGCGATCATCGTCTCCGGCACCTCCGCGGGCGCCATCCAATCGGCGAACGGTGCATCCTCAGGCTCCATGAGGCGATGAGTGTGCGTGACGATCGCCGGCGCGTCCGCATCGACCCATCGCCGGCACAACGGATCGTTGATGAAATGCGCCGCGTTGCCGCCGAAGAATGCGAAATCCGCGAGCGACGGACGCCCGCCCAGAAGAAACGGATGCGCGGCGAGATGAGCACCCATCACGCGAAACCACGGCCGCAGAATTTCGCCGATCCATGAATCGATATTCGCGGCCGTCACGCCAAAGGGCTCGCAGGTCGCGGTGACGTGCGCCTTCACGACTGCGTATGCCTGGTCGCACGGAACGTGCAGCTCATGGGTCGCGTCGCGCGCAAGCTCCCATCCGCCAACACGATGGTTCTCCTCATAAAACCATCGCGATCCGACCGCAGGCCGATAGAACCATTCGTCGAGCGCATCCTCGAGGACATAGCCGATGAAGCCCAGCAGCGGATCGCCGGGCAACACGCGTGGCTTAAGAAAGCGCGACTCGAGATGATGGATCATCGCGGTCGTGTCCCACATGAAACTGCCGTCGGGCGCCATCACGACCGGCATCGCGCCCGGCCATCCCGCGTCGCGCGCTGCGCGGTTTGCGCCTGCGAATCGCCGCAGCAGGTATGGGATGCCTTTGTAGTCGAGGTAAGCGGTGAGCTTGCGCGTGAAGTAGGACTGGCTCATCCCATAGACGCGATAGGCCGGCGCGCGCGGCTTGCGGTCAGACGCCGTCGCCAAAGTCAGCCGCGCAGTCCGGCAAGACAGCCGGCACGATCGAGGACTGCGTCGATAGCTCGCTTGTCGGGCAGAGCGGCGTATTTATTGCGCAGCGCGCCGAGAGATTTGGCGTGATACTTCTGCGGCTTCTGAGTCCACGTGCGGCCCGCCAGCTCGACGCTGAATTCTTCGCGCCCATCGGCAATAGCGCTCGCGTTGGCTATCGTCCACGGCATGAACAACCGGCCGACCTGCCGCTCCAGCAGCGGCATCAGGGTTGGCTCGAGACTCGCCCAATCCTCGAAATTACCTTCCGCTCGCGGCCACAGCATTCGATGGATCCACGCCAGGACATTCGTTGCGCGCGCTTCGATGATCGCGCCGGGCGTAGGATCGGTCCATAGGTTGTAGATCTGACCCCACATTGCGAAGTCGCCGAAGGCGGGCCGCGCGCCAAAGAGATAGGCCCGGTTGGCCAGATGCGTCTCAAGCATCGCGAGCGTCTGGCAGAAGGAATCTTCGATCTGGGGCGCGGTCTGTGGGTTCGAGCCGACAAACCCGACTCGCCCGACCATTCGCTCGCGCACCTGGGCGACCGCGGCGGAAAGCTGTTGCTCGTCCAGCGCCGGCATCATCATACGCGCGATTCGTCCCGCGGAACTGAGCTGATCGACATCGCGCGCCCATCGGTAGTGGAACATCCACTTGTTCCCCCATTCGTCGCCGAACTCCTCCAGCAGCACCGAGACGAAGGCGGCGACCGGATCCGGCGGATGAATCGAGGGCTGTGGGTGCACGGATTCCATGTGCTCGATTATCGGCGTCGAGTCCTGAAGGCCTTCGTTCTGAGGCGTAACGACCAGCGGCACGATCGGGAGGCGGGCGTACTTCTGGTATTCGGACTGACTATCGGGGTTGCGGATGATCCACTGGTGCGGAATTCCTTTGTAGCGGAAATAGGAACGAACCTTCACCGAGTAAGGAGACAACTCGGCGCCAAAGATGCGATATCTGTCCGCCATTGGGCTTATTCCTCCGCTGGCCGCCCCCCACAACAAGCTCGGTCAGGCTAATATATTGGCATATCAAATGTCAATATATGCAGGCGGTTTGGAACAGTTGCGAATGGCGGCGAGGAGCGACATTATGCACTTCAATAACCGCATCCGACGCGATCACGGTGAGTGCGCGCGGAAAGCAAGGAGTTCCTTATGAGAGAAGCCGTCATCGTATCCACCGCCCGCACGCCGATCGGCAAAGCGTATCGCGGCGCGTTCAACGATATCGAGTCGCCGTCGATGGCCGCGCCGATTATTCGCGAGGCCATCAAACGCGCCCGCATCGAACCGGGCGAAATCGATGACCTGATCATGGGGGCCGCGCTCCAGCAGGGAACCCAGGGATTCAACGTCGCGCGCCAGTGCGCAATGGCCGCGGGGCTGCCGAAAAGTGTCGCAGGCCAGAGCGTGGACCGGCAGTGCTCGTCGGGCCTGATGAGCATCTCGATGGCGGCGAAGCAGATCATGGTCGATGGCATGCAGACGGTGGTCGCGGGCGGACTCGAGTCGATCAGCCTGGTGCAAAATTCGCATATGAACGCATACCGCCAGGGCGATCCGCTGGTCCTCAAGAACGCGCCGGCGGTGTACATGGCGATGATCGATACCGCCGAGGTCGTCTCGAAGCGCTACAAAATCTCGCGCGAAGCTCAGGACCAGTATTCTTTCCAGAGTCAGCAGCGGACCTTCGCCGCGCAAGAGGCCGGACGCTTCAACAGCGAGATCATCAGCACCACCGTCAGCAAGCGCTTCGATGACAAGAAGACCGGCGAGACCACGCACCAGCAGGTCACGCTCGAGCGCGACGAATGCAACCGCCCCGGCACCACCCTGGAAGGGCTGCTCTCGCTGCCGCCGGTAAGGGGTCCGGGAAATTTCATCACCGCGGGCAACGCCAGCCAGCTCTCCGACGGCGCCTCAGTCTGCGTGTTGATGGAACGCGCGCAGGCCGAGAAGCGCGGGCTGCATCCGCTCGGCATCTATCGCGGGATGGCGGTGGCGGGATGCGAACCCGACGAGATGGGTATCGGGCCGGTGTTCGCGGTGCCCAAGCTGCTGGAGCGCAACCACCTCAAGATGGACGACATCGGGCTCTGGGAACTCAACGAAGCGTTTGCGTGCCAGGTCATATATTGCCGCGACCGGCTGGGCATCCCGGACGAGCGGCTGAACGTCGACGGCGGCGCGGTCTCGATCGGTCATCCGTACGGGATGAGCGGATCGCGGATGACCGGGCATGCGCTCATCGAGGGCAAGCGGCGCGGAGTGAAGTACGTTGTGATCACGATGTGCGTCGGCGGCGGAATGGGCGCGGCCGGCCTGTTCGAAGTGGCATAAGGATCCAGGGGAGAATCGACTCCCCGATTCCCGATTTATCGCGCCTTCCCGGCGCTGGCTCCGCCAGCGACGGGAAGGCGCTCACGTTCGCGGCCAGGTGACGGGATGGCCGGCGAAGGTCAGGACGCGCGCGAGATCTTCGGGGTTGAGACCGTCGCAAACCTCGGCAACCCACAGGCAGAAATCGATCAGGTCGCGGTCGATCTGATCTTCGGGCGGACGCGGCTCGTAGCGGCTCCAGAAGCCGTAGACCATCGCCATCGACGGGCGGCCGCGCCCCAGGTCCGCGAGTTCCAGCGCGTACAGATGGCCGCTGCTCGATCGCCAGTAAACCATCCCCGCGCGCTTGCCCACCGCGCGTTCGAGCGATTGCGCCACTTCAGGCCGCGTGTCCAGTTCCTGCTCCCAGAGCAGCGGGTCGGCGCGCAAGCCGGCCAGTTCGTCGGCGCTCGGCGTCACAAAGTTCATACGCGACTGCCTACCACCCGATTTAGAAACGGGATGATTGCGGCGACCAGGTCGGGTCCGCGGTCATCCTGGAGAAAATGCGCGGCCCGCTCGAACAGAATCGGGCCCTCGGCGTGCGGCATCAGCTCCTTCAACCGATTCGCGTACTCGATCGGGAAGACGGCATCCTCCGGCGCCCACAAAAGCAGGGTCGGCGTCCGGGCCAGCTCGGGCAGGCGGCGCTGAATCATCGTCATGTCGGCCCATCCGCGGTCGCCCTGGCGAAGCGGGATCGTCCTGGGCCAGGTAAGCACGACGTGATCGGAATCGGGTTCGTCGAAGACGTGGTGATAGCCCCGCTTCTGCGCGTCCGTCATCCCGCGCCTGGTTATCGCCGACGGTCCCGCATGCGAGAGCACCTTGAAACGCTTCATCAGGAGCTGACCGATTAGCGGCGCATGCCAGGTCGTCCACGGCAGCGGCGACTGATGGAACTTGCCGGCGTAATCGGTATAAAGCCAGGTGTTCATCAGGACCAGCGCGGCGAGTCGATCGAGTCTTTGCAGAGCCGCTCCCACGCCCTGCGGGCCGCCCCAGTCCTGTCCGACGATCACGAAGCCGCGCAGATCGAGCTGGTCGATTAGCGAGACCAGGTCGGCGATATGATGCGCCAGCGTGAGCGCGGCATCGACGCGCGGATGGTCGGAGTAGCCCGAGCCGATCCAATCGGGAACAACGACGCGGTAGCCCGCCTTAACCAGCGGGTCGATGAAGTCGCGGTAAAGAAATCCCCAGGTGGGATTTCCGTGCAGCAGCATCACGGGCCGCGCGTCACGGCTCCCCTCGTCAACGTAGGCCAGGTTGCGGCCGTTGACGCGCAGCGTTTTCTGCTCCCATGGGAAGAGCTCTCGAAGCCATGCGGGCTTTTGGTTCATGGCGGATAAAACCGGAATTTCCAGCTTGAGTCTCCGCTTTCAATCAATCCACAGCGATCGGTCCCTTTGCCGAGGCGCCCGCGCGCTCGAAATACTCAGCCGCGGCGCGAAACGCACCCGCCGCGCGCTGGAACGTGTCGAAGGTCGCCAGTCCCCGCTCGCGCGCAAGCGCGGCTGCGCCGGCCACGACTGCGGCTCGCAGGTCGGGCGACACGTGCTGCGATTCGACCGCGAGCGCGAACGGCTTGTGCGCGCGCTGTGCGAAGCGGGCGAGCCGATCCAGCAAAGGGATGGTGTCCTTGACGTCGATTGGGCGTCTCGGGCCGCCAAACCCCAGTCCCGGCCTGAACTCCATCACGATCGCGTCGATAACCGGATCGCGGTCGAGAATGTCCAGTACCCGATCGACGTTATCCTGGCCGCCGGCCGCGCGGGGTCCGAGCGTCCACGAGGCGTCAAGCGGATTGCGGTAGCTGCCGCCGATCACCTGGAAGAAGCTCTTGAACTCGGCGTACGAAGCTTCCGACAAGGCCGGGACTTCGAGTCCATGACCGGCAAACGTGTCGCTGATCACCACCGACTGTCCGCCGGTCATCGCGACCAGCGCCATCCCGCGGCCCCTCACCGGCCGCGCGCGGGTCAACAGCTCCATCGCGTCGAGCATCGGCTCGAGCCCCGACACTTCTACCGCGCCGCTCTGACGCATCGCCGCACGCCATACGGCCGCCGGGGTCGCGAGCGATCCGGTGTGCGAAAATGTCGCGCGCGCGCCGGAGTCCGTCACGCCGCCCTTCCAGACCAGCACCGGGACGCGCGCCGTGGCGCGCTTGAGGCTCTCGAAGAAGCGCCGTCCGTCGCGCACTCCTTCCAGGTAGATGCCGACCGCGCGGGTCGCGGGGTCGGAGGCCATCACGTCGAGGTAGTCCGCAGCCTGCAGCACCAGCGCATTCCCGATCGACGCCGACATGCCGACCTTGATTGCGCGTCCCGGAGCCTGCATGCAGAAACTGATTGCATGGGTCCCGCTCTGCGAGATGAAGCACACGTCGCCCGGTTCGCCGGCGCGCAGGTTCGGCGGAATTGAGCAGCCCCAGTCCCGGGTTGCACAGGCCCATGCAGTTGGGGCCGACCAGCGCGATGTCCGAGCCGCGAAGCGATCTTTTTCATTTCCGCTTCGAGTTCAATTCCGATGGGATCGCCGGTTTCGGAAAAACCGGCGGTGAAGAATCCGATGCCTGCGACCGCGGCCGCGGCGCATTGCGCCAGCGTCTGCGGCGCGACCTTTCGCGGAACGGAGACGATCGCGTAGTCGATCGGTTCCCCGATCTCGGACACGGTGCGGAAGTTGCTGATGCCGAGCGCCTCGATCGCGGCGCCTTCCTTTTCGTCGGGCTGCACCGAAAAGCGCTTGCCTTTGAAGTCTCGAGCGCACGCAGCCACATGGAAATCGCGCGAGCCGCGATCGCCGATCACAATCGCGGTGCGCGGCTTGAGCGCGCGCCGGAGGTTTTCCTGGCGGCGAGCCCGAAGCGCCGCCGCTTCTGCCGCCGGCATTTGCCCGCGCGCGGCGTCTTTGACCTCGTGCTCCAGCAGGATGCGGGCGTCGAGCACGCTCAGCCCCGACGCATAGGCGGCGATCGGGTTCAGGTCCATTTCCCTGATTTCCGTGCGACCCGCGGCCAGCTCGGATATCCGGACCAGCAATTCCACGATCGCCTCGCGGTCGATCGCGGCTGTGCCGCGCACGCCGTCAAGCAGCGCCGCGCCGCGCAACTCCGCGAGCATCGCGCGCGCCTCGCGCTTATCGACCGGCGCGATCCGGACCGCGGTGTCCTTGAGCACTTCAACGAACACTCCGCCCAGACCAACCATCACCATCGGGCCGAACTGGGGATCGCGCGCGATGCCTGCGAGCAGTTCCAGTCCCGCCGCCGCCATCGCCTGCACCGCGACGCCTTCGAATCGCGCGTCGGGAGCCTTTTGCGAGAGATTTGCGCGAATCCGCGCGAAGGCCTCGCGCACTTCGAGCTTCGAAGCCAGGCCCAGCGCGACGCCGCCGATGTCGCTCTTGTGCGTGACATCGGGCGAAAGCACCTTGAGCACGACCGGGAAGCCGCGCCGCTCGGCGGCGGCCGCGGCTTCGTCGGCGCTGCGGGCCGGCTCGGGCATCTGGGTTGCGATGCCGATCGCTTCGAGGATCCGCTTCGATTCGATTTCCGAAAGCGCACTGCGGCGTTCGGCCGCGGCGCGCGCGATGGTTTCGTCGATGATTTTTGCGTTCACAACTTCCGACTTATAAGCGAGAGTTTGGGTTGATAAGAATCCGTGTAACCTACCGAATCTGTTGTATTAGTTGATTAGGTTAGTTCAGGTCGCATTTGCAAGCGCGATCGCACCGGTTGGGCGACGAGGTCTGCGCGCTGGCCGATGCGGTGAGGGTTGTGCGCAAGAGCATGGAAGGGGCGCGAACCCGCGACCCACGCGGCGTGAATGACGCAGCACGCTCCTCTGTCAGCAGTGATTGAGGGCCGGGCGCCAACTCAATCGGCTTCGCCGAGCGTCGTCAGCGCGGCGGCCGCCGGCTCAAGCCAGAATCGGATCTGCTCGTAGACCGCAGGATGGTTGAGCAGCCGCAGATGGGTCGTCATCCCCAGGTGGCTCTTGTTCACGGCTCGAAACGAGACGCGCCTGGCCGGCTGCACGCCGCGACCCGAGGCGCTGGGAAATCGCACCAGCATGTCACCGAGAATGAAGCCGAGCGGCTCGATCGGGCTTTGCGTCACGGTTGCGGCAACGAAGTAATGCGCCGCGGAGTCGAGAAACGGGATGTCATGGCGATTGTCGTCCAGCAGAGCGTCGGCATCTCGTCCCCGCCAATCCTCCTCGACCAGATAGCCAAAGCGCAGGTCTTTGATCCCGTCGCTGCGGCGGTTGACGATGTTCGCGATCGGCCGCGTCAGGTCGGACACGTTCAAGGCCCATCCCATCAGGTTGCCGAGCTTCTCCAGCGGCGCTCCAAGATGCGGGGTGCCGAGGCAGAAGATATGGCGAACGGAACCGATCCAGCCGTTTCGACGTTGCTTGCCCTGATGGCACGCGCTTCTGGCGACCAGCCCGCCCATACTGTGTCCGACAAGGACGATCTCCTCCACAGCGACGGGCCACGCCTTGACCAGCTCATCCATTTTCTCGGCCAGCAGCGCGCCGTTTTCCGAAACGTGGAGACCGGAATTGTAGCGGAGATAGAGCGGCGTGTAGCCGAGGTCTTGTTCCAGCAGCGATCCGTATGTCGTCTCGCGGTCGCCGTAGGTTTCTTCCGAGTAAAACCGCCACATCTGCTCGTTGCACGAGAGGCCATGAACGAACACGGCGAGCTTTCGCGCCGGCGCCCGGGTATGTGCGCCGGATAGTCTCGGCGTTCAGCGCGACGCTTCGACCCTGATGGCGAAACTCCATGCGGGTCCGCAAACCGTTTCCACTGCGTTCCAGATGGTCGCCCATGAACCCGTTCAGCGCGCTGATGGCGAGATCCAACGCGGCCGGCAGCGGCTCCTCTTTCTCCGGCGGTGTCTGTTCGAGCGGGATTAGCGCCAATTCGGCCGCACCCCCGGCCAACTCCATCAGGCTGCGAATACCCCAGTAGACGCCACCGGCGATTGCGTCGTGAAACATCCGAACGACAGCCGCCGGAGTGCGGGTCGCCGGGTCGAGTTCGAGCGCCTCGAAAGGACGCCGGGCGATCGCGGCATGAAACTCCTCGACGGTGGTTGTGCCGCCGTTGAGCGCGCTCACGAAGAGGTCCTTGAGCCCGCGGACTGCGTCGATGTTTCGCATACGTCCTCCGGGCAACCATAGAGCCGGCGACATCTCGCACGCAAGTCGCCAGGCGGCGAAAAAATCGTTTTAGCTTCGCTCATCTCGCCCTCAGTTATCCGTGTCAGAGTGTTGACCTGCTGTCGATTATCGACAGTAGAGTGTTGACACAATCCGGCGCCTGGACTACACACGCTCGCGAGCGTTTGCGTGTAGAGTCCACGCTGATCGCAACTGTGGCGAGTTCTCGCCGCAAGGGGGAGCAAATGCGTTCCCGAATTCTGCTACCAGTTCGTTTCTGGGGCTCGCTGGCGGTTTCAACGATTCCGGCCGGGTACGCTATTTCGCTTGGAAGTAAGCCCGTAGTTCAGTGGCTCGCAAGTCTCGACCAATGGGCGAGCGGCTATTCGCAGAACGGACTGGTCAAGTTCGCGCAATCTCTCGGCGCCCACTTCATCGCGGGAGCGCTCTCTTTAATCACAATGATAGTGGCGGCGGCGACTGTCGTTGCGATCGCCTTCATTACCTGGCGAGTTGTGTACCTGGTGCTTGGGTTCGGAATGAGCACTACGGAACTCACGCTGGAGCCCTTCGGCCAAGGAAGCCGCAAGGTCGAAAGGCCCAAGTGGGCAGACGGAACAGGTGACCACAAAGGAACGCTGGATGCATTCAAGGAGGAATCGGAACACCCCCAAGGCGAGTATCCCACGGAATTCCGGATTGGAATCATCCTCGCGGGAGGGGGTGCAAAAGGCGTTTATCAGGCCGGTGCGCTTGAAGCACTGTGGGAATTCCTCGAGGAGAACGGCTGCATCAAGTACGTAAGGATGATCGCCGGGACTTCGATCGGCTCGTGGAACGCGATGTTCTGGTTGGCTGACAAAGTTAAAGACCGGACGCAGCGCAAATGGTGGACGTCGGCGCGGCTCGCGACGGTCGTAACTCCGGCCGCCTACGTCCCGTTTTTCCGGAATTTCATTGCCACCCCCGAGGCCTGGCGGCGCGACTACGTGCAACTGTTCGGCGGAACGAACGAAAAGATAGGCGCCGGCCCTCCCTTTTTCTATTTCACCCGCACCGACGTCAATTCAGCCGAGCTTGAATTCACTACCAACCGGATATCCAGACCCGGCCGCCATAACTATCGCGACCTGCCCACTAACCCGCTACCTGGCGCCCCCAAGTG
This sequence comes from uncultured delta proteobacterium, assembly GCA_963813785.1. Lineage (GTDB taxonomy): Bacteria > Desulfobacterota > Binatia > Binatales > Binataceae > Binatus. The sequence continues at coordinate 133,519 of CAWFAJ010000023.1, read as the reverse complement.
GTCAGGGACCGTGGATGAAAAAAAGATCGAATCCGCGGTGTTCGCGTCTATGGACATTCCCCCGGCGTTCAAGCGGATGCGAGGCCTGGACCACGGTGAGGTTCACGAGTATGAAGACGGCGGGGTGATCGACAATCTGCCGATCCAATTCGCGACCCAGTACGAGGGCTGCAATCTGCTCTTCGTCTTTCCATTGAACGCGACCTTCGCGTTGAAGTCCCCCGGTTTCCAACTGTTCAATCTGATTAGCTTGCGGCTCTCTCGCGTCATGGATATCCGCCAGGGCGTGCTGGAACACACTGCGCTCAAGGACATCAGTCTCTACAACCAGATCATCGCGGCGGGGACAGGACTGAGCGGGGTGCATACCAAACCCGCGACCACCTTCTGTATCTGCCCCGGCCCCGGACTCGACGTGGGCACCATGGGCTTCTGGCAGCTCAGGCGTCACGGTGAAGCGTGTTACAAGCTGATGTACGAAGCGACTAAGGCGGAATTGAAGAAGTTCGACTTCTCACCGGGAAATCAGGACGTGTGGATGGCAACCGTCGATAGCGATGGAGCGATCGGGTACCAGAACTTCACCATCGGTTCATGAGACGGTCGCGTGGCCGGTCAGGTAATGATCGCGGGCGCCGCCGGGGCGGCGATAGCTTTGAACCTTACCGCCTTCGTCGATGGTCCTTCCGTTCCTTCCTTCCGAACGATACTTTCTACACTCAAATTAGAAAATGAATTTGCGCCCACATCCCAGGTGACTGATGCTGTTCGTGGCTGCGATAGCTCTGCATGTGATTGCCGTCGTTCATTGGATCGGCGGCGTCGCGCTGGTAACCACGGTGATCTTGCCGGCTGCCCGTCGCATGGACACGGCGGAGGATCGGCTGCGCATTTTCGACCTCGTCGAGTCTCGTTTCGCACCGCAAGCCAGAATTTCGGTCCTGGTTGTCGGGATTACCGGTTTCTACATGCTCAACCATCTTGGCCTCTGGATGGCGATGCTTACGCCGAGGGGATGGTGGCTTGATAGCATGGTGATCCTGTGGACGATCTTCGCGCTCATGCTGTTTGTCGTCGAGCCGCTCTATTTGCATTTCTGGTTCAATCGCGCGGTCCACACAGATCCGGAGGCTGCTTTCCGCAGGATGGAGCTTCTTCATTGGGTTTTGCTGATCCTAAGTTTGCTTACTATCGGCGCCGCGGTAGCGGGCGCCAATGGTCTGCCCACTAGCTAAGTTGCCGGACCGCCGGCGCTGCGGCGCCCACGACTCAAGCCCGCTCAGCGATGGCGCCGCATGCGCCGCCGCCCCACCCTGGTGCAGGCCAGTGGCAGGCCATCTCGGCACAACGCAGGGTAATGCCCTAATTTGCGTGCGCTTTTCGCCGGCCTTTCTTGTCGGGGGCAATGAGAGGCGCCGTTAGTTTTCCGTAGAGAAAGAAGAGGTATTCGACGCGTTGACGGTAGTTCTCGAAAGGCTGCGGACGGTAGCAGAGGTCAACGGCTCGGTCCAGCGAAGCGTGGGCTTTGACGAGGGCCAGCGGCATCTCGCACGCAAGGCGCCAGCCGGCGATAGCACCGCGCGTTCAACATTTTCGGGCAGCGTCACTGACGATTACTTGCCTCTAAGCCATTTCCGTTTGCCGAGACGACGAGGGCGGGAAGAGAAGCTTCGTCAACTGCCCGCGATGATGGAGTAAGTCCGCCAGAGTATGGGCGTCGAGAACATCGATAAATGCGTGGAATGCATCTTCGAGGATCTTCGGCAGGCTGCACGGCCCGGTCACTACACACAGGTTGCCGGTTCGGAAACATTCGACTGGGCGGAAGGGGCCTTCCATGTACCGGACCACGTCGCCAAGACTGATCTCTGGGGCGATCTCGCCAGGGCGAGACCACCGCTCTTGCCGCGATGAGTCTGGACGAAACCTCCACGAGCGAGGCCGTGCACGACCTTCGTCAGGTGATTGCGGGAGATGGCGTAATGCTCGGCAATTTCGGAGATGAGGCAGAGCCGGTCGCGGCACAGCCCCGCGTAAATCAGAACTCGAAGCGCGTAGTCGGTATAGAATGTGAGTTCCATAAAGGCCTCTTCATTGAGCCAAACAGATCGTCGACTCACTCGCCACCCCTTTCCGATGGGTCGCTCTGAAAGACTCCGCGAATCGAAAGCTGATCTCTGGTAAGATGTATTTATAATCCATCTTCTGCTATAAATCGTCGCGGGAGGGCCGGCAATGGCGGAGCGAGGACAGCGCTATACGCAAGATCCACTCTTTTGGCGCGCCGGGGCGATCGCCGCCACTATCTTCATGTCGATGGTGCTTGCCGCGCTCACCATCGACACGCTGCGGCAAATCACTCCCGGTAGCCCGCGCGTCCCAGCCTACGACGTAATCAACAATTCGGTCGCATACCAATACGATCCGGCGCGCGCCGAGTATGCGCCAAAAATCGGGGGCGAGGAGCTTATCTTCGGTCACAAATACTCGCCTGAGGAAGCTGCGGATCTCATCGCCAAGGGCAAGCTCGTCATCCAGAGCCGCGCCTGCATCGATTGTCACACCTTTTTCGGCAACGGCGGATATTACGCTCCCGATCTGACCCGCGCATGGATGGATCCGGTGTGGAGCATATACGCCGGGCCCAAACGCGCCGACAAGCTTGCCGCGTTCATGATGCATCCGCTGCGCTTGGGCGCGCGTGCGATGCCCGACCTGCATATCCAGCGCGACGAGGCCGAGGCTGCGGTCGCATATCTGAAGTGGATGTCGTCGGTGGACAGCAATGGCTTCCCCGACCGATTCGGCGCCGCGAGCGGACAGTAGTCAACGGCGCGAAGAAGGAGAGCGCGATGTATCGATCCCAGCGGCTGGGGCTTAAATATCTCACCGCCTCGACGGTGATGTTCGGCGCGATGGTGGTCTTCGGCGTGCTCTCCTCGATCTATTACATCTGGCCCGGCTTTTTGCTGAACGTGTTCAACTTCAACACGGCGAAGATCGTTCACATCGATGGCCTGGTGATCTGGCTGCTGATGGGATTCCTCGGCGCGATCTATTGGTTCCTGCCGCAGGAACTCGAGCGCGAGGTCGAAGGTATCGCGCTGGCCGAAATCCTCTTCTGGGTTTTCTGCGCGGCGGTCGCCGTGGTGGTGCTGGTATTTCTGTTCGTGCAATACGGCTCAGCCACCGAAGCGTCGATGTGGTTCATCAACCAGGGCCGCAAGTATGTCGAAGCTCCTCGATGGGCCGCGCTCGGAATCGTGGCGGTGATGGGGGTGTTCGCGTACAACGTGATCGGTACTACCTTTAAGGCGCGCAAGAGTACCGGCATCCTGACTGTATTGATGTTCGACCTGGTCCCGCTGGTGGTCCTCTACCTCGATGCGTTTCCTGAAATTCCCAACATGTCGCAGGACCTGTTCTGGTGGTGGTGGCTGGTTCATCTGTGGGTCGAAGCGACCTGGGAAGTACTGATCGGATGCATCATGGCATGGACCCTGATTCATCTGGTGGGCGCGTCGCGACGCGTGGTCGAGAGCTGGCTCTATGTCGAAGTTGCGTTGGTGCTTGGCACGGGCATCCTCGGGCTCGGCCATCACTATTTCTGGATCGGCACGCCGCGCTACTGGTTCGCGATCGGCGGATTTTTTTCGGCGTTGGAACCGCTACCGCTGCTCGGGATGGTGGTGCATGCGGTGTATGACGCGGGTACTCATCATTTGCGCGCCGCGAATCGTCCGGCCTTCTACTGGACGCTGGCCGAAGCCTTCGGAAATTTCATCGGTGGCGGCGTATGGGGCTTCATGATGACGCTGCCGCAAATCAACCTCTATTCGCATGGCACCCAATGGACGGCGTCGCACGGGCATTTCGCATTCTGGGGCGCCTACGGATGCGGCGTGATCGCGGTGCTCTATCTCGCGCTGGAGAAGAGCCGTGGCTATGACGGTCTCGACGGCCGCGCCTGGAAATGGGCATTCGCACTGCTCAACATCGGGATGCTCGGCATGGTCGGCGCGCTGCTGGTGGCGGGCATGGATCAGGCTTTCTATGAGCGCGCGATCGGCGGCTCGACCTGGGGCGCGTTCCTGGCGATGGAGGGGCGGCCGTGGTTCGTCGAGGGCATGTGGACGCGCTTCGCCTTCGGGCTGCTGTTCGCATGCGGCTATGCGATGCTGGTGTACGACCTGCTGGCCACGAGACGGCGCGAGGTTGCAGTCAGCGACTCGATGGCGGCGGCAGGATCATGACGCCCGGCCAGATGCTCGCCACCGCGCTGCTGCTCGGCGCGTTCGTCACCGCCGCGGGCGCGTACGGCCTGCTCTACTGCGCGGCGCAGATCTCGGATCACAAGATGCTGCGAGCGGGCGGCCATTTGAGTTATATGGCGCTGTGCCTGATCGCATTTGCGCTGGTCGCGTTCACGCCGCTGCATATCGGATGGAAAGTGCTGGTGGCGGTGAGTTGTGCAATCTACCTGATGATCCCGCCGGTTACCTGGCGCTACCTCGCGCGGCTTCATCGAGAGGAGAGGATTCGATGATACCCGACCTCGTCAGCGCGCTTATCGCGATCGTGCTGGTATGCGCGGCGGTGCTCGACCAGCCGCTGCTCGACTCGCAACACGGGCTACTGCTGGTCGCCGGGATAGCACTCGCGGTGCTGGGAGCGCTGGCGAATCGGGCCGACTATCTGAAATGGCCGGGCGCCGCCGTCGCCGCCGCCGGCGTCGCGATTCTGATCCTGGTCGCGTCCGGACTGTCATCGGCATCTTCTGAGACTACATTCTGGGTGGTGTTCTGGAGCGCAAACATCGCCGGACTGATGGCGCTGTGGTCGGCGCTCTATCGCGGACCGCGAACATCGTCGGATACCGGCGAATCATGATCAATCACCGAATGGGCGCCGGGCTGGCCGTAGCGGCGATCGCGGGAAGCTTGCTGATAGCGTCATTGGCGCTCGCGGAGCAACGCAATTTCACGGTCCCGGTTCAGGAAAAAACCATCGATATCGGCGCCGGACTGAAGTACGACGCCTGGACCTACGGCGGCACTGTGCCGGGACCGGTGTTGCGGGTTCGACAAGGCGACAAGGTCCACATCCATCTCGTCAATGATATGGAGATCGCCCACGGCATCGACATCCATGCCGCGGGGATTGCGCCGAGCAAGCATTTCGCTCCGATTCCGGGGAAAACCGACCTCAGCTACGACTTCGTGGCGAACGTTCCCGGGGTCTTCGCCTACCATTGCAGCGCGCCGCCGATGGTCACCCATATCGCCAACGGAATGTATGGGATGATGATCGTGGATCCCAAGGGCGGATGGTCCAAGGCCCAGGAAGTGACGCTCGAGCAGGGCGAATTCTATGGCGATCCGGACAAGAACGGGATGGTCTCCGGCGATAGTAAGCGGATGATGGATGAGCGCCCTGATTTCGTGGTGTTCAACGGCGTCATCGAAAAATATGCCGACCACCCGATCCAGATAAAAGTCGGCCAGCCGGTGCGCATCTTCTTCGTAAACATAGGCCCGAACCGCACCTCAACCTTTCACGTCGTCGGCACCGTGTTCAGCTCGGTCTATCGAAGCGGAAACCCCGCCAACGCATTCCACGGGGTGCAGAGTTTTGAGGTGGGCCCCGGCGATGGCGCCGTCTTCGAGTTCACCGTCCACGAAGCGGGCGACTACCCCTTCCTGGATCACGCCATCGCACGCGCATACAAGGGCGCGATCGGCATCTTCCACGCCGTACCCTAGAAGGGCTTCGGCGACCGGCGCGGCGCAACTTTCTTTTTCGCGATCCGTTCGGTTCGGGTGTCCAACGCGGATGCATCGCCGGCGTCAGCGGCGATGGTCATTTGGGCGGGCTTCCTGCTAGAACCGCATCATCACGAGCGCGACGCTGGGAGGCGACGCGATGGCCATTCACGATCGGCTAAGCGCCCTGGACCGGACATTTCTGGACCTTGAATATCCTGAAACGCACATGCACGTTGCGGGCGTGATGCTTTTCGACGCCGGTCCGCTGCGGACTCCCGGCGGCGGAATCGATGTCGAAAAGATACGGAAATACGTCGCCTCGCGATTGCATCTCATGCCCCGTTATCGACAGCGGATTGTGCGGATACCGTTTGAGAATCATCCGGTGTGGGTGGACGACGATCGCTTCAACCTTGAATATCACGTGCGGCACACTGCGCTGCCGCTGCCCGGCGGCGACGAGGAGCTGAAGCGACTGACGGGAAGAATCGCCTCGCAGCAACTCGATCGCGGCAAACCGCTGTGGGAATTGTGGATAGTCGAGGGACTCGACGACGATCGCTTCGCGATGATCACCAAGACCCATCACTGCATGATCGACGGGGTGGCGGCAGTCGATCTCGCAACCGTGCTGATGAGTCCGGCGCCGGAGGCGACGATTCCCGACGCGCAGCCATGGGAGCCGCAGTCCGCACCGTCGCGCGGCGAGCTGATGATGGAGGAAGCCCGGCGGCGGCTGGCGACCCCGCTGGAATTGGGCAAAGCAATCCTCGGCGCGATACAAAATCCGGCCGAGACCGCGGAGAGCATCAGCGAGCAGATTTCTGCGGTAACCGAAACGATCGGAGCGGGTATGTCTTCAGCTTCGGAGTCGCCGTTCAATCAGCCAATCGGGCCGCATCGGCGATTCGAATGGACGGCGATGGAGCTGGCGGACGTCAAGCGGGTGAAGAACGCCCTGGGCGGGACGGTAAACGACGTCGTGCTCGCCACGGTGGCCGGTGCGGTTGGATTGTTTCTGCGCGGCCGAGGATTTTCTCACAAAGAAATTGCGCAACTCGATTTCCGCGCGATGGTTCCGGTGAGCGTGCGCGGGTCGTCGGAGCACGGCACGCTGGGAAATCGAATCGCGTCATGGGCGGCGCGCCTTCCGATCGCCCAAACCAATCCGCGCCGGCGGCTGGAGGCGGTCCGCCAAGTCACGGCCGATCTCAAAGGGTCGCGGCAGGCGATGGGAGCAGAGGTGCTAGCGCGGGTCAGCGAGTGGACGGCGGCCACACTGTTGTCGCTGGCGATGCGCCTGGCGGCGCAGGCGCGCCCGTTCAATCTGATCGTCACCAACGTGCCCGGGCCGCAGATCCCGCTTTATATGATCGGCTCGCGGCTGTTGGCGGGATATCCAATCGGGCCGCTGTTTTTGGATCAATCGCTCAACATCGCGCTGCTCAGCTACGATGGCCGGTTGTTTTGGGGATTCAATGGGGACTGGGATGTACTGCCCGATCTTCGCGATCTCGTTGGGGCAATTCGCGCATCATTCGACGAGTTACTCCAGGCGACCGAGACGGCGCAGGTTCAAGCGCACACGCGCAGCCGCCAACCGCCCGCAGGCAAACACAAACGCTGAAATCGCGATGATTGCGCCTGCGCCGCCGGCAACGACCCCGCCGTACCAGTAAGGGCCTCGGCAACCAGCGCTGCGCAACTTACCTTTTCGGGATCCGTTCGCGCCGGCCAGTCCTTGATGGCAGAGATATTCTTCCCTCAATCGCGAATTGTTGCGCAGTTCTGAGGACCGCTCGCGATCATTCACAAGCAAAAATCTATCTTCGAATATCTTATAGTGCTATGCGGAAAGGGCCGGATCAGAAGGAGAAGCGATGCAGGACAAAACAATATACGCGCAACTCGCGGAGAAGTTGGAGATCGCCGGGCGGAAATCCGAAATGGTTCCGCGCATCCTGGAAAAGCTGCTCGACGAGGCCGAAGCCAAGTTGGTCCTCGCCGCCGCGCCGCCGGCTACGGTCGAGGAGCTGTCGGCGAAAACCGGCATCGACGCGGCCAAAATCGAGGCGATGATCGATCCGCTGTTCCGAAAGGGTATCCTGTTCAAATCCAGGAAACCGGACGGCATACGGTACTACCGCGTGCGGCAGGCCCTGCAGTTGCATGACTCCACCGCCGTCATGAACGATCCGCCCGCCGGCCTGCTCGAGCTGTGGAAGGAATACACGCGCACGGAGTGGGCCGAGGAAAGCAAGGTGTTTCAAGTGCCGGTGCTACGGGTCGTTCCAATCAACGTGAGTATCGAACCCAATTCACAAATCCTCCTCTCCGACGATGTCCGCAATTTGATCGACCAGGCTCGCAGCGTCGCGGTTACCAAATGCTCCTGCCGGGCTATCGACGGCGCCTGCGGACAGCCGGTGGAGGTGTGCCTACAGCTCGATCGCGCAGCGGATTACTCGATCGAGCGCGGTACCGGCCGCAAGCTCACCAACGAGGAAGCCGTGCGCATCCTGGAGATGTGCGAGGAGCAGGGGCTGGTGCACGTCGCCGAGAACAAGCAAGGCGTCGGCCACGTGATCTGTAACTGCTGCAGCGACTGCTGCATCAACTGGACAGCGATGAGAACCGGCGTGGGAAAATTCGCATCGCCCAGCCGCTTTCGCGCTGCGATCGACACCGACGAGTGTAACGGATGCGAGAAGTGCATCGACCGCTGCATCTTCGATGCCCTCACGATGACGGTCGATGGCAGCTTTGCCACGGTCGACGAGCAGAAGTGCATGGGCTGCGGCGTGTGCCGAGCGGCTTGCGTGCTCGACGCCATCGGTATGCAGGTGGTCAGGCCCCAGGAGTTCGTTCCCGCGTAACGAGCCACAATCGGGGTTCGGCGCGGTCGGCGCGTATCCGAAAGCACCAATGCACGAGTTGCAGATCACCGAGCGCATCCTGGATGTCGTTCTCAAGCACGCCACCGGGCAGGACGTGAGCAAAGTCGTGCGCATTCACTTGAGAATCGGCGCGCTGTCCGACCTCGAGGATGAATGGATCCAGCACTACTTTGACTACCTTAGCCGGGGCACCGTGGCCGAGAACGCGCAACTGGCGATCACGCGGACGGGTGCAGTGCTGTGCTGCCAGTCGTGCTCCTGCTCCTTCGAAGTCAAGCGTGAAGAGTTGGGGCACGCGCACTGCCCCGATTGCGGGGAGAGCGGTTTGGAATTGGTCACCGGCCGCGAGTACGTGATCGAAAACATGGAGGTCCTATGAGCGACGCCGTCAGGCTGATCGAAATCAAGGAAGAGATTCACGCCGACAACCAACGGGTCGCGCAAGGCCTGCGACGCCAACTCGAGGAAAAGAAAACCTTCCTGCTCAACGTGATGTCTTCGCCGGGCGCCGGCAAGACCAGTACTATTCTCAAGACCATCGAGGCGCTCCGCGACCGCTTCCGATTCGGTGTGCTGGAAGCCGACATCGACTCGATGGTCGATGCGGAGCTGATCGCCGCCCGAGGCATCAGCGCTGTGCAGTTGCGGACCGGGGGCTTCTGTCACCTGGACGCCGCGATGGTGGCCAAGGGTCTCGACGCGCTGGACCTCAACGCTCTCGACGTTGTTCTCATCGAGAACGTCGGCAACCTGGTTTGCCCGGCAGAGTTCGACACCGGCGCCGTCAAGAACGTGATGATCCTGAGCGTACCGGAAGGCGACGACAAGCCGCTCAAATACCCGTTGATGTTCACCGTGAGCGATGTGCTGCTGGTCAACAAGATCGACTATCTGGCGTTTTCGGATTTCAACCTGGAGGCGATGCGGGAACGGGTGCTGAGGCTCAACCCGCACATCGAGATCTTCGAGATCTCGGCGAAGACCGGCCAAGGCGTTGGCCAGTGGGCCGCTTGGCTGAGCCGCGAAGCGAGCAGTTTCATTGGGTCGGCACCGGGCGCTTCACGGCCGAGGATCGGAAAGTTCCTTAACGCTTCACGCTGCTAAAGTTGAACGGCAACAACTACTCTGCGCGACAACTGGCTGCGCAGACAGGTTTACAGAGAGCGGTACGCATCGGATCTCAGCCGGGGGGCCGCCGACCACGGCAGCGGTAACCCCTGCACTCGATGCGAAGAGCAGGGCTCACCCCTGCACCTCAGTGTTAAGAAAAGATGCGGGCTACTTCGCCAGCGTTCCTGATTAATCCTGGGGCCCTGCGGCGGTCTTCGGACCGTGGCAGGCTGCGACCTGATCGACTGTGGCGCCAAGGTCCGAGGCGATCTTGGCGTCAGTGAAACCCGCCTGCTCCTGATTCTTCACTGCGTTGCAGTCCACGGGAGCGTTCGACGCGGAAAACATGCTACATCCGGACAATGCGCCGGCAAGGATCAGCATCCCGAAAGTGGCCTTAAGTTTTGGTTTACCCGGTATTCGCATGCGACCATTCCTCCCCATCGATGTTTCCAGCAGCTTAATTTATGCTCCCTACGCTGATGCAACTCGGCGTCGAGTTCCTTGAGTAGCGTCTTGGCGTCCTTAAGATCAATAGTGTCGAAGCCTTCGGTGAAGCTAAACAAAAGCGGCGCCGGCAGGTCGCGAGCTTCGGCGAGATTGCCGCGGTTGACGCAAGTCTATGAAAAAACATTAGTTATCTTATAAAATCACACAAGTGATCGAATCCATCGATTGGGGAAGGTAATGGCAGACAGCAGTTCCAAATATCGGCTGGGGACGCTTGCGCTTCACGCCGGACAGCAGAAGGATCCCACCACCAACGCACGGGCCGTGCCGATTTACGCGACCTCGTCGTATTTGTTCAACGACACGGAACACGCTGCGAACCTGTTCGGGCTCAAAGAGTTCGGGAACATCTACACGCGGTTGATGAACCCGACCAACGACGTGTTGGAGAAGCGGCTGGCGGCACTGGAGGGCGGCGCGGCAGGGCTGGCTTTTGCGTCGGGCCAGGCCGCAATCAACGCCGCCATCCTCACCATCGCCCACAGCGGCCAAAATATCATCTCGGCCACCAGCCTGTATGGCGGTACGTGGACGCTGTTCACGCAGACGTTCAAGGGGCTGGGCGTCGAGGTGCGTTTCTTCGATAGCGCCAAGCCGGAGGAAATCAGCCGGCTGGTGGACGACAAGACGCGGCTGGTTTACCTCGAGACGCTGGGAAATCCAAAGAACGACGTCCCGGACTTCCGCAAGATCTCGGACTTGGCCCACAGTCACGGCCTGCCGGTGGTCATAGACAACACGGTGATGACGCCGTGGCTGTACCGGCCGATCGAAGACGGCGCCGACATCATCGTTCACTCGACCACCAAGTTCATCGGCGGGCACGGGACGCACATCGGCGGAGCGATCGTCGATAGCGCGAAGTTCAAGTGGGGCGACAACCCGAAGAAATGGCCCGAATTCTGCGCGCCCAGCCCGTCGTACCACGGGATGGTGTTCGAGGAGGCGCTGCGGCCGATCGGCAATATCGCCTACATCCTGCACATCCGCACGCACTGGCTGCGCGATACCGGCGCGTGCATGAGCCCGTTCGCGGCGTTTCTCTTCCTTCAAGGGCTGGAGACGCTGCACCTGCGGATGCCCAGGCACTGCGAAAACGCATTGAAGGTCGCCAAGCACCTGGAGCAGCATCGCTCCGTGGATTGGGTGAACTATCCCGGTCTGCCAAGCCACAAGGACTACGAGAACGCCCGCAAGTACCTGCCCAAGGGCCAGGGCGCCATCATTGGCTTCGGCATCAAGGGCGGCCGTGACGCCGGCGTGAAGTTTATCAATAACGTCAAGCTGATGAGCCACCTGGCCAATATCGGCGACGCCAAGACGCTGGTCATTCATCCCGCCTCGACGACGCACTCGCAGCTCACGCGCGATGAGCAGTTGAAGACCGGAGTGACGCCCGAGTACGTTCGCCTGTCGGTGGGGATCGAGGACATCGAGGACATCATCGAGGATCTCGACCAGGCGCTGGCAGCTTCGCAACGGTAATCGCGCCAGTGGATAGACGTGGCACGCAGCCGCTCGCTCATCAGGCGAAGGTGGGGCAGGGCGATTTCGATAGCAGCGACGCGGTCCGTACCGCAGCGCCGCTGCTGCATGCCAAGCAGGTCACCTTCGACACTGCGCTCAAACTGGAACTCGGCGGCGAACTGCCTTCGGTAACAGTCACTTACGAAACCTACGGGCAGCTAAACGAGGCGGGCGACAACGCCGTCCTGATCTGCCACGCAATCAGCGGCGACTCGCACGTGGCCCGGCACGACGACGCGGATTTTCCCGGATGGTGGGAGAACGTCGTGGGAGCGGGCCGGTTCATCGATACCGACCGCTATTTCGTCATCTGCGCCAACATCCTGGGCGGATGCCGCGGCACTACCGGCCCCAACAGCATCGACCCGCTCACCGGCCGTCCGTATGCGGCGGACTTTCCCACCGTAACCATTGCCGACTCTGTCGAAGTGCAGCGACGGCTCGTCGACCACCTCGGCGTGGACAGGCTGCTGGCGGTGATCGGCGGCTCGATGGGCGGTCATCAGGCGATCACCTGGGCAACCCGCTATCCCCAACGGGTGCGTGGATGCGTGGCGGTGGCAACCGCGCCCCGGCTGACCAGCCAGGCGCTGGCGTTCGACGTGGTGGCGCGCAATGCGATCATGCACGACCCGCACTATCACGGCGGGCGATACTACGGAGGGCAGGGGCCGGCGGTGGGCCTGGCGCTGGCGCGGATGCTTGGGCACATCACGTACCTGTCGCGCGAATCGATGACGGCGAAATTCGGCCCGAGCCGCCTGCGTCCGCGGCGGGTCGCCACGGCGTTCGAAAAAAAGTTTTCGGTCGGCGCTTACCTGGGTTACCAGGGCGACAGATTTGTCGAGCGGTTCGACGCGAACAGCTACGTCACGCTGTCGATGATGATGGACATGTTTGACGTGGGCGATACGCCTGAGGCGCTGCAGGCGGCGCTGGCGCCATCGCAGTGCCGGTGGCTGGTGATTAGCTTCAGCAGCGATTGGCTGTTCCCGCCGGAAGAGGGCCGCGAGATCGCCGACGCCTTGCTGGCGCTGGACAAGCCCGTGTCGTATTGCGAGGTAACCAGCTTGAGCGGCCACGACGCGTTCCTCCTCGCCGACAGTGTCGAGACTTACGGCGGGATGATCCGCGGCTTCTTTGCCAATCTATCCGGGACGCCCAAGGTCGTCGAACGCAGCGAGGCGCCGGCGCCACCGCCATCATCGGGCGCATTTTTTCAGGGCGACCGCGTGGACCTCCGAATCCTGGTGGACCAGATTCCAATCGACAGCAGCGTGCTGGACCTGGGATGCGGCAGCGGCCAACTGATGTCCGAACTCGTCGCCAGGGGCCACACCCGCGTCGTGGGCGTCGAGGTGGACGAGAAGGCCGTACTGGCGTGCGTATGCCGCGGACTGGACGTCATCCATGCCGACCTCAACCGCGGATTGACGGGCTTTCGCGATCGGCAGTTCGACGTGGTGGTGCTCTCGCAGGCCTTGCAGTGCATCGAAGACACCAAAGGCGTCCTGCGCGAGATCACCCGCGTCGGCGGGCTTGGCATCGTCAGCTTTCCGAATTTCGCGTATCGCAAGCTGCGGGAGATGTATTACGAACTGGGCCGCTCGCCCAAGCTGCCGGGGCTTTACGGCTACGAATGGTACGACACTCCGAATCGCCGATTCGCCTCAATCGTCGATGTTCGGGAGCTGTGCCACAGAATCGGCGTTCGGGTGTTGCGCGAGATCTGCCTGAACAGCGAGTCAGGCCAGGAAGTCCACGACGATCCGAACCTGAACGCCGACATCGCAATGTTCTTCATCAGCGGCTGAAGCGCCGAGATGGCGCCCGTTCAAATCCCGGCGCCTTCGTCGAACTCCTCGGTGCGCACCTGCGCCTGCGTGATGTTGCTCCCGGGCGGCACGCTGCGCGTGAGCCAGACATTGCCGCCGATGGTCGAGCCGCGGCCGATGGTGACCCGGCCGAGGATGGTCGCGCCGGCGTAAATCACGACGTCATCCTCCACGATGGGATGCCTGGCGATCCCTTTGATCAGCGTGCCGTCCCCGCCAACCGGAAAGCTCTTCGCCCCCAGCGTGACGGCCTGATACAAGCGCACCCGCTGGCCGATGATCGCCGTCTCTCCGATGACCACGCCGGTGCCGTGGTCGATGAAGAAACTCGCGCCGATCTTCGCCCCCGGGTGGATATCGATACCGGTTGCCGAGTGCGCAAGCTCCGCGATGATGCGGGCGAGCAGGGGAACACCCAGCAGATAGAGCTGGTGAGCGAGCCGATGGTGGGTGATGGCCCAAATGCCTGGGTAGCAGACCCGCACCTCTTCGATGCTCTTGGCTGCGGGGTCGCCCTGGTAGGCAGCCAAAATATCGTTTTCGAGCAATGCGCGCACCTTCGGCAGGCATCCGGCAAACTCGCGGGTTATCCTTGTCGCCTGCCCCGCTTGATCGCGACTGCCCTGGTCCGGTTGCGGAGATGCAAACTGCAGTTCCAGCCGCACCTGGTTGACCAGCGAACGCAGCGCCGCATCGAGCGTCTGCCCGACAAAGTAATCGATGCCCTCGTCGGTAAGGTCGGGCAGAACGAAGTGCGTGGGAAAGAGCGCCGCGAACAGGCCGTCGATGATGCGCGCCACCGCCTTCCTCGACGGCAGCGGAGCGGCTTGCTCGTGTTTGCCTGCCGCTTGCGATCCAGCCCGGGAGGCGCGCAGCTCGGCGACGATCGTGTCGAGGTTCCAATCCGAGCCGGCAATCGCGCCGCTACCGCCTTCCTCATCTCGCGAGTTCATTGCCCGCTCCATTAGTGATCAAAGAGACCCTCGAACAGGATGGTACTCAGGTACCGCTCGCCGGAGTCGGGCAGTATGACGACGATCGTCTTGCGCGCGTTTTGCGGACGTTTGGCTATTCGCGCGGCCACCGCCACGGCAGCGCCGCTGGAAATACCCGAGATTATTCCCTCCTCGCGTGCCAGGCGCAGCGCGTAATGGATCGACTCCTCGTTGGTAGCCGGTTCGATTTCGTCAACCAGCGAGAGATCCAGGACTTCCGGCACGAATCCGGCGCCGAGACCTTGAATCTTATGGGCGGCGGGCTTGAGCGGCTCACCCGCTCGAAACTGCTTGAGCACGGGACTCGCCGACGGCTCAACCGCGACCGAAATCATCGGCTTTCCTTTGGTGTGCTTGATGTAGCGCGAGACTCCGGTGATGGTGCCGCCGGTGCCCACGCCTGACACAAAAATGTCAACGGCGCCTTCGGTGTCGTCCCATATTTCCGGCCCGGTGGTCTTCTCGTGAATCGCGGGATTCGCGGGGTTCTTAAACTGCTGCATAAGCACGTAGCGATCAGGCGCCGACGCCTTGATTTCCTCAGATTTCGCGATCGCTCCGGGCATGCCCTTGGCCCCCTCGGTGAGCACCAGCTTCGCGCCGTATGCGATCAGCAATTTGCGCCGCTCGACACTCATCGTGTCGGGCATGGTCAAAGTCAGCGGAAGATTACGGGCCGCGGCGACGAAGGCGAGCGCAATCCCGGTGTTTCCGCTGGTCGCCTCGACGAGTTCCTTGCCGGGGCCCAGCAGGCCACGACGTTCGGCATCCCAAACCATCGCGGCGCCGATTCGGCATTTGACGGAATAGGCCGGGTTGCGCCCTTCAATCTTCGCAAGCACGGTAGCCGGGGCGCCATCGATGACACGGTTGAGCCGTATCAGCGGTGTGTGTCCGATAGATTTTGAATTGTCTTCGTACCAACGCGGCATGGGGTCCTCCTTGGAGTCTGTGGCCCGCTCAGCGTGCCCATCATAGGTATAATCTACACTTAAACAACTTTCAGGCAAAAACGAATCGTCATACCCCTGGCGGAGCTGATTCAAGCGGGTCCAGCTAGGCAACCTTTCTGCTGCAACTAGGTACTTTTTCCCTGCGATCCGGGTGATTTTCCGATTCATCTTCCCGCTCCTTTGCGTAAGCGTAGATAGCAGTTGGCGCGCATAGCTCGCACAGAAAATTCGCGGCGTAGCGAAGCCAGCCAGCCATCGGAAAGACGCAGTTGTCGAACCTGCCAAATAATGGTCATGCGCCCCTGGTAACCGTCGAGTCGGCGGCGAGCGAAGGAATCCGCTCGAGAATGCAGGCGGTTGGATGGGAGCAGGGACTGCACATGGAGGCGCTAGCCAATCTAGCGCACGAACTTCGCTCGCCGGTGCAGGCGATCCTCGGCTATCTCGACATCCTGCGCGAGGAGTTGACCGAAGATATCGACGGCCGGTATCAGCAGATTATCGAGCGCATCAATGCCAACGCGCACGACCTGGCGCAAACGGTCGAAAACGTGATGGACTTTTCAGTCGCGGACGCGATGGCTGAGGCGGCAGGCGAAGAGGAAATCCGGCTGCACGATCTGATTGGAGAGCTTGCGCCGGCGCTCGAGGCTGCCAACGATTCCAAAGGCCTGGAAATCAGATTCGACCTCGAAGCCGCGCCCGCTGTTTTTCGCTCGCGGCGCCGGCCAATCAAATCGATACTGCTCAACCTCGCGATCAACGCGATCAAGTTTACCGATCGCGGCAGAGTTACTATCGCGATTCGCCGGGCGGTAACATCCCGACTCGGCTCCGCAGTTGAACTGGAAGTCCGCGACACGGGACCGGGAATCGAGGCCGCGATGGTCGCGCAGGCATTCGAACGCTGCGCTCAGCTTTCGCACTCGAGTATCCGCAGTCACCGCGGAATGGGCCTGGGCCTCGCCGTTGTTCAGCGCAATGTGGAAGCGCTCGGCGCAAAGATTATCGTCAAGGCCGCGCTTCCGCAGGGCTCTGTGTTTGTCGTCATAATCCCGATCCCGGACCCGATTGGCGACGCTCCTCATCCAATCCGCACGTGAGTTACCGCCCTTCGACGGTCAGTCGTTTGTCTCCCCAAACCCCTTTCTAACCGGGACGAAGTCCCGCATCTTGTCTTTTTCTTAATACTAATGTGCAGGGGTTACCGCTGGCCGTGGCGACGGCAGCACAGTATCAGGAGATCGCGCGCGACAACGGAGCGCGGCCTTAACGGTGGGTGCAGGGGTCACCCCTGCCTCTCTTCCGTGCGCCAGAATTTTTGACGGAGCGAGCGAGGCGTGCTTAGCGGTAGTGACGCATCAGGCCGACCACGACGCCGCGAATCGCCAGGTCGCCCTCGCCCACCATGATCGGTTGCATCGCGGAGTTGGCCGGCTGCAGCCGGATCTGTCCGCCCGATTCACGGTAGAACTTCTTGACCGTCGCCTCGTTGCCGATCAGTGCGACCACCGTCTCGCCATTGTCGGCGCTGTCGCGGCCTTCGACGATTATGTAATCGCCGTCGCGGATGCCGTCTTCGATCATCGAGTCGCCCTTCACCCGCAGACAAAATGTATTGTCGCGCCGGATGAACTCGTCGGGCACGCTGATGGTTTCGTTGTTCTCGACCGCCTCGATCGGCGCACCCGCCGCAACGGTGCCGAGCAATCGAATCGCCTTGGCCGCTTGCGGTCTCTCAGACGCCGCGACCTCAAGCGCCCGGCTGTGATTGTGCTGACGCTTGATAAAGCCCTTCTGCTCGAGGTTGTGCAGATGCTTGTGCACGGTGGCGAGCGACGACAGCCCGAAGTATTGACCAACTTCGGCCAGCGTGGGTGCATAGCCGTGTTCCCTGATATAGTCGTTCAGGTAGTCGATTAGCTGCTTCTGCCGCTTGGTCAGCGTCGCCATTGGGTCTTCTCCCCATTCGCTTGTGCGATGGCAAATGATGGCGAAAATCAGGCGAAGATGCAAGTGCGGGATTTTCGATGATGCAGGGACGGTTTCGCCGTCTCGACGCAGCGCATAATCTGAACTACGACCCCAGTCCGATGGCGAAACTGCGAATCCAATTCGAAAACGGCGATCCCGAAAAACTAATCGAGTTCGACCCTGCCAAGGCGCCGTTTCATCACGACGGCAAGCCGGGTTCGATTCTCGACGTGATGCTGGGTCACGGCGTCCATCTCGAGCACGCATGCGGCGGCAATTGCGCGTGCACGACCTGCCACGTGATCGTGCGGCAGGGATTCAACAAGCTCGGCGAGTCCAGCGAGCAGGAAGAAGATTTGCTCGACAAGGCGCCGGGGCTCACTCCGACTTCGCGGCTGGGATGCCAGGCGGTCATCGAGGATCCCGACGCGGAAATCGTCGTCACAATCCCGCGCTACACGATTAACCAGGTCAGCGAGGCGGCCGAGGAATGACGGCCGATCCACCTCCCGCCGCTGCCGGCATGCGCGCGGTGCTGAATGCCCGCGTCGAGAGGATTTTCGATCACGCGTCCGACACCCGCTCGCTTTTTCTGTCGCTCACCAGCGGTAAGCATCTGCGATTTATCCCCGGCCAGTTCATCTCGATAACGATTCCGCTCGGCGACGAAACCCGCTCGCGTCCCTACTCGATCGCGTCGGACCCCGAAGCGCGCGGCCCATTCGAGATTTGCTTCAATCGCGTGGCAGGCGGGCGCGGCGTCGGATGGATGTTCGAGCGGCGAGTCGGCGACCCGATCGATTTCAGCGGGCCGTTCGGCGCCTTCACCATCGATCGCGCGCCGGCGGCGGAAGCCGGCTTTATCGCGGAGGGAACGGCGATCGCGCCGATTCGCCCGATGCTGAAGCGGGCGCTCGCTTCATCGTCGCGCGAGGCTGCGCCGCCGAAGATCCATTTGATTCACGCGGCGCCGGATCGCGAGCACATCCTGTACGCCGCCGAACTCGGCGAACTGGCGCGGACCGCGTCGAATTTTTCGTACGAGACCGTGATCGCACCTCCCGAAGAAATCTACGATCGTCTGTTCGAGCTGGCGCAGGCTCGATGGGTCATCGGCGACGCCGATCGCACGCGCCACTTCTATATCTGTGGCGTCGGCAAGGGTGTGATTCGATTGCGCGACCTGCTCCGCGGCGCAGGCTACGAGCGCCGCGCCGTGCACTACGAGCAGTGGTGACTTCCCAGTCGCCCGCCGGCCTGGTTGCGGCAGGTGTCGGGTCGAGCGGCATGGCAATTGTTTCGTCCAAATGAAATAGAATTGAATGACGCCGGCCGGCCGGAAACACGATACTCGGCGGCGGCCAGTCAACCACATAAGGAGCAATCTCATGTTCGCAGTGATCCGCCACTACCATTTCGACCCGAAGAACAGCGCCGAGATCGACCGCAGGGTGCGCGAGGGGTTCGTGCCCCTCATCCGCAAGGCAAAGGGGTTCGTACGCTACTACTGGCTCGACAACGGCAAGGGCGAGGGCGCGTCTTTCGGGGTCTTTCGCGACAAAGCCGGCGCCGACGAGTCGGTGCACTTGGCCGCGGATTTCATGCGCGACCACATGTTGCAGCTCATGACGTCCAAACCCGAGGTCATCGAGGGGTTGGTCGTCGCCCACGAATGACGGAGCGGTGTGAACGCATGCAGCTTACGGCGCAAATTTGGAGAGCAGACTAATCGCACCCGGGCGCCCGTCGATTCTCACGCCGCGCGCAATCGTCCCTTCGCGCTCGAGCCGGCGCGCCGCAGCTTCGACCATCGCCGGATCGATTCCAAGGATTCGCGCGATCGCGCGCTCGCTCCCGAATGCCGCGGTCTCGAAATATTTCGCGACGATCGCGTACGCCGCCTGCATCCGCGTGAGCGCCCTGGCCTCGGCAATCGCGTCGGGCCATCGATGCGCCATCGTGTCCCACACGTAGCTGAACGGGTCGGCGCGCTCGTCCACTTTGAGCGCGAGAAATTTTTCCTGCAGCTCCGCCATCGCGCGGTCGAACACCGCGCGGCGCGACGGTTGCGCGTAGCCGCTGGCGAGCTTCAGCACGCGCGTCTCGGCAGTGCCGCGCCTGGAGAGAGCGTCCATCACCAGTTTGCCGCAATGCGACAGTCCGCCGCGTTCGTAAAGCTTGCGATAGCCGCCCGGCTCGATGCGAAGCTTAAGAAACGCGCCCAGCATCTCGCGCGCGATGAAGCTCGGGCGTCGCGCGATCACTTTGCCGTAATAGACCGCGCGGCGCTGCGGCAACGCGTCCTTTATCCGCCACGTCATCCCGATCGCGTAGTCGTGCTGGATGTGCTCCGGCATCGTGGGTTCGCGCGTTCCCGCGATCGCCTCGCGCAGGCACGCCACGCCCATCCCGGCCGTGAAGCCGGTGCAAAATCCAACCTCGTCGATGAATTTAAGCGCGCTCTTTTCGCCGGTCACGCGCCGCGACGCGACCCGCCTGAAGTGAAAGTCGCGATGGCGCTCGAGCGCGTCGAGAATCCCCGGATTGTCAACCCCGGCGGGATCGATCATCCCGCGATTCGCTCGACGCAATCCGCGAAGATTCGCCGGTAGTTGGTCTTGACCGCGAGTCCGCGCGTGATTCCTTCCAGCCCGATCAGCGCGCGAATCAGAAACACGCTGTGCGGCGGCGATTTGTAGAGCCGATTCTCCAGCGCAAGTTCGCCGACCTTGGCCGCCTTGCCGACCGTATCGTATTCGATGGGATCGACGGCGCGATCCACCCTCATCGGCTCGAACAGGATGTGGATGATTCTGACCATCGGCGCCGCATCCTGATCTGCGATCGAGGTAACCCAGCTTGACCATCGCCGCCGCCAGCGATTTGTCGTCGCCGTTCAGAATCGCGCGCGCGACTTGCAGGTTCGCCTTGCGCACCGGTTCCGGGAAACGCCGAATCGAACCGAAATCGAGCACGCCCAGGCGCGGATGATGGCTCACCAGGTAGTTGCCCGGATGAAAATCCGTGTGCAGCATCCCGAATTCCAGAATCTGCCGCCACGCGAACTGGTGAATCTTGATCGCGACCCATTCGCGCAATTCAAAATCGACCTCCGGCCCCATCACGTCTGCCAGCGGATAGCCGTCGATGTAGGTCATCGTCAGCACGCGCCTTGAACTCAGCTCCTTGATGAAGCGCGGAATCATGATTTCGCGATCCGCGCCGAGACGCCGGCCGAACTCCACCATGTTGCGGGCTTCGTTCACGTAGTCGAGCTCTTCGCGCAGGCGCTGCTCGAGTTCCCTGTACACCGTGGCAGTGTCGATTTGCTGGCGCATCACGTCATGGCCGAGCGCCTGCAGCGTGCGCAGCAGCAGTTTGAGATTGCCCAGGTCCTGCTCGACCGTATCCTCGACGCCCGGATACTGAATCTTCACCGCGACGTCGATACCGTCGCGCGTGACCGCACGATGCACCTGTCCGAGCGACGCGGCGGCAAACGCGGTCTGGTCGAAGCTCCTGAAGATCGCTTCGGGCCGCTTGCCAATCTCGCTGTGAATCTGGTCCGAGATAGTCGCGTAGCTCATCGGCGGCACGCTCGATTGGGTCGTCCGCAGCACGTCGAGCGCCTCGCCCGGCAGCAGATCCTTGCGAATCGAGAGCATCTGGATCAGCTTCATGAACGCGCCGCGAAGCTGCTTGGAGCTCTCGACAATTCGCTGCGCGTTGCGGATGTGAGTTTCCAGCAGCTCGCGATCGCGCGCGGGCGCGCTCAGAAACGGGCGCCGCAGTTGATTCCACAGGTAGCTGGAGCCGACTTGCGACGCGAGCTCGCCCATCTTAATCGCGCGGCGCGCGCGCCCGCTGGTGATTGACGTGCGTTTCGCCATCAGCTGCCGTCGCGCTCGATTCCCACCCGGTTGATCAGCGTCGCCGCCAGCGCCGCGCCGAACCCATTGTCGATGTTGACGACGGTGACGCCGCTCGCGCACGAGTTCAGCATTCCCAGCAGCGCGGCCAGCCCGCCCAGCGACGCGCCGTAGCCCACGCTGGTCGGCACGGCGATCACGGGTTTATCCACCAGGCCCGCGACGACCGAGGGCAGGGCGCCTTCCATGCCGGCAACGACAACCAGCACGCTCGCCTCGCGAATCACTTCGAGATTCGCCGTCAGGCGATGAATTCCCGCGACGCCGACGTCGTAAACCCGCGCCACGCGATTTCCGAACAGCTCAGCGCACAGCGCGGCTTCCTCGGCCACCGGAATGTCGGAGGTGCCCGCGCTCAACACCATCACGATGCCGCGTCCCGACGGCTTGCGGCGCTCCTTCACCACCGCGCCAATGCGCGCGTCGCGATGGTACACCAGCGCGCGAATTTTGCGCTTTACGATGCGCGCCTTGTCCGCGGCCAGCCGCGTGATTATGAGATTGGTTCCTGACGCGAGCACGCGCCGTCCGATCGCCGCGAGCTGATCGGCCGTCTTGCCCTCGCCGAAAACTGCTTCGGGAATGCCGCGCCGGATGCTCCTGTGGCTGTCGAGCTTGGCAAACCCAAGATCCTCGAACGGCAACTCGCGGATGAGTTTGAACGCCGCGCCGGAAGTCATGCTGCCGGCAGCGACACCGTCGAGGATTTGGCGGATTCGCTTTTCGGTCATCGCCGCTTGAGAAGTTCGGGGCGGATCGGATGCGCAAGCGTCAACATCAGTTCGCGCACCGCCCGCGCGTCGCTGCGCGTGACAGTGATCGTCAAGTCGCCCTCGATTAATTTTTCGCCGGGCTTGGGAATATGCCCGAGTCGTTCGACCACCAGCCCGCCGATGGTAGCATACTCATCCGCCTCCGGAAGCTTGAGGCCGAAGTGCTCGTTCAGTTCCGCGATCGGCGCGCGTCCGATCACGGACAGCACCCGCGGGCTGACTATTTTGGCCAACTCCTCGCCAAGGTCGTGTTCGTCCTCGATATTGCCGACGATCTCCTCGATCAGATCCTCCAGCGTCAGAATTCCGGCCGAGCCGCCATACTCATCGACGATCACGGCCAGATTTTCCCCGGTGCGTTGCATCGCCACCAGCACCTCGTCGAGCGGCATCGATTCCGGAAAATAACTGACCGGCCGCATCACGTCGCTCACCGGGCGGCTGAGATCGGGCGCCTGCAAAAGATCGAAAACATGGACGACGCCAACGATGTCCGTGATTCGACGGCGGAAGACCGGGATGCGGCTGAACCCCTCGCGGCGGACAGTTTCGATCACCGCCGCAAGCGAAGTTTCCTCCGGGACCGCATCGACACCGACCAGCGGCACCATCGCCTTGCGCGCATCGGCTTGCGAGAAGCGAAAGATTCGGCTGATCATCATTTGCTCGGCGGGCAGGATGGCGTCGGGCGGCTGCTCGGATGCGTCGCCCGGCCGTCGCCGCATCAAGCGCGCTAAATCCTCGCGGCTCAGGAACACGCTCCCGGCATCGGCCGGCACACCCGCAAGCCGGCGAAGCAATCGGCTCACAACAGTCTCGGCGCCGAGCAGCGGCGCGAGCACGGCCGCAAGCAAGCGCAACGGCCGCGTGGCGAACAACGCAAACGCGAGCGGATTTCCAAGCGTCAGCAGCTTCGGTATCCATTCGCCCAGCACCAGAGTCGCCGGCGCCAGAATAAATGGCGCGAGATAAACCAGGTGCGGCCGGATTTGATGCAGGAAGCTGGTGAGCAGGACCGCCGCGACCACCGTGGCGAGGTTGGTGCCGGTCAGCGTCAGCGCCAGCAAACGATCGCGATTGGCCAGCAATTCGCCGAGCATGCGCGATCGCTCGTGCCCGCCTTCGCTACCGGCGCGAACTTTCAAATCGTCCGCTGAAACCAATGCGATCTCTGAGGCGGCGAAAAACGCCTGCACCACGAGGCATCCCGCCAGCGCACCGATCAGCCCGGCCATCGTCATCGATGCAGCCTCACCAGCTCGACGGTCGCGCCGCGCACGCGCTCGACGGTGGCTTCGAATTCTCCGAGCCTCAGCTTCTCTCCCGCGCGCGGCACGCGCCCGAGCCTGCGCAGGATCAGGCTGCTCAGCGTCTTGCCGCCGCCGTAGACTTCGATGACGCGCGCCGGAGCGAGCGCGTCCGCCAGCTTGCCCAGCGCGATTGCGCCCGACGCCGACCATTCGTGGTCGGATATTTTCGTGAGCTCGGGAATTTCGCTTTCGAACTCGTCGCGAATCTCGCCGAATAATTCCTCGAGCAGGTCTTCGAGCGTAAGCAGACCCAGCAGGCGGCCGTATTCGTTGACCACCAGCGCGATCTGGAAGCGCCCGCGGCGCATCTCTTCAAATAAATCGGCAAGCAGCTTGCCCGGCGGGACAAAATACGCCGGCCGCAACAGGCGCTCCACGCGCGGCGGTGATGGCTCCAGGCGGCGCGCCGCGAAATCCTTGGCGTGCAGAATTCCGACAATATTGTCCTGGCTGTGGCGATAGACCGGCACGCGCGAGAAATTTTCGTGCGCGATTTCCGCCACCAGCTGCGCCACCGGCATCTCGATGTCGAGCGAGAAGATTCGCTCCCGCGGCGTCATCACCTCAGCCGCGCGGCGCGCGCCGAAGTCGAACACGCGATGAATCATCGCACGCTCGGCGGGTTCGACCTGTCCCTGGTTCTCGCCGAGCCTGAGCAGCGTCTTGAACTCGGACTCGGAGACCGGGCCCGGGCGCGGCGCTTGCTCCAGCGGCGTGAAATGCCGCGCGAACGGATGAACGAAGTCGGCCAGCGCCGCCAGCGGCCGCGCCGTGATCCACGTCATCGCGGCCGGAAATCCAAGCGCGAACGTCTTCGGCGTAATGTCGCAGAACAAAAGTACGATCGCGAGCATCGCCGGCGCCGCGACGATCGGTCCCCATTTAT
The DNA here is from genome assembly GCA_963813785.1 of uncultured delta proteobacterium. Taxonomy (GTDB): domain Bacteria; phylum Desulfobacterota; class Binatia; order Binatales; family Binataceae; genus Binatus. The sequence continues at coordinate 109,055 of CAWFAJ010000023.1, read as the reverse complement.
CGCCGAGCCACGCCAGCAGAATGATGGTCGCGAGGCAGTCGGCGAAGATGTTGCACGCTTCGTTCAGCCCGATGATGACGATCAACGACTCGAGCGGCCGGCGCATCAGACGGTCGAGCGCGTGCTGCACGGAAAGGCTCAGCTGCTCGCGGGTGTGCTCCAACCGCGCCATCGAGAACAGCGCGGTCTCGGAGGCGGCCAGCGTGGCGCTGAGCACGATAAGCGCGAGGACCGCGAGCGGCAGCATGAACATCATCGCTCCTATCTAACCGCGCGATCGCAGCTGATCCCATCCTGCGATAATCGGTGCGCTATCACCAATCAGGTTCACGCGCTTGCCCCGGACGATCGTGCCGACTCGCCGCACCCCGACATGCAAGCGGCGCGACAGTTCGGATTCGCTGTGGCCGGGCCTCACGCAGAAGATCAGTTCGTAATCCTCGCCGCCGGTGAGCGCGTGCGCGAGATTGCCGCCCATCAGCGCACGGTACGCCGGCGAGAGCGGGATTCGCGACGCGTCAATCTCTGCGCCGACGCCGCTTCGTTCGAGGATGTGACCCAGGTCTTGCATGAATCCGTCGCTGACGTCGATCGCAGCCGGCGCGGGCCTGAGCGCCGCCAGGCGCTGCCCGGGATAGAGCCGCGCTTGCGGACGCAGAAATCGCTCGACGAGATATTTTCTTGCGGCGCGATCTTTTTTCGCATTGCCGCGGGTCTTCAGCTTGCGCGCCAGGATGCGCCAGCCGAGCGCCGCATCGCCGAGCGTGCCGGTCACGAAGATCTCGTCGCCGGGACGCGCCGTATCCCGACGCATCGCAGCGCGCCCGACCTCGCCGAGCATCGCGATCGTGATTGACAGCTCGCGCGCGCGCGTAATATTGCCGCCCACGATATCTGTGGAGGCTGCGCGCGCCGCATCGCGCAGCCCCTTGTAAATCCGTTGGAGCGTCCGCGCTGCAATTCCCTCGCGCACGGCCAGGTTCACGACGCAAGCAGTCGGACGCCCGCCCATCGCCGCGATGTCGCTCAAGTTGACCGCGAGTGCGCGGGCACCAAGTGCTTGCGCAGTGCCCCATCGCAGATCGAAGTGAACATTCTCGACCAGGCTATCGATCGTAAACAGCGTCTGCCCCCGCGGCCGCGAAACAATTGCGCAATCGTCGCCGGCGCCGAGGATCGCGCGGCGGCTGAGACGGATTCCCGCGCTCAGTCGCGCGATCAGTTCGAATTCGCTGGACAGTTTGCCGGATGCGTCGGGCAGTTTGGTCACGGCGTGTGCGCTTTGGGTGGTTGCGCTTCAAGCGGCAATTCCGCTACCAGCGTCAGTCCACGCCGGCCGTCCGCGAACCGGGCCTCGACCCGGCCGCCGACCGCTTCCGCCATCGCGCGCGCGATGTACAGTCCCAGTCCGCGCAGCGTGCCGCGCTCCCCGTTTTCGTCGGGGCGCTCGAACAATTCTTCCATTTCCGCCGGTGAAAGGAACGGGCCGTAGTCGGTGACCTCGACGGCGATCGATTCGTTTCGCATCTGTGCGCGCAACACGACTTCGCCGCTCGCTATTCTTCCGATCGCATACCCGAGCATGTTTTTCACGATCCGCTCGAAATGACGCCCGTCGAGTTTACACGCCGGCAGCCGCGCGATCTCGATGCGTAGATTCAGGCGCCGGCGCCGCGCCTGCACGGCGCAATCCTCCGCGACTTCGCTGAGCAGCTGGTACGGATCCAATTCGGCCGGCGCCGGGATGACGGCGTCTTCCTGCACCTTGTAGTAGTCGAGCACGTTGCTCACCACCAGGTCCATGTTCCACGCAGTCGAACCGATTCGTTCGAGCAGGTCGGTCCGCTCCTTTGGACTGATGTCCTGCCTCCTCGAGCAGATTGACGTAGCCGCTCAGGGCCGCGACCGGACTGCGAATGTCATGCGCCATCGTCGCGATTTGCATTTGCCGAAACCGCGCGGCTTCCTCCAGGTCCTGCACCTGTTTCTTTAGGCGGCGGCGGAATCGATCGATGAAAAGTAGCCGAGTATTGAGCGATGATCACTGCGGCGATCAGACCCGTCCATCGGTACACCCCGTATGGGGTTTCGATCGGCACCAGGTACTCGGCCCGCCGCGTAGCTCAGTAGCGCCATGACAGCCATCGCAAACTGCCAGCGGGTGTCCCAGCTCACGAACGCCGCGGTTACCACCGGACACAACATGATCGCGAGAAAGCGCGCCTCGGGGTCTCCCGTCACTCGGCTGATCAGGATGAACATCGCGATCAGAAACAGGATAACAGCATGACCAAAATTTCCAACGGCGCCTGAACGAGCGCGTCCACGACAGCCCGAAGAACAGGCAGGTCGCGGCAAGGACCAGCCAGTGCAAGCCTATCCCCGGCGCATTCCCTCCCTGCACCTGCTGATCGTACGCAAGGTACGCCAGCAGCAGGAAGATTCGAGAGCGCGCCGCCGAGTTTCAGAACTCGCAGCGATTCCTCGTCATCCTCGGTCCAGATGAAATCCGAAGTGGCGCGGCCGAGCTCGGGATTTGTCAGCGCAGATCGGCCGTCGTTTTTGATTTGCTCCGCCAATCAGGCTCCCCCGGCATTTTTTCCGCGGCGTCCAACTCCTCTCATGATCGCAAACAGCCTGACCTCAGCGCCGGATTGCATCAAGCGCCTCTTCCATCGCGCTCAACGCAAAATCGACCTCGTCCGGCATGATCGTCAGCACCGGCGCAAGCCGGACGACGTTGTCGGCGTTGAGCGTCCAGTTCAGAACCACCCCGCGCGCCAAAGTCGCGGCCACAAAGCGCCGCGCCAGCGCCGCATCGCGAAACTCGATCCCCACCAGCATCCCGAGTCCGCGCACTGCGGCGATTTCCGGCGCGCGCATCGCCAGCAGCCGCCGCACGATCTCCGTGCCAATCGTCGCGGCACGCTGGTAAAGCCGCTCGCGCACAATCACGTTAAGGGAAGCCAGTCCGGCTGCGCACGAAAGCGGATGGCCGCCGAAGGTCGTTATATGTCCGAGCGGCGGATCGTGCGAGAGCGTGCCAAGAAGCTCGTGGCGGCCGCACAATGCGCCCAGCGGCAGACCGCCGCCGAGCGCCTTGGCCATCACGACAATGTCGGGCACGACGCCAAAATGCTCGAGCGCGAACAGCTTGCCGGTGCGGCCAAAGCCCGTCAGCACCTCGTCGAAGATGAGCATCGCACCCGCCCGATCGCATTGTTTCCGCAGCGCGCGAATGAACCCGGCCTCCGGTATGCGCACGCCGCCCTCAGCCTGCACCGGCTCGACAACCACCGCCGCGATCGTCGAATCGATTTTCGCTGCCGCCCCCTCGTCACCGAACGGCAACTGCCGCACCGGCCCGGGCAGCGCGCCGAACGGCTCGCGCATCGCGCGGTTTCCGGCCAGCGCGAGCGCGCCCATCGTGTCGCCGTGATACGCCCCATCGAACGCCACGAATCCCGCGCGTCCGGTGAACTTGCGCGCCACCTTCAGCGCACATTCGATGGCTTCCGCGCCGCTGTTGGTGAAATACACGCGCTCGAGCGGTGGCGGGAGAAGCTCGGTGAGCCTTCGCGCCAGCCTAACCTGGCTCTCGATCACGTACTCGCCGTACACCATGACGTGCAGATGGCGCCGCGCCTGCTCCGCGATCGCGGCGAGCACCTCGGGATGCCCGTGGCCGAGGGCAGAGACGCCGATCCCCGCGATGAAATCGAGATAGCGCCGCCCGTCCGACGCGACCAGCCACGAACCCTCGGCGCGCGAGATCTCCAGCCCGATCGGTGCGTCGGAAGTCTGCGCCAGATTCTGGCGGAAGAAATCGCCGAGCTCGCTCATCGCGCTCCAACCATCATATCGAAGAACCCGCCTCCACCGTGGCGCCAATCAAGCGGCGGCGATTGCATCTCACCGGGTGCGCACACGTACGGTATCCCGATCGCTCCGACAGTTGCACCTATGCGGGCGGCTTCCGATTCATCGCCAGCGACTGCTAGCGCTTCGATCCGTCCCGATACACCCGCGATGCAATCGCGAAATTCGCCGAGGTCGCGCACCTGGGTCACGTGCACCGTCCTGAACCCCGGCGAGACCTTGAATGAATCCTCCGGGACCGCGCTGGCCGCGAACAAATCTGGTCTCGGCTCGAAAACCACCGTCCATTGAAGCCGGTCTCCCTCAAACAGCTCGACCGGCTCGCCCGCAATCCGCCGCCAGCGCGCGCGCTCGCGCAATCCGCGTATTTGGGCAGCGTCGTGCAAGGGGATGCGCGCCGGCGGCATCGATTTTCCCATACGTTCGAGCGCCGCCGACATTCGGATCGCCAGGTCGCGCACTGCGTCGCCGCTATGACTGATCACGAACACCTGATGGAGCGACAGGCAGCCCAGCTGCTCGAACAATGCGACATCGCGGACGAGCAACTCCGCAACCCCGTCGATACGCGGCGGATCGGCAGCACTTGGCGCGACTACGGCGGCGCTGACCCGGCTGCCGAATCCGATCACATTGGGCCGGTTGTGAAGCGACTCGATCGTCAGGTCGTCGCCGTACGCGACCACCCGCTCGCAATTCGCAATCAACGCCGCGGTCAGATCGGAGCGCGCGCGGCTCCATTGGAAGACCTCGATGCGCGCGCCGGCGTCGCGATCGATCTCGGCGAGCGTGCGCGCAAACTCCTCGAAAAATATCGGCTCGGCCGAGGCGGTTTTGACCACCACCCCTGCGCCTGCCACCAGCGCGATCGCGATCTCGTGCATCCCGGCGCCGGCAACGTTGCCCGCGGTGATGAATCCAACCGTTGCTGGCCGGTAGATCGAGCCGCGCGACGAAACCCGCGCGGCCAGAGCCTTCAACGCGTCGATGGTGAATGGTTTCAGCAGCGCGTCGATCGAGTTTTCGAGCATCGCGATGGAATACCCCGCCGAGCGCGCGATTGCGGCGATCGCTTCGCGGCGGCGCGCGTAATCCCGATCGCGCCAGAGTTCGGACGCGCGCGCCAGTGCCATCGCCATGCGATCCGCGCCGGGGTTGACGTTTTCTGCTCCGCGCACGCGCGCGGCCGCCGATGCTATATCCGATTCGGCCAGCCGCGACGAATCGAGTCCGGCCGCGCCGGGCCCTGGGACGCGCGCCTGCGCGCGGCTCGACGCCGTACTCATGCTCATCGCGGAGCCTCCACGCGCCCGGGAGTCAATCCCGTCCTGCGCGCCGCTTCAGCCGCGGAGAATTGCCCAATCGCCAGCGCGCAGCCGCGAGCCTCTCGGCCCGTCGCTCTGCCGAGCACGCGAACCCGGCCGCGCTCGACCGACCCCAGGTCTTCCGTCATGACGGCGGACACCGAGCCAACGTTGGCCAGATCGAAGAACGTCAGCAGTCCGATCTCCCCGTCCGGCATCGGCCGCAACGTGACCGGATCCCGCGCCGTCACGCGCATCCATGGCGGCGGAATTTTGAACCGGTCTTGCGTAGTCGTATTCGACAGGCCGGGGCAATTGAACGGCGTCGCGTCGTAAAGCTGCGAGCACAATTCCGTCATCCCATATTCGTTGACAACCATCGCGGGCGCGATCGCGAGCAATTCACCAGCCTGCGCGATCACCTCCGCGGCTTGCATCGGGACGGCCTGCCCTTTCGCCCCGCCGGTGTCCATCATTCGCGAACCCGGAGCGAGCCGAAGCTTCACGCCGCGGCTGCGAAGCTCGGAAAACAGCGCCGCGAAGGCAGCCGTGGTGCCCAGGATGCAGACCGGTTCGCGCCGTGTCTGGGCGTCGGCAAGAAACCCGGTCGCCGCCTCGACATCGATACGGTCGCGCGATGCGGCCGCCAGATGTGGTGCGCGTCCCGAATTCTTCGATACACCAGCTTACCATCGCCGCCAGCGACGACTCCGGCATCACGTCCGCGGCCGGATGCATCGCAAGCATCGCCACGCGACGAGCGTCGGGAAACAGCATCGTGCGCAGATGAGCGATCGCCGAGGCGCGATAAATCTCGGGCCGCGCAACGATATGGCGTCCGCGGCGTTGCCGCCCCTGGGTGGTTCCGCTGGTGAGAAAAACGGCTGCTTCCATTGACCGCACAGCTCCGTCGATCGCAAGGTCGGCGTACTTGAATGCGACATTGCTGACCACCGGGATATCGTCCACGAACCGCACTGCGCCAGGATCGACGCCGAGCCCTTCGCAGTAGCGCCGATATGCGCCCACCGCCTCGACTTGATGGCGAAAGACCTCCAGCGCAAGCCGCTGGAACGATTCAGGCTCGGGCCTGTGGATAAACGTGAGAACCTGCTCGTAGATGGACATCGGATTCGCGCCACGGGCCGACGGGGGACGATCATGGCACCGCCGCGCGCACCCATTCAATCCTGCGATCCCGCGGCGCCCGCTTTGAGAGTGAAAAATACCCGTATTTACGTGGCGCTTGAAATGGTCTAGACTCCGGCTGGTTGTAGGTGGCGGGGTAGGCCTCGGCGGCGGTCAAAGGGCCGGGTAGGCGGGGCTTTCGGCAGGTTACAGCGCTATATTTAGTCAATGCCGTTTAACACTACCGCAATCGGGATGTAACGAATTTTGTGCTTGCGACGTATTTTTGGTAAACAAGTTACCGTTCGAATCGGGGAGAACCATCGCGAAATGAAGAAATTCGCCGCCGGCGTGATGCTCGGCTTTGTTGCTAGCTGGGCTGTTGCTTTTGCATCGTCCAACGTGAGCCACAATGGCAATTTCTGGAGCCACCTCAATGGGGCAGCCAAGGACGGTTACGTCAACGGCTATTCCGATGCGATGCGGGTGAGCGTGGGCAAACTCGATGTCCTCAATTCGGCCGCCGATCTGTTTCATTGGAAGGGCGCCCGCCGCATTATCCATCAGCTCTCGGGGCAGCTTTCGATGGGCCAGGTGACTGCGAATCAGGCGGTCAAGCGGCTGGACGAGTTGTATTCGAATCAGAAGTACAGCGAGCTGGATCTCGGCGAGGCGCTGCAGACGCTTTCGATTCGCGCCAATGAAACCGCGCTGCCCGATGCGCCGGTGAAGAGCGCGAAGTAAACTCCTTCGATTTTCTCATCAGGGGCGGTCTCGTCAGGGACCGCCTCTTTTTTTTCGCGACACACGCGGCTGAACGATCGCGCTTGAAACGGCAGGTCCGCGGTCCTAGCCTAATTCGCGGGACATCGACGTGAACGCGCCTGTATTTCTGCTGGAAAAAGTTCTCCGCGCCACCGTTGGCGTTCACTCGCATATCCCCTCGACGCATGTCTCGACCGCGATTGGGCTGGGCACCGATCGGCGCGGGACCGGCACGGTGGTCAGCCCCGACGGACTGATCCTCACGGTTCACTACCTGTTGCTCGGCGCGCAGAACGTGATCGTCACGATGCCCGGGGGCGAGCAACTCGCGGCGAAGATCGTAGGCAAGGATTACAGCACCGGACTCGGCCTGCTGAAAATCGATCGCGACAAAATCCCCTGCGTGGAAATCGTATCGTCGGAAAAATGCGCCGTCGGGCAGGAGGCGTTCACCGTCGCGAGTCTGGGCGGCGAGAAGCGATGCGCCGATTGCGGCATCATCACGTATCTCGGTCCCTTCGACGCGGTCTGGGAATTCGTGCTCGACAAGTGCGTCTGCGTCACCGCCGCGTCGCTCAACATCGGGATGAGCGGCGGACCGATCTGCAATCTTCAGGCGCAAGTGGTGGCGCGTTTCATACTTGAACTTCGCCGACCTGAGCCGGGCGATTCTTGGCGTGCCGGGCGAATGTTTCCTCGCCATCCGCGATGAGTTGATCAAACATGGCCGGCGCACCACCGCCGCACCGCGCGCCTGGCTCGGAGTGCTCTCATACACGCTGCGCGACCACGTTGTGATCGCGGGCGTGATGCCCGGCGGTCCGGGTCAAAAGGCCGGCCTGCAACAGGGCGACCTGGTTATTTCGATCGATGACACCGACGTGGACAGCCGGCGGGTTCTGTACGAGGCGCTGCGCAACCATCGGGCCGGCGAGAACATCAATCTCAAGGTCCTGCGCAACAGTCGCGTTTGCCAGCTCGATATCCCCGCCATCCGCGTCGAAGATTACTTCGCCTAGCTTCCCGCGCCGTCGCGCGAGATCCTTGGCTGCGCTCAGGATGACAAAACAAGCGAGCGGCCGCCTCTTTCCCTCTTACCAGTTCTAACCGGCGAAGCCCGCACGCCTGCTGCAGGAGCCGCGCCCGCCAACGGCGGGCGGCCTTAATACTGGGTGCAGGGCTCAGCCCTGCGGTGCAGGGGTCACCCCTGCTAAACGTCCTTGAAAGCAACCTTCTTCTGCGAGGCCTCGATCGCCGCCTGCGCCGCCGCCAGCCGCGCGACCGGAATCCGATACGGCGAGCACGACACGTAATCCAGCCCGAGGCGATGGCACAGCTTGACGCTGGCGGGATCGCCGCCATGCTCGCCGCAAATGCCGATCTTCAAATGGCGGTTCGCCTTGCGCCCGCGCTCGATCGCGATTCGCATCAACTCGCCGACTCCGACCGGATCGAGCTCAGCGAACGGGTCCTTCTTGTAAACTCCGGTGCGAATGTAGTCGGGAAGGAATTTCCCCGAGTCATCGCGCGAGATTCCATACGTCATCTGCGTGAGATCGTTGGTCCCGAAGGAAAAGAATTCGGCGACCGCGCCGATCTGATCCGCAACCACGCACGCGCGCGGCACTTCGATCATCGTGCCGATCGTGAATGGCACCTTGATGCCGCGTTCCTTGAACACCGCGGCCGCCACTTCGCGAATCTGCGCCGCCAGAATGTCGAATTCCTTGCGCTCGCCGATCAGCGGCAGCATGATTTCGGGCATCGCCTTGACGCCTTGCTTGCGCAGCTCGCACGCCGCCTCGAGAATCGCGCGCGCCTGCGCCTGGTAAATCTCGGGGAAGCTGATTCCCAGCCGCGAGCCGCGATGCCCGAGCATCGGATTGACCTCGAACAGGCTCTCGCGCACCTGCTTCAAATGCTCCAGCGTGGTGCCGATTTTGGCGGCGAGGTCGCGCAGCTCGCTGTCGGCATGCGGGAGAAATTCATGCAACGGCGGATCCAGCAAACGGATCGTGACCGGCAATCCCGCCATCGCTTTGAGGATTCCGACGAAGTCCTCGCGCTGCATCGGCAGGATCTTTTTAAGCGCGCGCCCGCGCTGCTCCGCGTTCTCCGCCATGATCATTTCGCGCACCGCCGAGATTCGCTCGGGATTGAAAAACATGTGTTCGGTGCGGCACAGCCCGATTCCTTCGGCGCCAAATTCGCGCGCGATTTTCGCGTCGTTGGGAGTGTCGGCGTTGGCGCGCACTCCCAATTTGCGTACCGCGTCCGCCCACGACAGAAATTTCTTGAAGTAGGGCGGCATCTCGGGATCGACCGTCGGCACCCGGCCCTCGATCACTTCGCCGGACGCTCCGTCGAGCGTGAGGTACTCGCCGCGGCGGACTACCGTGCCGTTGGCCGACAGCGTGCCGGCGCCGTAGTCGATTTCCAGCGCCGAGACGCCAGCGACGCACGACTTGCCCATCCCGCGTGCGACCACGGCCGCGTGACTGGTCATCCCGCCGCGTGCGGTGAGGATTCCTTCGGCCACCTGCATCCCGTGGATGTCTTCGGGCGAGGTCTCCAGCCGCACGAGGATTACTTTGCGGCCCGAGGCCGCGACGGCGACTGCTTCATCCGCCGAGAACACCACTTCGCCGTTGACCGCACCCGGCGACGCGGGCAGTCCGCGCGCGATCACGTGTTTTTTGCTCGACGGGTCCAGCCGCGGATGCAGGAACTGCTCGAGCTGTTCGGGCTCGACGCGCTTGAGCGCCGTCTTGCGATCGATCAGCTTCTCGTCGGCCATATCCACCGCGATTCGCACTGCGGCTTGGGCCGTGCGCTTGCCGGTGCGGGTCTGAAGCATGAACAGGCGGTTGCGCTCGATGGTGAATTCCATGTCCTGCGTATCGCAAAAATGCTTTTCGAGCTGCGCCGAGATCTTGAGGAATTGTTTGTAAACGTCGGGAAAGGCTTCCTCGAGCGTCGAGTATTGCGCCAGCCGCTCGGCCTCGCTGATTCCCGCGCGCGCGGCCCATTGGCGCCCCGCCTTCAGGCTTATCTGCTTTGGGGTGCGGATGCCGGCGACGACGTCCTCGCCCTGCGCGTTGGGCAGATACTCGCCGTAGATTCCTTTCTCACCGGTGCCGGGATCGCGCGTGAATGCGACCCCGGTGGCGCAATCGTCGCCCAGGTTGCCGAACACCATCGACTGCACCGTGACCGCGGTGCCCCAATCGCCCGGGATGTTGTTGATTCGCCGGTAGGTGATCGCGCGCTCGTTGTGCCACGAATCAAACACCGCGCCGATCGCCATCCACAGTTGTTCGCGCGGATCCTGCGGGATGTCGCGGCCGACCCGCGACCGAATCAGCGCCCGGAACTCGCCGACCAGTTCCTGCAAGTCATCGACCTTCAGGTCGGTGTCGTTCTTGACGCCGCGCGCCGCCTTTTTGCGATCGATAATTTCCTCGAACGGATCGGGATCGTTCTTGTTCTCCGGCTTCAGCTTGAGCACGACGTCGCCGAACATCTGGCAAAACCGCCGGTACGAGTCCCACGCGAAGCGCGGGTTGCCGCTGATTTCCGCCAGTCCCTTCATCGTCTCGTCGGTAAGACCGAGGTTCAGCACCGTGTCCATCATTCCCGGCATCGAAACGCGCGCGCCCGACCGCACCGACACCAGCAACGGATTCTTCGCGTCGCCGAACTTGCGCCCGAGCGCCTTCTCGATTCGCGCCACGCTCTTCGCCACGCCTTCGGCGAGCCGGCTCGGGATACTTGTGGCCGTGATCGTAAAAATAGTTGCAGACCTTCGTCGAGATCGTGAATCCGGGCGGGACCGGCAGCTTGAGCCGCGCCATCTCGGCCAGGTTCGCGCCCTTGCCGCCCAGCAGATTGCGCATCGCGGAGCGTCCTTCCGCCGCGCCCGCGCCGAAAAAGTAGATCTCAGGATGTATACGACCCATGTGAAACTGTGTCTCCCGTCTCCGCATCATATTGTGCGGAAGAATTTTTAAAGTTATGCCGGCTCCGGAGTGATCTCGCGCGTCCAGCCTATTCGATCGCTGATCACTTCGACCAGCCTCGCTATCGGCACGCGCTCCTGCGCCATCGAGTCGCGATCGCGAAGGGTCACCGTGCCGTCTTCCATCGTCTGATGATCGATCGTCACGCCGTAGGGCGTGCCGACTTCATCCTGGCGGCGATAGCGCCGGCCGATCGAACCCGCTTGATCGTATGCGACCGTGAAATGACGCTTCAGCGCGTCGCGCACTGCGATTGCCTTCTCGGGCTGTCCCGCCTTGCGCAGCAGCGGATAGACCGCAACCTTGATCGGCGCGAGGCGGGGATCGAGCCGCAGCACGATTCGCTCCTCGTTATCGACCACGTCCTCGTCGTATGCGTCGAGCATGAACGCGAGCATCGCGCGATCCACCCCCAGCGCGGGCTCGATCACCCACGGCCGAAAGCGGGTCTTGGTGTCCTCGTCGAAATAAGTCAGGTCCCTGCCGCTGAACTTCGCGTGCTGATCGAGGTCGTAGCTGCCGCGCTTGGCCACGCCCTCCAACTCGCCCCATCCGAACGGGTACAGGAACTCGATGTCGGTGGTGCCGCTCGAATAATGCGACAATTCATCGGTCGCGTGTTCGCGGGCGCGCAGATGCCCGCGCTTGATTCCGAACTTGACGTGCCAGTTGAATCGGAAATCGACCCAGTAGCGATACCACTTCTCTTCTTCCTCGCGATCGGGACGCACGAAGAACTCCATCTCCATCTGCTCGAACTCGCGGGTGCGGAAAATGAAATTCTCGGTGGTGATTTCGTTGCGGAAGGATTTGCCCTGCTGCGCGACGCCGAACGGCAGCTTGACGCGCTGCGTATCGACGACGTTCTCGAAGTTCGAGAAAATTCCCTGCGCGGTTTCCGGGCGCAGATAGACAACCGCCGCGGTGTCTTCCACCGGACCCATGAACGTTTTGAACATCAGGTTGAAATTGCGCGCCGGCGTCAGCTCGCCGCCGCATTCGGGGCAACTTTCGCCGTTGATGCGATCGGCGCGAAAACGCTGCTTGCAGTTTTTGCAATCGACCAGCGGGTCGGTGAAATTCTTGAGATGTCCCGACGCTTCCCAGGTGCGCGGATGCTGAAAAATCGCCGAGTCCAGCCCGAGCACGTCGCTGCGGTACTGCACCATCTCGCGCCACCACGCCTCCTTGACGTTGCGCTTAAGCTCGACGCCCAGCGGGCCGTAGTCGAAGGTGGATCCGAGGCCCCCGTAGATGTCGCTCGTCGGAAAAACAATTCCACGGCGCTTGCACAGGTTGACCAGTTTTTCCATCGTGACCGCGCGTTTGGTCGCGGGCACTGCGTTTTCCGCGGACAACAAAAATTCCTCCTGGAGCGCTGCGGGCGCGCTTGCCCGCCGAGCGAACCGTGAAGCCTATCATGGGCCCGAATGCCCCGCAATTTTGATGATTTGCTGGATATTCGGGCGATTTGTGCGCGACCCGGAAGGCGTCAACGGTGTTTTCGCAACGGCGCGCGCGCGGCGTATGGCCGTTTTCCCGAAGCTCGTGCTACAAGTCCTGACCATGGGATGAGGCGGCCGGCGCGGCCGCGCTCGCGGTCGAGGAGGACTTTCGATGCGAATTTCGACGCTCGTCATCTGCGCATTTACGATTGCAGCTTCGCTTGCGATTGCGGGATGCGGTCATAAGCTGGTCGCGCACAACGGCGAAAGCACCGTCGCCGTCTATCCCGACGAGGATACGTTCACCAAACTGACTGATCTGAAAAAGCAAGGCGGAGTCGGCGGGATGATCGGAGGGCTTGGCGAAGGATTCGCCGCCAAGCAGGTTGACAACAACACTCCGGTGCGAATCGTCAACAGCGACGACAAAGGCTCGCAGATCGAAGTGCTCGACGGCGCATTCAAGGGCCTGCACGGCTTCGTCCCAAGCGACAACGTGCGCTGACAATTGACCCGCCAATTTCCCCGCCAGCGCACTTAAATGTTCACGACGCGGCGCGGAACTGGCGCGGACTCGATCCGATGACGCCAGCGCGCTCGAGTTCCGCGATCTCGTCGTCCGTCATGCCCAGCATCTCGGCAAAGACCTGTCGGTTGTGCTCGCCCAACAACGGCGCGGGAGCATCGGCGCGCAACGGAGTATCCGGGATGCGCGCGACGGCGCCGGGATAAAGATGCGTCCCGACGACGGCGCGATCGATCGCAACGAAATATTCGCGGCTCTGGATTTGCGGATCGGCTATCACCGCCGGCGCCGAATTCACCGGCGCGGCCAGCACCCCCGCGTCGCGGAGACGCGCGATACAATCGTCGGCGTTTAGCTGGGCGATCACGCGCGACAGTTCCGCGTCGAGCGCATCCTCGTTGGCTTTGCGGGCGGACGCCCCCGCGAAGCGTTGGTCAGCGGCCAGGCGTTCGACCCTCAGCGCGCCCACCAGACTTCGCCACTGGGTGTCGCTCTCGCAGGCAAGCGCGATCCAGTCGTCGTCTCCCACGCAACGATAAATTCCATGCGGCGCGTGCTCGCGATGCCGGTTGCCGCGCACCGCCGGCACTTTGCCCGTGAATTGATACTCGAGGATCTCCTCAGCGACAAACGGAATCAGGGATTCGACCTGCGCCAGCTCGATCAATTGCCCACGCCCGCTGCGTTCGCGCTCGCGCATCGCCACCATCAGCGCGAATACGCCGTGCAATCCCCCGACGGGATCGCCCAGCGCGTTGCTGAGGGTGTAATGCTGCCCGCCGCCGTCGTGATATCCGGTGAGTCCCGTCACTCCCGCCATCGCCTCGACCGTGTTGCCGTAGGCGCGCGCGTTACATTCGGGACCATCGCTGCCAAACGACGGCATCGAGATCATGATCAAGCGCGGGTTGATCGCGCTCACCGATTCGTAGCCGAGTCCGAGCCGATTCACCACGCCCGGACTGAAATTCTCAACCAGGAGGTCGGAGAGTTTGACCAGGCGTTTCAGGATTTCAATTCCGCGCGTGCTGGCAAGATCGAGCGTGACGCCGCGCTTGCCGCGATTGGCGGTGTTGAAGACCCCCGAGCGCTCTATCGGCTGCATCTCCGGCGGCGCCATCGAGAGCGATCCGCGCCACCAGTCGAAATGATGCGTATCTTCGACCTTGATTACCTCGGCGCCCATCTCGGCGAACATTTGACCGATCAGCGGCCCCGCCCATCCCATCGAGATGTCGAGCACGCGAACCTTGCCGTCAAAGATGGTCTTCATATCGTGCCCGCGCTCTCGAGCGCGTCGATCGCACTATCGCTCAGTCCCAACCGCCCGCCGAAGATTTCGCGATTGTGCTCGCCGAGTTGCGGCGCCGGCCGCGACGCTTCCCCGCGATGCGACGTCAAGCGAAGCGGAGTCCCCGGTACGCGAATCGTTCCAAGCACCGGATCGTCGATCGTCTCGAAATAATTGCGCGCCCTCGTCTGCTCCCACTCCAGCACCTCGGCCACGCTCGGTATCGGTACCAGAGGAATCGCCAGGCGCCGCCCTTCGCGGTAGAGCCATTTGCGTTCACGGCCAACGAAAAACGCCTCAACGATCTCGAGCAGGGCGTCGCTGTTGAGCATCCTGTTCAATGCGGTATTGAAACGCGGATCGGAAGCGAGCTCGCGACGCCCCATCAGATCGAACAATCCTTCGAACTGCTTGTCGGTCAGGCAATGCAGGCCGGCGTAACCGTCCTTGCACTTCAGGGTCACGATCAAAAACGGGCCGACCGAGTAGCGCTTGCCCTCGCGACCGCGCACCTCCCCGCTGTACTGAAAGCTGACGGTCTCGTAGATCATCGTGGCGACGGTAGCCTCAAGGAGCGAGACGTCGATGTGCTGGCCGTGGCCGAGGCCCAAATCGCGCGCCGCCAGAGCCTGCATCGCGGCAACCGCCCCGTACAGCGCGCCGACGTATTGCGCGAGCGAGCCCGGCGGCGTCAGCGGCTCGCGATCGCGCTCGCCCACCGGAAACGTCCATCCGCCGCGCGCGAACAGCACGAGGTCATTCAACTTGCCGTCGCGCTCCGGCCCGTCCTGCCCGAAATTTGAAATTGAGACGATCGACAGCCTCGGGAACTTCGCGATCAGCTCATCGGGTGCGAGACCGAGCGCGGCGAGAGTACCGGGCGCGAAGTTTTCAATCAGGAGATCGGCGCCGTCGAGCAGACCTGCGACGAGTTCGCGGCCGCGATCATGCTTCAAGTTCAGCGTAACGCCGCGTTTGTTGAGATTCAGAAACGCGAACAGGCCGCCGCGATCTTCATTGCCGCCGCGATGCGGCCCCAGCCTGCGTCCGCCGTCTCCCCATGGCGGTTCGACCTTGACGACGTCGGCGCCCATGTCCGCCAGCAATTTCGTGGCGTAAGGACCTGCAATGAAGTGAGTGAGATCGACGACGCGAACGTCGCTCAGTGCGCGGTATCGCATTGGCCCAACCGCCCGGATTCGAGCGCATTGGGGCGCGCGCTGTCAAACGTCAGACTTTCGGCGCTTCCATGCCCTTCTTCACCGCCCGACGCGCGCCGACCGCGGCGAATCGTCAGCGAGTTCAAGAAGGGCCGCAAGTGGGACTTCGGCCGCGCCGTCGCAGGCAATGGAAAGAGGAACTGACTGATTGCGCTGCGCGATGGCTACAGTGCGTTGACTCCGCGCTCGCCGGTGCGGATACGCACCACCTCTTCCATCGCCATCACGAAGATTTTCCCGTCGCCGATTCTGCCGGTGCGCGCCGCGCGCTCGATGGTCTCGACGACCTGCGCCGCCAGCTCGTCTGAAACAATTATCTCGAGCTTTACCTTGGGCAGAAAATCCACGACGTACTCCGCACCGCGGTACAGCTCGGTATGCCCCTTCTGACGGCCGAATCCCTTGACCTCGCTGACCGTGAGACCCTGCACACCGATACTCGACAACGCCTCTTTGACCTCGTCGAGCTTGAACGGTTTGATGATCGCCTCAACCTTCTTCATAAGTCTCCTCTCGGTCTCTTCTCAGACTGGCCGCGCGGGACATATGCCGGCCGACACCGCATCCTCACTTTAACCATTCTCCTAGGATGCCGATGGTTCAAGACCCCCCTCTTTCGCGCGTGCGTCAGGACGGCTCCGACAAATACCTAGTCCATCCCGCGCGATTGCGGCAACATCCTGCGCAATCTTCGACGCAAGCGCGATGCCAACCGGCATTCTCCGCCGATGCGGGTAACCGCGTCATAGATACCGCTCGGCGTGGCCTTCCTGGAAACTCCGAAATGCTTAACTGGCGGGCGTCCGATTAATCCACAGGCACTAGCTCGAGGCGCTGCGGTCGGTGCGCTTGGGCTGGAACCGGGGCTCCTCGCCGCGCGACAGGCGCCGGATATTCTCGCGATGGCGAAACAGGACCAGCGCCGTCATCAGGATCGCGAGCAGCAAATAATGATGCGGCAACCCCAGGGCTGCGACCGTCGGCGGCAGCGCGATCGCCGCGCCCAACGACGCCAGCGACATGATTCGGCTGATCGCAAACACGACGCCGAACACCGCGAGCGCGACCAGAATCACCATCGGTGAGATCGCGAGCCAAATTCCCAGCGCGGCCGCCACGCCTTTGCCGCCACGAAAGCGGAGAAACACCGAGCAAATCGAGCCGATAAACGCCGCCAGGCCCGTCCACGCGATAATCGCAACCGGAAACCCAGCTGCCTGCGCCACCATCACCGGAATCGCGCCCTTCAGCACGTCGCCGGCGAAGGTTATCGCGGCTGCGCTCGCCCCGCCGGCACGCGCCACGTTGGCCATCCCGATATTGCCTGAACCGACCGCGCGCGGATCGAAGCCGCGTATCCGGCCCACGATCACGCCGATCGGAATCGAGCCCACGATGTACGCGCCAATTATCAGGAGTGCTTCAATCATCATCTCGTTCGCACCAAGGGCAAGGCACTATTCATCAGGGAGCCGACTTATGGAAGGGGCGGAAGCATTGTGCCTGGACAGCGTTGACTAGCGGAGGAACTTCGCTGAAAAGAAAAAAAATCGGGGTGACTGGATTTGAACCAGCGACTCCTGCGTCCCGAACGCAGTGCTCTGGCCAGGCTGAGCTACACCCCGTCTCCGGTTGAACGTGATCGGGAGAATACCGACGAGTGGTTATAGCATCCGAGGCGATTGCGCGCGAGTCCGCTGGAAATCGCACGCACTTGCCTAGATCGCCGCAGGAACGCGCGCAATCCGATCGCGCATCTCGCCCACAATCTTTGCGTAGTCGGGCTTGCTGAATATTCCCGATCCCGACACGAACACGTTGGCGCCCGCCGCCTTCACGTCCGCGATGTTATCGAGCTTCACTCCGCCGTCGATCTCGACGTCGATACTGAGTCCGCGCCGCGTCAACTCGCGCCGGATGTGGCGCAACTTGTCCAGCGCGGCCGGGATAAACCCCTGGCCGCCGAATCCCGGATGCACGCTCATCACGAGGATCATGTCGAGATGCTCGGCGAAGGGGAGCACCCGGTCGGCGTCGGTCTCTGGATTGATTGCGATCGACGCGCGCGCGCCGAGGCCGCGGATTCGCTGCGCCATCGCGGGGATGTCGGGGCAAACCTCGCAATGCACCGAAACTGAATTGGCGCCCGCCTTCACAAATGCTTCGACGTATCGCGCCGGCTCTGAAATCATCAGATGCGCATCGAGCGGCAGCTTCGTCATCCTGCGCACCGACTCCAGCACCGGGATTCCAATCGAGATGTTGGGCACGAAGTGCCCGTCCATCACGTCGAAATGAATCAGGTCGGCGCCCGCCTTTTCGAGCGCGTGAATTTCTTCGCCGAGCCGCGCGAAATCAGCGGACAGAATCGACGGCGCTATTTTGTCGGCTTTTTTCAGTGAAGCTCCTCCGAAAGTCGGCGCAACCACAGATAGTGCTATCGCATCGCCGCCAGCAGGCAAAGCGCCTACGCGATTTTCCCCCTCTTTTCAGTGAATCCTCTCCGAAAGTTAGCGCCGCCCACGGATAGTGCTCAAGCGCTTCTCCTGCGAACCAGGCGCGCGGCGAAAAAACCGTCCAGTCCGCCGGCGTCCGGCCGCGTCTTCATGAATCCTCGCGCGTCGATCACGTCTTTCAGCACGCCGTCAGCCGCAACCGCGCGATCGATTTCGAAATCGCCGTGGCGCGCGAGAAATCCATCGACCACGCCTTCGCCCTCTTCGGGCGCGACGGTGCAAACCGAATACACGATCGTGCCGCTACGGCGCACGATCGCCGCCGCGTTCTCGAGCATTCGCGATTGTATCGCAGCCATTCGCGCCGGATCGCCCGGCTTGAGCCGCCACTTGATCTCCGGATGCTCCCGCAGTGTCCCGATTCCCGTGCACGGCGCGTCCAGCAGCACCGCTTCGAAGCTCAAGGGCGCAAGCGGCACCGCAGCCGTCAGGTCGGCGCAAACAAAGTCGACATTACGATGCCGCAGTCGGTGCGCCAGCCCGCGCGCGTTCCTGAGTCCGCCCAGATTGAGGTCCACCGCGATCACTCGCCCGCGTTCGCCCACCATCTCCGCCAGATGGGTCGCCTTGCCGCCCGGCGCCGCCGCACAATCCACGACCGTCGCGCCCGCACGCGGCGCAATCATTCGCGACGACCATCTGCGACGCCTCGGATTGCGCGTGGAACAACCCCTCGCGATACGCGCGCGATTCGAAGTGCGGCGCGCTGCTGAGCACGATCGTCTCGGGCGCGCGGCCGGGCGCGCCGATCTCGAAGCCGTCGGCACTCAGTTTCTCGATTATCTCCGCGCGGGATCCGCGCGCGAGATTGAGCCTGATCACGTTGGGCGCGGCGTCGTTGTTCGCCGTCATCAGGCGCTCGGCATTGGCGACGCCGAACCAATCGACGAATCGCTCGACCATCCAGCGTGGATGCGAATATGCAACGGCGAGATAACTTTTTTCGTTGCGCTCCCGCACCGGCATCGGCGCCGCCTCACGCGTCGCGCGGCGCATTACCGCATTGACGAAGCCCGACGCCTTGCGCGCCTCCGGAATTCGTTTGGCGATGCTGACGGCAGTGTCCACCACCGCGTGCTGCGGAATCCGGTCAAGAAATCGAAGCTGAAAAAGCCCCATCCGCATGATCGCCAGCGCCGCGGGCTGAATCCCTTCGAGCTTGCGGCCCGTCAGATGCGCCAGCTCGTAATCGAGGCGTCCCCTCCACGCGAGCGTCCCGAGCACCAGCCGCGTGATCAGCCGGCGATCGGCCGGCGCAAAATCGGGCAGCCGCCCGCCCAGCAGAACGTCGGCATAACCGGACTCCTGATCGACGCGGTACAGAATCTCAGCTGCCGCCATTCGCGACGCGAGCCCTTCGTCGGTTCGCGAGCTCGATCGCTCGATGGGCGGAATGTTCGCCTGGTCTTTGCTCATGTGCCGAATCGCGTGCCGGCTTCCACGCGTTTACCGCGGATGAAATCAGCCGCGGAAATTCTCTTTCGCCCCGCCGCTTGCACCTCGAGCAGCCTGAGTCGTCCGGTTCCGCACTGGACCACGGGACTGGGCTTCACGCTCACGATCGTGCCAGGAGACTCGATGCTTCCGTCCTCGTGCGCAACCGCCGCGCGCCAGATGAGAACTTCGTCGCCGCCCAGGCGCGTCCGCGCCACCGGCCACGGATCGTACGCGCGCGTCATCCGCTCGATTTGCACGGCGCTCGCTGTCCAATCGATCACCGCATCCTTCTTTTCGACCTGTGCCGTGTAGGTGACGATCGCTTCGTCCTGCGGTGTTTCGACCAGCGCGCCGCGCGCGGCCAGATCGATCGCCTCGAGCATCGCGTCCGCACCAAGCTCCGCGAGTTTTTCCTTCAACGTCCCCTGCGTGTCGCTCGATTCGATCGGAATGCTGCGCTGCAAATACATCGGGCCGGCGTCCATCCGCTCGACGATCCGCATGATCGTGACTCCCGTTTCGGCGTCGCCCGCGAGGATCGCAGCTTCGATCGGGGCGGCGCCGCGATGGCGCGGCAGGAGCGATGCGTGGACGTTCATCGGCGCGATTCGCGCGGCGTCGAGAATCGACTTTGGCAAAATGCGTCCATAAGCAGCCACCACCAGGAGATCGGGCGCGAATGCCTTCAGCTCGCTTAAAAATTCCGGCGTCCGAATTTTGACGGGCTTCAGCGTCGGAATTTCACGGCGCGCCGCGAGCGCGCCGACCGCGCTCGGCGCTGTGCCGAGCCCACGCCCGCGCGGCTGGTCGGGGCGCGTGACGACTCCGACCACGCGGAAGCTGGCTCCCGAAGCCGCTACGAGCCGCTCCAGGATGCGGGCCGCCAAGGCCGGCGTGCCCATGAAAACGATCTTTAGTGACTCGGCGATTTTAGATTCGCACCGTGGAGGGGCGCACGTTGTCGGCTTTGCCCTCCTTGATTAACTTTTTCAGTTTGCGTTTGTAGAGTTCGCGCTTGATTCGGCTGATGCGGTCGATGAAGAGTTTGCCGTCGAGATGATCGATCTCGTGCTGCAACGCCACCGCGAGCAGATCGTCGGCTTCGATCTCGATCTCCTTCTCGTCGGGCGTCCACGCGCGCACCAGCACGCGCGCCGCGCGTTCCACGTCGGCGGTGTAATCGATCACCGACAAGCACCCCTCTTCCCAAACGATCTTGCCCTCGGCCTCGACGACCCGGGGGTTGATGAGTTTCAGCAGATGCTTGCCGGGCTGTTCATGGTCGGTGTCGAGCACGATTATCCGCTTCGATTCTCCGACCTGCGGCGCGGCAAGACCCACGCCCGGCGCGGCGTACATCGTCTGCACCATGCTGTCGATCAGCCCTTCGACGGTGCCGTTGATATTCTTGACCGGGGCGGCAGGCTGCTTGAGCGAGTCGTCGGGAAATTTGCGGATTCTCAGCAGCGCCATCTCGGATACCGGGGTTTACAAATCTATCAAAGGGTAACTGGCGCGGCGAGTCCGAGCGGCGCGAGAAACGATTCCACGGCGCGGATGCATTCGGCGGGGCGCTCGATTTGAAGAAAATGCGAGGTCCCCGCGATCGCTTCGTACGGCAGCCCCAACTCCTCGGCCATCGCGCGCCCGATTAGCGCCGGCGCCATCACGTCTTCCAGAGTTGGATCTCCGCACACGAGTTTTACCGGCACCGGACAATGCGCCATCTGCAGCCACAGATCCGGATTCGCAGCGCTGGAAAAAACCTGCGCCTCGTATTCGCGCGGGCACGCAAGAATCCAATCGCCGCTCGCGCGATCGTGGCGCAGCGTCGCCCGCGCCATCAGTTCGTAAGCCTCCGGCACCCATCTTTTGAAGCGCTTGGCGAACTGCTTCGCCAGTTCCATCGGATCCTTGTAGCGCTCGGGGCGCCGCGCCGCGCGCGAGGCGAGCGATTCCTTGTCGTCATGCTGCAGGTACTGGATTGGATGCCCTGCGCGCGGATAAACCGGCGGATCGAACAGCACCAGCGCGTCGAATCGCCGTCCATGCTTGAGCGCATGCATCGCAGCCGTGACGCCCGACAGCGAATGAAACAGCCCGGCGGCCGGCTTGGCGCCAAGCTCGCGATTAATCGCATGCCAGACCATGTCCATATCGGCGACGAAGTTACCCCAGGTGTGCCCTTCGGCGGTGTGCAACGGGTTGTGCCCGTGATTGCGAAAATCGAAGACGATCACTTCGTAACGCTCGCGCAACGGTCCCCAGAATGGAAAATATCCGTCGATCGCAAGCCCGTTGCCGTGACTGAGCACAATGCGCGGCGCGCCGGGGATGCCGTGCTGGCGGACGTGGATCATTGCGCCGTCCTTCATCTTCACATCGAAGGCATGACGCGCGCGCGGCACATGATGCACCAGTTGATGTTCGCTCGTCTCGTTCATTCGTTCACAGCATCCTTACCGGATCGATGTCGATGGCAAGAAAAATACCGTCGCGCTCTGCCGACGGTCCAACTTCGGCGCGCATTGCGGCGATCGCCGCGCGCATCGGTTTCAATTCGCGCGATTTTACCATCACCTGCCACCGGTAGCGCTGCTTGATCCGTTCGATCGGCGCAGGCGCCGGCCCCAGCACGCGGATTCCTTCCGGGGTCGAACCCGCAGCCAGCGATTTGGCGACCGCCTCGGCCGTGCGCCTGACCAGGCGCGGCTCGGCGCCCTCGATTCGCACCATCGCGAGGCGCGCAAACGGCGGATACATAAGGTCACGGCGCAGTTGCAGTTCGCGCCGCATGAAGCGCGCGTAGTCCTGATCCCTGGCGGCGCGGATGCTGTAGTGATTGGGTGCGTAGGTCTGGATGATCACGCGTCCCGGACGCTCGCCGCGTCCCGCGCGTCCCGCGACCTGCGTCAACAACTGAAACGTTCGCTCGGCGGAGCGGAAGTCGGGCATGTTCAGCGCCATGTCGGCGTTTACCACGGCGGCCAGCGTGACGCCGGGAAAATCGAAACCCTTGGTGATCATCTGCGTGCCGACCAGGATATCTATTTCACCCGCGCGAAGCTCGGCCAGCATCCGCGCACGCGCTCCGCGCAGACTGCTGGTGTCGGAGTCCATTCTTTCGATCCTCGCCGCCGGCATCATCTCCGCCAACGCCTGCGTGAGTCTCTCGGTGCCGAAGCCCTGGCCCTTGAGCCCGTAGCCATGGCATTCGGGGCAGGTGTCGGGCGCCGCAGTATGATTGCCGCAGTAGTGGCATCGGAGCGAGCGGTCGCGCATATGGAACGTCATGCTGACGCTGCAGTTCGGGCACGCGATCACGTTGCCGCAGATATGGCATTGCAGAAAATTGTGAAACCCGCGGCGGTTGAGAAACACCATGCTCTGGCCGCCCGACGCGAGATTTTCGCGCAGCGCCGCAACTAGCGCCGTCGAGAGCGGCACCGCATCCGGAACTTCCGCCGCTTGCGGCTTCGGCTGTGCCGGTCGCGCTCCATTTGCGGGCTCTGGCCGCCGCAAGCATCCGCGCGTCGGCGACTTCGCGCCGCATATCGACGACTTCGACCGATGCCATCGCGCGATCGTTCACCCGCCGCGAAAGCCGGATCAGCCGGTACCGTCCGCGCCGCGAATTCGCATACGACTCGCTCGACGGGGTTGCCGAGCCGAGCACCACCGGGCATTTCGAAAATCCCGCGAGCGCGACCGCGAGATCGCGTGCGTGATAGTAAATTCCTTCCTCATTTTTGTACGAAGCGTCGTGCTCCTCGTCAACGACGATCAACCCGGCGTCGTGAATCGGCGCGAAGATCGCCGAGCGCGGACCGATCATCACTCGCGCCTGCCCGCCAATCGCCGCCATCCAGCTCGCCCATCGCTCCGACACGCTCTGCGCGCTGTGGGCAACGGCGACCAGCGAACCGAAACGGGCGCGAAAGGATCGCACAATCTCGTCAGCGAGCGCGATCTCGGGCACCAGGATCAAAACGTTTCGCCCGGCCGCGAGCGCTCGCGCGGCAAGCTTCAGGTAAATTTCGGTCTTGCCGCTGGCGGTGACGCCCCAGAGCAAAAACGCTTCGTAGCGCCGATGCTCGATGGCCGGTGAAATCGCATCCAGCGCGACTTGCTGTTCATCGGTGAGATCGAACTGGGCCGCCGCGACGCCGTGGGTTGCCGCGCTGGGCGCCGCTTCGATCGCGATCAAGCCGCGACGCGCGAGACTCTTCAACGCCGCGCTCGCGCCGTCGATTTCAGCCTTCAGATCCGCGACGCGCGCGCCCGTGGCGCCGGCGTTGGCGATTGCATTGAGCACCTCACGCTGCTTCGAGCCGCGAACGGCCTCGATGCTTGCGCCTGTGGCGAGTCGCGCGATCAAGTCCGCGGTATCGCGATGCCTTCCCGTGGCAGCGTCGCGGCGCTCAAGCGTGCCGTCCGCGATGAAGCGGGCGATGGTGGCGCGCACCTCGCCGGGCGGACCGATTTTCTCAAGGCTGCGCGCGGTTGCCGCGCGCTTGGCGATCGTCTCGATAATCGCCCGCTCGACTCGCGTGAACGCGGCGCGCGCCAGCTCGTCGGGGGGAGTCGCGAGCCGGTACGCAGTCCTCGACTCGACCCGCGCGACCGCGGGAATCACGATCCGGTACGCGTCCGCAATTGAAACCATGTAGTAAGACGCAAGGAACTCCATCAATTGCAGATGCGCGCGATCGAACAGCGGCCGCGGCTCGAGGACTTCGAGGATGGGCTTCAGTTGTCCGGTCGAAAGTTGTTCGCCGACCTCGGTGACCACTCCCGTCAGCTTGCGCGAGCGCAGCGGCGCGAGCACCCGATGCCCCGGCTGGATACGCCCGTCGAGCGCCGGCGGAATCGAATACGTCAGCGTTTCGAATCCGCGCGTCGCCCCGACGATCACAACATTGGCCTGCATCCTGACTCTCTGTGCGCCGCGCCCACACCGGCCGCGCGCATGCAACTTACACCCCGCACGAGCGATGCGGCGAGCCGCCAGCCCGCCGAGTCCCGGCTTGGCCCGATCGATCCACCGCTTTCGCGGGCGCGTCCAGTCTGGTTGAATCTGGTGATGGAGGCCCGCTCGAACCAATACGCGCGGGAGGCGACACAAACCGATGCTGCGATTTCTGACTGCCGGTGAATCGCACGGCCCCGAGCTGGTCGCGACGGTCGAAGGCGTGCCCGCCGGCTTCGACATCGACGTTGCCGCGATCAACGCCGAACTCGCACGCCGCCAAAAGGGCTACGGCCGCGGCGGCCGAATGCTGATCGAGAAGGACGAAGTGCGGCCGGTTTCCGGCATCCGCTTCGGCAAATCGCTCGGCAGTCCGATCACCTTCATCATCGAGAATCGCGACTTCAAGAATTGGGTTAAGCGGATGTCCGCCGATCCCAAAGATCGCGGCGAAGCGGAGGTGGTCACGCGTGCGCGGCCCGGCCATGCCGACCTTGCGGGCGTTCTCAAATACAACCTCGAAGATATCCGCGACGTGCTCGAACGAGCTTCCGCGCGCGAAACCACTGCGCGCGTGGCGATCGGCGCCCTCGCAAAGCAAATTCTTTCGCCGTTCGGGATCGACGTGCTCGGCTACGTGGCGAGCATCGGCGCGACCGAGGCCAATACTCCCGCCGCGCTGAGCGCCGGAGAACTGCGCCGCATCACGGAAGCATCGCCGGTGCGCGTGGCGGACCCCGGCGCCGAAGCTAAAATAATCGCCGAAATCGACGAGTGCAAAAAGACCGGCGACACGCTCGGCGGCATCGTCGAGGTGATTGCGACCGGATTGCCGGTCGGGCTCGGCAGTCACGTGCAATGGGATCGCAAACTCGACGGCCGCCTCGCGTTCGCGCTGCTCAGCGTGCAGGCCGCCAAAGGCGTCGAGATCGGGCTGGGCTTCAAGGCGGGACGGATGCGCGGCTCCGAACTTCACGACGAAATCGGATACGACGCCGCGCATCGCCGCTTCACACGCCATTCCAACAATTCCGGCGGCACCGAGGGCGGCATGAGCACGGGAGAGCCGATCCGCGTACGCGTCGCGTTCAAGCCGCTATCGACGCTGATGCGCCCGCTGCGCTCGGTCGATATCAAAACCAAGGCGGAAGCAGTCGGCGCGATCGAGCGCTCCGACGTATGCGCGATTCCCGCCGCCGCCGTCATCGCGGAATCGGTGGTCGCGTTCGAACTTGCGGCGGCCTTCCTCGAAAAGTTCGGCGGCGATTCGATCGTCGAGATTACGCGCAACTTCAAGGGCTTCCTCGAACAGGTCCGCAACTACTGAAACGGCGGGCGCGCCGGACTGCGAAAACGCGCGCGCCTGGATCCGCGCTGCAACGCAAATGACGCCCAAACTGATCCTCACCGGATTCATGGCCACCGGGAAAAGCTCGGTCGGCCCGCTGGTCGCGCGCCGGCTCGGATGGGAATTCGTGGACGTTGACGCGGTCATTGCCGCGCAGGCTGGAAAATCAATCGCGCAAATCTTCGCCGACCATGGCGAGGCTCACTTCCGCCGGCTCGAACGCGAAGCGGTCGCGCATCTGGCCGGCGATCGCCGGCGATGCCCCCAGTGCCACGGGCCGCATCCCGGAGTGATATCGACGGGCGGCGGCGTACTGCTTGACGAATCAAACTGCGCCGCGCTCAAGCGCGCCGGCGTGATCGTATGTCTCACGGCGCGGCCCGAAGTTGTCGCAGCGCGCGTCGAGCGGTCGAAAACCAGGCGCCCGAAGCTGGCCGAGGGCGGAAAATCCACCCTGGCTCGAATCAAAGAGCTGATGCACGAGCGGGACGGCGCCTACGCTCGCGCCGATGTTCAAATCGACAGCTCCGACCTCACCGTTGATCAACTTGCCGATCATGTTATCGCGGCCTTCGCCGCACACGCCGCGCGACGATGCGTGCCGCCGGCGGATGGCGTACGATCCGCATAGAGATGCGCACCATCCGCATAGAACTCGGGCCCGCGTCGCATAACGCTCATGTGGGTGCTGGAATCCTGGACCGGCTTGGCGGTCTTGCATGCGACGCCGGACTAAAGCCCGGTCCATGTGCCGTCGTCACGGACTCGACGGTCGAAAGGCTCTACGCCGCGCGCGTCGAGGACAGGCTTCGCAACAGCGGTTTCGCCGCCGCCGTAATTTCGCTGCCGCCGGGCGAAGCCTCCAAATCTCTCCCGACGCTCGAGCTTCTCTACGATCGGATGACTGAGATCGGGCTTGACCGCAACGGCGCGGTGTTCGCGCTGGGCGGCGGCGTCGTTGGCGATCTCGCTGGATTTGCGGCTGCGACCTTTCTGCGCGGCGTAGCGCTGGTGCAAGTGCCGACCACGGTGGTGGCGCAAGTGGATTCCGCGCTCGGCGGCAAGACGGCGGTCAATCATCGCCACGCCAAAAACCTGATCGGCGCGTTCTACCAGCCGCGGCTGATTGTCGCCGACGTGACTGCGCTTGCAACGCTGCCGGACCGCGAGTTTCGCGAGGGCCTGGCGGAAGTCATCAAGTATGGCGCGATCATGGACGCGCCGATGATCGCGGACCTGGAACGCGACCTCGATTCGATCCTTGCCCGCCGGCCCGATTTGCTCGAGCAAGTCGTCGCGCGATCGCTGATGCACAAAGCCGCCGTCGTCGGCGCCGACGAGCGCGAAAGCGGTCTGCGCAAAATCCTGAATTTCGGCCACACCATCGGCCACGCGATCGAAGCGAGCGCTGGTTACGGCAGCTACTTTCACGGCGAGGCTGTCGCTATCGGAATGGTCGCGGCGGCCCGGCTGTCCTGCGCATATGCCGGCTTCCCGGCCGACGAAGCGTCGCGTCTTCAGCGCCTGATCGAGCGCGCCGGCTTGCCGACTGCGATGCCTCCCGGATGGCACGGCGACGACTTTATCCGCGCACTCAGTCTCGACAAGAAACGCGCCGCTGGCGCGGTCGAATTCGTGCTGCTCGATCGCCTGGGTCATTCGCTGACCAAGAGCCTGTCGATTGACGATATCGTCGCACCCTTGCGCTGAAAATCCGTCCGAGTCCAGCTGCACTCCTGAGACTCCTGACCCGCAGTGTTCTGTAGGTAACTGATTGTGACGAAAATTCCGTTTGAATGCTTGGCATTATTGTGATGAGTTTAGTATGTAGTGAGTAGCGTACGCGGTGCTGGTTCGAGCGTTACATAGTTAACGGCTGGGAAGACGGGGTAAACGCGCGTAGCGAAGAGGTGTTAGATGGATCGATTCGATGAAATGAAAAGCAGTGTCCTGACGGTACAGGAAGTATCAAGCTACCTCCGGGTGCATTCGTCCACGATTTACAGGATGCTGAAGAAAAACCAGCTTCCCGCGTTCCGGGTCGGCAGCGACTGGCGGTTTACCGTCGAGGCAATCGACAAATGGCGCGCTGCGGTGGAGTCTGGCGCCCCGCTTCCCGCGAGCCACGACGGACTGAGTTTGAAGTAGCCGGATAGCTCGGCGGGACGAAAATCGACGCGCCGGCCGGCTGATTCTGGAAATACCGGCGCGGATTTTCTGCCCGCCTCGCATCAATCTTCCCTTTTCCTGCACCCTCCGCTTCACCGCCGGCAAGACATTATTAAGCACGTGGATCGGCGTCCAGTCACCCGCCGCGGTGATGCCCTCGAACGCGTCGAGCCGGGATTCAGCTATCTAACTGGAAGGATTTGTTGGCGTGGGCGCGGCGTCGCCGCCAAACAACGCCGCGAGGATTATCAGCGCGACGCCAATCGTGATCGCGCTGTCCGCGACGTTGAACACCGGATAGTTCAGGTCGTAGTAATGCACGCGCACGAAATCGATCACGCGGCCGCCACGAAGCGCTCGATCGATCAGATTTCCCGTCGCGCCGGCCAGGATCAGCGCGAAGGCAACCGAATTTATAGTCACGCGCTCCGACCGCGCTATCAATACGATCAGCACAATTATCGCCGCACACGACATCGACAGCAGAAACGCTCTACGCACCCACGGCGGCGCCTGCGCCAGCATGCTGAACGCCGCGCCGGGATTCAGCGTGTACGTGATGTCCAGGTAATTCGGGACGAGCGCGATACTTTGATACAGCGCCATGTGCGCCTTGACGAACAGTTTGGTTGCCTGATCGAGCACGATGATCGGAATCGTGATAGCGCCGATCAAAAGCAGGAACGGCTTGCGCGGCGCCCGGCCGGCTGATTCTTTCTCCGCTCCTTGCCCAAGTAGCGGGCCGGCAAGAGGCTTGACGCTCGATCGTTCCTGCAACGGCTATGCCCCCACCACCGCGCGGCATCTTGCGTCCAACTGGTGATCGCCACCGTCATCGAAGTACTTCCAGCATCGCGCGCACTTCACCCCGGACGCGTGACGCCCAAGCAGCGTGATTGCGGGATTCGCGGCGGCTCGCGCGAAGCTGCCATCGACGGCAAAGTCCTCGCGGCCGCCGGCTTGGCGCCTGATCTCGGCGGCTTCCGCGTCGCTCAGAATCGCGACCTCCGAGACTATGAACAAGTCCTTCAGCTCCTCGCGATACCGCTTGATCGTTCCAGCAAGTCCGCTCTCAGAGCCATCGTCAGCTCCCAGGCTGATTGCAGCGTCGAGCGGCGCGCCGATCGTCCCCGCCTTGCGCATCGCCTCGAGCAGCTTGAGCGCCTCCTCACGAATCCTGAGCAACGGCGCCCACTGCGACACCAGTTTTGTGTCATTCCATGAACTCAAATCGTTCAGCGTGAGCAGGTGCACGCTCAGTTCATTCTTACCCGGCAGATATGAGTAAACTTCCTCGGCGGTGAACGGAATCAGCGGCGCGAGCAATCTGACCAGCGCGTCGAGAATCGTGAACAGCGCGGTCTGCGCCGAACGCCGCTCGCGCGATTTCTCCGCCGAACAGTAGAGCCGATCGCGCGCAACATCGACGTAGGTCGCGCTCAGATCTACGACGATGAACTGGGAGAGCGTCCGGTAGGCTGTCTGGAAATCGAACTTTTCGTAACACTTCTTTACTGCTTCATCCACCTGGGAAAACACGGCGAGGATATACCGATCAAATTCAAGCATGCCGGAGATTTCAACTGCGTCGTGCGCCGGGTCGAAGTCCGCCAGGTTGCCCAGCACGAACCGGCAGGTGTTGCGAATCTTTCGATACGACTCCGACACCGCGCTGAAAATCGTCTGCCCGAGCGTGATGTCGGCGGTGTAGTCGAGCGACGCGTACACCAATCGCAATACGTCGGCGCCCATCCGTCCGACCGCATCGACGGCGTCCTCCGAGTTGCCGAGCGACTTGGACATCTTGCGGCCCCGCTCGTCCACCGTCAGTCCATGGCTGATTACGCTCTTGAACGGCGCCGCGCCGCGCTCCGACACCGCGCAGACCAGCGACGAGCCGAACCATCCGCGCGCCTGCTCCACCGCTTCCAGGTACGCGTCCGCCGGCCACGACAGCTCAGAGCGCGCGCCAAGCACCGCGGCTTGCGAGGAGCCCGAATCGAACCACACGTCGAGGATGTCTTCTTGCTTGATAAAATCCGCGCCGCCGCACCGCTGGCATTTGAGGCCTGGCGCGACGAAGTCCGCCGCCGGCCGGCGGTACCATGCGTCGGAACCTTCGCGCGCGAAAATTTCCTCGACTCGGTCCATCGTCGCAAGCAGCGGCGCGACCTCATCGCATGCCGCGCATCTGACCGCGGGAATCGGCACGCCCCACGCCCGCTGGCGCGAGATGCACCAGTCGGGACGGGTTTCCGTCATGTTGCGGATCCGATCGCGCGACCATCCGGGATACCATTTCACTTTGTCGATCGCATCGATCACTTTGACGCGCAGGTCGTTGTGATCGATGCTGACGAACCATTGCTCGGTGGCAAGAAAGATCAGCGGATTGTGGCATCGCCAGCAATGCGGGTAGCTGTGCGAGAAGTTTTGCGCATGCAGCAGCGCGCCGGCCGCGCGCAGTCTCTCGACGATCGGCTTGTTCGCCTTGAAGACGTTCTGCCCCGCCCACTCTCCGCCCTCCGCGGTGAACACTCCGCCCCCATCGACGGGAGTGAACGGCGTCAGCCCGTACGCCTTGCCGGCCACGAAATCCTCGTATCCGTGTCCCGGCGCGGTATGCACCAGGCCGGTGCCGGCGTCCGCCGTAACATGCTCGGCGTACATCAGCTTGACGTCGCGCGGAATAAACGGATGTCGAAAGATGTCCTGGCCGTCGAGCGCCTTGAGCGCGTCGGCGCTGAGCGCGATGCGTTTTTCGACTGCCAGCCCGCATTCCTTCGCGACGTTGTCCGCCAATCGCGACGCGACCACGTAGTAATGCTCGCCGGCCTTCAACGCGACGTAGTCGAACGTCGCGTTCAGTGAGATTCCGAGATTCGCCGGCAAAGTCCACGGCGTCGTCGTCCAGATTACGGCCGACAGTTTGCCGGCCTTGTGCGCGGCGTCAAGCTCGGCGCCGTCGATCCGATCTGCGGCCAGCGCGCCCGCATCCTTGAGATTCGAATTGAACGCGAACGCCACGTAGATCGACGGCGAAACATGATCGCGGTACTCGACTTCGGCTTCCGCCAGCGCCGTGCGGCAATCGAAGCACCAATGCACCGGGCGCAATCCCCGGTACACGTAGCCGCGCTCGACCATCTTGCGCAGCACGCCGATTTCAGCCGCGTCGTACTCCGGCGCCATCGTGAGATACGGCTTGAACCAATCGCCGATCACTCCCAGCCGCCGGAAGTCCGAGCGCTGCAAGTCGATCCATTTCTCCGCTTCGGCGCGGCACAGCTTGCGCAGCTCGAGCTTGGAAATCGTGCGCGCCTGGTCGCCGAGCTCGCGCGATACCTTGTGCTCTATCGGCATCCCGTGACAGTCCCATCCCGGCACGAACGGTGTGCGATATCCCATCATCGAGCGCGATCGCACCACGAAGTCTTTCAGAATTTTGTTGAGCGCGGTCCCCAGGTGCACCCGGCCGTTGGCATACGGCGGCCCGTCGTGCAGCACCCACAACTGCGCGTCCTTGCGCGCCTCCATCAGGCGCCCGTAGAGGTCGGTCTCGTCCCAATGCTTGAGCATTTCCGGCTCCCGCTTGGGCAGATTCGCCTTCATCGGGAAGTCGGTCCTGGGAAGTTTCAGCGTCGATTTGTAGTCGGTTTCAGCCACGCGCCATGTTGCCCGCGCGCCCGTGCGCGCGCGATCTCCTTCGCAATTGTCAGGTATTGAGCGTCCGAACAGATTAACTTACGCGGTGTCTGTTCGCGAGTATCGAGCGCGGCAGGGGTGACCCCTGCACCCACCGTTCAGGCCGCGCTCCGTTGTCGCGCGCGGCCACTGCCGCGGGTGCGATTCTGACGGATAGAATCGAGCCGGAAAGACCAAATTCTACCATATGTAGTGGTTTTGGGACGGCTCGCTACCATCGCTAGCTTTGTTCCACCGAAAATAATTTTCGCTGCGAGCCGTGGGCATCCAATGGCGGGCGAGGCGTGCGAGCGCAGGGTATCCTGGCGGTTGACCATTGCGTAAGCATGGCATGAAAAATCCGCCGGGGGCAGGCTGAACTAGTTCAGCCAGTCATCTCATCGAAACTGAACCAGTAGCGCGGCTCTGATAATTGCGTTGCTGCGTTGCCGAATTAACGGCAAGCGCTTGTAAGGGACGCAGCTTCGCTGGTGGTCTATCGCGTGCGCGAGGAGACTGCGCATCTGCGCGATGAGGAGCTGGCGCGGGTATTACCGACGGCGGCCTGCATTGTGGCTGTGGCTGTGTTACATGGACCGCATGAAGAATCCCGCCAAAAAACCGCCATTCATAATTGCTGCCGCATCATGTCCGGAGACGCGCCACCAGTATCCTAACAGCGACGAATACAACGGCTATCAACGGAGCATCGGCAAAGCTGCGGGACTGCTCAAGATTGGCGTGAACCTGATGCGGCTGCCGCCTGGAGAACGAAGTTCCTGGCCTCATGCCGAGGAGAAAGAGGAAGAGTTTGTATACGTTCTTGAGGGTGAGGTTGACGCTTGGATAGACGGTTTTCTTCACGCGATGCGGCCCGGGGACTTTGCGGCCTTTCCTGCCGGGACCGGCATCTGCCATTGCTTCATAAACAACAGCCAGCATGAGGTCCTGCTACTGGTGGGAGGAGCGGCTGCAAGGCGCGACAGTCGCATCTACTATCCGCTCAATCCTCAACGCCGCAATGACATGGCATGGAGCGCATGGTGGGAGGACGTTCCGAAACACCGCTTGGGACCACATGACGGGATGCCCGACGCGCTTCGACGCCGATCCGCCAATCGAGGGTCTCGCGCACGCGCTCAACGCCGGAGCTGACGAAACTACTGGACCACCGCGGGCAGAGCGCCAAGCCGGCGGCGCGCCGCCGCGCATCGATGGTGCCCCCGCCCGTTTGAATCCCGCCGCCAGTCTCCATATCATCTCTCGCGCACGTTTGAAGCATCGAATCGCATATCCATAGAAAAAATTATGGGACTCAGAAAAGTAACTCTGTTCGATAAGGAAGGCACCACCCTCGTTCCCGTCCAGGAGGACGGCCAGGCGAAACCCGCCGTGATGGGCGTGCGATGGGTCAATCCCGTCACCTTCGAAACCATCCGCGTGCGCGGCGGCAAACGCACCGGCCCCAGGAACGAAGTCCTGATGGAGGTTCCCGCGACGCTCGACACCGGCGCGTTCGCAATCGAGGACTTGCCCCCGCCCAAGGTCAAGCAAGAGCTCGCGCAAATCGAAAAGTCCGCCGGCGCGGGAAAATCGGCGAAGAAACCATGACCGAGCCCGCCGCGCTCGCCGGCCTGCGCGTGCTCGATCTGACCGGCCATCGCGCCCAACTTTGCGCGCGGCTGCTCGCCGACATGGGCGCCGACGTCATCAAAGTCGAACCGCCCGCCGGCGACGACGCGCGCCGCATCGGCCCCTTCCTCGACGACCTCCCGCATCTCGACCGCAGCCTGTTCTTCTGGTTCTACAATCTCAACAAGCGCTCCCTCACGCTCGATCTCAACCATTCCCGCGGCGCCGACATCTTGCTCCAGCTCGCCCGCTCCGCCGACGTCGTCATCGAGAGCTACGCGCCGGGCACGCTGGACCGGCTCGGCCTTGGCTGGGATACGCTCCATCGCGAGAACCCCGCGCTGGTCCTCTGCT
Organism: uncultured delta proteobacterium; assembly: GCA_963813785.1. Lineage (GTDB taxonomy): Bacteria > Desulfobacterota > Binatia > Binatales > Binataceae > Binatus. The sequence continues at coordinate 75,369 of CAWFAJ010000023.1, read as the reverse complement.
CGATTGCGCCGTTCGGCCAGACCGGTCCCTGGCGCGACTTCATCGCCGACGACACCGTGCTGACCGCATTGGGCGGGATGCTGTACATCAACGGCTTCCCCAATCACGCTCCGGTTCGTCCGCTCGGTCTGCAGGCTTACCATTCGTCGGCGTATTACGGCGCGATCGCCGTGATGCTTGCGCTGCTCGCGCGCGATCGCACCGCTGAAGGCGAGTGGATCGACCTCAGCATGCAGGAGGCCACCGCCGCCGCCGTCGAGCACGTCGCCGGTGCATTTTTCGAGCGCAACGAGGCCGAGCCGCGCCGCGGCACCCTGCATTGGAGCCGTTTTTTTCGCGTCGGCAAATGCCGCGACGGTTACATCATGCATTGCACGCTCGGCGACTGGACCTCGCTCATCGAATGGGTCAAGTCCGACGGCAAGGCTGGCGACCTCGACGCGCCCGACTATCAGCAGGTGATGTATCGCTATCTCATGGCCGAGCATCTCTTCGACGTGCTCGACGATTGGGTCAAGGACTATCCACGCGACGAGCTGCTCGAGCGCGCGCAGCTTCTGCGCCAGCCCTACGCGACCGTCCGCCCGCCCGAGGCGCTGTTCGACGACGACCAGCTCGCCGCGCGCGGCTACTTCGTCGAGGTCGAGCATCCCGAGCTCGGCCGCAAGTTCCGCTATCCGGGCGCGCCGTATCTTTTCAACGGCACGCCGTGGCGAGTGTCGCGGCGCCCGCCGCTGATCGGAGAGCATACCGGCGAAATTTTGCGCGACGAACTCGGGGTGGCTCCCCAAGCGCTCGCCGCGCTCTTCGCCGAAGGAGTGATCTGATCGTGCCGGCGACGGCGCTGGACGGCGTTCGCGTCCTCGATTTCACCTGGGTCGTCGCCGGCCCGGTCGCGACGCGCATCCTCGCCGACCACGGCGCGGAGGTCATCAAGGTCGAGCGCAAGGAGCCGCCGCAACTCGGCAATCGCAAGCTCGGCCTCCAATGCGACCTCAATCGCGGCAAGCTATCGGTCGCGCTCAACATGCAGCACCCGCGCGGCGTCGAACTCGCCCGCCGCCTCGCCGCCAAAAGCGACGTCGTGATCGACAATTTTTCCGCCCGCGTGATGCGCAGTTGGGGGATGGACTTCGAAAGTCTCGCCGCCGTCAAGCCCGACATCATCTGCATCAGCATGTCCGGCCTGGGCCACACCGGCCCGCGCTCCAGCTACGTCAGCTACGGACCGACCCTGCAAGCCCTGACCGGCTTCACGATGCTGATGGCCGAACCCGACGGCACGCCCGCCGGCTACGGCTATTCCTACGCCGACACCTGCGGCGGTTACACCGGCGCGCTCGCGGCGCTCATCGCTCTCTGGAATCGACACCGCACCGGCCGCGGCCAGTTCGTCGATCTCGCGCAGTTCGAGGCCGTCACCAGCGTGATCGGTCCCGCGCTGCTCGACATCTCCGTCAACGGCCGAACCCAGCCGGCCCCCGGCTACAATTCGCAGGAAGGCCCCGCCGCACCGCACGGCGTTTACAAATGCCGCCCGCTTGACGGCGACGACGACCGATGGGTCGCGCTCGCCGTGCGCACCGGCCCGCAGTGGCGCCGATTCGTCACCGCGATCGGTTCTCCGTCGTGGGCGAGCGACCCGCAGTTCCGCACGCTCTACTTGCGCATGCACAATAGCGCCGAGCTCGACGCCAACGTTTCGCGATGGACCGCGGAGCACAGCGCCGAAGATGCGATGGCGATCCTCCAACGCGCCGGCATCGCCGCCGGCGTCGTCGAAAACGGCATCGATCTCTGCGCGCGCGATCCCCAACTGAAAGAGCGCGGCTTCTGGCCCGCCGTCGCAACCGGAAGGGGCACGACGACTAACGTCACCGGCATCCCGTTCAAGCTTTCCGGCGGGTCGGGAAAAGTTCGCTCGATCGCGCCCGAAGTCGGCGAGAATTTCGACTACGTGCTCGGCGAGTTGCTCGGGCTGGGCCGCGCAGAGCGCGATGAATTGGTCGCCGCCGGCGCCGTCTGGCCCTGAGCGCTCGCGAATCCTGGTTACCCAGGTAACAATGTCCCCCAAGTAACGCGCATCGCTCGCAGCCCCACATTGCGCTAGTGTCAGCGACACTGGCGGTTAACGGTGAAAAACCCGGTTGGGGCAATTATTGCACGCTAGCGTAATATCGAGTGCGTTGGTTGGCGTTGACGCGTTCCCGGTCGAAGTCGAAATCGACATCGGCGCCGGGATGCCGCCGCATCGTCTGGTCGGCCTGGCCGAGGGCGCGGTCAAAGAGGCGCTCGATCGCGTCAAGTCCGCGCTCAAAAATTCCGGCTTCGATTTCCCCACTCGCAAGATGACCATCAACCTCGCGCCCGCCGACACGCGCAAGGAAGGCTCGGCGTTCGATCTTCCGCTCGCGCTCGGAATTCTCGCCGCACAAAACGTGTTGAAAGATCGCGAGCGCCTGCGCGGCTATCTCGTCCTGGGCGAACTCGCGCTCGACGGCCGCATCAAAGGCATCAGGGGCGCGCTGCCGACCGCGCTGCTCGCGCGCTCTGCCAGGTTCGCGGGCGTGATGCTCCCGCGCGAGAATGCCTCCGAGGCATCCGTCGTCGGCGAGGGCACCGCCGTGCTCGGCGTCGAGAGCCTGCGCGAGGCTTTCGAATTCTTCGAGGGCCTGCGTCCGCTCCAATCTGCGCCCGCCGATCTCGGCGCCGCGTTCGGCGCGGCAAATGTTTACGACGTCGATTTCAGCGAGGTCAAAGGCCAGGAGCAGGCCAAGCGCGCGCTCGAAGTCGCCGCCGCCGGCGGTCATAACGTCCTGATGATTGGGCCGCCCGGCTCGGGCAAGACGATGCTCGCCAAGCGCCTGCCCTCGATTCTGCCCGCGATGACCTTCGAGGAGGCCATCGAAACCACCAAGGTGCACTCCGTGATGGGCCTGATGGACGGCCGCGCGCTCATCACCACGCGCCCATTCCGCGCTCCCCATCACACCATTTCCGACGCCGGCCTCATCGGCGGCGGCTCGATTCCGCGCCCCGGAGAGGTCAGCCTTGCCCATCACGGCGTCCTGTTCCTCGACGAATTGCCGGAGTTCCGCAAGAACGTGCTCGAGGTCCTGCGCCAGCCGCTCGAGGATGCGCGCATCACCATCTCGCGCGTGATGGGCACGCTCACTTTCCCCGCCTCCGTGATGCTGGTGGCGGCGATGAACCCGTGCCCGTGCGGCTTCTACACCGATCCGCAGCACGAATGCTCCTGCTCGCCGATCGCGATTCAGCGCTATCGCTCGCGCATCTCGGGCCCGCTCCTCGATCGCATCGACATCCACATCGAAGTGCCCGCCGTGAAGTACAAGGACCTGACCGATCGCGTCGCGCGTGAGCCGTCGATCGCCATTCGCGAGCGCGTCAATCGCGCCCGCGAGGCGCAGCTCGTTCGTTTCAAGGGGATGTCGTTTTTCTGCAACGCGCAGATGCGCGCGAGCGATCTCCGCCTCCATTGCCAGATCGAGTCGGGCGGCGAGCGTCTGCTCGAGCTTGCCATCAACCGCCTCGGCCTGAGCGCGCGAGCCTACACGCGAATCCTGAAGGTCTCGCGCACCATCGCCGATCTCGACGGCGCCGCTTCGATCGCCGCCCACCACGTCAGCGAGGCGATTCAGTACCGCTCGCTCGACCGCACCGCCCCCTAGGGGTACGGTGCCTCGTAGGCCATGTATCGCGATATCTTCCAGCTTCCGTCCGGCTGGCGCCGGAATATATCCAGGCCGGGTTCGCGTTTCATCTCCTCGGATCCGTTTTTCGGGCGCACCTTCAGAGTCCAAACGAGCCTTACGACGCCGATATCGCCCGAGACGATGATTTCCTTGATCTCCAGGTCGTAGTGATATGCCTTCGCCGGGTCCGCCAACGCCATCTGCAAATTCGCGCACAGGGAACTATAGGTGTCTTCGGGCTCCCCCCGAAAATTTGAAATTAAATCCGGCGCAAACAGCGAACAGACCTCCGATGAATCGCCGCTATTGAAGTCCCGCGTCCACTTCTCCAGCTCGTCGCGAATCTCATTGCTCGCGGCGTTCGCGGAATCCGCTTCCGCCGCCGGCGCGTGCGATGCGCACAACAGCAGCGCGAGAACCGCTGCTGTGAATGCTCCAACCCAAGCGCGCTTCATTCTCATAACCCCGGTTTCTCCTTCTCACGAACGCCAGACCCCTTGCAATCTTAATGTCTAGCCGCCCCCCACGGTTTCGCTGCTCGCGATCCTACACACAAATTTGCGCATCTTTACGCAAATTCGCGCCCTGCCATCACCCCATCTTGACGACTTGTCAACATCGCGTTAACTGGTCTGCCAGTAATCTCCGAAATAGCGGAGAGCCCGGCCTGTCAGCGGCTTTCCGCAAGGGGAGTCAGCGATGAATAGCAGCATGATGAGTATGGCTCTATTCGTTGTCTTGGGGACGGCATTCACGATCGGAGCCCTGATGATAGCCAGCTACCTGTCCACCTTGGCCGGTTAGTCCGATCCGCCGCCTGCCGCATCCGACCTGACGGGCCGGTCTGGTTCCGGACTTTCCTTTTCAGCGGCTCATCGAAGCCGCACGCAGTAGTCTTGTGCCCTGACGGTTTCGCGCGCGACAATGGAGCGCGGCCTTGAATACCTGCGGTGCAGGACGTCACCCCTGCCATCGCGTAGTCGCGAAAAGATGCGCTGCGCAGATTTTCGCGTCTTCTCACTGCGGGTGCAGGGGCTGCAGCCCTTGCCGTGGCACGGAAGTGCATGATTAACCCGGGTGGGTTCCGCATTCAATAAAGTGATTTCCCCTTCCTCACCTCGACGCGCAACCTCACGCGAGAGGCGCCGGCGTCGCCCCTGCCGCGGGTGCTCGCGACCAGAGCGTGAAATGGTCCGTCGTCAGGACCACGCGGAAGCCGTGGCTCGACAGAAAGTCTTCGGGAACCAACACCAGCGGGAACAACTGAATCGGCGAATCGTTGATGACGGCCGAGACTTTCCCCCCGCAATCGCGTCGCGCATCTGTTCGGTCCAGAAGTGCCGGGTGTCCGAGATGAGCTGGAAAAAATCGGCCGCGCCAAGGCGGCGGCGCGCGGCGAAGAAGCCGTCGCGATCGTACTCGGCTTTCGCTTCGCGATACACGCCGTAGGTTTCAGGATAACGGATCAATTCGCGCCGTCCGGCCTCGAAGCATACGAACGACGGCGCGATCACGTCCTCGCCGGGGTGGCTTACGGCGCGCAACGCGTCGGCAAGCTGCGAGATTTCCGCACGTGGCACGAAGCCGAAGCCATAGACGGCGCCGTGCAGCCAGTTCTCGTTCACAATCGGCGTGATCCAGATCAGAAAAACCGCAATCAGCGCCGCACCGCCCGCAAGCAGCTTCCATCGATGCGGCTGCTGCTCTCCCGCGATCAGATCCGCAATCGCCCGTACCAGCGCCGCCGCGCCGATTCCCGCGACGATCGCGATGAACGGGATCGCCTCGAGATAGTTGTGGCCCCACGCGGTCGGGCTCAGCACGCCGTAAAAGGCGTACTCGGCGGCGACGATCGCCAGCACCAGCATCACGCCGCGGCTCAACGCGCGTTCGGTGAAGACTCGCCAGCATCCAAGCACGAACAGCGGTGCAAGCACGTCGAGGATCAACCGCGGGTAAGTCGCGATGCTGCCGGCGGTGTCGCGCCCCTTCAGAAAATGAAACACGAACGTCTGGAAGATGAACTCGTTGCCGTAGAGCCGGTAGAGGAGTGCGCTGAACGCGGCGAGCGCGAGCGCGAAGACGGCGCCCGCGACAAATGCGCCCGCGATTCGGCGGTGCGCGACGGCGATGAACGCCAGCATCACGGCAAACGGAATCACCGCCGTCAACTTGATCGCGCATGCGGCGAAAAACAGGGCCGCGAGAATCACCGCCTGGCTGACCGCTGGCATCGTGTCGTCGAGCGTGACGATCGCCCCCAGGATGATCAGCGGCGCGATGAAATTCTCGCGCTCGTAAACGTGGTAGCGAAAGACCAGCGAGCTGTATGCGTATAGAATCGACGCGGCGATGGCGCCGCGGCGGCCGGCGACCTTGCGGCCGAGCGAGTAAGTCAGGATGCTGGCGGCGAAAATCGCCGCCTCGTTCAGGATTTCGATCGACAGATGGCTTGTGCCGAACAACTTGAGATAGCATCCCGCAATCCATTCGAGCAGCGGCATATGCGGGTGAACGAAATCCAGGTACGGGCGCATCCCGACGCTCACGAGCCACGCGCTCTCGAGGTAGAAATCGTCCTCGACCCACACTTCCGGATAGAGCATCCGCACGACGCGCGGGATGAGCAGCACGACGACCAGCCATGCGCCGATGCGCGCGGCGCTGGCGTTGTCGGTGCTCGCGGAGATTCGCCGCGATGAGCCGCGCGAAGTCATCGAAACCGCCTGTCGACGGCCGCCGTCGGGCGTTCCCCTTATGCCGGGCATCGCTCGAATGGGGAATCCTCGCCGCGATCGAGCTGCTCGTGATTGTGATGGTTAAATCCGCCGGCTTTCAACGCGGAGTCGAATTGATGCCGTGGCCGGATGGACTCGAGTACGCCGCGTCGGCGGTGAACCTTGCGGCTGGTCGCGGTGCGGTGCTGCATTTCGGTGGATATTCTTACCCGTCGCGCTATACCGGCGGCTACCCGCTGATCCTGGAATTTTTCTACCGCGTGCGCGGCGCTGATTTTGCGCCGCTCTACGCCTCGATGTTTCTCGGGATGCTCTCGGTCTTCGGCGTTTTCATGCTGACACGCGGCCAGTTCGGGCGCTCGGCCGCGGCGATTGCGGCGCTGACGCTGGCGCTATCCCCCGTCTTCATCACCTACTCGTCGCTCGTGATGAGCGACGTGCCCACGTTGTTCGTGACGATTTGCGCCGCGGTGATGCTGGTGCTGGCGACGTCGGACTACGCGACCCGATCGCCGAGCTGGATGCGAATGTCGGCATGGCTGATATTCGGTCTCTTCGCCGGGTTCTCGACAATCATCCGTCCCACCAACGCCACCATCCTTGCCGGCCTCGCGCTGTGCGTCGTGATGGTGCCGCTGGAGCGCCGGGATTTACCGAGTCTCTTCAAAGCGGCGCTCGCGATCGCAATCGGTTTCGCGATTCCGGTCGCTTGGCAGTTGCATCAGAACGCGATCAATCTCGGGAGCGCGTTCGCCAGCGGCTACACGTGGTGGGTGCCCGAGGTCTATGGCGCCGGCGGCAAGACCTTCAGCGCCGCGTACCTGTTCGGTCCCACGATGCCGCGAAATCCGCACGGCAACGTGCATCGTGTACGTCATGACGCTGCTCGGCCTGGACGGGATGCTCGGCGATCCCGGCGACTCGCGATACTTCCTCTATCCGTTCGCGGCGGCGGTGTTCGCGATTGTCGGCTTCATCGCGATCTTTCGCGCGCCAGGAAGAACCGGCGGCGCGCCGCCTGATGTGGTTCGGGCTCGGATACCTTGCCGCACTGACCGGGCTCTACTGTTTCTACGTTTTCACCGACGTGGCCTTCATCCTGCCGGGGGCGTTCGTATTGTTCATCGCGGCAGGCTGCGGAGCGGAAGCGACCAATCGATGGATCCGCGCGGTGCTCAAAAACCGTAATCGAAAGCCGCGTCAGTTGGCGGCGGTGGCGAGCGTGATCGTGCTCGACTTGGCTCTGATCGTGTCGATGGCTTCGGAAGCGGCTGTGCGATTGAACGCGCGGCCTGCGGACTCTGCGATGGTTGCGAGCCTCGAGGAGCTGGATTCGACGTTGCCCCCCGGCGCAACCGTAGTCAGCAACATCTCGCTGCAGTTTCTCGAACTGTATCTGCCCGTGGAAAGATCGCCGCTTCGTCGGCCTCAACTCGCTCGACCCCGGTGAAAAATTCACCGACTACCATCTGCATCGCCTGTACGAAAAGCGCGCGGCAGGATGGAACGGCGCGGTGCCGCCGGTGGTGTTCGACGGTTCTCAAATGTCCGCCGAGGCGGACTCGCTCGCATCGGCAATTGACGCGAAAAGGCCGGCCTATCTTCTGATCGCCGCGCCCGAGTCGGATGAGTACGCCGGCGTGCTCAAGACTGAACTCGATCAGTTGCAGGATAAATTCACCGTCGAGCCAATCTCGCAGAACAAGGCGGTCGCGCTGTATCGGCTGACGGCGCGCAACCAGCCCGCTACGCAGTGATGCTGGTGGGTGGAGGATCGATCGCGGGCGGGCCGCCGTAGCGCCGCCGGCAAATCGCATACGCAGGCCAAACGCATACGCCAAGCACGATCGCCAGGATGAAATCGGCCTTGCCTACGCCGGCCGAGACCGCCAGCCCGAAAGTTGCGGCCCAGGTGAGAATCGGAAGCGTCGCGACCAGCGCGAGACCGACGCGGCCGCCGCCGATCGTGAACCTCCCGGTGCGATCCGGCATCCGTTTCCGCAGCCGGATCAGGGCAAGCAGTTCCAGCACAAGCGCCGCCATGTAGAAGAATACGTCGAGCACGACCAGCGCGACGAATCCGACCGGCACCAGCAGCGTGAAGACGATGCAGCACAGCAGAATCGACTTTCCCGGCGTCGCGGTCGTGGACCAGAGCTCGGCCAGCGGCGGCGACAGGTAGCGCTCGCGAGCGAGCACGAACGGCATCCGCGACACCCACAGCATCGCGGCCTCGAACACCGCGAATGACATCACCGCGCCGCCGAGCGCCAGCGCGCCGCCGAGAGCGGGTCCGCCGATTGCGTTGCCCACGTGCGAGAACGAGCCGGTGCCCCAGTCCGCGGCGGTGACGGCGCCCGAGACGGACACCGCCAGCGGAAGCACGTAGCCGGCGACCATTATCGGCAGCGCGATCAGGACGGCGCGCAAATAGTTGCGCTGCGGATTTTCGATCTCCGCGGACACGACGCTCAGGTTTTCCCATCCGCTGAAGTTCCAGATGACCACCGTCAGTCCCGCCGCCATCGCACCCCACGGATCCGCGCCGAACAGCGGCGGCGCCGGCATCGTGAAATGGACCAGGCGCGGAATGCCAACGATCACCAGCGCCGCAAACGGCGACACGAGGATCGCGGCAAGCGCGATCGACGCCATTCCGACCGGCCTGACGCCGAGAAAATTAAGTCCACCCGCCAGCCATACCAGCGCGACGCCGATCGCAATTTGCGCCGTCGGGCCGAGCGGAAGGATGAACGAAAGATAGCCGGCGAACAGCACCGGATAAATCGCCATGTCCACTGCCGTGTACAGAATCGTCAAGTACGCCTCGGCGAAGCCGGCCAGCGGTCCGAGCGCTTCCTTGACCCAGAAGTAGAAGCCGCCTTCCACCGGCATCAACGCCGTCAACTCCGCCGCCATCAGCGCCGTCGGCAGACTCAGCGTCAGCGGCACGATGAGACACAGCATCAGCGTCAGCCGCGGTCCCGCCATCCTGACCGCATCCTCCAGGCCGTACGCGCCGCCGCTCACGACCAGGTACATCACGCATACCAGCGGGATCAGGCCGAGCTTGCGCGGCGGCCGATGCGCCGGCGGGGTGGCGCTCGAAGGCGCTCGGGAACGCGTTTTTTCCGTCGGGACTTGCGGCAATTGCGGGGCGGCTCCGGCCCCCCTCCCTATCCGAGGCGACGCGTGGTGGCAAGCAGGCCGAAAATCAAAGGAGGCTTGCACAGTCGCATCCCGTGGCGGAATTCTTATAATGTAAAGGATGCGCAAAGGTCCGCGGACGGCTGTAACGTCGCGGGACACCTCGCGTATTAGATCGAGTAGCGTGGTGCGAGCCCCAATTGAGAAGCTCCCCCGGAAATCTGTTTCGATCATGAGATTTTTCAGTACACGCGCGACCATCGCGCTCGCTGCCGCTTCGATTGCGTTTCTTGGCTGCGCCCAAATCATAAGAACCAGGCCCGAGCCGGTTCGCACCGTCAGCGTGGGCGGCGATAATCCCTTCGGCGGCGCGCCGGCGGTGGAGGTCCCTGCCGATGCGCGCGCGATGAGTGCGTTCCTGAAGGCTGAGTTCGCGATGAATGAAGGCGACCGCGAAGAGGCGCTCAAGGATTACGCCGAGGCGGTCCAGTACGATCCCACCAACGCCGCGCTGAAGGTTCGCCTGGCCACGCTCTACGTCCGCGATGGGCGCCTGAAGGAGGCGCTTGAACTGGTGAACCAGGCGCTCGCGATCAATCCCGATTCTGCCGACGCCCGTCTGCTCGGCGCAGGCATCAGCTCGGCGCTCGGCGACGACGCGACCGCGGAAAAGGACTACCGCGAGGTATTGCGCCTCAATCCCAAAAACCAGGAAGCCTATCTGTATCTCGGCACCCTCTTCGCCAAGCGCGGCGATTACGCCGAAGCCGAGAAAACGTTTGAGCAGCTGATCACGCTCGATCCCGATTCATTCCTTGGCTACTACTACGCCGGCAAGGTGATGGTGGCCGCGAAGAACTACCCGGCCGCCGAAAAATATTATCAAAAAGCGCTCAATCTCGATCCCCAGTCCGAGCTGGTGTTGCTTGATTTTGCCCTCCTGCGCGAGCGCCAGGATCGGCCGCAGGACGCGCTGGTCTATTACAACAAGATCACGCAAATCAATCCGAACAACGAGCTCGTTCGAAAACGCAAGGCGGAAATCCTGGTCGGTCAGAAAAAATACGACGAGGCATTGCAGGAGCTCAAGCGCGCCGAGCAGGTCGAAACCAACCCCGCCGAAACCCGCACCAAGATCGGCCTGCTCTACCTCGAGCGAGGCAACGAAGGCGCGGTCGGCGCTTATGACGACGCCGCGGCCGCGTTTAACCTCGTGCTCGGCTCCGAGCCCAACAACTACCGCGTCCGCTATTACCTCGGCATGGTGTACACCGAGCTTTCCGAATACGAAAAGGCGATCACCGAGTTCAACAAAATTCCCGACGGCGACGAGCACTACGTCGAGTCGCGCGAGCAGCTCGCTTACCTGTACGACAAGCAGAACAAGTACGACGACGCGCTGGCTGCGCTGAAGGATGCGCTCGCCAAAAAGCCCAACGACCCCGAAATCACCGGCTTCATGGTCGGTGTCTATCAGGAAAAGAAGGATTATCCGGCCGCAATCGAGCTCGCGCGCAAGATGGTCCAGATCGATCCCAAGAATGACAAGTTCCACTTCACGCTCGGCGCGGCGCTCGATCAGAACAAACAGCGCGAAGAAGCCCTGGCCGAGATGAAGAAGGCGATCGAGCTCAATCCCGCCAATGCCCAGGCGCTGAACTACCTCGGTTACAGTTACGCCGAGAAGGGCACCAACCTCGTCGAGGCCGAAAAACTAATCAAGCGCGCTCTCGATATCGAGCCCGAAGACGGCTTTTACGTCGATAGCCTCGGATGGGTTTACTATCAGAAGGGCGACTACAAGCACGCCGTCGAGCAATTGGAGCGCGCCGTCAACCTGACCGGCAACGACCCCACTATCACCGAGCATCTTGGCGACGCCTATCGCAAGCTCGGCAAAGTCAAGGAAGCCGGCTACGAGTACTCCGACGCGCTGAAGAAGGCCCAGGAAACCGATCAGGTCGCTCGGCTCAAGGATAAAATTCAGGTCCTGCAGAATGCCGCCAGCGCGGGCCACTGAACGCGCAAAGCGCCGAAATACAGCCTCGCTCGCCGCGGTTGCATCGATGCTGCTGCTGGCGGCGCTCGAAACTTCCGCCTGCTTCATCGTTCGTCCTCCCCCCGTTGCGGCGCCCGAGCCGGTAGCGGGCTTCGACGCCGGCAAATTTCAAGTCCAGAAGTTGATCGCGGCGCTGGCCGAGCGTGACAAAAGGCTCGACTCGATGCAGACCCCGGCCGTCATGGAATACACTGCCGGCGATCAGCACGTGAAGGCCAAAGAGGAAATTGTCGTCAAGCAGCCCGGCAATTTGCGCGTCGAGGCGATGTCGCCGTTCGGCGTGGCATTGCTGCTCGCGGCGCAGGGCTCGCAGCTCGCAATCTTCGAGCCCGATCAGAATCGCTTCATGCGCGGCAACGCGACCGCCGACACGCTCTACCGGTACGTGCGAATCCCGATGGCGCCCGCCGACGCCGTGGGTCTGCTGATGGGACTTGCGCCGCCCCGGTTCGCGCTCAATGCAATCGCAGACTCGGTGTCCAACGACGGCGCGATGATCGTCGCGTCGTACGGCAACAACAACACCGCGTCGGGAACTCGCGAGCTTGGATTTTCGGGCGGCAATCTCGCGATGGTGCGGGAAACGGCGGGTAACGGCGCCGGCCGCGTCAATTACGAGGTGCGCTACAGCGACTATCATGATATCGGCGGCGTGATGTTTCCCTACGTCGTCGATGCGACTTTTCCGGCGGCCGGCAGCCACGTCACCTTTCGTTATCTGCGGCCGATCGTCAATGGAGATATTCCCGATTCCACGTTCGTGTTGACACCGGCTCCAGGAGCCACTTTGATGAATCTGAGCCTTGACGATGCGCGCGCGCTTGCAAATGAAAGCTGAAAGCCCGCGCATGCGAATCCTGCCGGCCATCACCTGCGCGATTGCGTTGTCGTCGCTCGCGATTTTCACCGGATGCCGCGTGAACCGCCCCGACAGCGATCACGCGACCAGTCAAATCCTCTACACCGCCGTGGCCAGCGATCCGCGTACCTTCAATCCGATTCTGATCACCGACTCGACCTCGGGCACGCTGACCAGCGATCTCTTCGAAAGCCTCATCCGCATCAACCCCGTCACTACCCTGCCGGAGGCGGGCCTGGCCGAGAAATGGGACATCGCGCCCGACAGCAAGACGATTACCTTTCATCTCCGCCACGACGTGAAATGGTTTGACGGCCAGCCCGTCACCGCGCGCGACGTTCTGTTCACGCTCGACGTTATCTACGATCCCAAGGTGCCCAACAGCATCCGCCCCGCGATCACCATCGACCACCAACGCATCGTCGCCGACGCGCCCGACGACTACACCGTCGTCATGCGTCTGCCCAAGCCGTTCGCTCCGTTGCTCTATTCAATCGGCATTCCGGTGATGCCGGCGCACATCCTCGAGCCCGTCTGGAAGGCGGGAAATTTCAACCACACCTGGGGCATCGACACCACCCCGGACAAGCTCGTCGGCAACGGCCCGTATCACATGACGCATTACACGCAGGGCCAGCTCGTTCGCTACGATCGCAACAACGACTATTGGATGAAGGACGAGCACGGCGGCCAGTTGCCGCGCCTCCACGGGCAGACGGTGACGATCGTGCAGGACCAGAACGCCGCCTATCTGCGCTATCTGTCCGGGCAAATCGACATCTACGGCCCGCGCACCGAGGAGGTTTCGCCGCTTCAGGACAAGGTGAAGAACCACGAACTCGACGTCACCGTTCAGCAGATCGGGATCGACACCGGCTCGCTGTTTTTCACCTTCAACCGCAATCCGCGCCATTTCGTCAAGAACGGCGTCACCAATCCGAAGCTCGATTGGTTCACGGACCTGAAGTTCCTTCAGGCGATCGCGCACATAATCGACAAGAAATCGATGATCGATCTTGTCTTTCACAACCTTGCGGTGCCGGCGGTCGCGGACATCTCGCCCGAGAACAAAATCTTTCACAATCCCAATCTCAAGGATTACGACTACGATCCGAAACTGGCCGCCGACATGCTCGAGGCGGCCGGCTATCACCTCGTCAAACCCGGCGTGCGCACCGATCCGAAAGGCAATCGCCTCGAATTCGATCTCACCACCAACACCGGCACGCCCGAGCGCAACGAGATGTGCACCATCTTCAAGCAGGACGTCGAGAGCCTCGGCATCAAGGTGAACTATCGGCCGCTCGAATTCACCACCCTGGTGGACAAGCTCGATTCGTCCTTCGACTGGGACTGCGTTCTGATCGGATTCACCGGCGGTATCGAGCCGAACGATGGCGCGAACTTCTATCGCTCATCGGGCAACCTTCATTTGTGGAATCCGAATCAGCCCAAACCCGCCACCCCGTGGGAAGCGGAGATCGATACGCTCCTCGACGATGGCGCCTCCGAGATGGATCCCAACAAGCGCGCGCCCTACTACTGGAAGATTCAGCAAATCCTCCACGAGCAGTTGCCGATACTCGAAACCGTGCGCCAACAGCGCTATTCGTCGTGGAAAAACTCGCTGGAAAACTATCAGCCCAAGGTATGGGGCACGTACAAGCCGGAGTGGATCCAATTCAAGGCCGACTGAACCTCCGCCGCAAAATCAGGCCGTTGACACGATGACCCGCTTTCTGATTCGTCGCCTGCTCAACATGATCCCGCTCATCCTCGGGATCACTTTCATTTCCTTCCTCGCGATGTCGCTGGTGCCCGGCGACTTCGTCTCCAATCTCAAACTCAACCCGACCATCACCCCCGAGGTCATCCACCAGCTCGAGGCGCAGTTCGGCCTCGATCAGCCGCTGATGGTCCGTTACTTCAAGTGGCTGTGGGGCGTGCTCCATCTGAACTTCGGCTTCTCGCTCCAATACCGCGTCACCGTCACCAGCCTCATCGCGTCGCGCGCCTTCAACACGATCGTCCTGTCGCTGAGCAGCATGATTTTCTCGTGGCTGATCGCGATACCGATCGGAATCATCGTCGCGGTGAATCAAAATTCGATCTGGGATCGCTTCCTCTCGTTCCTCGCGTTCTTCGGGATGTCGGTGCCGAGCTTTTTTCTCGCCTTCCTGATGATGTACCTCGCGCTCAAAACCGGATGGTTCCCGATCGGCGGCACCTACTCGCCCGATTACTCGACCCTCGATCCGATGAGCCAGGTGGCCGATCGCATCCAGCACCTCATCCTGCCCGTCTTCGTGCTTGGCACCTCCGGCACCGCCGGCCTGATGCGCCTGATGCGCTCGCAGATTCTCGAAATCAAAAATTCCGAATTCGTCCGCACCGCGCGCGCCAAGGGATTGTCCGAGCGCGTCGTCATCTACAAGCACGTGCTGCGCAACGCGCTCAATCCGTTCGTCACGATGGCGGGTTACTCGCTCGGCGATCTGCTCGGCGGCGCCGCCCTGGTCGAGGCCGTGATGAACCTGCAGGGGCTCGGGCTGCTGATGCTCGAAGCGGTGCGCTCGCTCGACATCTACCTGGTGATGGGCTCGGTCCTGATGGGCACGATTCTGTTGCTGGTCGGCAACCTGCTCGCCGACATCGCGCTGGTGGCTGTAGATCCGCGCGTCGATTTTTCCTCGGTGACGGCCGATTGAGATGAACTCCGGCGCCGCGATGGATGCGAATCTCCAGGGCGCTGCGCTATCCGCGCGGCCATCGTCAGGCGTTGCCCGCGAATGGCGTCTCGCGTCGCGGACCGTCCGCTTTTCCGCAATCTGCCTCGCGCTGTTCTACCTGCTCGCCGCCGCGTCGCCGTTCTTCGCCAGTTACGATCCCACCTATCAGAACCGCGAGATGCCCGATTGCCCGCCGATGTCGCTCCACCTCAACGCGCCGTCGGACTGGTCGCGCGGGCTGTTCTACACCCATCCGATGCGCATGCAGGATCCGACTGCGCGCACCTTCGTTGCCGACGCTTCCCGCCGGCTCGGCATACGTCTGTTCACCCGCGGCCATCTATTCACCACCGACTCCGAGCGCGAGCCGTACTTCATGCTCGGCAGCGACGGCCTGGGCCGCGACCTCTACTCGCGAATCGTGTACGGCTCGCGCGTGAGCATGTGCGTCGGGTTGATCGGCGTGCTGATCACCTTCTCGCTCGGCATCACGATTGGCGCGATGTCCGGCTACATCGGCGGCACCGTCGATTTCCTGATCATGCGATGGTCCGAGATCGAGATGTCGCTGCCGTCGTTCTATTTCCTGCTTGCGCTGGCGGCGGTGATTCCGTCGGGGATGAGCACGGTCGCGACCTTCTTCATGATCGTGGCGATCATGAGCTTCATCAGTTGGGCCGGCTTTGCGCGAATCATTCGCGGGATGGCGTCTTCGGTGCGCTCGCGCCCGTACGTCGAGGCCGCCCGCGCGCTGGGCGCGTCGCGATGGCGCATCATCACCCGTCACATCATTCCGTCGGTGATCGGCTACGCGATCGTCGCGGCCACGCTCTCGATTCCGGGCTTCATCCTCGGCGAAAGCGCGCTCTCTCTCCTCGGCCTGGGAATTCAGGAGCCGGCCGCGAGCTGGGGAAACCTGCTCGCGCAGGCGCAAGACGTGCAGAACCTCGCGCGCTACCCATGGATCCTGATTCCGGGCATCTTCATTTTCCTCGCCGTGATGTCCTTCAACTTCCTCGGCGACCACCTCCGCGACCGGATGGATCCCACCACCGCCGGCTGATCTTCGCCGCCGCGCCCCCGGCTCCTTCTTTTCTTTGTGTCATTCTAGAGCGCAGCGAAGAATCCCGGATCTTTTTCCTGCCGGTCTGAACCTTCCTATACCCTCTCCTTGTCCGAGGACGTGCCACGGGCACACGGTTCAGGGAGAGGTGCCACGCTCGGCGCGTTCACCACTCTCTGAAATAGAGCATCGCCCCGTCGGGAGAGCCCCCGCCTCCAGCGAGCTTGCGTTATTGCCTGTTGGAAGATTCGACTACGTGGCGTATCATGCCATGTAGAGGGGTTGAGGCTTGGCGCGGGCTAAACTGATCAGGCGGCGGAAGTGGACGGACGAGCGAGGGAATCTCTACGAGATTGTCCTGTGGAAAGTCGAGAAAAATGCTCGACACTCCGAAGGTGTTCGGTATCGGCTTGCGTTCATTCGTTCAGGTGAAGAAACGCCCGCGATTCTGTATGACAATCATCACCCCAAGGGCCACCACCGTCACATTGGCAAGCACCAGGAGCCGTACAAGTTTTCGACGGCGCGCCGGCTCATCGCCGATTTTCTCGCACAAGCAAGGCAATTCGCAGGAGATGAAAAATGAAGACAGTGACGTTTTCGATCGGGCCGCTGGCTCAACTCGCAGACGATTTCTCCAGGACCTTCGACGCCGTCCGGACCGGGCGGCGCATTGCGCCCAAACCGCGCGACGAGGTCGGCTTCACCAGCATTGAGGCTGCCCGTAACTTTCTGACGCGTGAGCGGCTCGCTCTTATGCGTACGATCCGAACGCGCCATCCCGGATCGCTCTATGAACTGGCGAAAATGGTCAAGCGCGATTTCAAGAACGTCCAGGAAGACGTTCGAATTCTGGAGCGCCACGGTCTTGTGCGGATCGCAAAAGAGCCGCGGGGCAAGCGAACAGTCAAAGTGCCGCACGTCCTGTTTGAGGAAATTGCGCTCCGCATCGCAATCTAACTATTCGACGGCACAATTCGCGTCCGATACATATACTCGCGATGCACTAAATAGCTCTCACCCCTTGAGTTTGTGCCATTCTCGAGGGGATTGAGCCGAAGCCCTGAGCGAACCCGAAGGGGAAGAATCCCGGTTCCTTTCCTTGCGTGTGCCCGTGCACCGCCCCGGCGCGAGGGGGATCTCCCCCTCGCTATTGCATGGAGTGCTTAATGTGGCCGAGCAGCGAACAGAGCAGTCTTATCCGGGTTCTGTCGGCGGACTAAGATGGCGAGCGGGTCAGGACTGATGGAGATCGTAGGGTTCTGGCGCGCCTGCCCGGCCGACCGACCCCAACCGCGATTGCTAGCATCCGTCGGCGCCTTCGGTGCAACTGAAACGGCATGTCTCCCCTCCCTCGTACACCGACTGTCCGGTCACATGCTTACCGCTGACTTTGCCCACATACGCGCCAGGAAAGGTATCGAGGGTGCATATGAACGTGCTCGAGGAGCTATCGAATTTGGGTGCCTTGGCTGAACCTGTATCAGCGCAAATGCACGCCCCTACCCCGTCTTCTCCTACATCGTCCATGTCGAAGGGCGCGCTGACACCGAACGACCCGAAATCGAGGCACTCCGTGCCACCTCCCCCCCCAGTGCAAACGTAGGTGCATCCGTAGTCATTGCCGGATAGTTTCGCTTCACAGTTCCCGGCGTTCGCCTTCTCAACGCGGACCATCAGCAAGCTAATAAACGCGATCGCTAACGCCATTTTGAATTTCATCGAAGCTTCCTCCCGTGCGAGATTCGAACCGTATTGCGGAAGTTCTCACAAACTTCCTCGCTATGTCAATTCATGGCGAAAGCCGGGAGGGGGAAAGTATCGTGACCGGTGTCCATAGCTGATCGCACAGCACGCAAGGGTCGGCGCGGGCAGGCTGAACTAGTTCATCCGCGAACGAAGGAAGAATCACCTGCGCGGTGGGCGGCAGGGGCTGACCCCTGCACCCACTGTTAATCGCGAAATCCCGAGGACGGTCTTTCGCTCTCAGGGTCGAGAGGGAAAGATGCGTCGCGCATATTTTCCGATTCACATTGGCCCGTCGTGCCAACGGCCGGGCTTCGCCCTGTTAGAACTTTTTTTGTGTCATATATGGAGCGCTTCTGGATAACTCCGCTTCCACCAGCCGAAGCCCTGAGCGAACCCGAACGGGAAGAATCCCGGCTCCTTTCCTTGCCGTGTGCCCGTCGCGAGTGAGAGACCGATTACCAGGTGGGGATCGTCTTACCGGAAGTCGCTCACGGTGCGATCTGCCGGAATCTATTTGCGCGCCGTATGAAATCAGCCGACGGTCGTTGCGCGGGGTCAGGCGGAAGGAATATCGGTCCGAGCGGAGCCTTAAACGAGTCCAAGCCATCCGCAAGATTCAACTGTTGGAGCGCGTGGACATTGCCATTGTTCAGGCGCATGCGAAACTGCTCATCTAGGAAGATAAGACCGGCGTCGAAACCGCGATGGTAGGTTGGTGAGAGGGCGACTCCGTTACGCACATGGTCAATGCTCGCCGGCGCTCCCACCGGAAGGATATGCGCGGCATCCACGAGACGGAGTTGCACGCGAGTCACGGCGCACCGATTGCCATACGCAAAGAGAACCTGTCGTCTGAATCCGGCCTCTCTCGTCAGACGGTTCACCTCCGTAACGACGCGCTGCCGCTGCGTAGCCAGCGCCTCGACAGTCTTGGGCCCTTCGCGCCGGGCCAGTCACGTCTGTCGACAGCCGCGACGAGTCCTACATCGAGAACAACCCGCGTCTTGCAGCTCAGGAGTGTGAGACTAGATTCCAGCGCGCCCCGTCGAACCGAATTTCCCCGCGCCGTTTCAAATACTGTTGGGCGTTACGAACGTAATGTTTCCACTTCTTGCCGAAGTGAACGCCATCAATGACGCGGTCGGTGGCGTCGTCGCAGAGGTCCGGATGGAGTAACTGAACTAATGGATGAAGGTCCTCCGTTCGCAGAGGACCTTTTGCGAGCAGGAATCTGAGCGTGTCCGAGAAAATGGCGTGGGTCGTTTTTCCTTTCGCCCGCTGACGCAGAAGTCGAAGATGGGTCGATTGCAGTTTTTCCTGAAACGCGCGCCGCGCTCGGTCGCGTATGGACCTTTCTGCGCGCTGAAAGAGCGTCTTGAGGTCTTTCACTTCCTCCGACAGTGCCGTTACGTCGTCAATGGAGACCTTTGCACCGAGCGAAGCGTAGTTTTCGAAGTCTGATCTGACCTCCCTAACGACACGTTCTTCTGTCAAGGCAACCCCGTATTCGACGTTCCCGCGCAAGCCGGGCTCTGTGAGGTTCCCCGAGGTTACAATTGCCATCCTGCAGTCTGCCACGTAGACCTTGGCGTGAACGCTAGGCAAATGAGTAAGCTCGAACCCCGGCACGCTTCGGCCAATATCAGCTATAGCGTCAAGGTCCATGGAGCCAGCGAGCGTGCTCTCGGGCCTGAGGTCCGTAATGAGACCGAAGCGCACCGATGCACGGCGGCCCCGCTGGTCTAGCTGCTTGAGTATGCGCTCCGTGGCAGAGCGCTTAACAAAAGGGCTGACAATGAGCAGGTTCTCGTCGACCAGCGAAACGAGCCGCTCAAGCGTTTCAGTCCAAGGACTCCGAAGGAGAGAGACAAGTTGCGCGTCTGGCGTCACGCGGGAGTCCAGAGTACTCGCTCACGCTCGTCATTTCGGCAACCGCCGCCTTTAATTCTCGCGTATTCGAGGCCCGCGACTCCGTCGCAATGGAAACGCTCACAGGCGTCGCATCGCTCAATGTAGCGTCGGCTCATCTTGTCTGGCGGTCCGGCGAGGATTCCCTTCACCCCCGAGTACACCGTCCCGGGTTTCTGACACTCGCAGCGCATGCGTCAAACCCTCACTTGGTTTACGCCGAAACCAGCCAGACCATCGATAAGGTCCACCGATTCCGCTTTCAGGCCGGCCATGTACTCCAGCGAATCGCCGAGAATGATCTGGCCGCGCTTTGTTTTGTGAAACGGCGACATATCTGCCCGTACTCTAGCAGACGCCCTTTATTTCAGCATGCGGATAAAGATCGAAGTTCCGCGCCGGACGGCGCGGCCTCGCCCTGTCAGGGCGGTGCCACGGGCACGTGGCACCCTAACTGGGGCGGTGCCACGGGCACGCGGCAAGGAAAAAGATCCGGGGTCCCTCGGCTTCGCTCGGGATGACGGAATCAGCGGGGAAATTTGGAATTTGGACCCGCTCCCGCGGCGCTTCCGTCTGGATGGCCGCGCCGCGGCGATGATACCCTGAACGTCACGTGAAACCGCTGCTCGAAGTCAAATCGATCCGCACCGCCTTCTTCACCGCCTCGGGAGAAGTTCGCGCGGTTCAGCGCGCAGCAAGTTGAACCTGGATGATCCGCCGTTCGAAGTCGGCTACACCTCGTTTCGAGCTTTATGGTTTCCGACCTGGCTTTTTCCGCGGGGAAGCTGCCGAGCGCTTGCGCGACGGCGGAAAGAGGCAGAAACATCGGCTTCGGCGCTGGTCGCTCCTCCAGCGCTCCCTCGACGACTTCGAGCTCCATGAATCCGAAACGCGAATAATAGTTCTCCGCTGCCGGCTTCGCGTCCACGACGACCCCGACACAGCCCAGCTTCTCGCCAAGTTCAATCGCGATCGAGAACACGGTGCGCATCAGACGCTCCCCCACACCCCTCCCCTGAGCATTTCGCTCGACCGCCAACCGAGCCAGCCTGAGAACCGGGAGCGGATAGTCGGGTAACTTCTTCCGTTGGCTTTGGGGAAGGTCTTCGATCTCCAGATGCCCAACCGTCACGGTCGCAAATCCGAGAATTGTCGCGCTCTCAACCGCTACGTACGTGGTGCCGATGTGATGGCGGAACTGATTTTGGCCGGCGTATCGGCGGAGAAACAGGTCCAGGTGCTCGTCGCCAGACCGGAATGAACTGCGGTCGTCTGCTTCCTGGAGCAGACGAACCTCAATCCCCACCGCGCATCAACTCCACGAGATCATTTGTTGGCTTTTGCTTCTTCGTGAGCAGTCCCGTGATTTTACGGCCACTTGCTGCACTCACGACCAGACGAGGGGGGATGATAACGCTGATCGGAAGCTCCTCCAGTGCCTGGATGTGATGAAGGAGCGCGCTTTCGATTAGGAACTGTTTCTTTACCCCATGAGCGCGCGAATAGCGTTCGAGCAGCTGCCTGGTTCCCTCGGAAATTGCGGCCGATATCTGCATAACTTTTATGTATCCTTTCCTACCAAAACGTAGAATATCTCTAGGCTGAGGTCAAGCAGCCTCGAAATCCTTGGGCAGAACCTGGGCAGACTTGGCCGAAAAATAAGGCGAACGTGAACCAAAGGCGACAAATTCAATTTCGGATAACTCCGCGAAACTATTGATTTTCTTTTGGTGGACTCGGTTTTGCTTTGTCCGTATCTTCAGCCCGCAACCGACTTAACCATGTGCGGGAATGTCTCGCGCGAATCTGCTAAATTCCAACTGTGCCGCTTTTTACTTCAGAAACTGGCCTTCGCCCACTGCCGCGCAACGCCGGACTCGCATCTCCGCGATGATACCCTGAACGTCACGTGAAACCGCTGCTCGAAGTCAAATCGCTACGCACCTCGTTCTTCACCGCGTCGGGAGAAGTGCGCGCGGTGGACGGCGTGAGTTTTTCCGTCGCTCCGGGAAAGCTGATGGGCCTGGTCGGCGAGTCGGGCTCGGGCAAGACCGCCAGCGTGCTCTCGATCATGCGGCTGCTGCCGGAGTCGGCGCGAATCGTCAGCGGCGAAATAATCTTCGAGGATCAGGATCTGCTCAAGCTCAGCGAACCCGAGATGCGCCATGTCCGCGGCGCGCGAATCGCGATGATCTTCCAGGAGCCGATGACCTCGCTCAATCCCGTCTTCACCATCGGCAGCCAGATTGGCGAGGCCGTCCGCCTGCATCAGCACACCGCTCGCGCCGAGACTCGCAATCGCACCATCGAGGCGCTTCGGATGGTCGGGATTGCCGACCCCGAGCGCCGCATCGACGACTATCCCCATCAGTTGTCCGGCGGGATGCGCCAGCGGGTGATGATCGCGATGGCGCTGTCGTGCAATCCCCGCCTGCTGATCGCCGACGAGCCGACCACCGCGCTCGACGTCACGATCCAGGCGCAGATTCTCGATCTGATCCGCGAGTTGCAGGTGCGACTCGGCCTCGCCGTGATACTGGTCACGCACGATCTCGGAATCGTCTCCGAGTACGCCGACGACGTGACGATTCTTTACGCCGCGCGCGTGATGGAGCAGGCGCCGAGTGCGGAGCTGTTTCGAAATCCGCTCAACCCGTACACGCGCGGGTTGCTCGAATCGATTCCCGGCATGGACGGCAGCCGCCAGCGCCGCTTGCAGGCGATTCCCGGCTCGATTCCGAGCGCGCTGAATCCACCGGCGGGCTGCAGGTTTCATCCGCGATGCCCGCGCGTAATTCCCGAGTGCTCCGCCGCAGAGCCGCCACTGGAGAACAAGGGCCCAAACCACTATGTCGCCTGCATCCGCGCCTAATCCCGCATCGCCCACCGGCAATACCGCCGCAACCGCTTCCAGAGCGCCGCTGGTTCGCGTCGAGCATCTCAGCAAGGAGTTCCCGGCCGGATCGACGGGGATTATTGGCGGGAAGAAACTCTCGATAAAAGCGGTGGCCGGCGTCAACCTGGAGATTGCACCCGGCGAAACGCTGGGATTGGTCGGAGAGTCGGGCTCGGGCAAATCGACGCTCGGACGGCTGATTCTGAAACTCCTCGAGCCGACCGAAGGCGGCGTCTATTTCGACGGCCGCGATCTCTCGACGCTTGGCCGCGCGGAACTTCGTGCCCTGCGCCGCCAGATGCAGCTCGTCTTTCAGGATCCGTACTCGTCGTTGAATCCGCGGATGCGCGTGAGATCGATCGTCGGCGAAGGAATCGAGATTCACAAACTCGCGCGCGGGGCGGAAAAGGAGCGGCGAATCGCCGAGCTGCTCGCGATGGTCGGGATGAGCGCCGACGCGATGGATCGTTTGCCCCACGAGTTCTCGGGCGGGCAGCGCCAGCGAATCGGGATCGCGCGGGCGCTCGCGGTGAATCCGCGCTTCCTGGTGCTCGACGAGCCGGTCTCGGCGCTCGACGTCTCGATCCAGGCGCAAATAATCAACCTGCTGCAAGACCTGCAGGAGAAGCTGAAACTCACCTACCTGTTCATCGCGCACGATCTGCGCGTGGTCGAGCACATCAGCAATCGCGTCGCGATCATGTACCTCGGCAAGATTGTCGAAATCGCATCGCGCGACGAAATCTACCTGAACCCGCGGCATCCCTACACGCGCGCGCTGCTCTCGGCGATTCCGACTATCGACACCGCCCACAAGCCGGAGCGAATCAAACTGCCCGGCGAAATGCCCAGTCCGATGAACCCTCCCGCCGGCTGCGCCTTCCATCCAAGATGCCCATATGCGAAAGATGTTTGCAGCAGCGTCGAACCGAAATTGGAAACCGGGCGCGGCGGGCACGCGGTCGCATGTCACGTATTCCCGGCCCCGTAGCGAATGGATTCAACACAGATACCGCAGGATGCAGGCGTGGCGTGGGCCGAGGAGCGCACGCGGGTCGCGGTAGGCCGCAACGTCAACGTCTCGGGCAAGCTGATCTTTCACGAACCGGTCAGAATCGAGGGCCGCTTCCGTGGCGAGGTTCGCTCGGTCGAGTTGGTGGTGGTCGGCGAAGAAGGAATGATCGAGGGCAAGGTCTTCGCGCCGCGACTGCTCATAATGGGTGAGTTGCGCGGAGAGGTTACCGGATGCGACCGCGTGGTGCTGGGGCCGCGCGCCAGGTTCTTCGGCAATATCGAGACGCGCAACTTGACGGTATCCGAAGGCGCCTACCTCGACGGCAACGTTCGCATGACGCGGGCTTGCGTCGAAAAGACCCCCGTCTCCATCGACATATGATCGAGGACCGGCGCGGCGCTCAGGTCGCGACGTCGAGTCGCGCCGCTTTGCCCGACAGATCGCGCAGATAGTACAGGCGCGCACGCCGCACGCGGCTTCGCGTCAGCACCTGCAGCTTGTCGATCCGCGGCGAATGCATCGGGAATATTCGCTCGACCCCGACCCCGTATGAAACTTTGCGGACGGTGAAGGTCGCGCGGTTGGCGCCCCGGTTGATTTTGATCACGATGCCTTCGAAGGATTGAATGCGCTCTTTTTCGCCTTCGACTACTTTTACGTGAACGCGAACTGTGTCGCCTACGCGGAATTCGGGCAGGTCCTTGCGCAGGCCCCGCTCTTCGAGCTTCTGGATAACAGTATTCATGGGAAGACAGACCTCGAGTCGAGCCCCTAAACCTACCGAAATGCGCGTGGCCACTCAATGGGTGCGGGCAACCGCGTCACTTGCCGCGCAGCCGGTCGAGAATGATTCCCGCGGCGGAGCGCACTGACAGATGGTTGTAGTCGCCGGGACCGGCGATGGGCGCGAGCACGACGTCGGCGCGTTCTGCCACCTCGGGCGACATTCCAAATCCGGTCCCGAGCAGGATAATCATCGGCGGCGCATCGGGAGCCTCCAGCCGCTTGCGCAAATCGGCGTAGCTGACGCCGCCCTCGGTGCGCGCGGAGGTGTGCACGACCAGCGGGCGCGCGCCGGAGATTTGGGTTGCCGCGGCGATCGCGTCGTCGAGTTCCGCGACGATTTGCACGCGTTCGAGCGCCTCGCGCCGGCGCGAATCGTGGCTCCGGCCGAAGTCGAAACGCCAATGATCGATCACGCTCGCCGCGAATTTCCGCTGCTCGGGAATCGGATGGACGATGAACACGCCGCGCAGGTCGTAGGTTCGCGCCGCGCGCGCGATATCGTGAATGTCGAGGCTGGTTATTGCCGAGGTGACGATCTTGGCGTTGCGGTCGACGACCGGATGATGAATCAGCGCTACGAAAAGGTCTGACACGTTTCAGAATTTGCACGCTCAGAACTTGCGGCGTTCGAGCAGGTCGGGGCGCCGCCGCGCGGTTCGCCGTTTTGCTTCCGCCTCGCGCCACGCGCGAATCTTGCCGTGGTCGCCGCTAAGCAGGATTTCCGGCACCTTCATCCCGCGGAACTCCTCGGGCCGCGTGTATTGCGGGTACTCCAGCGTCCCGGCGGCGAACGATTCCTCGTCGAGTGACTCGGGATTCCCCAGCACGCCCGGTATCATCCTGCCGACCGCCTCGATCACCGCCATCGCCGCAATTTCGCCGCCGCTCAGCACGTAGTCGCCAATGGAAATTTCCTGATCCACCAGCGAGCGCACGCGCTCGTCGATTCCTTCGTAGCGCCCCGCGACGATCATCAGGCCGGGCGCGCGTTTGGCGAGGTCACGCGCCATCGAATTGTCGAACACTTCGCCCTGCGGCGTCATCAGGATGCGCCACAATCCCGGGCGCTGCGCATTGACCGCGTCGATCGCGGCCGCGATCGGCTCCGGCCGCATCACCATCCCGCTGCCTCCTCCGTACGGCGCATCATCGACTTGCCGGTAATTACCCAGACCGTGCTCGCGCAGCGGATGCGCCTTGATCGCGATCAATCCCTGCTCGATAGCGCGGCCGATCACGGCGCCGCGAAACGGCGATTCGAACATCTCGGGGAACAGTGTGATTACGTGAAATTCCATCGCGGCGAACCGAAGCGCGGATGCGTCGTGAATCCAAATCTATCCGGGTGCGCCGCTTCGGGCCAGACGGCGCCGGTCGATTTCAGTCGAGCAAGCCGGGGATCGGCTCGATGGTGACGCGCCGGGCGGCGAAGTCCATCGCCTTGACGACGTCCTCGATTACCGGAACCAGGACTTCGCGCTCGCCGTCTCGCACCACCCAGATGTCGTGCGCGCCGGTCGAGAAGATTTCTTCGATCGTGCCCAGGCGGCTGCCGTCGGTCAGAAACACTTCGCATCCGATCGCCTCGTAATAGTAGAACTCGCCCGGCTTGGCCGCCGGGACGTCCTCCGCCGCGAGCATCACGATCGCGCCCTTGAGCGCCTCTGCCGCGTTTACGTCGGCGACACCCGCGAGCGTGATTCGCCGCGTCGTCGCGTTCAGCCGCGTCATTGCGGTCAGCCGAAACTCGCGTGCTTGTCCGGCGCTCTCCAGGAACACGCGCGCGACCTGTTCCAATGTGTCGGAGTCGGGATTGTCGGGCCGCAAGCGCAGCGCGCCCTTGAGGCCATGGGCGCCGGTTATGCGGCCGACGCGGAGCATCGATGCTGCAACTTGATTCGTGTCACCGCGCAGGCGCTGGCCCGCCGATCATTTGTCCTCGACGATCTCGAGAACGACCTTGCGGTTGGTGCGCGAGGCGACCGCATTGAGAATCGTGCGGATCGACTTCGCGGTCCGCCCCTGCTTGCCGATCACCCGCCCCAAATCTTCCTTCGCCACCCGCAGTTCAATTACCGAGGCGGTATCGCCCTGCGTCTCCTTCACGTCCACCGCGTCAGGGTTGTTTACCAGCTGTTGTGCGAGGAACTGAACGAGCTCCTTCATGGGATGGCTCCGTTGCAGCGGGTCGCATCAGGCGGAGACCGTTGCTGTTTCGGCCCGTTTAATTAACTTTCTTACCGTGTCGCTCGGCTTAGCGCCAGCCTTGAGCCAGCGCTCCGCCACGTCCTTTTTGATCGTCACGCGCGGCGGATCGAAGGCCGGATCGTAAGTGCCGACCTGATCGACGAAGCGTCCGTCGCGCGGCGAGCGCGAGTCGGCCACCACGATGCGGTAAAAAGGTTTCTTGCGCCCGCCGTGGCGGCGCAATCGGATTACCAGTGCCATGCGATTCTCCTGTTGCCTATTCTAGCTGCCGAGCCCAAGTCCGCGCATCATCATTTTTCCCGCGCCCATGCGGGTGATTTTCTTCATCATCTTGCGCGTCTGCTCGAACTGTTTGAGAAAACGATTCACGTCCTGCACCGCCGTGCCGCTGCCGCTGGCGATTCGCGCGCGCCGGCGCCCGTTGATAATCAGATGGTTGCCGCGCTCCTGCAGCGTCATCGAGTCGATAATCGCCTGGATGCGCCCCAGCTCGCGTTTGGCCTCTTCGGAATCCGCCGCGCCCGCCACTTTTTTGAGCCCGGGGATCATCCCCATCAGATCGCCAAGCGATCCCATCTTCTTGATCGCCTTGATCTGCTCGGCGAAGTCCGTGATCGTGAATTCGTTCTTCTTGAACTTGCGCTCAAGCTCTTTGGCCTTGGTCTGATCGTAGTTCTGCTGCGCCTTTTCGATCAGCGTCAGCACGTCGCCCATCCCCAGGATGCGCGACGTCAGCCGGTCCGGATAGAAAATCTCGAACGCGTCGAGCTTCTCGCCCGTGGCCGCAAACAGAATCGGCGCCCCGGTTATAGTCCGCACCGAAAGCGCCGCGCCGCCGCGCGCGTCGGAGTCGAGCTTGGTCAGAATCACGCCCGAAATTCCCAGCCGCTGGTGAAATCCAGCCGCCACGTTCGCAGCTTCCTGCCCGGTCATCGCGTCGGCGACGAATATGATGTGATGCGGCTTCAGCGCGGCCTTCAGGCGCGCCAGCTCGTCCATCAGCTCTTCGTCGATCTGCAGGCGGCCGGCGGTGTCTATCAGCACCGCGTCATGCCCGCCGGTCTCGGCCCGGGCCAGCGCGCGCGACGCAATCTCGATCGGATTCTGATCCTCGCGGCTCTCGACGACGGGAATTTGCGCCTGCGCGCCGAGCACCCGCAATTGCTCCATCGCGGCCGGCCGATAAACGTCGGTGGACGCCAGAATCGGATGGCGCTTGCGCTCCGACTTGAGCCATAGCCCGAGCTTCGCAATCGAAGTCGTCTTGCCCGAGCCCTGCAGTCCCACCAGCATGATCTTGACCGGCGGCTTTACCTTCAGATCGAGCTCGCGCGCCGAACCGCCCATCGCGTTTTGCAGCTCGGTCGCGACGAACTTGATCAGATGCTGCTCGGGCGTGAGCGAGCGGAGCACTTCCTCGCCGAGCGCCTTGCTCTTGACGTGCTCGATAAAATCGCGAACGACCTTGATATTGACGTCGGCTTCGAGCAGCGCGAGCCGCACTTCGCGCAGCGCCTCTTCGATATTGCGCTCGGTGATGCGCCCGGTGCCCTTGAGTTTTCTGAAGACGCCTTCGAGGCGGTCGCTGAGCGTATCAAACATGGGTAAAAACTTGGTTGCGGCAGGTCGAGGTAAGCGGCTCCGGCCCAGTCGGTTTGTTTCCGTAGTCTAGCAAACCGTCAAGGCTAGGGCACCCTCCGCCGCCTGTCAATGCGCCCAGTTGCCTGGAACGAACCGCAGTTGTTTCCCCTTCAGCCGTGGATCGTCGCTACTGACACATCGAATATTCGCCCACGAGCCCGTCGGTTTGGGCTTCATACTTGCGATTGCCGTCTTGCATTGGTCGAGACTGTCGAATTTGTCCGCGATCCACCAAGTGTGCAACGGTGCCTTCAGATCTGGTTGCTGCTCGGTAACGGCGGGATCAGATCGAAACCGGGACGCTGGATCGATGGGCGGAAACATCAGGTACCAGCCCACAAGCGCGAGCGCGGCTGCGTGGCGGAGATTCATCCTACTTTCCCTTGAGGCGCGGATCGTCCGTTGACAGGCATTTCGCGAGACGTACGGCTTTGTACTGGGCGATGGTTTTGCTGTCGAGGTTGGCATCCATCTCCGCGGCGCTCTGGAGATCGCGCTCTTTTTGGGACTGCATCTCGTCCTGCAACTGTCTGAGCGCTTGTTCGCACCCAACGGCTGAGGCGTAATTACCTCTTCTGACCCACAGCGACAAGTGAGCTTCCCAATCAAAACCCGTCTTGAACACCGGTGGCGGCGTGATCAGATACCAGCCCACAAGCGCGAGCGCGGCTGCGTGGCGGGGCTTCATGCGCTCGGTTTTACCCTAGACTGATGGCATCGTGAAAGCGGGTTGTTGACTCGGTGTCGTAGTTCGGAGCATCGACTCGAGCGCGCGTGGCCGATAAGCCCGGGCGGCTACTTCCTGCGTCTGCGCTTCGGCGGCGGGTTGTACACGTGCAGGAACGAAAAGGCGGCGATCGTCAACGCATGCATGACCTTGCCCGTCGCGATCAGCCCGCGTATTTCGCGCATCGGCACCAGCACCACCTCGGTCTCCTCGTCGCCGATCGATACCACCCTTTCGACTTGGCGCACCTTGTCTGCAAGAAACGAGAAACAGATGTTGCCCTGGATTGCGGGATTCGGATGCACCTTGCCAAGTTCCACGATCGTGTCCGAATCGAATCCCGTCTCCTCGATCATCTCGCGCCGCGCCGCATGCATCGGCGACGGATCCTCGGGATCGACCATCCCGCCGGGCACCTCGAGCGTGAACCCGGAGATCCCGTGACGCCATTGGCGAATCATCACGACCTCGCCGCTGCCCGTGATCGGAATGATATTCACCCAGTTGGGCGCGTCGAGAATGAAGAAGTCGCGTTCGCCGCGCCGCGGATGCGTCGAGCGGCGTCGATGGAGATCGAAAATCGGCGTCCGGTAGGCGATGTCGCTCTTGAGCGTCTTCCACTTGCGCGGCTTCATCGCAAATTTCCGCCGCCGCGACCGCGGCTTAGAACAATCGCGCGTATTCGATCGCCGGGCATCGATCCATCACCACCGTCATCCCGGCCTGCTGCGCGCGGCGGGCCGCGTCGAGGTCGATTACGCCGAGCTGACACCACAGCACGCGCGCACCTTTGGCGATCGCGGCTTCGACGATTTCCCCCACGAACTCCGATCGCCGGAACACGTCCACCATCTCGATCGGCTCGGGAATCGACGCCAGGTCGGGATAGCACTTCTCTCCCAGAGCGCTGCGCAGCGCGTCGGCGTCGAGCTGCGGATTGACCGGAATTACCTTGAAGCCCCGGCCTTTGAGCAATTTTGCGATTCGAAGCGAGTCGCGCGCCGGATTGTCGGAGCATCCCACGACCGCGACGGTGCATGGCCGCTTTAAAATCGCGCGAAGCTCGGCGTCCGGCGGATTAATGAATTCCATGGTCATATGATCGCTCGCGACGCCGTCGGGCGCTAGCGATGAAAAAGCCGTTCGATGATCGTCGGGACGAGCCGATGAATCTCCTCGCGGCATTCGGCGAATACCAGGTCGCCCTTTTCGTAGGGGTCGTCGATATCGCCTGCCTCACCCGCGAACGAACGCAGCGTGAACACCGGCCGCCCGGCCGCGCCGGGAAATCGCTCGACCAGCTCGCGCGCCTGCTGCTCGGTCATCGCGATGATGAGATCGGTCTGCTCGAGCATCTCGGGATGCCGTTTCAGGTCGGTTGAAGTCGCCTGGTCGCCGATATCGATCCCGACATCGCGCAGCGCCATCCGCGTATCGAGCGAAACCAACGCCCCGTCGCGGGCGTATGGCGCGATTCCCGCCGAGCTGATCGTGATCCGATGGTCGAAGCCGAGCGCGTCGAGTTCGCGCCGCAGGATATGCTCGGCCATCACGCTGCGCGCGGTGTTGGCGGCGCAAATGAACAGGATGTAACGAAAGCGCGGCTCACGGCGAGCCGCGCTTTTCGGTTTCGTCTCAGCCGTCAAAAATCTACACGCCCCCGCCCATCACCTCGCCCATGCTCTCTTTCTTGGTCACGCCCTTGGCGAGTTCTTCCTTGAGCTTGGCGCCCAGTTCCGCCGGCTCCCACATCGAGCCCTTCTTCGAGACCTTGGAGCCGGTATGCCATCCGCGCATCAGCCACACGTTGCCCATGCCGACGCGGAACACTTCGCCGTGAACGTCTTTGGCGTCGTCGCTCGCCAGCCACACCACCAGCGGCGCCACGTGCGCGGGCGTGAACGCATCCCATTGTCCCTCCCGCTTCGCCATGCCGGCTGCGGTCTGCGGCGTCGCGTCCACGGTAAGCCGCGAGCGCGCTATCGGCGCGATCGCATTGGCGGTGACCCCGTAGCGGCTCATCTCGCGATCCACGATTATCGCCATCGCGGCGACCGCCGCCTTTGCCGATCCGTAGTTGCTCTGTCCCGCGTTGCCCAGGATGCCCGAGTCGGAGCTGGTGTTGATCAGCCGGCCACTGAGCACGTTGCCGGCCTTGTGCTGCTCGCGCCAGTAGGCGGTCGCGTGGCGGGCGAGGTTGAACGAGCCTTTCAGATGGACCGAAATGACCGCGTCCCAGTCTTCTTCGCTCATGTTGAACATCATGCGGTCGCGCAGGATGCCCGCGTTGTTGACCAGGATGTTGAGCTTGCCGAAGTTGTCGATCGCGCAATCGATGATCCGCTTGGCGGCCTTGAAGTCGGTCACGCTCTCGAAGTTGGCCACTGCCTCGCCGCCGGCGGAGCGGATTTCCTTGACCACGTCCTCGGCCGGGGAACGCGACTGCCCGGTCCCGTCGAAGTGACCGCCGAGGTCGTTGACGACGACCTTGGCTCCATGCTTGGCCAGCAACAACGCCTCTTCGCGCCCGATGCCGCGGCCAGCGCCGGTAATAACTGCAACTTTGCCTGTTAATAGTGCCATCTTCCTAATTCCTCTTCTCTTTCTCGCTTGGGTTTGGAGCTTGTTGGGCGATTTCGCCCGGTCCTTCTACGTCGAAGTCTTCTTTGGGTTCGATCAGGGATTCGTCCAGATGCGCGGGCAGCTCGTAGATTAGGTCGATGGTCATCTTCGACTTATCCTGGTCGCTCGGGAACAGCATGATGCTGCCGGGACGCCCGTTGTAGTGGAAATCGCACGACCAGGTTTTGCGCGCCGGCATGATCAGCGTCGAGGCGATGTGAAAGTCGTTCTTCTTCAGCTCGTCCTTGTAAAAGGCGACCATCTTCGGCATCTGCGCATCGACGCTGAACAGAATTTCGCGCATCGCGCCTTTGGGTTTGCGCACGTGTTCGATCTTGGCGCCCGGATATATCGGCATCGACTTGTACAGGTCCGGCGGCAACGCCTGGCTGGGCTCATCGGGGTTGGTCGTCGACGCCTGCACGGCAGCGGGCGCGGCCGGAGCGGCTACCGGCGCGGTTTTGCAAGCCGCCAATCCGAACATGCAGATCGCCGCCAGCGCCGCCCGCGTGAACAAAACGGGCCGAGGCGCCGTCTTAATTAATGGTGGATTCAGATTTCTCAAAGGCGTCGATCGACCAAGAAAACAATGACCGCATCGCGGTCAACCTGCGGCGTGTTCTGACAAGCTTCTGGATAGACGTGAGGGGCAAAGAAGTCAAGGCAACAAAATACCGCGCGGTGCCGCGCGCAACCGTTTACGCTGGTCGCCACCATCGCCGGCGGCGCAGACCAGGCGCCACGCGCAGCCGCAAACCGAGCATGATGCGAGCGTTTCGCAGCGTGAGTTTTTCTTCATTTGCAATCGTGCGCGAATCGGTCAATACTTATACGTCTGCGGCGACTCTTGACAAATACTCTCTATTGTTGCATTCAGACTTTCCGCGCTATCACAGATGACTTTGAACGGCGGGTGGGAGCCCAATCTGTGAAAATAGGGCTAGCGACCGGTTCAAAGGAGTAATTGCGAACGCAGTCTGGGGTAGTTACGTAACGGTTCGGGCGGGGCCAAAATTTCGCCGCTCAAATTTATTTAAAACTCGAGAGGATAAGAGATGCAAAGCAACTTTGGTATTTTAGCGATGATTCAGCAGGGCTACTACGCAACGTATCCCCTGCTTTTCATTTCGGTCGTCTGCCTGGCGATAATCTTTGAACGCGTCTGGGTGCTGTGGGGCGTCGGACCCAAGACCGCCAAGCTGGCTGACTCGCTCATTCCGCAGCTGCGCCAGGGCAAGTTCAACGAAGCGTTGCAGGCCACGCAGACGCGCGCCACGGCCGCCGAACGCATTTATCACACCCTCATCGCCGGTTCGCAGACGATGGACAGGGACCATCTGCTCGAGCTTGACGACGAGCGCCGTTATCAGGAAGGCCTCGAGTTCAAGCGCTACATCTGGGTGCTCGCGACCGCCGGCGCATCGGCGCCGTTCATTGGGCTGTTCGGCACGGTCGTCGGTATCCTGGTGGCGTTCCAATCGATGGCAATCATGGGCACCGGCGGTTTCTCGGTCGTCGCAGCCGGTATTTCGGAAGCCTTGATTTCGACCGCGCTCGGACTCGCCGTCGCGATCATCGCGGTTATCTTCTACAACTATTTCTCGGTCAAGATCGAAAACATCAGCGCCATCCAGCACATCAACGACGACCGTCTGATCGACGCTACACTCCAGGGGAGACAGGCGCGTGGCAATTAGCGGACCACATCAGGGCGGTGGTGGCGGCGTTTTCGCCGACATCAATATCACGCCGCTGACCGATATCTTTCTGGTTCTGCTCATCATCTTCATGGTGACGACCTCTGTCACGATCGAATCTGCCGCCCATGTCGATCTGCCCAACGCGACCAATACCGCGCCGGAGAACAAGGGCGTCATCGTGACATATACCGCCCAGCACGAGCTGTTCGTGAACTCCAAGGACGTTCCCGAGCGCGAACTGCGCTCGGCCCTGGGCGAGGCGCTGAGCAAAGTGGACCAGAAGATTGTCGTGTTCCAGGGTGATCGCAAAGTGCTGCTCGGCGACATGGTCCGAATCCTGAATATCGCCAAGGCTGCCGGCGCCGAACAAATCGCAATCGCGGCCAAGCGCGTTACCGGTGCGCAACTAGCCAACTCCTCAGGTGGTGGAGGTTGATCGGGCCCGCCCCAGTGGCTGACCTGAGCATCGATACACGCAGAGGTATTTGCCCATGGCAATGAGTAGTAACAAAGGCGGCGGGGTGTTCGCCGATATCAACATCACCCCGTTGACCGATATCTTTCTCGTCCTGCTGATCATCTTCATGGTGACCACGGCGGTGACGATCGAATCAGCGGCCCACGTCGATTTGCCCAAAGCTGAAGCTGCGGCCGCCCCAACCGACAAGCCCAAGGGCATCATCGTCAC
This sequence comes from uncultured delta proteobacterium, assembly GCA_963813785.1. Lineage (GTDB taxonomy): Bacteria > Desulfobacterota > Binatia > Binatales > Binataceae > Binatus. The sequence continues at coordinate 41,118 of CAWFAJ010000023.1, read as the reverse complement.
CTACACCGCCGACCATCTGATCTATTTGGGCGACAAGCAGGTCACCGAGCCCGAGCTGGTGCCCCAGCTTCACGACGCGCTTGCGAATTCGACCGACAAAATTGTGATTTTCCAGGGTGACCCCAAGGTTATACTTGGTGATATGGTTCGTATTCTGGATATGGCCAAGTCGGCCGGCGCGGAGGCGATCGCTATCGCCGTGTCTTCTCTCCCTCCAGGTGGCGCCGCTGGCGGAGCGCCGGGAGGCGGAGCGTAGGAATTTGATTTTCGGACGGCTCACGCGTCGCCGCGACGATCGCGCGGCTCTAAGTCTAGTGAATGAGGATCTCGGCCTCGGCCGCGCCCAGCGTGGCCCAGGTGGGGAGCACGTTTTTATATGATCGCAGCAATAATTATTTTGCTTGTTCTCTCGACGTTCGTCGTCGCTTTCATCTTCTACCGCATTATCGGCAAACGAGAACTCGCGGCCGAGTCGCGCCGCGAAGAAGACGAAGCTGACGCGACCCGTCTGCAGAAGATAAAAGATGCGCTCGGTCTGATGATCGGCCCCTTTCCGCTGTCGGTCGCCCTTCACGTACTGGCCCTGCTCTTCCTGATCATCACGGTGCACGAGCAGCGCGGGCGCGAGTTGATCATGGTGAACCTGGAAGCGGGCGGCGGCGGCGGTGGCGGCAACGAGATGCAGGACCTCGACATGCCCGAAGTGCCGATGCCCGACACGGCGCCGCAGCAGATGGAAGCGCCGACCGCGGTCGACACCTCGCAGGCGGTTGGACTGGCCAACGACTACGTGCGCGCCGCCGGCGGCGGCGGCATCGGCATCGGCCGTGGCGGCGGCATGGGCTCGGGCTACGGTCACGGCATCGGTTCGGGCTTCGGCGGGTTCATCGGCGAACTGCGGCGCAAGGGACTGGACGTGGTGCTGGTGATTGACGGGACCGGCTCGATGAAACTGATCATCGACGACGTCAAGGCCAAGATGGAACAATTGGTGCAGTCGATTCACCGGCTGGTGCCGATCGCGCGAATCGGAATAATCGTGTTCGGCGGCAAGGGCGAGAAGATGAATATCCAGCCACTGACGCTGTCGCCGCAAAAGCTCAGCGACTTCCTCAACGGCATCCAGGCGATGGGTGGCGGCGAATGGGAAGAGGATACGTTTGGCGCATGCGAGACGGCGATAAACAAGATGGACTGGAAGCCGTACGCCAAAAAGGTGGTGGTGCTGGTCGGCGATTCTCCCCCGCACAAGGAGGACTTCGGACCGCTGCTGGCGCTGATTCGGCAGTTCAAATCCAACAACGGCACCTTCAACACGGTGGACGTGGCGGCCGAGGAGCACGAGCGCTTCGAGCGCGAGTTCTGGCTCAAGGTGCATCGGGAAGAGCCGCCGAAAATCTCGCCGTTGCCGGAGTTCTACCGGCAGACGCAGGCGGCGTACAAAGTGCTGGCTACCGCGGGTGGCGGCTCGATGAAGTCGCTGACCAAGGACGCGCACATCAATCAGCAGGTGCTGATCCTGGCCTTCGGCGACCAATGGCAGTCGCAGGTAGCTGCTTTCGGCCGCGGCCTCGGCAAATAGCAGCGCGTAAATATTTGCGCCCGGTCAATCGTCCACTATGATGGTGGCCGGGATGCCATGAGAACTCTCAAGATACTCAGCGCGGTCGCCCTTGCGGCCGCGCTTTCGTTCTCGCTGGATGCCGCGCGTGCGCACGCGAGGGACTTGCAGCACGCGCGTGCGCAAAAGGACCTCACGCCAGCGCTCGAGCAATCGCTCCAGGATAAACTTTCCGATGTCGCCGAGCCTTACTTTGACGAGCAGGATCAAAAAAAAGCCAAGGGTCAGGTGTACCTGGACCTGCAGCAAAAGTTCGAATACCTGCCGACTTACGGCCCGCACAATCATCTGGTCGTGAGCTGCAAGCTCGGCGGCGTCGAGTACGACCCAACAAAGAAGGGAACCGCCAAGGGCCTCGCCACCGGCAAGCTCAAGTACCTGGTCCTCACCTACGAGCTTGACGGAACGCAATGGGTTTCCGTTGCGAAGCCCAAGTGGGAATCGCAGGATCTCGGCGTCGCGGGCGCCAAGCAAATGAGACAGAACCTCGCTCGCGGCGAGCAGCGCAAGGCCGCGATGGAAAAGGCCACCCAGACCCGCGCGGCAGCCTCCGCCGCCGCCGCAGCCGCGCAGAAGGCCGCCGATCGCTCCGGCCAATAGCGCCGTTGCGGTCCCTCGCCCGGATCACACCTCTTCTGACAGGCAGAGGCCAGGACCTATCTCCCCGACGCAGCCTCGCGCTCGACGGCGTTGTTCTGCACCCGGCTATGGAAGCGGCCGTAACTGAAGTAGATGACCAGCCCGATGGCCATCCACACGAAAAAACGAATCCACGTAACCAGCGGCAGACTCGCCATCAGGTAAAGGCAGAAGACGACGCCTAAAATCGGCACCAACGGCACCAGCGGCGTGCGGAACGGGCGCTTCAAGTCCGGCTCGACGTGGCGCAGAATCCACACGCCGAAGCATACCAGCACAAACGCGAACAGCGTCCCGATATTCGTCAGCTCCGCGATTTCCTGGATCGGCAGCAGCGCCGCCGCGATTCCGACTCCGATTCCGGTCAGCGTGGTCGGTATGTACGGCGTGCGATACTTCGGATGAATCCGGCTGAAGGCTGGGGGCAGCAGGCCGTCGCGCGATACCGCGAAAAAAACCCGCGACTGCCCGAGCATCATCACCAGCAGCACCGAGGTCAGCCCCGCAACCGCGCCCAGCGAGATAAATCCCGACAACGCATGCATCCCGCGCAGCACGAACGCCGACGCCAGCGGCGCGTTCACGTCGATCAGGTGCGCCGGCACCATCCCGGTCAACACGGCCGCGACCAGGATATAAAGCACGGTGCAGACCAACAGCGAGCCGAGGATGCCGAGCGGCAGGTCGCGCTTCGGATCGACGACTTCCTCCGCGGCCGTCGAGACCGCGTCGAACCCGATGTACGCGAAGAAGATCACCGCCGCGCCTTTCATCACTCCCGTCCATCCCATCGGCGCGAACGGACTCCAGTTCTCCGGCCTCACGAAGAACGCGCCGACGACTATCACGGCGCCGACCACGATCAGTTTCACCGCCACGATGATCGAATTGATCCGCGCGCTTTCCGATATCCCGATGTACAGCACCCAGGTGACCAGCATCACGATCAGCAGCGCAGGCAGATTGATGATCGCGCCGGGGACCGACCCGGGCGCATTCGTTATCGCGATCGGCAAATGAATCCCGACGCCGTGCAGGATGACGGTAAGGTACCCCGACCATCCCACCGCAACCGCCGCCGAGGCGACCGCGTACTCGAGCACCAGGTCCCATCCGATGATCCAGCCGACCAGCTCGCCCATCGTTGCGTACGAATATGAATACGCGCTGCCCGCCACCGGAATCATCGCGGCGAACTCCGCATAGCACAGCGCCGCCATCGCGCACGCGAATCCCGACACCACGAACGAGAGCACGATCGCGGGCCCGGCGTATCTTGCCGCGGCGACGCCGGTCAGCACGAAAATTCCCGCACCGACGATCGCGCCTATCCCCAGCAGCGTGAGATCGAGCGCTCCCAGAGCCCGTTTGAGGCCGCCCGAGCGCGACTCGGCTTCCGCCATCAAGGCCGCCGCCGGTTTGCGCCGGAAAAGTTGAGCCCGAAGCCCGGTGCCGTTCATCCCCGCTCCCAGTCTAACGATTGCCCGCAGATTGCTGCGGCGCGGCTTGCCCGCTTTGCGATCGGACCCGCGCCGCTTTCACCACGCCTGGTATCCGCCGTCCACCGAAATTACCGAACCCGTAACGTAGCTTGAAGCCGCGCTGGCAAGGAAGATCACCGCGCCGCGAATCTCATGCGCACGCCCCAGCCGTTTCATCGGCGTAAATGCCTCCATCCGTTCCTTGTTCCCGGGCTTCGCGATTCCGCCTTCGGTGGCCTCGGTGGGAATCCATCCCGGCGCGATCGCATTGACCAGAATTCCATAGCCGGCCCATTCCACCGCCAGCTGACGCGTCAAATTCGCCAACGCCGCCTTGGTCGCCGCGTATGCCGACAGCCGGTACACCGAACTCGCCACCGACGCATAGATTGAAACCATGTTGATGATTCGGCCCGGCTGTCCGGTCTCGATGAGCCGGCGCGCGACGCGCTGTGCAAGCATCATCGGCGCGGTCAGATTCACGGCGATCGCTTCGTCCCATGCTTCACGCTTGAAGTTCTCGGCGCGGCCGGTCGGCGACACGCCCGCGTTATTCACCAGGATGTCCACGTCGCCAAGCGCGGCCGATGTCTCCGCCATCACGCGATCGAGGTCGTCCTCGCGCGTTACGTCGGCGCCGATTCCGATTGCTTTGACGCCGTGCGTCTTCGCAAGCTCGGCCGCAATTTGTGTGACGCGGTCTTTGCGCCGCGCGACGAGAGCAACGTCGGCGCCCGCAATCGCCAGCGCCCTTGCGCATTCCACTCCCAACCCGGACGACGCGCCGGTTACCAGTCCGCGACGGCCGCGCAGAGAGAACAGCGAATCGAGCGAATCCATCTCGTGATTCCCCATGCGTGCGATCGAAGGATTCAGTCGCCGAAGACTTCGCCGGCGGCTTGTGCGGCCGCTGCGACCGCTCGATCGACATCGGCGCGCGAAATCCCATGATGCGTCACGGCGCGGAAAGACGCCGCCTCGCGCGGCGATATCAGCACCCCGCGCTGCTGCATCGCCGCTGCGAAACGCCGCGACGTGTCCGCGTCACCATCCACGTCGAATACAACCATATTGGTCCGATTCTTAACCGCACGGACGTTCAATCCCGCGACCAGCGCAAGTCCCTGCGCCAGCGCGCGCGCATTCTGATGATCCTCGGCCAGCCGATCGACCATCGTGGTCAGCGCGACGATTCCCGCCGCCGCGATTATTCCCGCTTGCCGCATTCCGCCGCCCAGCACTTTGCGGGTCCGGCGCGCACCGGCGATAAATTCGCGGCTCCCGCACAGAATCGAGCCCACCGGACATCCAAGCCCCTTCGACAGGCAAAACGATACCGTATCCGCGCCGCTCGCGATTTCCCTCGGCGTCGTTTCCAGCGCAATCGCGGCGTTGAAGATTCGCGCGCCGTCAAGATGCAGCCGGATTTTTCGGCGATGCGCCGCGTCGGAAACTTCCGCCATGTGCGACAGCTTGATCGGCGCGCCGCCGCATCGGTTGTGAGTGTTTTCGATGACCACCAGCGACGGCTGCGCGAAATGAACGTCGGCCGGCGTGCCAAGCTCGCGCGCGAGCGCGTCCGCGTCGAGCTCGCCGTCTTCGGTGTTGGCAACCGCGGCCAGCACGATGCCTCCCAGAGCCGACGCGCCGCCCGCCTCGTAAACATTGGTGTGCGACTGCGAGCCGACTATCGCCTTGGTGCCGCGCGCGCAATGCGTCAATATCGCGGCCAGATTGCCCATCGTGCCGCTCGGCACGAGCATCGCCGCTGCTTTCCCCATCATCGACGCCGCCATCGCTTCGAGCCGGTTCACGCTGGGGTCTTCGCCGTAAACGTCGTCACCCAGCTCGGCGCGCGCGATCGCCTCGCGCATCTCGGGCGTCGGCAACGTAACCGTGTCGCTGCGCAGATCGATCAAGACGCGATGCCCGTCGCGCGTGCCCTACTGCCCGGGCGGATAGAGCGTGGTGAAGTTGCCGCTGGTCGTATCGACGACCTCCACGGCGTTTTCCGTGGTGTCGGAGAAGTACAGCTGCTTGCCGTCGCTGGTGAGCGCGCAGCCCGAACCGATATGCCCGTTGACCAGCGTCACTTTGGTTACGGTGTTGGCGGTGAGATCGATCTTGCGAATCGAATGATTGTCGGCGTCCAGCACGTAGAGCATCGTTCCGTCGGTGCACAGCGCGCCGGGATTGTTGAACTGCGCTTCCAGCGCGGGACCGTCTTTGTCCCCTTGCTCGCCGGTGCCCGCCAGCGGGCTGCTCTGCAGCGTCGAGATATCGATCTTGCGGATCACGTCATTGCCGGTATCCGCGATGTAGATGGCTTTTTTATCCACCGCGATTCCACGCGGTCCGCTGAACTGTGATTTGTCCGGACCACCCTCGGTCTTGCCCGCCGTGCCCGGCTGGCCCCCGATCGTCTTGACCTTCATGTCGGCAAGCGTGATGCGCCGGATCGTGTTGTTGCCGCTGTCGGCTACGTACAGCGCCGTGCCGTCGGTCGCGATCTGCGTGGGCAGGTTGAAATGCGCCGCCGAGCCGGTGCCATCTTCGGTGCCCGCGATATTCGCCGTCCCCGCAATCGTGGTGACCGTCCCGCTGCTGATATTGATCTTGCGGATGTCGGAATTGTCGGTGTCGCAAAGGTAGAGATCCTGCCCGGAGATAGCCATCCCGTCCGGGCTGTTGAAGCGCGCCGAATCGCCAGTGCCGTCGTTGCTGCCTTGCTGGAAAAGCTTGCCGGCGACGATTCGCAACGATTTCGACGCCGCATCGATCGCCTCGATCGGTATTGTTGCGGCTGTTCGAAACGTAAACCGCGCGCCCGTCGGTCGCCAGCCCAGCGGGAAAATCCAGCCTCGGTCCTGTCTGTGACTGGAGCCCCTGCAGCTCCTGCGCCATGGCGGACGCGCCCGCGACCAGCATCGCGGCTGAAAGCGAAACCAGAATCACCTTGAATTTTGCGGAGACTGTCATTTGCGCGACCTCGCTGAATTTGTTGGCGTCATTCGCGTCGATTCCGGAATCTTGCCGCAACTTATGGAAAGATCGCTTTGACCACTTCGTCGATCGCGCGCTTGCTGTCGGCTTCGTCGGTCAACGACCACGTGACCGCGACGGTCGCGGCGCGCCGTGGCGCAATTCCCTGCCGGATCAGCTCCCCGGCATAGATCAACAGGCGCGTCGAGACGCCTTCCTCCAATCCCGACGCCTTCAGATGACGCACCTTCTCGCCCAGCACCGCGAGCTGCAGCGCGATATCCTGCTCGACTCCCGCCTCGTGCGCGATAATCTCGACTTCCTTGTCCGCCGGCGGATACGTGAACTCGATCGTCACGAAGCGCTGGCGGGTCGAATGCTTCAGGTTTTTCTGGATGCTCTGATACCCGGGATTGTACGAAATCACCAGCAGGAATCCCTTGTGCGCCTCGATCGTCTCGCCGCGCTTTTCGATCGGCAGAATCCGCCGGTGATCCGACAGCGGATGAATCAGCACCGTCGTGTCCTTGCGCGCTTCCACCACTTCGTCGAGGTAACAAATCGCCCCGCGCCGCACCGCCTGCGTCAGCGGACCGTCAACCCACACCGTCTCGTCGGCCTGAATCAGGAAGCGGCCCACCAGGTCGCTGCCGGTCAGATCCTCGTGACACGCAACTGTTATCAGCTCGTTGGGCCCGTCAGCCAGCGAGGACAGTTGATGCGCCATGTGCTCGACGAAGCGCGTCTTGCCGCACCCTGTGGGTCCCTTGAGCAGCACCGGCAGGCGGGCTCTGTACGCGGCGGTGAAGATTTCCACCTCGTCGCTAATCGGCAGGTAAAACGGCGCCGCAGCCGGATCGAGATGGCGTACCTCGGGTCCTTCGGCCTGCAGCCTGGTGTCGAACTTCTTTAACTCAATCCCCATCGCTTCCTTCTGGCGGACGATTTGACTCGTCAAGGCGCGATTCTAAGAGACTTTTGCGCAACCATTCAAGGCAAACCTGAGGCCCGAGATCGCCTCGCTCGCAATCGTTTAGCCCTGCCGCTGCTGATAGGTCGCCGTGCCGTCGCGATTATCCTTGACCTCGTAGCCGCGCCGCTCGATTTCCTTGCGCAGTTGGTCGGCGAGCTGAAAGTCTTTCGCCTTGCGAGCCGCCGTTCGATTGTCGATCAATTGCTGCACGTCCGATGCGATCGAGCCCGCGTGCGCTGACTCGCGATGCTTCTCCAAGTCGAGTCCCAGCACCGCGTCGAGCGCTCGCAGCGTCGGCCACGCCCGGAAATCCTTGCGCCGGTATGATTCCGCGATAAGTTCCAGAGCCACCGCCAGAGCCTGCGGCGTGTTCAGGTCGTTGTTAATTGCGCCGTGGAAGCGCTCGTAGTACTCCGCCGCCCATCCCGCCGCCTCGACTCCCTCCGCCGCCGCTTCGTCCGGCACGCTGCGTGCGAACTCCCGAAAATAATCAAGATTGCTCTGCGCCGCGCGGATCGCGTCGTCGTTGAATGCAATCTCGGAACGGTACTTCGCGCCGTAACAGAAAATCCGAAACGCCTGCGGATCGATCCTCGCCGCCCCAAGATCGCTCAGCAGCGGGAACCGGCCCGCGCTCTTGCTGATCTTGGTCCCCTCTTTGCCGACCAGGAACGCGTTGTGCACGAAGTATCGCGCGAACGGCTTGTGCGTCGCACTTTCTGATTGCGCGATCTCGTTCTCGTGATGCACCGGGATGTGATCGATGCCGCCGGTGTGGATGTCGATAGTCTCGCCCAGGTATTTCATCGCCATCGCCGAGCACTCGATATGCCAGCCCGGATAGCCGCGTCCCCACGGACTCTCCCATTGCATCAGATGGTCGGGCTGGTCGAGCACCCACAACGCGAAATCGTGCGGGCTATGCTTGTCGGCCGAATGCTCCAGGCGCTGCGTGGCGCTCTGCTCGTCGAGGCTCTGGCGCGAGAGCCGCCCGGCGCGATTGCTCCCGCGATACTTCTCGACGTCGAAGTACACGCCGCTTTTCGTGACGTATGCGAATCCCGCGTCGATAATTCTCGCGCTCAGCGCGATCATGTCGCCGATGTGATCGGTCGCGCGCGACCACACCTGCGGTGGCTCGAGATTGAGCGCGGCGCAATCGCGCCGGAACTGCTCGAAATAATAGTTCGCCACTTCCAGCGGCGATTTCCCTTGCGCCCGTGCGGTTTTCTCGACTTTGTCCTCGCCTTCGTCCACGTCCCCCGTCATATGGCCGACGTCCGTCACGTTCATCACGTGGCGCACCCGGTAGCCATTGAACTCCAGCGCCCTGCGCAGGCTGTCCACGAACACGTACGCGCGCAGATTCCCAAGATGCTGCGGCAGATAGACCGTCGGCCCGCATGAATACAGCGTAACTTCGGGCGGCTTCAGCGCCTGAAATTCCTCGACCACCCGGGTCAGCGAATTGAAAATGTAAAATGGTTTCACGAGTGCAAGCGTTCAGCTTACCGTGCGCTCGCGATCTCGAACAAGCCGCGCCCCGCTAGCGCTGCGGAACCCCTTGCCCCTTCAACTTGCCGCGCGCATCGCGTGCGTATCGCGACGCCGCGATCCGCTTGTACTGCCGATCCGCGAGCCACGCATACGGCGGGATGTACCACAGGTACGCCAGGTAGCCCCGCAGCCCGCGCTGCCGCCGCAGTATTTCGTTGATCGCCCGCGCGCCGCGGTACACGCGCCCGTCCTCGTCCACCGCGTGCAATTCCTCGAGCAGATTTTCCCGCGTCAGCCCGGGAAACTGCGCGTGCACTTCTTCGCGATGAAGATCGAGCGGCTCGATCGCTCCCGAGTTGTCGAATTGCATCACTCCGTCAACACTCGCGCGGCACATTTCGCACGAGCCGTCGTACAAAATCGCCAGTTTGCCCGCCGCCGCCTTGCCGCTGCCGGATGCTCGCTCGCCCGCGCTCATCGCGATCGCCTCGCCCATCGGGGTTGCGGGGTCAGCGCCTCGACAACCTCGGATTCGCATTCATCCGGCGCAGCCTCGCGTTCTCGTTGATGATTCGCCATTCGTAACCGTCCAGCAGCGACACCCATCCCGCTTCGACCGTATTCGACGACTTGGCCAGCGTCGTCCACAGCAGTTGGCCGTCGGAAAATTTCTTCACCGATATGACGTCCGCCTCCGTCGAGTCGCCGGTCGCATGCTGGTAGGTTTCGATCACGCGCACCGGCTCGAGGTATGGAAAAAATTTCAGCAGCGCCTTGCGCAGCGCCACGTCGAGCGCGTGCACCACGCCGACGCCCGAAGCCGCTTCGGTTTCCTCGACGTTGCCGATTCGGATTACGACCGTCGCATCGACCGTCATCCTGCCTTCGTTGACGTCGTCGATCACCCGCCGCCGCACGATCTCGAACGGCGCCACGTAGTCGCTCGAGGCGCGCAGCTTGGCCAGTTCGAGCGACGCCTGCGGCAGTTCCGCTTCGTAAAAGTCTGCCTGACGTTCAGTACTCATCGGGCTTACCCGCAATTTCCGGCGATGCTTCCACTTTGATTATCAATAGCGGCGCCGTGGCTTTCAAGGCGCAATGAACTTGCCATAATGGTTGACTCATGACCCGCGTGCGGTGACCATGCGCGCGCGACAAAATCGCTATGATCGCCAACCCCGGTTATTCATGACCACACTCGCTCGACCTCCACGATTGTCACTCATAATCATCGCGGCCGCCATCGCAATCCTGCTCGCCCGGCCCGATCCCGCCCGCGCCACCCAGGTCAGGATTCCGCTCACCATCGACTACATCGCACTGCGCGAAGCGCTCAAGCGCAATCTTTTCACCGCGCCCGGCGGACGCGCCCCGCTTTGGAACGGCGCCGACGATTGCCAGTTTCTCTACGCTGAAAATCCCGAGTTCTCGCGCGCCACCGCGGCCGGGCCGGCCACCGTAAAACTCGAAACCGCCGACAGCCTCGGCTTGGGCGTCTCGATGGGTTCGCAATGCCTGAACGCTGTCCAATGGAGCGGCATCGTCGAGGCGCTCGGCGTCCCATACATCGCGCCCGGCCTCCAGCTTAAATTTCACTTCACCGATTTGAATCTCTACGACTCCGCTCATCAGAAAACGCAGCTCGTCAGTCGCGGCTTCGATCTGATCAAGAGCTATCTCATTCCGCAGCTCGACGACTTTTCCTACGATCTCAAGCCCGCCGTTCAGCAGCTCGGCGCGATGGTCTCAGATTCGATCGCCCCCGAGGCCGCCGACCGCCTCCACGCCGCAATCGCATCGCTCACCGCCGAGCCCGGCATCGTCGCACTCGACGACGGCATCCGGGTCACGCTCGTGATGACTATTCCCGACGTCCCCACTCCAACCGCAATTCCCGGTGCGGCCGCCTCGCCCGCGCCCGCCTCGCCTACGCCCGCCGAACTCAAAGCCTTTCAGGACACGCTCGATCAGTGGGACGCGTTTCTGGTTTTTTCGATCAAGCAGCTCGGCGACGCGGTCGGCGACCGGCAGTTCCGCGACCAGTTGCTGCAAATCCTGCTCGACAGCCGCTACCGCCTCGTCCATGCGCTGAACAATCCGCCCGCTGCCGCTGGGCCCGACCCGGTGCGCATTCTGTTTCTCGACGAATGGCGTCAGTTGCACGACGCGGTGCGCGCCGCCGGCCGGCGCGGGATGCTCGGGGCGCACGCGTTCGAATTCTTGTCGTTCATCTCGGCCGGCGACGCGCTGTTTGCGCTCGATCAGGCGGCGCCCGCGCTTGGGATGCGCATTTCGGCCGCCGACCTTCGCCGCCTCGCGCACATCATGGCGCCCGGCGCGTCCGGCGATCCGCTTCAATTCAACTACCGCGAAGATCCTGACCTGAAAAAACTCTTCGCCGTCCCCGAGCCGCCCGCCGGCCACCACCAAATCGAAGAAGAGGACGTGCCGCCTTCCGCCCCCGCCGCATCGCCCAACTCAGGTGCCGCGAGCACCCCGGCGGCGCATGCGTCGCCGGGCAGTTCTGTTCCTCTCACCTCGCCCGGACCCGGCGCCAGCCGTCCAGCGTCGCGCCAAATCGCGCGCCTCGCTCCTCTCCTCCTGCGAATGCTCTCCGTCTTGTCGCCACGAGAGGCCGCCGCCGCCCAGAAGGAGAACAACGACCAGCCCGCGACGCTTCCGCGCCTACGGCAGGTCGCCGATCGCCTCTACCGTCTCGTCGTCACCGAAGACAACGCCCAGACTTATCGCCGCGACATGGGTCTGCTGCTCGATCTCAGCGCCGAGCGCCAACTCGGCGAAAGCGGATTTGACCCCGGCGACTCGCCCACCTATGTGACGCTCGTGCGCAGTGCGGCGTGGCAGGAAAGCTGCTGGCGACAGTTCGTGAAGGCCGGGGCGGGCGTCCGATGGCTTGAATCCACGACCGGCGACATCGGCCTGATGCAGGTGAACAAGCACGTCTGGCGCGGGTTTTACGATATCGATCGCCTCAAGTGGGACGTTCTCTACAATGCCGGCGCGGGCTGCGAGATTCTCGCGCGCATGATGCGCTATGCGTCCGCTCAGCCGAAGTTCGATCCCGTTCCGGTCGCCGGCCATCTCGCCCGATCTGCCTACGCGGCCTACAACGGCGGTCCGGGCGCGTGCAATCGATGGCGTCGGCGGCGGGAGCCGCCTGCGCTCAAGCAAATCGATTCCAGCTTCTGGGACAAGTACCTCGCTGTCCAGGACGGCATCCCGATCGACATCCTCAGTTGCGCCCGCACTTGGGGCCACTCGTCCACCGACTGAGACCTGGAGTCCGCGTCTTCTTCTTGCCCCGGCGTTGGCGCGGTTTCAATTGACGCGACGCGCCACGCATCATCATAATCGCACCGACTGATACTGTTCCCGATGCGGTGGCTTGAGGCGGCGCGATGAGATGTCCCCAGTGCGGTAACGACACCCAGCAGGGCGCCGCCTTTTGTTCGCGATGCGGTGCGCGGATGTACGCGCCCAAGCCTGCCGCCGTGCGCGAGTATGCGCTCGCCCAATTCCGTCCCTCGCTATGGTACTACGCCAACGGCTTCCTCTTCGGTGGAGTGCTGATCGTGACCGGCGCCATTTTGCTGTACCAGCTGCACGTCAAGCGCGAACCGGTTCAGGCCGGCTTCGCGGTGATCGGCGTCGGCGTGCTGACCTTCATCGTCACCATGATTCGCTCCAGGACCATCAGTTGGAGTCTTACTTCCGATCGCTTGATCGAAAAACGCGGGCTGCTTGCGTCACGCCGTCGCGAGATGGAACTGGCCGACATCCGCTCGGTCGAGGTCAGCAAGCGCGTAGTTCAACGGATGATCGGAATTGGCGACGTCACGATCGCGTCCGCCGCCAGCGCCGACTACGCGATCCGTCTCAACGACATCGGCGCTCCCGATGAAACCGCTGAGACCATTCGTAAGGCGCGCCTGAAACGGATGGCGTAAACCACGGCACGCAAACTGTGACGGACGAGCATCGACTATCGCGATGAGCAAGCGGCCCGACCTGCGCTACGAACGCCGTCTGTGGAAACTCGGCATCGACGCCGTCGCCGGCGTTGACGAAGCCGGCGTCGGTCCGATGGCCGGTCCCGTCGTCGCCGCCGCCGTGGTCTTCGCACCCGAGACATTCATCAGCGGCGTGCACGATTCCAAACAGTTGACCCACGAACAGCGCGAGCAATTGTTCACCCCGATCCGCGACCGCGCCATATCCGTCGGCGTCGGCATCGCCGAGGTCAACGAAATCGATCGCCTCAATATCTATTGGGCCACCATGTCCGCCAGCCGCCGCGCGCTGTCCGCATTGAATCTGGCGCCCGGCCACGTGCTCGTCGATGGCCGCCTGATTCCCGGCCTCGAACTTCCGCAGACCCGAATCGTAGGCGGCGATCGCAAAAGTTTCTGCATCGCCGCCGCCTCCATCGTCGCCAAAGTCACCCGCGATCGCATGATGGTCGCGCTCGACGCCCGCTACCCCGGCTACGGCTTCGCGCAACACAAGGGCTATTGCACCAGCGAGCATTTGCAGTTGCTCTCCCGGCTCGGCCCCTCGCCGATTCATCGCCGCTCGTTCTCGCCCGTCGCCGCCGCCGCCCAACGCCCGCTGTTCTGACTCTCGACGGCCCGCGCGGATAAAGCCGGCATCTCGCGGCTGGCGGCTCCGCCTCCGCCTCACACCGCGACGCCCGAGCGCAGCAACTCCTCGGCGATGATGATGCGCCGTACCTCGCTCGTGCCCGCGCCAATCTCCATCAGCTTGCAAGCACGATAGAGGCGGTTCACCTCCATCTCCCACATGTAGCCGCTGCCGCCGTGAATCTGCACGGCGTCGGATGCCACGCGCGAGGTCGCTTCCGCGCAATAGAGAATGGACGCTGCTGTTAGCTTATGGACACCGCCGCGTCCGCCGCCGCCTATTTCCAGCACGTTCACGGCCGCCAGCGCCTTGTAAGCAAGCAACCTCATCGACTCGATCGCAGTGTACATGTCCGCGAGCTTTGCCTGGATGATCTGGAACTCGCCGATCGGTCGGCCGAACTGTTTGCGTTCCCGCGCGTAATCGAGCGCAAGCTGCAAGCAGCGTTCGGCGATCCCGATCGACAAGGTCGCGCCCACTGCGCGCTCGAGATCCAGCCCGCTCATGACCACCGCTACCCCGGCGTTTTCCTCGCCTACGCGGTTGGCCACGGGCACCCGGCAGTCGTCGAACACCAGCTCCGCCGTCGGGCTGCCGCGAAATCCCATCTTGATGAGCTTCTGCGCCACCGAAAAGCCCGGCGCGCTCTTCTCGACGAGGAACGCGCTGATGCCCTTGGGGCCAAGCTCCGGCGAGGTCTTCGCGTACACCAGCAGCACATCGGCGATCGACCCGTTGGTGATGAATAGCTTGCGCCCGTTCAGCACGTAATGATCCCCGTCGCGTCGCGCCGTCGTGCGCATCCCGCCGAGTGCGTCGGAGCCGGCGCCGGGCTCGGTCAGCCCCAGCGCGCCGACCAGCGTGCCGTCGGCGAGACCCGGCAAGTAGCGTTTTTTTTGTTCGGGACTCGCATTGCGCTGGACGTTGTTCAGGCAGAGATTCTCGTGGGCAAGCCACGAGAGCCCGACCGCCGGGTTCCAGCGCGCAAAGCCCTGGCCCACCAGCGCCGACGAAAAAAGATCGAGTCCGGGTCCGCCTTCCGACTCCGGGATCGTCAGGCCGAGATAGCCGGCCGCGCCGATGCGGCGGAAGAGTCCTTCCGGCCACCACTCGTCGTCGTCCATCTTCTTCGCCAGTGGCGCCAGCTCTTTGCGCGCGAACTCGTCGGCCAGCGCCAGCGTGCGGCTCTGTTCTTCGGTCAATTCGTACGGGTTTGCAGCGGGGGCAATACGGGCCATAGGGCCTCCTTGGCTCGAATGTGAGTATCATTCGCCAGAGACTCGCTCCTGGGCAAGGACCCGCGGCGTTCTTCGCCGCCGCATCGCGTTGATCGACTCCAACTCTTCCGCGACCATCGGTTCTCTGTTAAGTGAGCATCACTCAGTCAGGAAATTCGCGAGGCGCTGAGCCAATGCCGATCTTGCCAACCCGCATCGACCCGCGCTCGGAGACGTTTATTGCCAATCGGCGGGCCATGCTCGAAAAGCTCGACCGCCTCGCGGCGTTGCAGCGCCAGGCGTTGCTTGGCGGCGGAGAGCGCTACGTCGAGCGCCATCACCGGCGCGGGAAGCTCTTGCCGCGCGAGCGCATCGAGCTGCTCGTTGACCGTGACTCGCCGTTCCTCGAGCTGTCGCCCTACGCGGCGGCCGAGACCGAGTACGAGGTCGGCGCATCGCTCGTGACCGGTATCGGTGTCGTCTCCGCAACGCAATGCCTCATCCTCGCCAACGACCCGACCGTGCGCGGCGGCGCGATAAACCCGTACTCGCTCGCCAAGATGTTGCGCGCGTACCAAATCTCGCTCGAAAACCGGCTCCCGCTCCTTTACCTGGTCGAGTCAGGCGGCGCCGACCTCCCGCGCCAGGCGGAGATCTTCGTGCCCGGCGGCGCGATGTTCCGCAACTTGACGCGTTCTTCGGGGCAGCGCGTGCCGACGATCGCGCTCGTGTTTGGCAACTCGACGGCCGGCGGCGCCTACCTGCCCGGCCTTTCCGACTACGTGGTCATGGTCCGCAATCGCGCCAAGGTCTTCCTCGGCGGCCCGCCGCTGGTCAAGATGGCGACCGGCGAGGACGCCAACGACGAGGAGCTCGGCGGCGCCGAAATGCACGCCACCGTGTCGGGGCTGGCTGACTACATGGCGCTCGACGAGCCTGACGCGATCCGGCTTGGCCGGCGCATCGTCGCCCGCCTCGCATGGCGCAAGCTCGGCCACGGCCCCAGTGCGCCGCCCCATGAGCCGCGCTACGACACCGAAGAGCTGCTCGGCATCCCGTCCGCCGACATGAAAGTGCCGTTCCCGATCCGCGAGGTGATCTCGCGCGTAGTCGACGGCTCGGAGTTCGACGAGTTCAAGCCCCTCTACGGCGCCAACCTGGTGACCGGATGGGCCCGCATCCACGGCTACGACCTCGGCATCCTCGCCAACGACCAGGGCGTGCTCTTCTCGGAGGAATCGCAGAAGGCCGCCCAGTTCATCCAGCTCGCCAACAAGATCGATCTGCCGCTCCTGTTCGTGCAGAACGTCACCGGCTACATGGTCGGCCGGCAGTACGAGCAGCGCGGCATCATCAAGCACGGATCGATGATGGTCAACGCCGTCTCGAACAGCGGCGTGCCCCACCTGACGCTCCAGGTCGGCGGCTCCTACGGCGCCGGCAACTACGGCATGTCCGGCCGTGCCTACGAGCCGCGATTTCTCTTCCTCTGGCCCAATGCGAAGACCGCCGTGATGGGCCCCGAGCAGCTCGCCGGAACGCTCTCGATCGTGGCGCGCGAGGCGGCGGCCGCGGCGGGAAAACCCTTCGATGAGGAGGCCGACGCCCGCCGCCGGCGCGCCGTCGAGGACCAGATCGAGCGCGAGTCGCTCGCACCCTTCACCAGCGGCCGGCTCTTCGACGACGGAATCATCGACCCGCGCGACAGCCGCACCGTGCTCGGGATAGCGCTCTGCGCCGTGCACTCCAACGAAATTAAGGGCGCGCGCGAGTTCGGCGTCTTCCGGATGTGAGCGCGGCATGCGCAAGTTGCTGATCGCCAATCGGGGAGAGATCGCGCGGCGCATCCAGCGCACCGCGCGCGAGATGGGCATCGCCACCGTCGCCGTGTTCTCGCAGGTCGATCGCGACGCGCCCTTCGTGCGTGAGGCCGATGAGGCGGTCGCGCTCGGCGGTGCGTCGCCTGCCGAGTCATACCTGCGCATCGACGCAATTGTGGATGCGGCGCGGCGCACGGGCGCCGATGCGGTCCACCCGGGCTACGGCTTCCTGTCGGAGAACGAGGCCTTCGCCGCAGCCTGCCGCGACGCAGGACTTACCTTCGTGGGACCTCCGCCCGAGGTGGTCGCCGCGATGGGCTCGAAGCTCGAGGCGAAGCGGCGCATGCAGCGGGCGGGCGTGCCGCAACTCCCGAGCCTCGAGCTTCGCGACGGCGCATCGGCGGCAGAGCTTGCGCGGATGGCCGGCGAGCTCGGCCTGCCCGTCGTCGTGAAGGCCTCGGCCGGCGGCGGCGGCAGAGGCATGCGCGTGGTGCATAGCGCGGCGGAGCTCGCAGAGGCCGTCGCCTCGGCCCGCCGCGAGGCGCTTTCGGCGTTCGGCGACGATACCCTCTACCTCGAGCGCTACCTCGAGGCCGCGCGCCACATCGAGGTGCAGATCTTCGGCGACGCACACGGTCGTGTCATCCATCTCTACGAGCGCGAATGCTCGATCCAGCGGCGACACCAGAAGATCATCGAGGAATCGCCGTGCCCCGCGCTGACCCCTGCGTTGAGCGAGACGATCCGTGCGGCCGCCGTCGCCGCGGGCGAAGCGATTGGCTACCGCAGCGCCGGAACCGTCGAATTCCTGCTCACGCCGGCCGGAGAGTTCTTTTTCCTGGAAGTAAACACCCGCCTCCAGGTCGAGCATCCCGTGACCGAGTGCGTGACCGGGCTCGACCTCGTGCGGCTCCAGATCGAAGTGGCGCGCGGCGTCGCACTTCCGGCGCAGGAAGATGTCCCGCCGCTTCGCGGCCACGCTATCGAGGCGCGTCTCTATGCCGAGGACCCGCAGCGCGGCTTCGCGCCATCGACGGGCGTGTTCCACCGCTTCGCCTTCGCGCCGGCATCGGGACTGCGCCTCGACTCTGGTGTCGAGGACGGCTCGGAGGTGAGCGTTCACTACGACCCGATGCTCGCCAAGGTGATCGCGTGGGCGCCGACGCGCGCGGAGGCGGCGGACAGGCTGGCCAACGCACTCGCGCGCGCGCACCTTCATGGCCCGCACACGATTCGCGATCTCCTCGTGCGCATTCTGCGCCACCCCGAGTTCATTGCGGGCGCAACCGACACGCATTTCCTTCAGCGGCACCCCCCCGAGATCCTCGGCGCCCCCCTCTGCGACGCCGCCGGCGAGCGCCTCCACGCGCTTGCTGCGGCGCTTGCGTTGCAAGCCGCGCGCCGCGCACGCGGCGGCTCGATGGCCTCGATCCCGTCGGGCTGGCGCAACCTCCCTTCACAAGACCAGGAGCAGGCCTTCGAGGGAAGCTGGGGGCGGCTTGACGTGCGCTACCGCTTCGGGCGCGACGGTCTGCGCGCCCGGGTCAACGGCGAGGCGCTCGAAGGCGTTCGCGTACACGCATCCGGCGAAGGCGAGGTCGATCTCGAGGTCAGCGCGATACGCCGTCGCTATGCGGTGCATGCGATCGGTGAGCGGGTCTTCATCGACAGCGCTCTGGGCGCGAGCGATCTGCGCGAACTCCCACGCTTCGCCCAGCCCGAGCTCGAGCTCGCCGCCGGCTCGCTGGTCGCGCCGATGCCGGGCGTGGTCAAACAGATTTACGTCTCCGTCGGCGCAATCGTCGCCAGGGGCGACCTGCTGCTCGTGCTCGAGGCGATGAAGACGGAGACCCCGATTCGCGCGCCGCACGCCGGAACCGTGACCGAGATCCGCGCGACCGTCGGCACGCAAGTGGCAGCGGGCGCGATTCTTGCCGTAATCGAAGCACAGACCCCGAGTGCCCCGTAATGATCGAGAAGGAGACCTGCAATGCCTGACCAGCCGGTCCGATACGAGCTGCGCGACCGCATCAGCACCATCACGATCGATCGCCCCGAGGCGCGCAATGCGCTCAACCGCGCGGTGCGCGAAGGCTTGTGGGCGGCGTTTCGCCGCTTCGTCGATGACGACGACGCGCTGGTCGCGATTCTCACCGCAACCGGTGACAAGGTCTTCTGCGCTGGCGCCGATCTCAAGGAAATGTCGGTGACGCGGCTTGAAGTCCCGCCGCTCGATTTCATCCCCCAGCTCGGCCGCAATCTCATGACCGACAAGCCCGTGATCGCCGCTGTGAACGGCTTGGCCTACGCCGGCGGCTTCGCCCTGGCGCAGATGTGCGATCTCTGCATCGCCGCTGACACGGCGAAGTTCGCGATCACCGAGGCCAAGTGGAGCCGCGGCGCGCCGTGGGCCGCGCCGCTCCCGTGGATGATTCCGCCCCGCGTGGCGCTCGAGCTCTTGCTCACCGCCGAGCCGATCGACGCGCATCGCGCCCACCAGATCGGCCTGGTGAACCGCGTCGTACCGCTCGATCGCCTGCAGGAGGAGGCGCGCGCGCTGGCGATCCGCATCGCGCACAACGCGCCGCTTTCGGTGCGGGCCGGCAAGCGCATGGTGTACGCCGCCGCCGAGCGCCTGCGCAGCGAGTCTTTCGACGAGGCCGAGCGCATCTTTGAGCCGGTCTACAAGAGTGAGGACGCGCAGGAAGGACCGCGCGCCTTCCTCGAAAAACGCGCGCCGGTCTGGAGGAAGCGATAAGCGTGCGCCCATCGCTGCGAATCGGAAACATCTCCGGCTCCGCGCTGACGTTTATCCGCCAGCCCGACGAGTTACTTGGCGCCTGCCAAAATCTCCGAACGCGCCCAGCAGTCTGGAGCTCTTGACCGCGACGACTCGGCCGCGCGGCTAGCGGCGGCGGGTCCTTGCTTCTTGAGCTTCGCGCGCGCGCATCGCCTCGGCCGGAGTCATGATCAGCCGCGGCTCCTGCTCGGCCTTCTGATGCTCGGCCGCCGCCACCGTGCCGAGCTGGGTGCGGATGAACGCCTGAAAGAAAAGCACCTTCGTCACGTCGATTCCGTCGCGCAGCCGCGCCGCCGCCGCCGCGGCCCATCCTGCCTGCGCGCGCCGTCCTACCCGCGCCATGTAGTACGCGATATCCTCGAGCCGCCGCCGGACCGCGCGCCCGTTGTCGCCCGTCAGCAGTTGCGCAGTCGCGCGATCGATCACCGCATTCACGCGTTCCTGCTTGTGGAGCGGATTCAGCACGATCACGCTTTCGCCGGCGCTCGCAATCTCCTCGACGTAGGCTTTGAGCTTCGCGTCGGGCAACCGCCATTCGAGCAGTTCCGGTTCCTTTAGCAGCTCGACTGACGGCTCGCCGGCCGCCTCGGCGGCAAGCTCGGCATAGACCGGATGAAGCAGTTCAGTTGGCGGTGGCGATGCGATCAACTCGGAGCGGATCGTGAGGAAATTTCCGACCTGACCGCGCCGCGACTCGGGCGTATTGCGCCAGGCCTCGCACGCGATAAAGTCCGCGACGCGCCAATCGGCGTCAACCAGCTTGACCTGCGCGCGCCGTTCGAGCGCTTCGCGTTCGGACTTAAGCTCCCGTCGCGACAACCCCGTGTTCTGCGCGCCGACCAGCCCCTCGTGCTCGGAAATCAGCGCCCACAGCCGGATCACGCCGCCCTGCACGCGCGGCTTGACGATCCAGACGATCCGCGCGCCCTCGGCGTCGATCGGCGAGAGCATCGCGCTTTTTTCATGGTCGGTGTCGTGCGGGGTACTTGCCGCTCCAGCGATGGTGGCCACGTGAGGGCTGGATTCGGGCGCGTCGATTCCATGCTGCTTCAGCTTGTACAGCGCGCGGCGGACTTCGCGCCGGGTCGCACCGGCCGCGCCGGCTTCCATTTCGATCAGCATCGCGGCGGCCCGGGCGTCTGCGATCCTGCCGAGCGCGCGCGCGATCGCGCCGTCGGCGATTCCGGCGTTGCCCTTGAGCTCGCGGATTTTCGCGATCGCATCGGCGGGCGCGAGCGCGGGGTCGAAGCCTGCCTCGATCAGTTTCGCGTCGTCCGGATTGGTTTCCCGTGAAATACTCAAATGGATTCCGTGCGAAGTCGAGAGCCTATGCGCGCGCTTCCCGAAGTGTCAAGTTTTTCACGCCAAGGCGGGCGCGATCAACGAAGCAACAAAAAAATGAAAAACCTCGAAGCGAAATTCCGCCTCCTCAATCATGATCAAGCCGAGATCCGCGCCGCCGCGCTTGGATACGCGCGCCGCGCGATACTCGATCAGCGCGACACCTTTTTTCGCGTCGCAAACGGCAAGCTGAAGCTGCGCGAGGAAAACGGCGGCATTAAAGGTCGGCGACCAAGGACGGATGACATGGCGGAGCATACTCATTTATGAACAGAAGAGCGTTCTTGAAAGCAATCGGATCGGCGACGCTGCTGCCGATTTTGCCGCGCCGCCTGTGGGCGGATACCAATTTCCGTCGGCGCCGTCCTTCCGACGCGGCATGGCCATCCGAGGCGCAGTGGAAACGACTCAATGATGCGGTCGGCGGAAATTTAATTCCAGTAAAATTCCCTATTTCGGAATTTAAAACGGATCCGGCGGGCGCCGCAACCAAGGATCTCTGGGACAACCTGACGAATCCATATTACATCCGCGATCAGCCCGGACTCACTCAGACCTTGGGATGGGTTGACGCATGGGCTACCAAACCAAGCGTTTACGCAGTCGCGGCAAGAAATGCCAACGACATTGCCGAGGCTGTAAATTTTGCCCGCGAAAATAACCTGCGCCTGGTGGTAAAGGGCGGCGGCCACAGCTATCAGGGGACGTCGGATGCGCCTGATTCACTTCTGATCTGGACCCGGCACATGAACGACATCGCGATGCATACGGCATTCGTCCCGCAAGGATGCGAGCGGACCCTACTACCGCAACCGGCGGTTACGCTCGGCGCCGGAACGATCTGGATCGACGCGTACGAAGCGGTTACGACCAAGGGTGGTAAATATGTTCAGGGTGGCGGATGCACGACAGTCGGCGTAGCGGGTCTGATTCAAAGTGGTGGCTTTGGAAGTTTCTCGAAGCACTATGGCCTCGCCGCAGGCAGTTTGCTGGAAGCCGAGTTAGTCACCGCTGACGGCCAGATTCGCGTCGCCAATGCATGCACTAACCCTGATCTGTTCTGGGCGCTGAAAGGCGGTGGAGGCGGCACCTTCGGCGTGATCAGCAAGCTGACATTGCGGCTTCACGATCTTCCCGAGTACTTCGGCGTCGTTAACTTCACGGTTAAAGCGGCCTCGGATGATGCCTATCGGCGCCTCATCCGCGAGTTTGTCAGCTTCTACCATGAGAATCTCTTCAACGACCATTGGGGAGAGCAGGCGCACTTTAAACCCGACAACTCACTCGACATCAACATGCTCTCTCACGGGCTGGATACTGAGCAGGCGAAAAAGGTCTGGCAGCCGTTTCTGGATTGGGTGGCGGGTTCACCGCACGAATATTCGACTGAAGGGGGACCAACTATCATAGCCTTTCCGGCGCAAGGCATGTGGGACCTGCAATCGTGGAAAAAGCATTGGCCGGAATTCGTTTTCCCCAATCCAAATGGCAATCCCTTGATCGGATTGCTTGACCGCACCCTAAGCTACTTGCCCTGGCAGCCTGCTTTCCGCCGCGACCGACGGCCAGACGCGCCACCCAGCGACTTGTGGTGGGTGGGAGACGCGGGACAAGTCGGATGGTTCATCTGGGGCTACGAGTCGTTGTGGTTGCCTGCATCGATGCTCGAGAATGATGCGCAGGAGCGTCTCGCCGACGCGTTGTTTGCAAGCTCCCGCTATTCATATTTCGAACTGCATTTCAACAAGGGATTGGCGGGAGCGCCACCCGACGCGGTCGCAGCGGCGAGAAATACCGCAACCAACCCAGCCGTGCTGACCGCCTTCGCTCTGGCGATCGTGGCTGGCGGCCAGCAACCCGCATATCCGGGAATTCCCGGGCATGAGCCATCGGTGGTGAAAGGACGCACTGCTGCGGAGAATATCGGCCGATGCATGCGTCAACTTCGTGCCCTCGTGCCTGACCCGGGAGCGTATGTAAGTGAGAGCAATTACTTCGAGCACGGATGGCAGCAGGCGTACTGGGGGAGCAACTATCCTCGTCTCGCTGAAATCAAAAGAAAATACGATCCGGACGGGCTGTTCTTTGTCCATAATGGAGTCGGCGCGGAACAGTGGAGCGTAGACGGCTTCACCAAGCTATGAGCCGCGTGCGCCCAACTTGTGCATAGGTGATAGCCGCTAAATCCACATTGATATGGTCCCACCATGCGCTGCCGTGCGCCGCGTACCATCGCGCCAGCGAGATGTGGTAGCCGGAGTCGATGCTCACGCGGTAGTCGGGGATGGAGATAATCAGCAGGATGGCATTGACGCCGAGGATCGTCCAGGTGATTGTGCGCGCCGCGCGATTTGATGCTTCGAGCGATTTCGATTCGAGCGTCACGTCATTCCTCGCGGCGCGTCCGACCCGTCAGCTTGTATAGCGGGTGCGGGAGGAGCGCTCAGACAGCTGCGCTGAAGATTGTATCAGCGCCGGTGGCTTCCAGCGCGGCGTCCACGAATTCGCGATCGGCGGCGATGAGCGCCTGGCGAGCTTCGCGCAACCACTTGAGGCATTTGCCTTGATACGGGAAGGGCTGCTGCACCCACGCGCGCCCGTCGATCTCGCATCGCACTTCACTTGCGCGTGACGCAAGCGCACGGGCGTTGGCGAGTAGAAACGGGGCATAGACGCGGCCTATCTCGATCAAAAACGGGCGGATCGCGGCGACCGCAGCCTCGCGCGTGAGCCATCGGGCGTCTTCGACATCGAGCGACGAGAGGTCGTCGAGCTGCGAGACCCATGAAACCACGCGCGGAGTCTCGGCGGCCGCAATTGCCGCGGGCGTGGGATCGAAGTGCGCAAGCTGGCTCAACTGGCCGAAGAAACCGAAGTCGCTGGCGCCCGGCCGCGCGCCCATGAGGAATCGATTTCCCGCCACCAGGTGCGAATCGAGCAGCCCGAGCAGGCGGCGGTAGCTCGCCTCGATAACGGGCGTCGTCACGTCGTTCGAGCCGACCACGCGCAGCCGTTCGATCTGACGATCGGCAAAAAAACGCGACGCCTTGGCCAGCCGCTCGCGGCTCATGCAGGGATCGCGGTCGAGCGCGAGCACGTGCGACGCCTTGTCGATATCGGCCGCGTATTTCCATCGATAATGGAACATCGGCTTGGTGAGCCATTCGTCGGCGTAGTCCCCGAGTAGCGCGTCCAAAAATGCCAGCGCGGGATCGGGCGGTATAATTGAACGCGATGGGAACAGCTTTTCGAGCCGCCTGATCTGAAACGTCGAGTCGATCATCGCCTCGCCGGCCCCCTCACCAGGGAAAACAATCACCGGGATCAGCGCGACCGGGACCGAAGGAATATCGACGTCCTCCGCCGAGCCGCGCATTATCCAGATGAATGGGATTCGCCGAAAACGCATCACGGCGCGCATTTTGCGCGAGTAGGGCGAGCCGAAGCCGCCCACCAGTTTCAATGGTGTCATCTCTAATGCTCCGATTTGTTCTTAGCTCAGTCGCCGTAACGTTGACTATCGAGAGCGCACCTCGGCCAGCCTCCGTATGTCTGTGACACGTCCCGTGATCATAACGAGCAGCAGCCTCTTTCCCACTAACCCCTTCTAACAGGGCGTAGGCCGCATCTTCTCTTGTCACTGGGTGCAAGGGCCGCACGCCTGCCCGTTGGCACGGCTGGCCAGTATTACGCCCGAGAGGAAAAGACGCGCCGCGCGGATTTTTCGATTCGTTACTTTTTCATTGGGTGCAGGGCTCAGCCCTGCCGCGGAAGGGTGAAACCCGCGCAGGGTTTCACATTCAATAAAGTGATCCCCACCCCTGCCTAAGCGGGTGCGTCCACGGGCAGCTTGGGATTGCGCTCGGGAGGAAGATTGTCGTACAGGTCGGCGCGCAGATCGGACTTCAGCTTCGCGCATGCCGGATCGCTCCACAGATTGCGCCATTGCATCGGATCTTCGCGCAGATTGTAAAGCTCGCCCTCGGTGCCGTCGTAGCGGATATCGGCAATCGGGCGGCGCGGCGCCAGAAACGCGGGGATATTGGCGATGTCGAATCCATAGTCGCGAGTCGATTTCTCGTAAACCGTGAGCGTGTATCCGTCGCGATAGATAGTGCGCAGATGCATCCCGATCGCGGCGAACTGGCTGTCCCATTCGGTGATCACGCGCTCGCGGCCCGAGCCCGGCGCGATGGGCAGCGGCTTGCCCTGCATCCAATCGGGAACCGGGACGCCCGCGATTTGGCAGAACGTCGGCGCGAGATCGAGTTGCCCGACCGGCTCCGCGATTTCATTGTGCGTGATTTTGGCTGACGGCGCCGGACGCCAGATCATCGGCAGCCGCATCAAGGCGTCAACGTGATACGGGCCCTTGTAGAGCAAGCCGAAGTCGCCTTGTAGCTCGCCGTGGTCGGTGGTGAAGAATACGTCGGTGCGCGCTTCCCATCCTCGCTCGGCGATTCGCGCGAGCACGCGGCCGCACGCCTGGTCGATCAATTCGTTTTCGACGTGGATCATCGCGTTGACTTCGCGAAGCTGATCCTCGGTGAGATTGCACGGGACGAAGCTGGCGGGGCCGCCCTCGAAGTTGCCGAAGCGGCCCTGGTACCAATCGAGCCAATGGCGCGGCTTGCCGGCCAGTATTTTTTCAATCTTCTCGCGCGAGCCGGGATAGCCGGCGGGCAGATCGAGATCGCGCCAATTGATTCGCCGCGCCTGGTCCTGCGGCGGATCCCATGGATGATGGGGATCGGGGAAACTCATCCACACGAACCAGTTGTCGCCGGGATCGAGCGAATCGAGGTATGCGATCGTGCGCGCCGCCACCCAGTCGGTGTGGTAATGCTCGCGCGGAATCGGATTGTACTTCACTTCGGGCGCGCCGGTGTCGCCGCCGGGCAGCGCGGTGAGCAGCGGCGCGAAGCCGCTTATCTCGTCGGGATAGTTTTTCTGCAACCACAGCGAATAATGCCATCCGCCGATCGGCGAATGCATCGCCAGCTCCATCCGATCGAAGCCGCGATACGGGCCGGTTGAATTCTGGCGCGCCATCTGGTTCTCGAACCATCGCCCCTGCAAATCGAAAGCGGGCTCGAAATGCGCCTTGCCCAGCAGCGCGGTGTGGTAACCGGCCTTCTCATGAAGATAAGCTGCGACGCTCGGCGAATCGGGCGGAAGCGCAACGCCGTTGGCGACCACGCCGTGGGTGCGCACGTATTGGCCGGTAATCATGGTGGAGCGGGCCGGCATGCAGACGACATTCTGATTGTGCGCGCGCCGATAGTTGATTCCGCTATTGGCGAGCCGGTCGGCGACCGGCGTCTTCGCGATCGTGCCGCCGTTGCATCCCAGCGCGTCGTAGCGCTGCTGATCGGTGGTGATGAAAAGGATGTTGCGTCCCATTGGCTTCGCCTCCCGTTCGGAGATTTCACTTTTTCGTTGTCAGCAGCGCGCGGATGGTCGTCGCCATCACGCCTCGCGCCTCGGTTTCGGAAAGTCCCTGATGCCGGCGCATCTGCTCCCACGCGACCCAGCAAGTAGCAACGTCGAGTGCGGCGATCGTCGCACGCCTTCTATCGACGTCGAGTTTCGACAGTTCGGGCGCGAACGCGGCAAGCGTGGCGGCTCGCGTCAGATCGCGCGCATGCTTGAGGCGCCTGGCCAGCGCCGGGCGAAACGGTTCCATCAGGACCGCCGCGCGGCGCGCGGGCGACAACGTCTCGAGCAGGCGTCCGCGCTGCGCGGAGAATTCCTCGATACGGCGCGCCAGCGGAATCGAGACCGCAATCGGCACGGTGAGCGGCTTGACGCGCTCGGCCTGGCGGTCGGCGAGCTCGCTGTAGATCTCTTCGAGGTCGTCGAAATGATGGAACACGAGCCGAAGTGAGACGCCCGCGCGGTCGGCGATTCGCGCCGCGGTGGGCCTCAGGTCGCCCTCGGCGAGGAGATCGAGCAGGGCGTCGACCACCGCGCGGCGAGTGCGAGCTGAGCGGGCAAGGCGTCCGTCGAGGATGGCAAATTGTGTCATCGGCGGCTAACTTATTGCATTAACAGTGCAATTACAAATGGGAAGAAATGGGAGCCGTCTCAAGCAGCTCGATCAGGTTCAGCGTGATGCGCAGGGTGAGGCCCCAGATTACCTGGCCGCCGTAGAGAATCGCCGGAAATTTCGAGGAACGACCGGCCGGGCCGCCGCTGTTCCATTCATAGTCGCCGCGGAACTCAGGATCGCGCAGCGCGGTAAGCGGCACGTCGAAGATTTCGGCGACTTCGGAGATTTGAGGCTTGAGCGGCGCGTCGGACGGAATCACACCGACGAATGGGGCGACGACAATTCCGCTGGTCGTCGTTTGCATGGTGGGAAAAGCGCCAACCACATCTACGGTCGAAGGATGGATGCCGACTTCTTCGTGCGCCTCGCGCAGAGCGGCGTCGAGCAGGGTCGCATCCACGGGATCGACGCGTCCGCCGGGAAACGCGACCTGGCCGCGATGGCTGGCGACATGATCAGAGCGGCGGATATAGACGACGTGAAGGCCGCCGGCGCGCTCGAACAGCGGCATCAGCACCGCGGCGGCGTTGGACTTGTTCGCCAGCGCCTGGCGCGGGGCGGGAGTGACGGTGGAGAGCTTGCGTCGGATGATCTCGACCTGGCGGGCGAATGCAGTGGCGTCGCTCATTGCTACAGATAAACGCGCGCCGCGCCCATCTTGCAAGCGCGCGGCCGGTTTTCAATGCTGCCCGTGCGTGGGCTAACCTCAAGTCCCGCGGCTGCACGCGAGCGGCTTCATAACATGCGATATTTGATTGGCAGGTACCACGAGATCGCGCTCAAAGGGCGCAATCAGTGGCGATTCGTGGACCAGGTCAAGCAGAATCTCCGCGATACATTCCGCGACTACCGGCTCGGCAATATCCGCAGCGTCGGGCCGCGCTTGATGGTGCAAATGCCCGAGGAGCTTAGCGACGAAACCGCAGCCGAGCGCGCGGCGTTGATTTTCGGGCTGCAGAACTTCTCGCTCAGCCATGCAACCGCACGCGACATCGAATCGATCGCGCGCGAAGCGATCAAGCTTGCGACCGGAAGCAATGCGAGGACATTTGCGGTGCGGACCAAGCGCGAGGACAAGCGGTTCGCGATGAATTCGGTGGAAATAGATCGCGCGGTTGGCGGTGAGGTGCAGGAGGCGCTCGGCTTCGAAGTGGACCTGCGCGCGCCCGAACTCACGATATCGATCGAGATAATGAACGACGCCGCGTACGTGTCGGCGGGCAAGATGCCGGGTGCGGGTGGACTTCCGGTAGGCGTGACGGGGCGTGGATTGGCGCTGCTGTCGGGCGGGATCGATTCGCCGGTCGCGGCGCATCGAATGATGAGGCGCGGGCTTAGGCTGGACTTCGTGCATTTTCATGCGTATCCGATCGTTTCGGCGGCGAGCCGGGAGAAGGCGGCGGAGCTTGCGGCTCATCTGACGCGATGGCAGACGCGATCGACGTTGATGCTGGTGCCGTTTGGAAACTTGCAGCGCGAGATCGTGGCGAGCACTCTGCGCCCGCTGCGCGTGGTGCTGTACCGGCGCTTCATGCTGCGAATCGCGAGCGCGCTTGCGGAGCGCTCAGGCGCGACGGTGCTGGTAACGGGCGAAAGCCTGGGGCAAGTCGCCTCGCAGACGCTGGAAAACATGGCGGTGATCGAGAAGGCGGCGGCGTTTCCGGTGATGCGGCCGCTGGTCGGGATGGATAAGAACGAGATCATCGATCAGGCGCGCCGGCTGCGCAGCTTCGAGACGTCGATATTGCCCGACCAGGACTGCTGCACGCTGTTTGTGCCGGCGCATCCCGAGACGCGGGCGCGAATCGAGGAAGTCGAGGCGGCGGAATCGCGATTCGATATCCCGCGGATGATCGACGATGCGATCCGCGCCACCGAAGTCGAGCGTTTTTGGTTTCCGCCGCGGGCCGCGCAAGCGGCTGCGGCCAGAGCGCCAGAAACGCCGCATTGATCGCCAGCGTGATCGGCGCGGTATAGTCCGGGAGAATCGATATGGAAATTCCATTCAAGGGCGCGGAACTCGATCACGTTTTTCGTTTTTCGTCGCTCTGCGATGCGCGCGATCAGAATCACGCCGAGGGCAACCTCGTTGAACTCAAGCAAATGCCAACCGGGCCGTGAATGCCGGACCCGCGGCCGTTCGCATAGCGCGCCTTTTTTCTGATAAGCAAGACTGTTGCCCCCCAAGGCGGCGGCCAGCGGGTGAAAATTGCCCATGAGCCGCGCTTCTTTTTTGGTGGAAGCGACATTAGAATCGAACCGTTTGCGGCTCGCGTAAAGAGGAATTTCGACGATGACAATGAGCAGAATTCAGGCCAAGGGTGCGATGCTTGCGGCTGCCGTGGTTTGTGCGTTGCTGGTGGCGGGATGCCAGGGGCATACGCCCCAGCGCGCGGCGGAAAGCTATCTGAGCAACCTGAAACTTTACAATTACCCGACCTGCTACCAGGCGCTGTCGCATCAGGACCAGGTCGATCGCACGATGGATCAGTTCCTCGGCGAAATCCCGATGGCCCCTGACGTGAGCAAGGATTGGTTCAAGGGCGTGCTGCGCACTTATGATTACAAGGTTGGCGACTCGAAGACCGACGGCGACAAGGCAGTAGTCACGGTAAACGTGACGCAGCCCGATCTCGCGCTCTGGGAGCGGACGGTGGATGCTTCACTTAGCGGAGATCAGACCCCCGACTCGATCGCGCAAAAGAACTTGAGCGAAAATACGTACCCCAAGGTCAGCTACGACGACAATATGGTGATGGTGAATCAGGGCGGCGAATGGCGGCTGTTCGTCGATTTCCCGTTCAAGGAAAATATCATCAAGGAACACAAGGACGCCGTCGATCTCTACCACAAGCACGACTACGACAAGGCGGCGGCCGCGTATCAGAAAATCCTCGACGAACTGGACAAAGAGCAGGCGACCGGCAACGCGGGCCTCAAGTTCCAGTACGGGCGCGAGTTGGCGGATATCCAGAACGCGCAGAAGCAGCTCCCCGAGGCGCAGGCGTATATACCGAAAATCGTGCTGAGCGACGTGGACATGAAGATGGCGGCATCGCGGGTGCCGGGAATTTTCGGCAAGATGACCAACAGCGGCGACAAAGCTATCGACGAGATTCAGTTCACGGTCACGTATTCCGAGGGCAAAGGGAAAACCAAAAAGGAAGTCTTCAGCGAGGTTCACACCCCGGTCGCGACGCCGCTGGAGTTCACCAACTTCGGGCGTCCGGTGCTGCCGTTCGTGCCGGGCGAGACGCGCAGCTTCGGTTTCCGCCTGACAGCCCCGCCCGAGATCCAGCAAAAGGCGACGCCCGATTTGACGGTCACTTCGATCGTCTTCACGCAATCGGGAGCGCCGCTGCCCAAGCCCGCGGCGCCGGCGCCGTCGCCCTCGCCGGGAGCATCGCCCGCGGCGGCTGCTTCAGCAGCTTCCGCGCCCGCCGCGGCGCCACCGCCGGCGAAGAACTGACGCGGGGCCCCACCTGCGGCTTCAACGAAGTACGCATCGGCGCCGGGTTATCCGGTGCGAGGGGCGGTTGGGCTATTATAGAGACGGAACGCGGCATGAAGCGGCGACGGATTAGCTTAGCCCGCGCGCACGACCGCATTGACAGTCAAACTCACAATTGCGATTCCCACGCATAATCGCGCGGCGCTGGTGCGCGAGACGTTGGCGAGTATCGCGTCGCTCGCGATACCGGCGGGTGTCGAGGCCGACTGCCTGGTCGTCGACAACGGTTCGACTGACGACACCGCAGCGGTAATTGACGGCTGCGCGCGTGGCGCGGCGCTTGCGATGCGGCGCGTGTTCGAACCGCGCCTGGGTTCGAGCTTTGCGCGAAATCGTGCGGTGGACGAAACCGCGTCGGACTTCATCTTCTTCATAGACGACGACGCACTGGCCGAGCGCGATTGGGCCGCCGAACTGCTCGATGACATGCGCCGGCGCGAGCTGGACGCCGCGTGCGGTATGGTTATCCCGCGATGGTCGTCGCCACCGCCCAAGTGGCTTGGGCCGAGCCTTTGGGTCAAGCTCGCGGTTCACGACCGGCGTCAGATCGAGTCGGCGCCAACGTCATCTGCCGAGCGGTTGGATAATTATTTCAGCGCCAATGTCGGATTCAAGCGCTCTGCATTCGCGCGTTTCGGGAAATTTCGCGAGGACCTGGGCGTCGTCGGCGGCAGTCCAATCTCAGGCGAGGACACCGAACTGTTCGCGCGGATATTGGCGCGCGGCGGCGCGATGGGTTTTGCACCGCGCGCGATCGTGCATCATCTGATTGCGCCCGAGCGGATGACGCGCGCGTACCTGCGGCGCAAGAGCTTCGCCTTCGGCATGGGCACCGCGTTTGCGGGACTGCAAAACCACAATCGCCTCGACAAGCTGGTCCGCAACGGCGTGCGCATGGCAGCCGCCGCGATGCGCGGCGATCGGGAGCGGGCGATTTATCACGAACTCGAATGCGCCAACTTTTTCGGTTACTGGCGCGGCCGCCTGATCGCGCGGTAGCGCCGCATCGCCTCGATCACTTCACGTAACTCAGCATGCCGCGCTTCAGAATTGCCGCGAGATAAGGAATCAGCTCGAGGCTCGCGAGTTCGGCCGGCGCGACCCATCGATGCTCGATGTGTTCGTCGGGCCGCAGCTGCACCTTCTGAAAAACTGTCAGCCGACACGAGTAGAGCGCCTGCAGATAGGGCTCCGAAACCATGCTATGCAAGCCGAGCAGGCGGTCGATCGCGACATCGAGCCCGGTTTCCTCCTTGACCTCGCGCAACAGGCAATCCTCGAAACTTTCGCCGAGCGCAAGATGGCCGCCCGGGAGGTCCCAGCTTCCGGGCCGATACGGCATTACCGGCGCGCGCTTGAGCACGAGCATTCGCCCGCGACTGGCGATAACGCCATGGATGCCCACGTAGAATTGCTGCTCCGCCATCGTGATCAAGCTAGCGAGCCACTCGCCGACGCGCCACTTCCGCGTTTAGCGACGGCCGAAGCCGCCGCCGCCGGGTGTCTCGATTCGAATGCGCTCGCCGGCCTTGAGGTCGAGATTGGTTTTGCCGGGCAACCTGGTTCGCCGCGTGCCGCGCACCAGAATGTTCATCCCGGTCGCGCCCGGAGATCCGCCGGCGAGTCCGTATGGCGCGATTGTCCGCCGTTCGGTGAGCAGGCTTGCGTTCGAATCGACCAGGCACTCGAGTTCACGAATCAGTCCGTCGCCGCCACGCGCGCGGCCACGGCCGCCGGAGCCACGCCGGATTCGATACTCGGTGATCCGCATCGGGTAGTAGGCCTCGAGCGCCTCGATCGGCGTGTTGAGGGTGTTGGTCATGTGAGTGTGGATGCCGGAGGCGCCGGGCCGGCCGCTTGCGGCGCCCGCGCCGCCGGCGATCGTTTCGTAGTAAGAAAAATGGCGGTCGCGAAATCGGTCGAAGCCGCCGACCGTGAGATTCGACATCGAGCCCGAACTCGCGGCCGGGATACGGCCGGGCGCCGCCTTGGCAAGCGCACGAAACAGAACGTCGACAATTCGCTGGGAGGTCTCGACGTTTCCGCCCGCGACCGCTGCTGGAGCCACCGCGTTGACGATAGAGCCTGGCGGCGCGACGAGCCTGATCGGGCGCATCAGGCCCTCGTTGGCGGGCACGGCCTCGGCTGCGAGGCATTTCATTACATAGAAAGTCGCCGACAGGGTGATCGCGAAATTTGCGTTGACCGAACCGCGCACCTGCGGCGCGGAGCCGGTGAAATCGACGAGCGCTTTGCCGCCGCCTATTTTGATTGCGGCGCGAATGGGAATCGGACCCGTGCCGAATCCGTCGTCGTCGAGAAAATCCTCCGCCCGATAGGTTCCCGGCCGCAGCTCGGCAAGCGCCGCGATCATCAGGCGCTCGGCGTAATCCTTGAGCCCGTCCATCGCAGCTTCGACCGTCCTGCGTCCCGACGTTTTTACGATCGCGAGCAGCCGCTCGGCGCCGACCGACAACGCGGCAATCTGCGCGCGCAGATCGCCCTCGCGCTCCTCGCGGACTCTGGTGTTGGCGAGAAACAGCGCCATCACGTCGCGAGCGATCTCGCCGCCGCTCAAAATTTTCACCGGTGGCAATCGGAAACCTTCCTGGTAAATCTCCGTCGCCAGCGCCATCGAGCCCGGCGCGATCCCGCCCATATCCGCGTGATGCGCGCGGTTGGCGGCGTACGCGAACGGGCGGCGCTCGACCCCGATAAACACCGGCGCGACCAGAGTCAAGTCGGGCAGATGCGTTCCGCCGGCGAAGGGATCGTTCAGCGCGGCGACGTCGCCGCGCTCGAGCGCGAGGTTCTCGATTGCCGCGCGCACCGAGAGCGGCGTCGAGCCGAGATGCACCGGAATGTGCGCGGCCTGTGCGACCAGCTCGCCGCGCGCGTCGAAAATCGCGCAAGAAAAATCGTGCCGCTCCTTGATGTTGGGCGAGAACGCCGTCTGCCCGAGCACAACGCCCATCTCGTCGGCGATCGCCGCAAGACGGCTGTTCATCACAGCCAGCCGGATCGAATCGAGCTTCATCGCGCCGCCTCCAGCTGCAGATTGCCGAAGTCGTCCACCCGCAAAATGAATTCCGGCGCGACGTACGCGGTGGAACTCAGCTCGACGACGACGATCGGGCCGCGCACCCGCGCGCCTGCGCCAAATGCGCCTCGTTCGTAGATCGGCACCGAACGTTCGCGACCGCCAACCAGCGCGCGTCCGCTTGAAACCGGCGTCGGCTTCCCGGCCTGCGGTGCGATTCGCTTCGGCCTGGCGACCGAATCCCCCGCGACCGCGCGGATTCGGATATTCACCACTTCGACGGGGGCGCTTGCGGAGGAATGTCCGAAAGTTTTGCGATGCGTCGAATGAAAGTCGGCGACGAATCGGGGAGTGAGTGCGATTTCGAGTTCGTACGACTGCCCGCGATAGCGCATGTCGGCCCACAGCTCGTGACGAATCGCGGCCGCTCCTTCAGCCGCGAGTTCGGCGTGTGCGCGGCGGACCAGCCCCGAGGCGCGCGCCAGCAGGCCTCGATAGTTCGGTTTCGTCTCGCGCACCGTGAGCGAATATTCGCGGCCCAAAGGCGCGCTCGACGCCCCCCACGCGCACAGCAAGCCGGGATTTCGCGGCATCACGATTCGCCCGATACCCAAATCGAGCGCCAGTTCGCACGCGTGCATCGGGCCGGCGCCGCCGAACGCGAGGATCGCGAAGTCGCGCGGATCGTAGCCGCGCTCGACTGTGATCACGCGAATCGCACGCTCCATGTTCGCGTTGACGACGCGGATAATCCCGCGCGCCGCCGCAAGCGGATTCGTTTTCATCTCTCGCGCAAGCCGCGACAGCGCGCGCGCGGCCCGCTCCGGATAGAGCTTCATCTGGCCGCCCAGGAAATTCCCCGCGACCAGTCTGCCTGCCGCCAGGTCGGCATCGGTCACGGTGCACGACTCGCCGCGCCCATAGCACGCGGGTCCGGGATCGGCGCCCGCACTATCCGGCCCGACTCGGAGCGAACCGCCTGCGTCAATCCGCGCGATCGATCCGCCGCCCGCGCCGACGGTGTGAATGTCGATGACCGGCGTGCGCACCGCGTAGCCGTCGGGATGACTAAGCGTGCGGATTCGAGCGCGGCGATCGAACAGCGATACATCCGTCGAGGTCCCGCCCATGTCGAACGTGATGAACCGATCGGTGCCGAATGCGCGCGCCAGGCTTGCCGCTCCAATCACTCCCGCCGCGGGACCGGAGAGAATCGTTCGCACCGGTTCTGCCCGCGCCAGCTCCGGGCCGATCGCGCTGCCGTTGGATTGCATGACTCGCAGCCGCGCCCCTGCGAGCCGGGTCTCCAGGTTTTTCAGATGCGACGACATCCGCGGCGCGACGTACGCATTCACGACCGCCGTCGAGAAGCGCTCATATTCGCGATACTC
This sequence comes from uncultured delta proteobacterium, assembly GCA_963813785.1. GTDB lineage: Bacteria > Desulfobacterota > Binatia > Binatales > Binataceae > Binatus. The sequence goes on along the minus strand of CAWFAJ010000023.1, from coordinate 6,091 downwards.
GGCGAGAATCCGATGCGAGAGCGTAAGTGGGCGTCCAAGCGGCGTCAGCGCGCCGGCGATCGACTCCTCGCCTTTCGGATTGGCGTACGAGTGCAGCAGGCAGATGGCGAATGCGTCAGCGCCGCTGCGTTGCGCGAGGCGGCGTATTCGCGCGAGCTCCGCGCGGCTCAACGGTTTGATGATGCTCCCGTCGAACAGCGTGCGCTCGGCCACGCCGAAGCGCATCGCGCGGCCGACCAGCGGCTCGGGCCGCGAAGGCGCCAGCGCGTACAGGTCGTCGCGGTTCTGCCGGCCGATCTCGATAAGGTCTTCGAATCCCGCGTTGGTAAGCAGCGCGACGCGCGCGCCTTTCTTCTCGAGCAGCGCATTGGTCGCGACGGTGGAACTGTAGGTCACGGACTCCGGCGCCGTGTCGATCCCCGCCAGCATCTCGCGCAGGCCGCGGATGACAGCGTCGGCAGGGTCCGCCGGCGTCGAGAGCACTTTGTGCACGCGGATTTCACCGCCGGCGATCGCGACCAGATCGGTGAACGTGCCGCCCGTATCGACTCCGACCACGATTGGCGCGGCACGCAATGGCCGGGGGCTCCGCCGTTTCACGGCGCTCTCAACAGTATTTTGAAATTGAGCGGATTCTTCGCGGCCTCGAAGCCCTTAAGGCCCTCGTCGAGCGCGAAGATCCCATCGATCAGCGGGCGAGGATCGATTTTTCCGGCCGCGAGTGCGTCGAGCGCAGGCTCAAAGCGGCCGCATCGCGAACCGATCACGGTGATCTCATTCACTACGACTGGCGCCAGATTAATTTCAGCCGCCGCTGCCGCAGTGCTCTTCAGTATGATCTTTCCGCGCGGCCGCACCAGTTCGACTGCGCGCCGAAAACCGGATCCGCTTCCACTGCAATCGATCACAACCTCGAATTTGTCCCGCACAGAAGATTCCTCGGCGGTGTCGAGTCCGAGGTCAGCCAGCCGCGCGAGTTTTTCCCGATGATGGCCCGCGACCAACGGCTGGTACTTCTCGGCCTTGAGCACCAACGCGACAATCGCGCCGAGCCTGCCGTCGCCCATCACCGCAATCGTCTGATTGCGCGCCAGATGGACCTGCTCGAAGATCTCGTAGGCGGCCGCGACCGGCTCGGTGAATACCGCAACCTCGTCGGGCATCGAATCGGGAATCGGATTCAGGTTGGCGTCGGGAAGGCGAAGGAAATCTGCAAAGGCGCCGTCGCGCCCGAGGATTCCCAGCACTGTGCGATTGGGACAATGGCGCCCAAGACCGCTGGCGCACATCGCGCATCGCCCGCATCCCGCGTTGATCTCGCCAACGACGCGTCGTCCGGCGAGCGAGGCGTTTTTCGATTCGACTACGCGGCCGGCGAACTCATGACCCGGCACTCCGCGATATTGCATGTAGCCGCGCGCGATCTCCAGGTCGGTTCCGCAGATGCCGGCGACTGCGACGGCAACGATACTCTCACCCGGCGCCGCAACGGGATCGGGATAGTCGCCGCGAAATTCAAGATTGCGATCGAATACCAGCGCGCGCATAACGTTCGACCGATTCAAACAAAAAAGCCGCAGGGTCGGCTACCCCACGGCCAGATGCGCTTGATTATTTAGTGCGGAAGACGATTCAGTCGGCGGATTTGGCTGACACTGATTTTTCGGATGAGGATTTCGAGCGCGAGGACGTCTTCGATTCCGATGACGCCGATTTGGACTCAGACGCCGGCTTCGACTCGCCCGCCGACTTCGCCGGCGAATCGTTCGACGACGCCGTACTACCGTTGGTCGCGGTTGTCGCCGTCGACGCCGTTGAATCCGCGTCCGTGCTGCTCGGGCTGCTCTTCTTGGCGTAGTCCGTCGCGTACCATCCGCTGCCCTTCAGGATGAACGAACCACGCGACATCTGCCGCTCCACCTTGCTGTTGCAGGTAGGACATTTCTTGAGCGGGGATTCTTTAATCCCCTGCATCGCTTCGAACACGCCGCATTTGTTGCACTTGTATTCGTAAATTGGCATCGCAAAACCGGGACTGCTAATCGAAAACCCTCACCGTACACCCCCTTAAGTAACCACGAAAAATAGCGCAGTCAACCGAAACGCAGCCCTTTCGCCTTCGATTCGCCTGATTTGCGCTGGCAGACACTACTTTGGCCTGCCAATCTCGCGCAGCCGCGATGCCGCCTTGGCCGGGTCGTGCGTCACGATTCGGATTGTCTTGCGACGCGAGGTTGCCCCGCGAACGATCAGCAGCGCCGATCGCGGCACGCGCAGCTCGCCGGCAAGATACTCGATCAGTTCGTCGTTCGCTTTGCCTTTTTGTGGCCCTGAATGGATGCCGACGACCAGGCGCTCTCCACTCACGCTGATGACGCCTCGGCGCGAGGCGCCCGGCCGAGCCGTGACTTCGATCGTTACTTGGCCGCCCGCCACTCGCATCCAAGGCGTGTCTGCTGCCGGAAGATTGCCGCCCGAGTTCACGCGTATGCGGGAATCAGCGCGTGCACCAAGCTGGGAATGACGACACGCTGGATGAGCTGAATGACGAAGATCACGATCAGCGGTGAAAAATCGATTCCGCCGAACACCACCGGGACATGCTCGCGGAACCATTCGAAGACCGGCTCCGTGATCGAATAGATGAAGCGGACGATCGGATTGTACGGATTTGGCTCGATCCACGTCATCAACGCGGAAATGATCACGACATACAAATAGAGCGTCAGCAAACTGTCGAGGGTCTGCGCGATGAAGATAATCAGGTTGGTCCAGGCGTACACGCGATGGCGCTCTCGCTAGTTGATTCCGCGGCCAAGTTCGCGTGAGCGATCGCTGGCGGCGTGCAATGCGGCGGCCACGATATCAGAAAAACCATGCTCGGCGAACCGGCGCAGCGCGGCCTCGGTGGTGCCGCCCGGCGAAGCGACCGCCGCAATCAAATCGGCGACCTCGCGCTTGGACTCGCGCATCAGGTGTTCGGCGCCACGAATCGTCTTCAGCGCCATCCGGATTGCCAGTTCGCGCGGGAGTCCCTCGCTCACCGCCGCATCCGCCATCGCCTTGGCGAACAGATAAACGTAAGCGGGACCGCTGCCTGAGAGCGCCGTGACCACGTCCAGGAGCTTTTCATCTTTGAGCGCGACGGCGTCGCCTACCGCCCTGAAGATGCGCAGCGCGAACGCCTCGTCGCCCGCCGACGCTCCACGCCCGCGCACCATCGCCGCCATCCCATGACCCACCATCGCGGGCGCATTCGGCATCACGCGGATCACTCGCGCGCGCTTGCCGAGCCCGCGCGTCAGCCGCGCGATCGTCACGCCGGCGGCAATCGAGATGAACAGCTTGCCCCTGCCGGCAGCTTTTCCGCCCATTTTTGCCAATTCTGCCGCGAGTTCCGCCATCACCGCGTCGATCGTCTGCGGCTTGACTGCCAGCAGAACGGCCCCGGCCTCGCGCACGACCTCGGCATTGTCGTCTGTCGTCGCGACCTTGAGCGCGCGTGCGAGTTTTCGCCGGCGCTCCGGCGCAACGTCGGACACAATAATTTCGCCCGGCTTGAAAACCTTGTGCGCGATAAGGCCGTGCGCGAGCGCCTCGGCCATGTTACCGCCGCCGATGAATCCGAGTTTTTTCATTCTTTCACGTGTTCACTTTTCACACTGTGCGTTCGCCGAAGACCGCGCGCCCGATCCGCACGATCGTCGCGCCTTCCTCAATGGCGATTTCGAAGTCGTCGGTCATGCCCATCGAGAGTTCGCTTAGCGCAAGGCCCGATTGCACTGCAAGGCGATCGCGCATCTCGCGCAGCCGCACGAAGTAGGGACGCGTCGTCTCGGCGCCGGCGGCGGGCGGCGGAATCGTCATCAGGCCCTCGATTTCGATCTTGCCGCGAACCGCGTCCACCAGCGCGGCGACTCCGTCCGGCGCGACTCCGCTCTTGCTCGCCTCGCCGCCGAGATTCACTTCGATGAGCGCGCGGACGCGCGGCGACGGTTGCGCCCGGCCCAGCGCTTCGGCCAGGCGCACCGAATCGACGCTGTGGATGAGCGCGAATGCGCTTGCCGCCGCCTTTGCCTTGTTGGTTTGCAGATGGCCGATCAGATGCCATCGAATTTCGGTCAAGTCCGCCAGTTCCGCGCGCTTCGCAATCGCCTCCTGGACGTAGTTCTCGCCGAAATCGCGCGCGCCGGCCCGCGATGCGGCGCGAATCGCCTCGCCTGGCTGCGTCTTGCTCGCGAGCACGAGCCGAATCGAGGCGGGATTGCGGCCGGCGCGGCGGGCAGCCGCGGCGATCCGCGCTTGCACGATCTCCAGCCGCCGTTCAATTTCATTGCCCATCGACATTCCCGCTACCCCGGCCAAGCGCGCTTCACACCCCATCGCGCGAGCGCCGCGACGACGCGCTCGGTCGGCAGGCCCATCACGTTCTCGCGCGATCCTTCGACGTGGGAAATAAATCCGCCGCCAACGCCCTGAATTCCGTAAGCCCCGGCCTTGTCGAATGGTTCTTCGGTGGCGATGTAATCGTTGATTTCGGCGTCGGCCAGTTTACGAAAAGTGACCTGGCTCTCAACCGGGGTACTCTCGAGGATGGTTGCGTCCCGCGCCAATGCGAACGCAGTCACGACCGTGTGAACCCGCCCGGAGAGCATCGCGAGCATCCGGCGCGCGTCGTCGGGATGGGCCGGCTTTTCCAGAATTTGGGTCTCGCACAACACGACGGTGTCGGCGGCGATCACGATCGCATCGGGGAACCGCGATGAAACCGCGCCGGCCTTTTCCCGCGCCATCCTGAGCGCGTAGTCGCGCGCCTGCTCGCCCGGTTCGGGCTGCTCCGGCACGAAACTTTCGATCACCTCGAACGAAATTCCCGCCGCCGCCAACAATTGGCGACGCCGCGGCGACGCCGAGGCAAGAATCACTTTGATTGAAGACGCTTCCAGCATGCGCTAACCAAGATTAGATGATAGCGAAATGGCGGCGCGATGGCGCGCTGATGATTCTAGCCGGGCTGCTGCTGGCCGGATGCGCGTCGGCGCCCGCGCGCGCCGATTCCGCGGCCGCGTCCTCGCAAGCCGCGGCGCCGGCCGAAACCACGCCGTCACCGTCACTTGCCCCTCCTATAGCTGCGCCCAGCCAGCCACCGTCCGACGCACAGGCGGCGTTCCTCGACGGTTATCGCGCGTATCAGAGCCACGACAATGCACGCGCGATAGATCGTCTCAAGTTCGCTGCCGACAATTTTCCCGCACTCGGCGACTATGCGCTCTTCTACCTTGCGCTTGCCGAGCGCGACCAGGCCGATCTGAACGCCTCGGCAGACACTCTCGATCGGCTCGCCAGGTCGTATCCGGACAGCGTGATGATCGATCGCAGCGAGATGATCCTGGCGGACAATCTGCTGAAGCTCGGCCGCGTCGCCGAGGCCTCTGCGGTGGCGTCGCGGCTGATCGCGCGGACGCCCGAAGCGTCGATCGAGCAGCGCGCGCGTATCACCGAAGCGCGGGCGCTCATCGCGCTCGGGAATCCAAAGTCAGCCTATGCGGATGCGATGGAACTGCGAGACAAGTATCCGCGCTCCGACTCGGACGCCGAAGCGCGCACGATCGCTCATTCGCTCCTGGCGTCGAATCCCGAGCTGGCCGACACGCGCTCGCTCGCTTATCATCGCGACGAATCCGAGTTGACTGCTGCGCGAGGGCGATTTGTCCGCGGCCGAGGAGCAGGCGAGCGCGGGGCTGGCGATGGCGACGGAGCAATCGGTTCGCGCGCAACTGCTGTGGGTGACCGCGCGAGCGCTGAAAGCGGAACCCGACCGCGCCAGGCGCGCGATCCTCGACTATCTGCGGATTGCGCCCCGCGGACCGGACGCGCCGGCCGCGCTTGAAGCGATGGCGCTTATCTACTGGCACGACGATCAATACGACCTCGCACGGGCGACGCTGAACCGGCTCGCCGCGAATTTTCCGGCCAGCGCGCTCGCGCCCGGTGCGATGCTGCGTGTCGGCAGAATCTTCGAAGAACAGCGCCGGCTTGATTCCGCCCGCGGGCAATATCGACGGCTGGCGGCGCGCTATCCCGGCAGTGA
>CAWFAJ010000022.1:0-79562 GCA_963813785.1 uncultured delta proteobacterium | reverse complement strand
TCATGAACCCCGGTCTATCGACAAAACTGGATTGTGATCGGTTTCAGGAAAACTCTAACAACGCCGATCTGAGCGGGCAATCGCTCCCGCACGAACTGCTCAAGAGGACCCTGCGCCGGAGTTTATTCTGAGCGAAGTCGAAGGGCTTGGGGTAAACTTCGCTCGCTCTCTCTTAACACTGGGTGCAGGGGTCACCGCTGCCTTTTCGCGGCGCCGTGGTATTGACTATGCTGGGCGGCAAGCCGCGGTACGCCCGAGCCGGAGCGCAATCACGACCGCAGGAGTGTCTCGCACATGGATCTTCAATTCACCTCCGAAGAAGAAGCATTTCGGCTAAAGGTCCGCAGCTGGTTCACCGAGAACATGCCCACCAGCGGCCTGTCGGCCGACAGCGAGGGCCGCGACGACAAGGCCTGGTTCGCCAAGGCCAAGGCCTGGCAGCGCCGACTGTACGAGGCCGGCTACGTCGCGCTCGCGTGGCCCAGGGAATACGGCGGGCAGGCGTTGGATCCCGTGCGGCAATCGATCGTCAACGACGAGATGGTGCGGGCGAAGGCGCCGTATCTCGTCGGCCAATTGGGACTCTCGATGCTCGGGCCGACGCTGATCTCGTGGGGCAGCGAGGAACAGAAGCAGCGCTACCTGCCGAAGATTCTCACCGCCGAGGAAATCTGGTGCCAGGGTTACTCCGAACCCGGTGCGGGTTCCGATCTCGCCGCGCTGAAGACGCGCGCGGAAATCGTCGGCGATGAGTTCGTCGTCAACGGCCAGAAAGTCTGGACCTCCGGCGCGCAATACGCCGACATGATGTTCTGCCTGGTGCGCACCGACCCCGAAGCGCCCAAGCATCGCGGCATTTCGTACATGCTTATCGACATGCACACCCCGGGGATCACCGTGCGTCCCCTGGTTCAGATGACCGGCGATCGCGGCTTCAACGAAGTGTTCTTCGACAACGTCCGCGTGCCGCGCAAAAATCTGGTCGCCAAGCTCAACGAAGGATGGATTGTCGCCAACGCCACGCTCTTTCACGAGCGCAACATGCTCGGCTCCGCCAGCGGCAGCGAGCAGCGTTTCAATCGCCTGCTCGCACTGGCCAAATCGATCAAGCGCGGCGGCCGTCCGCTCAGCCAGGATCCCGTCTTCCGCCAACGGCTCGTGGAGCTGGAGATCCGCGTCGAGGCGATGCGCTATCACGCGCTGCGCCAACTGACCGACCAGATTCGCGGCAAGAATCCGGGCGTCGAGGCAATGATCAACAAGCTGGTCGGCACCGAGTTGAATCACGACCTCGCCACCGCCGCGATGGAGGCGATGGGCGATTACTCGATGCTCGCGCGCGACGACCAAGCCGCACTCGATCGCGGCTACTGGCCGTACGAGTGGATGTTCTCGCTCGGACTGGTGATCGGCGGCGGCACGTCGCACATCCAGAAAAACATCATCGCGGAACGCGGCCTCAAGATGCCCAAGTCGCGCTGAGCCAACCAGGAGAGAGCGAAGGTACAATCATGGATTTCGGACTCAGCGAAGAACAACAGCAGCTCAAGGAAAGCGCGCGCGCGTTTCTCAGCGGTGAATGCGCTGGCGCATTCGTGCGAAAAACAATGGCCACCGATGACGGCTATCCGCGCGAACTCTACGCGGAGATCGCGAAGCTCGGATGGAGCGGACTCGTCGTTCCCGAGAAATTCGGCGGCGCCGGACTCGGGATGCTCGACATGGCGATGGTTCTCGAAGAGGGCGGCTACGCTGCAATGCCGGGGCCGTTCCTGTTCTCGTCAGTGCTTGCGGCCAGTGCGCTCAAACTCGGCGGCTCCGAACAGCTCAACTCGAAATGGCTCACCGCGCTCGCCGAGGGCAAAGCAATCGGCACGGTCGCGGTCGTCGAGCGCGCCGCCAGCATCGATCCGATTGACATTGCCACAGTCGCGGCGAAAGACGGCGCCCGATGGCGTCTCAACGGCGCCAAGATGTTCGTGCCGTATGCCAACGTCGCCGACTTCATCGTGGTCGCCGCCAAAAATGATGCTGGTGAAATTTTTCTGTTCGTCGTCGATACCAAAGCGCCGGGCGTGACGACCCGCTTGCTCAAGGATCTCGATCTCACGCGGCGGGTCTCGAGCGTCGAGCTCAAGGGCGCTCCCGCCGAGCGGCTTGGCGGCGGAACCGATCTCTTCGCGAAACTGATCGACGTTGCCGCGGTTGCCGTCGCTGCCGACTCGCTCGGCGGTACCGAGCGCGCGCTCGAGATGGCGGTGGAATACTCAAAAGTCCGCGAGCAGTTCGGCAAGCCGATCGGATCGTTCCAGGCGCTCAAGCACTTGGCGGCCGAAATCGTCGCTGAGATCGAACCCGCGCGCGCGATGCTCTGGTACGCCGCCTACGCTCAGGACACCGGCGCGCCGGACGCATCGCGCACGGCTGCGATGGCGAAAGCACGGCTGTGCGATATCTACAGCCGCGGCACCGACCGCGCGGTTCTGATGCACGGTGGAATCGGTTTCACCTGGGAGCACGATATGCATCTGTGGTTCAAACGCGCGCGCTTCAACGAGTCGTGCTTCGGCTCGCCCGCCTACCATCGCGAGCGCGTCGCCGTCCTCAGCGGTTATTGAGAGAGAAGTGACCGTCAAGAAGATAGTTGTTCTCGACGGTCGCGCGTTGAATCCGGGTGACTTGAGCTGGAACGCACTCAGCGCGATTGGCGAGCTGCAAGTCTTTGACCATACCGCAGACGATCAGATTGTAGCGCGCGCGCACGAGGCCGAAATCGTGCTGACCAACAAGACCCGGCTGTCTGCGCAAATCATCCGGCAGCTCAAAAGTACCCGTTATATCGGTGTGCTGGCCACCGGGTACGACGTAGTCGACGTGCAAGCGGCACGCGAGCTCAAGATCTCCGTCACCAATATCCCGGCCTATGCTGCGGCCTCGGTGGCGCAGTTCACCTTTGCGCTGCTTCTCGAGCTGTGCCATCACGTGGGCCTTCACGGCGAGGCGACTCGCGCGCGAGAATGGTCGCGATCAAAGGATTTCAGCTTCTGGAAAACGCCGCTGGTCGAGCTGGCGGGCAAGACGATCGGGATAATAGGTCTCGGTCGGATTGGCCGGCGAGTGGCCGAAATCGCCATGGCATTCGAAATGCGGGTGATTGCTGCCGGTACGGCCAGAAGGCCGGTTCCCGGCTGGCCCCGCTTTCGGTGGTGCGAAGTCGATGAACTGCTGCGGGAAGCCGATGTCGTGAGCCTGCACTGCCCGCTGCTTCCACAAACCCAGGGAATTATCAATGCTGAATCCCTGGCGATGATGAAACCCGGCGCCTTTCTCATCAACACGTCGCGTGGCTCGCTAGTCATCGAGCAGGACCTGGCTGACGCGCTCAACAAGGGGCGTTTGGCGGGCGCCGCGGTTGACGTGCTTTCGCGCGAGCCGCCTTCCGCCGACAATCCGCTTTTAAGTGCGAAGAATTGCATCGTGACACCGCACATCGCGTGGGCGTCGAAGGAAGCGCGGACGCGGCTGCTCGATACCGCGATCGCCAATGTGCAAGCATTTCTAGACGGCCATCCCGTCAACGTGGTGAACTAAGTTCCTGCGTACCGGAGCTCTTGCCTCAGATACCCAGGCGCACACCCTCGGCATCGCGAGCGCCGGCGCCGATCTGCTTGGCATTGGCTGCCGGGCTCAGCCCCTGCCCGTTGGCAGGGCCGCGCGCGACAACGGAACGCGGCCTTAACGGTGAGTGCAGGGCTCAGCCCTGCCAGGGGTCACCCCTGCCCAAGGAGGTGCGGAACCCACGGTGGGTTCCGCATTCAATTAACGTGATACATTTTCGCCGATGACGCCGGAGAAAAAGGCCAGCCGATCGATCCGTCGCGTGCTGGTCATTTTTCCGGGCGCGCTCGGCGATCTCATCTGCTTGATGCCAGCGCTTGGGGCGATCTCGCGGCGCCATCCGGGCGCGTCGGTCGAGCTGATGGCGCGCTTGGAACTAGCCCGCCTCGCAGCCGGAAGAACCGTCGTCGCACGCGGCCATTCGATAGACGCTCGCGAGGTCGGCGCGTTGTTCGCCGATGACACTTCGGGCAACGCGCGCCGATTCTTCGCGGATTTCGATCGCATCTACTCGTTCTTCGCCTCGGACGACCGGCGTTTTCGCGCGCGATTGGCGGCGGCGACCGATGGGCACGTCTCGTTTCATCCGTTCCGCCCCGGCGACGGCGGCCACGTATCAGCGGCCTACTTGCGAGCACTGATCGGAATTGACGACCCTGCCCTGCCGGTGGATTCACGGCTCGAACCGACCCCGGACGACCTCGCAGCAGCCTCGCGCGCGATTGTGCAATCGCAATGCGGCAGCTCGAATTTGATTGTGATTTTTCCCGGCAGCGGAAGTCCCGGCAAGAACTGGCCGGCGGATAAATTCGCCGCACTCGCATCTATGCTATCGAGCGGCGCAAGCGCCGCGGCACCTGAAAAACGCATCACGTGGCCGAGCATTCCGGCTAATGCATTATGTGTCGCGGCCCCTGAAAAAAGCGTCGCGGTGATCCTGGGCCCCGCCGAAATATCGATTGAACCGATTTTTCGCGAGTCCGGCGTCCCGGTCCTGAAGCACCTCGATTTGCCGACGGTCGCGGCGATCGCGCGTCTCGCATCGGCCTTCGTCGGGGTCGATTCGGGCGTGTCGCATCTGGCGGCCGCGGCCGGCGCGTCCGGTGTGGTGATCTTCGGGCCGACCGATCCCGCGCGATGGCGTCCGCTGTCGCCGGGCGCGGGTGGGCAAATCGAAGTTCTCAGGCGCGACCCCATCGATTCCATCGAGGCCGATGAAGTCGCCTCCGCCCTCAATTGCCTGACGCGCCGCACATTGCGTGCGTAGAGCAGGCGAGCGACGGGAGAACTTAATTGAATATGAAACCCACCGTGGGTTTCACACTTCCCTGGGCAGGGGTAACCCCTGCACCTTAGCGTCAAGCGCGAAATGTTGAGGACAACCTTTCGCTCTCAGGGTCGGGGGAAAAGTGGTGGCTCTGTTTTCGTGTCATTCTAGCGCGAAGCGAAGAATCCCGGATCTTTTTCCGGAGGTTATGAGCGCGAAGACGGGGCGTTTCCGCGTATGAAGGCCAGGACTCTTTTGCCTGGCCAAGCCTGCCCGCCGCAGTGAGCTATCGATGCATGGTTTGGTCGGCTGGATGGGAGCTATTCATGAAGAAAGCTAGGGAAACGCCGCGACTGCTTGCGCTACTGGGTGGGGTTGGGATATTGGCATCCCGATCCGGGGCTCAAAACGGAAATCTCGGGCAAGAGATTTGAAAGAGGTTGCCTTGAACAATTCAGAAATTCTGGCCCTTGCCGAATCTGCGCTCGCTGATAGCTGGCGGCGGATGAAGGGGGACAAATGCTTTCGAGCGAAACCAGTTGGCTACGTAAACCGTCCCGAGGACAATCTGCTTTCCACCGTTTCTCTCGCCGACATCGAGGAGGACTATGGGGGTGCGGCGGGTCACGAGCTGGAACACAAATTTTGCGCTACATATTCGTCAGCGGCACTGGTGGCAAATTGTTTCGGCCCCTTTCGGAGAGACGGGCCCATCCCGACCGTAGCGGGCGCGAACGGGTTAGCGTCGTTGCGTTTCGAGGAGCGATTGCCGCACGGCTTGCGAAGCGAGCCGCCGAACCTCGACGTCGTAATGAGAGGCTCAGACGTGCTGGTAGCGGTTGAGTCGAAGTGCACTGAATACCTGAGCGGAAAATGCGGCGAATTCAAGCCTGCTTACAATCGGCTGGCAGAGAAGATGGAGGCCGGGTGGCACGAGGTCTTCAAACTCATTCGCAAGGAGCCAGACCATTTCGGTGGATTCTACGCTGCGCAACTATTAAAGCACTATTTGGGCATTCGACACTCTGCAACGGAGCATCGCAAGGTGCTGCTGTACCTTTTCTGGGAACCACTAAACGCCGAATCATTTTCGGTGTTCGCGGAGCATCGCCGCCGGGTCGCGGAGTTCAGCGAGATAGTGCAAGGCTCGGAAGTTGAATTCCAGTCACAGAGCTACCCGGAATTATGGAGATCATGGACGAGCGGGCCGTCGCCCGTGGACAGCGAACACTTGCGCCAACTGAAAAAGCGCTACTTGGTCAACCTTCCCGTCTAACGAAACGTAGCGGGCGACGTGCAGCGCATCGGACAATTGCGCCGCAGTTGTCTCTCGCCCGCGGCGGAGGCGCGGCCGCGTGTCTTTGACACCTCCCGACGAGACGAGGCTAGGAAGGAACCGGGATTCTTCGCTTCGCTCTAGAATGACACAAAAAAGTTCTAACAGGCCGTCAGGCCGCATCCCGAAGCAATGGCCGCGCGCCACAACGGAGCGCGGCCTTATCACTGCGCCCCCGTCGCCACGGCCAAGGGGTTACCTCTGCCATCGCGTAGTCGTGAAAAGATGCGCTGTGCAGATTTTCACGTCTTCTCACAACAGGTGCAGGGGCTGGCCCCTGCCCAAGGAGGTGCGGAACCCACGGTGGGTTCCGCATTGAAAATTTGTGGCGCAGCGTCAAACGTAATACACTTGAAAGGGACATGAGCTTCTTCAAGACGACGATGCTGCTGGGTCTGATGACGGGTCTGCTGATGGTAATCGGCGGGCTGATCGGAGGTTCGCGCGGCGTCGCGATCTTTTTCGTTATCGCCGCGGTGATGAACTTCTTCAGCTACTGGTTCTCCGACAAGATCGTGCTGCGCGCTTACGGGGCGCAGGAACTCGACGCGGGTTCGGCGCCGGAACTCTACTCGATCGTCAACGAGCTGGCGCATTCGGCGGCAATCCCGATGCCGCGTCTGTACCTTATCGATTCCGACACGCCCAACGCGTTTGCGACCGGCCGCAACGCGCATCATGCCGCGGTCGCCGTGACCCGCGGGATCATGCGAATCTGCACGCGCGAGGAGTTGAAGGGTGTCATCGGCCATGAACTCTCGCACGTGACCAATCACGACATATTGACCAGCTCGATCGCGGCCACCATGGCCGGCGCCGTGATGATGATCGGCTCGATGGTTCGATGGGGCGCGATTTTCGGACTTGGCGGCCGCGACGACGAGGAAGGCGGCCTGGCGGGGCTGCTGGTCGCGGGCATTCTCGCGCCGATCGCGGCGAGCCTCATTCAACTGGCGATTTCGCGCACCCGCGAGTACCAGGCCGATGCGAGCGGAGCCGCACTCACGCATAATCCGCTGTACCTGGCCAGCGCGCTGCGCAAGCTCGAAGCCGCCAACGAGCGGCTGCCGATGGACGCCAGCCCTGCGACGGCCCATCTATTTATCGTCAATCCGCTGAGCGCGGCGGGAATTTCGCGGCTGTTCTCGACGCATCCGCCGATCGAGGAGCGCATCCACCGCCTCGAGCAGATGTCCAGCGGACAGATTGGACAAGGGTGAGGGCGCCATCGATGGAAGAATCAGAAGACAAGGGCCGCGGATTCAAGGTTCAGGACCGCCGGCGTTTCTCCGCCGAAGGCGAGGCCAAAGCAGGCGACGAGGCGCCATCGGAGAGCGGCGAAGCGTTGGAAATAAAATCCAAAGCCGACGCACCCGGGCCCGAGTCGATCTCCAAGCCGCAAGCCGCCGCCGCGGAGCCCGCGGCGAGCCGCCGTTCGAGCCAAGCGCCGCTCGAGCTGACCTTCGCGGCGTTTCTATGGAGTCTGTCGGAGCAGGCGCTGGCGGCGCTGGGCGAAATACCCGACCCGGCGAGCGGTCAGGTGATGCACGACCTGATTTTGGCGCAGCAGATGATCGATATCATCATAATGTTGCGCGACAAGACGCGGGGAAACCTCGATCCCCACGAACAAGCCCTGCTCAAAGAGATTCTTTCCAGTCTGCAAATGAAGTACGTTGAATTGGCGAGACAGCCGGGCCGTTGAGCGGCGGTCTTCGCTTAATCACTCATGACGAATAAGTTGTTTCGACCCATCGTGTTTTCCGGCGTCGCGATTTTCACCGCGACATTCACTTTGATTGCCGCTGGCATCGTGGCACGCGCGGCGGATTCCGCGCCGCCCACGCGCTTCTGGACCGAGCCGGCCGACCCCGCTCACCTGGCGAAAGCCCAGTCGATGCCGGACTTCGTCGATCTCGCATCCAAGCTCAGTCCCGCCGTCGTGAACATCTCGACCGACGAACCCGACGAATCCCCAGAAGGCGGCGAGTCATCGCCCGAAGAGTCTCCGCACGGCCTGCTCACGCCACCGCACTCGCATCCTTTCGAGGAGTTCGGCGGCGGCTCGCCGCACTCCAAGGCGCTGGGCTCCGGCTTCATCATCACCAGGGACGGCTATATCCTGACCAACGAGCACGTCGTTGAGGGTCCGGGCGCGGTCACCGTGACCACGCAGGAAGGCCACAATTACGTCGCCAAGGTTGTCGGGCGTGACGAGAAGAGCGACATCGCGCTGCTGAAGATCGATGCGAAGCACGACCTGGCGGTGGCGCCGCTGGGCGACTCCGACGACGTGAAGGTGGGCGAATGGGTGATGGCGATCGGAAATCCGTTCGGCTTCGATCATTCCGTGACGGCCGGAATCGTCAGCGCCAAGGGACGCTTCATCCCGGGCAGCTACGAGGATTTCATCCAGACCGACGCGTCGATTAATCCCGGCAACTCGGGCGGTCCGCTAATCGATCTGCGCGGCGACGTGGTCGGCGTCAATTGCGCAATCTACACGCACACCGGCGCCAGCATGGGAATCGGCTTTGCGGTTCCCATCGAACTGGTCAAGCAAGAGCTGCCGCAACTCAAGCGCTCGGGCAAAGTCGTGCGCGGATGGCTCGGCGTGTACATCCAGAAGATGACGCCCGAGCTGGCCGACTCGCTCGGGCTGGCGGAGTCGCGCGGCGCGCTGGTTGCCAAGGTGCTCGACGGCGGACCAGCCAAAGCGGCCGGCGTCAAGCGCGGCGACGTAATCGTCGCGTTCGACAATCAACCGGTCAGCGACTCGCGCGAATTGCCGCTGCTGATCGGCCGCACCGACCTGGGGCACAAGGGTATTCTCAAGGTGATTCGCGACAAGCAGACGATCGATCTGCCGGTGACGATTACGCAGTCGCGCGAGCCCGAAATCGTGGCGTCAGAAGAAAAATCGGAAAAGCCCGACCTCGGCACGGTCTCGCCCTTCGGCCTTCACGTCAAGGACCTCAGTCCCGATCTCGCCAAAGAATTGGGGCTCGATTCGCCCGGCGGCGTAGTGATTTCGTCGGTCCTGCCCGGCAGCCGCGCCGACGAGGCGGGCCTTCGCGCTCGCGACGTGATCCTCGAGGTCAATCGCGCGGCCGTCAAGAACGTCGACTCGTACCAAAATGCGCTGAAGATTTGCGCCAAGGGCAAAATAGTTCTGCTGCTCGTCAGGCGCGGCGACAACACCATCTACGTGACCGTCAAACCGGAGGCCTGAGCCGGGGACCCATTCCCGATGTCCCCGAAACGAATCCTGAAATTCGCTCTCATTGGCGTGGGCGCGCTCATCTTGTTCGCCGTCCCGCCGGCCTTGTGGCTGTTCTTCAGCTACTACAATCAGCTCGAGAATGAAGTCGTCGCGCGGTTTTCGGGCAAGCGATGGAACATCCCGTCGCGCATTTATTCCGACTCGGTGCTCATTTACCCCGGCCAGGATCTCAAGGACCTCGGTTTCTTCGAGCGTCTCGCACGCCTCAATTACCATCCCGTCGATCCGGGCCACGTCGCCTCTCGCGGCGAGTACAGCTTCGATCGCAAGCGCGCCAAGCTCGACATCTTTCTGCATAGCTTCGCGTATCCGTACGGCAACTTCGGCGGCGAATTCGTCGAGCTGACTCTCAAGGGAGATACGATCGAATCGATGGGGGATCCCGTGACCCACAAACCCATCTTCTCGATCGAGCTGGAACCCGAACTCATCAGCGGCATCTTCGAAGGCGAATGGGAGCAGCGCCGGCTGGTGCGCCTGAGCCAGATTCCACCCACGATGATCAATGCGATCCTGGCCGCCGAAGACCATCGCTTTTACGAGCATCACGGCGTTGACCTCATCCGCACCATCAAGGCCGGCTGGATCGATTTTACTTCGGGGCACGTGCGCCAGGGCGGCTCGACGCTCACCCAGCAGCTGATGAAGAACTTCTTTCTGACCGGCGAGCGAAGCTACAAGCGCAAGCTCAAGGAAGCGATGATGGCGTACATCGCGGAGCGCGAATACTCCAAGGATGAAATCCTGGAGAACTATATTAACGATATCTACTTGGGCCAGCGCGGACAGGAAGGTATATACGGCGTCTGGGAAGCGTCTGAGTACTACTTTTCCAAGGAGCCGCGCGATCTGACTATTGGCGAAATGGCTACTATTGCCGGCTTGATCAGTTCGCCCAACCGGCTCAATCCGCTGCACCATCCCGACGCCGCGCGCCCGCGACGCGACGAGGTCCTGGCCGCGATGCTCGAGGATGGGTACATCGGCAAAACCGCTTACGATTCGGCAGTCAGCGAGCCGCTGCATCCGCGGGAAGTTTATGCCGAGGGCAACGACGCCCCCTACTTCGTCGATTACGTCAAGAAGGAACTCGAAGAGCGTTATCCACCGCAGGTGCTCAGCGGCGAGGGTTTGCGCATCTTCACCTCGCTCGACGTGCACATGGAAAAGCTCGCCGAGAATGCGATCGTGCACAATCTCAGCGATCTGGAGGCCAAGCATCCCAAGCTGGCGCGCCGCGAGACCAAGCAGCGCCTGGAGTCGTGCCTCATCGCACTCGAGCCGCAGAGCGGAAAGATTCGCGCGATGATCGGGGGACGCAACTACCGCTCGAGCCAGTTCAATCGCGTTACTCAGTCCAAACGTCAGCCCGGTTCGGTCTTCAAGCCGGTTACCTACCTGGCGGCCTTCGATGAGACCCTGTCGGGAGGAGCGGAGAAGTTTCTGCCGACTACCTATATCGAAGACGCGCCCTTCACCTGGCAGTACGGCGACATGAGCTGGACGCCGAATAACTATCGCGACCGCTTCTTCGGCCACGTCACGCTCGAGTTCGCACTCGGCGAGTCGCTCAACTCCGCGACCGCGCGGCTGGCCAACAGCGTCGGACTGGATCGAATCCGCGCGATGGCGTCGAAGCTCGGCTTTGGCGACTTGCCGGCCTACCCGTCGATCGTGCTCGGCGGAATCGAAGTCTCACCGCTGCAAGTCGCGCGCGCGTACGCCATAATCGCCAACGACGGAATGGAAATTCAACCCTACGCCGTTACCGCCGTGGTCGATGAAAACAACAAGGTAATCGAGGGTCACGAACTCGCCGCCGAACAGGTGATTTCGCCCCAGCTCGCGTACATGATGCAGTTCATGCTCGAAAACGTGATCAATCACGGCACCGGCGCGGGCGCGCGCGCGATGGGTTTCACGCGGCCGGCGGCCGGCAAGACCGGCACCACCAACGACTCCAAGGACGCGTGGTTCGCGGGCTTTACGCCCAACCTGCTGGCGGTGGTATGGACCGGTTTCGATCAAAAGGAAGAGCTTGGGCTGACGGGCGCACAGGCTTCGCTGCCGGCGTGGACCGCTTTTATGAAAGCGGCGACTGCGTCGCGCCCGCCGCTCGACTTCACCGCTCCGCCGGGAATCGTCGAGGTGAAAATCGATCCGACTACCGGCTATTTGGCGACACCCTATTGCCCGGTGACGATGATCGGCGTGTATCCGGAAGGTATGGCGCCAACTCAGGGCTGCCCGTATCATAGTTCGGCGACGTCGTTGACGGCCGTGGACCACAAGATGCCGGAGGAGCCGAATCCAGCTGCTGATCCCAATGACTAGTTCGCCAATGAAGCGACTGTGCCCTTTCACTCTCGCGATAATTCTGTCGATGCTGCCGAGTTCCGCGAGCGCGTCGCAGCGGCAGCCGATGGTTGTTGCGGGACTCGAAGAGGAATCGATTCCAGCGCAGGATCTCGCGGCTCAGCCTGGTCCCGCCGCGGCATCGTCTACCTCTGCCTCCGCAGAGGCAAATCCGAATCCCGACACAAATCCCGATTCCGGCGACTGGATCGCCGTGCCCGCCGGGAAGCCGACACCCGCCGAGCAGCCAGAGCCCGGCCAGCAGCCGGGACCCTCCTCAAAACCAACGCCAACTGCAACGCCAACGCCTCTAGGGCACCCTTCACAAGCCGAACCGCCCGATGTCGCGCCTGCGATCGACGTAGGTTCGATCGCGACGACACCCCAAATCAGCGACTCTTCGCTGGCGCCGCTGATCGATACTGCGCCAACTCCCGCCCGCGCCGCATCGTTGAGAATCACCGAACAGCAGCGCGTCGAGCTCGAGCAGGGGCACACCGACGGCGCGATTCGCGAGCTGGCGCACGCGATTTCGATCGATCCGAGCAACTCGTACGCGTACTTCTACCTGGGGCGCGCGTACGTCACGCGCAAGGACTACGCGCAGGCGCAGACTTTCTTCAAGCGCGCGGAAATCGGGCTCGCATCGGATTCCGCGTGGCTCGGCGAAATCTACGCGTTCGAAGGGCTCAGTCTCGAGGAGTCGGGTAAATCCGCCGAGGCCGCCGCCGCCTATCAGAAGGCTCTCGCCGTGGCCCCGGGTAACCTGACTGCGCGAGTCGGCGTTACCCGCGTGTCCGCATTCGTGCCTGCCGCTGCGAGCGCGTCGGCGTCAGCCGCGGATCTCGACCAGCCCGCGCCCGCGGAGCCCGACATTGCTGCGCCCCCCGACGAAGCACCCGCTTCGCCGCCTGCTCCGGCAGACTGAACGGGCGGGGCAACTTCGCGACTCCTGGCGGCTTTCCGCGGCACTCACCACTGGCTAGTCTTGAATCCGCGCGCGGCCGCCAGGGCGTCCGCCCGGACTCGCGATGCTGATACTCGGAATTGAATCTTCGTGCGACGACGCTGCCGCCGCGGTTCTCGAAACCACCGCCCCGGGCATCGCCGACATCCGCTCGAGCACGGTAGCCAATCAGGACGACATCCATCGCGCTTACGGCGGTATCGTTCCCGAACTCGCGTCGCGCAATCACGTCGTCACGATCGGGCCCGTCATCGAGCGTGCGCTGGACGGCGCCGGATGCCGGCTGGCGGACATCGAGGGAATCGCAGTCACGCGCGGCCCGGGATTGGTCGGCTCGTTGCTGGTCGGCTTGATGTTCGCCAAGGGGCTGGCGCAGGCGAGCGGCGTTGCGATGGTCGGCGTGAATCATATCGAGGGCCATCTGCTGGCGCCGCTGCTCGAAAACCGGATCGCGATGCCCTACCTGGCGCTGGTCGTATCCGGTGGTCACACTGCGCTGTTCGTGGTCGAGGATTTCGGGCGCTACCGCCGGATCGGACGCACTCGCGACGACGCCGCCGGCGAGGCGTTCGACAAAGTCGCCAAGCTGATGGGACTGGGCTATCCGGGCGGCCGCGCAATCGACGAGCTGTCGCGCCGGGGCAATCGAAAGCGCGTGCGAATCCCGCGCGCCCACGTCAGGGGCGCGCCGATGGATTTCAGTTTCAGCGGGGTGAAGACCGCGGTCGCAACTATTCTGGCCAGTGAGGATGGCCGCGCCGAGCGGCCCGAGGATCTCGCCGCGAGCTTCCAGGAAGCTGTCGTCGATATGCTGGTGCAGCCGACTATCGCCGCCGCGCGCGAGCTCGGCGCCGATACCATCGCACTGACCGGCGGCGTCGCGGCAAATTCGAGATTGCGCGACCGGCTGGCCGAGGCGGCGGCGGCCGATGGCCGCCGGCTGGTCGCACCCGCGCTCAAATATTGCACCGATAATGCGGCGATGATCGCGCTCGCGGGCAGCTACCGTCTGATCCGCGGCGAGCGCGACGCGCTCAGCATCGACGCGGAGGCTAATCTCGCGCTTTGAATCCGGAGCAGATGACGATTGCACGAAAATCGCACGCGCGCCGCAAACTTGAGCCAGCCAAAAGCAGCGGCGGCGGAATTGAAACGCCGTCGCGTCCCGCACCGGCGCTGGCGAGAGCCGGTGTGCGGCCCGCAAAATCGCGCGGCCAGAATTTCCTGACCAGCGGCGCCGTCGCCGATCGAATCGTCGCCGCGGCGGAGCTGTCCGAATCGGACCCGGTAGTCGAGATAGGTCCCGGGCTGGGCATCCTGACCGAGAAAATCGCGGCGCGCCCGCTGCGCTCGCTGACGCTCGTGGAACTCGACTCGCGCCTCGCCGCCCGGCTCCGGGAACGCTTCGCAGACGCCGGCGGCGCGAACGTTCGCGTCATCAACGCCGACTTTCTGGCGATCGATTTCGCGGCACTCGTCGCCGGACCGTTCCCGCCCGTCAAGGTGATCGGCAATCTTCCGTTCAATGTCGCGGCGGCCATCCTGCGCCGGCTCAGCGACAACGCGCGCATGATTTCGAGAATGGTCCTGATGTTTCAACGCGAAGTCGCCGCGCGGATTCGCGCACTGCCCGGCGACGAGGCGTATGGCGCGTTAAGCGTTTTCAACGCGCTTTATTGGAAGATCGATCTGCATTTCAGCGTCGCCGCCGGCAGCTTCCATCCGCGTCCCAAAATCGACGCCGAAGTTCTCGCTTTCACGCCCAGACCGACCCCATCGTTTGTGGCTGGAGACGAACGCGGCGTGCTCGAAACCGTGCGCGCCTCGTTCTCTGCGCCACGCAAGACGATTCGCAATGCGCTCAGCCATAGCCTTGGAATCGACAGCACGCGGATCGCCCGCGCGCTCGAACGCGCGGCGATCGATCCGGCCACGCGCGCCGAGCAGCTCGGCGTATCCGATTTCCTGAGACTCGCGCACGCGCTGCGGATTGAACTGGCCGGCAGGATCGTCGCCCGCGATGCCTGAACTGCCGGAAGTCGAGTCGCTGCGCCGGATACTGGTTCGCACCGCCGTCGGCAGAACGATCGTGAGTGTCCGAATCGGCGAGAAACGGCTGCGCCGCGGCGTCACCGTGGATTTTGCCGCGGCGATCGCCGGCCGGCAAATTGTTAAACTGTCGCGCCGCGCCAAATATTTGATCGTCGAGCTCGACGGCAACGAGGTGATGCTGGTGCACCTCGGGATGTCCGGCAGTTTGACTCATCGCCACGACGGCTTTTGCGCTGGCGACTTCGATCCGCGCCACGACCATCTCGAATTCTCGCTCGACGACGCCTCGCGCCTGGTTTACAACGATCCGCGGCGCTTCGGCATGATCCGTCTCGTCCAGCGGGCCGCGCTGGCTTCCACGGCGGAGCTCAACGGTCTCGGCCCCGAGCCGTTGTCGCGCGAATTCAACTCTGACTACCTCGCCGCGAAGGCCCGCGGCCGGATGGTGGCGATCAAGAGCCTGATAATGAATCAACGAATCGTCGCCGGTATCGGCAATATCTACGCCTCCGAGATTCTATTTCGCGCCGGCGTCCGTCCCGCGCGACGGGCCGGCCGCGTGACGCGAATCGAGATCGAAAAAATCGCGGCGGCCGCGCCGGTTATTCTGCGCGCCGCGATCGGCAGTCACGGCACCACCTTTCGCAGTTACCGCGATTCACGCGGACAGCCCGGGCGGTTTGCCGCGCGCTTGCGAGTGTACGGCCGCGAGCGGAAACCGTGCTACACATGCTCGACGCCGATCAAAAATGTGATCGTCGGCCAGCGCGCCAGCTTCTATTGTCCGAAATGCCAGCACTGACCTTGAGTCAATTTTCGGCGCGCGAACGTGTATGTTATTGGAATTGACACTCGGAGGTCGAATTGGAAGAAACGGTGACGCTATGACACTTGATTTGCCCGGCGGGATCGGCGCCGCAATCGCCTTCCTCTTCGGCGCGTGCGTCGGCAGCTTCGTTTGCGTGGTTGGGTATCGGCTCCCCCGCGATCTTTCGATCGTCACGCCGCGCTCGTTTTGCGAGAGTTGCGAGCGCGCGATTCCGTGGTGGGCGAACATCCCGATTCTCGCCTACATTGGACTCCGCGGGCGATGCCTGATGTGCGGCGCGTCGATCCCGTTCCGCCATTTTCTCGCCGAATTCGGACTCGCCATCATCGCCCTCTATCTCTACCTCGCCTTCCCGATCCCCGACGCGTTCGCGCGCTTGGTGCTGTGCACCGTGCTGTGGATCGTCGCGATCATCGACTACGACTGGCGGCTGATTCCGAACATCATTACCTGGCCCGGAACGCTGGTGGGATTTATCGCTGCGGCGCTGATGATGCCGGAGATCGGCTGGAAGAGTTCGTTGCTCGGAATCGCGCTGGGCGGCGGCGTGCTGTTTGGCACCGGCTATTTCTACCAACTCGTCCGCGGGCGCGAGGGTGTGGGCCAGGGCGACGTATGGCTGCTGGGGATGGTCGGTGGATTTCTCGGCTGGCCGGGAGTTTTATTCACTTTGTTTTTCGGTTCGGTAATCGGCGCGATCGGCGGAATTGCCTTCGCGCTCACTGGCGGCGGCGCGACTTCACCTGCTCCGCTCGGCGACCCCTTGACCGATCCGGAGGAAGCAGACGTCTCGATTCTGCGCACTGAAGTTCCGTTCGGTCCGTATCTGTCGCTGGCCGCCGGCGTCTTCGCGCTCTTTCAGCCGCAACTGACGCGCTGGTATCTTGGCGGATAAGGACGCGCAACGTTCCAATCCAGCTAATCGATGGCAGCCGGTGTATTCATCACGCTCGAAGGCGTCGAAGGAAGTGGCAAGACCACCCAGGCCGCAATCCTGGGCGACGCGTTGCGCAAAGGCGGGCGGCGCGTAACGGTCACCCATGAGCCGGGTGGCACGCGCGCTGGCGAAACGATTCGCGCGATTTTCCTCGATCCCGCGGTTTCGCTCGACGTAGCCGCGGAACTGCTGCTGGTGCTTGCCGATCGCGCGCAGCACGTCCGCGAAAAACTCCGGCCCGCGCTCGCCGCCGGCGAAATCGTGATCTCCGATCGCTATTCGGATTCGACCACCGCCTACCAGGGCCATGGCCGCGGCTTCGATCTCAAACTGCTCGGCGAGCTGAACCGGCTCGCCAGCGACAACGTGACGCCCGACCTGACTATCGTGCTGGACCTGCCCGTCGAGACCGGCCTCGAGCGCACCCGCGCGCGAGCAAAGGGCACCGGCCGCGGCTCCGACCGCTTCGAGGGCGAGCGCGCCGACTTCCATCGCAGAGTGCGCGACGGTTTTCTTGCGATCGCGAAGGCCGAGCCCGCACGGGTCGTCGTGATCGACGCGGACCGTCCGGTTGCCGCCGTCAGCGCCGACATCCGCCACGCCGTGGACGAGCTGCTGGCTCGCCGATGACTCAATCGCCATGCCCATAACTTCGATCCGCGGGCATCGCGAAGCCGCAAGCCGGCTGCTCGCCGAATTGCGCAGCCGCCCCTCGCACGCCTACCTCTTCGCGGGTCCGCGCGGCGTCGGCAAAGCGATTGTCGCAACCAGCCTCGTCCACGCCATGATGTGCGAGCGATCGCCCGGCGAGAATTTCTGCTGCACGCCCGCGCGATGCGCCGTCCGCATTGCCCCGCAGACCGAGCGCACGCGCGCGCGCGCCGCCGACGCGGACACCCCGAGATGCGATTGCTGCTCTGCGTGCGTGCAAATCGCAACCGGCGTGCATCCGGATTTCACCTGCGTATCGCGGCCGGTTGGCCGCACCGAAGTTCTGATCGACCAGGTCCGCGAACTGATTGCGCGGCTTGGAATCCGGCCGTCGCGCTCATCGGTTCGTATGGCAATTATCGACGACGCCGAGACCCTCAATATCCCCGCGCAGAACGCGCTGCTGAAGACGCTCGAAGAGCCGCCCGGCCACGCAATCATCATCATGGTATCCGCCAGCGAGCGCGCCCTGCTCGACACCGTCCGCTCGCGCACGCGCACGGTGAGATTTCCCGCGCTCCAGGCCGCCGATGTCGAGGCTATCCTTGCCGCGCATGGCGTTGATGACAAAACTCGCGCCAGTGCGCTTGCGTTGATTGCTCGCGGCAGCGCTGCAAATGCGATCGCACTCGCCGACGGTGATGAACCGCCGATGAAGGAGCTGCTCGACGCGCTGAGCGCTGCGAAATCGATCGATTTCGCCCGCGCGCAGTCTCTCGCCCAGGAGTTTTTCGCCAACCGCGACGCCGCCGCCGGCAATTTCGAGCTGCTCGCAAGACTGCTTGAAGAAATACTATGCTACAAACTGCTGAAGGCCGATTTCGTGGCGTTTGCGCCCGAGTCCAGGCCCAAATTGGCGAGTCTGGCGGATAGTCTCGGCGTCGATGCGATCGTGAAATGTATCGACGCCGCCGTGCGCGCCAGCGAAGCGGTCGAGGCGAACGCTAATCCTCGCCTGCAGGCTGAAAATTGGTGGACTATCGCCGGCCATGCGATGCGGGGTGAGTAGAAGATAGTGGCTGAAATCGATCCGTTTGAAGGCTCGCAACCGACTGCGAAAATCGTCGCCGTCAGCCTCCAGCAGGCCGGCCATCTGTATAATTTCCTGGCCGGCGACCAGACGCTGCGCCGCGGCGAACGCGTGCTGGTCGAAAGCGAGAACGGCGCCCGGGTCGGCACCGTCGAGATCGAGCCGCACGAACCCGCGCAAACAATCGACCTTTCCGCGCTGCGTCCCATCATCCGCATTGCTTCCGAGAGCGACTTCCACGCCGAGCGGGAAACCCTCTCGCGTGAGGCGCACGCGCGCCGCCTGTGCGTCGAGCGCATTCGCGAGGCCCGCATCCAGATGAAGCTCGTCAGCGCCGACTACACCTTGGACGGGCGCAAGGTCGTCTTTTATTTCGTCGCCGAGGGCCGCGTCGATTTCCGCGACCTGGTCCGCGATCTCGCCAATACGCTGCGCGTTCGCGTCGAGATGAAGCAGATCGGCGCCCGCGATGAAACCAAAGTCACGGGCGGGATAGGTCCGTGCGGACGCGAGCTATGCTGCTCCAGTTGGCTGCGCGACTTCGAGGCGGTCACGGTCAAGATGGCGCGCGAGCAGGGTCTCGCGCTCAACCCCTCGCGGCTGGCCGGGATGTGCGGGCGCCTGAAATGCTGCCTGCGCTACGAATACGCCAGCTACGTCGAACTCAAGCGCGCGCTGCCCAACGTCGGCAAGCGCGTGCAATGCGTCAAGGGCGACGGCAGAGTGGTTCGCCAGAACACCCTCAAGCAGACGGTGCTGGTTCAGCGCGACGAGGACGGCGGCGTCGTCGAAGTGACGCTCGAAGACCTGGTCGCGTCGCGCCCGCAGTAGCAAGCGTCCTTACCGGCTCACGACCCGGCGCGCCGGCGCGTCTTCAGTTCCCAAAGCTGTACGCGCCACCGCGTTCCAGCGCTTTCTTATAGGCGGGCCGCTCGTGCAAACGCTTGATCCACGCGTCGAGGTTGGGATACTGCGCGCGCTTGCCGAAAGCGCCGGCCATCTCGGCTACGAAGCTCATCTGGATGTCAGCGCCGGTCAGGGTGTCTCCCACAATGAACTGCCGGCCCTTCAAAGCGCCGTCGATGTAGCCGAGATGATTGGCGATCTCGCTCTCGATGCGCGGCATCAGTGGCGCCGCTGCTGCACCCAGGCGCGTGGCATAAAGATTGAGCATCAGCGGTAGCATCGCCGAGCCTTCGGCATAGTGCATCCACTGCACGTACTCGTCATAGGCCGGACTCTCGGGCGCGGGCTGCAGGCGGCCGCCGCCGTGGCGGCGTATCAGGTAGTCGATTATCGCCGCTGATTCGATGATGGTCCGATTGCCATCGGTGATGACCGGCGACTTGCCGAGCGGGTGAACCTTCTTCAATTCCGGTGGCGCAAGCCGGGTTTGCGCATCGCGCTGGTAGCGCTTGATTTCGTACGGCAGGCCGAGTTCTTCCAGCAGCCAGAGAATACGTTGCGAGCGGGAATCGTTGAGATGATGGACGACAATCATGCGGCAGTTCCTCCGTGCGGACCATTATCTAACACAGTCGCAACTTAACTCCATCCGCATCTTCTCCTGGCTAAGGTGCAGGGGCTGGCCGCCTGCCCAGGGACGCGCGAAACCCACGGTGGTCTCGCATACTATTGATTCCTGATGGCAAACCGCATCCACATCACGAGCGCGATCGCCTACAGCAACGGCCCACCCCATATCGGACATGCCTACGAAATGCTGGCGACCGACGCGTTCGCGCGTTTTCAGCGGCGCAAGCTCGGCGCCGCCAACGTCACTTTCGTCACCGGCACCGACGAGCACGGCGACAAAAACAAGCGCGCCGCCGAAGCGTTGGGACTCCATCCGAAGGCCTTCGCCGACAAAATCAGCGCGCTGTTTCGACAAGGATGGGCCGGGCTGGACATCAGCTACGATATTTTTGTCCGCACCACCGACCCGGTGCATGAGGCGTTCGTGCAGAAGATGCTCGCGCGCACTTACCAGTCCGGCGACATCCACTTCAAGGACTACGAAGGCCTCTACTGCGTGGGATGCGAGCGCTTTTACACCGAGAAAGAATTGCTGCCCGGCAACATCTGCCCGGTGCACAATCAGGCGGTCGAGCCTATCAAGGAAGGCAACTATTTCCTGAAGCTCGAGAAATACCGCGAGACTATCCGCCGAAACATCGAGAAGAATCCCGATTTCATCCGGCCCGAGCGCTATCGCAACGAGGCGCTGCGGATGCTCGACGAACCGCTCGAGGATCTTTGCATCTCGCGTCCCAAGGCGCGCCTGGACTGGGGCATCACGCTGCCGTTTGACGACAAGTACGTCACCTACGTCTGGTACGACGCGCTGTGGGCCTACATGAGCGAGCTGCCGAACACGGACGATGCGTCACTGACGGCAATCCTGCCGGTCACCGAACACTTCATCGGCAAGGACATCCTCAAGACGCACGCGGTGTACTGGCCGGCAATACTGATGGCGGCCGGCTTGCCGATCTATCGCCATCTGAACGTCCACGGATTTATGAATTTCGGCGGCTCGCGGCTGTCGAAGAGCTCGGGCAACACGCAGGACCCTCTGGCCTATCAGCAGACGGTCGGCCCCGACGTTTTGCGCTTCTTCATCCTGCGCGAATTCACCTACGGCCTCGACGGCGACTTCTCCGAGGAGCGCGTGATCGATCGCTACAACTCGGACCTGGCCAACGACCTGGGCAATCTGACCAGCCGCGTGCTCTCGATGGCGGCGCGATACTTCCAGGGCGAGATCAAGGCGGCGCCGGTCGGCGCTGCCGCGGGCGCCGACGCCGACCCGCTCGACGTTGCGCTCGCCGATACGTTCGCCTCGATACCGGCGCGGGTCGCGCCGCTGGTCGAGGAACTGGCGTTCAATCGCGCTCTGGAAGCCATCTGGCAAGCGCTCGACGCGGCCAACAAGTACATCGTCGAGACCTCGCCGTTCACGCTCGCCAAAGATCCCGCCAACCTGCCGCGCGTCGCGCAAATCCTGGCCAACCTGGTAGAGGGATTGCGCGTCGTCGCCGACACGCCTCGAGCCGTTCATGCCGGTTGCGTCGAAAAAGATTCTCGGCCTGCTCGATGTCGATGAGAAACTCGCGCGCGCGCCGTATGGCGGTGGCATCAAGCCGGGGCATCGCGTAAATCCGACGACACCGCTGTTCCCGCGCATCGACAAGAAAGCCCGCACCTGATGATCGTCGATACGCATTGCCATCTCGCCGACGCAAAGTTCCGCGACGACGTCGAAGCCGTGATCGCGCGCGCGTCCGGCGCCGGTGTGGCGCAGATCATCTCGGTTGGCGCGATCGGACCGATCGACAACGATCGATTGACCGTCGCAATCGCCGAGCGTCACCGCAATGTCTTCGCCGTCATCGGCGTGCATCCCCACGACGCTCGCCATTGCACCCCAGAGCGGATCGCGCAGTTGCGCGAGCTCGCCGCGTCGAAAAAAGTTGTCGCGATCGGCGAGAGCGGACTCGATTTCCACTACATGCACTCGCCGCCGGATGCGCAGGAAGCGTCGTTGCGGGCGCAGCTTGCGCTCGCCGCCGAACTCGACCTGCCAATCGTGATTCATTGCCGCGACGCGGAGCGCCGGATTGTCGAGATCGCGCGCGCGACCGGGATTCCACCGCGCGGCGGCGTGATTCATTGCTTCACCGGCGATTCCAACGCGGCGCGCGAGTTCCTTGCGCTCGGACTGTGCATCTCGTTCTCGGGCATCATCACGTTCAAGAATTCCGCGTCGGTTCGCGAGGCCGCGTCGATCGTTCCCGATGACCGCGTGATGGTGGAGACGGACGCACCTTATCTCGCGCCCGAGCCGTATCGCGGCAAACGCAACGAGCCGGCCTACGTCACTCGCACGCTCGAAATGCTCGCGAAGCTCAGACGCGTTGACGCCGCTGCGCTCGGCACGCAGGTGATCGCGAATGCCGCGCGCCTGTTCAGGCTCCCGCCGCCAGCAAGCACGCCAGCGCGACCCGCCTAACCGAGCGGATGGCCGCCGAAGATCATCGGATGCAGCGCGACGATTGCAACCGTCAGCACTACGCCCACGCCAATCGCCGCCCACGGCATGTCACCGGCGGCCCATCGAACGCGTCCGCCGATTAGCGCAGCGAACGGCACGAACGAGGTCTTCGCGACGAACTGGCGATAGCGATCGCCAAGCTCCCGAATCTTGCGCCGGTCCTGATGAATCCCGCCGATGATTCCGAGCACCGGGAACATCCCGAAGAAAATCACGTCGCCGGCCCGTCCGTTCATCAGCATGTGCGCAATTCCAAACAGGCTGAATGCAACAAAACTCGGATGCCGCGTTACCTTCAGCAGGCCGCGCGGTTCGCTCACGCCCCCCGACGCGGCCATCGCGCCTGGATTCGGATTCATGAGGCCCCCGACGAACAAGATGAGCGCCGTCAGCATCAGTAACCACGCAAGCTCGCGAAACGGGGGCACCGCGCGCAGCGCCCACAGCAACGGGCCGGCATGCTTGTGGCGCGCGAATTCGTAGATTAGCGGTCCCAGCGTGGCGAACGCGATTAGCGAATAAATGCCGCGATAGGGCTGCTCGCCGACCGCACTTATCAACCGAGGCCGCACAGCAGACGACGATATGATCAGATGACTGGCAAGGAACAAAACTGCCCACAGCGCGATCCAGACAGTCGCATCCATAGAGACCTCCGCGCGATCGCCCAGCAGTCGAGGCTCCGCGCCAGCACGATGATCGCAGGATCGCGGCTCCAGTCAAATGCAGCGCGCCGGTTGCGGACCAACGGCATCGGCGCGACCCGGCCCGATTCACGAATCGGCTCGAGCGGGGTTATAGGTATCGTAATGGGCAGGGCTTGCGAAATAGGGATTCCGCCGCCGTTCGAAGCGGCGGTGAGAAGCATGGAACGCGAGATCATGCGCTTCCTGATGCGCTCGACCGGCGATCGCGAGGATGCGATGGACCTGTTCCAGGAGACGTGGCTGCGCGCCTATCGCGCGTACCCCACGCTGCAATCGGAAGACGGACTGCGGCCGTGGATTTATCGAATCGCATCGAACCTGTGCCGCAACCGCGCGCGGGACAGGATGCGCCGCGGGCGCGTGATCGCCAGCGAGAATCCGGGCGGCGCGGCGCCGGCCGATAACGCGCCGAATCAGCTCAATGGCGGACCCGAGGGCGCGCTTCATTTGAAGAGGGCCATCTCGCGGCTGCCCGGCAAGCAGGGTCAGGCATTGATGATGCGCAAGTTCGCGGGGCTCGAATATGCGGAGATCGGCACGGCGCTGAATTGCTCGGCCGAGAGCGCGCGGGCCAGCGTCTATCAGGCAGTGAAAAAATTGAAGAAACTCAGGCTGGACGAGTAATCAAGATGAAGACCAATCCAATGGCGACGCAAATGAAGGCGAGTGCGCCGACCGACGACCCGGTGATCGACGCAATGATCCGGCAGACGCGGCCTCGCATCGAGCGCGCGATGAAGATTCTGCGGCGGCCGCAAGCGCGGGTCGGAGTGATTTCGTCGCCACTCGGGCGCCTGCTGATCGCGGAGAGCGACCGCGGCCTCGCGGCGATTCACTTTCTTTTCATAAGTGGGGGCGAGCGGACGCTCGCGATGCTGCGCAGGAAGTTCGACCTGATCGAGAATCAGGCGAGTGCCCGCCGGATCGGCGCGGAAATCGATCGCGTTTTCGAGGGCGACCTCAGTGCGACGGCGCATCCGGTGGATTTGAGCCTGGTCGAGAGCGACTTCCAGCGCCGCGCGTACACCTCGCTGCGAAAAGTACCGCCCGGCGCGGTGATCACCTATCACGGGCTGGCCGCGACGGTTGGACAGCCCGACAGCCAGCGCGCGATCGGCAACACGATGGCGTCGAATCCGATCCCGATCTTCGTGCCGTGTCATCGCGTGATTCGTTCCGACGGAACGATCGGCAATTACGGTGGCGGCGTGGACAACAAGATCAAGCTGCTGCGCGCGGAGGGATTCGAAGTCGGGCGCGACCTGCGATTGCCGTCGCTCGCCGTGATGGGGCATCGACACACCGGAATCTTCTGCCGCCCCGACTGCCCGGCGGCGCGGCGCGCGGATCCGGCAAAGATGCTGATCTTCGCGGATGCCAAATGCGCGGGACACGCCGGGCTGAGAGCATGCAAGCTGTGCAAGCCTGCTTGAATCGGGCCGGCTGAGAAAGAAAAAGAGCGGCGCCGAACGCGGCACCGCCCTTTTCAGCCGATCTCGCCTTCCGATTACTCGGTTTCCTGCTGCGATTTTAGCTGTTGAATCTGCTGACGCTGATTCTCGATCTCTTGCTGTTGCTGCTGCACCTGCTGCTGGGTCTGCGCGTTGGCGTTTTCCTGATTCTGCATCGAATTGCCGACTACATAGCCGGTACCACCACCCAGAACACCGCCGATCGCGGCGCCCGCCAAAGGATGGCCTACAGCCGCGCCTACGATTGCCCCGGTACCTGCGCCCAGCGCCGTGCCGCCGAGGGTGCCTTCCTCACGAGTCGAAAGCGGCTGCCCTGTGCATCCTGCAAGAACGAGCGTCCCCGCCAGCGCCAGAGTCATGATTAGTGCAATGCTTTTGCGCATAATGAGAACCTCCATCTTCCAATCTCTATACGTCAGCCGAGCTATTCGGTTTCCTGTTGTTGCTTCAATTGCTGAATCTGCTGCTGCTGATTTTCGATCTGCTTTTGCTGCGATTGAATCTGCGTCTGAGTTTGCTTGTTGGCGTTCTCCTGATTCTGCATCTCGTTGCCGACTGCGTATCCGCCAAGAGCACCGATGCCGCCGCCGATTGCCGCACCTGCCAATGGGTTACCCACAGCGGCGCCTATAATCGCACCGGTTGCGGCTCCGACTCCGGTGCCGATGAACGTGCCCTTTCTCACGTGTCGAGAGTGGCTGTCCCGAGCATCCCACGACCGCCACGATCGCAATCGCCACGAGCAGACCTTTAATTATCGACGCGACATTTGTCCGCACGAGCTTCCTCCTTCCACAGGCGAGCAGTTTTCATGCCTGCCAACGGCTGCGACATTCCTCCGGCCAACAGCAGGCGATTTCATTTGCCCTCGCCAGTTTTCTACCTTCTGCGTGGGCGATCAACCATTTCGGACGTCGAGCGTAGCATGTAATTCGTACCGATGTCCGAAATTGCCGCGCATCATAAACGAATATTCATCTTTTGCGGTTGCCGCAAGCGTCGCGGCAGCGCTGCGAAAATGCGGGTCGGGCCGCCGGTGCCACTGCCGATTTTCATGGGGATGCAAAATATCGTCGCGCCGGTGCCCGGCAATTTTTCCGCGTTAGCCAGGTTTTCGAAAGCCGGCTTGTTCGCGCCAAGCCATAACCGATGCACCGGGAAATCTTTCGAGTTGCCGGGATCGATGCTCGCGGTATCAATCGCGATTGCCACGACGCGCCGACTGTTCAAAATGAAGCCCGCCGCCTCGGCCGAATAGCCCGGAAAGCGCAGGCCCGCAACGTCGCCGGGCTTGTCGGTCCCCATGTAGCGTTTCTTGTCGGGCCAGTATTTGCCCCATCCCGAGCGCGCGACCACGACCGCACCGCCGGGAATCCGGCCGTTGGCGGCTTCGTACGCCTTGATGTCATCGACGCTGAGCATCGCGTCGGGTTCCTTGGCGGCACGCGCGGAAAAATCGATCACCGCGGCGGGCCCGATGCAATCGGTGAGCGGAACCTGGTCGAGCGTGATCCCGTTGCGGTTGAAATGGCGCGGCGCATCGGTATGCGTGCCGCCGTGTTCGGGCGCCGCGTAATTTGCCGACGCGTAAAAGTAGTGCTTGGAGGCGGGAGTATCGCGGTTTTTCTCGAACTGATGGACGAAGCCCTTTTCGGTCGGCCAGTAGATCGTCTGGGCGTCGAAGCTGTAGGTGAGATCGATAATTTTTGCAGTGTCAATCACTTCCGCAACCGAACCGACTCGCACGACGCCAAGCGCGGCGGCGTGGCGGAAATTCATGTCCGTGAGTTAGCAGACTGCCGCGCGACGGACAATTGGCGGACGGGCTTCGGCCCGCCATGACGCCGCAACATTGCAACCGGCTTCACGAAAGCGCACGCGCACAAGGGCATCCTAATGCGGTATTAAGCCGTTGGCAGGGGCCGCGCGCGACAACGGAGCGCGGCCTTAATACTGGGTGCAGGGCTCAGCCCTGCGGTGCAGGGGTCACCCCTGCTCACCAGCCGATCACTTGCGCGGGCATTACGGACGCGGCCTGACCGCGCGGATCGGCGCCGCCCGCGAGCACGCCAGTCTTAGTGTCGATCTGCACCGCGAGCACGTGACCCTCGGACCACGGCGGCCGGACTTCGATCTTGTGGCCACGCGCGGCGAGCGCCTCGCGCACGCTCGCGGGGATTCGATCCTCGATGCGCACGACGCCGGGGCGATTGAGGTGGGGATAGAACGTCGAGGGGAAATGCAGCGTCGAAAATTTCGGCGCCTCGATGGCGGCCTGCAGGTCCATTCCGAATTCGACCACGTTCAGAAAAAATTGCAGCGTCCATTGATCCTGCTGATCGCCGCCTTCCGTGCCGAATGCCAGGTACGGCTCGCCTTTCACCATCGCGAGCGACGGCGACAGCGTGGTGCGGGGGCGCTTGCCGGGTTCGAGCGCGTTGGGATGGCGCGCGTCAAGATAAAAAGTCTGCATCCGCGTTCCCAGCGGAAAGCCAAGCGCGTCGATCACCGGCGAGCTGGGAATCCATCCGCCACTGGCGGTGACGGCGATCAGGTTGCCGGCGCGGTCTGCCGCGGCGACGTGAATCGTGCCCGCACCCCACGGGCGAGCGCCGACGGCGGGAGCGGCGCGCAACGCGCGCATCGCAATCGGATCGCCCGGCCGCTGATCCATCGAGGCGTGGCCGGAATCGATAAGCTCGCGGCGAATCGCCGCATAACGATCGCTCAGCAATCCGGCAAGAGGAACGTCGATGAATTCAGGATCGCCGTACCAAGCCTCGCGATCGGCGAACGAGAGCTTGGCGGCCTCGATGACAGTGTGGATATAGCCGGCGGAGTTGTGACCCATCGCGGCCAGCTCGAAGCCTTCGAGCAACTTGAGCTGCTGAAGGAAGACAGGACCCTGCGACCATGGCCCGCACTTGAAGACCGTGGTGCCGCGATAGTCCGCGCTCACGGGGGATTCGGTTCGCGTGGTGAAGCGTGCGAGGTCGGAGGCGGCGAGCAAGCCGCCGTTGGCGTCGGACCAGGCGACGATTTCGCGCGCAATGTCGCCCCGATAGAAGCGCTCGCGCGCGGCGTCGAGGCCGGCCTGGCGCCCACGATTCCTTGCGGCCGACTCAGCATCGAGCACACGCTTGAAAAAGTTGGCAAGCGCAGGATTCTTGAGCACGCTTCCCGGTTGCGGGACTTGGCCATCGGGCAGATAAACGCGCCCCGAAGACGGCCATTCGGCAACGAACCGCCTGGCGTTGCTCCGGATCGACGCGCCCGCTCCAGCGATCGCGTCGTGAGGTCCGCCAGCCTCGCCGGACAGTCCCACGTGCATCGGAAAACCATCGCCCGCAAGTTCCAGCGCCGGCTCGAGGACGTCGGCCAGAGATTTGGTCCCAAAATCTCTTAGCGCAGTCACCAACGCGTCGAAGGCAGCGGGGACACCGGCGGCAAGCAGCCCGGTTCCAGGGATCAGCTCGAGACCGAGAGACCGGTAATGGGCAATCGTCGCGCGCTGCGGCGCCATCATATTGCCGTTGATTGCGACCACGCGGCGGGCAGATGCCGAATAAATCAGCATCGGCGCCTCGCCACCGATGGTATGCATGTGCGGGCTGACGACGCCCTCGACGAATGTTGCAGCGACGGCAGCATCGATGGCATTTCCGCCACCAGCGAAGATTCGCGCACCGGCAGAGGCGGAAAGATAGTGCTCCGTCGCAAGCATCGCGCGCCGGCCCATTATGAGCGGATATATTGTTGGCATCTGGGTAATTTTTCCCTGTGAAATTTCCCCCCCTGAGCCGGGTTTCGTCACGGGATCGATCCGCAGTCCGGTCTTTCGCGATTTGCCTTCCCGGTGCCTATCTGAACACAAGACCCGAACTTAGCAAAAAGGTGCCTGAATTCGGGCACTGCATTCTATCGATTCAAGAACACAGAGAGGGGCGTCGATGCTGAAATCTCGTCGAAAAAACATTAAAACCGTTGATTTGCGTGGTTTTCCACAGCTCTGGATAAATGAAACGCGTAGGCCTCCCAGACGTCTAAATATTAGGCCCAAAGATTGCTAGTATTAGATTCTGGACGGAGGCGGTGGTCGATGGCCAGGAGGCAGTGGAGGGGTAGAAATATGATGAGCAGCATAGACGCAGAGAAACTAGTCGGAAGGCATTGCAAGCTGCAGAAACCCGTGCGCGACCACGATGGGCGCAGTCGCTTCAGCGAACAACCACGCATCCTGCGTGAGGTAAATAATCTGGACCGGCGCATGTATCTAGTGCAATTCGACGACGGCGCCACCACGTTCCTCTTTCCGGACGAAATAGTAATCCAGTAGCACAGGTGAGCGGCGCACCGCGCCGTTCACCGTTCACACGCAATGGATGCGCCGGTTAGCGAGTCTTAGCCGCGGCGCTCGATTTCGAGAAAGTCGCGGGCCCGATAAAGCGCGACGATTGTTTTCGCATCGACGATTTCGCCGCGACGAATCATCGCAAACGTTTCCTCGAACGGCACGCGGCTGACGGCGATCACCTCGTCGTGATCGAGCGTGCCCGCTCCCACTGACAACTCGCGCGCCAGGTACAGCTCGATTCGCTCGTCGCAGAAACTTGGAATCGTGATAATCGACCCAAGATGGTCCCATCGCGCAGCCGCGACGCTGGCCTCTTCGCCGAGTTCGCGCCGAGCGCATTCGAGCGCATCCTCGCCCGCGTTGCGGCATCCCGCGGGAACCTCCCACATCCAGCCGCCGACCGCGTGGCGATACTGACGCAGCATCGCAACATTCAGGTCGGGACCAGAATCGAGTGCAACGATCGCGCTCGCACCGGGATGCCGAATGACGGCAAGATCGACCTGCACGCCTCCGGGCAGCGTCGCGCTCTCGACGCCGAAGTCAACGACACCCAATTTGAGAACTTGCCGGCGATTTGAAGACATTGTGCATCAAGAATGTGCGCGGCGCGTGAGCCGCGCAAGCGCCGCGCGGGCAGCCCTGGCCAATTGCAGGGGATGCATGAACAAGAGATTATCGGAGTCAGCGCGAACGGATGGCGTCGTGAAAATATGAGCCGGATTCGCATTCCAATCTACTTCGATTACGCCTCGACGCTCTGCTACATCGCGTGGCGAATCGTCGCCGAGCTCGAGGAGGAACTCGGCTTCGAGGCGCTGTGGAAGGGCGTGCCCATCGCGACGCGCGATTTTCGCTTCAAGCCCGGCCGCGTGCTGGGCGAGCGCGAGCGGCAAAAGGTACTGCTGGTCGCGGCGGAGACGGGCATTCCCATCGCGCCGCCACCGAGCTGGATCGATTCGATGCCCGCGCTGCAAGGATCGGAAATCGCGCGTGACGCGGGGGTTTTCCCGGCGTATCACGACGCGGTCTTCCGCGCGGCATTCGAGCAAGGCGCCGATATCGCGGATCGGGGGGCGCTCGACGCGATAGCGGAGCGCGCCGGCATCGATCGATCGAAGTTTCGCGCGGCGCTCGACAGCGGAGCGATGTCAGCGCGGATTGCCGGGAACCAGCGCGAGGCCGACGAGTTTTCCGCGCTGGGTTTCCCGACGTTTATCCTGGGCGACTTCCCGATGATCGGGATACAGCCGATCGAATCGATGCGCCTGTTGCTCGGCCGCTTCATCCGCCAGCGCGCCGAGGAACCGCAAGCCTAGCGCGCCAGGAACACCGGGCACGGCGAGTTGCGCAGCACAAACTCGGTGGTCGAGCCGAGCACCATCTCGATAATCCTGCTGTGCCCGTATGCGCCGATGAAGAGCAGGTCGGCATCGTGCTCCTTGAGGAACTTCACAATTTCCTCGTTGGCGTGACCCTGCAACAGCTTGAACTCGGCCTTGGGCGTGTAGTTCTCGAAGTAGGTGCGCGCTTCGGCCAGGGTCCGCTCGCCCAGCTTGGGATCGCGCGCGCAGGTAATGACGGTTATCGGAACGCCGAGGCTGTTGCCGATTTCCGCCGCCGAGCGCATCGCGCGCGATGCGCGTTCGCTGCCGTCGTACGCCAGCACGGGGCGTTTGACCTCGCGAAATCGTCTCGGTGAGATGAACAGCTGGCGTGGAGATTTGCGCGCGACGCTTTCCGCGGTCGAACCCAACAGCCCGGTCGAGAACTTTTCATT
Source organism: uncultured delta proteobacterium (assembly GCA_963813785.1). Classification (GTDB taxonomy): domain Bacteria; phylum Desulfobacterota; class Binatia; order Binatales; family Binataceae; genus Binatus. The sequence goes on along the minus strand of CAWFAJ010000022.1, from coordinate 48,810 downwards.
GACGCCGCGATGGCCGATCATCACCAGATCGGCGCTGCGCGCCCGCTCGCAAATCTGGTTGGCGACGATTCCCATGTCGATCACGGTCTCGACGGCAACATTCTCGCGGCGTGCGGCTGCGGCAAATTCGTCGAGCGCGCCGCGGCCCCGGGCGGTCAGCACCTCGCGCATCTTGGACGAGAAATCCAGATATGGTTCCAGCCCGAGCGAACCTGATATATCATGGAAAAAAGAGCCTTCGATCGACACGATATCGACGACATGCAATCCAATCAGCGACGCATTGAAGATTCGGGCAAAATAGAAAGCGTACGCCTGTGCGATGTGGGAGTGCTCGGAGTTGTCGATGCCGACGAGGATTTTCTTGATCAAGCGCGTGACCTCCGAGTCAATTACCGCGATAACATGCCGCGCGGTGCTGTCTCAAGAGGGGGCGCCGCGGCAGCCACAATCGATTGCGCAGGCAGGCGGGTGAAATGAGCGAACTTAGCGAGGCGCGGATGATGAGAATCGTGGAAGAGCTGAGCGAAGCTGCCGCACGCGTCGGACTCGAGGTCCGCCGTGAAAAGATCATGCGCGAAATCGGCTACCGCACGCGCGGCGGCGCCTGCCGGTTGCGCGACAAGAATCTCGTCATTATCGATCGCGATCAGCCTGCCGCCGAGCAGCTCGAAGTGATTGCCGAAGCGCTGCGCCTGCGCGATCTCGAATCCTTATACCTGTCTCCCGCGGCGCGGCGCGTCGTTCACCTCGGGGACGCTCCCGCCTGAGCACTGAGATGCCGCGTTCCGGCGAAATCGCGTCGGCTGGTCACACCGTAATCGATCGCAAACCTGCGATCAGCGCGGAAGAGCGGATGCGTACCTTCCACGTCCGGCTCAAGGAACGCGGGCTCAAGTCCACCGGTCAGCGCGACGACATCGCACGCGTATTTTTCGAGCTCGGACATCATATCAGCGCCGAAGAACTGCACGCGAAGGTCAAGAAAATCAATCCGCACGTCGGCTATGCGACGATTTACCGGACGCTGCGCCTGCTCAAGGAATGCGCGCTGTTGTACGAGCGCCATTTCGACGAGGGCCAGGCGCGTTACGAAGCCGTCGGCGAGCGCCATCACGATCACTTCATCTGCGAGCGATGCGGCCGGATCATCGAGTTTGAGAACGCCGCGATCGAGCGCATGCAAAACATCGTCGCCCGCGATCTCGGCGTGACGCTGACCCGCCACAAGATGGAACTGTACGGACTCTGCTCCGACTGCCACGCCCAGCAGGGCACGTAGCCGCGATTGTCGAGCCGATGAAGCACGCGGGAGCGCAAGCGCTCGACCGACTCGAGCCAGTCCTGAAAGAAATTCGGCGGCTCGGTGGACTTAAGGAGAGAAAACGCGGCGCCTTCTATTGCGGCCCAATTGGGTTTCTGCATTTCCATGAAGATCCGGCGGGATTTTTCGCCGACCTGAAAACCGGCGGCGAATTCGTGCGATTCCCGATCAACTCGACGCCCGAGACGCAAACCTTCTTGCGTCGCGCCCGCGCTGCGCTCATCTCCGTGAAGAGCGGCCGCCGGAAGGCCGTCGCCTAGCCGGCCGCAGGTCCGCCGCGGCCCTGGGAACCGCCTCGGGACCGGCGCGATGGCGATACTTCATGTCGTTGCCGCAGTGTGGGCAATTGACGTCGTTATACCTGACGACGCGTCCGCAGAACGGGCACTTGTAGCGGTGCCTTCCCACCCAGTAGAAAAACGCCGCCGTCAACGCCACCATCAGCAGACCGATGATTGTTTGCCGCACCAGACTTGCTCCGAACGTATTGCAGCCGCCAACCCCTGACCGGCAAGCCGCGCGCCGGGGTTAGACCAGCCCTTCCTTCAGCGCCTCTTCGAGCGCGCCGATATTGACCCGATGCCCCTCGGCCATCACGGCCAGAAATGCCTTGAGCGGCGCATCGCCCGCGGTCGCGACGTTTTCCTCGATCTTGCGAATCACCCACCGCTGGCCGCGATTGAGCAACTCGAGCTTGGCGCGAAAATCTCCGACCGCGCGGACCTTCTCGACAAAGTCGCCGGTCTTCGTCGATGGGCTGCCGCCGAGGCGGCGCACGTGCGCCGCCAGCTCTCCAGCATAGTAGCCTTCGTCGTGGCCGACCTTCTTGAGCATCTCGCGCAGCTCGAGCGAATGGGCCAGCTCGGCGAGATCGTGCAGGATGCGGCCACCGGCGCGCTCGGCTTCACCCAACAGATTGAGAAATGCTTCGAGTTGCGAATCCACTGGCTTGCCTCCGGCCTGGGTCGGCGATCAGAGCATCGGCACCACTGGGCAATACGCAGCGCTGAAAATAGCGTGACCGCTGAGCGCCAGGCGAATCAGCTCGATGACCGGCTCGGCGATTCGCGCAGCCGGGCGCTGCGCGATCGACGCGACCATCTTGCGGTTGGTCAGCGATTGCAGCAGTCCGGGCTGCTCGGGAAGTTCGATGATTCCGACCGGCTGATCGGTAGCCAGACGCGCCAATCCTTTCGCAGCCGCCATCGCGTCATCCAGTCCGCCAAGCGAATCGACCAGCTTGAGCTTGAGCGCCTGCTCCCCGGTCCAGACCCGTCCCTGCGCGACCGCATCGGCCTGCTCCACCGTGATATGGCGCCCGGCCGCGACCAGTTTCAGGAAGTACTGGTAGTCGCGCATAATCTCGTCCTGGAACTGCTTGGATTGCGCGGGCGTGAAGTCGGTCCACATGTCGAACATTCCGACGTTTGCTCCGCGGCTGACCGCGTCGGTGTTCGCGTAAATCTTTTGCACGGCGGGCGAGACGTTGAACTTGCCGCCGAGCACGCCAATCGAGCCGGTGATCGTGCCGGGTTCGGCGATAATCTTCGCGGCCGGAATCGATATCAAGTATCCGCCCGAAGCGGCGTATCCCGACATGCTGACGACCACGGGTTTTTCCTTCGCCGTGAGTTCGACCTCGCGGTCGATGAGTTCCGACGCGAGCATCGAGCCTCCGGGTGAATCGACCCTCAAAATGACGGCGCGAACGTCGTCATCCTCGCGCGCGGACTTGAACGCTTTGACCATGTCGTCGGAAGTCATCGCTTCGGTGTCGGGACCTGAGAATGGATCGAAACCTTCGCCGCCGCGCTGGATTTCCCCATCCCCGTAAATCACCGCGATTTGATCTCCGCCGCCAAAGCCGGAGAACAGGCTCGCACGCGCGTAATCGGTGTAGTCAATCACCTTGTGAAGCGAGCCGCCGTGGTTCTTCACGCGATCGTTGAATTCGTCCTCGTACTCGAGTCGATCCACCAGGCGCGCCTTCAGCCCGCGTCCGCATTCAACGGCGCTTGATCGATCAAGGTCTTGACTGCGTCGGGACTGAGCTTGCGCTCGGCCGCGATTGCGGCGACGATCTGATCGAACAAGCTCCCAGCCAGCCCTTCGTCCTCTTCCTTTTGCGCCGGCGTGAAGTCCTTGTTGGTGAACATGTTGGCCGCGCTCTTGTACTGCCCCGCCGAGGCGAAGTTCGGCGTGACCCCCAGCCAGTCGAGCGTGCCGCGCATGAACAACTCACGCAGCTGCACTCCCATCAGGTTGAGGTCTCCCCGCGGCATCAGCGAGACTTCGTCGGCGGCGCCCGCAACGATGTAGGGCAGATTGCCCGCGCCCGATTCGCCGGCGGTCTCGATATACGCGGCCGTCCATTTGCCGTGGCTCTTGAACGACTTGATCAGGTCGACGATCTCCTGCGCCTGCGCCAGTTCCATCTCGGGGTTGATAACCTTGATTTCCAGGCCGACGATCTTCGGATCCTTGGCGCCCTGGTCGATCGCATTGCGCAGCTCGTTGAGCGCCGTCTGATGGGTACTCAGAAGGCCGCGCAGGCCGCTGTCGGCGCGCTCGACTACCGCTCCGTGAAGTTCAAGTGCCAGAACAGAGTTGGGCTGCACCCGATGCGAGATGTAATCCGAGATGGCGACGATCGCGAACAGCACCGCGAAGGTGATCACCGTTCGAACAACCCATCGAAAAAATCTTCTCAACATTCACTCCTCCGAACTGCCCAGGCGCGCCGCTGCGCCTTGGCGGAGTCGAAATGACGCGCCGCCGGGCGCGTTCCCTTGACAGTCTAACCCGTCAGAGATAGCCAACCATACCCGATTCCATGGAGCCAGTCGCCGATATACCGCCGCCCCAGGCCGGCGTCCCGGGCAATCCGCGCGAACTGCTGATGAACCAGCGCGCGGCCGGCGCGATTCATCTAAGGATTGTCGCGCTCGCCTTCGCCGCCTGGATTTTCGACTTCTACGATCTGATTCTCTACTCGTTCCTGCTGGTTCCCGTTGCGCGCGAACTCCATCTGACGCCGGAGCAGTCATCGCTGGCGCTGGGGACGTCGCTGCTGATGACAGCGCTCGGCGGAGTCATTTTCGGCTTCCTCGGCGATCGCTTCGGGCGAAAACCAATGATCGCAGCCACGGTCGCGATCTACGGCGTCGGCACCGCGCTATGCGGACTCAGCCATACTCTCCCCCAACTGATCGTGTTTCGAGCGATAACCGGGCTCGGGATGGGCGGTGGATGGGCCCCCGGACAAAGTCTGGTGGCCGAAAGCGTGCCGGCCGAGCGCCGCGCGCGATACGCAGCATACGTGCAGACAGGAGCGCCGCTCGGGGTTTTGTTGGCGGCGGCGGCGGGCGGTTATCTCGCACCCGCGATCGGATGGCGTCTGACCTTCATGGTGTCCGCGATCCCCGCCGTATTTGTCGTCGCCGCGGTGCTGAAGTGGATGCCGGAGAGCGACGTATGGCAGCGCACGCGCACGAGTCTCAACCGCGGCGTCGACTTGCGCGCGATTCTCCTGCACAAGCGAATCTTCGTGCTGCTGTTCGTAGTCGTCCTGCTGAACTCCGAGGCGTATTGGTTCACCTACACCTGGATGCCGGGGTACCTGGAACTCAAACGCGGGCTCACCGCCGCGGGCGCCGGCCGCTTGATGATCACAATGCAGGCGGGCGGCGTGCTCGGCTACCTGACGTTTGGCCGCGTCGCGGACCGATTCGGCCGACGGCCCGCGTTCTGCGCCTACGGGATGCTGATGGCGGCCGGCACCATCCCGCCGACGATACTATGGAGTTCAGCGCGGGCGGTGCCCGGACTCATCTCGGCTGCGATGTTCACGGCGGGATTCGGCACCGGCATCTGGGCGGGAGTCGCGCCGATGATCGCCGAGCTGTTGCCGACGCGGATTCGCAATACGTCGCTCGGACTGCTGCTCAACGTCACGCGCGGATTTCAGTTCTTCACGCCGATCCTGATTGCGGCGCTCGGCGCGCGGCTTGGTTTCGGCGCGACGCTTTCGCTCGGCGCAGTCTTCTCGACGCTGGGCGCTTTGATGGTCTGGATACTGCCCGAGACGCGCGGCCGCTCAATCACCGCGCTGGATGCTACGTAGCCGCCGAGTGAATCTACTGCCAATTCATACAAAAACTATCGCGCTGGCAAAATTAGTTGCGGCACGGGTGTCAGGTCTCCCTTGCCAAGCAGTTCGAGTATTCGCGCGCAGAGCTGACCGTCTATCCTCATTCCGTATGCAAAATAAAAGAGAAACTCGCCAGACTCCGCCTGCCCCCTAATGCGGTCGGCGAGCCATTCGAAGTCGGCGTCCTTCACCGCTTCAAAACTGAACGCCATTCTTGACCCGACGTTGATCCGCCACGGGAATGGCACCTCAACACTCTGAAACTTCTCGAAGCCGGCGCTCCCTAACAACTCGAGATTGCTCATTTCGCCCTCCTCCACAACTCAATTCATTATACCAAGCTCTCCCGCCGCAAGCTTGCCCGCTATCGGCCTGTTCACGGTTGAGGCGCTGGCGAAAGTGTGCTCGCCGCGCTAACTGCTTCCGTTAGACGTTTGTCGGTCGCGCGGCAGTCTGCTAACCCACTGTTGGTGAACGCCCGCCGCTTCTCGCGACAGGCGAGCGGCGATGTAGTATTCTCGCCTTTCGGCGCTCGTGCCCCTTTGGGCGCTGCGTTGGGAGAACTAAGTGAACATCGCTACGACTGCCATCGGATCCGCGATACTACTCGGCCTACTTGGAGTCGCACCCGTACATTCTGACGAGAAAGGGTTCAAGGTTTCTCCGGCACACCTCAAATTTGGCAAAGTGCAGGCCGGTCAAACTTCGACAGCAAAAACTGTGACCCTTTCGAATCGCGCCGATGTAGCGGTCAGCATTCAGTCAGTAACACCGAGTGGACCGTTCGCGGTGAAGTCCAACAGTTGCGGTTCGCAACTGGCCGCGAAGCCCGCGACCTGCATGGTATCCGTGACGTTCAACCCAACAAGTGCGGGCAAAGCTAAGAAAACGACTCAGCACGGCAAACTCACCATCGACGATGGCGCCGCGAAGCGCCCGCAAGTGGTGACGTTGAGCGGAATCGCGCTCAGAGCCGAGCCCACGCCGACGATGACGCCAACGCCGACAGCGACCCCAACGCCGACGCTGACGCCTGGCATTTTGGTAACCAGCCCCGCTATCAGCGTCGTGACAATTTACCCACTGGACAGCAACGGCGACGTGACACCAAGCGCTACTATCGCAGGCCCAGACACCGACCTGAATGCCCCAGTCGGCGTCGCGGTGGATTCCGGCGGAAACATATACGTTGCGAACGCCGCCTGCAGTTCTGGCAGCGGGGCCGACAGTGTGACTGTCTATCCACCCGGCAGCAATGGCGACGAAGCCCCCATCAGGGTTATTGAGGGCGACCAAACCGGGCTCGTCTGTCCCGTAGGCGTCGCGGTCGATTCAATCGGAGAAATCTACGTAGCGAACTGCGGTGAGCTTTGTGGAGGTGGAAATATTAACCCCAGTGTCACCGTCTACCCGGCGGGCAGCAACGGAAATGCAATCCCCAGCGTTACCATCAGCGGTAGCAATACCTTGCTGGACTATCCAGGTGGCATCGCGGTCGATTCGACTCGGAACATATACGTCTCCAACCTTCGGTCCCCAATCGCTGGCGGCGTTCCGGCCACCGCTGTGTATCCAGCGGGTAGCAACGGTAATGTGACCCCTAGCGTCACTGTCTACGGGGGGCGGACCGTCGCGGTCGATGACTCCAGCGGGGACATCTACGTGGCGATTTGGAATTCGGAAGTGGGCACCATCTGGGTATTTACTTCCAGCGGAGCCGGACCAATCGCCACACTTTCTACACTCACCGGCGCGAACACTGTCTGTGGGGTCCAAGGTATCGCGCTCGATTCGACGGGTGATATCTACACGGCTAACGACGCCGTTTATGGATGTGACGCCCTCGACCGCGTAAACGTGTACCCATCCGGCAGCAACGGTGACATCGCGCCCATCGCGATCATCGAGGGCAACAGCACAGGGCTACAGAACCCGAGAGGTATCGCCATCGGCCCAGTCGCTCCGTAGTGAGCGCGACCCTAGCGGACAAACAGGCTGTTTGTGGCCGTTACGGTACCCACCGCCTTCTTGCGCGCAATCTCGTCGTGATCGCGCCACAATCGGGTAGGACAAAGGATTCTCCCTGCTATGCTCCCGGATTAGACGCTCCAACGTTCCACGCCGGGTTTGTTCACACGATGTTTCCAGCGGCGCGGCGAGAACTCGGAAGGCCGGGTTCAGGGATGAACTAGTTCAGCCTGACGCCGGCCGATTTGGCGTGCTATGCGTACGCTATGGTCAACGCGCCAGGATACCTCACGCTCGCCGGACTTGCCCGAAATCGCGCGACCTTTGTGTCTGACAAAAATTATTTTTGACGGAACAAAGCTAGCCCTAGGGTGGCGCCCTCCCAAAAGCACTACCCATGGTAGAATTTGCTCGTTCCAGCTCGATTCTATCAGTCAGAATCGCGCCCGCGGCAGTGACCGCGCGCGACAACGGAGCGCGGCCTTAACATTGGGTGCAGAGCTTGTCCTGAGCGAAGCCGAAGGAGGTCACCCCTGCCATCGCGTAGTCGCGAAAAGATGCGCTGCGCAGATTTTCGCGTCTTCTCACTGCGGTGCAGGGGTCACCCCTGCCCAAGGAAGTGTGAAACCCACGGTGGGTTTCACTACAGTTAAGTTCCTTCCTTATGCGTTCACGGCGAGCTGCCCAGCGGCTTGTGCACGACCGTCGAGCCGTCGAGATACGGCTCGTCGCCGAGCCACGTCACTCGAATCGTCGTCACGGCCTCGACGCCTTGCAGCATGAGGTCGGTCGTCATCGTTTGGCTATGCGATCCTCCGGCGCTGCGGCGGCCATCGCTCAACGCCTCGGTCATCGCGCGTCCCGCGGGCGCCAGACCGCCGGGCCCGATATTTGGCAGCGTGCCGAGTATCTCTGTGATCGTCGGCGCAACGTCGGTGTTCGCGGTGGGATTGAAGTCGACGAACCCGTGGCGGAAGTCCGGGCCAATCGCGGCGCAGAAATTATGAATTTCGCGCTCGCCTGCCGCGCCATGCATCCCCATCCCGGTTGTGAACGTTTGGCTGGTCCCGCTATCGGCGTACACGAGTCCCTTGACCGGATGCACCAGTTCGGCGGACTTGTTGCGGGTCGAGACCTGTCCGATTTCGCCGATCAGGAACGCGGGATTGCCCGGCCCGGTAAGGCCCTTGTTGTCGGCGTCGGGCTCCTCGCGAAACGAAATCACCAGGTCCGGGGAGCGCGCGGGATTGTACAGGCCGATGACGCGCTGGCTGAAAGTCCCGTCGATCCATCCGAGGTACGCCTTCGGCGCGCGCCGGCTGCGGCCGCGGCGGCTGCGCTCATCGGGCGCGGTCGCGGACTCGCGCGAGAAGATCGGTCCGCACCATTCCTGCGCCTCGGCGAAGTTGACGATCTTCTGCAGCACCGCGCGACGCGACTCCGGGGTGGGAAATTCCGTCGGCGACAGGTACACGAGGTCCGCGCCGCCGTTGGGGGCGACGATGACGTCGGTGCTGTCGTGCGATTTCTTGATTCCCGCCGCCACCAGCATTTCCGACAGCACGATTCGGAACTTAATCGTCGCGAAGCCGTGGTCCGAGACCACTATCAGGTCGGTCTTGCCCGCGATGCCCAAAGCTTCGATCGCCGCGCGAAGACGCATCAGGTTGTTGTCGCAAAGGCTCAACGCTTCCATCGCGGGCAACGTGCCCAACCCGGCGATATGCTGCGTGAGATCGGGATTATGCTGCCAGAGAACAACCAACGCAGGCCGGCCCGCATCCGCCGCGCGCTTGGCCGCCGGCAAAGCGTCTTCCACGGCCAGCCGCGCGAAGTACGAATCGCGCTGCCCATCGGCCACTGCGGTTTTCGAATCGGGCGGCATCGCGGCGCTTATTTTCTGACTCGCCGGCTTGGGCTCGACCAGATCGTCGGAGGCGAACAGGTAATCCTGGTGCGGCTCGCCGAGAATATCCTTGCCGTCGACGACCGTTTCAACCCGATTGTCAAACACCGAGGTCGGTCCCTGCTTGCCGATCACGGCGACGTAGCCGCCTTCGCGCGCGACCTCCTGCGTGATTGTGTCCAACCCGATCAAACGGCCCTTGAATCCGTCCACCCCGTTTAAATCGACGATCGCCCTGGCGCCCTCCGTCCAGACCATCCGACCCTGCGCGCCTTTCGCAATCGTCGGCGCCCCCGGCTTGGCCTCACCGGGAGAAATGTTGCTGACGGACGCCGGCGTACCTGCCGATGGCCCCAGATAGAACACGTTGCCCTCGAGTCCGTTGACGCCCGGCGGCGCTCCGGTGGCAAGTGCGGTGGCGTTTACCATCGTAAGGGTCGGAAAGATCGAGTGATGGCGGTCAAAGCGCACGCCCTCGCGCGCCATCTGGTAAAGATTCGGCGTGTCGCGCTGCGTGACGAAGTCGGGCCGCAGCCCATCCCATACCATCAGCACCACGATACGGCCGCGGCCGCGATGCGCATCGAAATGGTCTTGCGCCAGGGATGGCACGGCCACAAACGCTGCTGCCGCAACCAAAAAAAAGAGACGAGAAAACGAGAATTTTAGGCGAGCGTCGAGTGAAGAACATCCGATCGGTCATCAAAGCGGCCCGCGACCGACCGTGTCAATCGTTCTCCGAGGAAATTCAGCGAAGCGCTGGCTTAACGCGCCTGTGTCCGCGGATGCATCTTGAAGAATTCCCAGATGACGTCGGTCGCGTTCAGTTTGTCGCTCGGCTTGCCAACCCACTTCTCCGGCAGCTGATTGCGCCCGCCGGGCCACACATGGCCCAATCCTCGGACCGTGTAGTACTCGACCTCTCCGCCCTTGGCGCAGCGATCGTAAGTGATTTCCAGCACGCCGTTGCCGCGAGCCGTCTGCACTTCCGGTCCGCAGCCGAGCATCCGTTCCCACTCCTTGAGCGAATCCTCGACGGGCGGGTGGTACTGAGTAATCCCCCACGGGATTTTCACGTTGCCGCCGCCGATCGGGTTGAGCGGGTCTTTCGCTCCCGATGATGTAGAGCAGCGCAACGGGATACGTGAGTTGCTTTTCCCGGTACCAGAGATGGCCGGAGACGGGGGCGATCGCCGCGATTCGATTCGAGAGGTTGAGCCCCACGCTGAACGTCATCGACGCGCCGTTGGAAAAGCCGGTGCAATAGATTCGGGCCGGGTCGGCGGCGTAACGCGCCTCCAGGAAATCGATCATCGCGGAAATGAAAGCCGAGGTCGTCCACCTTGTCCCACGCCGATCGCGCCGCGGCCGGAGCCGTCGTTCCACAGCCGCGGATTAGTCAGGAATCGCGCCGCAAGCGCAGCGCGCGGCGGAGTGCCGTCGGGGAAAACCGCGATAAAGCCCTCGCGATCGGACTTCGCGCCCCATCCCGTCTGAGCGATCGCGCCCGCACCGCTGCCGCCCGCTCCGTGGAGCATAATCACCACCGGCAGTTTCGATTTGCCGTCGAATCCTGGCGGTACATGCACGACGAACGTGCGCGCCAGCTTGTTGGCGCCGGCGCCGACCGCGAGCGACTCGTCATGATTCCCCGGCGCCGGGAGCGGCTGATAGGTCGGCGCGCCCGCCGTCGCGGAAAATACCACGGCCGTCAATATCACCGCGGCGATAGCCGGTGAAAAAAGTGAAAAACCTGAAATGCTTGAACTGCGCATCGCTTGAGCTGCCCTGAAGCCCTGGCTCGATTCCCAGTTCAATGTACGCAGCAACTGACACCTCGTTTCAAGGTGCAACTCCAATTTTGATTTGGTAGCGTGAGCGCAGAAATTTGGAGGATCTCCACTTTGCGTATCGCGTTGCTCGGTCAGGCTGCATTCGCGGAAAAAGCGCTCGAGGCGCTCGTCAATCACGGTGACGAAATCGTTCACGTCTTCGCGCCGCCCGATCCGCCCGCCGGCAAGCCGGACCCGCTGGCCGCCAAGGCGCGCGCGATGGGCATCCCGCTCAGCCAGCCCAAGTCGTTCAAGAACGACGCCGCCTGCGAGCACTTCAAAGCGCTCGACGCCGAGCTGGCCATCCTCGCGTTCGTCACCCTGATTGTTCCCGAGCGAATTCTCTACGCGCCGCGCTACAAGTCGATCTGCTTTCACCCTTCCCTCCTCCCGCGCCATCGCGGCGCCAGCGGGATCAACTGGGCAATAATCCAGGGCGACGCGGAAACGGGAGTCACCTGGTTCTGGCCGGATAAGGGTATCGACACCGGGCCGATCCTCGTTCAGAAACGCGTGCCGATTGCTGAGAACGACACCGTCGGCTCCATTTACTTCAACACGCTCTTCCCGATGGGAATCGACGCGATGGTCGAAGCGGTCGATCTGATCAAATCCGGCAACGCGCCCGCGCTCGTGCAGGACCAGAGCAAGGCGACCTACGAGCCGCCGTGCCGCGACGAGCACGCGAAGATCGATTTTGCAAAACCGGGGCGCGAGGTCTTCAACCTGATTCGCGGATGCGACCCGCAGCCGGGCGCGTTCGCCACCGTCGGTGAAAAGCGCCTGCGCCTCTACGAAGCGACGTTTTCAGCAAGTCGCTCAGACGGCGATCCAGGAACGATAGTTGCGCTGGATGCGGACGGAATGAAGGTCGCGCTCGCGGGCGGGACGATTACGGTCAAGCGAGTCCGAATCGATCCAAATCCCAGGAAAGTAGCACCCGCCGACCTCGCAGCTTCAGGCGATCTCCGCGTCGGCACAAGTTACTGAAATTGACGTAAGCCGTCGGCGCCGCGCTTATTTTGCCTTTGGCTTGAGGCGGGGATCGTCGGCCGAGACGCATACGGATTCCTGCATCCGTCTGGTCATTTCCGACTTGACTAAGGGGATGCATTTTGGCCTTCAGCGTGGCCTGCGATGCTGCTTGATATTCCGATGGTGTCATTGGGTTTTCGATTGCGTCTTTCAGAGACGCCTCGCATTCATTCGCGGACTCAAAGCTCACGCTCCTTCTCCAATCCGACAAGGGCGCGCCTGCGTCAACTCTGTTGTCGGCATTGATCGGCGGAATCATCAGATACCAGGCAACGATCGCGAGCGCGGCGCCGTGGCGGGACTTCATACGCGCCTGTCTATCAAGATCAAGGCGCGCCGGAAAGCAAAGAATCGGGAGCCGCCCGCGCCGCCCGCTGTTGCGTCCGAGTCCTTTGCGCTACGATCCGCTCGCGGAACTGGAGGTTTACCGGCATGCGCCTGTGCATCGGGACGGCCAAGGGCATTGTGATTCTGGATCCCTCGCGCGGCGGGGCGCCGCTGATGGTGCTTGCCGATCCGTCAGCCATCTGGTGCATGGCGCAGGACGCCGTCGATCCCACGCTCATCTACGCCGGTTCAACCGAGAGCATCCGCGGCAAGGGCACGCTCGCGCGCTCGACCGACGGCGGCAGAACCTGGACCGACATCACTCCTGCGCTGGCGCGCGAGGAAGAGGTCTGGTCGATCGCCGCCTCTCCCGCGGTGAAGGATCGCGTGTTCGTCGGGACCTCGCATGCCCGCTTGTTCCGCAGCGACGATCGCGGGCGCATCTTCAAGGAATCCGACGGCTTCCTGAAAATCCCGGGGCGCGACCGCTGGACGTTTCCGCCGCCGCCGCATATCCCGCACGTGCGCTCCATCGCCTTCGATCCGCATGAGCCTTCCACGATTTACGTCGGCGTCGAGGAGGGCGGCGTCTTCCGCTCGCGCAACGACGGCGCATCCTTCGAGCCGCTCAACGAGGGTCTCTATTGGGATGTTCATACCGTCGCGGTGGACTCGCTTGATTCGCGCCGCCTCTACGCCACCACCGGCAATGGGTTCTACTTGTCCGGCAACGCCGGCAAATCCTGGCAACACGTAACCCACGGGCTCAACCGCACCTACACTGTCCCGCTGCTGGTAAGCCGGCCCGACAGCGAGAACGTTTTCACCGTGGCCGCGATGGGCCCGCCGCCCACTTGGCGGGTCGGAGCGACAGGCGCCGACGCGATGCTGTTCCGCAGCGGCGATCGCGGCGAAAGTTTTGCGCCGATTTCCACCGAACAGAGTTTTGGGCGCGGGATGGTGATGCGGCTGAAGGCCGATCCGGAAAGCGGCGGCTTCTTCGCCGTCTGCAACGACGGCGCCGTCGTTCGCGCCGCCGCTGACGGGTCGTCGCTCGCGACGATCGCCGAGAAACTGCCGCCCGCCTACGACCTCGCGACAATTCCATGAGCCAGCCACCAGCGGCTCGAGCAAGCTGACTATCTCCTCTACCGAATTTCTATCGTAGCTCCGCCGGGGTCGACCCTTCGGTCACCTTCTTCGCGACTATCACCGCCGTCGATCGAGGCACCAGCCGCGTCGCATTGGCGCGCACCCAATTGAACCATCCCGAGATAACGCTGGGCTGCTTGCCGAGCGCGTCGAGCGCGACCCGCACTACGTTTGCCGCCGGCTCGCCGTGGTCAGGCCCCACGCTCTCTCCCGCCACCGCCTGGAACTCGGTCTTCGTGGGGCCCGGCTCTATCACCAGCGCATCGATGCCCGTCCCGCGCAGCTCGCCCCACAACCCCTCGCCGAACAGCAGATCGAATCCCTTGGTTGCGCTGTAAACCGCATGCAGCGGCAGCGGCTGGCGTCCCGCCACCGATCCCACGATGATCACCGCGCCGCGTCCGCGCTTGACCATCCCGGGCATGATGCGGGCGGTCAGCACCACCGGCACGACGCAGTTTACGACCACCATCGCGCGCAACCGATCGATTGCCAGCTTGTCGAAGCGGCCTGCGTATCCGAAGCCGGCGTTGTTGACCAGAAATGCGATCGGCAAATCCGCGACTGCGTCGGCCAGACGATCCGCGCCTTCCGGCGCTGCGAGATCGACCGCGACCACCCGCGTATCGACTTGAAAATTCTGGCGGAGTTCCGCGGCGAGCGCGTTGAGCCGTTCCTCGCGCCTGGCCGTCAGCACTACCGACAGGCCCTCGCGCGCCAGCGCGCGCGCAAACTCAAGGCCAATTCCCGCCGACGCGCCCGTCACCAGAGCCCACTCGCCGTACTTCTCACGATATTTGCGCCCATTTCCTGCCATCGCCTTTTCCTCCATTTGTGCCTGCCGCGGTACCCCGCGCCATGCGCTCCCGCTAGAACCTAGCAGCTTTGCCGCACCAGATACTCCTGCATAGCCTCGGATGATGCCGCAATCCCGCCCCAGTGGAAAAACGCCTGGACGGCGACCCCCCTTGACCAAGAGCGAAGAAAAAGCGAAAATAGCCATGCCGTCAAATGAATGCCGTCGCCACGTTGCCCCTTTATTCGCCATCGCCCGAAGACCTCGACGCCACTCGCGGCGTCGAGTTTATCGAGATGCCGGTGCGGCAGATTCTCAATCGATGCGACAGCCCGCGCGTGCCGTTTCGATGGACGATCAACCCGTATCGCGGCTGCGAGTTCGGATGCGTGTACTGCTACGCGCGCTACACGCACGATTTTCTCGAGTTGCGCGACCCGATGGACTTCGAGCGCAAAATATTCGTCAAGCGGATGGCGGCCGAGGTCCTGGCGCGCACGCTCTCGCGCACGCCAATCGGCACCGACGCGATCGCAATCGGCACGGCGACCGACCCGTATCAGCCGGCCGAGCGGAAGTACGGGCTGACGCGCTCGATGCTCGAAGTTTTCGCGCAACTGCCGGGGCTGGACCTGTCGATCACGACCAAATCCAGCTTGATCGTTCGCGACCTCGAGCTGCTCAAAAAGATTAATCGGCGCTCGAAACTGTCGGTGAACTTTTCGCTGATAACCCTCGACCGAAAACTGCAACGAATCATCGAGCCGCGAGCGCCGCGCCCGGGCCTGCGGCTGCGCGCGCTGCTGGAGCTGGCGCGGGCGGGAATCCGGTGCAACGTGCTCATGATGCCGATGATTCCGGGACTGACGGACGATCCCGCGGCGATCGAGAGCGTGGTTCGCGGGGCGCATCGCGCGGGCGCGTCGGGAGTGTGGTGGCGTTCGCTGTTCCTGAAACCCGCGGCGGCGCGCCGCTTCATTCCGTTCGTCAGGGAGCGATTCCCGCATCTGGCGGAGCGTATCGACATGTTTTACGCGCGCGCCGAGTACGTTCCGCGTGCGTATGACGATCGGATGGGCATGATTTTCGATCGCATCCGCGCGCGCTACGGCTTCCCCGTCGAGCACGAACGCTGCATGGCGCAAGCTGCGGTCGCACCGCAGCCGCCCCGACAGCGCTCGTTGTTTTCCGATTAACTGGGTGCAGGGGTGACGGGAGGCAAATACACTTGATTGAATGTGAAACCCGCCTGGGTTTCACGCTTCCTTGGGCAGGGGTGACCCCTGCACCCAGTAGTGAGAAGACGCGAAAATCTGCGCAACGCATCTTTTCGCGACTACGCGACGGCAGCGCAGTATTAAGCCGTTGGCAGGGGCCGCGCGCGACAACGGAGCGCGGCCTTAACGGTGGGTGCAGGGGTCACCCCTGCTGGTGCGCGGAGCGGGACTTGAACCCGCACGGTATTGCTACCACCAGCCCCTCAAACTGGCGTGTCTGCCATTCCACCACCCGCGCATCGTGCGTACCGGCCAAAGCGAGGTCGAGGGTATGAGCGCTCCGGCGCGAATCCGAAAGTACAGCTACTGCTTCTACTACTTCGCCGACGACGGCGTCGCGGCTCCGGCGGGATGTTGACCGGCCGGGGCCGGCGCCGCGGGAAGCGCGTTCTTGGGCGCCTGCTTCGACGCCGGCATCACGCTCGACGGCGCCGACGAGAACGGCTGATCGAAGATACTGCCGGTCACGCGCCGCGCCGAAGCCAGTGCCAGGAAGATCGAGCTGGCGAAAAAAATAATCGCCAGCGTCCACGTCGCCTTGGTCAGCGCGTTGCCCGCGCCGCTGGCGCCGAAGACGGTCTGGCTCGAACCGCCGAAGACGGCGCCGACCTCCGCGCCCTTGCCCTGCTGCAGCAGGATAATGATGCACATCGCCACGCAGACGATCACGTGAATCGAAACAACGATTGAAACCATTTTGTCTTCTTCAGCGAGTCCGCGCCCTGACGATGCGCGCGAACGAGTCAGCCTTTAAGCTTGCCCCGCCGACCAGAGCCCCGTCAATATCGGGCTTGGAGACGAGCGAGTCAACATTCTCGGCGTTTACGCTGCCGCCGTAAATTATCCGCATCGCCGCCGCGCGCTCGGGCCCGTAGCGTTGCAGGATGGCGCCGCGGATGGCTGCGTGGACAGATTCGGCCTGGTCGGGCGTCGCGGTGCGCCCGGTGCCAATCGCCCACACCGGCTCGTACGCAATCGCCACTGCGGTCACCTGATCGTCGCCAACGTTCTCGAGCCCGTGCCGTAGCTGGTGCATCACGACATCCAGCGCACGTCCGCTGTCGTGTTCGTCCTGGGTTTCGCCCACGCACAGGATCGGCGCCATCCGGTGCTTGAGCGCGGCCAGCACTTTCTGGTTAATCAGTTCGTCGCTTTCATGAAAAACGTGGCGGCGCTCCGAATGGCCGGCGATGACGTGGGTCACGCCGTAGGCCTTAAGCATCGGCGGCGACACTTCGCCGGTGAACGCGCCTTTGTCCTCGTAGTGCATATTTTGCGCGCCCAGCAGGATCGACGAGCCTGCCAGCGCCTGTGCCACGGCCGGGATGAGAACCGCGGGCGGCGCGACCATCACCTCGCGATCTTTCGCCAGCGCCACGGCGTCGCGATCGATCTCGGCGCGGATTGCGGCGATGAGCGCGCGGGCCTCGGCCGGCCCCAGATGCATCTTCCAGTTTCCGGCGATTAGTTTCTTGCGCACGCGCGTCCTTCCTGCCGGTACGATGTCAAACTTCCAGCGCCTTCACGCCCGGCAGCTCGCGGCCTTCAAGATATTCAAGCGTGGCGCCGCCGCCGGTCGAGATATGGGTGAACTTGCCGGCCCACGGCGCATGCGCGAAGGCGGCAGCCGTGTCGCCGCCGCCGATTATCGAAATGACGCCCGATTGATTGGCGAGCGCTTCACCGACTCGCATCGTGCCACCCGCGAACGCCGGAATTTCGAAAAATCCGAGCGGGCCATTCCATATGACGGTTTTGGCAGTCGCGATTTCCGCGATAAACGCCGCCGCGGTATCCGGTCCGATGTCCAGGCCCATCATCTCGGAGGGAATTTCGGTGACCGTATGAGGCGTCGCGCCGGCTTCGGGAGCGGATGCGACGATATGATCCGACGGCAGCACGATTTTGACGCCTTTGCGCGCGGCCTCGGCGAGCAATTCGCGCGCGAGCTCGAGCTTGTCGTCTTCGACGCGCGAGCGGCCGACGGCGACGCCCTGAGCCTTGAGAAACGTGTACGCCATCGCGCCGCCAATCAGGATCGCATCGACCTTGGACATCAGATTTCTGATGAGGCCGATCTTGTCGGAGACTTTTGCGCCGCCCAGGATCGCGACCGACGGATGCTGCGGATTCTCGGTGACCGCGCGCAACGCCTCGAGCTCGCGCATCATCAGGAATCCGGCCGCGCGCTCCGCGATGAATCGCGTGACTCCGACCGTCGAGGCGTGGGCGCGATGCGCGGAGCCGAAGCCGTCGTTCACATAGACCTGTTTGTGGCGCGCCAGTTCATGCGAGAAGTCGCGATCGTTGGCTTCCTCTTCTTTGTGGAAGCGCAGATTTTCGAGCAGAATCGCTTCGCCCGGCTTGAGCGCCTCGATCATTTTGCCGGTGTGATCGCCGATGCAATCCGGCGCAAGCGCGACCTTCTGGCCGAGCGCGTTGGACAGGTACTCGGCCACGGGCTTGAGGCTGAGCTCGGCGCTGCGCTCTTTGGGACGCCCCAGATGCGAGCAGAGCACGGCCGACCCGCCATGCTCGAGGATGTAGCGGATGGTGTCGAGGCTCGCGTCGATTCGCGCCGGGTCCTGGATTTTTCCCTCGGCGATCGGCACGTTGAAATCGCATCGCACCAGCACCTTCTTGTCTTTGAACTCAAGACGCGTGATCGGTAAGACAGGCATCGCGGCCACTCACTCACTCCCGGTTCATCTCGGTTGCCCGCGCGGCTAAAGCTTGGCCGCGACGAACGCAGCGAGATCCGCGAGCCGGTTCGAGTAGCCCCATTCGTTGTCGTACCACGAAAATACTTTCACCAGCCTGTTTCCAATCACCTTGGTCAACGGCGCGTCGAAGATCGACGAATGCGGATCGCCGTTGAGATCGACCGAGACGATCGGCGCCTCGCTGTAGGCGAGAATGCCCTTGAGCGGACCCTCGGCCGCCGCTTTCATCGCGGCGTTGACGGATTTTACGTCGGCGTCTTTTTCGACCGTCACGGTCAGGTCAACCAGCGAGACGTTCGCCGTCGGCACTCTGATCGCCAGCCCGTCGAGCTTGCCCTTGAGCGCGGGCAGCACCAGGCCGATCGCTTTGGCGGCGCCGGTCGAGGTCGGGATCATCGAGACCGCCGCGGCGCGCGCGCGCCGCAGATCCTTGTGCGGCCCGTCCTGCAGGTTCTGATCCGAGGTGTAACTATGCACGGTGGTCATCAGGCCGTGGACGATACCGAAACTGTCATGCAGGACCTTTCCAACCGGCGCGAGGCAGTTGGTGGTGCATGACGCGTTGGAGATCACGTCGTGCTTTTTCGCGTCGTAAGCATTCTGGTTGACGCCCAGGCATAGCGTGACGTCGGCGCCGTCGGCGGGCGCGCTGATGACGACTTTTTTCGCGCCGGCCGCAAGATGCATCGCGGCCTTGTCACGCGCCGTGAACAGGCCGGTGGATTCGACGACCACCTGCACGCCGAGTTTGCTCCACGGCAATTTGCCGGGGTCGCGTTCCGCCAGCACCTGGAGCGGCTTGCCGTCGAGGAAAATAACCCCGCCTTCGGCCTTGACCTCATGGCGCAGCGTGCCGTGAATGGAATCGTATTTGAGCAGATGCGCGAGCGTGGCCGCGTCGGTGATGTCGTTGACGGCCACGATCTCGAGTTCCTTTTTGGCCAGGGCCGCGCGCAGGAACATTCTGCCGATCCGGCCGAATCCGTTTATCCCGACTTTTATCGCCACCGATCAATCCTCCCGCGAGTCCGTTGCGCGCAATTGAAACCGTGAACCCGTGAAATACAACGACCCGAACCTTAAATAAGTCCGGGTCCGATGTGCAAGGGCGCTTCAACTGTCAATTCTACGCCGAGGCGCGTCGCGAATGTACGGGGCAGGGGTGACCCCTGCACCCAGTATTAAAGCCGCGCTCCGTTGTCGCGCGCGGCCCCTGCCAATGGCCTAATACTGCGCTGCCGTCGCCACGGCGGTGGCTGCGACCCCTGCACCCAACGTTAAGGCAGCGCCCTGACGGCCGGTTAGAACTTTTTTGTGTCATCCTGAGCGCAGCGAAGGATCTCGCGCGCTAGCGCGTGTCTGGCAGACGCCGGACGCCAGAGCGTCCGGCGAGATTCTTCGCCGCAGCGGCTCAGAATGACACGAGGGTCGTCAACTTTTTGTGTCATCCCGAGCGAAGTCTGCGTAGTCGAGGGACCCCGGATCCTGTGCTCTGCTTGTCCCAGATTGAGCCTGACGGAACCGGCACGGCGTCGATGATCTACTGAGCCTGCGCCGGCGTCCGGGTAATCGAGCGCAAATACACGAACATCGCGCCCGCAAACAGCATCGTGTCCAGCCCGAGCTCTACCCACATTCTCGATCGCGACGGCGCGCCCACCCCGAAGCATCCGCAGTCGAGCGTCAGACCTCGAAGCAGCGCGGACGCCAACGCGGTGAAAAACATGACGGAAACGACAGCGACCGCCAGCGCTCCGATCCGCCTGGTCCGCGGCGCGAGCAGCAGGACGCCGCATGCGAACTCGAATGGCGGCAGACCCAGCGCGAGCAGGTTGATGAACACCGCCGGCAGGATCGCGAACGCCGCCGTGCTATCGGCGAACTGCAGCGGCTCGCGGACCTTGCCGAGGCCCGCATAAATGAATACGGCCGCCACGGCTATGCTGACCGCGAGCACCGCATAGTTGCGACGCGAATTGTCGTCGGCCATCATCGTACGCTCCCTTTAGCGGCCGGCATCCCCGCCGCCGACCACGCATCCCATCCTCCCGTGAAGACGCTGACGTTGCCGAAGCCGAGACTCAGCAAGGCGTTGGCGACGAGCCGGCTGTCATGGCATTCGCCGCCGGAGCAGTACACGATGATCGGCTTGTCATGGGCGGCCTGGAGCACGCCGGCCAGCTCGCGATAGTCGCGGGCGAAATCGTCTCGGGCGAGATTGAGCGCTCCCGGCACGTGCCCCTGTTCGAAAAACAGGGACGGCCGCGCATCGAGGATGAGTGCGCTTTTGCTCTCGACCGCTGAACGGAATTCATGAAGTCCGACAGTTGCCGCCGGCGCGAGCTTAAACGGCGGCGCCGCAACCAGCGTCGTCAGCTCCGCATCGAACCGCTGCTCCGGCGATTGATAGACGATCGGAAGTGGATGGAGCGAAAAGCGGTTAATCGCCAGTCCAGCCGCCAGCGCCGCGACCGCGAGCATCGCAACCCCGCCGAGATCGCGCACGATTTGCGATGCGAGACTCCTCGCTCGAGGCACGGGCGCCGGTTCTTGGGCGGCGATCGACGCTGTTGAAGTTTGCCAGTCGCGCGAGTTCACGTCGGAGTTGGGCACTGGTTCAAATCAAGCAGGCTGTTGAAAAAGTAATTTTCAACGCCTGCTCCCTCTCTCGTGTCTCCCCCAAAGGGCTTTTTCACCGGTCTCCCCTTTGGGGGAGACGTTGTAGGTAAGAAGACAGTTTTCACGCAGGGTGTTGAAGAGCTTGAAATCGAAAACCACTATTGACCCGAATCTTTCAACACCCTGCTAGGGCCTTAATTGCGCCGGCCTGAAGACGGGTTCACAGGCGGAGGTTGGCTCTTTGCAAATCGCCACGCGGAAATCCCAATGAGAAAATAAAAAACCGTCAACAAACTTAACGGAACGATCCCGAGAACGTAAGGCCATTGGTGTATCAGGGGTAGATAAGCGTTGGGGAAAAAAACCTGGACTAAGAGTGTGATTAGTCCAAGCGCCGCAAGCGCAAAGCAAACCAGGTGAAGCGGCGCGTTCTTCAGGGGATCGAACTTGACCACGACCGCTCTTATAGCACGTATTGCGGCAAGTAGGCTCATCGGCAGGCCAAGCGCGATGCAGGGCGCATCACGGGGAACCTGCCATGCTGGTTTTGGGCGCGCTGATAGCGTTATGATGAGTGGACCTTCCGCCGAATGATTCCGCGAGCAGTCTCACCTGCCCGCAAGTGGCGACTCAGGCACAGCATCGGCTCGGAGCGTTGGCAGCGACCAGAGGTGGCCATGCTGGTATTTCTAATTCATATTCGCGACCCGCAATTTTACGCCGTGCCGGCCGACGGGCGCGCGAAAAACGGCAACCTGCGCATCATGGGGTTCCCGCCAATCGGAATCATGTCGCTCTCGGCGGTGCTCAAGCGCGCCGGCCATGAATGCGTGATGTTCGACCAGGCCAACCTCGAGACTCCAAACGAGGCCATCATCGAGCAGATTCGCATCCGGCGGCCGCAACTGGTCGGGTTGAGTTTTCTGAGCACGACCAGTTATCCCTACGCCAAGATTCTCGCCCGCCAGATCCGCGCCGTCGATTCCAGGGTGAAAGTCGCCGTGGGCGGCGCCTTCGCGACGCTGAACGCGCAGCTGGTGAAACTGCAATGCAGCGAAGTGGATTTTGTCTGCCGCGGCGACGGCGAGCAGTTGATTCTCGACCTGCTCGAGCAGCTCGACGATCCGGCGGCGGTCGCCGGGCTGACGTGGGCGCGCGACGGCCGGGTGGTGAACAATCCGGACCGCGCGATCGAGCGCAACCTCGACCAGTGGCCTTTTCCGGACCGCGAAAGCCTCGCGCTGGACTTCATCGAGTCGATGCCGCTGGATGTGCCCGCGGTGCTGTCGATGGACCGCTTCACCACGATGCAGACCTCGCGCGGATGCCCGCGGCACTGCGTTTTCTGCGACATCCCGAGCTTCAACCAGGGCAAATGGCGCTCGCGCAGCAGTCAGCACGTGCTCGCGGAATTCAAGCATCTGAAGGAACGCGGCTACGGTGCGGTGTACTTTGTCGACGATCATTTCCTGCTGCAACCCAAGCGAATCGAAGCCATCTGCAACGGGCTGATCGAGAGCGGTCCGAGCATCCACTGGGGTTGCGAGGGCAGAGTCGATTCGGTCGCCGGGCATCTGTATCCGTTGATGGCCAAGGCCAATTGCCGCACGGTGATGTTCGGGATCGAGAGCGGCAGTCAGAAGGTGCTGGACCGGCTGGCGAAGGAGCAGACGCTCAAGGAAGTCGAGAACGCGGTCACCAGCGCCAAGCGGGCGGGAATCGAAATCGTGCACGGCTTCTTCGTGGTCGGCAGCCCCGACGAGACCGTGGCCGACTTGCGGGCGACTTTTGATTTTGCCGCAAGGCTTCCGCTGGACACGTTCAACTTCAATCGCCTATGCGTCTATCGCGGCACCCCGTTGTGGAAGGAATACGTCCGCCGCAACCTGGTTGACGAGGCCCGGGACTGGTTCAAATTTTTCAAGTGCTCCGAGATCGATCCGACCTGCCTCCCGGGCGAGGTGATCAACCGCGAGCGCAGCGCGGGTTTCCGCAAAATTTTTCTTTACAAGCTGCTTCATTATCCGCTGCAGACCGCTGCGCTCCTGCGCCGTTTCACGCGCTTCATGCCGATGCGCGACGTGGTTTACCTGATTCTCAAGCCCTTCCTCGGCCAGGGTCGCGGACCCACGGCGGCTGAGACGCTTTCGCGCGGCGTCGAGCATGCGCAACTTAAGGACTCGGCCGCGGCGCTGACCCAGGTCGGCGACGCGATGTTCGAGCAGGCGCTCGCCAAGTCGCAGGCCGATCGGCTCGTGATTCAGTCCGGGTCGTGAAGTCCGGATAAATCGCGGGCGCGCGACCGGCGAGATGGGCGTGCTGGTTTTGGGCGCGCTGATACCCTTATAATAAACCGATTATTCGGCCGAATGGCGGTATTATGCTCCATCAGGTGAGTGGTGCAGGCGGGTTGGGTGTGGTGGAACTGGTGCTGGGCACGGGCCCGGTGGTGGCAGTCGTGCTGTGGCTGCTGGTGGCCTTTTCGGTCGGCAGTTGGGGTATCATCCTTTACAAACTGATTGAGATTTCAAGGGCGCGGCGCCAGTCCGAACGCTTCATCGCGATCTTCTGGGAATCGAAAAACCTCGCCGCGATTCACACCGCCAGCGTCGGCCTCAAGCGCAGCCCGGTCGCGCAGGTTTTCCGCGCCGGCTACCAGGAGCTGCTGCAACTCACCCGCGCCAAGCGCCAGGCGGTCGGAGCCGAAGGCGGCTTCTCGACCGATCTCGGCGGAATCGCCAACGTGATGCGCGCGATGAAGCGCCAGGAAAACGTCGAGCTGACCAAGCTCGAATCCGGCATCACCTTCCTGGCCACCACCGGTTCGTCGTGCCCGTTCATCGGACTGTTCGGCACGGTGTGGGGAATAATGACGGCGTTCCTGGGCCTGTCGGCGTCGCATACGTCGAGTATCCAGGCGGTCGCGCCCGGAATCGCCGAGGCGCTGATCACGACTGCGGTCGGGCTGGTCGCGGCGATCCCGGCGCAGATGTTCTACAACTTCTTCATCGCGCGGGTGCGGGTGCTGGCGACCGAGATGGATAATTTCACCGCCGAATTTTTGAACATCGCCGAGCGTCATTTCCTTTCGTAGGGATCATCGCAATGGCATTCGATCCAGGACAGCGCGGGCAAATGGTTTCCCAGATCAACGTCACCCCGCTGGTGGACGTGATGCTGGTGCTGCTGGTCATCTTCATGGTCACGGCGCCGATTATTCAGCAGGGCGTCGAGGTCACGCTGCCCAGCGTCAAGGCCGAGGCGCTGCCCGGCAAGGAAGAGCAGTTCGTCGTGTCGATCACGCGCGACAGCCAGATTTATCTCAATGACGCGAAGCTCTCGGCCAATGACTTGACCGGCAAGCTCAAGGCGATTGCGCAGGAGCGTCCCGACCGCCAGGTTTTCATCCGCGCCGACGACCGGGTGCCGTACGGCGAGGTGATCCGCACGATGGCGGCGATCAAGGCCGCGGGAATCGAAAACGTCGGGATGGTGACGGAGATGCCGGCGGCCGGCGGCGCCGACGCGGGCGCGAAGTGAGCGCTGAGCGTGGCATCGCGAGACCATAACGGCGACGAGCAGCCGTCGCGATTCGGATATTTCGCGGCGATCTTCGTCTCCGCGCTCGGGCACGCTGCGCTGTTCTTGACGGTGTTCTTCATCGCGCCGCGCTTTTTGCATCCCGAAGAAGCCGCGCCGCCCGCATACACGGTGAAAATCGTCGATAACATTCCAGCCGGCGACCTCGGAACCCATCTGCCGCGCATCAATCGGCACCCGGCGGATGAAGCGAAGGCGGCGGCGCCCAAGCCCGAAGAATCGAAGCTCAAGGCCGAGCCGCCCAAAACAGAACTCGCGCTCAACGACGAGAAGAACGCGCTCAAGATAAATGCGAAGCCGACCGACGCTCCAACCGCGACTCCCACGCCCGAGCCGACTGTCGCGCCAACTGTCGCGCCGACGGCCGCGCCGACGATTGCGCCAACGCCGCAGCCCACTCCGCGAGCCGACGAAACACGCCAAGCCAAAGCCCACGCCCGACAAGGCGTCGCGCAATCGGCCCAAGTCCGAATCGACGGCAGCGCAGGCAAAGATCGCATCGACGCCAAGCGTCGCGCAGCGGTTCGCGATGCTGAGGCGCCGGATGCTCGCGGAGCACGTCAAGGACCTGGCGAAGAACCCGCCGCCTGAAGATGAAGATGACGACGATTCCGCCGACGACAGCGCTGCCAGCGGTCCGGCAGGGGGAGGACCCGTCGTCGCAAGCAAAGCCAGTGAAGGATCGGGCTACGGAGTCGGCGCCGGCAAGGGCAGCGTCGGCATTCTACAGGACCCGGAATTTATCCTGTACTATAAGACCGTGCAGGAGCAGATTAAAAAGTCGTGGACGTTTACCGGCGGATCGAACGATCTGACCGCGACCGTCAATTTCGCGATCGGCCCCGACGGTGCGCTGACCGCGGTGAAGATCGGCACGAGTTCCAACGACTCGGCGTTCGATGATTCCGTGATTCGCGCGATTCGCCGGGCGGCGCCGTTTCCCGCGCCGCCGGAAAAGTTTCGCGACCAGTTTGCTTCCGGGATCAAAGCCTTGTTCAAGCTCGGCGAACTCAAGTCCTGAGGTGGTGATGGCGCAGGAGGTGCGGATGAATTTTTTCTTTTACGATTTTTTCAGCGTCGAAGTATGAAGCGGATAATTCAAGCTTGCGCGATTGCGTGCGCGATCGTTTTGGCGTCGGTACCGGGCCGGGCCGTCGCGCAGCCCGCCGCTGGAGGGCCGATCACCATCACGATCGCGGGACCCGGCTCGCAGCTTTCGGCGATGGCGGTGTCGGGGCTGAAAAATCTCGGCGGCGACGACGACCATCGCGCCGGCAGCGCGTTTGTCGGCACGCTGCGGCGCGACCTCGAGCTTTCGGGCTATTTCAGAATTATCGATCCGCACGCGTACATCGAGGACCCGCAAGCGTCGGGCTTCGAGCTCGGCCAGTTCAATTTCGCCGATTGGCGATCGATCAACGCCGACTTTGTGGTCAAGGGTTCGGTCTCCGCCGGCGGCGAGGGCGTGAAGCTGACGGCCTTTCTCTACGACGTGGCGCAGCAGCGGCGCATGATGGGCAAGAATTTCACCGGCGACGCGGGCGACGTGCCGCGGATGGCGCGGCGATTCGCCGACGCGATCCTTGAAGCTGCGACCGGGCAGCGCGGTCCGTTCGATTCCAAGCTCGCGCTGGTCTCGACGCGCGGCGGCCGTTTCAAGGAAATTTATACGCAGTCGATCGACGGCCAGGACCTGTTCAAGCTGACCGACAATCCGACGATCAACCTGTTCCCGAGTTTCGATCGCAGCGCAAACCACCTGCTGTATCTCTCGTACAAGAGCATGGCGCCGGCGCTTTATCTGGCCGATCTCAGGGAGCAGCGCGAAGCCAGGCTCGACAGCCCCCGCGGCCGCGTGATCGGCGGCACGATCTCGCCCGACGGCGAGCGCATCGTCGCCGCGATCGAGCGCGACGGCACCACCAATCTGTATCTGATCACGCGCGATGGCGCCGAAATTCGCCCGCTCACCGACACCAGCGGAATCAACGTCAGTCCCGCGATTTCGCCCGACGGGGGCACGCTCGCGTTCACCTCGGATCGCTCGGGCTCGCCGCAAATTTACGTGATGAGTCTGGCGGGCGGTGCGCCGAAACGACTGACCTATAGCGGCGATTACAACACCACGCCCGCGTTTTCGCCCAAGGGCGACAAGCTCGCGTATCAGAGCCGCAACAACGGACGTTTCGACATCTGGACGATTCCGGCCGGCGGCGGTGAACCGGTGCAAGTGACCGATGGCAACGGCTCCAACGAGTATCCGAGCTGGTCGCCCGACGGACGCTATCTCGCGTTCAGCTCGACGCGCGGCCACAACTCGCGAATTTATATAATGATGGTCGGCAACCGGAAAATTATTTCCGCTTTGACGGAGGGTAATGGTAATGATTCCTGTCCAGCGTGGTCGGGGTGGTTGGGTGAGTAGTCGTTCGACATTGGCCAAGGCGATGGCGATTGTGGGGGTTGCGGCGATGCTGGCGATGGCCGGATGCTCGTCGAAGAAGCCGGCGCCGATCAACGGCGGCGAAGGCAATCCCAACGGAAGTCAACTTGGTGAAAATGGGGTCGGCAAGGGCGGCGGCAATTCGCTCGAGGACTGGAAGAACGGAAAATTCGGCGCGCAAGGTCCGCTCAGCGACATTCACTTCGCGTACAACGAGTACACGATTCAAGAGCAGGACGGCTCCGTGCTGAAATCCGACGCGAGCTGGCTGCAAGCGCATCCGCAGACGCGGGTCCAGGTCGAGGGTCATTGCGATGAGCGCGGCAGCGAGGAATACAATATCGCGCTGGGCGCCAAGCGCGCGCAGGCCGCCAAGGATTACCTGGTGACGCTGGGAATCGGCGGCAACCGAATCTCGACAATCAGCTACGGCAAGGAGCTTCCACTTTGCACCGAACACGACGAAAGCTGCTGGTCGCAGAACCGGCGCGATCACTTTGCGGTGAGCGAATAAGGATTAGCAGCGTGCGAAAAACCAACTGGCCGATCGGCGCCGTCGCCGCCGTCTTTGCCGCGGCATTCGCGCTGGCGGGATGCGCCGATCAAGGCGACGTGCAGCAGCTCAATCAAAACGAGTTCACGCTGCGCGGGATGATCGCGAGCGACCGCCAGCAAATCAATTCCCTGAAGCAGCAGGTTCAACGTCAGAACGATCAGATCGAGGAGCTCGAGCACGGCGCCGCCGGCGCCGGCGGCAACGCGTCGTCGATCAACGATCGAGTCGCGAGCCTCGAGGCGGAAGTGAAAGCCTTGCAGGCCGGGATGGCGGCGACGCCCGGCGCGATTCCTCCTCCCGGAGAGCCGGCCGACTCCGTCGCCGGGGCGCCCGCGCCGGCGATCGCGTCGGCAGGGACGCCGCCGGGGGGACCGGTTCCGCCCGCCGCGCCCGTCGCGATCGCTCCAACCTGGCCGAGCGAACTCGACCAGGAAATTGCGGACGCCGAGACTTCCAGCGAGCCGGGCGTGAAGATCTATCGCGAAGGCCTCGACGCGATGAAGGCCGCCAAGTATCCGCTCGCGGTTACCAAGTTCACCAAGCTGCAGCATGCGTACCCGAAATCCGCGTTGAGCGAGCCCGCCGAATACTTCGCCGCCAACGCGTTGTTTGAGACCGGCGGTTACGACCAGGCGATTTTGCAATTCAACGATTTGGTGATGCGCTTTCCCAAGGGCAAATATGCCAGCGCTGCCTTGCTGCGCGAGGCGCAGGCATTTGTGAAGCTCAACGATCGAATCGACGCGCGTCTGACACTGCAGAAGCTGGTCGCCGATCACGCGGGAACTCCGCAGGCGGACGCCGCGAACACGATGATGAAGGACCTGGCGAACGATTAAAGCGCCGCCTGCGCGCACGATCAATGGAAGTAATTCGCGACCTCGCAGCGCTCGCGCGCCATCACTACCCGGTCACCGCGATCGGCAATTTCGACGGCGTGCACCTCGGCCATCGCGCGATTTTGAAGGCGGCCATCGATCACGCGCGCACCGCCGGCGGCACCGCGTTCGCGCTCACCTTCGATCCGCTGCCGGCCAAACTGCTGGCTCCGGCGCGTGCGCCGCGGCTGATCCTGACCCCGGATGACAAACTCGAGATGCTGCGGCTGTCGGGCATCGAAGGCGTGATCGTGCTGAACTTCACGCTCGATCTGAGCATGCTCTCGCCGCGCGATTTCGTGCGCGACTACCTGCGCGCAAAGATCGGGGTGCGCGAAGTGGTCGTCGGGCACAGCGTAAGCTTCGGCCACAATCGCGCGGGGAACGCGGCGATGATGGTCGAACTCGGCCGCGAATTCGGCTTCGATACGGAAGTGGTCGGACCGATCAAAATCGACGGCATCGAAGTCAGTTCAACCAAGGTGCGCAAGGCGATCGCGACCGGCGACCTGCGCGGCGCCGCCAGGCTGCTGGGACGTTACCACTTTCTACGCGGGCCCGTGGTGCGCGGACGCGAGCGCGGACGGACGATCGGATTTCCGACGGCGAATCTCGCCAGCGAGACAGAATGCATCCCGCCCGACGGCGTTTACGCCACCCGCGTTATCCTCGACGACGGCGCCTACGGGGCGATCGCCAACATCGGCATGCGTCCAACCTTTGCGGAGAGCGAGCGATCGATCGAGGCGCATATCTTCGACTTCAGCCGCGACATCTACGGGATGCGAATCAAGCTCGAACTGGTCGAACGAATCCGCGCCGAGCGCAAGTTCGACAATGCCGATGCGCTCAAGGCGCAGATCGCTCTGGATCTCAGCAAGGTGCGCGAGATCCTCTCCGCGGCCTAGGCGCTAGGGAAATTTCGCGGCGGGTTCGATCCAGTCGCGCGCGATCTGCTCGATCCATCGGCCGATCTCCGACTCGTCGTTGGGCGGATAGGCGGGTATCACCAGTTCGTTGACGCCGGCGGCGGCGTACTTCTTCAAATCGCCGGAGGTGATCTGCTTGGTGTACGGGCACACCATGATTTCGACTTCGCTCGGGTCGCGTCCGCGGGCTTTCAGCATCGCGCGAAGCTTGTCCGCCAGCGGCGCCGCCTCGTCGGGTCCAACGCTGAAGCCGAACCATCCGTCGCCGATGTCTGCCGAGCGTTTCAACGCGGGCGCGCTTTCGCCGCCGAAGATTACCGGCAGCTTTCCGCCGCGCACCGGCTTGGGAAAACTTCTCGCCGCATCGAAATTGACGAATTCGCCGTGGAAGGTCGTCACCTCCTCGGACCACAGCCGCCGCATCACTTCGATGTACTCACGCGTCCGATGCGCCCGCCGCTCGAACGGAATTCCCAGCGCCGCAAATTCCTCCGCCGACCATCCGATCCCAACTCCCAGCGCGAATCGTCCTTGAGACAGCCGGTCCAGGCTCGCGACTTCCTTGGCCAGCACGACGGGGTTGTGCTCCGGCACCAGGCAGATTCCCGTCGCCAGCCGAATCGTTCTGGTGACCGCAGCCGCAAACGTCAGCGTGATAAATGGATCGAGCCAGTCCGCGCCACCGGGCAAGGGGAACTCGCCGCTCTCGGCGTAGGGATACCTGGAATCCTGGCGGTCGAAGAGCACGACGTGCTCCGCCGCCCAGAGCGTTGAAACTCCACAACGCTCGGCGGCCTCGGCGGTCTTCACAATCACGCCGGGACGCGCGCCCGTGCCGATTCCCAGCGCGAACAGGCCGACTTTCATTGGCCCGGCCCGGAGCGATTTGCACCCGCCGCGACGACCGGCGTTTTGGTGAACTTGAGCATGAAGCGATCGGTCTGACCGAGATGCTTGAACACAATCCAGGTGCGATCGTCTTCAGGGTGGCGCAGCGCGCTCGACGCTGCGGACAGCCTGAAGCCCGCCTTCTCCACATCCTTGATTAGAAAATCCTCGTCGATTCGATGGAGCGTGGTGGTCACCGTAAGGTTGGCGCCCGGCTGCGCGCTGTGATCGACGATCCCGTAAATCCCGCCCGGCTTGAGCGCCTTGAACACCGACGCGTTCACGTTCTCGCGATTGAGCTTGAAGCCGACGATGTCGTGGTAGTTGAGATGGATGATCACGGCGTCGAGCGAGTCCGGCGGCACCGGCAGCAGGTCGGGCGCATCGAAGGGTTTGCTGACCTTGACGACGTTCTTGAGCGCCGGCTCTTTCAGCCGTTCGTTCCATGTATCTTCGTTTTTCTTGAACTGTTTAGGAAACGGACCGTTCTGCGAGTAAACCGTGCCGGTCGATCCGACGATTCGCGCATACAGCTCGGTCATGTACCCGCCACCGGCGAATATATCGGCAATCTTCATCCCGGGCTTGATTCCGTAAAACGCCATGATCTGATCGGGCCTGCGTCCGGCGTCGAGCGCCTTGTCCGCGGCCGGCCGGTCGGGCGAGTTGATCGCGTCGGTGATCACCTTGGGAATCTGCGCGGCGGGAATCGGTGCGCTTTCAGCCACGCTCGCCGTAACTGGCGCAATCTGCGCGCGCGCCGGCGGCGAGATCCACGCGCCTCCGGCGAATGCGACCATCGTTGACAGGACCAGCCGCCAGGCTCCAATCCGCATTCTCATAGTCATCTCGATTCTCCGCGTAACGTTTGCTTCATCGGCCACGATCGAGAGCTAACACACCGATCGCAAAACGGGCAATGCGGTTTCTCCCCCGGGTCGTGCGCGCCGGGCAAAGCGAAAAGGCAGCGGGCGGGGGAGTGGACGCGGGCATCGTGCGCGCGGCAAGATTAACAACGCGGCGTGGCGGCTCGCGATAAACCCGGACGCGGAATCCAATTCTCGAGACGCCCCCGGCTTCAGATGAACCAAGAGACACAATCCAATTCCCCGGACAGCACGCCCGGCTTCGGCGGACTTCGCGTGGTCGCGTTCGAGAGCCGCATGGCGGCGGAAGTAGCGACGATGATCGAGCGGCGCGGCGGCGTCGCGATAATGGCGCCGGCGATGCGCGAGGTGCCGCTCGAGGACAATCACGCGGCGCTGGATTTCGCCGATCGCCTGCTGGCCGGCGAAAGCGAATTCGAGGTGGTCATTTTTATGACCGGCGTCGGGACGCGCGCGCTGTTCCAGGCGATGGAAACGCGCCATCAGCGGGCGCCGATAGCGGCGGCGCTGGCGGCAATCACCACCGTGGCGCGCGGCCCGAAAGCGATCCGCGCGCTGCGTGATCTTGGGGTCGAACCCACGATAGTCGCGCCGGAGCCCAATACCTGGCGCGAAGTGCTCAGCGCGCTGGCGGCGCAGGTCGAGCTCAAGGGCAAGCGCGTCGCGATCCAGGAATACGGAGTTTCCAATCACGAGCTGACCGCGGGGCTCGAGGCGCGCGGCGCGCGGGTCACGATTGTTCCGGTCTATAGATGGACGCTGCCGGCCGATCGCGCGCCGCTGCGAGCGGCGTTGAACGCGATCGCGGCGGGCGCGGCGGACGTGGCTATTTTCACCAGCTCGAACCAGGTCACGAACGTCATTCAGCTGGCGGAGGCCGAGGGAATCGGCGACGGCGTCAAGCGCGGACTGGCGCGCATGGCGGTTGGCTCGATCGGGCCGGTATGCTCGGAGCAGATTCGCAACTACGGGCTGCGCGTGGACTTCGAGCCGGAGCATTCGAAGCTCGGGCATCTGGTAAAAGCGGCGGCGGCGCAAGCGGCTTCGATTCTAATCGCGAACCGCGCCGACACGCATCGAATTGAAGCGGGCGCGGCGCCGAATCCGCGGCGGCCGGCGACTCCGAACGCGCCGCGATCTCCGCTCGCCGACCATCCGATGCTCAAGGCGTGCCGGCGCGAAGCCGCCGCTTACACTCCTATCTGGCTGATGCGCCAGGCGGGCCGCTACATGCCGGAGTATCGGCGCGTTCGCGAGCGTCATGGTTTTCTCGAGATGTGCAGGCAGCCGGAGTTGGCCGCCGAAGTCACCGTCACGGCGGTCGAGCGGCTCAAGGTGGATGCGGCGATCATTTTCGCCGACATCCTGCTGCCACTGATCCCGATGGAAGTCGGGCTGCATTTCGAAAAAGGCGACGGGCCGGTGATCGATCGCCCGGTTCGGACCGAGGCCGACCTCGAACGGATTCCGCCGGTCGACGTGGCGGCGCTCGGCTTCGTTGGCGACGCGATCAAGCTGGTGCATCGCGCGATCGGCGCGACCACTCCGCTGATAGGATTTGCCGGGGCGCCGTTCACGCTGGCGTCGTACCTGATCGAAGGCGGCTCCTCGCGGCAATACCAGGCGACCAAAACTTTCATGTACATGCAGCCCGAAACGTGGCATCGCCTGATGGAGCGGCTGGCGCGCACGACGGCGGATTATCTGAAGATGCAAATCGCGGCGGGCGCCGACATCGTCCAGATTTTCGACAGCTGGGTAGGCAGCCTTGGCCCGGACGACTATCGCCGCTTCGTGCTGCCGCATACCGCGTCGGTGATCGCGGCGATTCCCGCCGAGGTGCCCGTAATCCATTTCGGAACCGTGACGGGAAACCTGCTCGGGCAGATGCGCGAGGCGGGCGGCGACGTTTTGGGGCTCGATTGGCGCGTCGATCTCGCCGACGCGTGGGCGCGGCTCAACTACAGCGTGGCGGTGCAGGGCAATCTCGATCCGATCGCGCTGTTCGCGGACGTTGCCGAAATCCGCACCCGCGCCCGCGCGATTCTCGATCAGGCGGGCGGACGCCCCGGACATATCTTCAATCTCGGCCACGGAATACTTCCGGATACGCCGGTCGATCACGTAATCGCGCTCGTCGATGCGGTTCACGAGATGAGCGCGCGCTGACGCCATGACCACGAAGGCAAGCTGCGACGCGGTGTTGATGATCGGCTTCGGCGGACCGACGCGCGCCGACCAGGTGCGGCCGTTTCTCGACAACGTTGTGCGCGGACGGCCAATCCCGCGCGAGCGCTACGAGGAGGTGGTGCATCATTACGATCTTCTCGGCGGGCGCTCGCCGTACAACGATCTCACGATGAGGCAGGCGGCGGCGCTGCGCGAGGAGCTTGCGAAAAAAGGCGCGCGCGTGCCGGTCGCGGTCGGGATGGCCAAGTGGGAACCGTATGTCGCCGACTCGCTCCGCGCGCTCGCCGACGGTGGAGCGCGGCGCGTGCTCGGCTTCATCATGGCGGCGCATCGCAGCGAAGCCAGCTTCGAGCGTTACCAGGCAACCGTCAACGACGCGCGCGCTGCGTTGGGCGAAGCGGCGCCCGAAGTCGTGTATCCCGAGGGGTGGCACGACCATCCGCTGTTCATCCAGGCGGTGGCGGCGCGCACCCGCGAGGCGTATGCGCGCCTCGACGAGCAGGATCGATCGCGCGCGCGGCTGATCTTCACCGCGCACAGTATTCCGCTCGCGATGGCGCAGGCCGGGCCGTACGTCAAGCAGCTTGCGCAGTCGGCGTGGATGGTCGCCGCGGAGCTTGGAATCGGCGGCTGGAAACTCGCCTATCAAAGCCGCAGCGGCAGTCCGCGCGAGGCGTGGCTCGAACCCGACATCAAGGAAACGCTTCGGAGCCTCGACGCGAAGGCGGCGGTGGTCGTGCCGATCGGTTTTTTGTGCGATCACGTCGAAGTGCTGTACGATCTCGATATCGACGCGGCGCAAATCGCGCGCGAGGCGGGAATCAGGATGGAGCGCGCGCCGACGGTCGGCGACCATCCGTTGTTTATCGAGATGATGGCGTCGATAATCGCGGCGCATGCGCGCGGCTGACGGATCGATCGCGGGAGAAGCTCAAACGGACTCCGGCACACATATCAAACGGGTTGCGGTAATCGGCGGGGGAATCAGCGGGCTGGCCGCGGCGTATCGGCTTCGCGAACTGGCGGCGGCGCGCGAATTCCCGCTCGAAGTGGAATTGCTCGAACGCAGCGCGCGATGCGGCGGGGCGCTCGAGACGATTCGCCGCGACGGATTTGTGATCGAGACCGGCGCCGATTCATTTTTGTCCGAAAAAGTATCGGCCGCCGAGCTTGCGCGGCGGCTTGGCCTGGGCGCGGAACTGATTCCGACTCGCGAGATCTACGGCAAGACGTTCGTGGTGCGCGCGGGGCGGCTGGTCGAGGTTCCGGCGGGATTCATGATGCTCGCGACGGCGCACTTCGGGCCGGTTTTTCGAAGTTCGCTTTTTTCGCCGCTCGGAAAATTACGGATGGCGCTGGAACCATTCATCGCGACGCGAGCCAGCGGCGACGACGAGAGCCTGGATTCATTCGTGACGCGGCGGCTGGGCCGCGAGGTGCTCGATCGCGTCGCGCAGGCGCTCGCCGGCGGCATCTACACCGCCGATCCGAAACACCTCAGCACCACGGCGACGATACCGCGCTTTGTCGAGATGGAGCGGCGCTATGGCAGCCTGTTCAAGGGAATGCGCGCGGCGGAACGGGCGCGGGCGTCGAAGAGTCCGGAGGTCAGCGGCGCGCGCTGGAGCCTGTTCCAGAGCTTCAGGAACGGGATGGCGACGCTGCCCGAGACGATTGCGGCGCGGCTGGGCCGGTCGATTCGCACCGGCGCGGAAGTTGTCGGGATGGAGCCAACCGCGAACGGATGGCGGCTGGGTCTGGCCGACGGCGGCTCGATCGACACCGACGCGGTAATCTGCGCGGCGCCGGCGTACGCGGCCGCGCACATCGTGTGGCCGCATGAGCCGGCGGCTGGGAAGCTGCTCGGCGCAATCGCTTACGCGTCTGCGGCGACGGTCAACCTGACGTTTCGCGAGAGCGACTTCGAGGGTCCTCCGCGCGCATTCGGCTTCGTGGTGCCGGCCAGTCGAGCATCGGCGCATAATCGCGGCCAGCTTTTCCAGCTTCAAGTTCGAGGGACGCGCGCCTGCGGGCGCAATCCTGGCGCGCGCGTTCATCGGCGGCGAGCTGCATCGCGAAATGATGAATCTCAGCGACGACGAGATGGTCACCGCCGTGCGCGACGAGTTTCGCGCATTGCTCGGCGTGACCGCGGCGCCGGGAATCACTGTCGTCAGGCGATGGCCCGATGCGATGCCGCAGTACGACGTCGGGCATCTGGCGCGGGTCGCCGAGATCGAGCGCCTCATCGCCCCGATTCCCGGCTTCGCGATCGCGGGCGCGGCCTATCGCGGCGTGGGGAGTCCCGATTGCGTGCGCAGCGGCGAAGCTGCGGCGGATACGATTTTCGCCAAACTCTCGACGCCCAAATAAGACTCCGATGATGGCGCGGCCGTGAGCATCGAGGAGGCTGCCAGCACCGGCTCCGCGGCGCATTGGCCGCGAGCGATCGCGCACGCGGACATGGACGCGTTCTACGCGTCGGTCGAAGTGCTCGACAATCCTGCGCTGCGCGGCCTGCCGGTAATCGTGGGCGGGCGCAGCGCGCGCGGGGTGGTGACCTCGGCGTCGTACGAAGCGCGCAAATTCGGCGTGCGTTCCGCGATGCCGACCGGGCAGGCGCGCAAACTCTGTCCGCACGGGATCTTCGTGCCGGGCCGGATGGATCGCTACGTGGAAATCTCGCGGGTGGTGCGCCGCGTGTTCGAGAGCTTCAGTCCGATCGTCGAACCGCTCTCGCTCGACGAGGCTTTTATCGATCTGACCGGCACCGAGCGCCTGCTCGGGCCGCCGTTGGACGCGGCGCGCGATCTCAAGCGCCGGGTGCTCGAAGCAACCGGCCTGGTCGCGTCGGTGGGCGTCGCGCCGACCAAGATGGCGGCGAAGATTTTGAGCGACATGTCGAAGCCCGACGGATTGCTCGCGGTGGCGCCGGAAAAAATCCGCGAATTTCTGACCCCGCTGCCGGTCGAAAGGCTGTGGGGAGTCGGACGCGTGACGCTCGCGCGGATGCATGAATGCGGGATCAAAACGGTCGGCGACCTTGCCCGGCGCGATCCGGCGGAGCTGAAGCGCCTGTTCGGCACGATGGGACCGCATCTGCATGAGCTGGCGTCGGGGATCGATACGCGACCCGTGATCGCCGACTGGCAGCGCAAGTCATACGGCGAGGAAAATACTTTCGCGCAGGACCTGGCGCTCGACTCGGATGAAATCCGCCGCGTTCTGATCGCGCATGGCGACGCGCTGGCGCGCCGGCTGCGCGCCGACGGCGTGCGGGCGCGCACGGTGACGCTGAAGCTGAAGTTGGCGCGTCCGCTCGGCGGCGGGCGCTATCCGCTGATCACGCGCAGCTTGTCGCTGGACGGGACGACCAATGACGGGCCGGAAATCTCGCGCGTCGCGGCGGATTTGCTGTCGAAGGTCGGCGGCAAGGACAAAATTCGTCTCGCCGGCGTGCAGGTGCATCAGTTGGAGCGCGCCGATGGCGCGCAGCTTGGGCTGTTCGACGCGGCGGCGGCGGACAATCGGCGATCGCAAGCGCGACCGGCTCAATCTGGCTCTGGATTCAGTCGCGCAGAAGTTCGGCGCCGAGGCCGTGACGCGCGGCCTGGCGCGCGCGGAGCGCGCCGCGCCGACCCGGCGGATCAAATGACGCGGGCGTCAGCGGCGGTTTCGCGATGAAGTCTCGGCGCCCGGAGTCGTGGATTCGGCGATTCCCGTTGGCAGGCCGTCGATACTGCGCAGGTTATGCGCCTGCCAGTACTTCTGCTTTTCTTCCTCACCGCGTTTGAGCCAGTACTTTTCCAGCGTGTCGCGCGCGGTCATCTCGCCCATCCGGGGCACGCCGTAGCCGCATGAAGTCATCGCCGATTCGACGCCGATCTCCATTATCTGCCGCACTCCGGGAAGCTTCGGAAAATTGGCCGCAAGTTCCGGCCAGCGCGCATGGTCCGGACGAATCGCGACGCCGCGACCGTAGATGCGCGCGATCTCCGCGTTGTTGTCGAAGGAGCAGAACATTATCGTGATGCGGCCGTCGCAGAGAAGATGGGCGGCGGTTTCGTTGCCGCTGCCGGTCAGGTCCAGGTAGGCGACCCGCGTTTCATCCAGCACGCGGAAGGTGTCCATGCCCTTCGGCGACAGATTGATGCGGCCTTGCGGCGCCGCGGTGGCGACGAAGAAGACCGGTTGCGAGCCGATGAATTCGGTCAGTTCGGGAGTGAGCCGGTCGAAGAATTTGGACATGAACCCTAATCCTGCTTGCAAAGATTACTTAACTAT
This sequence comes from uncultured delta proteobacterium, assembly GCA_963813785.1. Taxonomy (GTDB): domain Bacteria; phylum Desulfobacterota; class Binatia; order Binatales; family Binataceae; genus Binatus. Next base: position 11,046 of record CAWFAJ010000022.1, on the reverse strand, counting down.
AGTTAATATCTTGCCTGATGCAAGCAGTTGTACGCCGCGACCCAATCTTCCGCGCGATCGAAGCGATGACCGCGCTGACGGAGATCTTCGAGCGCCGGCGCGAGGCGCTGGCCCGCGACGCAGGTATCACCATCGAGCAGTGGCGCGTGCTCGAGGAAATCTCGACCGAGCATTTTATTCCGTCGATGTTCGCGCGCAGCCGCGACAGCTCGGCGGCGGCAGTGTCGAAAATACTGCGCCAACTGCTCGACAGCGGGCTGGTCCTGGCCGCCATCGGACGGGCCGACCGCAGGAACCGGCGCTACAAGCTGACCGCGAAGGGCAAGCGGGTGCTGGGCGGGCTGCGCGCCTCGCGCCAGGCGGCGATCGAGGCGATCTGGACCGGATTTTCGCGCGACGAGCTGGCCGCATTCAGCGCGTTCGCGACCAGGCTGTTCGATCGGATCGAACGTTATTCGCGCGGAAAAAGCGCGCGGCCCGCGGCGGCCGTCCGATGAACTTCAACCGCGCTGTTTTGCTAATTTGGAAATCGTTACGCCGCCGGATGCAGATCCGAAGCGGCGGGAGTTGAAAACCCGATGGCCGCAAAAACCCTGTTCGAGAAAATCTGGGAAGAGCACGTGGTCCGCGAAAAACAGCGTGAGCCTTCCCTGCTCTACATCGACCTGCACCTGGTTCACGAGGTCACCTCGCCGCAGGCGTTCGAGGGCCTGCGCCGCTCGGGCCGCAAAGTCCGCGCGCCGCATCGCACCTACGCCACCCAGGATCACAACGTGCCGACGACCGATCGGAGCAAGCCGATCACCGACCCCGATTCGAAACTGCAGATCGAGACGCTCAGGCAAAACTGCGCGGAGTTTGGCCTGCGGCTATTCGACATCGGCTCGCGCGAGCAGGGGATCGTGCACGTCATCGGGCCGGAGCTCGGCCTTACGCAGCCGGGCATGACGATCGTTTGCGGCGACAGCCACACCGCTACTCACGGCGCGTTCGGGGCGCTGGCGTTCGGCATCGGCACGAGCGAGGTCGAGCACGTGCTGGCGACGCAATGCCTGTGGGAAGAGCGTCCGCAGACGTTTGAAATCCGCGTCGATGGAAAGCTCGGCGCGGGAGTCGGCGCCAAGGATTTGATCCTCGGCATCATCGGCAGGATCAAGACCAACGGCGCCACCGGACACGTGATCGAGTACCGCGGCGCGGCCATCGAGGCGCTGTCGATGGAAGAGCGCATGACGGTGTGCAACATGTCGATCGAAGGCGGCGCGCGAGCCGGGATGGTCGCGGCGGACAAGACGACCGTCGAGTATCTGCGCGGGCGCCGGTATATCCCCAGCGGCAAGGAGTTCGACCAAATTGCGGCGCGATGGCTCCAATGCCGCAGCGACGACGGCGCGAAGTTCGATCGCAGCGTAGTATTCGACGCCGCGACGTTCGCGCCACAAGTGACCTGGGGCACGAATCCCGGGATGGTCACCGACGTTAAAGGAAGCGTGCCCAATCCCGCGGAGATCGGCGACCAGCAGCAGCGCGAGACGGTCGAGCGGGCGCTCACATACATGGCGCTCCGGCCCGGCACGCGAATCGAGGACATCAAGATCGATCGCGTGTTCATCGGATCGTGCACCAACTCGCGGCTGAGCGATCTCAAGGCCGCCGCCGCCGTCGTCAAGGGACGCAAAGTTGCGCCGACCGTGCACGCGATGGTCGTGCCGGGATCGCAGGAGATCAAGGCGGAGGCGGAGAGTCTCGGCCTGGACAGAATTTTCACGGAGGCCGGCTTCGAGTGGCGCGAATCGGGATGCAGCATGTGCCTGGCGATGAATCCCGACGTGTTGCAGCCGGGCGAGCGATGCGCCAGCACGTCGAATCGCAACTTCGAAGGGCGCCAAGGCAAGGGCGGACGCACGCATCTGGTAAGCCCCGCGATGGCGGCGGCGGCGGCGATAGCAGGGCACTTCGTGGACGTCCGCGAGTGGCAGGGGTGAGCCCGGCACCCAGTATTAATGTGACCGCACCGTGGGTTTCACGCTTCCTTGGGCAGGGCGCGGCCCCTGCACCCGGCAGTAAGAAGACGCGAAAATCTGCGCAACGCATCTTTCCGCGACTACGCGACGGCAGGGGCTGCGGCGGAGCCCTGCACCCAATGGTAAGGACAGGATGCGGGACTTCGTCCCGGTGAGAAGTTAGTCAGGAGACACATATGCAGGCATTCAAGAGTTTCACCGGGATGGTCGCGCCGCTCGATCGCGCCAACGTCGATACCGATCAGATCATCCCCAAGCAGTTTCTCAAAGCGGTGGTGCGCACCGGCCTCAAGAAGGGGCTGTTCATCGACTGGCGGCTCAATCCCGACGGCACCGAGAACAAAGATTTCGCGCTGAACAAGCCGCGCTACCAGGGCGCGTCGATTTTGGTCGCGCGCAACAACTTCGGATGCGGCAGTTCGCGCGAGCATGCGGTCTGGGCGCTCGATGACGCCGGCTTCCGCGCGGTGATCGCGCCGGAGTTCGCCGATATCTTCCACAACAACTGTTTGAAGAACGGCTTTCTTCCGATCACGCTGCCGGCCGGCGAGGTTGAGCATATTTTTCGCGCCACCGGCGATTACGAGGCGTACCGGCTCACGATCGATCTCGAGAAGCAGACGGTGTCCGACGATTTCGGATGGACGGCGCATTTCGAGATCGAACCGTTCCAGAAGAAGTGCCTGCTCGAGGGTCTCGACGACGTCGCGCTGACGCTCGCGCACGAGGACCGCATCGTTGCCTACGAGAAGGCGCATCCACTACCGCATCGCTTCGAGTAGATGCGGCGGCGGCGACGCTGGCGCCGCGCGCGTCGCGGGGGGAAACTCATCGCAGGTGCCAAATCGCATGAAACCAATCTTCTCGATGATAATCGTCGCGCTGTTCTCGACCGCGCTGGCCGGATGCTGGTTCTATTCGAGGCCCGACTCTTCGACTGGCTGTCAGAAGACCACCTACGGCGTCGCGATAGCCACGACCAGCAACGAGAACTGCCCTCCCGCTGAGGCAGGCACTCCTCCACCTCCGTCGATCCCGCCGACCGGACCGCCGATACCCTCGCCCGGAATGATGTGATCTCCGCGTCGATGCGGTAAATCACGCTCGTGATTTTGCCAACGACCATCACCGCGGACGCCGCGCACGATCGCATGCGGCTGGACGTGTTCGTGTCGATGCGGCTTACGCCGGAGTACTCGCGCTCGCAAGTGGCGCGAATGATTAAGGCGGGACTGGTGACAGTCAACGGCGCCATCGCGCGCGCGTCGAGCGGGGTTCGAACGGGCGATCGCATCGAGGTCGCCGCGGCGCCCGCCGGTGCGCTGTACGATCCTTCAAATTACAAAGAAGGTGACGCGCCGGAGATTTCGGTAATTTTCGCCGACGACGAAATAATTGTCGTGAACAAGCCCGCCGGCATGACGGTGCATCCCGCGCCCGGGCATCCCGCAGGCACGCTCGTGGACGCTCTGCTGGCGCGGTTTCCCGAGCTTGCCGCGATGGCCGAGCCCGACGGCGTGCTGCGTCCCGGCATCGTGCATCGCCTCGACAAAGACACCTCGGGCGTGATGGTGGTGGCGCGGACGCCATTTTCGCGCACCGCGCTTTCGCGGCAGTTCAAGGAACGGATCGTGGCAAAGACCTATCTCGCGATCGTCAAGGGCAAAGTCGCGCGCGATCGGCTGACGATCGAGCGGCCCGTCGGGCGCCATCCCGTGGAGCGCAAGCGGATGTCGGTGCGGTCGCATGCGCCGCGCGACGCAGTCAGCCATCTGACGGTGCTTGCGCGCTTCGATCCCGTGAACTCCGGCGAAGCGGGCGCGTCGTTGGTGCGCGTAAAACCCGACACCGGCAGGATGCATCAGATTCGCGTGCATCTCGCGTCGATTGGTCATCCGTGCCTGGGCGATCCCTTATATGGCGGCAAGGCGGGAGGCGGTGGATTCTTTCATCGACAGGCGCTGCATGCGCTGGCGCTTTCGATCGTGCATCCGAGATCAGGCGAGCGGCTCGAGTTCATTGCGCCGTTGCCAACTGATTTCGTCGAATTTCTCGCGCAGAAGTTATTTGCGGCCGATCCGCACGAGCTTCGGCGATGGATCGAACTTGCTTGATGGCTGTTGACACGGCGGCTTGATCCCCGTTGACACGGCGGCATTGCTTGGGTAGCGTTTTGGTAGAGCCTCCGCACTGAGGACGCTGAGACGGGTGGGGTGATGAGTCCCGTTTCCCTGCGGTCCGTAATTCCGAACTCGAACTCAAGGCGTTAGTTGTTCCGAATCCCGGCCGCTCGAGCACTCATGAATCTATAATGGTATCTCCCGTCGTGGGAGGCCATTTGCAAACAAACGTCCATAGCCTGCGGCGCGCGCGCTTAAACGGCGGCGAGTTGCAGCACTCAAGAACATGATGGAGATCCAGGTTGCGGGGAAGGCATATGGGCAAAGGCAGAGGGGCTGCGAAGAACGACGAAGGGCGCTTCGACGACTCGCGTTCGTCAAACGGGGCGCCGCGCCAGGTAAATCTGGATGGCAATCCGAATCTACCGCCGCCGGCGCCGGTGATCAGCGACGAAGGGGTGCTCAACCTCAAGTCGCTCAAGCGCGCGAAGATAACCGAATTGGCGCAAATGGCGCGCGACTTCAACGTCGACGGCGCCACCAACATGCGCAAGCAGGAGATGATTTTTGCGGTCCTGCAAGCGCAAGCCGCCAAGAACGGATCGATCCTCGGCGAGGGCGTCCTGGAAATCCTGCCCGACGGCTTCGGCTTCCTGCGCGCACCGGACTACAACTACCTGCCCGGTCCCGACGACATTTACATTTCGCCGAGCCAGATTCGCAAGTTCAATTTGCGCACCGGCGACGTGGTTTCCGGGCTGATTCGCCCGCCCAAGGAAGGCGAGCGCTACTTCGCGCTGCTCAAGGTTGAATCGATCAACTACGAGGATCCTGAAAAGGCGCGCGACAAGATCCTGTTCGACAACCTGACGCCGCTCTATCCCGAGGAGCGCATCAAGCTCGAATACAATCACGAGGATCTGACCACCCGCATCATCGATTTGGTCGCGCCCATCGGCAAAGGCCAGCGCGGACTTATCGTCGCGGCGCCGTTCACCGGCAAGACGATGATGCTGCAGGCGATCGCCAAGGCGATCGCGCACAACCATCCCGAGATCGTGCTGATCGTGCTGCTGGTCGATGAGCGCCCCGAGGAAGTCACCGACATGCTGCGTTCGGTGCAGGGCGAGGTCGTAAGCTCGACCTTCGACGAGCCGGCCACGCGTCACGTGCAGGTGGCCGAGATGGTAATCGAAAAGGCGCGGCGGCTGGTCGAGCACGGGCGCGACGTCGTGATTTTGCTCGACTCGATCACGCGGCTGGCGCGCGCGTACAACACGGTGGTGCCGCCGTCGGGCAAGATCCTGTCGGGCGGCGTCGATTCCAACGCGCTGCACAAGCCCAAGAAGTTTTTCGGCGCCGCGCGCAACACCGAAGACGGCGGCAGTCTGACGATTATCGCAACGGCGCTGGTCGATACCGGCAGCCGAATGGACGAAGTTATTTTCGAAGAGTTCAAGGGCACCGGCAACCAGCAGATAGCGCTGGACCGGCGCCTGCTGGAAAAGCGCATTTTCCCGACGATCGACATCCAGCGCTCCTCGACGCGCAAGGAAGAGCTGCTGCTGCCGCGCGCCACCCTGAATCGCGTGTGGATACTGCGCAAGCTGCTGAGCCAGCTCAATGCGGTCGAAGCGATGGAATTCCTGATCGACAAGATGGACAAGACCAAGACCAACGAGGAATTCCTCGAGTCGATGAACGCCTAAGGGCGCGGGAGCCAGCCGGATAGCGCCTCGAGACGGTCACAGATAACGACTGGGTCGATGACTTTTTGCCCGCGAAAAGCGTATAAATTGCGGGTGGGCCACGGGAAAATCCGCCACGTCGCCGCGCTCGCGTTCGTCGGCTGGTACCTGATGATGCCGCCCGATTCCGCCAAAATCCCTCATGAGGTTGATTCCGACGCTCCGCTTTCGCGCTGGATCGTCGTCGCCACTTTCGACACTGAGGATAACTGCGAGAAGGTGCTCGCCGGCGTTCAGAAAACGCAGCAGGACCCGATCGCGCTCGACAAAACGGGGAAACTTGCGCGGTTTCAAAAACATGACGACGCGTTGGGAAAATCGCGCGCGGTTAATGCGGGCTGCGTCGAGAGTGACGATTTCCGCCTGAAGGGGAAAAGATAAGACAGATGCGACGCTACTATCGCCACGCGGCCGCGCTCGCGCTTGTGGGCTGGTATCTCCTGATTCCAAATCCGCCTAGGATCTCGAAAATATCTCTAATTCTTTGGACACAAGAAGGTACTCTACGACACATCGGCGGAATGCTCACGCAGCTTCGGCGCAATTGCGGATGTCAATGCGCGGATAGGCCTGACTATCGAAGGCCTGGCGATAAACTGTGCGGCAGAGAATGGCGCTGCATAATCCTTACGACCGGATTCTGAAGACCGCAGAGGCGTTCAAGCTCCTGTCGGTGTGCTTCCTTCTGAGTGAATTCGCGCCCGACGATCCGCGCCGCAGAGCAAACTGATTCGGCGAAATCAGCCGCCCGCGCTTCAAATCAGGACACTCAACCCCAAATCAGGACAGTGCCCAAAATTGCTGGGCGCTTTCCTAGCACGCCCCGGCCTGATATTAGTTCAAGATTGCCCCGTACGGGGCCAAGAGGCAGGAACAAAATTCTATGACTGAAATCAGCATGAAGCAGCTTCTGGAGGCCGGCGTTCATTTCGGCCATCAGACCAGCCGCTGGAACCCGAAGATGAAGCAATACATCTTCGGCGCCCGCAACGGTATTTACATTATCGATCTTCAGCAGACGGTGAAGATGTTTCGCGCGACCTACGACTTCGCGCGCGATCTGGCTGCGGCGGGCGGCACGATGCTGTTCGTCGGCACCAAGAAGCAGGCCCAGGACATCGTCAAGGAAGAGGCCGAGCGCTGCGGGATGTTTTACGTCAACAACCGCTGGCTGGGCGGGATGCTGACCAACTTCCAGACGATCCGCGCCTCGATCGACAGGCTCAAGAAGCTCGAAGAAGTCATGGCCGACCCGGAGATGATTCGCGCGCTCAGCAAGAAAGAGATGAGCGACAACGCGCGCGAGCATGAAAAGCTGATGAACACGCTGGCCGGGATCAAGAACATGCGCAAACTCCCGGACGCGCTGTGGGTGATCGATACCAAGAAGGAAGATATAGCCGTTGCGGAGGCCAACCGCCTCGGTATCCCGGTCGCCGCAGTGGTGGATACCAACTGCGACCCCGACCTGATCGCGTATCGAATTCCCGGCAACGACGACGCGATCCGCGCGATCAAGCTGTTCACGGCGGCGGTCGCCGACGCGATCATCGAAGGCAAGCAAATGGCCGAGGAACGCGCCAAGGGGCAGCAGGATATCCGCTCGGAGGCCGGCGCGGTGGCGGACCCGGGAGCATCGGCGCCCGATTCTCCAAGCGCGGTCTAGCCGATAAATTCGACCTTCAGACCCGAAACGGAGCCGGTCAGCCGAGGCCGTCGCTTGCAGTAGAGCGACCGGCCAAGAATACTAGCTCAACTCAGGAATTGTGATGGAACTAAACGCCAATCTGGTTAAAGAACTGCGCGAGAAGACCGGCGCCGGCATCATGGATTGCAAGCGAGCGCTGGCGGAGACGGCCGGCAACCTCGAAAAGGCGGTCGTATGGCTGCGCGAGAAGGGAATCGCCGCGGCGGCAGGCCGCGCCGGCCGGGTCGCATCCGAAGGGTCGGTCGGTTCGTATATTCATGCAGGCGGCAAGCTTGGGGTGTTGATCGAAATCAATTGCGAAACCGATTTCTGCGCCAAGTCGGAAGCGTTCCAGGCGCTGGTGAAGGAACTGGCGATGCAGGTGGCGGCGGCCAATCCGCGCTGCGTGCGGCGCGAGGAGCTGCCGCCGGCCGTTATCGAGCAGGAGCGGCAGATCTACGCGTCGCAGGCCGAGGGCAAGCCGGCGGCGGTCGTGACCAAGATCGTCGATGGCAAGATCGAGAAATTTTACAAGGAAGCCTGCCTGCTCGAGCAGGCTTACGTCCGCGATCCCAACAAGACTGTCAACGATCTGCTTGGCGAGGCCGCCATCCAGATGCGTGAGAAGATCGACGTGCGCCGCTTCGTGCGCTACCAATTGGGTGAGGCGCTCGACGGCAAGGCAATCACCACGGCCGCCTGACGCGGGCGCATTTGCAGACGCGACGGGGCTTCAACGGGGGCTTCGACGGGAGCTTCGAGAGATGGCTGAAGTTGAAAGTGGGCTGAACGGCAAGCCGCGCTTCAGCCGTATCCTGCTTAAATTATCCGGCGAGGCGCTCGCTCCCGCGCACGGGTCGGGACTCGATCTCGACGCGCTGGCGGAGATTGCGCTCGAAATCAAGGAAGTGGCGGCGCTCGGGGTCCAGCTCGCGCTGGTAATCGGAGCCGGCAATTTTATCCGCGGCAGCGACTACGAGGCGCGCGGGATGGATCGTTCGACCGCCGACCAGATGGGGATGCTGGGGACGGTGATCAACGCGCTCGCGCTGCAAAACGCGCTCGAGCATGCCGGCGTGGTCACGCGCGTGCTGTCCGCCATCGAGATGCAGGCGCTGTGCGAGCCGTACATCCGCCGCCGCGCCGTGCGCCATCTCGAAAAGGGCCGGGTGATCATATTCGCCGCCGGCACCGGCAATCCCTATTTCACCACCGACACGGCGGCGAGCCTGCGCGCGATGGAAATCGGCGCGGAGGTAATCCTGAAGGCGAGCCATGCCGTGGACGGCGTTTACGATCGCGATCCGATGCGCGAGCCGGGGGCAAAGCGCTTCGATCGGCTCACTTATATCGAGGTGCTGCAGAAGAACCTGAGGGTGATGGACTCGACGGCGATCTCGATGTGCATGGATAATCGCCTGCCGATCATCGTGTTCAATTTGCGTAAAGCGGGTAATATAAGAAGGGCCGTGATGGGTGAGCAAATCGGGACCCGGGTGGAGAGCGCACCGTGAGCATGCTTACCGACACAATCGAAGACGCGCGCAAGGAAATGGACAAGACCGTGGAGGCGTTTCGCCACGAACTGGCCCGCGTCCGCACCGGCCGCGCTTCAACCGCGCTGGTCGAAAATCTGCAGGTAAATTACTACGGCTCGAAGACTCCGCTGCGGCAATTGGCCGGGTTGTCGGCGCCCGAGCCGCGCTTGATAGTGATCACGCCATACGACAAAGGCGCGATGCACGAGATTGAAAAAGCGATCCAGACTTCCGATCTAGGCCTGATGCCGATGAACGACGGCAAGTTGATCCGGATTCCGATCCCCGAGCTGACCGAGGAGCGCCGCAAGGACCTGGTGAAACACGTCCGCAAAATAGGCGAGGAATTCCGCGTCGGCATCCGCAACCATCGCCGCGACGCCAACGACATGCTCAAGGAAATGCACAAGGAAAAGCAGGCCACCGAAGACGAGATGCGATCGGCCGAGGCCAAAGTGCAGCAGTTTACGACCGAGTTCATCGAGAAAATCGACAAAGTGCTGACCGCCAAAGAAGCGGAAATCATGGAGGTCTGAGCTCGCCCGTTTACGGCGCGCGAGCTTCGGTGAAACCTGAACCCCAAGTGGCAATCTCACTACCACTGAGCGAATTCCCGAACCTGTCTTTGGATCCGTCGCGGATGCCGCGTCACGTGGCGATCGTGATGGACGGCAACGGCCGCTGGGCGAATCGGCGCGGGCTCTCGCGCCACGAGGGCCATCGGCGCGGCAAGGATTCGGTGCGCGCGGTCGTCGATGCGGCGCGCGAACTGGGCATCCCGTACCTCACGCTGTACGCATTTTCGAGCGAGAACTGGGGCCGGCCGACCACTGAAGTCAGTTTCCTGATGCAGCTGTTCCATCGCTATCTGATCACCGAGACCAAGCGCCTGATGAAACGCGACATCCGCGTGGTGGCTCTGGGAGACACCGAGCGGTTACCGCCGCGGGTGCGCGAGGCGTTGGCCGAGACCGTCGCGGCGACCCGCGAAAATCGCGCGATGACGGTGGCGTTGGCGTTGTCGTACGGCGGGCGCCAGGACATCGTGAACGCGGCGCGATCGATTGCGCGCGCGGTGGCGCAAGGCGCGATTTCACCCGATCAAATCGACGAGCAGATGCTGGCGCGCGAACTGACTACCAGCGGGCTTCCCGATCCCGACCTGCTGATTCGAACCTCGGGAGAACTGCGAATCTCCAATTTTTTTCTCTTTCAACTCGCCTACACCGAACTTTATTTCACCGATACTCTGTGGCCCGATTTCCGCGAGCACGAATTCCTGAGCGCGATCGCCGCCTACCAGCTTCGCGAACGCCGCTTCGGCGCGATCTCCAACGGCTCCGACACCCGGCTGCGTGCTCAGAACTAGGCTCCTGACAGCGGCGGTCCTGCTGCCCGCGGTGGGGGCGCTGGTAGTTTTCGCGCCGGTCTGGTTCTTCACGATTTTTATCGCGATCGTCGCAATCTGGGGACTCTACGAAGTCGCCGCGATGACCGGCGCTCTGCATATGGTCGCGATACCGCTGTTCGCCGTCGTCGGGGGCGTGCCGCTGTTCGGGCTTCTCTACGGCGGCGACGTGGGATGGCTGGTGCCGGTGCTGGTAATCCTCATGATGCTTGCGCTGGTGGCGCGAGTCGCTGTGGCCGGCGGCGCCGGAGCATCCAGAGGTCCGCGGCTGGTCTTCATCGGCGCGGCATACGTCGGAGTTCTGTTCCCTTATTTCGCGCTGCTGCGCAACAGTATCGGCGGCATCGACATGCTGCTGCTGGTCATCTTGCTGGTGGTAGTGAGCGACAGCGGCGCATACTTTGTCGGGATGTATCTGGGCCGGACGAAGCTCGCGCCCAACGTCAGCCCAAATAAGACGGTTGAAGGCGCGGCCGGCGGCTTGATCGCGACGATGGCGGCCGCGTGGTTGCTGTTTCAGA
>CAWFAJ010000021.1:0-42490 GCA_963813785.1 uncultured delta proteobacterium | reverse complement strand
TGATATTAGTTCAAGATTGCCCCGTACGGGGCCAAGAGGCAGGAACAAAATTCTATGACTGAAATCAGCATGAAGCAGCTTCTGGAGGCCGGCGTTCATTTCGGCCATCAGACCAGCCGCTGGAACCCGAAGATGAAGCAATACATCTTCGGCGCCCGCAACGGTATTTACATTATCGATCTTCAGCAGACGGTGAAGATGTTTCGCGCGACCTACGACTTCGCGCGCGATCTGGCTGCGGCGGGCGGCACGATGCTGTTCGTCGGCACCAAGAAGCAGGCCCAGGACATCGTCAAGGAAGAGGCCGAGCGCTGCGGGATGTTTTACGTCAACAACCGCTGGCTGGGCGGGATGCTGACCAACTTCCAGACTATCCGCGCCTCGATCGACAGGCTCAAGAAGCTCGAAGAAGTCATGGCCGACCCGGAGATGATTCGCGCGCTCAGCAAGAAAGAGATGAGCGACAACGCGCGCGAGCATGAAAAGCTGATGAACACGCTGGCCGGGATCAAGAACATGCGCAAACTCCCGGACGCGCTGTGGGTGATCGATACCAAGAAGGAAGATATAGCCGTTGCGGAGGCCAACCGCCTCGGTATCCCGGTCGCCGCGGTGGTGGATACCAACTGCGACCCCGACCTGATCGCGTATCGAATTCCCGGCAACGACGACGCGATCCGCGCGATCAAGCTGTTCACGGCGGCGGTCGCCGACGCGATCATCGAAGGCAAGCAAATGGCCGAGGAACGCGCCAAGGGGCAGCAGGATATCCGCTCGGAGGCCGGCGCGGTGGCGGACCCGGGAGCATCGGCGCCCGATTCTCCAAGCGCGGTCTAGCCGATAAATTCGATCTTCAGACCCGAAACGGAGCCGGTCAGCCGAGGCCGTCGCTTGCAGTAGAGCGACCGGGCCAAGAATACTAGCTCAACTCAGGAATTGTGATGGAACTAAACGCCAATCTGGTTAAAGAACTGCGCGAGAAGACCGGCGCCGGCATCATGGATTGCAAGCGAGCGCTGGCGGAGACGGCCGGCAACCTCGAAAAGGCGGTCGTATGGCTGCGCGAGAAGGGAATCGCCGCGGCGGCAGGCCGCGCCGGCCGGGTCGCATCCGAGGGGTCGGTCGGTTCGTATATTCATGCAGGCGGCAAGCTTGGCGTGTTGATCGAAATCAATTGCGAAACCGATTTCTGCGCCAAGTCGGAAGCGTTCCAGGCGCTGGTGAAGGAACTGGCGATGCAGGTGGCGGCGGCCAATCCGCGCTGCGTGCGGCGCGAGGAGCTGCCGCCGGCCGTTATCGAGCAGGAGCGGCAGATCTACGCGTCGCAGGCCGAGGGCAAGCCGGCGGCGGTCGTGACCAAGATCGTCGATGGCAAGATCGAGAAATTTTACAAGGAAGCCTGCCTGCTCGAGCAGGCTTACGTCCGCGATCCCAACAAGACTGTCAACGATCTGCTTGGCGAGGCCGCCATCCAGATGCGTGAGAAGATCGACGTGCGCCGCTTCGTGCGCTACCAATTGGGTGAGGCGCTCGACGGCAAGGCAATCACCACGGCCGCCTGACGCGGGCGCATTTGCAGACGCGACGGGGCTTCAACGGGGGCTTCGACGGGAGCTTCGAGAGATGGCTGAAGTTGAAAGTGGGCTGAACGGCAAGCCGCGCTTCAGCCGTATCCTGCTTAAATTATCCGGCGAGGCGCTCGCTCCCGCGCACGGGTCGGGACTCGATCTCGACGCGCTGGCGGAGATTGCGCTCGAAATCAAGGAAGTGGCGGCGCTCGGGGTCCAGCTCGCGCTGGTAATCGGAGCCGGCAATTTTATCCGCGGCAGCGACTACGAGGCGCGCGGGATGGATCGTTCGACCGCCGACCAGATGGGGATGCTGGGGACGGTGATCAACGCGCTCGCGCTGCAAAACGCGCTCGAGCATGCCGGCGTGGTCACGCGCGTGCTGTCCGCCATCGAGATGCAGGCGCTGTGCGAGCCGTACATCCGCCGCCGCGCCGTGCGCCATCTCGAAAAGGGCCGGGTGATCATATTCGCCGCCGGCACCGGCAATCCCTATTTCACCACCGACACGGCGGCGAGCCTGCGCGCGATGGAAATCGGCGCGGAGGTAATCCTGAAGGCGAGCCATGCCGTGGACGGCGTTTACGATCGCGATCCGATGCGCGAGCCGGGGGCAAAGCGCTTCGATCGGCTCACTTATATCGAGGTGCTGCAGAAGAACCTGAGGGTGATGGACTCGACGGCGATCTCGATGTGCATGGATAATCGCCTGCCGATCATCGTGTTCAATTTGCGTAAAGCGGGTAATATAAGAAGGGCCGTGATGGGTGAGCAAATCGGGACCCGGGTGGAGAGCGCACCGTGAGCATGCTTACCGACACAATCGAAGACGCGCGCAAGGAAATGGACAAGACCGTGGAGGCGTTTCGCCACGAACTGGCCCGCGTCCGCACCGGCCGCGCTTCAACCGCGCTGGTCGAAAATCTGCAGGTAAATTACTACGGCTCGAAGACTCCGCTGCGGCAATTGGCCGGGTTGTCGGCGCCCGAGCCGCGCTTGATAGTGATCACGCCATACGACAAAGGCGCGATGCACGAGATTGAAAAAGCGATCCAGACTTCCGATCTAGGCCTGATGCCGATGAACGACGGCAAGTTGATCCGGATTCCGATCCCCGAGCTGACCGAGGAGCGCCGCAAGGACCTGGTGAAACACGTCCGCAAAATAGGCGAGGAATTCCGCGTCGGCATCCGCAACCATCGCCGCGACGCCAACGACATGCTCAAGGAAATGCACAAGGAAAAGCAGGCCACCGAAGACGAGATGCGATCGGCCGAGGCCAAAGTGCAGCAGTATACGACCGAGTTCATCGAGAAAATCGACAAAGTGCTGACCGCCAAAGAAGCGGAAATCATGGAGGTCTGAGCTCGCCCGTTTACGGCGCGCGAGCTTCGGTGAAACCTGAACCCCAAGTGGCAATCTCACTACCACTGAGCGAATTCCCGAACCTGTCTTTGGATCCGTCGCGGATGCCGCGTCACGTGGCGATCGTGATGGACGGCAACGGCCGCTGGGCGAATCGGCGCGGGCTCTCGCGCCACGAGGGCCATCGGCGCGGCAAGGATTCGGTGCGCGCGGTCGTCGATGCGGCGCGCGAACTGGGCATCCCGTACCTCACGCTGTACGCATTTTCGAGCGAGAACTGGGGCCGGCCGACCACTGAAGTCAGTTTCCTGATGCAGCTGTTCCATCGCTATCTGATCACCGAGACCAAGCGCCTGATGAAACGCGACATCCGCGTGGTGGCTCTGGGAGACACCGAGCGGTTACCGCCGCGGGTGCGCGAGGCGTTGGCCGAGACCGTCGCGGCGACGCGCGAAAATCGCGCGATGACGGTGGCGTTGGCGTTGTCGTACGGCGGGCGCCAGGACATCGTGAACGCGGCGCGATCGATTGCGCGCGCGGTGGCGCAAGGCGCGATTTCACCCGATCAAATCGACGAGCAGATGCTGGCGCGCGAACTGACTACCAGCGGGCTTCCCGATCCCGACCTGCTGATTCGAACCTCGGGAGAACTGCGAATCTCCAATTTTTTTCTCTTTCAACTCGCCTACACCGAACTTTATTTCACCGATACTCTGTGGCCCGATTTCCGCGAGCACGAATTCCTGAGCGCGATCGCCGCCTACCAGCTTCGCGAACGCCGCTTCGGCGCGATCTCCAACGGCTCCGACACCCGGCTGCGTGCTCAGAACTAGGCTCCTGACAGCGGCGGTCCTGCTGCCCGCGGTGGGGGCGCTGGTAGTTTTCGCGCCGGTCTGGTTCTTCACGATTTTTATCGCGATCGTCGCAATCTGGGGACTCTACGAAGTCGCCGCGATGACCGGCGCTCTGCATATGGTCGCGATACCGCTGTTCGCCGTCGTCGGGGGCGTGCCGCTGTTCGGGCTTCTCTACGGCGGCGACGTGGGATGGCTGGTGCCGGTGCTGGTAATCCTCATGATGCTTGCGCTGGTGGCGCGAGTCGCTGTGGCCGGCGGCGCCGGAGCATCCAGAGGTCCGCGACTCGTCTTCATCGGCGCGGCATACGTCGGAGTTCTGTTCCCTTATTTCGCGCTGCTGCGCAACAGTATCGGCGGCATCGACATGCTGCTGCTGGTCATCTTGCTGGTGGTAGTGAGCGACAGCGGCGCATACTTTGTCGGGATGTATCTGGGCCGGACGAAGCTCGCGCCCAACGTCAGCCCAAATAAGACGGTTGAAGGCGCGGCCGGCGGCTTGATCGCGACGATGGCGGCCGCGTGGTTGCTGTTTCAGATACGCGGTGGGTCGTGGGATACGGGCCCTGTCCTGCTATTTTCGGCTATGACTTCCCTTCTCGCGCAGCTTGGCGACCTGGCCGGTTCGGCATTAAAGCGCGCGGCGGGAGTCAAGGACTCGGGCTGGATTTTCCCGGGGCATGGCGGCCTGCTCGATCGAACTTGTTCGCTAGTCTTCGCGGTGGTTTTCGCCTACTATTGGTCTCGATGATGCGGCTTTCGCAACCGCATTTTCAGGCTCTGCGCACAAGGACTCCCGGGTAGAAACCAAATGATACCGTCGATTCTATACGCAGCGCTGGTCTTCGCAGTGTTGGTGGTCGTGCACGAGGCGGGACATTTCGCGATGGCGAAAAAGGTCGGCGTCCGCGTGCTGCGATTCTCGATCGGCTACCCGCCAAAAGTATTTGGATTGCGGCGCGGCGAAACCGAGTACTCGATCGGCGCAACTCCATTCGGCGGCTATGTCCGAATGCTGGGCGATGAAGTCGGCGAAGAGCCCAAGCCTGAAGAACTCACGATGTATCTTCACGAAGTCGGGCTTGACCTGACTGGCGCGGCGCGCGAGCGCGGCGTGGTTCAAGCCGGCGGCGAATTCGACGACCATTTGCGCTTGATCGCGGATCGCCTGGGCGGGTCGGGCACCGGCGTTGCGCACAGCGTCATCGGGCGCGAGCTCAAGACCGACGAGGCGCTGCTGCTCGACGAGGTGCGCCGCCAGCCGAAAGTTGACGACGCGATCAAAACGCTGGCGGAACATCCTCCCGCCAAGCTGATCGAGGCGTACTGCGCGCGGGCGTTCCCGACTCAGCCGCTCGGCAAGCGCGTTCTGATCGTGCTGGCGGGACCGCTGGCGAATATTATCTTCGCGCCGATTCTGCTCACCCTGGTTTTCATGACCGGCGTGCCGGAGTTGTTGCCGATCGTCGGCAGGACCACCAATAATCTCCCGGCGGCCAAGGCCGGACTTCTCAGCGGCGACCGGATTCTCGCGGTTGACGGCCGGCCGATGGAATCCTGGGCCGATTTCTCGAAAACGGTGAAGGCGGGAGACGGCTCTGCGATCACGCTGGAAATTGATCGGCGGCAAAAGGGCGCGTCGGCGCGCACCACGATTGTCATCAAGCCGACCCGGCTCGACCAGAAGACCATTTACGGCACCGACACGACCACCTGGGTAATCGGAGTGCAGCCGCGCGGCGACCAGAGAACCAAGCGGTTCGGTCCGTTCGGCGCGGTAAAAGAAGCGGGCACAACCTCGGTCGAGATGACCGTCCAGTTGGTGGTCGGAATCGCCAGTATCTTCAGCGGCACTACTCCCGTGCGCGAGGCGCTCGGCGGACCGATCATGATCGCGCAGATGGCCGGCAAGGAGGCGCGCGAGGGATTCGCGAACCTCGCGATGTTTACCGTGATGCTGAGCCTCGAGCTCGGCATCATAAATCTGCTGCCGGTGCCGCTGCTCGACGGCGGACATTTGCTGTTTTTCGCCTTCGAGGGCGTAAAGGGCAAGCCGCTCGAACTTCGCTACCGGGAGGCGATGCTCCAGGTGGGACTGTTCCTGCTCGTGGCACTGATGGCGTTCGTAATTTTCAATGACATCTCGCGTATTGTGCAGGGTTAATCGGCTGCTCGAACAGACGGCCGCGACGCGCCCGGTCCTGGGACTCGACACCTCCACTCCAATCGCAAGCCTTGCGCTGATTGCACACGGGACGGTCGCCGCGTCAATGGCGCGGCCGGTCACCTCGCATGGCGCCGCATTGCCGGGCGCCGTGGACGAACTTCTGAGCGCGGCGGGACTGGCGATTGGCGGGCTGGGCGCGATCGCGGTCGGGACCGGGCCCGGATCGTTCACCGGACTTCGCATCGGGCTGAGCTACGCCAAGGGAATCGCGATGGCGTCGCGATGTGCGCTGGTCGGCGTGCCCAGTTTTGACGCGATGGCGTTAGCTGCGCTGGAGCGCAACAATACCGATCCAGGCCGGCTGGTCTGCGTGGTTGTGGACGCTCGGAAAGGCGAAGTTTATGCGGCCCTTTACCGGGTCGTGGCCGATGGGCTAGAGAAATTGTCAGAGGAACTGGTAATCGCGCTGGAACGCCTGGCATCGCGCATCACCGAGGACGTCATGCTCGTCGGTGACCAAAGAGCGAAGGAAGCGGCGGTCCTTGTGGAATCGCGAGGCCATAGGGTGACGCATTTCGAAACAGGGACGCTCGATTTGCGCGGAGTTTGCATCGCCGCGATTGGCGGGGCGCGGTTTGCCCGTGGTGAAACGGATCGCGCGGCTTCGCTTGAGCCGCTATATATCAGGACGCCGGAGGCCACTTTCAAGCCCACTAAGAAAAATCCGGCGGGCATAGGCACGGAGGGCGTATGGAGCATCGAGAGGAAGAACTCATTCGGCAGCATCTGAACCACGACGAGGAACTGAGAGGCCTCTACACGCAGCATCAAGAGCTGAAACAAAGGCTCGAAGTTTTTAGAAATAAGCTTTACCTGACCAACGAAGAGGAAATCGAAGAAAAGCGGATCCAGAAGCTTAAGCTCGCCTCGAAAGACCGCATGATGGCGATTCTCGGCCGCTATCAACAAGAGGCTCGCTGACGCCACAGGCCCGGGCCATGAGCGCGCGCACTCCACCCCATGACAAGTCATACAATATCGGTTCTGGTAGAAAACGAATTCGGCGTGCTCGCACGCGTGGCCGGACTGTTTTCGGGCCGCGGCTTTAACATCGAGTCTTTGACCGTCAACGAGGACCCGCTCGATCCGACGGTGTCGAGGATCGTGCTGGTGACTATTGGCGACGATCAGATCGTCGAGCAGATCAACAAGCAGCTCAACAAGCTCGTCTCCGTCATCAAGGTAGCCGACTTCAAGGACGTCGACACGATCGAGCGCGAGATGGTGATCGTCAAGGTCGCGGTGGACGAGCGCACGCGCTCCGAGCTCGACTCGATCGTAGCCGCGTTTCGCGCCCATGTAATCGATATCGGCCCGCGCGCAATCACCGTCGAGCTGACCGGCGACTCCGAAAAGATCAAGGCCTTTATCGCGATCGTGCGCCCGCTCGGAATCAAGGAAGTCGTCCGTTCGGGCAAAGTCGCGATGCCGCGCGCGGTCCAACTGAGTCACGACAATCATCAGGGTCGCCGAGCACGCGAAGCTGAATAATCTGACCGCGAGAAAATTCGGGAGAGGATTCAAATGAAGGTTTATTACGACCGCGATGCGGACCTGTCCGCGCTCAAAGGAAAGAAGATCGCGGTCATTGGCTTTGGAAGCCAGGGACACGCGCACGCGCTCAACCTCCGCGACAGCGGAATGGACGTATGCGTCGGGCTGAGCGCAAGCTCGCCGTCGCGCGAAAAAGCCAAAAAGCAGGGCCTGCCGGTGTTCGACACCGCCGAGGCCGCCAAGCGCGCCGACGTGATCATGATGCTGGTGCCCGACGAGATGGGCGCCGAGATTTATGCCGCCGAGATCGCCCCCCATCTCACCAAGGGCAAGTACCTGGCCTTCGGTCACGGCTTCAACATCCATTTCAAATTCATCAAGCCGCCCGCCGACGTCAATGTCTTCATGATCGCGCCCAAGGGACCCGGTCATCTCGTGCGCTCCGAATACACCAAGGGCCGCGGCGTGCCGTGCCTGCTCGCCGTGCAGCAGGATCCGTCGGGCGACACTACCAAGGTCGGGCTCGCGTACGGCAGCGCGATCGGCGGCGGCCGCGCGGCGATTATCGAAACCTCGTTCAAGGAAGAAACCGAAACCGACCTGTTCGGCGAGCAATCAGTCCTGTGTGGCGGACTTACCGAACTCATCCGCGCCGGCTACGAGACGCTCGTCGAGGCCGGCTACGCGCCCGAGATGGCGTACTTCGAGTGCCTGCATGAAGTGAAGCTGATCGTGGACCTGATCTACGAGGGCGGAATCTCGAACATGCGCTATTCGATCAGCAACACCGCCGAGTACGGCGACATGACGCGCGGCAAAAAGGTGGTGGGCGCTGCGTCGCGCGAAGCGATGAAACAGATCCTGGCCGACATCCAGTCCGGCAAGTTCGCCAACGAATGGATCGCCGACTACAAAGCCGGGCTGCCGCGTTTCCGCGAACTGCGCAAGGAAGCCGCGGCACATCCGGTCGAAGAAGTCGGACGCAAGCTGCGCGCGTTCATGCCGTGGCTCGCCAGCGATCGGCTGGTCGATAAGTCGAAGAACTGAACCGCCGTGGCGGGCGAAACCGACAGCGGGCGCCCGGCGCCGGGCGCCATTCTCGCGCGCATCGCAGGCGCGATCGGAATAGCGGCCGAAGGCGTGGCGCTGTCGCTCGGATTGGCGATAATTGGAATCATACTTATCGCGCTGGGCCTCAAGTCGCTGGGTGCGATCCTGGTACTGCTCGCAATCCCGATTGCGCTTTTCTTTCGCGACCCCGATCGCTATCCGTCGCGCACCGAAAACGTCGTGATTTCAGGCGCCGACGGCAAAATCACCGACATTTCCGACGTAGCCTTTCCGGGCTCGACGGGCCGGCTCTACCATCGGGTGTCGGTGTTCATGTCGCCGCTCAACGTCCATGTGAACCGCGCGCCGGTCGGCGGCGAGGTAACGATGGTCGAGCACACCGCGGGCGAGTTCCGCGCCGCGTTTCGCGACGACGCCAGCGAGCACAATGAGCGCAACTTGATTGCGATGACCGACGCGTCGGGCCGCATGTTCGCAATGATACAGGTGGCCGGATATCTCGCCCGGCGAATAGTTTGCCGGCTCCGCGCGCGTGATAGAATACAGCCGGGTCAGCGGATAGGGCTTATCATGTTCGGAAGCCGCGTCGATCATTTTTTTCCGTCCGAGTACCGGGTCACGGTGTCATTGGGACAACGCGTGCGCGCCGGAGAATCCATCATCGGAGCAATCGAGCAATGAGCCGCAATTCCCGCCGCTCGCGCGAAGAGCGCGCCCGGATGGAGCTCTATTCGGGTCAGGGCCGCGAGCCGAGCCTCAAAACGGAAGGCCCGCTGCGCCGCGGCGTGTTCCTGCTGCCCGCGACGATCACCTCGATCGGCCTGCTGTCGGGCTTCTACTCGATGGTCTCCGCGGTTAGCGGACACTTCGAGGTGGCCGCCGTGATGATCGTGATCGCCTTCGTGTGCGACGGACTCGACGGGCGCATCGCTCGCGCGTCACGCACCTCGAGCCAGTTCGGCGTCGAGTATGACAGCCTCTCCGACGTAGTCGCCTTCGGCGTCGCACCCGCGATGCTGACCTATGCGTGGGCGCTGAAACCGATCGGTTCGCTCGGAATCGGCGTCAGCGGATTGTTCGTGCTGTGCTCGGCGTTGCGCCTGGCGCGCTTCAACGTGCAGACCGCGACGGCGGACAAGAGCCGTTTCGTCGGCCTGCCCGTGCCCGGCGCAGCCGTGATGATTTCCGGGCTCGCGCTCGCCTACAGCTACTTCGAATTCGATTCGCCGCGCACCCTGTGTACCTTCATGGTGCCGATCACGCTTGCACTCGGCGGCCTGATGATCTCGCGCGTGCCCTACCCCAGCTTCAAGGCGATCAAGCTTGAAAAACGCGCGCAGATCGAACTGGTCATCACGATGATGGTGTTCGCCGCGATGCTGTTTGCGATGCCGCAGCTCACCGCCTTCCTGCTCTCGACTGCCTACGTGCTGTCAGGTCCCGCGCTGATGCTGCGCGGCGAACGGTTGAGCGCCAAAGTATCGGTGCTGCGCCCGGTCGCGCCCGTCCCCAGCCCCGGCGACAAGTCCCATGACGCCACCGGGACCGCGCAGGCGTCCGAGCCCGCTCCAGGCACCAGCGGTCTCCGCGAGCATCCACGCGTGCAACGGTAGAGCGCTTGCCGGGCACAACCCGGCCCTTTGCGCCATCGACGGCCGCCTTGACTGGCGTCCGGCCCCCCGCTTAGAATCCCTACACGATGTATTGCAACCTGCTACCGGAGCTGCTGCTTAGCCTGGCCCTTACAGGGGCCCACGCCAGGCGCGCGTCCGGACAGGTCTGACGGCCTGATTAAACTGAGACACACGCCCCGGGCAGTGGGCCGATCGAAGCCGCCCGGGGCGTTTTCTTTTTTCACTTTCCGCTCACGGCGAACGATCGGCCCGCTGATCCCGCGGCGACGATGCGGGAGGAATGACGATGGCACACGCCAACACGGCCTCGAAGGACGCCGACTACGTCCGAATCTTCGACACCACGCTGCGCGACGGCGAGCAGTCGCCCGGATGCACGATGAACGTCGAGGAGAAGATCGCGCTCGCGCGCCAACTCGAGCGCCTTAACGTCGATATCATCGAGGCCGGTTTCGCCGCTTCTTCGGTTGGCGACTTCGAGTCCGTGAATCGGGTCGCTCAGGCGGTGACCGAACCGGTCGTGCTCAGCCTCTCGCGCACCCGCGAAGAGGATGTCGATTCGGCGCTGCGCGCAGTCGACAAGGCCGCGCATCCGGGCATTCACATTTTCATCGCGACCTCGGAAATACATCTCAAATACAAACTCAACATGAATCGCGAGGACGTGCTCGACGCCGCCACCTGGGCCGTCACGCGCGCAAAAAAGCATCTCGACTACATCGAGTTCTCGTGCGAGGACGCTTCGCGTTCCGACTGGGACTACATGGTCGACGTTTGCAGCGAGGTGATTCGCGCCGGCGCCACCGTGATCAATCTGCCCGACACCACCGGCCACGCGCTCCCCGAGGAATTCGGCCGGATGTTTGCCTACATGCGCGAAAAAGTTCCCGGCGCCGGCAAAGTCATCTGGAGCGCGCACTGTCATAACGATCTCGGCCTGGCGGTCGCGAATTCGCTGGCGGCGGTTCGCAACGGCGCCCGCCAGGTCGAATGTACGATCAACGGAATCGGCGAGCGCGCCGGCAACTGCTCGATGGAAGAAGTCGTGATGGCGATGAAGACGCGCCGCGACCTGATGGGCATCGATTCGCGCGTCAACACCCGGCAGATCTATCCGGCCTCGCGCCTCCTGTCCCAGGTCATCGGCCAGTCCGTGCCGGCCAACAAGCCAATCGTCGGCGCCAATGCGTTCGCGCACGAAGCCGGAATCCATCAGGACGGTGTGCTGAAGTACAAGCTCACCTACGAGATCATGAAGCCCGAGGATGTCGGTATCCCCTCGAACAAGCTGGTGCTGGGCAAGCATTCCGGGCGCCACGCATTCACCAACCGGCTCAAGGAACTTGGCGTCGATATCGACGACGTGGACGTGAACAAGGCGTTCGCCGAGTTCAAAGCGCTCTGCGACAAAAAGAAAATTGTGTACGACGACGACCTCCTGGCGCTCGTAACCGAGGAGGCGCGCCGCACAATCGATCACTTCGAGCTGGTCGATTTGAAAGTCGGTTCGTCCAGCAAGAGCACCCCGCACGCGCAAATCACGATGCGCGTGGATGGAAAAGAGCGCTCGGCCGAGAGTGAAGGCGACGGCATGGTGGACGCGTGCTACAAGGCGATCTACAAAATCGCCGCGATCAATCCGGCTCTGGAACGTTACGCGGTCAAGGCGATTACCGGCGGCACCGACGCTCTGGGCGAAGTAAGCTGCATGATTCGCGACAACGGTGTGACCGTCGCCGGCCAGGGCGCGCACAGCGATATCGTGATGGCCAGCGCGCTCGCGCTGGTAAACGCGCTCAACCGCCTCAAGGCGCGCAAACATGCTCCGCTCAAGCCCACCACCGACGTGCCATGAGCCGCATGGGGCTTGCCGCAACATCATAGTTGGGCTAGTGGTTTGGGGGCTTGAGTTTGAACTTGAATTCGCTCTTCATCCTGTGCGACGTGAGGCTTTTGGCGGCGCCCGCCATTGAGGCGGGGTTTGCTACGGCGCCGTCGCGCCAATCTGCGCTCCTAATTTTCGAGGCTATACACTGACGGGTCGAGACGGTCTGACGCTCCTCCCGATCATTCACCTCCAGGCGTTCAGCGCTTTCGCATGGCGTATAAAATTCTAGTTCTCAAAGGTGACGGCATCGGCCCCGAGGTCGTCGGCGAAGCCCTGCAGGTTCTCAAGATCATCGCGCGCCGATCCGCCGTCGATCTCGAGTTCAAGGAGGGCTTGATTGGCGGCCACGCACTCGATACCGCCGGCACTCCGCTGCCCGATGAAGTGCTCAAGCTCGCGCAGGACAGCGATGCGATCATGCTTGGCGCCGTCGGCGGACCGAAATGGGACAAGCCCAATGCGGAGCAGCGTCCCGAGCAGGCGCTGCTTGGACTCCGAAAAGCTCTGGGTCTGTTCGCCAACGTCCGTCCCGTCAAAACCGTCAAAGAGCTGGCGGCCGCGTCGCCGCTCAAGGCCGAGGTGATCGGCGGCGTCGACGTGGTCCTCATTCGCGAGCTGACCGGCGGCATCTATTATGGAAAGCCGAGCGAAAAGCGCACGGCGAAGGACGGCCGCGAGGCGGTCGATACCTGCTTTTACACCGAAGCCGAGATTACCCGCGTGCTCAAGTTTGGCTTCGAGCTGGCTCGCGAGCGCCGCAAAAAACTGACCTCGGTTGACAAGGCCAACGTGCTCGCGACCTCTCGCTTGTGGCGCGAGATCGCCACCGAGTTGAGCGCGCAATTCAAGGACGTCGCGTTCGAGAATCAATTGGTCGATTCGATGGCGATGCATCTGATACGCCGCCCCAGGGATTTTGACGTGGTCGTCACTGAGAACCTGTTCGGCGACATCCTGACCGACGAGGCCTCGGTAATTGCCGGCTCGATGGGCTTGTTGCCGTCGGCGTCGCTCGGCGAGGAGCTCAACAGCGCCGGTTTCCGCGTCGGTCTCTACGAGCCGATTCACGGCAGCGCGCCGGACATCGCGGGCCGCGACGAGGCCAATCCGATCGCCGCAATCCTGTCCGCGGCTCTCCTGCTCGAGCATTCGCTCGGGATGCGCTCCGAGGCCGAGCTGATTGCGCAGGCCGTCGATTCTGTCGTCCGCGACGGCTATCGCACTCGCGACCTTCACGGCGGCGCCGCAACCCAGACCGTGGGATGCAAGGCGATGGGCCGTCTGGTGCGTGAAAAACTCGAGAGCACCGAAAGCGAAGGCGAATGAGTAATCCCCGCGAGCCGAGAGTGGCGGTTGTCGGCGCCACCGGCGCGGTCGGCAACCAGCTCATCGAACTGATCGCCGCGCGCGGATTCCAGCTCAGCGAACTGAAACTCTTCGCCACCGAAGCGGGCGCCATGCAGACCGTCGACGCCGCCGGTGAGGAGCGCCTCGTCGATGCGCTCGAGAGTCCCGCCGGCCTTCGGGATTTCGATATCGCTTTTCTCGCAATCCCCGCTCCGCGCGCCGGCGAAATTGTCGCCGCACGGCCGGGACCGATTCTGATCGATCTGAGCGCGGCGAATCGTCCGCCCTCGGATGTGCCGATGGTCGCGCCCGGACTCACTCCGCGCGAGGCGATTGCGAAATTGCGCACTGCGCCGGTTTTCGCAACTCCTCATCCCGTCGCCCACGTTCTTGCCACCTGCTTGAAGGCCCTTGGCGCCCACGGTGGATTCGCCGCCGCCACTGCGATGCTCGGCGCGAGCGCCGGTGGCAGGGACGTGCTCACCGCCACGGTCGATCAGACCACGGATCTTCTGAGCGCCCGCCTGGAGCTCGACGATGACGAAGTCCAGCGCGGCTTCAATGCCTTCATGCGCGAGCATGAGCGCTCCGTCGCGACCGCAATCGCCAGGCAAGTCGCGGCGCTGCTCGACGGCTCGCCCATGCTTTCCGTGCAGGTCGCCGCAATTCCCGTACTTCACGGCTCCGCGTTGACCGTCGATATTCCGCGGCCCCGCGATGGCAGCGGCAACGGCGAAGACCCGGTCGAACTACTGCGCGTCGCTCCCGGTATTCTGATCGCCGAAGAGGGCGAACCGCTCGGCGTGATCGACGCTGTGGGCCAGGAGGCCATCGTCGTCAGCGTCGAGACGCGCCCCGACTCGTTGTCGCTGTGGTGCGTGTTCGACAATACCCGGCTGGCGGCTCTGGGAGCGCTCTGGGTCGCCGAGACGCTGGCGCTCAGCTCGCCGGCTCTCGCCTGAACCGGCCGCCGCGCGATGGTCCTTAAGCTCACGCTCGAGTACGACGGCGGCAACTATTCCGGATGGCAGCTTCAGCCGCGCCACGATTCCATACAGGGAAGGATCGAAGCCGCGCTCGAGCGGATTTTCTCAGCCCCGGTGCGCGTGTACGGTTCGGGCCGCACCGACGCCGGCGTACATGCGCGCGGGCAGGTCGCTTCGATTTCACTTCCACGCCCGTTCGACCCCGCCGAATTGCAACGCGCGCTCAACGCGATGCTGCCGGCCGACATCGTGGTGCTCGACGTCTCGCCCGCGCCCGATGACTTCGATCCGCGGCGCGCCGCCCGCTCGCGCGTGTACGAATATCGCGTGTTGAATCGCAAGGTCGCGTCCGCCTTCGAGTATCGCTACAGTTGGCTGGTCCGCGACCGCCTCGATCTTGCGGCGATGAACTGCGCCGCGCGCATCTTTGTCGGCGAGCACGATTTCGCCGCGTTCCGCTCTCTCGGCACCGAAGTAAGGACCACGGTCCGCCGCGTGATTGCAAGCCGATGGACGCGCGACGGCGACATTTTTGTTTACCGCGTCGAGGCAACCAGTTTCCTGCGCCACATGGTGCGCGCGATGGTCGCGGCGATGGTCGACGTGGGACGCGGCAAGCTCACGGTTGATAAAATCGCCGCGATTCTCGCCGCACGAAATCGTCAAGCGGCTCCGGCCAACGCGCCGCCCGGCGGCCTTTACCTCGTCGAAGTCCGCTACTGACGGCGCGATCGTGCAGGTTGCGCGATCCGTCGGCGTAAAACCCTTGGGGCTCAATGCGCACGCGACGGGCCTGTGCAAAAACCATCACGATCCCTAGAAAAAATTGCAATTTTCGTCCCTTCCGCACTTGAAATTGTCGTGCTACTGGTTCACCCTCACTGAAAGCCCGCAACCCGGGACGCAAGGAGGAGGATGATGACGCAGTCGCAGGTAGCAGCCTACATGGCTGAAAAGCTCGGACTCACCAAGAAGCAGGGGAAGACCGTGCTCGAGGAACTCAACGCGCTGGTCGTCCGTGAGCTCAAGAAGGAAGGATCGCTGCGGCTGGCCGGCCTCGGTATCTTCCGCAAGCGCAAGACCAAGGCGCGCATGGGCCGCAATCCGGCCACCGGTCAGGAGATCAAGATTCCGGCGCGCACCAGGCTTCGCTTCACCGCTGCCAAAGCGCTGAAGGACTCGGTTCTCGGCGCGAAATAATCTCTTGGCCTGACTTTTGTGAACCGCGGGAACGGATATGCTCCGGCTCTCGCGGTTCGCTTTTTTCCCGTCAGTCTTTCCCGTCCGGCTTGCGCCGCGATGTGGTATTGCGCGCCGCGCGCGCGCGGGCAAGAAACTCGCGAATCCTGATTTCGTAGCCGCGCTCGGAAGGTTCGTAATATACCTTTTCTTCCAATTTGTCCGGCAAGTAGTTCTGCGCGACCAGCGCGCCCTCGAAATCGTGCGGATAGCGGTAGTCTTTGCCGTAGCCAAGTCCTTTCATCATCGGCGTCGGTGCGTTGCGCAAATGGAGCGGCACCGGCAAGGCGCCAAGCGTTTTCGCATCTTCGCCCGCCTGGCGCATCGCGCGATACGACGCATTGGACTTGGGCGCGCTGGCCAGGTAGGTCACGCCCTGCGCGAGCGGAATCACGCCTTCGGGCATCCCGACGAAGTCCACCGCCTCCTTGACCGCGATCGCTATTTGCAACGCGCGCGGATCGGCGTTGCCGACGTCTTCGGAGGCAAACACCACCATCCGCCGCGCGATGAACAGCGGATCCTCGCCCGCCTCGACCATCCGCATCATCCAGTAAATCGCGGCGTCGGGATCGCTGCCACGCATGCTCTTGATGAAGGCCGAGATGACGTTGTAGTGCTCCTCGCCCGCGCGATCGTAGAGCAGCGCCTTCTGCTGCGCCGACTCGCGAATGTGGTCGGGCATGATCAGCGTCGCGCCGGCGTTTTGCGCGAACTCCGCCGCAATCTCCAGCGTGCCGAGCGCGCGCCGCGCGTCGCCGCCGGCGTTTCGAACGATCTCGTCGATCGCGCCGACTCCGAGCTTGAGCCCGACCTCGCCGAGCCCGCGCTCCTTGTCGGCGAGCGCGCGATGCACCAGCGCCGCGAGGTTTTCCTCCGAGAGCGGATGGAGCACGAGCAGCCGCATCCGCGAGAGCAGCGCCGAGATGACCTCGAACGAAGGATTTTCCGTGGTCGCGCCGATCAGCGTGATCAGCCCGCTCTCGACATGCGGCAGAAACGCATCCTGCTGCGCGCGGTTCCATCGATGGATCTCGTCGATGAAGACCACGGTGCGCTTGCCCGCGTCGAGATCGTGGCGCGCCGCCTCCACCGCCTCGCGCAGATCGGCGACGCCCGAGGTTACCGCGGCCAGCTTGCGGAACACCGCACCCGAGTGCTCGGCGAGCACGAGTGCAAGGGTAGTCTTGCCGGTGCCCGGCGGGCCCCACAGGATCATCGAATGAAGCACGTGCGCCGCCACCATGTCGCTCAGGAACTTTCCCGGACCCAGCAGATGCTCCTGGCCGACGATTTCGTCGAGCGTGCGCGGACGCATCCGATCGGCCAGCGGCTGGCTGAGCGGCGTGCGCGATGGGAACAGACTATCCGACGAATCGGCTTTGCGCCGTGCCATTTTTGAAAAGTATCACAGTGGCCGGGTCCGGCTAAGGCGGCGCCCTACCCCGGCCGCTGCGTCGTTGCGCGGGTGGCTGCGGCTGTTCTAGCTTCAAGACGGGCTGGACAGGAGCCGGCATCACCTATGATCGTTGGCATCGATATCGGCGGTTCGACCACCGACGCCGTCATCCTCGAAAACGGCGGCCTGCATGTCGTAACGATCGAGGCCAACGACCCGGTCGCGGCGGCGGCCGGCGCGCTGGGAAAACTGGTCGCCGAATTCGGCATCAAACTCGAAGACATCGAATGCGTCGCCGCCACCGGCGCGGGCTCGCGGGTGCTCGCGGAATCCCTGCTGGGCAGGCCGGTGGTCAAGGTCAACGAGTTCACCGCAATCGGAATCGGCGGGACTTCGCTGGCCGGAAAGGAAAGCGCGCTGGTGGTCTCGCTGGGGACGGGCACCGCGATCGTATCGGTGACGCGCTGGCAAAATCTCGCATTTCAGCGGCACCGGCATCGGCGGCGGCACGCTGCTCGGACTGGCCAAGCACATGCTCGGCGTGTCGACGATCGAGCGGCTGGAAAAACTCGCGCGCAAAGGCGATCTGCGGCGCATCGATCTCAGCGTTCGCGACATCGCCGGCGGCGCGATCGGCGACCTGCCGCCGTCAACCACGGCCGCGAACTTCGGCAAGATAAGCGCCGACGCGACGCCCGAGGACAAGGCGCTGGCGATCATGAACATGATCGTGGAATCGATCGGCGTGCTGGCGATGGCCAGCGCGCGCGCCTGTGGGCAGGAGAATATCGTGCTGACCGGGAAGTTGTCGCGGCTGTTCCGATTCATGCAGGAGATGAGGCGGCTCACGTTTCCGTTCGGGCAGCGCTTCGTGATTCCCGAGCATGCCGATTTCGCCACCGCGATCGGCGCGGCGCGCCACGCCCGCCAGCACGAATACCCAGTTTATTCATTTCGGCATCGAAGGTTTTGCCGCTGAATTGAAGGGTATAAATAACTTCATCAAGACGAAGCTGAATCGCGTGGTTTACAGAACAATGCTGCTTCGAGCTTTCAACAAACGCATTGCCAGCTATCGCCGGCTAGTTAATGAAAGGGAACACAATCTCTTGACCTTTCTTCTCGAAGAAACAGAACCAACAGATCCGTTCTCAGACAACCCATCGCGCCAGCTAAAATTCTCCGAACTATACAAAGCCCCATATGTGAAAGGAGCTTACAAACACGTTACAACTCGCACGTTCTATCGAGAACTAAATCGTCTTGGCGAATTGGGATTCATTACCATCAAGCGAGATGAACCCGCCAAGGACTGGATTCTTGAACTTAATTTTGAGGCGATCGGGAAATATTGAGTGCCCGACTACACTGATTTGCCACATCGAGCTGTGACGGCCTTTTTTGCGACTGCGATTGGGGCGGCGCGCACGCCCGCCAGCACGACTAGCCGGCGCGCATCGCCGTGTGCGCAGGCGTGGTTTAGTTTAAAAGAGCATTGCCTTGACAGAGGTGAGGACACAGAGGTAGAGAAAGGAGACGATAGCCAAGGCTACGCTGCGGTCGCATCGGGGCGCAGGGACGGCCTCCAGGGAGGCAAGGCCCGGTGGCCTGCTCCACGACCCTGAGCGCGATCCAGGCGAAATCTGCGAGCTTGCCACGCCCACTTGCTCGCGACGGCATCGCGAGAGTATTGGGAAAATATTCAGATAGAGGGAAACGGTAAATTGATTTTTCTGCCCAGATGCTGCTACTGCGGGGCGGACTCTCTGGTCGCCTTTCGAGGTTAGTTCCTACCAGGGCGAACCGGCTTGCATTTAGCGCATCGCGATTGCCGAGAGGAATTTTTGGAAGTTACGCGCACAAAGATTCGCCCTCGAAACTTAATGTATTCAAAACCGTCCGCTACCGAAATTCGGAGCAATGGGCAAATCCGGTTCATCCCCGCTCCGGTTCCACTTCGACCCGGCGCGGAAATCGCTTAAGTACACACTCCCGATAGCCCGCCCCGCGCCTCGCCCTTTGCGCGGGCGGGGTTACATCTTTGGCGCGGTAGGATATAAACTTCCAAGGTTCAGGCGCGGGCGAATCTGCTAAGCGGGATTTGCGCAACGGGAATATCCGGCCGCGCCGGCGGGGCAAGCGAGGTTTAATTCATCGATGCCATCACAGTTGCTCAGAGGATTGCGGCTGCTCGATTTGACCGACGAGAAGGGCGCGTTGTGCGGCAAGATGTTCGCCGATCTCGGCGCCGAAGTTATCAAGGTCGAAGCGCCCGCTGGCTGCTCGACGCGGCGGATCCCGCCCTATCTCGACGATATCGCCGACGCCGACCACTGCCTCTATTCGATCGCCTATCACGCGGGGAAAAAATCCGTAACCGCCAACCTCGCCAGTAAAGACGGGCGCGCACTCGTCGCCGACCTGGCGGCGCAATCCGACTTCCTCGTCGAGTCGCATCGGCTGGGTTATCTCGACTCGATCGGTCTGGGCTACGAGGCGCTCGCCAAGAAAAATCCGCGCCTCATCTACGCGTCGATCACGCCGTTCGGCGACACGGGTCCGGGCAAAGACTACGCCTGGGCCGACATCATTTCGTGGGCGGCCGGCGGACAGATGTACCTGATGGGCGAGGAGGGAAAGCCTCCGCTGCAGATGAGTCTGCCGCAAGCCGGATTGCACGCCGGCGGCGAGGCGGCGGTCGCGATGATGATGGCGCACTACCCGCGCCGAATCGACGGGCTCGGCCAGCGAATCGTGGTCAACATGCAGGCCTGCATCGTGTGGACGCTGATGAACGAGCAGGCGATGCCGTTCCTGCACGGCAGCCATCTGACGCGCACCGGAGTTTTTTTCGGCTCGGCCGACGCGCGGCGCAAGATGGTGTACGAGTGCAAGGACGGGCACATCTCGACCCTGATCGCCGGCGGGACGACGTTCGGCAAGTCGACCGTCGCGCTGATCGAGTGGATGCGGGAGAACGGATTCGGCTCCGACTGGATGCGGACCAAGGATTGGCTTTCGTGGATACCCGGGGTGTTCATGGCGATGACCGAGCAGGACCACAAGGAGACCGACGAACTCGAAGACACGATCCAGCGCTTCATGCTCACGATGACCAAGCAGGAAGTCTACGCGCAGGCACTCAAGCGGCGGATCTTCCTGGCGCCGGTCGCGACCGCCGCCGACATCGCATCCGACGAGCAGCTCAAGGCGCGCGACTTCTGGACCGCGGTGCCGCACGACACGATCGGCCGCACGCTGACGTTTCCGGGGCCGTTCGCGAAAATGACCGCGACGCCGATCGGATCGACCGCGCGCGCGCCGCGAATCGGCGAGCATAGCGACGAGATCTACCGCGGGCTGCTCGGGCTTGCGCCGGAGCGCTTGAACCAGCTGCGAGCCGCCGGCTCGATCTAGCCAGGAGAAATTCGAGATGAGCCGTTTCGCATTGGAAGGAGTTCATGTGCTGGACTTCGCCTGGGTCGGAGTGGGCCCGATCACGACCAAGTATTTCGGCGACAACGGCGCCGAAGTAATCCGCATCGAGTCGGCGGCGCGTCCCGACGTGCTGCGAATCGGCCCGCCGTGGAAGGACGCGATGCCGGGGATCAACCGCAGCCAGTTTTTCGCGAGCTTCAACACCTCGAAAAAAGGAATCACGCTCGACCTGGGCAAGCCCAAAGCGCGCGAGCTGGCCAAGCGGATGGTGCCGTGGGCCGATATCGTCGTCGAGAGTTTCACGCCCAAGGCGATGCGCAACTGGGGACTGGATTACGAAAATCTGCGCGAGCTGCGCCCCGACCTGATCATGCTCTCGACCTGCATGCAGGGGCAGACGGGACCCAACGCGCTCTACCCCGGCTTCGGGCAACTGATGGCGGCGCTGTCGGGGTTCTACTACATCTCGGGCTACGGGCCGGGCTCATGCACGCCGCCGTACGGCGCCTACACGGATTTTATCGCGCCGCGCTTTTCGACCTTCGCGCTGCTGGCCGCGCTCGACTATCGCCGGCGCACCGGCCAGGGCCAGTATATCGACATGTCGCAGTACGAGGCCGCGATGCAGAATCTGGCGCCCGCGTTGATCGATTACTTCGCCAGCGGACGGGTGCTTGGCCCGCGCGGCAACGCGTCGGCGCGATACGCTCCGCACGGCGCCTACCGATGCGCCGACGAGGACGGCAACGAGCGATGGATCGCGATCG
The DNA here is from genome assembly GCA_963813785.1 of uncultured delta proteobacterium. Classification (GTDB taxonomy): domain Bacteria; phylum Desulfobacterota; class Binatia; order Binatales; family Binataceae; genus Binatus. The sequence goes on along the minus strand of CAWFAJ010000021.1, from coordinate 21,213 downwards.
CGGTGGCGGGCGACGAACAATGGCGCGCGATGCTGACGGCGCTGGGCGCCGATACGACAGACCGGCGCTTTGCGACGGCGCAGGGCCGCATCGAGAACGCCGGCGCAATCGACGAGTTGGTCGGCTCGCTCACGCGCATCCACGACGCTCACGAACTCACCGCGAAGTTGCAGGCCGCGGGAGTTGCCGCCTATCCGGTGGAGAACTGCGTCGATATCCACCAGGACGACAACCTCGAGGCGTTCGGCTTCTGGCATTGGCTCGAGCACAAGGAGATGGGCCCGTCGCCGTACGAGGGCCTCGAGCATCGGATGAGCCGGACGCCCGGCACGCTGCGATCGGCGGCGCCGATTCTCGGCCAGGACAACGACGAAGTCTTCCGCGAGATGCTGTCGCTCAGCGCCGATGAGATCGAGCAGCTGAAAAAAGAAAACGTGATATTCTGAGTTCGATCCGCGACCCGCCGTGCGATACGAACTGAAAATTGCGCTCCGCTATCTGCGCGCGCGGCGCAAAGACGCCTTCATCTCGATCACGACGATCTTCACCGGCGTCGGCGTGATGATCGGGGTCGCGGCGCTCACGGTGACGCTCTCGGTGATGGGCGGCTTCGAGCAGAGCCTCAAGGAACGCGTGCTCAGCCTCAGCCCGCAGGTGCAGATACTCAATTCGCAAGGGTCGATCGACAACTACGGCGACATCGAGAAGAAGGTCGCCAGCGTGCGCGGCGTCAACGGCTCCGACGCGTACATCGTGGGGCAGGCGATGCTGAGTTCGGGACGGGGAATCGGCGGCGTGGTGGTGCGCGGCGTCGAGCCGAAAAACCCGGTGGTGCGGGCGCAATGGGGCCGATACATGACGGCGGGCGGTCTGGACGATCTGTCGCGAAGCTACGCGAACCCGGGGAGCGCCTCGGAGCCGGCGGCTGCGGCAGGCGGCCTGGCGATCGGAGTCAGCCTGGCGAAAAAACTCAAGGCCAAACGCGGCGACGCGGTGCGGATGGTGGCGCCGATAATTTCGCCCGATGGATCGCTCTCAACCAAGAGCGGCCAATTCGCGATCGGCGCGATCTTCGACTCGGGAATGAACTTTGTCGATAGCAACATGGTGTTCATGGAGCTCGCGCGCGCGCAGGATTTTTTCGGGCGCACCGGACGAGTGGACGGCATCGATATCCATCTGACCAATCTCGACCAGACCGACGCGGTCACCGATGCGCTGCGCAAAGTGTTCGCGAGTCCGTACCAGGTGCGCAACTGGATCGAGTTCAACGAATCGGCGGCCGCCGGCTTCGAACTGCTCAAGCGCGTGTATGCACTGGTGCTGGTGATGCTGATCGGGGTCGCGGCGTTCAACCTGGTGGCGACGCTGATCATGGTCGTGATGGAAAAGCGCAAGGACATCGCGGTGCTGATCGCGATGGGTGCGACGCGGCGCGACGTGCGCCTGATTTTCGTGATGAAGGGATTGATCGTCGGCGCGGCGGGAACCGCGGCCGGATTGATCCTCGGCGCCGGCGGATGCTTCGCGCTGGCGCGTTACCAGTTCATTCACATCCCGCGCGAAATTTACGGCATCTCGACGCTGCCGATCGCCGTCGATCCGTGGGACTTCGCCGCCGTCGCGCTGGCCTCGATGCTTCTCTGCCTGCTCGCGACCGTTTATCCGGCCCGGCAAGCGTCGCGCGAGATGCCTGTCGAAATCTTCCGCTCCTGACCCTTCCGCACGCCCCGCCACACAACCGCGGACAAGTGAAAAACCGACTACTGACTATTTGGTGTGTGATTGGTACTCACGGGGGGCTTGGCGACGAGCTTCGGTTTGCGAACCACCAAAGTCTCGTGACCGCGAACCTTGATCGTGCGGGCCGGCTCTGACTGAAAGTTCTGACTCGATCCGTCAGAATGCCGTGGCTGCGACGAGGTGCGGTTGCGCCGCCAGTTGCTGAGCTCCTTCGACAGTTTTGAGGCCAGCGAATCGTTGTCCTGGCCGTTGTCGGTCGATTGTCCGCTTTCCTTGTTGAGGTCGCCCTCAAACTCCGCGGAACTCATTTGCGTTCTCTCTTCCTGTGACGTGGATTTGTCCTCCTTGCTCGGGAGCGTTTTAGAAACAGAATTTTAGTTTCCGAAATTGATGTACCGACGGTAATCGGCGCTCGCGTTGGCGGCGGCCTGGGTCGTTAATCAGTGGATAAGATTGTGTCTCGGCTGCGTACCGAATCTGAATTTTATCGGCGCGTTTCGGCTTGGGATGATTTTATGTGGGTTGTTTTGCAGGCGGATTTTCCGCCGGCCGGGCCTGCTTTGGGCTCCGGCCGGCGTGCAATTCATTGGTATCTTAGATTCACGGTTTAGGCAAACAAACTCTGCATGCGCAGCGCGAGGCCCATGTCGCCCGCGATTCGAAGTTTGCCGCTCATGAATGCGACCTGCCCGTTGAGCTTGCCGCTGCGTCATGTCAACGTAGTCCTGCGCCGTCATCGAGATCGTGATGCTCGGTGAAGCGGCCGGTCCGTCTTTGACCGTGCAGGTACCGTCGTTGATGATTACGTGCCACTTGCCGCCGTTGTCGCCCGAGAGGTCAAACTGGTAGGTCGCGTTCAAACCCTTCGCCGCGTCTTTGTTGAAGCGACCGGGCATCGCCGCAAAGATTTCCTTAGGTGTCGTCGGTGCTGCATCAGCCATGGAAATAGATTCCTCCTGGTAGGCGCGCCTTATGCTGCGCTCTTTCCGCCATATAAGCGCTCGCCTCGGAACCTGTCAATAGTATCACGCCCCACCGGATCGATGACACCCGGCGCCGTCGTCAAAGACCGCGGGTCAGAATCCGAACATGTTTCCGGGCACAACCGTGATGATATTACCCCGCACGTGGACCCCTGGCGACGCGTTCTCGGTGATCGTCACCGCCTGCTGCTTTTGCGCATCGGTCTTGACGGTGCCGCCAAGATACGCGTCGTGGCCGATCACCTTGACGGTCACGTTGTTCAACCCCGCGGCATAAATCTGCGACGCGATCGCAGCCTGTCGCGCCGCCCAATCGGCCGTATCGGTCGTCAGCGAATCGACCACGTTGCCGACCCCCGGCACCTGGCGCACGATTTTTTCCGCATACAGCTTGGCGTCGGCGTCGAAGACCTTGCCAAAAATCGTCACCGTGCTGCCGCTGGTGTAACAATCCACGCGCCGCGTCCTCGGATTCGACCCCAGCACCATCTTAACGCGCTGCTGCAATGTCAGCGGCGGCGGCTTGGGCGCGCTCGCCACGTGATGGCGCTTGCGCGGCGCGGGCGCGGGGGTAGGCGCAGGCTCGGCCAGCATCGCGGGCGTCTCGACTGACGCCGGCGAGGGAGCACCCGCCGCTTCCGACGCGGCCGGCGAGGGCGCCGGCGGCGCGCTGGCGAATTCCGGCGCCTCGGTCGGGCTCAGTCCCGCCAGCTTCGAGCTCAGTTGCGACTCGAGCGCGTCCTTGGTCGTGGGATCGTTGGTGAAAATTATCGGATAATCGATCTCGACCTGGCCGCCGCTGAACGGCGCGAAATTCCACGCCGAAACGTCCTTCACCACTTCCGCGTCGAACGCCGGATTCGGATTGGTCGAGGTCCGCACCGACGCCTCGTCCACGCTGCCGTTGGGCAGCACCCTGACTCGCACCACCATCGCATCCCGCAGCGTGCTGTCACCGGCGATCGCACGCGAATAGCTCTCCAGCAATCCGTCCTTGTGATCTTCGAAAAATTTCCGCGACGCTTCCTGATTGCGCTCGGGCGCCGCCGCCGAGTCCCCCGTCACCTGCACCCCGATCGCCTTCGACAACGCCACCAACGGCCCACTGGGCGCCGCCGCTGCCACCGACGCGAGCGCCGCCGGCGACGCGTTCGCCACCGGCTGCTCCGCGGGCCTGGAGCTGAGATGAAGCGCGAGCCACGCGCCGCCTCCGAGCGCAACTATCGCCGCGATCAAGTACCAAAGGACGCCGAACCGGCCGCGGCCTTCTTCTTCGCTGTCGTTGTCGGCGCCGGGCACCCTGCCCGTGATGCGCATCGACGGCGATGGATCGCGCCGCGCCGACGTCCCCGCTCGCGGCGGCTGCGGCGACGGCTGCGGTGGGTACGAGGCCGGCGCCGATTCCACCCCGAGCCGCGCACCGCAGAAGTTGCAGATCAGTTCCCCCGGCTGCGCCTTGCCGCCGCATACCGGACACTCGATTTGCTCGCCGGCGTCGATCGCACCGGTAGCGGCCGCTCCTTCGGCAAAGGCAGGTCCCGCCTGCACCAGCGCGGTTCCGTCAGCTTCGCAAAACGTTTCCGAGTCGGGGAAAGTTTTTTCGCAGCGCGGGCACCTTTTCATCTTGGTAAGCGCTCCTCCGGCGCAAGTTTCGATGATATCCGCGCGAATTGCGACACGCCAACAGGCTGCGCAAAGCTCGCAGCGTAATACTGTCCGCTCGCGATCACTGCTTTGCGATTACCTCGGCGCCGAACTTTTCCATCGACGCAATTTGCTCGCGGGTCGTCGCGGCCGGCCCGATGATTATCCGCGACACGCCCATCGCGGCGAATCGCTCGATGTCTCCGGGCTTCAATTGTTCGCGCAGCCTGCTCACCGTCAGTTCCAGCGGGGCCGTCCGCCCCGCCGCGCGTTCATGCTCGCGCAGCCGCTTGATGGTCGCCGCAACCTCGTCGAGACCTTCCGCGATTCCATACCACCCGTCGCCGAGTTTCGCCGCCCGTTTGAGCGACGGCTCCGTGTTGCCGCCGAAGACGATCGGTGGATGCGGTTTTTGTGCCGGTTTGGGCATGAACTTGAAGCCTTCAATCGAAATCGTCTTGCCGTGATACTCCGGCGACTCCTTGGTCCACAGCTCCTTCATCAGCGCGAGGTACTCGCGGGTACGCAGCGCGCGGTCTTTGAAGTTCATCCCGACCGCGTCGAACTCCTCCTCGAGCCACCCGATCCCGACCCCGAAAATAAAGCGGCCGCCCGAAAGGACGTCCAGGCTGGCGACCGCCTTGGCAGTCGCAAAGGCGTTGCGAATCGGGAGCACGAACACTCCCGTCGCCAGCCGGATCCTGGTGGTGATCCCGGCGACGAACGCCAGCGCCAGCATCGGATCGTGCAGGGGAATCTCCGGAGGCGCACCCATCCTGCCACTGGATGAATACGGATACGGCGAGCGGTAGGTTACGGGCAAAATAATATGCTCGGGGATCCAAAGCGATTCGAAACCGCTCTGCTCGGCTTTGCGAGCGACCGCCGCGATACTGTTGGGCGATGTCTGATACAAAAATGTTCCGAATTTCATTGCGTTCAACGGCTCCTACGCGCTCGAAGTTTTACAATCCTAGCCAGTTTCCAGGGTCACCGCGAAGGCCGCCGGATCCTCGATCGTGCGCAGATCGGGAAGGAACGAATCATCGGCCACCCGCGAAATTATTCGCGCGCGCTTACCAGTTCTCCGCGACCTCCGCCTGCGCCTGCGCGATCAACTTGAGCTTCGTCAACAAAATAAATCCGCACAGCAGCGAGAACGCCGCGCAGAACAACACCGCCGCGCGCGGACTGAAATTCTCCCCGATATAGCCGACCGCCAGGCTGCCCAGCGGCGCGGTGCCGATGAACGACAGCGTGTAGATACTCATCACGCGCCCGCGCAGTTCGTCCGAGACGAACATCTGCAACAGCGTGTTGGTCGTCACCATGTGATTCATCAGGCCGACGCCGATGAACAATTGCGCGAGCATCGACATCGCCATCCAGCTCGACACGCCGAACCCGGCGGTCGCAATCGCCATGCAAAAAATGCCGAACACCAGGTTCTGACGCAGCGCTCTGGGAGCCGTCGAGCGCGAATTCATCACGATTGCGCTAATCACCGCGCCCAGCCCCTGCGCCGCCATCAGAAAGCCGTAGCCGTGCGCTCCGACGTGCAGCAGATCGCGCGCGAACAGCGGGATCAGCACCGAGTACTGCATCCCGATTCCCATGTTGAGAGCCACCAGCACCAGCAGCCACAGGGTCGGGCGATGCCGCCAGACGTACACCAGCCCGAGCCGCACCTGGCGCATCATCGTAGCGCCGAATTTGCGGCGCTCGTGGCGCGGCAGTTCCATCTCGAACAGGCTCCAGATGACCGCGAGGTAACTGACGCCGTTGAGCATGAAGCAGCCCGCAACTCCAATCACCGCGATCGAGAGTCCCGCGATCGCCGGACCGATCATCCGCGCGCCGTTGAAGATCATCGAGTTCATCGCGATCGCATTGGCCAGGTCTTCGCGCCCCACCATCTCGACCACGAACGCCTGCCGCCCCGGCATGTCGAACGAGCTGACCAGCCCGTTGAGAGCAGCCAGCGCGATCACGTACTCGACCTTCACCGCGCCGCCCCACGTCAGTCCTCCGAGCACGAACGCGCTCATCATCAACAGCGTCTGCGCGCCGATTATCAGTCGGCGCCGATCGACGTGATCGACCACCACGCCGGCGAACAACGCGACCAGCACGATCGGCATGTAACTCGCAAACGCCACCACGCCCAGCATCATCGATGAATTGGTGAGCTTGAGCACCAGCCACGCTTGCGCGACCGTTTGCATCCAGGTGCCGATCAGCGAGATTAGCTGTCCGACGAAAAACAGTCTGAAATTGCGATGCCGCAGGGCGCGGAACGCGGTCAGTCGGGCGCTCCGGCGATTTTGCGCGGGTATGTCTGCGCCCGCCTCGTCAACCTCGGCGGCCTCTATTTCCGGCGGCGTATCGATGACTTTGCTCTCCCAACTGATGGCTAAGATTACCCGGCGCCTACCTCTTCTAACAGGGTCCTTCGAGTACTGAGGATAAATTCCGTCCGCAGCTTCTTCTTACCAAGGTGCAGGGGTCACCCGTGCTTTCACATTACAATCAAGCCTGGATTTCCGTTATCCAAGTGAACTGCCAATTTGATCCGCCGTGAAGTACATTCCCGGCAGGAGGTCTGAGAATATGACCGAACCGGCACGCGCGGCGCTCGCCGTGCTACGAAGCCCCGCCAATTTCGACTGGACAATCGTGTACCTGCTAATCCTGACCATGTTCATCTATGCGGGCGAGATCATGGCGCAGCGATGGAACGTGATCGCGGCGGGGCTGGCGCTTTGGTTTGCCGACTGGATTAACGAACTGATCAATTCGGCGATTTTGTTTTGGACCGGACGCGCGCCGTTATGGGTCGAGACCGGGCACACCTCATATCAGATCCTGGTCGGGCTCAACGCCGAAACCACACTGTTGTTTTTGATCTACGGGATGGCGTTTGCGAAGCTGCTGCCGGCAAATCCGCGCGCAAAAATATTCGGCTTGAACAGCCGATGGATGTTGATCGCCGGACAATCGGTCGCATCGGTGATCCTGGAAGTCGTGCTGAATCGATGGGGCTACCTGAACTGGTACTGGCCCTTTTGGAATGTTGGCGCGGGACTGATCTTGATCGTCGTCTTCGGATACGCCTGGTTTTTCGCGGTCGCTGCGTGGGCGCATGACGCTGAAACTGAAACGAAGCGATGGAGCATCGTGGGTGGATTGGCCTGCGTTTCCCTGTTGCTCGCGATTGTCTTTGGCTCGCTCGGCTGGCTGTAGGTCTTTGGGCATCTCAGGGTAAACTCCGCGCGCATCTCTTTTCCTTGCCAAGGCGCAGGGGATGGCCGCTGCCTTGCCGCGATCGCGTCTGTTTGCAAGTCTCACCACGTGACGAACGCACTGCTGTCGCGAATCGAGCTGCGCTTCATCGACGCCGCCGGCCACGCGTGCCGGCTCGGTCTCGATGCACCATCGGGCGGGCGCGAAGCGAGCGCCATCGGCGACGGCCTCGCGATCTCTGCCCGTCTCGAACACGCATTCGGCGGCGCCATCGTTCGCGCAACCGTCGCCAATCGCGGCGCCGATCCGGTTCGACTCACGTATGCAATCTTCGAAGTCTCGACCGGCTTCGCGCCGTCGGCCCCGGCCCGATTCTTCAAGCATGGATACCAGTCATGGAGCGCCTCGGCAGGCGACGACGTCGGCGGGTCGCAAAGGAACCATCCTCGCGATACCGCCGTTTTCATCCTTCGGCTCATGCACCAGAGTGAATCGACGCGCCCGCCCGAATTCCCCGAAGCGGATGCGTCTGAACTTTTCACGATCGTCGAAAGCCGCAGCGCCGCGGAGCGCGTCCTGGCCGGATTCATCGGAGCCGCCACTTCGCTTTCGACTCTCACCGTCTCGAGCCCTGAAAAAATAATCGCACGCGCGATCCTCGACGATGTAACTCTCGCGCCGGGCGCGCATCGCGAACTCGATCCGCTGTTCATCGCCGCCGCCGATGAGTCCGCCGCGCGGCTGGCCGCGCGATGGGCCGAGCTTACCGGGCGATGGATGAATGCGCGGGTCAGCGCGCCGTTTCAGCGCGGATGGTGCTCCTGGTACCACTACTTTGACGCGATCACCGAGGACGCGCTGCGCGCCAATATCAAGTCGCTCGCAGCGATGCGCTCCGAGTTTCCGCTCGACGTGATTCAACTCGACGACGGCTTTCAGTCCGCGCTCGGCGACTGGGATACCACCAACGCGAAATTTCCAAGCGGACTGAAAAAACTCGCCGGCGAAATTCGCGCCGCCGGCTTCAAAGCAGGGCTGTGGACCGCGCCGTTTCTTGCGGCTCGCGACTCGCGCCTGATGATCGAACATCCCGACTGGTTCATCACGCACGCGGAGAGCGGCGAACCGGTCCGCGCCGGCTACAACGCAAACTGGACGAAGAGCAACGACGCGTTCGCGTACGCGCTCGACGCGAGCAACCCGGCGTTTCTCGCGCACCTCCGCGATCTGTTCGCGAAGCTCACCGGCGAGTTTGGCTACTCGTATTTGAAACTCGATTTTCTTTACGCCGCCGCCGCACCCGGGCGGCGTCACGATCCGAATCTCACGCGCGGCGAAACCATCCGCCACGGCCTCGAGGCGATTCGCAGCGGCGCCGGCGACGACGCGTTCATCCTCGGATGCGGATGCCCGATTGGCCAGGCGATCGGTGTCGTGGACGGGATGCGAATCGGTCCGGACGTTTCTCCGTTCTGGGGCTCGACCGCTTCCGGAGCGGGCGATCCGTCAACGGTCCATGCGCTCGACGCGATCATCGCGCGCAGCTTCATGCATCGGCGTCTATGGCTGAACGACCCCGACTGCTTGATGCTGCGGGCGCGCGAAACCCGCCTCAGCGCCGACGAGCGCGCTGCGCTGGCCGCGACCATCGTCGCCAGCGGCGGGATGCTTCTGATCTCCGATGACATGAGCATCCTCGACGCCGAAGCGGGAAGATTGTTTCGCGCCGCCGCGCAAATCAGCACCGAGATCGATTCCAACGCGGCGCGCGAACCCGTACTCGCGCTCGATCTGATGGCCACCGGCGACGTGCGCGGCCTGATCGCAGAAAGCGCAGGCGGTGGCGCAATCGCCACCGGCGCGGTCGCGATGCTCCTGAATCGCGGCGACGAGCCGGTACGCGTGCAAATGTCCGATTTAAGGCTGGGCGCCGGCGAGATTGTTGCGTTCGATCTCGCGGGCGGCGAGAAAATTGAAATCTTCGATACGATCGATCTCCCGCCGCACTCCGCGCGTATGCTGCGCCTCAAGCGCTAGGACGCTCTCACGCCGCTGGTAAATCGATCACGCTCGCGCCCGCGCCCGCGTGCAACACGGCTCGCCAACTTTCAGGCGCGCCGAGACCAAGCTTCGCGTAATATCCGCGATCGATCGAATCAATCACCGCGTCCGCACTCGCCACGTCGCACAGCGCAACAATCGAACCGCCGAAACCCGCGCCCGTCAGCCGCGCGCCGAACGCGCCGCCGCGCCGTGCGCATTCCACCAACGCGTCGAGCCGCACCGTGCTGCATTCGAAGTCATCGGCGAGACTCTGATGCGACGCATCCATCAGCTTTCCCATTTCATCGAGGCGCCCCGCCTCGAGCACGTCCGCCGCACGAATCACCCGCTCGGTCTCGGTCAAGACATGCCGCGCACGTTTGAGAATTTCCAGCGAGCGGCTCGAATCCAGCGCGATCCGAGTCGATCCCCGGCCAAGCAACTCTGCCTGGAGCGTCAACTGCGAGACGCCCAGGATGTTCGCCGCCTCTTTCAGATCCGCGCCGAGCCGCGCGGGCGCGGCCGCCGCGAGTTTCTCGACGAGTTGCGCCGCGTTCCATCCGGGTAATGCGCGAACCACGTCGCCAAGGATCGTAACGCCGTCGAGAGCAAGCGCGCGCCCGAGAATTCGCGCCGCGAGCGCGCACTCGACGACCCGCCGATTGTACTCCGCGCGCACCATCCCCGACTTGTCCGCTATTTCCCGGCTATCGGCCACGACCAGCGCCGCGTTCGCCGGCATCTTCACCGCGCGCACGCGCAAGGGGTCAAACTCGATAAACAGCGCATGGTTGCGACGGCCGAGAATCGACGCCGCCTGGTCCATTCCGCCCGCCCGCGTCCCGACGTACCATTCGCTGCGCGCAACCATCGTCGCGGTTTCGATTCCGTCGAGTTGGAGTTCGTTGACCGCCATAAATGCCATCGCGGTCGAAACCGTGAGCGCGGCCGATGACGACAGGCCCGCAGCCGGCGGCACGCGGCCATCGACGACCATCGATGCGCCCCGCAAGTTGTCAACTGAAGTTGCGGGCGGATAAAAACGTCCGCGCCGCGCAAAATGATCGATCACACCCTGGATCGCGGCCTTCACGTAGTTGGCCCAATCGCCGGTTTCGTACGCTGGAATCTGCCGTTCGATCGCAAAACGGCGCGAGGACCAGCCAGGGTCGGCGTTCGCCAGCTCGATTTCGGCGGAGGTGATGGCGGCGGCGACGACGATTGTAGATCGATCGATCGCAACCGGCAGCACAGGCAGGCCGCTGTAGTCGGTGTGCTCGCCGATCAGATTGACGCGACCGGGCGCGCGGGCCGCGAAGATTCGCGAATCGGCGCCGGCGCGGACGCGAGCAGCGAGGCGGGCAGCGCGCGACAACTCCCCGGCGTCCCATCCGTCGGGGATACTCATCGCCGCTTCCTCTTTGGCTTGAACCAGGCGCGCGCCTTCTCGAGATCTTCGGGCGTGCCGACGTCGCTCCAGAATCCACGCATATCAAGCGCGCGGACGACGCGGCCGTCGGCGATCATTTGCGCGATTGCACCGGGGAGTTCGAGCTCGCCGCGCACCGACGGTTCGAGCCGCGCGAGGTAGTCGAAAATTATCGGGCCGGTGGCGAAAAGTCCCGCGTTGTTCCATTGGGTCGTGGCGGTTCCGGGCGCCGGTTTTTCGTCGAGGCGCTCGACGATCATGCGCGCTGTCACATAGACGGCGGCGCCGCGAAACGGATCCTTGACGCGATTTACCGCGAGCATCAAATCGTACTCGTTGTTGCGCGCGTGATGGAGGAAGCGCGGGTAGTTCGCGCGGTCCATCAGAATATCGGCCCATCCGAAAACGAAGCGCGGCAGGCCCGCAAGATGCGCCCTCGCCGCAAGCATCGCGCCGCCGGTCCCGTTCAATACCGGCTGCCTGACGGTTGTGATTTTGATTGCCGGATTTTCGCGCTGCCAGGTTTTGGCCCATGCTTCGATTTGCTCCGACAGGTAGCCCACCACGACGATGAGGTGCGTCAATCCCGCCGCGGCGAGCGCACCGGCGATATGCGAAATCAGCGGTGAACCCGCGACCTCGAGCAGTGTTTTCGGAGTCTCGGCGGTCAGAGCGCCCAGGCGTTTGCCGCGCCCGGCAGCCAGCAGGACCGCGGTAGTAATTTGGGCCGCCATGGCGCCCAAGATAGCATCGCGCGGGCTTCGAGGATGCTTGGCTGGCGGTATATAGTTGAGTAAGAATTTATCGAGAGCCGCACAAATGTTTGGTGAGATAACCCCCCGCAAGAAAGCCTCCGCTCCGTTCATTTCGATCGAGGAAGCACTCGATGAAACCCGCCGCGGCCACATGATCATCCTGATGGATGACGAACAGCGGGAGAACGAGGGCGATTTGTGCATGGCGGCCGAAAAAGTCACCCCCGAGGCGGTCAACTTCATGGCCAAGTTCGGGCGCGGGCTCATTTGCCTGCCCATGTCGGCGGAGCGAATAGACAGACTCGGGCTCAGCATGATGGTTGGCGACAACCAGGCGCCGCTCGGGACCGCATTCACGACGGCGATCACCGCGCGGCGAGCGTCGGGGTCGGGAATCTCGGCGCAGGATCGCTCGACCACGATTTTGCAAGCGGTGCGGGAGGACGCCAGCGGCGCCGAGTTCATCACGCCCGGCTACGTCTATCCGCTACGCGCGCGCGACGGCGGCGTGCTGGTGCGCACGGGGCAGACCGAAGGCGCGGTTGACCTGGCGCGGCTGGCGGGACTCAAGCCGGCGGGCGTCATCTGCGAGATTCTGAAAGAAGACGGCACAATGGCGCGGCGCGACGACCTGGTTGAGTTCGCGAAAGTGCACGGGCTCAAGATTGTCACGGTCGCGGACATCATCGAGTACCGGCTGCGCAATGAGACGATGGTCCAGCGGATCGCTGAGGCGAAGCTGCCGACCGCGTTCGGCGAGTTCCGCGCGATGGTCTATCGCAACCTTATCGATCACACCGAGCACCTGGTGCTGGTGATGGGCAAGGTGGATCCGGCCAAGCCGATCCTGGTTCGGGCGCATCGCGAGTATCTGCCGGGCGACGTGTTCGGCTACTCGGTTCGCAACACCCGCAACCTGCTGCGTTCCGCGATGGAACGAATCTCGGCGGCCGGCGAAGGCGTGCTTTTGTACCTCAAGCGCGAGTCCAACGCACTGGCGGCGGATTTTGAGGGCGCGCGCCCGGCGCGCCGTGCAACTACGCGGGTCAACGCGCCCGAGGCTGACTTCCGAGATTACGGAATCGGCGCGCAGATTCTCCGCGACGTGGGCGTGCGCAAGATGATTATCATGTCCGACGCGACGCCGCGGCTTGCCAATCTGCCGGGCTACGGATTGGAGGTCGTGGGATCGGTTCCGCTTTCAACCAACGGCAAGCAGAGCGCCGCCGCCAAGTAGCGGCAGACTGCGCGGATGGAACCAGAGCTGCGCCGATGAAGTTCTAACTGCTGACAAATGATCTCACGCGAATTCCGATTGTTTCCCCACGGCAGAAAGGCTCGTCCCTTCTGGCGAGCCTCGATCGTAGCGGCGATGTTTGCGCTCGGCTGGTTGATTTTCGCGCCGGCGGCGCAGGCTAATCCGAAGGCGAATGAACTGGTAAAAATCACCTCGGCCACGATCGATCCTCCGCTGCGGGCCGGCGGCGCCAGCACGCTCAAAGTTGCGGCGCAGGTGATCGCGGGATGGCATATCAATTCCGACAAGCCGCTCAGCGAGGATTACATCCCGACCAAGCTCGAGGTCAGGGGCCCGGCCAGCGTGACGGCGGGCGCAATCAAGTATCCGCCGGCGCAAACGATGACGCTCGAAATAGCGGCGGGCGGCGATAAAATCTCGGTGTTCGGGGGCGACCTCAAGTTCGAGGCTCCGCTCAAGGCGGATGCCGACTTCGCACCGAAGCCGGGCGACGCGCTGACGGTTACCATCGACTACCAGGGCTGCAACAACAACGAATGCCTGCGGCCGGCCTCTGTCAGCACAACGGTCGCGCTGGCGGCTCCGGGCGCGGCGGCGGGAGCGCTGGAGGGCATCGGCGCGGCAGGCGCAAAGCGCGGCGGTATCGGCGGCGGCGATGATTCCGGCGGCGCGGTCGCGGACATCTTCGCCAATCATGGATGGTTCCTCGGCTTCCTCGCGGTATTTCTTGGCGGCCTCGCGTTGAATCTGACGCCCTGCGTCTATCCGCTGATCGGCGTGACGATCGCGTATTTCGGCAGCCAGGGCGGAGGCCATCGCCGCGTGATGTTTCTGGCGACAGTTTTCGTGCTGGGAATCGCGCTGATGTTTTCAGCGGTGGGCGTCGCCGTCGCCATGTCGGGCGGATTGTTCGGCGCTGCGATGCGCAATCCGTATGTGCTGGTCGCGCTATCCATGATGTTGCTGACGCTGGCGGCGTCGAGCTTCGGCTTGTTCGTCTTGCAGCCGCCGAATTGGATGCTGCAGCGCGCAGGAGCCGCCCACCCCGGATATGCGGGCGCGTTGCTGATGGGCCTGGGGATGGGCGTGGTGGCGGCGCCATGCATCGGGCCGATCGTGCTGGGCTTGCTGCTGATGGTGGAGCGAAGCGGGAGCGCGCTTTTCGGCTTCGCGCTGTTCTTCACGCTGGCGCTGGGACTTGGCGTTCCGTACATCGGGCTGGCGATGGCGGCCGGGCATATCCGCCGCCTGCCGCGTTCGGGCCAGTGGCTTGCGTGGGTCGAGCATCTTTTCGGTTTCGTGCTGGTCGGACTCGCGCTCTACTTTCTCGATCCGGTCGTACCGAACAACCTGATGACGCGAATCCTCCCGTACTACGCGGCCGGTGTGGGGATTTACCTCGGCTTCATTTCGCGCGAGGGGAGAAGCTGGCAACCGTTCCTGGTGCTGAGGTCGGCGCTGGGAATAGCTGCGGTGGGAGCGCTCGCGATCATGCTCTATCCGCGGCAGGCGCCGGAGAAGCTTCACTTCGAGCCGTTCAACCCCGAGCGGCTCGCGTCGGCGGCCGAAGCGCGCAAGCCCGTGCTGATCGATTTCAGCGCCGACTGGTGCATCCCATGCCGCGAGATGGAGCATTCGACCTTTGTCGATCCGTCCGTGGTCAGCGAGGCCAAGCGCTTCGTGCGGATGAAGGCGAATCTGACGGCGCAGGACAAGGCCACCGACGCGCTGACCAGCAAGTTCGAAATCCAGGGCGTGCCGACGACGATGCTGATCGATTCCGCAGGCAAGGTGGCGCAGCGCAAAGTCGGGTACATCGGCCCGCGGGAGATGCTCGCGGAGCTGCGCCAAGTCGATTGAGCGCGGCCGATTTCCGTTTCGTTTTTATAACTTTTTCGCACTTCCATTTTCTCACTTTTTCACTGCTTCACCGAGTCAGTCTGTGTGCCCATGATTCTTCGCAAAATAGCGTTCTGTTTTAGGCACGGCCTGCTTTTGCGAAAACGCGCTTATTGAATCCGGTTGATGGGCTGAAAAGCGCCCGCTGATTGGCTGCTTTCCTATCCATTAACGCATAATTCAAATATGGTTTGATTAATCGAACAAACGGTCGGCTGTGCCTTTACTTTCTCCCCTGAGACGAATACTATTTTAAGTGGTGGTGGGGATGCGGAAAGGTAGCTCATCGCTCGTCCTTTTCTATGCCAAATAAACAATCGTCCGACGGCTATGGCGCCGAGTCCATCAAGGTACTGGAAGGACTCGAAGCAGTTCGCAAGCGCCCTGGGATGTACATCGGCGACACGGCCGAGCGGGGATTGCATCATCTGGTCACCGAGATCGTGGACAACTCGGTTGACGAGGCGCTGGTCGGTTTCTGCAACGAGATCAACGTCGTAATTCTGAGCGACGATCGGATTTCGGTGGAGGACAACGGCCGCGGAATCCCGGTGGACATGCATCCGACGGAAAAGCGCTCGGCGCTCGAAGTGGTGCACACGGTGCTTCACGCCGGCGGCAAGTTCGAAAAGAGCGCGTACAAGGTCTCGGGCGGACTGCATGGGGTGGGCGCGTCGGTGGTCAATGCGCTCAGCGACGAGTTCGAAGTCGAAGTTCACAAGAACGGCAAAATTTATTTCCAACGC
The DNA here is from genome assembly GCA_963813785.1 of uncultured delta proteobacterium. Taxonomy (GTDB): domain Bacteria; phylum Desulfobacterota; class Binatia; order Binatales; family Binataceae; genus Binatus. Next base: position 5,470 of record CAWFAJ010000021.1, on the reverse strand, counting down.
TACGAGCGCGGGCTTCCGAAGACGAAGGTCGAAGAGCGCGGCTCGACCAACAGCAAGGGCACCAAGACCACCTTCTCGCCCGACTCGAAGATATTTCCCGAGATAAAGTTCAAGTATGAAATCATCGCGCGTTATCTGCGCGAGATGGCGTACCTCAACGCGGGACTGCGGATCAGGCTTCGCGACGAGCGAATCAACAAGGCCGAAGAGTTTCACTACGAGGGCGGAATTGCCGAGTACGTCGCGACGCTGAGCAAGAGCAACGAAGCGCTTCACGACGTGATTTTCTTCAAGGGCGTGCGCGAGGGCGTCGATGTCGAAGTCGCGCTGCAATGGACCGACGCGATCCACGAGGTAATTTTCACCTACGCCAACAACATTCATACCGCCGAGGGCGGGACGCATCTGTCGGGACTCAAGTCGGCGCTGACGCGAACGATCAACAATTACGCGACCAAGAACAATCTCTTCAAGAATAAGGATATGCGGCTGGAGGGCGACGACACGCGCGAGGGTCTCGCCGCGATCGTGAGCATAAAGATCGCCGAGCCGCAGTTCGAGGGCCAGACCAAGACCAAGCTGGGCAACTCCGAGGTCGAAGGAATCGTTTCGGGGCTGGTGAACGAGAAGCTCGGCGAGTTCCTGGAGAAGACACCGCCGGTGGCGAAGAAGATCGTGGCTCGCGCGGTCGAAGCTGCCACCGCACGCGAAGCCGCGCGCAAAGCCAAGGAGCTGGTGCGGCGCAAGGGCGCGCTCGATTCGGGCTCGCTGCCCGGCAAGCTCGCGGACTGCCAGGAGCGCGACCCGGCGCGCAGCGAGTTGTATCTGGTCGAGGGCGCATCGGCAGGCGGGACCGCCAAAGAAGGCCGCGATCGCAAAACGCAGGCGATCCTGCCGCTGCGCGGCAAAATATTGAACGTCGAGCGCGCGCGCATCGACAAGATGCTGTCGTCGCAGGAGTTGCGCATCCTGATCACGGCGCTCGGAATGGGAATCGGCGTCGACAAGGACCTGAGCAAGCTGCGCTATCACACGATCGTGATCATGACCGACGCGGACGTGGACGGCTCGCATATCCGCACGCTGCTGCTGACGTTTTTTTTCCGCCAGTTCATCGAAATTATCGAGAATGGCTATCTGTACGTCGCGCAGCCGCCGCTGTTCCGCGCGAAAAAGGGCAAGACCGAACGCTATCTCAAGGACGAAACGGCGCTGGAAGATTATCTGACCGATCTCGGCGCCGAGGCGGTGACGTTCGAAGCCGGCAAGGGCAAGGACGCGCGCGAGTTCAAGGGCGCGGCGTTGAAGACCATCGTGCGCAAGGCGCTGTTCTTCGAAAAGATGTTCGAGGCGCTGGAGCGGCGCTCGAAGGAGCGCTCGATCATCGTGTCGCTCGCCAAGCTGGCGGCCGGCAAGACGATCGATGACGAGAGTTTTGAATCCGAGAAAGCGGCGAAGCAGATGGCCGAGGCGATCCGCAAGGATTCGAAGAACGACAACCTGGTTTACAAGCTGGAACCCGACGGCGAAGCGCATTGGCGCGCGGTGTTCAGCCATTCGCAAAACGGCGCGACGCCGCCAACGGTGGTTGATCTGACGCTGTTGCATAGCGGAGAACTGCGCGAGATTCGCCGGCTCGATCCGGAACTCGGGGCGATCAAGGCGCCGTTCAAACTGAAGATTGGCGAAGGCGAATCGACGGTCGATACGCTCAAGGCGGTGGCGGAGGCGGTGCTGGGCGCGGGACAAAAGGGCGTCGACATCCAGCGCTACAAGGGGCTGGGCGAGATGAATCCGGGGCAGCTGTGGGAAACCACGATGAACCCGGAGACGCGGGCGATGCTGCGAGTGCAGATATCGTCGCGCGAGGAAGCCGAGGAAATCTTCGGCACGTTGATGGGTGATCAGGTCGAGCCGCGGCGCCAGTTTATCGAGGAGAACGCGCTCAACGTCCGCAACCTCGACATCTGACGAGCCGCAACTTTGATGCGCGGGCCAAACGCATCGCATGTCATCGAGGGAGTTTTTGCACGAAGAAATCCGCATCATGGCGACGAATTGCGCCGTGTGCGAGCGTGACGCGCGTGACGCAGAGCAAAACCTGGGCGTGGCGCTGGACCTCGACGGCATCGCGCACCCGGAGGACGCGTTCGCATACGATCTGATGCCGCATCGCCGCGAATTCCATCGCGACAAGCTGCTGCAGAAAATCCAGCGGTGGGCGTCCCTTGGCCAGCAATGCGGCTAATCCAAATCTCAAATGAACGAATGCTCGCGGGAGCCTCAAGTTAAATGGCTGAAACCAACGGCAACGAACCGCATCGCAACGAACCCGCGCTGCTGAATATCGAAGACGACATGCGGCAGTCCTACCTGGACTACGCGATGTCGGTGAATATCGGACGCGCGCTGCCGCAAATTCGCGACGGACTCAAGCCCGTGCATCGCCGCATCCTGTACGCGATGTTCCGCACCGGGCTGCTGTCGAACCGCCGCTACACCAAGTGCGCGGCGGTGGTGGGCGAAGTGCTCGCTCGTTACCATCCGCACGGCGACATGGCGGTTTACGATTCGCTGGTCCGGATGGCGCAGCCGTTCAGCCTGCGCTACCTGCTCATCGACGGCCAGGGCAATTTTGGATCGGTCGACGGCGATCCGCCGGCTGCGTATCGATACACCGAGTGCCGCCTGACGCGGCTGGCCGAGCGGATGCTCGCCGATATCGACAAAGACACGGTCGATTTCGTCCCGAACTTCGACGGCTCGCACATGGAGCCCGATATCCTGCCCGCGCAGTTTCCGAATTTGCTCGTCAACGGCTCCGACGGCATCGCGGTCGGGATGGCGACCAACATCCCGCCGCATAATCTCGGCGAGATTTGCGACGCGCTGCTGGCGCTGATCGACAAGCCGGGCATCACGCACGAGGAAATTCTCGACATCGTGCCCGGCCCGGATTTTCCAACCGGCGGTCAGTTGCTCGGGCGACAGGCGATTCGCCAGGCGTATCTGACCGGCCGCGGCACGCTTACGATGCGCGCGCTGGCGGTGATCGAGACCGACAAGCGCAGCTCGCGGTCGTCGATCATCATTCGCGAAATCCCATACCAGGTGAACAAGGCGCGCATGATCGAGCGGATGGCCGAGCTGGTCAACGACAAGCGCATCGAAGGCATCAGCGACATCCGCGACGAATCGGATCGCGACGGGATGCGGGTTGTGATCGAGCTCAAGCGCGACGCCGAGCCGCGGATCGTGCTCAACCAGCTCTACAAGCTGACCCAGATGCAGCAGGGGTACGGGATCATTCTGCTCGGCATCCACGAGGGCCGGCCCAAGGAGATGAATCTTCTGCAGATGCTCGTTGCGTTCCTGGAGCATCGCAAGATCGTGCTGACGCGGCGCACGCGTTTCGAGCTGAAAGAAGCCGAGGCGCGGCTGCATATTCTCGACGGCTTGCTGACCGCGCTCAAGAATCTCGACGCGGTCATCAATCTGATACGCAAGTCGAAGGATGCCGAGACCGCCCGCAGCGGCTTGATGAAGCAGTTCGGGCTTTCGCAGTTGCAGGCGCAGGCGATCCTCGATCTGACGCTGCGCCGACTCACTTCTCTGGAGCGCGAGAAGATCGAAACCGAGCACAAGGAGACCGTCGCTCTGATCGCCGGCTTCAAGAAAATTCTCGCCGACGAGAAGGAATTGCTGAAGCTGATCGCGGGCGAACTCGACGAAATAAAAAAAGAATTCGCAGATCCGCGCCGCACCCAGATCATCGAAGCGGAGGGAGAGTTCTCGGTCGAGGATCTGATCGTCGAGGAGGACGTGCTGGTCACCGTCACGCACGGCGGCTACATCAAGCGCACCCCGCTCTCGCTCTATCGCACGCAAAAGCGCGGCGGCCGCGGCAAGATCGGCGCGACCACCACCGAAGAAGATTTCGTCGAGCATCTCGAGCGGGTCTCGACGCATGACCGCCTGATGTTTTTCACCAGCGCGGGCAAGGTTTACGAGCTCAAGGCCTACGAGCTGCCCGAGGGGGGCGCGCCGCCAAGGGACGCTCGATCGCCAACCTGCTGAGCCTCGCCAATGACGAAACGCTGTCCGCATTTATTCCCGTGCCGCGCGAGACTGCGGGCAAGTTCGTCTTTTTCTCGACGCGCCGCGGCCGCGTGAAAAAGACCGCGCTCGACGAATACGAAAATATTCGCTCGACCGGAATCATCGCGATCAATCTCGAAGACGGCGACACGCTGGTGGACGTGCGAATCACCGACGGCAATCAGCAAATCGTGCTCTCGACGCGCGAGGGACAGGCGATTCGCTTCAAGGAAGAGGAGGCGCGGCCGATGGGCCGCGCGACTGGCGGCGTGGCCGGCATGGAACTCGAGTCGCAAACCGTCAAGGAAGGCAAAACCGTCATCCTGATCGAGGACGAGGTCGTTTCGATGTCGACCGTGCGCGACGATGAGACCCTGCTGACGGTTTCGGAACTCGGTTACGGCAAGCGCACGCCCGCCTCCGACTACCGGCTGACCCATCGCGGCGGCAAGGGCGTCATCACGATGAACGTGACCGAGAAGACCGGCAAGGTGATCAGCGTCCGGCAGGTCGGGATTGACGACCAGGTGATGCTGATAACCGACGGCGGCAAGGTGATTCGATTGGCGGTCAAGGGAGTGCGAATAACAGGCCGCAACGCGCAGGGCGTGCACATGGTGCGGCTCGAGGGCGACGAACGCGTCCGCGCGGTGGCGGGGATGGCGGAGCACGACGAGGAAGAAGGCAACGGCAACGGCTCCAACGACAACGACGGCGCAGAGGATTCGGAAGAGTAGCTAGTGCAGTGACTATTTCGCAGTAGTCACTGACTATGCCTTCGCGCGCGGCTCTAGTCGGCCGGCGGCGGCTCGCCGGCGCCCGTTCCTTCCGCACTGTAGGCATCCTCGGCGGCGGTCAGCGCTCTGCCGCGCGCAATCTCGAATCCCATCGAGCCCAGGATTTCTTCGAGCGCGTTCAGCGCGAGCATCACATTTTCGCGCCGCGAACCTTCGCCCATCAGACCGACGCGCCAGATCTTGCCTTTGAGCGGTCCGAGTCCGGCTGCGATTTCCATATTGAACAGCCGCAACAATTCCGCTCGCACCTTCGCTTCGTCGATTCCCGCCGGCACCGCGATCGTCGTGAGCTGCGGCAACCGGTATCCTTCCTGCGCGGCAAGCTGCAGACCCATCGCCCGCACGCCGGCCTGGAACGCGGCGGCGTTGATGCGATGCCGCCGCCATCGTGCTTCCAGCCCTTCCTCGACGACGATCCGCAGCGCCTCGTAGAGCGCGTAGTTCATCGTGATCGGCGCCGTATGATGGTAGAGCCGGTCGGGTCCCCAGTACTGCTCGATCAACGCAACGTCGAAGTACCATGAATGGCACTTGGTTTTGCGCTTGTGCACCGACTCCATCGCGCGCGCGCTGAA
>CAWFAJ010000020.1:0-76710 GCA_963813785.1 uncultured delta proteobacterium | reverse complement strand
CAAAGCCTCCGCCGCCAAATGCCCTGCGCCATGGTGATGAAGAACCCCGGCGCGAATAAAGTCAGCGGCGTCGCGGCCCCCGGAATTCGACGGATTCTTCAAAACACCCCCAGATGCTGGCGCAGATCGACGCCGTCGTGTTTGAGCGCGGCGGAGGTCGAGACCACCGCGACGCGGCCGCAGTTGAGAATGACGATATCGTCGGCGATGTCGAACACGAGCTTCGGGTTCTGCTCCACCAGCACGATCGAAAGCCCGCTCTCCTTGAGTTTGCGGATGGTCGCCATGACTTCGGCGACGATCTGCGGCGCGAGGCCCTCCGACGGCTCGTCCATCAGCAGCACCCGCGGATTGGCCATCAGCGCGCGGCCGATGGCGAGCATCTGCTGCTCGCCGCCGGAGAGATAGCCGGCGAGCTGCCGCGCCGCTCGGCAAGCCGCGGAAACATGGCGAACACGCGTCGCGACGGTCCATGGCGCGTGCCGGCTGGCGGGGTCCTTGTGCGCGCCGCGACCATGAGATTTTCGCGCACGGTGAGACTCTTGAACATGCGGCGGCCTTGCGGCACCAGCGCGACGCCGCGCGCGGCGATCTTTCCGGCGGCGCCGCGTGACCGCCGCGCCGAACACTTCGACGCGCCCCGCGCGCGGCGGCAACAGGCCGACGCTGACATTCATGCAGGTCGATCTTGCCGGCGCCGTTGCGGCCCAGCAGGCCAGTAGCCGGCCTTCGCCGAGCCGAACGACACCTTCTGCAGCACTGGCTGTCGCCGTAGAAGGCGTCGATGTCGCTGAGCGCTGAGCGCGCTATTCGCCAAGATAGACCTCCCGCGTGCGCGGATCGGCCACCACCTCGGCGCGGGAGCCCTCGACGATGACCTCGCCGAAATGCAGCAGCGTGATGCGGTCGGCGAAGATCGAGCGCGACGTCCATGTCGTGCTCGATCATCACGATGGTGACGTCGCGCGGAATGGCGGCGAGCAGCTGGCGCACGTCCGCCGCTCGTCGATCGACAGGCCGGCGAACGGCTCGTCGAGCAGCAACACTTTCGGATTTTGCGCCAGCGCCATGGCGATCTCGACCCGCCGCTTTTCGCCGTAGGAGGTTTCCGCCAGCGGCCGGTCGGCGATGTGGCCGAGGCCGACGCGGCCGAGCGCGCGCGCGCCTGCGCAAGCAATTGCTGCTGGCGATCGAGACGCGCCACGGATTCCAGCGCAGCGGCGACAGGCCGAGCAGCGCCAGCGTCACATTGTGCAGGATCGTGTCGCGCGCGAACAGGGTGATGATCTGATAGGTGCGCGCCATGCCGAGATGGGCGCGCTTGCGGCTCGGCATACGGGTGATGTCGCGGCCAACAGCACGACCGAGCCGCTGTCCGGCGTAAGCTCGCCGGTGATCAGATTGAACAACGTGGTCTTGCCGGCGCCGTTCGGGCCGATGATCAACCGGCGCTCGCCCGCCTCGACCTCGAGATTGACTTCGTGCGTGACGCGCAAGCCGCCGAACGATTTGTTGAGCTGTGACGGCGAGCGCGGTCATCGCTGCGGTCCCCACCGGCGCGGCCGCCGGCGCTTTCTGCCGTCGCCGCCCGACAAGCCGAGCGGACAAGCCGCACCGTGCCGGGCACGAGCCCCTCCGGCATGAACACGACGATGGCGACGAAGATCGCGCCGAGCATGAAATTCCAGCGCGTCGACATAGGCGCTCACCACGTTCTTCACGATGACGACGAGCGCCGCACCGACGACCGGGCCGAGCAGCGTTCCGGCGCCGCCGGAAATCACCATCAGCAGCCCTCCGCCGAGGCGGTCAGCGCCAGCGCCTGCGGGCTGATGAATTGGTTGTAGTAGACGAACAGGATGCCGGCGACGCAGGTCAACAGCCCGGAAAACATGAACGCGAAGAAGCGGATCATCCAGACGTGAAGCCGAGCGCGGTCATGCGGCGCGGCTGATCGCGGGTGCCGCGAAGCGCGGCGCCGAACGGCGAGCGCACGAAAATCGCGATCGCCGCGACCGCGAGAAGGAAGACGATCAGCGTCGCGTCATAGAACGCCCGCCGAGGCGAGCGACATGCCGAACGGCGCCGGGCGCGTCGCCACGTTGATGCCGTTGTCGCCATTGGTGACGCTGATCCAGCGATAGGCGAGCCCCCAGAGAATTTCGCCGAGCGCCAGCGTGATCATGATGAAGCTGATGCCGGTCGCGCGCAGCGCCAGCGCGGCGAAGCCCGCGGTCGCCAACAGCGCCGATGGCGATCGCGGCGGGGATGGCGACGGCGTGGCCGTAGCCGGCGGCGAGCAAATAGGCGACGGTGTAGGCTGCCACGCCGAACAGGCCGGCATGGCCGAGCGACACCAGTCCGGCATAGCCGACCAGAACGTTGAGCCCGAGCGCGAAAATCGCGTAGAGCAGCATCTGGCTGGCGATATTGACGTAATAGACTTCGGCGATCGCGTACGGCACGGCGATCAGCGCGAGGATCGCAACCGCGATGGCAATGCGCCGGACGGTCACAGGACCTGCCCTCCGAATAGGCCCTGCGGCCGCAGCACGAGGACGAGCACCATCGGCAGGAACAGGACGAAATAGGCGAGCTCCGGCAGCAGCGCCTGGCCGAAATTGTAGATGAAGCCGATGATGATGCTGCCGACGAACGAGCCGATCAGGCTTCCCGTGCCGCCAAGGATGACGACGACCAGCGCGAGCGGCAGCATGTCCTGGTCGAGGCCGGGATAGACCGAGAGGATCGGCGCGCCGATCATGCCGGCGAAGCCGGCAAGCCCCGCGCCGAGGCGAACACGATGGTGAACAGACCGAGACGCGGATGCCCAAATTCGCGCCATTTGCGGGTCGTCGACGCCGGCGCGGATCATCGCGCAGAGCCGGGTGCCGTCGAGCAGCGCCCAGAGCGCGACGGCGAACACGAGCGCGATCACGATGATCGCGAGACGGTAGAGCGGGAATCAACCGCCGAGCGATGCGCACGAACCCGCACCCGTTCGGCGTCGCGACGGTGATGGGATCGCCGCCCCATCGCATCAGGCACAGATCGGCGATCATGAAGGAGACGCCGAGCGTCACCAGCACTTGCGCCAGTTGCTGACCGGCCAGACGGCGCAGCAGCAGGCGTTCCATCAACGCGCCGAGAACCGCCACCTCCAGCGCGCCGGCAAGCGCCGCCAGCCAGAAATTCAGGGTGAAGCCGAGAGCGCCGCTGAGGAAGGCGCTCGCCGCCGAGGACGCGCGGTTTCGCATCCCCTGGACGTTGTACCTGGCGCGCAACTACCGCATCGCGGCGGCGGGATTCAAGTGTTGCCGGCGTGCGCGCGAAAGACGCGACCGATCGCGATATGTGCGATTACTGGGGTGCGCGTGCGCTGGAAAATGCGGGCGATTCCACCGCGGCTCGCGCGATTTTCGCAAAACTCGCCGCCAGCACCGACAGCAACTACTATCCCGAGCTCGCCAGCCGGCGGGTCGCGGAATCCAGGCCCGATCTTCCAGCCGCGTCGGCGCCGGATCCGGAATACGGCGCCGCGCCTGCGGTCATCGGGGTCGCCGAGTATCACATGGCGCGGCTTCAGAGGCTGCGCGCGATGGGACTCAAGGAACTTGAGCCCGACGAGTTGAAGGCGCTCGAGGAACATGGCGGCGGCAGCGTCGAGATGCGGCGTTTCGTGCTGGCCGGACTGGCGAGCGCCGATGCGTGGTATGACGCGATCGTGGCTGCGACGCACATGGAAAAAAACGGGCAGCTGAGCCACGCCGTCGCCGAGCGGGTTCGCTATCCGCGCGCATACTGGAACCTCTTTGCGTCCGCGTCCACCCGGCTCGCGCTCGATCCTTACCTGGTGCTCGCGTTGGCGCGCCAGGAGAGCTTGTTCAACCCCAATGCCACGTCGAGTTCGAATGCGCGCGGGCTGATGCAGTTGATTCCGTCGACGGCGAAGAAGATGGCGTCCGAACACGGCATGGATAGCGAGGCGATCCGTCTCTACGATCCCTCGGTCAACGTCGAGCTGGGGACGGCGTACTTGAAAAACCTGCTGGAGATGTTCGGCGGCAACGCGTTTCGGGCGGTCGCGGCGTATAACGCGGGCGAGCACGCGGTTTCGAAGTGGGTGGCCGATTTTCCCGGCGCCGATGACGAGTGGGTCGAGAATATCGCGTACAAGGAGACGCGCGAGTACGTAAAGAAAGTGATCGGAGGGCGGCGCGAGTATCTGCTGCTGTATCAGCGCAGCCCCTAGCAGCCCCGCTTGACAGTTCGCTCGGCATCTCTACACACTCCGGTAGGGAAGCTCGAGGGACTGTGTTGGCATCGCGCAAATTCAAGGCGGTCTTTTTCGATCTCGACGGCACGCTGGTCGATATCCATGGCCCGTTATATATCGCCGCGAAAAGCGCGCTCGACGAACTCGGCCACGAGCCGCCGCTCACCCATGAGCGTTTTCGCGAAGCGCTTTCCAGCGATGACGTATGGCTCGGCGTGCCGGAGCATCTCAGGCCCGAGTACGTGAAGCTCGCGTACGCGTACTTCCTGGCCGAAGTGGACAAGACCGAGCGTCTCGAAGTGCTGCCGCACGTGCAGGACACGCTGGCCGAACTGAAGCGGCGCGGCTATGCGACCGGGGTGATCACCAGCCGCCCGGGTGATTCGCAGCGGCTGGTCGAGAAGCTCGCGATGGTCGGGCTCGCCTCGTACCTGGACCAGGTCGTCACGCAGAACACGAGCTCGTTGCGTGCGCTGGACAAGACGGAGAGCCTCAAGCAGAGCGCGCTCAAGGCGGCGGTACTGCCGCACGCCTGCATGTACGTCGGCGATGAGCCGCGCGACACGATGGCCGCGCTGGGCGCGGGCTACGGCGCGGCGGTCGCGGTCGCCACCGGCACGGCGTCGTTCAAGTACCTGCAGACCCATCCGTATTTCAAACCCGACTACGTGATCAGGTCGATGGCGGAGCTGATCGACCTCATCGACAATCTGAAAGCGGAAATGGCCGAGTAGCGATGGCGCATTTCGAGCCGCTCCAGGAGCCGCCGCGCGCGCTCGAAGGCCTCAAGGTCGTCGAGCTGCCGAGCCTCGACACGATGCCTTTTCTGGCCGCATCGATGGCCGCGAAGTCGTTCGCGGATTTCGGCGCGGAGGTGGTCAAGGTCGAGCCGCCGCGAACGGGATCGATGGAACGCGTGCTGGGACCGTTTCGCGATGAGCTGCCCGACCCCGAAACCGGCGGGCTGCATCTCTACCTCAACAGCAACAAGCTCGGGGTGACGATCGACCTGGAAAACCGGCGCGGGCGCGAGCTTGCGCTCGACTTGCTCGCGCCGGCGGACATTGTTTTCAATCCGAATCGTCCGGAGCTGAACGAGAAGCTCGGGATTGACTGGCGCACGCTCACGGCGCGATTTCCGAAACTGATCGTCGTGTCGATAACTTTTTTTGGCGCCGAGTCGCCCTACCGGAATCTACGCGGCGGCGACCTGGTCGCCACGCACATGAGCGGCGTCGGCTACGAGACCCCGTGGCACCAGGTAACCGACCCATCGAATCAACCGCCGCTGAAGCCGGGCGGCAGGCAGTCTGACTATTTGACTGGCTATACAGCGGCGGCCGCCGCGATGTGCGCACTATATAGCCGACTGACTAATGGCGCGGGGCAGCACGTGGACGTCGGGCAGTGGCTCTCGATGGTCAGCATGATTCGCCCCAACCTCGGGTTTTACTCTCACGAGGCGCCCGATTCGCCGTCGTTCCAGCGGCTCTCGACCCGGCGCAAAATGGGCGCGCAGTGGGTTTATCCGTGCAAGGATGGATGGGTGAGCTTCAGCGCCGTCACCGATCGCTTCTGGCGCGGCGCCAAGCGGGCGATGGGTAATCCCGAGTGGATGGACAGCGAGCTGTTCGACACCAGCCTGGGCCGCGCCGCGCATATCGACGCGATCGAAGCCGGTGCAATCGACTGGCTATCTACGCGGACTCGCGCCGAGGTGTTCGAAAAGGCGCAGGCGGAACACGTGCCGTGCTTCCCGGTGTATTCCCCGGCCGAAGTCGCGGGCAACGAGCAATACAAGGCGCGGAAATTTTTCATCGACCTCGAGCATCCCGCCGCCCGCGAAGTGCGGATGCCCGGTGCGCCGTGCAAGTTCACGCGCACGCCGTGGCGAATCGTGCGCGGAGCGCCGATGCTGGGCGAGCACAATCAAAAGATTCTTGGCGGGAGACTGGGGCGGCCGGATGCGGAGCTGGCAGAACTCGCCGCGGCGGGGATCATCTGATGGGAACCCGGCCGCTGGAAGGAATCCGGGTCGCGGATTTCGGATGGATCTACGCCGTCCCGCACGCGACCGCATGGCTGGGCGCGCTGGGCGCCGACGTAATCAGGATCGAGACGTCGGCGGCGCCGGACCTGGTGCGATTTCTGACCGGGACCGACGGATCGATTGGCGCCAACCGCAGCGGAGTTTTCCACGCGATCAATTCCTCGCGCCGCAGCCTCGCGCTGAATCTTGCGATGCCCGAGGCGCAGGAAATCGCGCGCAAGATTATCCGGCGGAGCGATTTCGTGACCGAAAATTTCACCGTCGGCAACATGGCGAAATACAATCTTGCTTACGACGATCTGGTGAAAATCAAACCCGACATAATCATGCTGAGCGGCACTCCGCTGGGGCAGGACGGGCCGCTGGCCGGCAGCGTGGGCTTTGGACCGACGACGCAGGCCTTCGCCGGGCTGTGCCATATCACGGGTTATCCCGATTCGTTTCCGTGCGGGATCGGCGGGACGTGGCCGGATTTCGCGGTGGGCGCCGGGATGGTGTTCTTTCTGCTCGCGGCGCTGCACTATCGCGATCGGACCGGCGAGGGGCAGTACCTCGATCTGTCGATGGCCGAGATGGTTACGACCATGATGCCCGAAGCGATGATGGATTTTCTGATGAACGGGCGCGACCAGGCCGCGATTGGGAATCGCGACGAGTCGATGGCGCCGCATGGCGTGTTCCCGGCGGCGGGCGACGACAAATGGATCGCGATTGCGATCGCCGCCGACGACGAGTTCGCCAAGCTGTGCGAGGCGCTGGGAGCGCCTTCGATGGCGTCCGATCCGAAGTTCACGCGACTCTTCGGGCGGCTGGCGAACGTCGAGGAGCTCGAGCGCGAAATCGCGGCGCGCACGCGCGTCCATCCGCGCGATGAACTGGTCGCGAAACTTCGCGCGCGCGGTCTGGCCGCGGGACCGGTCTACAGCACTCCCGAATTGATGGAGGATCCCGTCTTCTCCCGCTCGAGCATGCTCGTGAAGTTGAAGCATTCCGAAGTCGGCGAGCGCGTCGTGCCGGGACTTCCGGTGAATTTCGGCGCGATCGATCTCGAATATCGCGGCGCGCCGATGATCGGCGAGCATACCGATGAAATCCTGACCGAGCTGCTCGGGTACAGTGCGGAGGAAATCGCGCGGCTCAAGGCAGCGAAGGTGCTGATCTAGGCAGGAGGCCTTGCCGCGCTTTTTGGATGGTGAGGACGATCGCGCCAATGACGAAAGCAAGCACGGAAGCCAATCAGGCCGTCGCGAACGCGGCAGAGCTGCGCGCCGAAATTGCCGAGATCGAGCGGGCGATCGACGCCGGTGCGTATCGCCCCGGTCCGTGGGCGCGGCTGTTGACCCGGGCGCGCGCCGCGTCGCCGGTGGATCGCAGCGCGATCTCGGCCGACGTCAGCCGTGTCAGCCGCAAGCTCCATCTGCGCCGCGCACGAAATACGATCAGGCCGCAGCTTGGAGTGATAATCGAGATAGCGGGGGTCGGGCTCGGTGATTTTCTCCTGGCGCTTGCAGTTTACGAGTCATCGAACGTCGCGGCGATCGCCGGCATGGCGCTATGGGTGACGGCTCTTCAACCGTTGGTCAAAGTAATTACAGGAACCATTTTGGGCGTGGGTTATGATTACGCATACCTGGCGCATGGCGAGCCGCGCTTCAAGATGGAGTACGGCAGCTACCTTGCGCAGCCGCGGTGGGCGCGAATCGCGCTGCATTTGTCGGGCGCAGTCGGCTCGCCGCTCGGCGCGTATCTCGCGGCAATGCTGGTGGGGGACAGATTGGCGGTGAGTTACTGGGTCGCGATCGTCGTGTTCTGGATGGTCAACGTGATCAACCTGGTGTTGCTGCTCGCCGGTATCGCCGGAATCAAACGGCTCGGAGTCTCGCCAACAATTGACACGAGTTGCGGGGCGGCCGGCGCTGAAATCCGCGAAGCGCTCGGACGGTGAAGTTCAACGGCTGGCCGACTTCGGAGCGCACACGTTCGAGGATCCTTCATTCCAGATATTACTCAGTTGCCGCGCTCGGGCAGAGAGCCCTCGGGCGCGAACTGCACCCTCTGGCCTGCAAAGATTGCTTCGAACGACAGTTGAGTCTTTGAGGAACCGGCCGTCACGACGATTCCATAGGTGCCTGGGTGGGGAAGAGGCATGTTGATTGTGATTGCGACGGGAATCTTCACCGACGCCCCTTTGGGGAAATCCGGAGCGAGCTGGCCAGTTTCAACCTGGCCTTTCATTTCCGGGATTATTGCGACTCCGGCGTCGTCGGTGACTGTAACGTTCAGCGGGTATTTGATGCCGGCTTCATTGGAGGTGAAACCAAGACCCATCGCGATGGAAAGATGCACCGGCGCCGGATAGTTAGCCGCTCGGAACACGTTCCATCCGCCACCCAGCACAAAGATTTTGCCGCCAACCGCCTGGGCCGCATCGGCGAGCAAAGCATATTCGATCTTCATCTCGTACCTCCACGCGCGTGATTCGCAGCGTATGTTGGATAGCATACGCGAATGCCGTCGCTGTCAAACAACGAGGGCTTGTACTAGCGAGCGGCGGCGCGGGTGAGTTCGGATTCGGCGGCGGACTGCGCGTTGAGGACGCGGACGATATTTTGCGCCATGAAACTGCCGAGCAGTTTCTCGCGCGCGGCGGAGTCGAGCTTGCGCACTTGCCAGCTGACCTCGGCGCCACGCTCGAGCATCGCGGCCTCGAGCGGCCGGAAATGCTTCCATGCGATCGGCGCCAGGCGCTCGGGTGCGATCGCGACGAGATCCTGAATCTTCTTAAAGCGCCACCACGGCGAGTCGGACGAGGCTCTTTCACCGCCAGCGGCCAGCACGGGAGGGAGCGTCCCGGCCACGAACAGCGGAAACGCGATCGCGGTGCATGGCGCGGCGAGCGACGCCCATAGCACCGGGATTGTGTCCGCGCCGGGCGCGGGGAGTTCGGCGAGCATGCTGGCAGTCGTGCCGGCGGCTGAGCCGTGCATGCATAGCGTCGGAGCAGCGTCGCGCGCGTCGGGGTCGCCGGCAGGAGGAGTTTCACCACGCGCGCCGTGATCGCGGATTATCGCGAGCATCTCGCGGACGGTGCGCCGCCCGTTTCGCGAGACCAGTTCGCGGCTGCGCGCCAGGCGTCCGCGCGCCGTCAGCGGATCGTCGGCGTCCTTGCTCGAATATGCGGCGGCGAAGTCGAACGATGATTCACTGTGGCACCACCCGCGAGCGCGCGCATAGCTTTCCACGTCAGGCGAGCCGAAGCCGGCCGTGTCGATCGTCAATCGATTCGAGATGCACGCGCGATCGGCGACGCAGCGCGCGGCCCATTGGCGGCCGGAACTTTCGAGCACGTAAGCGTCGGCGTGGTCGGCGATGATGAATCCGCCGCTGTAACGGAAATCAACGTCGTATAGTGCGGAACCGCCCTGCCCGTAGCGTTCGATCAACGTGCCGATAATTTCGGTCGCTTCGCGCGCGGTCTTCGAGCGCTCCAGCCCGAGGCGCACGAGATCCATCCCAAGCAAGCCCGTCGCAGGGAGTATCTCGCGCGTGAGCACCGCTTCGTTGCCGATCGCGACGCCGTACTCGTTCAGCCCGTGTTCGAAACCCCACAGCCAGAAGGGGCGCGAGCCGATCACGGCGGCGGTCTCGCCGACTTGCGGGATTTCGAGGTACTGGGTTTGGACGATCGCGCCTTGGGGATGGACGCGGCGCGTCGAGTGAAACAGCGGCTGGCATTCGCGCGGCGGGCGGTCGGAGTTCTTGGCCAGAATGGTGGCGCCGGCGCGCGTGTGCGGCGCGAGCACAACGATGGTATCGCAGGAAGGGGTACGTTGATGCTGCCATGAGGAACGTAATTGTAGTGAAACCCACCGTGGGTTTCACACTTCCTTGGGCAGGGGTAACCCCTGCACCTTAGCGAGGATGAAGATGCGGCCTGACGGCTTATTAGACTAGGTAAGTGGGAAGAGGACTCGTTTTTTTTGTGTCATCCTGAGCGAAGCGAAGGAACCCGGATCCGGGATTCTTCGCTACAGCAGGTTTCGCTCAAAATGACTCAGGAGGTGGGTTAGTTCGAGGTCCGCCTCGCGCAACACGATTTCCAGCGTGCCACGCTCGTAACAACTGAGCAGAAAAGTCGCCAGCGCGTCCTTCAAATTGCGCTCGGCCTGTTCGAGCGTGTGACCCTGCGAATGAACATCGAGCAACTTACACGAGGAGATAAACCATTTCCCCTTTCTCCTAACTTGCGCGGGGAGTTTGAATTCCATTGAGGCTTGCATATCGGCGACCTGCTGATGGTCGTATCATAGCCGCTCACGCCGGTGAATCGTAAGAGCCCATTTTCGTACATCTGTAATGCGTGCGGGCGATGCTGCCATGACAAGGTAATCACGCTGTCGCCGTATGACGTGCTGCGGCTCGCGCGCGCCGCGGGTATCACGACGCGCGAGGCGATCGCTCGCTACACGATTCGGCGCGGATCGATCCTGAAGTTCAACGACGGCGGCGCGTGCGTGGCGCTCGAAGGCGCGCGCTGCGGGGTCCATCGCGGACGCCCGCTCGCATGCCGGCTCTATCCGCTCGGAATCGAACATGATGAGGACCAGGAACGGTTTGTGACGCTCGAACCCGCGGCAGGCTCGCTCGGCGTGTATGGCGACGACGGCGCGGTGAATGACTTCCTCGACGCACAGGGCGTCGCAAAGTATCTCGAAGCGAACGCCGGCTGCGCGTCGTTGCTAGCGGTCTTTCGCGAACGAATCGCGGCAACGGTCGATTTCGATCGAGTCGAGCCGCGCGAGTTCTGGCGGCGCGCCGTTCGTGAAGCGCTGGCCGAGTCGGGCTACGACGCGAATCCGCTGATCGACGCGATGTTCGATGCGGGCCGAATCGGAGGCGCCGGCGTCGGTGATGAAGAAACGATCGCGGCGCATCTCGAAGGGCTTACGGAGATGATTCGGCGCGAGTCGAATGCAGATTTGCTCGCGGCGGCGGCGGTGATGCTCGCGGTGAGCATCGGGCATTCGCCGGGCGAGGCGTCTTGACGCCGGACGCTGGAGGTCCGGCAAGATTCTTGCGCACAAAATGACAAAGGAAAGTGGTGATCGATGCTGGGCTAACCCAACCCCTAACTCCTTCCCATGTGGGAAGGGGAACGATAGCTGGGGGCGGAGTGCCGCCCGATTAAGCCGTTACGCGGGCCTCTTCTCCTGACCCGGGTGCAGGGGCTGGCCCCTGCTCAGTTCGAGGCCGGGGGCGCGGGCTTGGCTTGCGCGGGAGGCGATGCGTTGGCTACGCCCAGGTCGTTCAGGATTTCGACGGCGTGGGTGGACGGATCGACGCTCGGATAGACTTTCAGGACCTTGCCGTTCTCGTCGATGACGTAGGTAATTCGCCGATCGAGGCCGAGGATCGGAATGCCGTTTGCGGCGCCGTAGGCGGTCGCAATCTTTTTGCCGGGATCGAGCAAGAGCGGGAAAGGCAGACCGTTTTTGCGGATGAAATCCTTGTGCGATTCGGCCGAGTCGATGCTGCATCCGAGCACGACCAGGCCGGCGTTGGTATAGCGCGCGTAGCCGTCGCGGAATGCGCACGCCTCTTTGGTGCATCCCGAGGTTTCGTCCTTGGGATAAAAATAGAGGATGACTTTTTTGCCGTGGAAATCGGCGAGCGACACCGGGGCTTCAGTTTCGCCGGTAACCATCTGGGTGGTAAACGGCGGCGCGATCTGTCCTTCCTTGAGCAACTCGGCGCGAGCGATCCGCGGGCGTAGCGCGACGGCGACGACGAGCACCACGATTGCGATTAGTGCGACGGTGAACATTTTCATGCCAGCCTCCATCCTTTCGGCCGCAACTGCGAGCGCGCGGCTGGAAAGTTCCCGCGATGCAGATCAGATGTAGTATAGCCAGTCGCGGTAGCGCGGCTCGCGTCCGTGCAAAGCGCCCTGGAACACCTGCTGCACCCGGGCCGTGATCGGGCCGGGCATCCCGGGGCCAATCTTGCGGTCGTCGAGCTCGACGACCGGAGTAACTTCGGCGGCGGTGCCGGTCATGAAGGCCTCATCGGCGATGTAGAAGGCGTCGCGGGCGAAATACTCCTCGCGCACCTCGATCCCCGAATCGTGGAGAATCTTGATGACGGCGTCGCGAGTGATTCCCGCCAGCACCGACGTGAGCGGCGGCGTGCGCACGACACCGTCACGAACCACGAAGACGTTCTCGCCGCTGCCCTCGGCCACAAAGCCCTCGGTGTTGAGCAGCAGCGCTTCATCGTAGCCGTTGCGGCGTGCCTCATAGCCGGCAAGGATCGAGTTGACGTAGTGGCCGGTGGCTTTAGCGGCCGGCATCATCGAGTTGTGATGGAATCGCACGAACGATGAGGTCTTGAGCCGCACGCCCTTGGCGATGCTGTCCTGGCCGAGATAGGCGCCCCATGGCCACGCGGCGATCGCGACGCGAATTTTGTTGCCGCGCGCCGAAAGTCCCATCTCGCCTTCGCCGAAAAACACCAGCGGCCGGATATAGCATTCGGTAAACTTGTTGATGCGCACGACGTCGGCGCAGGCCTTTAGCAGTTCCTCCTGGCTGTAGGGGACGGGCATCTCGACGATGTGGCCGGAGTCGATGAGTCGGCGGATGTGCTCGCGGGCGCGGAAAATCGCGGAGCGGCCGTCGTCGCCCTTGTAGCATCGCATCCCTTCGAACACCGCCAGGCCGTAGTGCAGGCTGTGGGTGAGGACGTGAACGGTGGCCTCGTCGTACGGCACCATCGCGCCGTCCATCCAGATTCGATCGGAGCGCAGATTGTTCGCGGCCATAGTGGAGTCAAAAGTAATCGATGGGCCGAAGTTAGTCGATGGGTGCGCCGCACGGTATCGCGCGCGGCGAAGCGACCGACTCCGTCGCGGGCGGCTAGTCGCGGCGAGTTGGATCCGGCGATGGAGGCGGATTCATACTGCCCGGCGGTGCGGCGCCACCGTGGCGCGGGCGGCGGCGACGACGCCTGCGGCGGCGGCGTTCGCCACCGGGCGGCTGCGCGGCGGTGGCTACGTCGCGGTCGGCGACGCCACGGTCGGCGACGCCGCGGTCGAGCGCGGCGTGGCCGGGGCTCAGGCTGTCGGGGTCGGCAAGGAATCGGAACATGCGGGTGGGATCGATCGAGTAAGTCGGCGCGGCCATCTCGAAGAACATCCGCGCGTCGGGAAAGTACGGCCGGCGCATCAGGCGCCGCGTGCGGCGGGTGGGCGCCGCGAGATTCTCGAAGGCCTCGAGAATCAGGCGCATCTGCTCCGTGTCGCCGCGCGCAAAACCGCGCGCGCGAAGCTCGCCGAGCAGATCGACGCGTTGGTCGGCGGCGCGGCGGTGCTCGTCGCGATACAGGTCGAGCATCAGCGCGGCCAGCACGATCGAATGATCGGGCGCAAATCCGCTTGCGATCGCGCGGCCGAGCGCAGCCATGTTGCGGACGATGGGCTGCTCGGCAAGCATCGCGCCGCGCGATTTCAGATGAGCGGAAAGAATCGGGATTACGTACTCCAGCAGTCCCATCTCTTCCATCAGGACCAGCGCGTGGGCGGCCTCGGGCTGGCCGAGCGTCTTGTAAGTTTCCTCGACGAGGCGCGGCACGGAGGCCTTGGCGAGATCGGCGCGATGACGCTCGATGGCGACGCGGGTGGCGGGCTCGATTTCGAAGCCGAGCTTGGCGGCGAATCGCACCGCGCGCATCATGCGGACGGGATCCTCGCGCATCCGCAACTCGGGGTCGCCGATAGTGCGGATCAATCGAGCCCTGAGGTCGTCAACTCCGCCGGGAAAATCGATCACGTGAAAAGTTTGCGGGCTGTAGAACAGCGCGTTGACGGTGAAGTCGCGGCGAAACGCGTCTTCCTCGGGCGTGCCGAAAGTATTGTCGAGACGAATCAGCGGATCGTCGCTGTCGGCGACCGCCTCGGCCTGGCGGCGGAAGGTGGCGACCTCGACATTCTGGCGGCCGAAGAAAACGTGGACCAGGCGAAAGCGCCTGCCAATCAGGCGCGAGTTGCGGAACAGCTCGCGGACCTGCTGCGGATGCGCCGAAGTGGCGACGTCGAAGTCCTTGGGCTTGCGCGAGAGCATCAGGTCGCGCACCCCGCCGCCGACCAGGTATGCGTGGTAGCCGGCGCCGTTGAGGCGATAGAGGACCTTGAGCACGTTGGCGTCGATATCGCGGCGCGAGATGGGATGCTCGGCGCGCTCAAGTATGCGAGGTTCCAATTCCGTTTGCCCGAATTCGCTCCAAAGCTAGCACGACGGCGCGCAGGCTTCATCGTTCCCGCAGGCACGCTCAGCGACGCGCGCATCCTGCCCATAAAGCTGGAAAAGAGTTACGCTAGGCGACAGCAAAGGAGACTGCCACATGGACAAGTTTTTAATCGACCTCAAAAAGATTCGGGAAAACGCACGCAAGCACATGCAAGAGGGCGCCGTAACCGAGGGCTACAAGGCGGACCGCCAGCAGGTGCTGAAAGTGCTCAACGAGGCGCTGGCGACGGAGATAGTCTGCGTGCTTCGCTACAAGCGCCATTTCTACATGGCGCAGGGGATCAGCTCCGATTCGGTCAAGGCCGAATTCCTGCAGCACGCCAACGAAGAGCAGCAGCACGCGGATTGGCTTGCGGAGCGGATTACGCAGCTTGGCGGAGAGCCGGACTTCAATCCCAAGGGACTCGCGGACCGCTCGCACTCGGAGTACGTCGAGGGCAAGACGCTGGTCGATATGATCAAGGAAGACCTGGTCGCCGAGCGGATCGCAATCCATACGTATCAGGAAATCATTCGATGGCTGGGCGATGGCGATCCGACCACCAAGATATTGATCGAGCAGATCACCAAGATGGAAGAGGAGCACGCCAACGACATGTCGGATTTGCTCACCAAGATGAGCTGACGATCGATCTCACGATGGGGACGCGGACGCGATTCGTGTCCGCGTCCCCGATTCCCGGCCGGCGCGGGTTGACAAATTCACCGCCGGTGATCTATTTGGAATTCGACAGCGCGCGGCGCATGTCGCGTCGCGATCGGGCCACCGGAGAACCTCAGGATGAAGCCCGCACGCACGCTTCTCTTCTCCCTTCTCGCTGCAACGGCGGTCGTCGCCACGTTCAGTCTGGCTAGCGCGCAAGGACCCGGGCCGCTGGCCGATCCCAGGTCCGAGAAGCAGGCGGGTTTCCCGGCGGATCTCTATTCGTGGGTGATTCCGCCTGACAATCCGCAGACGCCGGCAAAGATAGCGCTCGGCAAGGCGCTGTTTTTTGACGATCGCCTGTCCGCGGATGACAAAATATCGTGCGATCACTGTCACGCTCCCGCCAAGGGCTTCACCGATCAGCTTCCGACCTCGATGGGTATCCGCGCGCAGTTCGGCCAGCGCAATGCGCCCACGGTCCTCAACGCGCTGTTCAACGTGACGCAGTTCTGGGACGGACGCGCGCCATCGCTCGAGGCGCAGATCCAGGGCCCGGTAACCAATCCGGTCGAGATGGGGATGAAATCGACCGACGATGCGGTCGCGAAGATCAAGGCGATTGCCGAGTACCGCAAGCAATTCCAGGACGTGTTCGGGCACGACGTCACGTTCGCCGATATCGAGCGCGCAATCGCCGCGTACGAGCGCACGCAACTCGCATTCGACTCGCCGTTCGACAAGTTTATCGCCGGCGACCCGAGTGCAATCAGCGATTCGGCCAAGCGCGGATGGGCGATTTTCAACGGCAAGGGCCGTTGCATGTCGTGTCACGCATGGAATCCGACGCAGCCGCTGTTTACCGATCAAAAGTTCCACAACATCGGCGTGTCGGCGCATAACGCCAACTTCGTGCCGCTGGCGCGCAAGGCGCTCGACACGCTCAGCCAAAGCGGCGGCGGCGCGCAGGAGATCGACAAGCTGGCTATCGGCACCGACATGAGCGGGCTCGGGCGTTTCCTGGTGACCAAGCAGCCGCATGATATCGGCGCGTTCCGCACCATGAGCTTGCGCAACCTGCTGGTCACGCAACCGTACTTCCACGACGGCTCGCAGGTCACGCTGTGGGATACGATCGATCATTACAACAAGGGCGGCGTGCAGAACCCGTACCTGGACGGCGGGATCGTTCCGCTGGGGCTTAGCGAAGCGGAAGAGGACGACCTGGTCGCGTTTCTCGCCAGCCTGACCAGCCCCGAATACGCAGACGCCGCCAAGCAGGAGTACGACCAGCAATTCAAACGATCGCGCACCAACCGCCCGCAGCGCGACAGCGCCGCCGCCGACGGCGACAAGGGGCGCGGGCCGGGATTGGCGGGACCGTTCGGCGATATCGGACCCCCGCAGACCGACGAGAATCCGGCGCTGCTCGGCGGCGATTAAGCTGATGAAAAAATTAACCTGACGAAAAATCAGAGGCAGGCGTGCGATGGCTGCTCGGCATAAAAGCGTCGAAACGAAATACATGGAAGATCGCGACGCGGTCCTGCGCGGATTGCGCGGTCTGGACCGGCGGACGTTTCTGAAAGTGCTGGCCGCGACGACCGGGGCGGTGATGGCGAAGAGCCTGATGCCGCCGCATTCGTTCCAGCTCGTCGAAGTCGCCAACGCCGCGCCCGACAAGACCGCCGGTGCGGCCGGGATGGCGGGCAAGCCGCCGTTCACCTTCGCGTACATCTCGGACTCGCATCTCTATCAGCGCACGCTCAACCAGCGCTTCGTGCGGGCGGTAGCCAGGGCGGTCGATGACGTGAACGCGCTCGATCCGCAGCCCGACTTCGTGCTGTTCGGCGGCGACCTGGCGCAACTCGGGCGGCGCGAGGAGCTCGACCTCGGAATGCAGCTCCTCGCCGAGGTGAAGGCGCCGGTGAAAATGATGGTCGGCGAGCACGACTGGTTCTACGACATGGGCGACGCGTGGCAGGAGATGTTCGGCCCGCCCAACTACTCGTTTGACTGGAAGGGCGTGCACGTGGTGGTGCTGATGAGCGTGCACGAGAAGGATTTCTGGACGGCGCGCAAAATGACGCCGGAGCAGCGGATGCACACGGTCGCGGGCCTCGACAACGGGATACAGTCGCGCTTCGAAGTCGGCGACGACGAGCGCAAGTGGCTCGTCCGCCGACCTCGCCAAGGTGCCGCACACCACTCCGTTGCTGGTCTTCTCGCACTCGCCGCTCTACAAATACTACCGCAACTGGAATTTCTGGACCGATGATGCCGAGCAGGTGCAGGCGATTCTGAAACCGTACAATCACGTGACGGTGATCCACGGCCATACCCATCAGATGCTCTTCAACCAGATCGGGAACATCAGTTTTTACGGGATGCTCTCGACGGCGTGGCCGTGGCCGTATGCTCCGACCGGGCTGCCGCCGTTGACTATTCAGATGAACCGCGCGGATCCGTTCGATCAGTTCGACGGATTGGGCGACGGCCGGATAAATGTGCGCGCCGACGGATTGGCGGACAAGATCTACAGCCTGTGGGATCGCAATCCGGTCACGGTGAAGGCCGACTACCTGGTTTCGCACGGCAAGATTGACCGGCCGCCCGCGCCACAGTTCGCGAGCTACTGAGGGCGGGGGAAAACTTCCTCGAGGCAAATATGACCCGACGATCGATCGCATTGGCAACCGCCGCAGGATGCGCGGCGATACTTGCGGCCGTGGCGCACGCGCCGCGGCTTCGCGCGCAACAAGAGCCTCCGCTGCCTGTCCATCAGGTGCCGGATTCGAAAAGCGGCGGCACGGTCGTGATGCTCTGCGACGGCAAGACCAGCGTGGAAGTGAAAGGCCTCAAGCCGGGGGAGTCGATGCCTCATGCGCAGGCGGTCGAGGTCGCGCGCCAGTTGATGGCGCAATGGCAGCGCGAGCATCCCAACGAGAAATGGGAGATGGCGCAGCAAGAGCATCAGGCAGACCAGTCGTCTCAGCCGCCGCCCGCTCCATCGGCATCCAAGGCAACCGCCGCCAAGCCGCTATCGAAGGGAACGCAGCAGGGCGACACCTACGCGAGCTTCACCGATCGCGACTACAAAGTTTGGAAGAACGAGACCGACAACTTCGTCGAGCAAGGGAACCAGTTCTTC
This sequence comes from uncultured delta proteobacterium, assembly GCA_963813785.1. Lineage (GTDB taxonomy): Bacteria > Desulfobacterota > Binatia > Binatales > Binataceae > Binatus. The sequence goes on along the minus strand of CAWFAJ010000020.1, from coordinate 58,287 downwards.
CACGACGGCGCGGCGCTGGGCGGCACGATTGGCGTGAGCTGCGACATGTGCCATCCGAACGCGGCGAATACGCATCCTGAGACTTATCCGAAATACCAGGTCCAGCTACAGCGCGTGGCGCTGCTGCGCGACATGATCGATTGGTGCATCGAGAATCCGCTCAAGGGCAAGGCGCTCGATCCCAACGATACCAGACTGCGCGCGCTCGAAGCGTACATCCTCGCGCAGCGCAAAGGCGTCGCGCTCGACTACGGCAAACACTAAGGGCTCATCTCGTCGAGCAGCGGCGCATGATTCCCTTGGGCACACACATGATGCGATAGGATACAAAAGATAGCGTCACTGAAGAGTGTCGAAAGCGACCGCGCCAGGCGCAATGGCCTGCAGCCCGATTTCCCGCCAAACATAACTGGAGTTAGCTGCGACGCGAATTGAACTGGAGCAGCATCAACATCAGCATCAGGCGATCATTAGGCGATTTGAGCTGGGATACTGGCGCGTTTTCGGCCAACATCTTGCGAAGCGCCGCGTCGCCGGAGAGCTCGAATACGGCCCGATCGTCCTTGCCAATTGAGAATCGTTGCGCTGAAGCGACCTCTGGCGGTAGCGGGTGCGCAACTGAAAACCGTTCCCACGGACTGATCGGAACGTCCCATAAGCGAAGTCCGAGCGAAATACGCTTGGAGACGCTGGTTTGAGGACCTATCATTGGCGACGTGGCCATCCGCCCGAGCAATGGATTATCGAGCAGGCTGCCAGATTGTAGCGTCAGCAGGAGCGCCACCGCTCCGAAAAGCGAAATTAATGCGATCGTCGCCGCGTGCCAATCCCGCGGCTCGATACCGAATGTGGGCAAGTGCGCTTGCAGTTTCATCGCGTGTCCGATGTGGATCCAGCAAAAACTGTGCCGTAATAAGTTTTATTTGTGCGGTGCTCTATGCTGAATAAGAAATGCTATCAGATCAGCGCAAGCGGCAGAAGGACCACGCACGCTCGGAGATCGGCGGCGACCAACGCCGCGCACGACTACGGCGAGCACTAAGCGCTAGCTCGTCGAGCGGCTTTACAAAGCACCCGGAGACTGGTAGCACCTAATTAGGTGCTCAATCCGAAGAAGGGTTAGACGTGCTCGACATCACGAAAGACATTCAATCGCTGACAAATTTTCGGCGCAAATCGGGCCAATTTCTCAAGCAGATCAAGAAATCCAAGCGGCCCGTGGTGCTGACCGTCAACGGCAAGGCCGAGGCAGTCGTGCAGGACGCGGCGGCTTATCAGCGGTTGCTCGATATCGCAGCCCGCGCCGACATTTACGAGGCGCTACGGCAAAGTGAGGACGACATCGCTCACGGCCGGACGCGGCCCGCCCGCGAAGTGTTCAACGAGTTGCGCCGCCGCTATGGCATTCCTCGTTGAACTGACGCTGCGCGCGCGGCGAGACCTAATCGACATATACGAGCGGATTTCGGCCGACGATTCCGACGTCGCCGCTCGCTGGTTCAACGGACTTCAGAAGGCTATCGAGGCGCTTGAACGATTTCCACGCCGATGCCCGGTGGCTCCCGAAAGCAAAAAGGGCGGCCAGCAGTTGCGGCATTCACTCTACGGCTCGAAACACGACGTGTACCGCGTGATTTTCGATTTCGACGAACCGCGCAAACTGGTCCGCGTTCTGACGGTCAGGCACGCGGCTATGGATGAGTTCATCGAGGAACGGCGGCCGCGTCAGCGCAAGCGGTAGAAGAGCCAGGCGCGCTCCGAGATCGCGGCGACGTAGAAGAGAGCGACGAGCGGCGCGAGGCCGCGCACCATCGCGCCCGGAAGAGCCGGCGGCGGTGCAATCGCAAGCGCGATCACGATCGCATAGTTGATGATCCCGCCCCAATGACCGAGCCGGCTCCTAACCGGACGCGCCGCGCGCCCTCCGAGCACGACCGAATCGATCGCATACTGGCTGAACGAAAGCGCGATGAGGATCGGGATGTAAAAAGGTATCGCGCCGGCCGCCGCCTCGGATAAAAGCGCCGCCAGCACGAACGTCACATCCGCGACTGCGTCGAGCCATCGCCCGCTGCCGCTTTCGACGCCGAGGCGCCGCGCGATTCGCCCGTCGATGAAATCGCTGCCCGCGGCAACTAGCGCGAGTATCGCGAATGCCAGCCGTCCCTGATGCCCACGGGCGGCCAGCGCGATCCAGATTGCGGCCAGCGCGAAGCGCAGCGCGCTCAGGCCGTTGGGCATCTGCGCGAGTATCGCGGCGCCGCCGCCGCGGCGGCGGTGGTTCACCTTTTCACCGTTTCGCTCGCGAGCGCCGAATACTCTACAATCGTTTTCTTATGCCCGGAAAAACTTCCCGCACGATTCAGGTCGTGAGCCACGGTCCGTCATGCCTCGACGGTGTGATGGCGGCGGCCGCGGTGGCGCGCTTTTACGATGGCCATAAAATCTTCACGACCCTGGCCGGCAACAACGACGCCGACCGCGTTATCCACGATCTGACGCTCAAGTCCGACGACGCCGGCAGCGAAAACGAAATCTGGATCACCGATTTGTCCTGGAACTCACCGGCAACCGGCGCGCATCTGGTGGAGTTGTGTGAACGGGGCGCACGCATTTACTGGATCGATCATCATCGCACCGCAGTTTCCCGCGCCGATGCCCCCGAGTTCAAGGTGCCGTTCGCCGGCAAAGTTCTCAGCGAACAATATTCGGCAGCGCGCCTGACGTTCAATTTTCTCAAACGAATGGCGCGCGATCTTCCCGATCGCCAGCGCGCCGAGTTCGAGGCTTTCCAGCCCTTCGTGATGATAGCCGACGATCACGATCGCTGGATCCACAAGATTCGCGAGTCTTCCGACTGGGCGCTGGCCGTGCAGACGCTCGGCGGAACTTCGTCGTATCGCGAAATCCTCAAACTGCGCGAGCCGCGGATGAGCCGCAAGCTGCGCGCCGCGTTCGAGTCGGGTCAGGATGCGATGCGCCGCAGCGTCGAATTGGCCCACGCGACGATGGTCGATCGCAAGCTCGACAACGGAATCGCGGTGCGGACGGCGTGCTGCTTCGGCTACAGCAGCGAAGTCGCGGCGCATCTCTACAAGGGACAGACGCGCACGATCGTCGCGCTGTTCGATCTGCGAAGCCAGGGCGTCAGCCTGCGGCGCAGCGCCGACTGCGAGGTCGATTTGTCAATCCTCGCGCAACATTACGGCGGCGGCGGTCATGCCGCGGCGTCGGGCTTTGCGCTTCCCGATTTGCGCCGTCTTCCGGCCGAGCGGCTGTCCGAAATTCTGGGCGATCGGCTCGAGGATTCGCCCGTCTAGGCTGACGCGCGGCGTCCTTCCAACTGCATCGGACCGCATTTTCCCGCTCGGTATCCCCCTTGCCTCGATTTCGCCGATTTGCCTAGACTGACTGTACGTTCATTTGACTGACTGCCCAGTTTTCTGATGACGAAAGAAGAGGTAATCAAGGAATTCCGGGTGCGGGAGATCCTCGAAGCCGCACGCCGCGTGATGGCTCGATACGGTATGCAGGGCACCACCATCGATCGCGTCGCCGAGGAAGCGAAGGTCGCCAAAGGCACCATCTACCTCTACTTCGATACCAAAGACGAGCTGGTCAACGCCGCGGTGATCGAGGGTCTGCGCGAAATGGCAGCGGAGACCCGAGCTTCGGACGATCCGTCGCTGCCGCCGCTGGAACGAATCCGCAGGCTCATCCTGGCCCAGTTCCGAATTCAGGCCTCGAATCAGGACTTTTTGAAGACACTTATCATCGGCAATTCGCTGGATATCGAACTCGAATCGCAGCCCGGCCGCGAATTCATGCGGGTCTATGCCGGCCATCTCGATTTCGTCGCGTCGGTGCTGCAAGACGCGATCGATCACGGCGCGATTCGGCGGATCGATCCGCAATTCGCGGCGTTCATGCTCGGCGAGATGCTGACCGGATCGCTGCGGCGGCGCCTGCTCAAGCTGGCGTCGAGTCCGCTCGAATCGGATGCCGAAGCAGTCGTGGAACTTTTTCTAAAAGGGATTGCGGCGATTCCATGCGACTGAAGTCTCTGAGGGTTTTGGCTTTCGCCGCAATGGCGGCCGCGATGGGCGGGTTGGCGCTTTGCGGATGCCATCAACCGGCGGCGGCCGAGGTTGAAAAGGACAAGACGGGGCCGGCGCCAATTTCGATCGCGGTCGCCACGGCGCATCAGCAGAGTCTCGATCGCACGGCCGAGGTGCAGGGCGCGCTTTTCCCGCGCGAGCACGCGGTGATGTCGTCGGAAGTCGAGGGCGCGGTCGCCCAGGTAGTCGCGGACTTCGGCGACAAGGTTGCCGCCGGCCAGGTGATGATGAAAATCAACCCGCGCGAATATGAACTGCGGGTTGAAACCGCCGAGGCTGCGCTGGACCAGGAGCGCGCCAAGCTTACCAACTCGACCGCGCGCTACAACCGCGCCAAGGCGCTCAGGCAAGAGGGGACCATCTCGCCCGAGCAGTTCGATCTAATGACGTCGCAACTGCGCGTCGATCAGGCTGACACGGAATCGGCGCAAAAGGCGCTGGCGATGGCGCGCAAGAAACTCGGCGACACCGAAATCAAGGCGCCGTTCAGCGGTTCGGTGCAAAAGCGGATGGTGTCGCTCGGCGAGTACGTCTCACCCGGCAAGGAGCTTTACGAACTGATCGCGACCGACCCGATCAAGCTGCGCTGCCCGATGCCGGAACGGTTCGTGCCGCTGGCGCGAGTCGGCATGCCGGTGAAGCTCACGATCGACGCCAAGCCCGGTGCGTGGTACGCGGGAAAGATCACGCGGATCGCGCCGGCGCTCGATGAAAGCAGCCGCACGCTGCTGATCGAGGCCGAGGTCGCCAACCCCGACGGCGCGCTGAAGGCCGGATTCTTCGCCCACGTGACCATGGATCTCGGCCGCGATCGCGCGCTGTTCGTACCCAGCCTGGCGGTGCTGCGCTACGCGGGCGTCGCGCGGGTATTCATCGTCGATGGGGGAGTCGTTCGCGCCCGCGAGGTGACCACCGGCAGCGTGGTTGCCGACCAGATAGAAATCACCGCAGGGCTGAAGGAGGGCGAGCACGTCGCGGTCAGCGACGTCGATCGTCTGGCCGACGGCACCGCGGTGATCGCCCGAGAGCAGTCATGATTCTCGCCGACCTGTGCGTGCGCCGGCCGGTCTTCGCCACGATGTTCGTCGGCGCGCTGGTAGTGCTCGGATGGTTTTCCTACATGCGGCTGGGCGTCGATCTGTTTCCCAAGGTCGATATGCCGACCGTGATGGTCACGACGTTCCTGCCCGGCGCCGCGCCCGAGGAAACCGAGGCGCGCGTCACCAAGCCGATCGAGGAAGCGGTCAACACGGTCAGCGGAATCGACGAGATGCGCTCGAACACGCTCGAAGGCGTCTCCCGCGTCATCATCGAGTTCAAGCTCGAGCGCGGCCTCGACGCCGCCATGCAGGACGTGCGCGACAAGATTTCGACGGTTCTCGATCAACTGCCCGAAGGGACCAAGCCGCCGCTGGTGCAGAAGTTCGACCTCGACGCGGTGCCGGTCGTGACGCTCACGGTCACCGGCTACCAAAGTCTGAAAGAGCTCACCGAGCTGGCGCGCCGGCGCCTCAAGGAACCGCTCGAATCGGTTGACGGGGTGGGTTCGATCGATATCGTCGGCGGACGCGAGCGCGAAATTCACGTTGACGTCGACGCCGACAAGCTGCACGCGACGGGAGTGACGATTCAGCAGGTCGGCGCCGCGCTGTCACGGCAAAACGTCGAGTACCCCGGCGGCCGCATGAAGCAGGGAATGTCCGAGGAGATGCTGCGCACGCTCGGCCGTATCACCGAGGTTCCCGATTTCGCCAAGGTTATCGTCAGCGAGGTCGAGGGGCGGCCGGTCACGGTCGGCGACGTCGCGGCGGTCGAGGATGGGGTCAAGGAACCGCGCTCGCTGTCGCGCTGGGACAACAAGAATGCGGTGTCGCTGGTGGTGCGCAAGCAGTCGGGCGAGAACACGATTGCGGTCGTCGATCGCGTCAGGGAACGCTACGACACGATCAAGGGCGCGCTCCCGCCCGGCGTCGAGGTGATCTTCACGCGCGACGCGTCGGAGTTCATCCGCGAGGCGGTCCACTCCGTGCAGGAGCACCTCGTGCTCGGCGGCATCTGCGCGGCGATCGTGGTGTTCTTTTTTCTCGGCTCGATTCGCTCGACGCTCATCGCCGCGGTCGCGATTCCGGTTTCGATCATCGCGACTTACTCGTTGATCTTGTGGATGGGGTTCACGCTCAACCGCATGACTCTGCTCGCGCTGACGCTCGCGGTTGGAATAGTAATCGACGACGCCATCGTCGTGCTCGAAAATATTTTCCGCTTCATCGAAGAAAAGAACATGGACCCGATCTCCGCCGCGAAAGCGGCCACCGCCGAGGTCGGGCTGGCCGTCAGTGCGACTACGCTGTCGCTGGTGGTCATCTTCGTACCCGTCGCGTTCATCCACGGCGTGATGGGCCGGTTCCTGAATTCGTTCGGCCTGACGATGGCGTTCGCGATCATGGTGTCGCTGCTGGTTTCGTTTACGCTGACCCCGATGCTGTGTTCGCGCTACCTGAAGGCCAAGGGCGCGAGCGGCGCGAAACATAACAGCTCGAAGGACTGGAAAATTTTCCGGTGGATCGAGGACTACTACGCCCTCGCGCTGCGCTGGTCGCTCGACCATCGATGGGTGCTGGTGGCCGCGTCCGTCGCGTTGGTCGTGTCGATCCCGTTGCTGGTCAAACTGGTTGGCGGGACTTTCATGCCAGCCGACGACTCGAGCGAATTCGCGGTTGACATCCGCACGCCGCCCGGATACTCGCTGGCGCATACCGATCAAATTGTCGCGCAGATCGAGGATCGGCTGCGCACCATCCCCGAAGTGCGCGACCTGTTCACCACCGTCGGCGACACCAACGGCGACGATCGGGTGACGGTCGCTGAAGTTGATGCGAAGCTCTTCCCGCTCGATCAGCGCCGCCGCAGCCAGGAACTGGTGATGGCCGACGCGCGCAAGTTGATGGACGCGTTCCCGGCGCTGCGGGTGAGCGTCGATCCGATCAAGCCGTGGGAGGAGGGCGGCTATCACGAAATGGCGGTCGAATATGCCATGCGGGGTCCCGACCTCGAGACGCTGCGGACGTACGCTGACAACCTGATGACGCGCCTGGCAAAAATCCCCGGCATCGTCGATCTCGACTCGAGCTATGAAGGCGGGCTGCCGGAGCTTCAGGTCAACATCGATCGCACCAAGTCGGCTGACCTGGGCGTGTCGGTGGACGATATCGCGCAGACGATGCGCACGATGGTGCAGGGCGACGTGATCACGCGCTTTCGCGAAGGTCAGGATACCTACGACGTGCGCCTGCAGTTGGCCGAGAAGGATCGCAACAATCCGGTGGTGGTCGCGGGGCTGACGATTCCTTCAACCAAAGTTGGGCAGGTGCGGCTGGACAACGTGGCGACGCTTACGCACGGGACGGGCCCGGTGCAGATCGACCGGCAGGACCGGCAGCGCAACGTCTCGATCGTCTTCAACCTCGCGCCCGGATTCGCGATGAACAAGGTGATGGACGCCGTCACGCGCGAGGTCAAGCAGTTTCATCTGCCGCCCGGCTATATGACGACGTTTGGCGGTGAGAGCAAGTATTACGACGAGATGGTCGTCGGCTTCGGGATCGCCTTCCTGCTCTCGATCATCTTCATGTACATGGTGCTGGCGGCGCAGTTTGAGAGCTTCGTGCATCCGATCACGATCATGTTGTCGCTTCCGCTGGCGGTCCCGTTCGCGCTGATTTCGCTGTTCGTCTTTCGCGAGCATCTGATGCTGTTCTCGACGCTTGGCATTTTGCTGCTGTTCGGCATCGTGAAAAAGAATTCGATCCTTCAGCTCGATCAAACGCTCAACCTGCTGCGCACCGGAATGGCGCGCCGCCAGGCGATCCTGACCGCGAATCGCGATCGGTTGCGGCCGATCCTGATGACCACGGCGGCGCTGGTCGCGGGCATGATCCCGGTGGCGATTGGGCAGGGCGCCGGCGACAGCTCGATTCGCGCAATCGCGCTGGTCGTGATCGGTGGTCAGACGCTGTGCCTGCTGATCACGCTGCTGATTACCCCGGTCGCTTTCTCGCTGTTCGACGATATGGAGAATTGGGTGCGCAGCTTCCGCAAGCCTCCCGCACGGCTCAAGCTGGTCGAGCCTGTGTACGGCGACGAGCCCGAACGCCACGCAGTCAACTAGCGGCGGGCGTTCCCATCTTCAATTTTCGTCCCGCGTTCTGATACGCTCGCAAAATTATTGAGCGCTGGAGACAAACCAATAATGGGCCAAATCGTAATCGTTCTTGCACTCGGGCTGGCCGCGGGCATACTCGGTGGCTTCGTCGGCGTCGGCGGAGGCGTCCTGATCGTCCCGGTGCTCGTGCTGGTACTCGGCTTCGATCAACATCTCGCAGTGGGCACCTCTCTTGGCGCGCTGCTGCCTCCGGTCGGAATCCTCGGTGCGTACGAGTACTACAAGCACGGCCATCTCGACGTCACGTATGCGCTGCTGCTGGGCTTGGGCTTGCTGGTCGGCGCTTACATCGGCGCGGTGTACGCCGTAAAGTTGCCCGGGGCGACGCTGCGCCGCATTTTCGGCGTATTCCTGCTGCTGACCTCGCTGCGGATGCTGTACAAATAGATTTATCGCGCGGTCGTGGACGCGACTCGAATTCCTTGCGCTGGCGGATTGCCCTTACTAAGTTCGCGATGTGGACCCGGCGCTGGAAAAAGCACTAAACCTTCTGCTCGAATCCGAGCGCGCCGGAGTGATTGCTCTCGGCTCGCTCATCGCCGACGTCAAGCAGGACGAACTGAAGAAGTTCCTGTCCGGCTCGCGTGCGATGGAACAGCGCAACGCCGAGGAGCTCGAGGCTCTGATTCGCGACAACGGCGGAAATCCGTCCAGCGGCATCGGGCCGTTCGCCGGCAAAGTCGCCGCGCTCGAGTCGATTCGCGATCGCCTGAACCTGATGTCCCGCGGTCAGGAATGGGCCGCGCGCAAAACCGAAGTCGCGCTCGCACTAGCCCCCGCAGACGGCGCCATACACGACTACCTGACGGCGATGGCAAATCGGCATCGCGCTGAAGTGGAATGGGGCCGCGCGGAAGCTATCCGCCTCCTGTCAGCCGGCTAAGGGCGTACACGCTCGAGCTTAAATCTTTACCCGGGACGTTGCTTACTCACTTGGCGCAGTCGTCCCATCATTCTTACTATGTGGGATATTTCCCGCGCTAATTTTCTTGAGGCAAATAGAATGCCTCAGTGGCAGGTCGATACACGCGGCTCAACCATAGCGGCCGTCTAAGGCCGCCCGGACCAGGCGCGGGCCGCGCCATCTTCAGCCAGCGCCGGTACACCTCGTGCGCGAGGTTCGTATCTACGAAAATATCGCCGTAGCGGTCGCCCGGCGCCGGTTTCTCGACGCGCACCTTCAGATGCCAGCAGTGCTGCCCGCTGACGGGGTCAGGTTGCACCGGAAATACCAGGTTTTGATGCACGCCCGCATCTTCCCACCATACGCGCTCCGAGTCGGGATCCTCGCTCTTGAACGCCTTGATGCCGTGAATCTGGCGCATCATCCATTTTCCCGGCGACCGTTGCTTGAGATCGACCAGCGCCGTGGACCATCGCTCACCCCCGGAGTTCTCCTCGAGGCGCCAACGCCCAAGATGATGCGAGCATGCGATCACTCCCGGCCGAATTCCTTCCGTCACCCACAGCTTGTCGATGAAGTAGCCGATCTCGGTATGCACTTTGACCAGGTCTCCGGTCTCGAAACCAAATCGTTGTGCGTCTTTTGTGTGTATCCAGACCGGGTTCTTATGAGATATTTCGTATAGCCACTTGGCATTGCCGGATCGAGTATGAATCAAGGTGGGCAGCCGAAACGTCGGCAATAGCAACATCTCGCCGCGGGTTATATCTATATTGTCGCGATGCACATGGCTGCGGATGTAGGTGGGAACTGAGTATTCCGGCCATTTCCACTCCTTGAGAGTCTTCGAATAGAATTCGAGCTTGCGCGACGGCGTCGGAAAGCCGACGTACTTCTCGCCGTCGATTTCGACTCCTACCGCTTCGCCCCCTTGCTCGATCACGTGGGTGGCCGGATTAGTCGCCGCGCCGTCGAGCTTTGCGTGGTCGATGCCGTTTTCGTGCGTGCGATAGACGTTGTCCTCGACCAGGAAAGCTCCATACTTGCGCATGTACTCCAGCGGCGTCATTTTTTGGGCCTGCGCCGCCGCGGGCAAGCCCGGCACGCTGTTCTCAAATATCCAGCGGTAGTAGTCCTCGAGCGTCAACTTCTCGCCGGCGCGATACGGCGATTCGAAGTTCTTCCTGATGCCGAGTGCGCCATCGGGATCGATTCGCCAGGAAAGCTCGATCCAGAATTCGTCTTCTTCCCAGACCTCGCCGATTCCCGCCTCGCGATGCGCCTCCCAGGTGGTCGCGAACTTCCGCCCTTTTTTTTCAAGCGCGACCCTGAGCACGGGCTGCCGAAATCCGATCCATCGAGCGCAATGCGTTTCCTGGCTGAGCAAATCGTGCCGTTCCGACGCGTGGCCCATCGGCAGCACGTAGTCCGCGAACCAGGCAGTCTCGCTCCAAATCGGCGTCAGACACGCGTGCCGCTCGACCTTGCTTTCGTCGCTGAGCGCCTCTATCCAACTCATACCGTCCGGATCCGTCCACACCGGATTGTGCACGCGGGTGAAATACGCGGCCAGTTTGCCGCGGCCTTCCCGCAGGAAATGAGGCATGAGAAAACTCATTTCAAAGAACGCGATCGGAAATTCGCGGGGCCACATCATTTCGTTCCAGACATTCGGCGGCGCGGGAATCATCGGGGGCATCGGCACAAACTTGTTGGCAGTATTCAGATTGGTGCCGCCGGGCGCGCCGACGGCGCCCATCAACACGACCAGAAATTCGAGGGCCCGCGCCACCTGCCATCCGCCAAGATTTCCCGCCGCCGCGTTGCGCCACACGTGTGTCGCCAGCGCGGATTTTGCGCGCGCGGCCTCATGCGCGACTTCCACGATCACGGTGGCAGACGCACCCGACTCCTGCTCGGCGAACTCCGGAGTGTAGGGAGCGTAAAGCTCCTTCAGTGCAGCGATGAAGCTGTCGAATCGAAGCGGTCGAGCGGGATGCTCCTCGCGAAGATACTCCTCCCAGTTGACCCATCGCCGCAAAAATTCGGCGTCGTAGAGATCTTCCTGAAGAACCACGTTGCACATCGCGAGCAGCACCGCCGCTTCGGTGCCGGGCCACGTCGATAGCCAGTAGTCCGCCTTGCTGGCGGTGTTGGACAGGCGCGTATCGATGACGCAGATCTTCGCGCCACGCTGCTTGCTTTCGATTATTCGTTGCGCGTGCGGATTGAAGTAGTGACCCGCTTCGAGATGCGCGCTCAACAGCAAAATGAAACGCGCATTGGCGTGATCCGGCGACGGACGATCGGCGCCGTGCCAGAATGCATATCCCGTACGCGCACCGGCCGAACATACATTAGTATGACTATTATGTCCGTCGATTCCCCACGAATGTAGTATGCGCTGATTGTATATCAACTCGTGGCCGGGCCGGCCGACATGGTAAACGATTTCGTTGCGCCGTCCTTCGACAATAGCCTTTCGGATTCGCGCCGCCAGATCATCGAGCACCTCGTCCCAGCTCACGCGCTCCCATTTTCCCTCGCCGCGCCGGCCGGTGCGCTTGAGCGGATAGAGTATTCGCTCCGGATCGTTGACCTGGTTGATCGTCGCGGGACCCTTGGCGCAGTTGCGGCCACGGCTGCCGGGATGCTCGGGATTGCCTTCGAACTTGCGAATCTTGAGAGTATCCTTGTCAACGTAGGCGAGCAGGCCGCATCCAGCTTCGCAGTTGAAACATATCGTAGGAACGATCGAATACCGGCGCTCGACCTTCCGCGGCCAATGCGCCGGATCGAACTCGATCCAATCTTCCCATTGCGAGGGCGGAGGATAGCTCGCCAGTCCGTTCGCCGGCGGATCGAGATCCTTCGCGGCAGGATTCAAGGGCTCCGGGTTAGTACTCATCGCAATACTCTGTAGCTAACTCAGCGCAACGGCCTGCCCGGCTTCTATCCATATCGACTCGAATATCCATATGCCTGCGAGTGCGCATACGGCAGCCAACACTGCCGGCGCCGTCAAGACACCTGTGCAAAGCCCCGCGACCACCAGCACCGACGGCAACATCAGGCCCAGGCCGATCGCGCCCAGCCAGAACCGCCGGCGAAGTTCGCCTCTGATCATTAGATCGGCCGCCAACTTCGCATCCTCGCTTAGGCGTTCAAAAAACAACTCGCCCAGCGCGATCGCGAGGCTGACTAATATAGAAATAGCCAGTATTTCATCGAGTGTCCCCGTCGTCCCGAGATTGCTGCTTTCCACTGCGGCCAGAATGATCAGGACCGACGCACCCGCGACGATCGCCTGCGACAACAACTGCCACAGAAAGAGCCGGCTCTGCCACAGGTCGCGTCCCCTGGCTTGCGCGAAGAGGAAAGCGGAATAGCCAGCCGAACCAATTCCAAAAGCGGCGGCGGGATATACTATGATTCCGGACGGTGCTCCGGCGAGAATCGATGTGAATAGCCAGACGAACGAAAGTCCACCGTATGCGATTAGTATGTACGCGCCGATTGCTACCCACGATCGCAGATTCGGCTTGGTGAGCAGGTAATAGAAACGATCGGGCCGCTTAAGGTCGAAAATCAAAAGCAGCGCGGTCAGCCCGGTGAAGATCATCGCAACGATCGGACTCGAGATACCAATCAGCGCGCGCTCGTTTTCGGTACCGACTCCGAACAACATTGCCGCGACGATCAGCACGCCGGCAGCGATCGCCTTGGTCCACAGATAAGCCGCAATCTTCCACCCCCAGGGCGCTGGATGCGCGACGTCGTAAACCACTCGCGACGCACCGCCGTCTCGTTTCACTTCGTCGGTCGCGGCCAGGGCGTAACCCGTTTCGCCAGGCTGCTGATCCGACCATAAGTGACTTTGCTGGCGCGCCGGCGTGGTCGGCTGAAGCAGGTCGGCGTCGATTCCGACGTAAAATAGCTTCGGCTCGGTGTTCTTGTACGGTTTGCGAGCGCTCACGGCCTGCGTCGCGATGATTCGGCTGACATTGCTGTGCGAGTCGTCGAGGTCGCCAGCGATTATCGCCTGCGTGGGGCAGACGATGACGCATGCGGGTTGCAGATCGCGCTCGATGCGATGCGCGCAGTAGTTGCACTTTGCCGCCGTGTTGCTGTTGGGATCGAGGTAGAGAGCGTCGTATGGACAAGCCTGCATGCATGATTTGCAGCCGATGCATCGCTCGCTGTCGAAGTCAACGATCCCGTCGCTGCGCCGATAGAGCGACGTGGTGGGACAAATCTCGATGCACGGTGCGGCGTCGCAGTGGTTACATCGCAGCACGCCAAAGTGGCGCGAGGTGTCGGGAAACTCGCCCTTCTCGATGTACTTGACCCAGGTGCGGAAAACGCCAATCGGAACGTTATGCTCTTCCTTGCACGCCACCGTGCATGCATGACATCCGATGCAGCGGTCCTGGTCGATGACAAAGCCATAGCGCATGATCGTGATCCGCGTTCCGCAAATTCTATCCGAACCGGAATTTTAGCGGCGGCGATAATAGTTATCGAATTGATGCACTTAAGTGAGACGGGCTGCAATCAGAACGGCAATACGGCCATCCCCCTCATCGTGATCGAAAACCCTCCGATACAGAGATCATCAGCCGATGGCGTACTGATTGCCGTCATCGGAGCCGAAGCAGGAAGTCCGCCAATCAGCGAGGCATTGAACACCGGCATCACCGCAATGACGATGCATTCCACGAACTTGCCCAGGCCAAGTTCGAAAACAATCGTCGCCGCAAGCATCCAAGGTACCGGAGCCCACAACTTGCCGAGCAGCGCCAGGAACGGAGGTGGCTTTTTCTCCGCTTCGGCGTTAGGCCGGAATTTTTCGAGGCGGGCTGTAGCCTCGATGCTCGTCAGTCCTTCGGTTGGCAACTCGCGTAGCATCCACCATTCTACTGATCTTGCATGAGGCGGGCGGCGTTGATGGTCAACTTTGGCGACGGATGCGGATCAGAGCCGCACCCGTCGCCATAGGCAGCCTTCAGAGGAGCATCTAGTTTCAAGGAAACTGTGCCATCCACTTGGGTCTCAAGCCGAGGCGGGCGATGGTCGCGAGTACGCGGGACGAGTTCCCTAGATCGTTCCAATAAAGCCCGGAGACCGGCAGTACACTCACATCATAGCCTGCGTGAGCGCTCAGCACACTTTTGCAGAAATCTACCGGTGCGATAGCCCGGTATATTTTCTCGACAGCCTCAGTTTCGAACTCAGTGCCGAGTGTTCCACTAAATTCTGCGAATAGATCGTACAGCTCGGGCACCGTGCTAATCATCAGGGCTAGGAGATTCGGAACGTAGTAACGTTCGTGGCTTCGGCTGAGCGTATAGAAGATCCGCTCCCGCGGAATCGCGAGCTCGACACGTCGTCGCGTCTGCTCGATTAACGACTGGTCATCCATAATTCGACAGAACTGCTTGGGCGTCTTCTCGCCTGCAATCCGGCAGCTGAAATCTGCCAACCGCGTTCCCTCGCCGCCGGCCAGAACAATTGCCCAGCAGTTCTGTTTTTGTTTTCTCGTATCCACTGGGTTCTCTCCCGGAGCCGCCGTAGCTTCGGCCACTCCTTGCACCTGCGTACCTTTCATCTGCCGTGCCGTGAGTGTTCCCTACTATGGTTGATGCCCAGATCATCGCTCGCTCAAGGTTGTCGGCCGCGCAGTGGTGTAACGCTACTGCCTTCCGTATTGTCTGCCGTTTTACCAGCATGCTCGAATTCCGGCTGATACGGGTCAAAAAGATTCGTTGACCACGCAGGCGGAAGGATTCGAGAGCTTGCGCGGCACGAAGCCGCCTCCATCTCCTTCTGGCAATCAAAGCAATAGGGGGCGAAAGGTACCGATTGCAGGCGCGGCAGCGAAATCTGCTCTTTGCATTCTTCACAGATGCCGAAGCGACCGTCGTCCAGGCGGACCAACGCAGATGTGATAGCCGCAAGCCGCCTTTCAGAGAGTTCAAGCAGGCTCACATGAAATTCGAGATCTCCATCCCGGCGAGCCTGGTCCAGCTCGTCGCCGGGAGCTTGTATAGCCAGCACCGTCTCGTCATGGACGAGTGCTCGGATTTTTCGCAATTCCAGATCGCGTAGATCGATTAAGAGTTTTTTCATCACTCTATTACGGAGCGTCGATCTGACAATGGTGGAGGATGCGGAATGTCGAGAACCGACGTCGGTTGCTCGCCGCTCGCCGCTATATATCCTGTTCATGATCAAATTCTCCCACCGCATGCTCGCGATGAAGCATATCGGCGTTTTGCGGTCACAATAGTTTCAGACGAGCACAGACACTCGCGAAAAGGGTCTTACCTTTTCAGCGGTGCGAGAACTGGAAGTTCTATTGAATCAGTGACCGGCGT
Source organism: uncultured delta proteobacterium (assembly GCA_963813785.1). GTDB lineage: Bacteria > Desulfobacterota > Binatia > Binatales > Binataceae > Binatus. Next base: position 42,666 of record CAWFAJ010000020.1, on the reverse strand, counting down.
CTGACGCCGCGGGCAGGATACGGCGAAGGAACGACCGCCGAAGCTCGGGCCAGATGCGAACGAAAAGACGGGATTGATTGGCTTGGAAAGCGCTCGGGGCCTGAACGGGAGCGACCAGCACCTCGCGAAATCGTGAGACTGACGGGCGAATCAGCTTTGCGCCGGAAACGCCAACTTCGAGTGCAACGTTCCGAGTGACCTGCAGGTAACGGACCGCGACTTGAGTAGATGTGCTGGCGGTCCGCGAGGCGAGCGGTCGAATCACTCGGGCGCAGGAGAAAAGCAGCAGTGCCGCGACGGTCATTCGTAGCACTTGCGGCGCTCTTCCGGCTCGGATTGTCAACATATCGGCTACAGCAGCTTGACGATTCAAAGTTTCCTTTAATTCAAATTGAACCACCGCACCACAGTTTTCTATTTCCGCCCTTATTGCGAAGACCTTCTATTAGTTCGTACTCCAATTTTGACATCTGTGCGAGCCTGCAATGAAAGGAGCCCTACATGAAACAATTTTGACGATGTACCAGGCGCGGACGCAGGCATGCGGTTCGCGACAAAACGTTTGCGCGCTGACTCCGCAGCGAACGCATTACAAACCGTCGATTGCTGAATCTGGAATCTTCGCGAACGCCAAAGGAATCGACCTCCCCTTGCATTCAAGCTGTGGTAGGTTAAAATACGGTTCCGAGTAATGCTGCCGCGTCGACATTTGCGATTGGTTGCCACGATTCTTGTCGCGATGAGCGTGGTGGCGTTCACGCCTCGATTGCAGCATCCGCACGTACGCCTCTCCTGCGGATCTATCGAGGGCACAACTCTCAGCGGCTCACAGCGGTTCACCGATAATTCGTCACGTCTGCCCGATCTCAAGGCAGGCTATGAAGCCAATGGCGTTCCATTGCCGCAGGATCTGAGGCTTATTTCGGAGGATCAGGCCGCCACACCATTACTGAGATTCAGATTTACGCCTCCTCCCGTACGAACGACAGTAAGACGGTACAAATTGCTCCCCTCGCGCGCGGAAAGCCAAGATCCGCTCTAAGCAAACTTTGCACTCGTGATTCGCTAGCACGCGAGCAAGTGTTCGCGGGCGGTTGTGGTCAAGTTTGAAATCCACCGGCGCAAGCACTTAGCCGGGGATTGGGAGTTTGCATCGTGCCAAGTTTCTCGCTGCGCAATCCGTACATAATCATTGTCGGAGCGCTTGTGATCGTCATTCTGGGTGCAACCGCGTTTACGCAGATGCCGGTGGATGTCTTTCCGGACATTAAAATCCCCGCGGTTGTGGTGGCTACCTTCTACCAGGGCATGCCGCCGCTCGACATGGAAGATAACATAACTTTTCGCTACGAGCGATTTTTTACGCTGGGCAGCAACATTGAGCATATCGAGTCGCGTTCGCTGTCGGGCGTGAGCATTGTCAAAGTGTTCTTTCAGCCCGGCACCAGCATCGAGGCTGCGGCGGCGCAGATGGGGACCCTGGCGATGGCCGACCTCGGAATCATGCCGCCGGGCACGCTCCCGCCGCTGGTGCTGCAGTATGACGCGTCTTCTCTGCCGGTCGTGTTGGTTACGCTTGAGGGTAAGGGCTACGACGAGACTCAACTCGAGGATCAAGCCCGTTACAACGTTCGCAACCAGCTCGCCACGGTGCCTGGCGCGTCGATACCGATTCCCTTCGGCGGCAGGTTTCGCCAGGTGATGGCGTATGCAAACTCGCAGGCGCTGCAAGCGCGTGGCTTGTCGTTGATGGACGTCGTCCATGCGCTCGACACGTCCAACCTCATTCTGCCCGCAGGCGACGTCAAGATCGGCTCCAAGGATTACTACATCTACTCGAACAGCATGATCGCAAAGGTGCCTGATATCGGCCAGATACCCGTGAAGATCGGACGTGGTCAGGCACCGGTGCTGATCGATGATGTCGCGAAGGTCGACGACTCATCCCAGATTCAATACAACAAGGTGCTGATTAACGGGCAACCGTCGGTATATGTCCCGGTTCTCCGTCAGGTCGGCGCGAATACCATTTCGGTGGTGGACGGCATCAAGCAACTGCTTCCTAAGGTCTTCAACCTTCCGGCCGGGATGAAACTGAAAACTATCTTCGACCAGTCCATTTACGTCAGGCAAGCGGTGGCTAGTCTCGAACATGAGGCTATATTCGGTTCGGTTCTGGCCTCGCTCGTGATTCTCATATTTCTCGGTAGTTTCCGATCGACCTTTGTGATTTTCCTGTCCATTCCACTTTCCATTCTGGCCGGTGGATTCGGTCTCTTTATCAATAACTCGACCATCAACATCATGACCCTTGGCGGGTTCGCGCTTGCAATAGGCCGACTGGTCGATAACTCGGTGGTTGTGCTCGAGAACATCAAGCGCCATCTGGCAGAAGGCAAGGAACCGCACGCGGCGGCACGGGAAGGTGCCGAGCAAGTCGCCCTTCCAGTTCTCGCATCGACTCATTACTACCTGCATCGTCTTCTTCCCAGTCATGTTTCTGTTTGGAGTCGCTAAGTATCTGTTCGGTGCGCTGGCGCTGGCGGTGGTGTCATCGATGACCGCCTCGTATCTGGTCTCTATGAGCATAATACCGCTCTACTGCGCTCGCTTTCTCACCAGCGAACGCGCGCTCGCGGTGGAGCACGGCCAAGCATCCACTATATTTGCGATCTTCAATCGCGCGTATGAGCGCTTCGCCTCCACTTACGAGCGTCTTCTTGAAAATGCGCTGGACCATAAGTCTCTGGTCATCGCCGGGGTTACGGTTCTATTCGTCGTCAGTCTCGCGATGTATCCGCGTCTCGGTACCGAGTTATTTCCCGAGACCGATGCCGGAACCTTCACGATCAATTTTCGCGCGCCAGCCGGTACTCGTATCGAACTGACTACTGATATGGCGCGTCAAATCGAGGTCATCGTCCGCAAGGTGATTCCGCCAGACGAGATCGACACGGTTGTTTCGAATATCGGAATTGCTCCCAGTATATCCGCGATTTACTCACCTAACGCGGCCCCGGATTCAGGTTTCATTCAGGTTGCGCTCAAGTCCGGTCATCGGCGTCCGACTCGCTACTACGTAGCCCAGTTGAAGCGACTTCTCCCTGCACAACTTCCGGACGCCGGGACCCTGTTTTCCTCCGGGAGCATAGTCGACTCGGTTCTCAATCTCGGAATGATGGCCCCGATCGATGTTCAGTTTGCCGGTAACACCTTTAGCGAGCTCGATAAGACGGCAAAGGAACTTCAAGATAAGATCAATCGTATGCCGGAGGTTTCGCAGAGTTTCATCAAACAGGAGTTAAACTATCCGACGTTAAACATACAGGTCGACCGGGTAAGAGCGGCGCGACTCGGCGTCGCGCAAGAGCAGGTCATATCGAACGTGATCACAGCACTCGATTCAAACCTGCATATCAAGCCATCGATCTGGATCGATCGCGCAAACAAAGATGACTACTTTCTCACGGTACAGTATCCAGGCGCCGACAAGGGCTTTGATTCTCTGGAGGTGCTGCAGAACATTCCAATCGAGACCGTAAACAAGGAAAACGGGCACGCGCAAAGCCTCCTGCTGCGAGATGTGGCGTCGATTTCTCCCGAATTCCACCCTTCCGAAGCCGATCATTACAGCATTCAACGTGTTGTCGATCTGCTCGTCGCGCCCAGCACCGAAGATCTGGGTGGCACGCAGCAGAAGATCCAAGGCGAAGTTAGCAAGATGAAGATGCCTCCAGGGTCTCTGTTAGGTACCGCGGCGCGGTGAACTCGATGCGGAAGTCCTTCTCCAGTTTTGGTTTCGGACTCTCATTGGCAGTGGTTCTACTTTACCTGGTGATGGTGGCTCAATTTCGGTCTTTCCTTGACCCGCTCATTATTATGTTCGCGGTCCCGATGGGATTGATAGGAGTCATTTGGACGTTGTGGGCAACGGGAACCACGCTTAACATCGAGTCCTTCATGGGAATCATCGTGATGGTCGGCATCGTTGTGTCGAATTCGATTTTGCTCGTCGACTTCGCCAATCAACGACGTCGCCAGGGACAGGAGCTAAGACGCGCCACGGTCGAGTCCGCGCGCATAAGAATGCGGCCAATTTTGATGACTGCTTTGGCGACAGTGGGTGGTCTCATGCCAATCGCGCTGAAACTGGGCGAAGGATCCGAAGCTTCAGCTCCTCTGGCAAGGGCGGCCATAGGCGGTCTCATCGTTTCCACTGCACTCACGCTTTTCCTCGTCCCTTGCGTTTATGAGTTCTTCTATCGGCGAATCCAACAGGCAGCGGCCGTGCAGACGCCCGATGAGAACTGAAGACGATGTACATGCTTTTTCCAACAGAGCAACGACAGACAACCGGTCTGTCGCTCGCGTGAGTGTGTCTTATCGCAAATGCTACTCAGCGTGATCCGCGACGATAGCGAGGTAAAGTAGTGAGGACCATTGGTCGGACGCTAACAGTTATTTTATCGATCGCACTTTTCTGGGCGGGTGGCTGCGATGGCCTGTCATTCCAATGACCACTCCTCAACGAGCGATAGTGGACGTTGTCCATCCACGCCAAGGGGATATATCCAGCAGTATTGAATTACCAGGCGATGTCGTGGGCTTTTACGAAGCGGCGCTTCACTCGAAGGTCACAGGCTACTTGAAGAGTATCAGCGTTGACAAAGGTGACTCGGTGAAGGCGGGTCAAGTACTGGCCGAAATCGAAGTACCGGAACTGCGCTCGAACCTAATGCGCTCGCAGGCGAGCCTCGAAATCGAGCGTATAACCTACGATCGTCTGAGGAAGGTTCAGCAGAGTGACTCACGGTTAATCTCACAGCAAGATGTCGATATGGCTTATGCCAAATATCGCGAAGCTCAGGCCGCGGTCGCGACTTTGCAGACTATGTTCGGATATACAAAAATCATCGCCCCTTTCGACGGAGTAATCACGGGCCGATTCGCCGATCCCGGGGCGCTGATCCGCGCCGGCGGCGGTGACATCGGAGTCGACGAGACCTCGGGGTTGATCTCTCCGGGAGCTACCGAAGGAGCCGGAGGCCACCGCGAGGGTGGCGGCCCGATCCTCACGCTTGCCGACATAGATAAATTGCGTATCTATATCTACGTTCCAGAAGCTTCATATCCGTTCATTCATCATGGTACTCCAGCGACTTTGCGTTTCGAGGAATTTCCCGATCGAGTATTCAAAGGCACGGTTGCCAGATATGCGTCGTCGCTCGATCTCGCAACCCGGACAATGCTGACCGAGGTCGACATAGATAATCCGCAGCGCTTGGTTTATCCCAGAAGCTATGCGCACGTCACTATCGAGCTGCTGCGGCATCCCCACGCTCTGAGTATCCCGGCCTCAGCAATTCATGGTTCGGGTGATTCAGCGCACCTATTGGTCGTGAACAAAACCCATCTTGCCGAGTTCCGGTCAAAACCGGGATTAACAATGGCGCCTATATCGAAATAATTTCGGGCCTCTCCGCCAATTCACTGGTAGTCGCAACCTACAGCAACACCCTCACTCCGGGACAGCAGGTGGATTGTCGGATTCAGAATGGAGACGTGCAGGCTACATCGGCGTCGGCTCAAAGCTCCGACTGAGCCGAAGCAAGCATACAGTCAACCTGAATTCGAAGATGGAACGGGCAGGTGATCTAACAATGCAATCTTCGCGAGTTTTGGTCTTTGTCACATGCGTGCTTCTCTCGGCGCATCGAGTCGCCAACGCAGCGGGTCCTACTGCCGCATTATTCGATGATACGCAAGTTGCGGCGTCTGCTACCGCGACCCCAGTGGCGCCAGGAAAGAACTGGTCGGCAGGGGCGCCCTCTCCTATCAACCAGTCGACTTCTCTCCTGACGGCTCAATCCCAGCCGACGAACTCAAACGGAGGGCCAATTCCGCCGGGCTCCGAGTTGACGCTCAAGCAGGCTATCGCGATCGCTCTGAAATATCACCCGAGACTCCAGGAAGCCGAGGACAACACCAGCGCCGCGCAGCAGCAGATCGGTCAGGCGCGATCATACCTGGGCCCGCAGCTGTTTGGCGTCGCACAATATTTGCGCAGCACCGACAATGGGATCGGCAATGCAAGTTACTACAATCCAGACGGAGCGTTTCCGCGACTAACTGGATCAAATCACAACCTGCCTTCAAATGATGCTTCGCAAACTTCGGACACCAGCAATAACTACATGGGAGGCGTCGCCCTATCACAGTTTCTTGTCGACTTCGGCCGGCGACATGGATTTGTTTCGGAGCGCCAGTTTGAGGCCGCTGCCGCCGCCGCCGATCAACAGCTGACCGAGCTTGATCTCATCTTCGAAGTCTCTCAACGATACTTCGGATTGCTGCAGGCGAAACGATTGATCGGGGTCTACGAAAAAGCACTGGAGCAGCGCCAGTATCACCTGCATGAGGCCCAGGTTAAGGCTAATGCTGGTCTGCGGCCCCAGCTGGATACCTACGTTACGGAAGCCGAAGTCGAGCGATCGCAATTGCATCTCGTTGATGCGCGCAATGATCACGCAGATGCAAAGGTTGCCCTCGACAATGCCTTGGGGCTGAGCGATTCGGCCCCTGCATACGAACCGGCAGACATCTTAACTTACTATCCGGTTAAGGATTCATTGCAGCTTTTGCTGGACACCGCTTTTCGGTCCAGACCCGACCTGACGGCGCTGCAGGATCAGGCAAAAGCGATGGGCGCTAGAATCGTCGAGTACCAGAGTGACTATTATCCTAGTGTCAATGCGGTAGGAGGATACGCGGCGTTGGGCACCGGGACTCCTGCCGCAAACAATTTCAACGCCGGGATAGTAATCACGTGGCCAATCTTCAACAGCTTTCTTACCAATGATCAAATTGCAGAGACCAGGTATCGGCAGCACGCAATCCTTCGCGCGATCGAAGACCTGCGGCAGGAAATAATTTCGCAGGTTCATACGGCGCTTCTCAATTGGCAGGCTTCTCTTCAGCGCATCATGCGCGCGGAAAAGACACTTGCTGCCTCGCGCGCGGAACTGGAACTCGCGGAGAAGCGCTATGAAGCAGGGCTGACAAGTATTATCGAACTGGAAGATGCGCAACGTAACTATACTTATGACGATGCTGCCTATGCCGACGCCCTCTATGGATTCTCTATCACCAAGGCAGCGGTGGATAGAGCAACAGGCCGATCGCTAGCGGAATTCTAGGGGCAATATCCTGAGGGTGGCAAGTTGGCGCGAAGTTCAATGGGTAATCTACTTATCAAGAGAAGTTCAGAGCTCGGCCGCCGGTCTTACTCCAGAGCCATTTTCAGTTTTAATGAGCACAAATCACAGGCGGGAAGTTCTGAAGTCGGAGATCGCACGCAGGTTCATAGTAATGGGTTTCTCGTTCGCCCGGGAAACCGCTGGAAAGCGCAGCGAAAGTACACTTTGCAACAGAGCTCCACACCCGAAGGGAAGCTATGCTGAATTACAGCAAGATATTGTGCGCGTTTGAATTCGATGGAAATTCAACGGCTCCATTGCTCTTGGCGAGTGCGCTTGCAGACGAAAGCAACGCCACACTCTACGTACTGCACATCGCTAGAGTGCCTACGCAGGATATGGACGTTCCGCTTCCGTTTGATGCTAATCCACGCTGGGAGAAGGAAGCCAGAGCCAAGCTCGCGCTGATCGTCCACAACACCCTGAAGTCTGGAGTGCAATATGTAATCGATGTCAGAACGGGGGTGCCCGATATTGATATCGTACGAGCAGCTCAGGAGCTCGGAGCAGACTTGATCGTGATGGCTACACACGGACGCACTGGATTCGAGCATTTCGTTTTGGGCAGTGTCACTGAGCATGTCATCCGCGAAGCTCCTTGCCCCGTGCTGGTATTACACGGGAAGGTTGCGACACCGGTTTCTGTTTAATGACGCTTCCAGCCGTCGGGTGGGGCCGGCTTGCCTTCGAGGCAAGCCAGCCCCACTGTAGGCTCACGGGATGTCTAGTTACGGGGCCGCTCTGACCATCGACGCCGTGGTAAAGAAATTTCGGCCTACTGCGCCCATATTGATGTTGCCCTGCTTACCATAGTGAAGACGTTCACAGTGTCGCGCGTCAGTAGAATTGGAGAATCATGGAAACGCTTCAAGATTTAGATCCTGAAGAAACCGCCGAATGGCTCGACTCGCTGGAAGCTGTAATCGACGCGGAAGGCGTCGCTCGCGCTCATTTCCTGCTGGAGAATCTCATCGAGAAGGCACGAGAGAAGGGCACCTACCTGCCCTACAACGCCAATACGCCGTACGTCAACACGATCCCGACCGACCGCCAGCCGCGCTATCCGGGCGATCGTGAGATCGAGCGGCGTATCAGCTCGATCGTTCGATGGAACGCGGTCGCGATGGTGGTGCGCGCCAATAAGGAATCCTCGGAGTTGGGCGGGCACATCGCGACCTTCCAGTCGGCCGCGACCCTCTACGACGTTGGCTTCAATCACTTCTGGCGGGCGCCGTCCGAAAACCACGGCGGTGACGCCATTTATATCCAAGGGCATTCATCGCCGGGTATCTACGCCAGGGCCTTTGTCGAAGGCCGCCTGAGCGAGGAGCAGCTGCTCCACTTTCGCCGCGAGGTCGATCGCAAGGGGTTGTCGTCGTATCCGCACCCGTGGCTGATGCCGGATTTTTGGCAATTTCCCACGGTATCGATGGGACTCGGTCCTCTGATGGCGATCTACCAGGCTCGTTTCATGAAGTACTTGCAGGGGCGCGGCCTCGGCAACGCCGACGACCGAAAAGTATGGTGCTTCGTAGGCGACGGTGAGACGGACGAGCCCGAATCGCTGGGCGCGATTTCGCTCGCGTCGCGGGAGCGCCTCGACAACCTGATCTTTGTCGTAAACTGCAATCTTCAGCGCCTCGACGGTCCGGTGCGCGGCAATGGCAAGATCATCCAGGAACTCGAAGCGGTTTTCCGCGGCGCCGGATGGAACGTCATCAAGGTCATATGGGGCAGCAATTGGGACGCGCTACTGGCGCGAGACAAGCTCGGATTGCTCCGCAAGCGGATGGAAGAGTGCGTCGACGGTGAATATCAGGCTTTCAAAGCGCGTGATGGCGCCTACGTGCGTCAGGAATTCTTCGCCAGGTATCCCAAACTGCTCGACATGGTATCCGGTATGACCGACCAGGAAGTCTGGCAGCTCAGGCGCGGCGGCCACGATCCTCTGAAGGTTTACGCCGCCTACGCGGCTGCCGTCAGTCATCGCGGAGAGCCCACAGTGATTCTCGCCAAAACCATCAAGGGCTATGGAATGGGCGCGGCCGGCGAGGGCATGAACATCACCCATCAGCAGAAGAAGATGGGTCTCGAGGAGCTGAAAGCCTTTCGCGATCGCTTCAAGATCCCGGTGCCCGACGACCAGATCGCCGAAGTTCCGATTTATCGGCCGCCCGACGACAGCATCGAAATCAGTTACATCAAGGAGCGCCGCGCAGCGCTTGGCGGAGGCATTCCTCAGCGACGCCGCCGCTCGGCTTCGCTCGAGGTGCCGCCGCTTTCCGCTTTCGAAGCACAGCTCAAGAGCACAGAAAAGCGGGAGATTTCGACCACCATGGCGTTCGTGCGTATCCTGTCCACGCTGGTGCGCGACAAGAACATCGGCGACCGCGTCGTGCCCATCGTTCCCGACGAATCGCGCACCTTCGGGATGGAAGGAATGTTCCGCCAGCTCGGAATCTTTTCGCAGGTCGGCCAGCTCTACAAACCCGAAGACGCCGGCCACCTCATGTTCTACCGCGAGCATCAGCAAGGGCAGATCCTCCAGGAGGGCATCAACGAGGCCGGCGCGATGTCGTCATGGATGGCGGCGGCGACGTCCTATAGCACTCATAACCTGCCGATGATCCCGTTCTACATCTTCTACTCGATGTTCGGCTTCCAGCGCGTTGGCGATTTGGCCTGGGCGGCCGGCGACATGCGATGCCGCGGCTTCCTGCTTGGCGGAACTTCCGGCCGCACCACGCTCAACGGCGAAGGGTTGCAGCACGCTGACGGCCACAGCCACATCCTGGCGTCGGTCATCCCCAACTGTGTCGCCTACGATCCGACATTCGCGTATGAAGTCGCAGTGATCATTCAGGAAGGTTTGCGCCGAATGCTCAAGGAGCAGGAGGATGTCTTCTACTACGTCACCCTGATGAACGAAAACTACAGTCATCCCGCGATGCCTGAAGGCTCGCGCGAAGGGATTCTCAAGGGCATGTACCTGTTCCAGCAGGGCGGCGACTCGAAGTCTCCGCGGGTTCAACTGCTTGGCTCGGGAACCATCCTGCGCGAGGCGATCGCCGCGGCCGACCTTCTCAAGGACGATTTTGGCGTCGACGCCGACGTATGGAGCGTCCCGAGCTTCACCGAGCTCAGGCGCGAGGGGCTCGAGGTCGAACGCTGGAACATGCTGCATCCCACCAGCCCGCAAAGACGCAGCTACGTCGAGACCTGCCTGGCGGATCGGCGCGGCCCGGCGGTCGCGGTTACCGATTACATCAAGGCATTCGCCGATCAGATCCGCCCTTACGTTCCGAGGCGCTATCGCGTGCTCGGTACCGACGGCTTCGCGCGCAGCGACTACCGCAAGCGCTTACGAAACTTCTTCGAAGTCGATCGCTACTACGTCGCGCTTGCGGCGCTCAAGGCTCTGGCCGACGAAGAGCATATTCCAGCATCCAAGGTTGACGCCGCAATCAAGAAGTACAAACTCGATCCTGAAAAGCCCAATCCGGTAACGGTCTGACTCGAAGCCATGGCAATCCTGGTTGATATCAAGGTTCCGGACATCGGCGACTTCAAGGACGTCGAGGTCGTCGAAGTGATGGTGAAGCCCGGAGACAAAATCGGCGTCGACGATCCATTGGTGGCGATCGAGTCCGACAAGGCGACGATGGAAGTTCCGGCGCCCCAGGCCGGCGTGGTCAAGGAACTCAAGGTAAAAGTCGGCGACAAGGTTTCGGAAGGCTCGCCGATCATAGTACTCGAGGCTGAAGCCGCCGCTCCCGATGGCGAGGCCAAGTCGTCGCGCCCGCCGGCGCTCGCCCGCTTGACAGAGCCTGCCAAGGCACCAGCCTCGCCCGACACAGCGTCGCCTCCATCTCGGCTACCTATGGCCCCTGCGACCGGCGCGGGATCACCGTCACTGCCTTCGGCGGCGCTGGAAGGCGCAGTGAAGCCGCATGCGAGTCCCTCGGTGCGGAAGTTCGCTCGCCAACTCGGGGTCGATCTCAGCCACGTTAAGGGTAGCGGTCTCAAGGGCCGCATCTTCCGAGACGACGTGCAAAGGTTCGTCAAGGACGCCCTCACGAATCCGGCCGCGATGGCGCGAGGATCCGGCGCACCGTTCGATCTGCTCTCGTGGCCCAAGATCGATTTCGCGAAGTTTGGCGCGATCGAGACCAAGGCGCTTTCGCGCATCAGGAAGATCTCCAAGGCAAACCTAGCGCGCAATTGGGTGATGATCCCCCACGTCACGCAGTTCGACGAGGCCGACGTCACCGAGCTCGAAGCGTTCCGCAAGGAAATCAACGAGGCGCATTCGAAGGAAGGAATCAAAGTGACGACCCTCGCCTTCATCCTGAAGGCGCTGGTCCCCGCGCTGACCGAGTTCCCCCAGTTCAACTCGTCGCTCGACGGTGACAATCTGATCCTCAAGAAGTATTTTCATCTGGGTTTCGCTGTCGACACGCCCGACGGTCTCGTGGTTCCCGTGGTGCGCGACGTTGACCTGAAGGGCGTGCTTCAGGTCGCGCGCGAAATGGGCGACCTGTCGGCGCGCGCGCGCGAAGGGAAGCTCAAGCCCACCGACATCCAGGGCGGATGCTTCACCGTTTCGAGTCTGGGAGGCATCGGCGGCACCGCATTCACGCCGATCATCAATGCGCCGGAGGTGGCGATTCTCGGCGTGTCGAAGCTGGCCCACAAACCGGTCTTTCGCGACGGCGCGTTCGCGCCGCGCCTGATGCTCCCGCTCTCACTGTCCTACGATCACCGCGTGATCGATGGCGCCGCAGCGGCGCGGTTCATCACCTTCCTCGGCAAGCTGCTCGCCGACATGCGGCAGGCTCTCCTATGACGCGCTGTTCTTAGCGAAAGTCAGAACCGGACATATTGATAAGGTGCTCGACGATCACTTGAAGGGTCGCGACTTTATCCTGGGTAACAAGTTCACGATCGCCGACCTCAACGTGGCCGGAGTGCTGCTGGGCGCGCTATTGGTCGGATATGACACTTCGCCGTTTCCGGCCGTGACCAAGTGGTTCGAGAAGTGCGTCAGCCGCGACGCGCACCAGAGAAACCGCAGCAGGAGTTGATCGGTTTTGGAGCTGCGCTCTTCAGCGCGCTCAGGGGCGAGCCAGAGGACGTGAAGGAGGATACCGGAATGCAATCTGGGTCCCTAGTATCTCAAAGATCGCATCGCAAGATTCTAGAGTTTTGGGATGGTCCGCCGTAGTCTCGCCGGCATGTCTATGCTCGAGCGCGTCATCTCGGTTGTTGCCCGCCGATTCCGTAGTCGAGCGGTTTACGAACGTCTCGCCGCCTGATTCGTCCCGGATTCCTGCTTACCAGTGGTAGCGTCGCGGCCGGTACGCGGTCGTCTGAAGATCTCTGTATTCGGAGGTCTTTCGATCTCGATCCGGGTTGAGCCGCTTTTGGATCGGATCGCAGCCCGTCTCACTTAAGCCATCAACTCGAGACCGATTCTCGCAGACGTCTCGAATTCCAATTTCAGAGGAAATTTTCAGTAGCGACGGAGGTGGCGGCAGTGTATCGATCTGATACATCTACCGACGTTGTATAAGTATAGCTTCTGTTCGCACAAAGGGGTATACGAAAAAGCATAGGTGGTGATCTTATGCTTCCTCCCCGCGTCGTTTCCCCAAGAGTTCTCGAGACCATCGATGAGCGCCTGGCGCGTTGTGGCATAAGCCGCCGAGCCTTCCTGAAGTTCTGCTCCTCTTTGATGATCGCCGCACCATTCGGGCTTGCGATCACCAATATGAAAACGCCTGAGGCCGTCGCCCAAGGGCTCGGAAAAGTCATTCGTCCGCCCGTGATCTGGCTTGAGTTTCAGGACTGCACGGGCTGCACCGAGTCGCTTTTGCGGACTTCCCACCCGGCGGTGGACGATTTGATTCTGAACATCATCTCGCTCGAATACCACGAGACGTTAATGGCGGGTGCGGGCGCGCAGGCCCAAGAAACACTCGCACAGGCCATGCACGATTACGCCGGCAAGTACGTCTGCGTGGTTGAAGGGTCGATTCCCACTGGGGATAAGGGCATCTACATGAAGACGGGCGGGCGGACAGCCATGGAAGTCCTCGCCGACGTGGCGGGAAAGGCTGCGGCGATAATCGCCATCGGCTCCTGCGCTTCCTGGGGAGGGATTCCGTCGGCCGATCCGAATCCAACCGGTGCGGTCGGCGTCGCTGATCTCATGCCCGATAAGACGATCGTAAACATCCCGGGATGTCCACCCAATCCCTACACGCTGCTCGGGGTAGTCCTGCAATTTGCCGACTCCGGCACGCTACCGGAACTCGATGGGGATAGGCGCCCCAAGTTCGCGTTTGACCGCCACATTCATGATCAATGCCCGCGAAGACCGCACTTCGATGCGGGCCAATTCGTAAAGCAATACGGCGACTACGGCCACCGCGAAGGCTGGTGTTTGTATGAGATGGGTTGCAAGGGACCCCAGACATACGCGGGATGCTCGACGCGACATTTCAACGAGATTCCCGACGTGTGGCCAATCGGCATCGGCGCACCTTGCGTTGGATGTACAGAGAAAAGCCTCGCGTTCCGCGTCCCGATGTACCAGACCGTGAAGATCCACGAGGCGACGCCGCCCGAGACCTACGCACCGATCTACGCGCCGCAGGGCAGCATCAGTCCGGTGGCCACCGGAGTGGCCGGTCTGATCGGCGGCGCTCTGATCGGTGCAGGTCTCATGGCGTCGAGAAAACTGGGCTCGGCCGACGATACCGAGTCGGAATCGAAACCAAAGAAAGAGTAGGCCCATGGGCATATCCAGACGCTCAGCTCTGAAGGTTATGGCCGCCGCCGCCGCGACCATGGTGGGTACTACACTCAGCTCGCATGAGACGCAGGCCGCAGCCGTCGTGCCCCGGCCCGACGCGGTGGGGATGTTGTATGACGCCACGCGCTGCGTCGGCTGCAAGGCATGCATGGTGGCGTGCAACGAAGCCAACGACGTGACGCCGGACACCAGTGCGTCCGGCGGTCTGTGGGACATGCCGGTCGACCTCAACGAGCACGCCAAGAACATCATCAAGCTCTACCGCGACCCGAGCACCGGCGCACAATCATTCGTCAAACGACAGTGCATGCATTGCCTCGATCCGGCGTGCGTCGGCGCCTGCATGCTGGGCGCTATGAAGAAAGGCGAGAAGGGCATCGTGTCCTACGATCCGGATCTCTGCGTCGGCTGCCGCTACTGCGAGATGGGCTGTCCGTTCAACATCCCCAAGTTCGAATGGTCCAAGGCCATCCCGAAGCTGGTCAAGTGCGAGTTGTGCCGGCACCGCGTCCAGGGCCCGGCGTGCTGCGAGGTGTGCCCGGTTGGCGCAGTCATCTACGGGAAGCGCACCGATCTCCTTGCTGATGCGCATCAACGGCTCGCGCACAATCCCGGCCGCTACGTGCCGAAGGTGTATGGCGAGCACGAAGCGGGCGGCACGCAGGTGCTGTATCTGGCGCACGTCGACTTCGAGAAGCTCGGCCTGCCGGCGTATGGCAACGAGCCGGTGCCGAGGCGAGTGCGGAGGATTCAGGACACCATTTACAAAGGCTTCGTGGCGCCGGTGGCACTGTACGGCTTGCTCGCGGCGGTGATGCTGCGCAACCGCGGGAAGTCCGAAAGCGCAAAGGCCGGGGAGGGGCAACCATGAACGAACACAGTCAGCCGGCAACCGCTCGGCGGACGCATCTTCACGCGGCCGGTGATAGCGCTCGCGGTCTTCGCGGGGATCGCCGGCATTCTCGTCATCTGGCGGTTCATTGTTGGCCTGGGTGCGAGCACCGCGCTCAACGACGGCTACCCATGGGGTCTGTGGATCGCATTTGACGTAGTCACCGGCACGGCGTTGAGCTGCGGCGGCTACTCGGTGGCGATCCTCGTGTACATCCTCAACCGCGGAAAGTATCACCCGCTCATCTATCCCGCATTGGTCACCAGCGCCTTCGGCTACACCATCGCCGGCCTCTCGGTGGTAATCGATGTCGGCCGGCCGTGGATCGCCTACAAGCTGCCCTTCTTCTGGCATTGGAACTTGAACTCGGTGCTGCTCGAGGTGGCCTTGTGCATCATGACCTACACGGTCGTGCTGTGGCTCGAGTTGTCGCCGGCGTTCCTCGAGGGGGCGCGCACCAGCACCTACTCCCTGTTCCGCCGGATCGGCGATACCGGGCTCCCAGTGGCGGAGAAGAGCCTGCCGTGGCTTGCCGCGCTCGGCATGCTGCTGCCGACGATGCACCAGTCGTCGCTCGGGTCGCTGATGCTGCTGAGCGGGCCGCGCCTGCATCCGCTGTGGAGCACGTCGCTGCTCCCGCTGCTCTTCCTCCTTTCTTGCATTGCGATGGGGTTCGGGGCGGTCGTGATCGAAGGCGCGCTGTCCTCGAAGTTTCTCGGCCGCAAATCCGAGACTGACATGCTCGCCGGGCTGGGCTTCGCGATGTTGCCGCTGCTTGGGCTGTACCTGGGCATTCGGCTGATCGACCTTGGCATCCGCGGACAGTTAGGGGCGCTGTTTGCATTCGACCTCTACAGCGTGATGTCGCTCATCGAGCTGGCGCTGTTCGTTATAGCAGGGGTAATGCTAGCGACGGACCGCCGCCGGCGCGACCTCGGCAACCTGTTCCGCGCCGCAATGTTGCTGGTGCTGGCCGGCGCGCTCTACCGCTTCGACGTCTTCCTCGTGGCCTTCCAGCCCGGGCCGAACTGGTCGTACTTCCCGAGCGTCACTGAGATTCTTATTACCTGCGGGTTCGTGGCCGGGGAGATCGCCGGCTTCATCGTGCTGATCAATCTCTTGCCGATCATGACCGGTGAGCCGCAAGCCGCGGCGGCTTGAGCAGAAGGAGAAACATTACGGCTCGCATTCAAAACCTGGCTGAAACCTTGCTAAGGGCAGCCGTTTTGGTCTATAAGGCGAGCTGGAATCGAAGATTCAAAACGGAAATCCCAGTTTAACCACCAGCCCTGTTTCTGGCCTGATGTGCCGCGGCCTTGATCGCGTAACCTCGCTCAGAATGCAGCGCGGCAGATAGGCTTTATGCGGCGCGACGACGGTCTGGACTTACTGCTTCTGCTACGACGCCCGTTCGGCCTCCTGTTCACTTTGGGTCGAGGCACGTTAATTTTAATTACAATTCCGCCACTAGCCCTGGCGGTCAGCACGCTTCACGTTGTTAGTAGAAGGCGAGCCGCGCAGCTTCTCCGCGCCTACCTGGAACGCATGGGCGGTGGTTTTATAAAACTCGGACAGTTCCTGGCCACGCGTTTCGATTTGGTTAGTTCAGAGTACTGTCGTGAGTTGATGAACCTTCTCGATCAGGCTCGCCCACTGCCATCTGGCACGATCCTGCGAATCGTACGCGTCAGCCTCGGACCGGATCTGTTCAGTCAATTCGCGAAGATCGAACCTGCGCCACTCGGTTCAGCTTCCATCGCTCAGGTCCATGCAGCCACTCTGCGTGACGGCACCTCAGTAGTAATAAAAGTAAGAAGACCCGGTATTGTCCGCCTCCTTCAAGCAGACTTATTCTTCTTGAGGCTCTTGTCGGCAATTCCGCTAATACCGGGCGTGGATCTGGCCTCCATAGTTCAAGATCTAGCCGAACTTACCCGAGAAGAACTGGATTTTCGACGCGAAGCACGCAGTACTCATCGGATGCATCAGCTTCTCGCATCGGATGAAATCGATCATCGCGCTCCGGCCGTGTTCAGGCACTTATCAAATGAAAATATCATCACCCTTGAGCGGTTCGAGGGTGTATGGGTCAAAGAACTCATCGACGCTGTCGCGTCGAACGACACGAAAAGACTCACCGAGTGGCGAGCGCTTGGGATCTCGCCGGAGCGAACCGCGAGACTCGTGCTCCGCTCGTTTCTGGAGCAGACCATCGGACATCGCATGTATAATGCTGATCCGCATCCGGCCAACCTGATCGTCTTAAAGGGCGGAACCCTTGGATGGGTTGACTTTGGCATAGTCGGCGTGCTCGATGAACGAACCTGGCGCCAACAATTCAACCTGCGCATGGCGGTCGCGCAAGATGACGTCGATCGCGCGTACGAGGCTCTCGTGGATATGCTGGAACCGCTTCCAGCCAGGGATCTGACCAGCTTTGAGCTATCCACGAAAGCCGCTATTGCGGAATGGATCACAAGCTCGAAGGATCCCTGGGCCACTGCCGCAGAAAAAAGCGTCGGCGTTTTTCTCATGAATGTTTTCAAGGCGATCCGGCGATGGGGAATCACCTTACCAACCGCGCTTACCCGCCTATACCGGGCGATGATCATCGGCGATAGTGCAATGCTCAGCCTTGATCCCCAAATCGACTGGACGGTGGTTCTCAGGGAGTTCGCTGCCGAGGAAAGCGTCAAGCAGTTGAGAAAAGCGTCCTCAGTTTATGGTCGTTCGGCATTTGCACTGACGGCTGAAGTGCTTTCGGATGCGCCTGCGGCTGCTCGCCAATTGATCGAATGGGCCTGGCGGTTAAGCGAAACGGGACGAACTTACCAGGGTAACCTTAGCGCGCTTGAACGATCTTTTCTTCTGACAGTTCGATCGTTGAAGCGCCTTCTATTCGTGGCAAGCGTGCTTGTCATTTCGGCGTTGGTTTGGCCGCAGACTTCATTGTCTCATTATCTAAGGGAATTCGCCGCCAATAGGACGATACTGATCGTGGCGATTGCGCTAATTCTTCTGAGGCTGCTATCAAGACTGGAGTTGGGTCTGGAAGGCGACTGACAGAAAAGCGAGGCAAAAAATGCAGGAAGAAACAAAAAAAGAGTCCGCAACTCAGTTTGATCTAAAGAAACCTTCAGCAGAGCGATCCTCCAGGCGCGAAGGCTTTATGTCTGATCCCACTCGAAACGCTACCACCGTGGTGTCCGAGATCCTCAGTAGTATTGCTGCTGCTTCGGCGGCTGCGTTTCAGTCGTTGTCCGCCAGACTTAATGAAGATGCTGGTAATGCCGGACTGTCGCTCAGCCTTGCCGAGGGTTTGCTGGACGCTAACGCTCGTTTCTTCGACGAACTCGCCGCCGCGGCTCGCCATACCGCTGAACTTCTCCGCTCCAGTTCGCAAGGTTCGGCAACCTCTGAAGTCGACTACGAGCGGCTCGCCGATCTGGTCGCGGAGCGTCTGCGCAATACGCCACGTCGGGGACAAGACTGACAAGATCAATGTCGCGACTGTCCGTGTCGCCGGAAATTACCTGTTGAACGGCCCTGAAGTGGTGAGACTGCCATATGACCAGTGAGAACGGCGACATGTCAGTTCCGAGCGCGAACTCGGCGGCGCCACGACCGAAACCTGTTACCCAGAGATGGTTCAGCCTCGTGGGGCGGCTCTTCCCGCGAAACGTCGCGATCGACGTGGTCGTGACCTCGGTTCGCTTTCACGCGAGCCCCGAAACGATTTGGCAACGAATGCTGACGTACGAGGATGTTCCCGCGCCTCCACCACTGCTCCTGCGTGTCTTGCTGCCAAACCCGGTGCGGACCGAAGGCGACAAGAGCTGCGTTGGGGCGAGCATCCAGTGTACGTACAAGGGAGGAGATATGGTGAAGCGCATCACGGTTGTTGAGCCACCCCATCTCCTGCAATTCGAAGTGACCCAGCAGCGCCTCGGGATCGAAGGCTGCGTCATGACGCTTGGCGGTTCGTACGAGATCCGATCCTGCGGTGGCGATCAAACTGAGGTCGTGCTCACCACGAATTACCGGGGGTACCTGCGGCCGCGCTGCTTCTGGCGCCCGTTTGAACGATTTCTGGCTCATGCGCTTCATCGCCATATCCTCGACGGGATGCGCGCCTCACTCCCTCGCTCAGGTTTGTCGATGGCCTCCGCAATCGCGCAACGCTAAATGCCCAACGGCATTCCTCTACAGGAAGCTACATGCACGACGTCGCAATCACGTTCCCACCGTTAATTGTCATGCGCGGCGCCGTAGCGGCCGTCTGGCTGTACGAGGGGCTATGGTGCAAGGTCTTCGGCCGCGCACAACTGGAAGCGCAAGTTGTCGCGAAGGTGCCCATGTTCGGCCCACGATTCGGTCGATCGTTTCTCAAAGCGCTCGGCGTTATCGAAGTCATGCTGGCCGCGTGGGTGATATCCGCAATCCATCCCGGCGTCTGCGCGATTGCGGAGGTGACGTTGCTGGTTGTCCTCAATGTCAACGGGTTGCTTTGGTCGCGCGACATCATTCCCGATCCTGCCGGCATGATCGTGAAGAACATGGCCTTCCTCGTGCTGGCTTGGGCGTGCGGCGCAATTCCGGGACGGTGATTGTGAGTCTGGAGACACAGTGGCATGCCGGACGCCTCGGCCGGCGCAGTGGCCTGCACCGCTTGCTGTTCGGGCACATGTACGAAGACGCGGAGATCGAGCGAGAGGCGTTCCGAAGCGCGGGCCGTGTGTTTTGCATCGCGTCTGCCGGCTGCACCGCGATGCGACTCTGTGATCAGCACGAAATCGTCGCTTGCGACATCAATCCAGTGCAGCTTGCGTACGCAGAGCGCCGCGTCCGAGGTGCCGCCGCAGAGGTTGGCGACGCCGAGCGGGCGATGGCCTTCGCGCGCGCTTTTATGCCGCTTGTGGGTTGGCGCGCCGGGGTCATTCGTTCCTTCCTTGCGCTCTCCAATCTGACAGCACAGGTTGCGTTCTGGCGCGCCCATCTCGACACGCGTCGGTTCCGTGCAGGCTTCGATGCGCTGATGTCGCCCGCCATCTTGCGCATCGCATACGCGCCGCGGTTCCTTTCGTTCTTACCCGCAAGGTTTGGCGCGGTGCTTCGAAGGCGGTTGGAGAGGGGCTTCGCTCGCCATGCGAACGCGATGAATCCGTATGCGCGGGCACTACTTTTGGGTGAAACTGACGACGAGCCCCGGCCGAACAAGCCCCGCGTTCAGTTCGTACTGGGAGACGCGGCTTCATACCTGGAGTCGTGCGCTGCCGGGTCCTTTGACGCGTTCTCGTTGTCGAACATCCTTGACGGTGCGGAGCCTTCTTACCGCAGCCGGCTCTCGCGGGCCGTCCGCCATGCGGCGACCAAGGACGCGGTCGTTGTGCTGCGAAGCTTTGGAGAGCCGCCATCCGAACTTGCCATGAACTACGCCGAAGTTGATCGCGCGATGCTGTGGGGAGTCGTGGATGTGCGTCCCGCGCACTCACTCTAGGTGAAGAGTCCCGCGGAGAGCAGCGAATTCGTTGGTGGTTTCGATGGATTGGCGATATATTCCGTTTCAGATTTTTGCGTGGGCAGCGCGCGGCGGCTGAACTGGAAGGAGAAACATCATGGCCCGCATCTCGATAGACCCGATAACTCGCATCGAAGGGCACCTGCGCATTGATGTCGAGGTCGAGGGGGGCACCGTGCAGAAGGCTTGGGCGAGCTGCACCATGTGGCGCGGAATCGAGACGATTCTGCTCGGGCGCGATCCCCGCGAAGCCTGGGTGTTTGCCCAGCGCTTCTGTGGAGTTTGCACCACGGTCCACGCCATTGCCTCGGTGCGCGCCGTAGAAGATGCGCTCCAGCTCGAGATTCCGGCCAACGCGCAGTACATTCGTAACCTGATTCTCATCGCGCACGCCTTGCACGACCACATCGTCCATTTCTACCAATTGTCCGCACTCGATTGGGTGGACATCACGACCATTCCCAAGGCGAGTCCCGCACGCGCAGCCGCTATCGCAGACGGCGTCGGCGCCTGGGAGGGAAACTCCCGTCGCACGCTCGAGGATGTTCAGAACAAGGTCAATGGCTTGATTGGGAGCGGGCAGCTCGGGATTTTCTCTCACGGCTACTGGGGCCATCCTGCGATGCACTTGAGCCCGGAAATGAACTTGATTCTGTTTGCTCACTATTTGCAGGCGCTGGAATTTCAGCGCAAATCCAACCAGGTGGTCGGGATTCTTGGGGGGAAAACGCCGCACATCCAGAACCTGGCTGTCGGCGGCGTGATGAACGCGATTAACCTCAACAGCCTCGCGACGATGAATATGGACCGCCTCGGGATGATCCAATCGCTGCTCCAGGAAGTGGTTCAGTTCGTGCAACAGGCCTATCTCGTAGATGCCTGCCTGCTCGCCGCCTCCTACCCCGAGTGGTTCCGCTATGGACGCGGCGTGGCGAATTATCTTGCCGTTCCAGACCTTCCGGTGGATGCAAAGGCCACGCAATTCGATCTTCCCGGTGGCGTCATCATGGATGGGAATCTCGGCTCCGCGCGGCCGATTCAAAATTGGCGTGACCAAGCCATCCGCGATGCCGTTGCCGAGGATGTCACGCATGCGTGGTACGTGGGAGAAGGCGCGCAGCCGCCCTTGGCAAGGCAAGACCGACCCCGACTACACCGACTTCCGGGAGGACGGCAAGTACTCGTGGGTAAAAGCGCCACGCTACAACGGTCGCCGATGCAGGTCGGTCCTCTTGCGACGATTCTCGTCGGCTACGCCTCCGGCCATCCGCTCACGCGCAAATGGACGGACGACGCTTTCAAGAGAATTTCGTCGCTTCGTGGTCCGAATGTGACGGCGGACGAATTTGCAATCGACGATGGGGCGGTACCTTGCCCGCGCGATCCGCGCAGCGATACTCTCCGAGCTGGCGCTCAAGCACTGGAAGTTGCTCACCGACAACATTCTCAAAGGCGACGACACCACCTGCAATCCTCCCGTATTCCCCAAGGGTGAGATTCAAGGCCTGGGGCTGCATGAAGCGCCCCGCGGCACGCTTTCGCACTGGGTTGTCATCGACAAGGGCGCTTTCTCCAACTATCAGGCGGTTGTGCCGAGCACATGGAACGCCAGCCCCCGCGACGAGAAGGGCGTCCCCGGGCCATACGAAAGCTGCGCTCCTTGCAAACCCGGTGGCCGATCCGTCCAAGCCACTGGAAGTACTTCGCACCGTGCACTCCTTCGATCCGTGCATGGCGTGCGCGTGTCACACGTTCGATGCAAGCGGCCGCGAAATCGCTCAAGTGAAGGTCCTATGAATACCAGCGCCGGCGGCAGCGCCCCGCGAGCGTGCGTTGTCGGCATAGGGAACGTTCTGCTTGGCGATGACGGCTTTGGCCCATTGGCCGTGGAAATGTTTCGTTGCAAGTATGAATGCGGCTCGAACGTTGAAATTCTCGACCTCGGCACGCCGGGGTTCGATCTGGCGCCCCATTTGTACGCCGCGGACCTGGTCGTAATCGCAGATGCCATTCATGCGCAAGAGAAACCGGGAACCTTGTGCATCTACTGCGAAGACGAGCTTGTGGCGCGCCGCGCCCAGCTTCGTCTGACGGCGCACGATCCGGGAGTTCGGGAGTCTCTCGCGCTCTTGAAGCTGGCTGGTCACGCCCCGTCCGAACTTATCATCGTCGGCGTCGTTCCCGAGTCGTGCGATCTCGGCAAGGGTTTCAGCCCCTCGGTGCTCAGCACCTCCGCGGTTGCTGTCGACAACATCGCTCGCTTGCTGGTGGAGCGCGGCATCGAATGCCACCCTCGGCATGCTCCGGTCCCGCCGAATCTCTGGTGGCTGTCTGGTGGTGAGCGGTCTAAGTTTGTCGCATCACCTTGAACGACGAAGAAACCTGGGACCTGGTCGCCTATGTGCTCTTGGTCGACGAGCCCTTTTGAATCGATGGATGCACCGCACCCAAGCTGTAATCCTGCGCCAGCCAGGGATCGCACCGAGGGCAGGCGGATTAGAATCGGCGGTACCGTTCAAGGGGTCGGATTTCGTCCCTGGGTGCATCGGCTCGCCGGTCGCGAACGCGTCCGCGGCCGGGTGTGGAACAGCTCGACGGGCGCCACGATTGAGGCGTTCGGCACCGCCGATGTGCTCGATAGATTCGTGCGCCTGCTGTGGGCCTCAGCGCCACCAGCCGCGCGAATCGAGGGCATCGTTTGCGAAGCGATTCCACCCGAGCATCTCGAACGTTTCGAAATAGTCGAGAGCCGGCGTGGTGCGGAGCGCCGGCTTGCGATTCCGCCCGATATCGCGATTTGCGGCGATTGCCTGGCCGAAATTTTCGATCCGGCCGGCCGCCGCTATCGGTACGCGTTCACCAACTGCACCAATTGCGGGCCGCGCTTCACGATCACGCGCGACATTCCCTACGACCGGCCGGCTACCACGATGGCGCGTTTCGCGATGTGCCCCGAGTGCCGTTGCGAGTACGAAGCCGTCGCCGATCGCCGCTTCCATGCCGAGCCGAACGCGTGTCCGGATTGCGGCCCCGCCCTTAGCATCTTCGATCCAAACGTTGATCACGCTGATCAAGCCGCGGCCGAACCCGACGCGATTCGCGCCGCCGCTGGTGCGATCGCGGCGGGCCGGATTGTCGCAATCAGGGGAATTGGCGGGTTCCACCTCGCCTGCGATGCGACCAGTTCCGCCGCGGTGCGACGCCTTCGCAGCCGCAAACGCCGCGAGCAAAAGCCGCTCGCCGTGATGGTGCGCGATCTCGCTGAGGCGGATCGCCTGGCGGATCTTACGGAGGCCGAAGCGGCGATCCTGGTCTCCAGCGAGAGGCCGATTGTTCTCGTCCGACGGCGCGACGGCGCCGAACTCGCCAGCGAAATTGCGCCCGATAATCCGATGCTCGGGTTAATGCTTCCGTACTCACCGCTGCATCACTTGATAGCGGCTGAAGCCGGCCGCCCGCTGGTGATGACCTCGGGCAATCTGTCCGAGGAACCGATTGCCTATCGCAACGACGAGGCAATCGCGCGGCTCGGCGCGGTCGCCGACCTGTTCGTTTTGCACGACCGCGAGATCGTGACCCGATGCGACGACTCAGTTGTGCGCGTGCTTGCCGGAGGTCCCACCGTGATGCGCCGGTCGCGCGGTTACGTGCCGCGCGCGATCGCGCTCCCGCGGCCGTTCATCCGTCCGGTGCTGGCGTGCGGAGCGCAGCTCAAGAATACTTTCTGCATCGGCGCCGGCGCCCAAGCGTATCTCGGGCCGCATATCGGCGACCTTGAAAATCTCGACACCTTCCAGTCGTTCGAGGAATCGATCGCGCGGATGGAGCGCTTCCTCGAGGTGAATCCCGAGGTCATCGCCCATGACCTGCATCCCGAATACCTCTCGACCGTGTATGCGCGCTCGCGCAGCGACTTGATGGCGGTGCAAGTTCAGCATCATCATGCGCACGTTGCCAGCGCGATGGCGGAGCACGGGCTTACCGGCCCGGTGCTCGGGCTGGCGTTCGACGGAACCGGCTATGGAAGCGACGGCCACGCGTGGGGCGGTGAATTTCTGCTGGCGGATTTCGCCGGCTTCATGCGGCTTGCGACCTTTCGTCCGCTCGCGCTCGCGGGCGGCGACACGGCTATTCGAAAGGTGTGGCGGATCGCGCTTGCGATGCTCGATGACGCCTTCGGCGCGGCGGCGCCGCTCGGCGACCTGGCGCTTTTCGCGGAGATCGCACCGCGCGACATAACCGTCGTGCGCCGGATGATCGCGAACCGATTCAATGCGCCGCTGGCGCACGGCGTCGGCCGCTACTTCGACGCCTTCGGCGCGCTGGTGTTGGGAGTTTCGCAGGCGAACTACGAGGGCCAGGTCGCGATGCGGCTGGAATGGGCTGCCGACCCGGCCGAACTCGCGCACTACCGCTTCGAGATCGATCGCAACCCGTCGCCGTGGGAAGTTGATCTGCGCCAGGCGGTGCGCGAAGCGGTTCGCGATCTGCTCGGAGGGGTGCCGGCGGGCGTGATCGCGGCGCGCTTTCACAATACTGTAGTGCGCGCGGCCGCCGAGGTCGTGCGCGCGGCGTCGGCGAGCGTCGGGCGAGTGCCGATCGTGCTGACCGGCGGATGCTTCCAAAATGCGCGCCTTGCGGAAGGAATCGCCTCCGCGCTCGCGCGGAGTTTCGACGTTTACATGCATCGTTCGGTTCCGCCCGGCGACGGCGGTATCGCACTGGGACAGGCGATGGTCGCAGACGCGCGCACGCGCGAAGGGGTTTCGGTATGTGCCTAGGCGTTCCCGGCAAGGTGGTGTCGATCGATGGGTTGCTTGCCACGGTCGATTTCTTCGGCATCCGCCGCAACGTGCGACTCGATATCGTCGATGAGCCGGTCGAACCGGGCGACTACGTGATGAATCACGTCGGCTTTGCGATTTGCCGCATCCCGCCCGCTGAAGTGGAGGAAACAATTGCGCTGTACGAGCAATTGCTCGCAGCAGTGTCGAAAGAAGATTTGCTTGCCGCCGACATCCGGGGCGAGATCGTCGGGACCGGCGAGAAGAAAAATGAGTGACATCGGCGGCAACCGGCTCCAGTTCCGCGATCCGGCGCGGGCGGCCGCGATGGCGGAGATGCTGGAGCGCCTGGTGCGCGAAATCGGCCGCGATCCGGTGTCGCTGATGCATGTGTGCGGCAGCCACGAGCAGGCGATCGCGCGCTTCGGATTGCGCGCAATCTTCCCGCGCCAGCTTGAAGTCATCATGGGACCGGGATGCCCGGTTTGCGTGACCGACATGCCGGAAGTGGACGAGGCGGTCGCGCTGGCGGAAGATGGCGTCCGAATCGCCACTTACGGCGACATGCTGCGCGTGCCCGGCACTGCGCGATCGCTCGCCGACGCACAGGCCGCGGGCGCGAAGATCGACGTCGTGTACAGCGTGGCGCAGGCGGCGCAGCTCGCGGCGAAGCTCGACGAGGAGCTGGTCTTTTTCGCCAGCGGCTTCGAGACCACCGCGGTCGCGACGGCCGCGCTGATCCTGAGCGGACCGCCGGCAAACTTTTCGGTACTCTCCGCACACAAGTACATCCCGCCGGTGATGGAAATCGTGGCCGAGATGCCGCAAACGCGCGTGGAGGGTTTCCTTGCCGCCGGGCACGCCGCGACGATCACCGGCTGGGCGATTTTCGAGCGCTTCGTCGAGCGCCACGGGGTTCCGGTGGTGGTGGCCGGCTTCGAACCGCTCGATATCCTGGCCGGGCTGGCGAAGCTGCTCGAACTGATCCGCGACCGGCGCGCCGAAGTTGCGAACATGTATCCGCGATGCGTCAGGCGTGAAGGCAACCGCCGCGCGCAGGAAGTGCTGTGGAAAGTTTTTCGGCCGGTGGGCGGGCGATGGCGCGGAATCGCGCACGTTCCCAACGGCAACCTGCGCCTGCGCGATGAATGGTCGCGCTTCGACGCGCGCCGGCGATTCAAAATCGACGTGAGCAGGCTCTGGGACTACGCGCCGCCGAGCCTCGCGCAAAGCTGCATCTGCGGCGACATCATGGCGGGCATCGCCTCGCCGTCGGCGTGTGCGCTGTTCGGCAAGGAATGCGTGCCCGACAATCCGGTTGGCGCGTGCATGGTCAGCAGCGAGGGCACCTGCCGGATCTGGCATCAGTACGGCGGGCAACTCGACCTCAGGCAATCATGAGCGCGTCCAGAATTGCGCCTGACGCGAAGGTGATGCTCAAGCATGGCGCCGGCGGGCGCGCGATGCGCGAGCTGATCCAGCAGGTGTTCGTCGGCGATGCGAAAGCGCCGGCCGACGGCGGGATCGGACTTGCCGCGATGGACGACGGCGCGGCGATCCGCGTGGGCGATGAGTGGCTGGTGATGACGACTGATTCATATGTGGTCAAGCCACCGTTTTTCCCCGGTGGCGATATCGGCCGCCTTGCGGTGTCGGGCACGGTGAACGATCTGTCGATGATGGGCGCGACCGAGATCGCCGCGCTGACCTGCGCCGTGATTATCGAGGAAGGGTTCCCGCGCGCCGACCTGGAACGGATCAAGGCGTCGGTAAGCGCCGCCTGCGCGGAGGCCGGCACCGCGATCGTTACCGGCGACACCAAGGTGATGGGCCGCGGCGAGATCGACGGAATCGTGCTCAATACAGCCGGCGTGGCCTTCACGCGCCGCGTCGTGCCCGACTGCGGGCTTGCGCTCGGCGACCAGATTATAGTGACCGGCACGATCGGCGATCACGGGCTCGCCGTGATGGCGCTGCGGCATTCGCTGGAGCTCGAAGGCGAGCTGGTCTCCGACGTTGCCCCACTCAACGGCTTGATCAGGTGCGCGCTCGAGGCCGGTGGCGACGGCGTGGTCGCGATGAAGGATCCGACGCGCGGCGGACTCGCAAGCACACTGCACGAGATGGCCGGGAAGAGCGGCGTCGGCATCGTGCTCGAGGCGTCCCGGATTCCATTCAATCCCAGCGTTCAGGCCACCGGTGAGCTGCTGGGGATCGATCCCATGCTCGCAGCGAACGAGGGCAAGGCGGTGCTCGGAGTGCGCCCCGACGCGGCTGCGAGAGTGCTCGCGGCGCTGCGCTCGCATCCGCTCGGCAGGCGGGCCGAGATCGTCGGGAGCTGCGTGGCGCAACGCCCGGGCTTCGTTGTCCTCGACACCGGGTTTGGGCTGCGCCTGCTGGCCGAGCCGGAGGGAGAGCTCTTGCCGCGAATCTGCTGAGCGAATCAGGTGACGCAGCGATGAAGCATATCAAAGTGGAGCGCGACGACGGGGTCGGCATCATCACGATCGACCGCACCGAGCGGTTCAACTCGCTCGATGTCGCAACCGCGCAGGACTTGCGCAAGGCGGGGCTGCAGCTCGCGCGCGACGACGGGGTGCGCGCCGTTGTAATTCGCGGCGCCGGCGGAATCTTCTGCAGCGGCGCCGATCTGAAGTACATCCGCGCCGGCGGGGACGCCGCCGACCTGAGTTATCTCGCGCCGGAAGCAAGCGGCGGCGACAACCAGCGCTACGGCGAGCTGTTCAAGCAAATCCTCGAGTACATCCACAGCACCATCTCCGAGATCAAACGCGCGCCGAAGCCGTTTGTCGCCGCGGTGGACGGCGTCGCCGCGGCCGGCGGCTTCGGAATCGCGATGGCGTGCGATCTCGTGCTCGCCTCCGACCGCGCGAGCTTCGAATGGGCCTACAGCAAGACGGGACTGACCGGCGCCGAGAGCTCGACGTTCTTTCTGCCCAAGCTCATCGGGCTTCGCCGCGCGATGGAAATGGTGCTGATGAATCCGCGGATCGATCCCCAGCGCGCGCTGAGGATGGGACTCATCAACGAGGTCTATCCGGCTGCGCAGTTCGAGGCCGAGACGATGGCGGTGGTGCGCCGGCTTGCCGACGGGCCGACGGCCGCATACGCAGTCGCCAAGCGTCTGATCAACGAGGCAGCGGGGGTAGACAGGCTCGACTACCATCTTGACCGCGAACTCGAGAGCCTTGCGCGGATTGCGGACAGCAGCGACTTCGCCGCCGGAATCGACGCGTTTTTCTCCAAACAGCCCGCGCGCTTCAACGGCAAGTAGGCAGCCGGCCGCGATGCACGAGTATTCGATAGTAAGTGCGCTGCTCGAACGCGTTAGTGCCGAGGCGCGGGCGCATAACGCAACCGCGGTGCATCGCCTCACACTGCGGATCGGCGACGGCGCGGGCGTCGAGCGCGAGCTGTTGTCGAAGGCTTACGAACATTTTCGCGCTGGTACGATCTGCGCCCGCGCCGAACTCTGCATCGAGCCGGTTGCGGAGCGATGGGTTTGTCCGGTGTGCGGCCGAATCCTCGAACGCGGCGCAGTCCTGAGCTGTGAAGGATGCGGAATGCCGGCGCGGCTGATGTCAGGTGACGAAATCATCCTCGAACGAATCGAAATGGAGGTGCCGTAATGTGCCAGGACTGCGGATGCGGTGACCCGGAGATTGTGCCGGTTGAAGTTCACGAACGGCTGCTGTCCGGCAACGACCGGGTTGCGCGCCATAACCGCGAGCATTTCGCCGCGCATGACGTGCTGGCAATCAACCTGATGGGCTCGCCGGGTTCCGGCAAGACCGCGATTCTGGAGGCGACGGCGCGAGCGCTCGCCTCGCGACAGCGGTTGGGCGCGGTGAGCGGCGACCTCGCCACCGACCGCGACGCCCAGCGATTGCGCGCGGCGGGAATCCCGGCGGCGACGATCACCACCGGCTCCGCGTGCCATCTCGACGCCGAGATGGTGCATCATGCGCTGCACGACTTCGCACTCGACAGCCTCGACATCTTCGTCATCGAGAACGTGGGTAATCTCGTCTGCCCGGCGATCTACGATCTTGGGCAGGCGCTCAACATCGTCGCGCTCTCCGTCACCGAGGGCGAAGACAAGCCGCTCAAGTACCCCGTGATGTTCCGTAACGCGCAGGCAGTGCTGCTGACCAAGATTGATCTGCTGCCGCATCTCGGCGGTGTGAGTCTCCAGATGTTCAACGAAGCGCTTGCGCGGGTGATGCCGGCGCCGCGGGCCTTTCCGGTGTCGGCGCTCACCGGCGAGGGAATGGATCGATGGCTGGAGTGGCTCGAAGCGAGCCGTCCGCGCGGGTGAAGAATCCGGCGATAGAGAACGCCGCGGTACCGTGTTGCCGATAAGTCCGCTGTGTCAGCCGAAATGGATCGTATGCGACGTGAGGAATTCCAGCGCGGCTGGGATCTAAACTTCAGGCTAGTGCGGCGGAGCCGCTTATCAGCTCGAGAATTTCGGTGGTTACTGATTCCTGGCGAAGGCGCTGCACCAGTTTTGTGAGCTCGCGGGATTTGTTCTGGATGTTCTGATGCGCCGCTTCCATCGTGCGGAAGCGGGTCGAGTTCTCGCTGAAGAATGATTGCATCGCGGCGTCCTCCAGAGTTGCGAAAAAATACTCGCCAACTATGTCATCAAAGAGACGCTGCGGCCGAAGATTGATGATCGGGGGCAAGTTGATGGAAGTCTTTTCCACCACCGGCATCTCGAGCGGCAGGAGGCGACGCTGCTCGATGCGCGCCGCCTGACCTCCGGCGTATTGTGCGTAGACGACCTCGACGCCCGCGATGCGGCGCTCGCTGAACATCCGATAGAGTTCCGCCGCGACACGGCGTGCAGCGCCGGTGACTCCCGCGCAATGCGTCGCCATCGGCAGCACGAGGTCGGGACTCAATCCGCGTTCGCGGCAAATCTGGGCGCCGCGGGTTCCGACTACGATCAGCGCAAGCCCGCTGCTGGTCGCGCGCTCGGCCGCTCGCAATGGATGCTCATTGAAGCCGCCGCACAGGCCATGCTCGGCGCAGAACACGACCAGTGCGGATTTGTTTGGTCGCTCCGCAGCTTCGATCACCCCAGCGGGCGGCAGCAGAGTTGCGGCTTCGGACAACGCGTCGCGAATCTGTTTGGCGTAGCCGCGAATTGCTTCCAATGATCTGAGCGCCTGCTGCATCTGCGAGGCAGCCATCGCCCGAATCGCCGCAACTATCTCGAGCAGCTCGTTGAGCGAGGTGATTCGGATGGCGGTTTCGCGTTCTTGCGCCATCGAGTTATCACTTTGCCGGCGCGGTGCCCGTGTGATTCAAGCTTTCCACCAGCTCTGCGACGGCCGTGACGAGCGCCCGGCGCGTTCGCGGCTCCAACTCTCCGGTGGTGTTGATTCGCCGCATGGGTTCCGCGGCGTGCTCGTTCATCCAGGGGCCGAGTTTCAGCCGGAACTCGCTCACTTTGTCCAGCGGCAGCCGCTCGAGCAGCCGTTCGTTGATCGCCACCAGCAACGCCACCTGATGCGCGACTGACAGCGGCGCTAATTGCGGCTGCGTCAGGACCGCGCGGATTCGCCGCCCGTGCTCGATTATCTCGCGCGTGCGCGCATCCACCATCCCGCCGAAACGTGTGAAGATTTCCAGTTCGAGGAATTGCGCGTATTCGAGGCGGAGATTTTCGGCCAGCTTGCGCATCGCGTGCGACTGCGTCTTGCCGCCGACGCGCGACACGCTCTTGCCGACGTTGACGGCGGGCTTCTGTCCTTCGTGAAACAGCCGCGGCTCGAGGACGATTTGCCCGTCGGAGATCGAAATCAGATTGGTTGGTATGTAACCGGACAGATTGCCTTCCTCGGTCGCAGCGATCGGCAGCGCGGTCAGCGACCCGCCGCCGCGATCGCGGTTGAGCTTGGCCGCGCGTTCGAGCAGCCGCGAATGGATATAGAAGATGTCGCCGGGATATGCCTCGCGTCCCGGCGGATTTCGCAACAGCAGCGACAGCTGCCGATAGATCACGGCGTGCTTGCTCAGATCGTCGATGATCAAGAGCGCATCGCCACCGCGTTCTGAGAAATACTCGGCCATCGTGCAGGCCGCATACGGCGCCAGCCATTGAATTCCAGGCGGGTCGTCCGCGGGTGCGAATACAAAGATGCATCGCTGCGGCGCGCCGTAGCGCCTGACCGCATCGATCACCTGGCTCACGGACGAGGTCTTCTGTCCCACCGCACAGTAGATGCAAACCACGCCGGTATCGCGTTGATTGATCATCGTGTCGATCGCGATCGCGGTTTTTCCGGTCTCGCGATCGCCAAGAATCAATTCGCGCTGGCCACGTCCGATTGGCAGCATCGCATCGATGACGAGCAGGCCGGTATTGAGGGCGGTGTCGACGAAATCGCGATCGACGATCGCGGGCGCCGGCCGCTCGACCGGCTCGACTCCCGCCGCTTCGATCTCCGGACCTCCGTCCACCGCAACGCCGAGTGCATTCACGATTCGGCCCAGCAGCTTGTCGCCTACCGGCACGCTTGCGACTGAACCGGTTCCGCGCACCAGGTTGCCCGCCTCGATGTGGCTGGCGTCGCCGAGCATCGCGCATCCGATTAGATCCGGATCGAGCGTCAGCACGATTCCGGCGACCGGCTCCCCGCCGTCCAATCGGTCGAAGAGCAGCAGTTCACCGAGTCGCGTTTCCGGCAAGCCACCCACGCTGGCAACATTGTCTCCCACTCGTTCTACGCGGCCGACCATGTCGAGCCGGGGCTCGGCCTTGACCTGGCTCAGAACCCGATCCGCCCTGCTCAGACGTTCCTTTACGGATTCAGCCAGCGTGCTCATTGCGATTGATCTCCCTGGCGGCGGTGGTCAGCGCGTCGCGCCAGCTGAAGCGCAGAACCGCGCTCGGCAATGTGATTTCGGGGCCGGCAATAAGCGCCGGATCGCAGTTGAACTTCATGCCCCCTCCGGCGCCAATCCGTTTTCCGAGTTGTTCGCGCCATTGCGCCTCTTCCTGCGCGTCGAGCGGGTGAGCCGTCGTGACTACCACAGTGGTCTCGCCCAGATGCGAAACGAGCGCGGCCCGCTCCTGTGCCGACAGACGGTCCAAATAGTCCAGGACGCGGGTCAGGAAGGCATGCTCGATCGAAGGAAAGGCCAGCCCGCGAAGCAGCCGTTCCGCGAGATTCACGGCGAGCTCGATTGTGCGGGAAAACAGCTCTTGTGTGGCGGCGGCGCGTTCTTCGCTGAGTTGCGTGGCGGCGTGATGGCGGATTTTCTCGGCTTCCGCGCGGGCTTCATCGATCATCTTCTTGCGTTCGTCGGCCAGTTGCGCGCCCTGCTCTTCAAGCGCCTTTTGGCGCTCGGCTTCGATTCCCGCCCATTGTCCCTGAAGGTCGCGCTGCAGATTCAGCGCCTTTTGCTTTTCAGCCGACGCTTCCGCCATCCCGCGCGCAATCTCCTCCCTGCGCCGGGCGACGATCGCACTGACCGGCTTGAACAGAAAGCGCCTGAGCAGCCAGACCAGGATGAGAAAGTTGGCCGCCTGAAGCGCGAAGCTCCACCAACTGAAATTCATCGCGCGAAGGGATTGGCGAATAGCAGCAGCAAGGCGACCAGCAGGCAGTAGATCGCCATCGTCTCTATCATCGCCAGGCCAACGAACAGGGTCCGCGACAGCGAGTCGCCGGCCTCGGGCTGTCGCGCGATGCCATCCATCGCCGCCGCGACCGCGCGGCCTTCGGCCAGCGCCGGCCCGATCGAGCCGACGGCGACCGCGACCACCGCGCCGATTATGCTGAGCATTTGGACCGTCATCTTATTCCGACCTCCATCATTTCTTGATCGCGCCGATGCCGCCGCCGATAAAAACCGTGGCCAGTACGCTGAATATGTAGGCCTGCACCAGGCCCACCAGAATTCCGAATGCCATGAATGGAATCGGCACCAGCAAACCGGCCAGCGCCAGAACGATCCCACCCATCAGATCCCCGCTCATGATATTTCCGAACAGGCGCATCGCCAGCGAGAACGTTCGCGTCAGTTCGGACAGGATATTGAACGGCAACATGACCGGATTCGGCCTGAGATAGCCTTTCAAGTACGCGCCGACGCCTTGAATGCGCACGCCGTAGAAATGCACCGATAGAAAAACTATCGCGGCGAGCGCGGCGGGCGTTTCGATCGACGCGGTCGGCGCCTTGACCCCGGGAACGATCCCGCAAAGGTTCGCGGCCACCAGAAAGATGAACAGTGTTCCGAGCAACGGCAGAAATGGGGCCGCATCGCGGTTCAGCAGCGCGGTTATCTGCTCTTCGATTCCGACCACAACGGATTCGACCACCACCTGCCATCCGCCCGCATCGACGCGAAAGCTTCGCGTCACAATCCAGCTCGCCACCGTCAGCACCGCCATCAGCCCCCACGTGGTTACGACGGTGCGGCTGATGGGAACGACGCCGAGGTGAAACAGGATCGCGGTCTCCAGCGGCGAGTGGTTCATGGAATCCTCTGGAGCGCGAGCCGGTAGTGATTGACCAAAATCGTCCGTATCGCCAGGAACCCCGCGAAGCTTGCGAGCATGGGTGCGGCGCCCTGCCTGGCGCACAGAGTGAATGCCGCGACCGCGACGGCCAGGCGCGAGAGATGGAGCACCAGCGCGTTTCGTCCGGCTCCGTGGCCGGTGTAAAGCCGGACATTCCATGCGAGCGCCGCGAAATACGCCATGCCAATCAACGCTCCGAGTGCGCCATAGGCTGCCATCCGCATAACGACTACTCCGATCATTCGCTGCTCATCCTCTTCCAAACCGCCCAGAAACCAAGTACAGCGCCAACAAAGACCAGGGCTGCGCTCCAGAACACACCGCTGTGCAAGGTGCGATCAAGCCAGCGTCCAACGAACGCGCCTATGAGAATCGGCGCGACAATCGTCCATCCGAACCGCCCGATCATCGCAAGCCCGCGGGCCACCGGCCATTCCGGGGTCCTCAGCTGGTGCTCGCGCCGGCTATGCGCCCGTGTAACCGCTTCTTCCAATTCGCGTTCGTCGGCCCTCGACTCGTGATTGCCATGATGTTGTTCGGTTACCACGATCAGCGCCCCGCGGTTATTTCGCCGGCCTGGCTTTGAGCGGTTGATCGGTGGGCCGCAGGTAACGATAGATTTGCCGAATTGCGGCTTGTTCCAGGCTGAGCACTCCCGATCGGGCCGAGCGTTCGGCCTCGATCCCCTCCGCCATCGTGGCGAGAACTTCGCCGCGCAAATGTGCCAGATCGTCGTGTACGACCGCCTCACGGGTCGCTATCTCCACGACCTTGCCCTCGCGGACGCGCAGCACGCCACCGCGCACGGCGAGGTAGTGCTCGCCGCCGCCATTGCGCCATCTCACGACGCAGATCGAAAGCGTGGTGAGAAAATCCGCATGGCCGGTTTCGATGCCAAAGCCGCCGCTGGCATCTTCGGCGCGAACCTGGCGAACGGAACTTTCATCAAGCGCGATCGCGGTGGGGGTGGTCACGATCAGTCTCATCTACGTCTGCTCATTGCCGCGCCTGGTGCGCAACGCTCTCCTTTTCGCGAGCATCCTCGAAAGTTCCGACCATGTAAAATGAGCTTTCGGCCCATCCGTCGCCTTCGCCCGCAAGTATCGCGCGGCAACCCTTGATGGTTTCGCCGATAGCGACGGATTTTCCCGCAATTCCCGTGAATTGCCCGGTCACGAAAAACGGCTGGGTCAGAAACCGCTCGAGGCGCCGCGCGCGGGCGACGATTCGCCGGTCTTCCGCGCTGAGTTCCTCCACGCCCAGCAACGCGATGATTTCCTGGAGTTCCTTGTAGCGCACGATCGTTCGGCGCACTTCCTCGGCGACCGCATAATGTACTTCTCCGACGACGCGCGGGTCGAGCAGGACCGAAGTCGAAGCCAGCGGATCGATCGCGGGATACAGTCCCTCCGCCGCCATGTCTCGCGACAGGACGATCGATGAGTCCAGATGGCGAAAGGTTTCGACCACCGCCGGGTCGGTAAAATCGTCGGCAGGCACGTACACCGCCTGGATTGCGGTCACCGATGCGCCGGCCACCGACGCGATTCGCTCTTCGAGCTCGGCGATCTCGGTGGCAAGCGTGGGCTGGTAGCCGACACGCGACGGCAACCGCCCGAGCATCCCCGATACCTCCGAGCCCGCCTGCACGAATCGGAACACGTTATCCATCAGGAACAGCACGTTCTGTCCCATCACGTCGCGAAAATATTCGGCGACCGTCAGCGCCGTCATGCCCACCCGCCAGCGCGCGCCCGGCGGCTCGTTCATCTGCCCGAAGACGAGCGCGGTGCGGCTCAGCACGCCCGATTCGCGGAGCTCGACGAGCAGTTCATGGCCTTCGCGCGATCGCTCGCCGACGCCCGCGAACACGCAGATGCCCGAGTAGTTTTCGACGGTGCTGCGAATCAACTCCATGATCAGCACAGTCTTGCCGACGCCGGCGCCGCCGAACATCCCGGCTTTGCCGCCGCGCGCCAGCGGCGCGAGCAGGTCGGCTACCTTGATGCCGGTATGGAAGACCTCGCGCTGGTGATCCTGATGATTCATCGCCGGCGAGCTGCGGTGAATCGGCCAGCGGGTCGCGGACTCGATTGGTCCGAGGCGATCGATCGGATCGCCGACCGCGTTGATGAGACGGCCAAGCACCTTCTCCCCCACGGGCACGCAGATGGGCCCGCCATGGCGGGCGATCGCACCGCGGCGCAGACCCGAAGTATTCTCCATCGCCACCGCGCGGACGGTATGAAGATCGAGATGCTCCTGGATTTCGGCGATCAGCAGGACCCGTCCGTCCAGCTCGATCGTCATTGCGTCATTGATGGCCGGCAGGCGTCCGCGGGCAAACTCGACGTCGACGACCGACCCGCGAACCCGCGTGACTATTCCATTCTCGTTCTCCGCTTGAGCTTTCGAAATGTCTGAAAGTTGATCCATGCCCCCGGACCCGAATGCACCGGCTGAGCTAACAATATCTACGAAGACCGAAGTACGCGAGGCGGCTGCTGCGGCCTCGGCGCGGGCCAACAGTTCTCGCCCGGTTCGGGTTCGCCGTCTACTTTGTAGCAAGTATCAGCGGCGATGGAGACGGCGCCGGGATCGTCCTGACGATCCGGAATCCCGCTTCTTTCAACCATGTACGGTACTCGCGCATCGTGAAAACGTCGGCGCCGGGTGTGGCGCGAATCAGCATGTTGAGCCCGAATAGCATCGGTATCATCGGCCCGGTCCGCTCGTCATTCGGGATGAAATCCGCGATTAGAAGCTGACCCTTGTCCTTGAGGGCAGCGGCGGTTTTCCCAATCAGCTTGCGCCCCCAATCGGCGCCCTCGCCGTGGATGATGTGGCCGAAGATCGCGAGGTCGTACTTGTCGCGGCCGAAGTCCAGCTCGCGAAGATCCCCTTCGAGGTATTCGTAGCGATCGCCAACTCCGTAGCGCGCCGCATACTCGCGGGTTACGGCGGTGACTGCCGGAAAATCCACCACGGTCACACGCGCCTTTGGGTTGGCTTGTGCAAAGGGAAGCGACCACGCTCCGGAGCCGGCGGCGACGTCCAGGATCGCTGAAATCTTCCTTACCCGCGCCGCTCCGAACGCCGCTACCGCCGCCTTGGCCGGTACGTAGCTCATCGGAAATATCACCCGCACCAGCATCGTGAAAAACTGGACCGCCGTCTCGGCTCCGGGCGGTGCGAGCGGGCGCCCGGAACGGACGACGTCTGCCAGTTGCGAAAAGGCGATCGCACCGCCCTTTAAGAACTGTGCTCCACCTTCGAAGTAGAGGTCGCTCCCGCGCACCAGGAAGGTTGCCGAGACAGGCTCCAGCGAGTACAGGTCACCCTTGCGGCGGAGATACTTGAGCGCCACCAGGACGTCCAGCAGGCGGCGCATTGCGCTCGCGTCCGCTCGGGCAGCCGCTGCGACTTCGGCAGCGGTGCGCTTGCCGCCGGCAATCAGCGTGAACACGTCCAACTCCAGACCTGCCGCGACCGTCAGAGACTTCCACGCGCCATAAATGTCGTTGGTCAGCGGAATCGGTGACGTAGTCCTGGTCTTAGCCATCCCGGGTTCCTCCAAGGCGAGGCTCGCATCAACGCCACGCGGTCTGCAAGCGGATTCACCAAATTCACAGCGGCAGACGTACCTGCCTGGTTTTTGCCAAATTCATCGGAATATGGTGCAATTTGATCCATGGACAAGCACATCAGCAAGCATCCCGAAACGCAGCATCTCGCTGCCGACGTGGTGCATTACCGCGAGTACAAGATTC
Source organism: uncultured delta proteobacterium (assembly GCA_963813785.1). GTDB lineage: Bacteria > Desulfobacterota > Binatia > Binatales > Binataceae > Binatus. The sequence continues at coordinate 5,069 of CAWFAJ010000020.1, read as the reverse complement.
TGCTGCAACCCGATCGGTTTACGAGCAAAAATGGTTTTCTCGAATTTTGGGAAACAGCGTCCAAGACTCTCAAGAAACTCCGTCTTAAAGTAGATGTCGACGAGCACGCATTCGACAGTCAGGTTCGGGAAGTACTCTTTTATGACACCCCGGAGTTTGACCTCTACAACAATCACTTCATTCTGCGAAAGCGGACTTTTTACGACCAGGGATGGCCGCGTCCCGGTCACGAGCTGGCCTTCAAATACCGCACCCCGGAGCTAAAGGACGCCGCGGCGGTTGACGTGCGTCCGCAATTGGGTGGACACGATGAGGTAAAGTTCAAAGAGGAGTTGTTGCTCGAGCGCGACCGCCTGGGCGGAATGCGCAGCGTCTACTCTCATGGCTGCGTGCTTACATCGCCCAACATTGAGCTCGAGCGCGGTATCGAGGACATTGCCCGCGCTTTTCCGACCCTGAAGCGGATAGACATACGCCCCAGAACCAAAATGGAGCTGGTCAACAACGTAGCGGTCGAGGAGGTGCAAAATACCATGGGCGTGATCCACTTCGGGCACCACTTCAAGGGTAAGACCACGATCGCGATATGGCGGAGCCGGGCGCTGGAAAAATCACTATCGGGCGAGTTCGCCTTTCAGTGCAAGTTCGATCGGATCGACGAAGTCAGCAAAGAGTCCCTTGAGGTCTCCGAGGAGTTCTATAAAAGAGTGCAGCTCGATTGCGCGGAATGGATCAAGCTTGGCACCACCAAGACCGCGATGGTGTACGGGCTCGGCGATAGTCAGCAACTAAAGAACCGCGAATGAGATGCTGCGGCGGATTGCGGGCCGGCGGGCCGAATCTCCCGATGACATAGCGCGCGGTTGCCACTCCTTGGCGGGCATCATCAACCTGGGTCTTCGAGCTTGCGGGTCAGGGTCTTGCGATCGACGCCGAGGATGGCGGCCGCCTCGCCCCGATGACCGTTGACCGAAGCGAGCACTGCGCGCGCGTACTCGCGCTCGACCTCCTCCAGCGCCATGCGCCGTGACGCAAGCTCCTCGAGGCGAGCAGGCCAGTGGTGGTCGCCGGTGATCCTGCCGGGCAGGTCGGCTGGCGTAATCCGAGCGCTGGAGCAAAGGATGACGGCCTGCGCGATCGCATTCTGCAGCTCGCGAATATTACCCGGCCATCGATATCGCCGGAGGTACTCCATTGTTTGAGGGTCCAGTTCCGGCGGGGCTTTCCCGGCCTCGGCGCTGGCCCTCACCAGGAAGTGCTTGACCAGCAGAGGGATGTCTTCGGGCCGATCGCGCAGCGGTGGCACCGCCATGGTCACGGTCGCGATGCGATAAAACAGATCCGATCGGAAGCGGCCGTCGGCGACGGCTTTTTCCAAATCGGCATTGGTCGCGGCGATAACCCGCACGTCGACGGTGGTCTCGTCGGTCGCGCCGAGCGGCCGCACGCGTTTGTCCTCGATAACTCTGAGAAGCTTGGCTTGAACCGATGGAGGCATCTCGCCGATCTCATCGAGGAACAGAGTGCCATGGCTTGCCGCCACAAAAAGGCCTATCTTGCTCTGTTTCGCGTCGGTGAATGCGCCGCGCATGTGCCCGAACAATTCGCTCTCGATTAGACTCTCGGGAATCGCCGCGCAGTTCACGGGCACGAACGGACCGCTGCGCCGGGGGCTTAAGAAGTGAAGCGCGCGCGCCAAAAGGTCCTTGCCGGTTCCGCTCTCGCCAGTGATCAGCACGCTTACGGAGCTATCAGCGACCTGCGCGAGCTTGCTTAGCAACGCGGTCATATTCGGACTCGCGGCGATGATATTTTCCAGTCCATGATTGCGAGCCAGTTCAATCCGCAGCCGCTTGACTTCATTGCGCAGGTCGCGATTTTCCAGCGCGCGCGAGACGATCAGCAGCAATTCGCCGTTGCTGAAGGGCTTGGTTATGTAATCGAAAGCGCCGAGTTTCATCGATTCTACGGCGGTCTGAATAGATCCGAAGGCCGTGATAATGATTACCGGCAGGTCGGGCGCAATCCGCTTCAGCTCGGCTTGCAATCCTTGCCCGCTCATTCCGGCCATCCGGAGATCGGAAATCAGAACGTCGGGAGTTTCCCGCTCGACCATCGCCAGAGCCTCGCGCCCCGAATTCGCGCTCAGCGCGCGGTATCCTGCCTGGCGCAGAATATCGTCCAGCGCGCTGACCATGTCGTGGTCATCGTCGACCACAAGGACGGTAGCCTGCCCGCTATTCACGCCGCTGTTCCCGGGAGCCATGCTCATGATCGATTATCTCGCTGCTTGCCATCGGGATCGCGACCACGAACCGCGATCCCGATGGCCCTGAGGTGAACGTTATCTCGCCATCATGCTCGCGTATTATAGACTGGCTGACGGCCAGACCCATTCCGGTTCCCTTGCCCGGCTCCTTGGTGGTGAAGAAGGGCGAGAAGAGGCGATCCTCGTGCTCAGGGGCGACACCCGCGCCGGTATCTTCGAACGCAAGCATAACCCGCGAGCCATCGCGGTCGTGTTGCGTTTGCGCGGTTACTTTCAGGGTTCCGCCGTCGCGCTGCATCGCGTCGAGCGCGTTCATGATCATGTTGACGAAGACCTGTTCGATTTGGTCGGCGTCGCAATTTACCGGCAGCGGACTTTCCCCGAGTTGAGCGACGGTCCTAACGTCGCGGTGCGCGGTTTCCGGTTCCAAGAGAGCCAGGGCGCGGTCGGCGATCGTTCTTAAGTCGCAGATCGCCTTGTGCGATTCGCTCTTGCGCCCGTAATCGAGCAGCATCCGGACGATTCGCGCAATCCGATCGATCTGGCGGACGATGACGCCGAGCTTTACGCGGGAGTCGGCTGAAATTGTCTGGTCCTGCTGCAAGGCCTCCGCGCGCACGCGTATTACTCCCATCGGGGTGCCGATCTCGTGCGCGAGCCCGGCGGCCAGCGCGCCGATCGTGGCAAGCCGGTCCGCGCGCTGAAGCTCGCGCTCGAGTTCCAATTCGCGCCGATGCCGCACCTCGAGGTCGGAGCGCGCCCGATTGAGTTGGCGATCGAGCCTGCGAAATTCTTCGCTAAGCAGTTCGACTTCGCTTGCTGCGCCCCGATCGGAATCATCCGACGAAAATTTCACCACTTTCGCCGACAGGTCCGCCAGCGGCCGCGAAACGTAGCGATGCACGGTCAGAGGTATGACCGTGGCCACAACGCCCAGCAACACGAGGGCAACGACCAACGACGCGATGGATTGCGCGCGGCTATCGCTTGCCACCTTCGTCCAATCCTGAACTTCCAGAAGGTATCCGATGACTTCTCCGCCATGACTCCTTAATGGAACCAATTCGCAGAACCAGTTCTTTACCCCTGCCGTCGGCCCGAACTCAGCGGAGTTGCGTTGCGCGAGTTGCACCTGAGCCGCACTTATGGGTTCAGCGGGGAAGTCCGGCAGAGAGTACCAAAGCTTACCGTCGTTTCGGAGCAGGGCGCTTCGGGTTCCTTCGGCATCCATTTTCCGGAAGGCATCGCCGATTTTGTTCCATTCTTGCGCAATGACTTCTTCGTCAACCGAGAGAGCCAGGCCGGAACTGGCTGCGCGGGCCGATTGCTTCAGCTCATTTACATAGACATTGGACTGCTCGGCGCTCCAATACGTGTACGCCGCCAGTACTGGCAGTATGCACGCCAGCAAGACCAGCGTCAGCCGAGTGCCGATTCTCACAGTCGTCGGTGCTCCATTCTACTGCGCGCCACTCAAGCGCCTCATCGCGTCAGCCCGGGTCTCGAGGGAAACCCCGCAAGGTTTCCTCGCCAGTTATATTCCATGACTCTCGTTCGCCGAAACGGCTGCAGCGGGCAAGATTCGGGAAAAATGCCTCGGCACGAGTGGGAATTTTGACCCATGATTCGCGCATTCTCTACACGAATAACTGCATATTCCGCCACGTGGATGCGGGACCTCCACGACTTGAGCAAGATTTTGCCCGTTGAATTCGAGCGTTGCGCTTTTCGCGGAAGCCTTGCGCGCGATCGCGATCCTGCGGGCACATCCCTTGCTGATACTTGTTCCAGGCGGTGGCCCGAGTGCAGATTTGGCCGTGCAATTCCTGGGGGATAAGACGCCGGCCCAACGGTAGTAGGGGACCCCGGGCCACCGCATTTCCCAGCGTCAAAGCGGCAGTCATTCCTTGAAATCGAAACAATCGCAAACGGCCTTTGCGGGGCCGGAGATGAATGAGATCCCGTTGCTCAACAGAGCAAATGTGTTCGAGGCCGGGCTTTTTTCCTGGGGAATTCCGGAGCAGACCGCCAAAGAGTTGACCAAGCATCATACCGAACTCAATTACGCGCCCAGACAGTTGATCTTCAGCCAGGACTCGGCGGCCGATATCGTGTTGTGGGTCGTCAAAGGCGTGGTTCGGGAGATCTGCCCGAATCCGAACGGCACACAAACGCTGGTGCGGCTTGCAACCGCCGGCGACATTTTGGGTCTCGCCGACAAGCTCGACGAAAAGGGTCAGTGGATCCGGCGCTTCGAAGCCTGGACGGCAACCCAGTGCGTGCTCGCGATCGTCACGCGCCAGCATGTGCGCAATCTACTGAAGGACATGACGCCAGAGGAACTGCTGGTGGTGTCGGAGCGGATGAGTTCGGCATCTTCGGAATGGGTACAGTACTACGCGACCTTCCTGGGGCTCTCATATCGTGAGCGGATTGAAATGGTGATGGCGGAGCTAGGGCGCAAGTTTGGCGTGCCCCATCGCGACGGCATTTTGCTCACATTCGAACCTACTACTTCCGATTGGGCGGAAATGATCGGAAGCTCGCGGCCAGTGGTCAGCCGCGTTATCGCAGACCTGATTGAAGGTGGAGAGATCGAGCGGCGCGATCGCAAATACATTTTGCTCCATGGCGGAGCGATTGAAGCCATGGTGAGCGAAGGATCCCACATCGCTAACGGGCATCTGCCGCCGAGCGTCCAGCCCGCAGCCTCAAGCCGGCGTGCTACTCATCTTCAGCGTCAGCACAAGTGGGCGAGACAGTCCTGATTCAAGCAAGGTTGTGGCTTGTCAAAACTAGC
>CAWFAJ010000019.1:0-120778 GCA_963813785.1 uncultured delta proteobacterium | reverse complement strand
GAGCGGGTCGCCACGATTCTCGCAGCGACCGCCAGACTCCTGGCCAAGTCCGGCTTCGATGCGTTGAATACGCGTCAGATCGCCGCCGCCGCCAAGCTGCCCCCAGGCCTCCTCTATCACTACTTTCCGAATAAAGGGGCGATCGTAATGCGACTGGCCGAGCAGAATGTTCAGCCGCTGCGCCAAGAACTCGCGCAAATGCTCAGTGAAGCAAAAGCGACATCATGGAGAGAAGCGATCCGTCGGTTGATCGGCGAGCTCACCACAGCGTACCGGGCAGAGCCAGCGTCAACGGCAATCCTGCAAGCGCTGCAGAGCGATCCGGAGCTTAGGCGATTAAACGCGGCGATGAACGATCAGTTCGCTCGCATGATCGCAAAATTCTTGCGCGCAGCAGGAGCCCGCGTCGATTCGAGAACTCTGCTCCGCGCGGCTCATCTTGTCGTTCTGCTTTGCGACGCTGTAGCTCCTGACCTTGTCGCGGCGAGTCCCCGGGAGGCTGGGAAACTGTCGGCAGAAATTTCCACGCTGTTGATCGCTTATCTCGGAGTGATGTTGCAAGAACCTGCCAGGGAAACGGAGGTTCCTGCCAAACATCCGCTCGAGCTGCTTCACGCGCCGGTGAGCAGCGAGCCAGGCAGCGTCCATCGACATCGGACCGCGGCACCGGACTGATTCGAGAAAAAAGTGGCGAAGATCTGGAGATGATTATCTCTCCAGCACTGCTGCTTTAATCGTTCAACGAATTTGTCGCCAAATCCGCGGACAATTTTGCGATGAAAAGGCGAAGTAGGGGTCAAGAGTTCAAATCCACTCTGCTCCACACCTCAGTCTCCAGGGTTTCGGAGATGGCGGAGAATCGCTCGAAAAGTGCGCGTGTGCGCGCGATTTACGATCACGCATGGACCCGGAGAACGCCTCCGGCGGCGCGAATAGCCAGAATCCGCCAAAACCTATCCGCGCGCGATTTTGCTGGGTCCATGGAAATTCGCCGGATATTCGCCATTCAATTTCGACTAGGAAATCGCCCAATTGGTACTGGTCTGAGCGATAAGAGCGCGCGGTACATGATGCATCGAATCCGTCACGCGATGCCCGCAGCCGAGATCTCGCTCCAGGCTTGAGGCGCACTGAATCTGTAATTCTTAAATGCTGGCAGCAGACGCCTTAAAATTCTCGGGCGGGCAACCTCCGTGCGGGTTCGAATCCCACCCCCGGCATTGTTACCAAGTGCGATTTCCTCGGAAGGCGAAAAAAACGGAGGCGGCCATGAGAGCAGCCCGTCTCCAGAAGAGATGGATCTTCTGGAGCCGACGTGCCCTCACGCCGTGGCTTCCTGCCTTCTTATCGTCATTCTCGGGCAAAGCGCTCCCGCCATTACCGACTACTGCGGCAGTCGCAGCGCGATGGGACTGGCGGGGTTCAGCACTTCTTGCAGCTCGATGACGTTGCCGTCCGGGTCCCGCCCGTAGGTCGTGCGTACGTCCATGCCGAGGTCTTGCGGCGGGCAGTGAAACGTCATGCCGGCCGCCTTCAGCCGCTCGTACTCGGCGTCGAGGTCCTTCACGTCGAGACAGATGTGGGTAATGCCGTGATCGCATACCGGCCGGTGCGGGTCGCCGGGGCGCGGTGCCGGCGAGGCGTACTCGAACAGCTCTATGTTGGCGTTGCCGGTGTGCAGCATCACGACACGGGCTGAGGACTCCGCCAACCCGGTGATACGGTCAGCCCGTTCGGTCCCAGCGGGCCAGCCGGACTCGAACAATACCGAAAACCCGAGCAGGTCGCGGTAGAAGGCCAGCATGCGGTTTAGGTTTCCTGTCGAAATCGCGGTGTGGTGAATTCCCCGAATCATCGGCTTGCTCCTCTGCGCCCTTGAAGTGCCGGGCGGTATTAGTCTGAATGTCCCGCTGTTCACCCGATCGGCTGTCCCTAATGAAAACTCCGAATGCTGCGAAAAGTCGAGAGTTTTGAGATTTACCGCCATGATGTCGGAGGGCATCGGTAGTTCCGAGGGTTTGAATAGCGACAGCCTGAATTGGAATTCGACACAGACATGTTGCCGCGTGGTCTCGGGCGAGATGCTCAGCTTCGATGGAAACAAACAGCTACTTCTTGCCCTGTCGAATGTCGAGCAAGAGTCATCAGGCCATCTTTTCGGTCGTGCGAGCGACTTTCCGGCGCTGCGATGCGGTATCGTGGCCGGGCATAGCGCGACCCTTAAGGGCTGGTCCGGGCCGGGCGCTCATCTCGCGGGCGTCAATCTTCAATTCGCAGCTCGGACAGATGAGTTTGGGTTTGATCGTGTGGCCGCAGGGCCGGTGGACCAATTCCACCGGGACGCCCGCGCGTCCAGCCATCCATCGGTCGCCCCACTCGGTCATCGTGGCGATCAATGGATAGAGATCAAACCCTTTTTCCGTGAGCCGATACTCGAAGCGACGCGGGTGCTTTTCGTACACGACGCGTTTAAGAACTCCATCATGCACAAGCTTATGCAGACGGTCCGACAGCCGATGCGGCGTCAACTGCAAATCCTGCTGAATCGCGTCGAACCTCCGGATGCCGAGGAGGACATCGCGGATGATTAGCAAGGTCCAGCGGTCGCCGACCACCGACAGCGTTCGGGCGACTGAGCAGGTCATCGTGTCGATTTGTCGCCAGCGCATCTACCTAGAATTTTCGCACAACCTCTTACACAAAACTAGATTCCAAATTAGAAGTTAATAGACCACAATCATCCAGCGGCCTCGATGATCCTCGGGTTCATGCGGGGCCAATCGGCTCTAGAACCACCACCGGGATCTGCCGCGAACCCGCTCGCTTCTGGTAGGCGTCGTACGGCGGATACATCTCCGCCATCTTCTTCCAGCCGCGCGTTCGTTCGTCCCCGCTCGCGGTCCGCGCCCGCGCGCGCATGCGCTTCGAGCCGATTCGGATCTCGCATTCCGGATTCGCCCTTAGATTCACGTACCAGCCCGGATGCGTCGGCGCGCCGCCCTTCGAGCCGATGACGACGTACTTACCATCCATCTCCTGGTACAGGAGCGGCAGCGGCCGGAGCTTACCGCTCTTCGCTCCGCGCGCGATCAGCAGAAGTGTCGGCAGCGGGCCGGGTCCGCCGCCAATGGTCGAGTCCCAGAGGTGAGCCCTCTCGGGATCAGAGAGATAGAGCTCCACGTGGTCCTTGATCCACTTCGGCATTGCTTCCGGTAGCTTTTCGAACTCTTCTTTTTCGCTCATGATGATTTCCTTTCGTCGAGATCTGACAATCTGCGAAATTGGGGGGCGACGCATCTCCTACAGCGTAAGGGATTTGGCGCCGAAGAAATATTCCGCGGCCGGTCGTTCGCCACGAGCCATCGGTCGCTCACGCTGTCGCCCGTTCGATCTTTTGCATGTACGGGTCCATATCGGGAGCGAACGCTGGATGTTTCGACAGCTCCGCGAAGTGAGCCATCGCATCTGGAAACTGCTCGTCGACGTTCCCGCTCAGAATCGGCTCTAGTCCTCGCTTCTTTAGATCTCGGGCGCGCGGCTTCTCGTTATGGAACAGGCCGAGCTCAGCAACGAAGCACACGTCGGCCAGGGTCAGGCGGTCGCCTACAATGAAACCTCGACCTGCCAAAAGTGCGGAGTTGATCCCGGCCATGTACACCGCGAATGCTTCGCGGGTTCGATGATAAATCTCCTCGGACAAGGATCCGCTGCCCAGCGCGAGCAGATAGATTTGTGAATCTCGCGCGAACACGAGACTTGCGTCGAGAAAGCTGTCGATCCGTGACGTTTCGTACGGATCCTTCCCATATAGCCCTAGCTTAACATCACCGAGCCTGGCCACCGCACGCATGATGCTGTTGGATTCGAAGATTCCGACCTTGCCATCGGGACCGAAGGCGGCGGGCACTGTCCCGAACGGATGCGCCTCAAGAAAGGCTGCAGTCTTGCGCAATTTGCCTTGAAAGCCGGCGTGGCCACGCACCTCGCTTGCCTCGCTTTTATCGTCCGCTGAGAGCGGACGCGCATCAAAATCCCACAGCCACGACTGAAGCTCTCTGGGCGAGGCGCCCCGCAAATCGAGATCCACGCCGCACAGTCTAGCGACAATCGTCGCTTTCCAGATTCTCGGATTAGGCAGGTACGAAAAAATTCGCAGTTGACTCATATCGCTTTCACCACGTTTCCCGAAACGGCCTGACTTCGACGTTGAACGACCACGCAGATCGGTCCTGGTGAACCACGTGCCAAATCTCATCGGCGATCGCGGACGGCTGTATGAAGAATGGGTCTCCCGCAGGCTTGGAAGCCATCGCCCGGGTCCATTCCAGGTCTGTGACCGCGTCGATCACAACGTAGGCGACATGGACGCCCTTCGGTCCGAGTTCTCGGGCGATGGATTCGGCAAGTATCCTCTGCGCCGCCTTGGTAGGAGCGAATCCCGCGAAGCGAGGTTTTCCACGCAGGGCTGAGGTGTTGCCGGTTACAACGATGGCCCCTTCTCCGGCCTCGACCATCGCCGGCGCCAGCCGCCGCGCCAGATACAACAGCGCCATCGTATTGACTTGAAAGTTATCGGCGAGGGCTTTCGGATCGATCTCCAGAAAATTCCCGAATGCACCACCGACAGCGTTGTGGATGAACACTTTTGGCGGGCCTAGATCCCGCCGCACGGCCTCGATAACGGAATCAAGCTGAGTCTCATCGGTGACATCACAAGGGTACCCTTTAGCATTCGGCAGTTCGCGCTGAAGTGCATCGAGACGCTCGCGCGTGCGCGCCAGCATGGCCACCCTGTAGCCGCCCTGGGAGAATCGACGCGAGATAGCAGCGCCGGTCCCTGGACCAACCCCTGTTACAAGGACCACCGAAGTGTTTTTACTCATGATAACGAATCCACAGAACGTCCCTTGAATTAGTCGCTTTCGAAGAATTCCTGAAGCGCGACCTCCAGGTTATGGCTCGGTTTTTCCGAATCGCCGAGTCTAATCCCGACTGCATCCAGCTTTCTGTGTGCCGCCATCGGCAGGCACTTGAGCGGCTCGTAGATCTCAGCCTCAAACTTGAATTTCCGGATCACGGTGATGCTCCTGCTGCGCCCGAATCGGTCCGTCGCGGCGTCAGCCTTGACAGATACTAGATTCCAAAATAGAAGTTAGTCAAGAGCGGGTTCTAAAATAGAAGCGACAATCCCCCGAATGCAATCGCTGGAGATTAATGATGGGTAAAGTGCGTTTCGAAACATCGGATGCTCTCGGCTCGATCACTTTGGCAAATCCACCGCTAAATCTGTTCGACCAGGAACTAATCGAAGACCTTCGAACGGCTGTGAACCAGGCCCGGCAACATCCGCTCAGAGCGCTGCTCGTGCGCGCCGATGGCAAAGTCTTTTCCGGCGGTGCTGATGTCGCGATTTTCAAGAATAAGACTGCCGAGGAAGCGCGCGAGCGCTTCACCAGCCATCTGCGAACGATCGCCGATCTCGAGGAATTGCCATTTCCAACCATTGCTGCCGTGCAGGGGGCTTGCATGGCGGCGGGACTGGAACTCGCACTTGCATGCGATCTCATATGGGCGGCTTCTTCGGCCCGCTTCGGGCAGGTCGAGGCGTCGATTGGAACGACCACTCTGTTGGGCGGCGTTCAACGTCTGGCTGAGCGGGCCGGTCCCAGTCGCGCACGCGAAATCATCTATACGGCCGACCAATACGACGCCGCGACCTTCGAGCGATGGAACATCGTTAACAGAGTTGTTCCTGACGAAAAGCTTGAGTCGGAGACTCGAGGCTTTGCTGAGCGACTCGCCAGTGGCGCAACGCTCGCTTACGCAGCCGGCAAGAAGATCGTACGAGCATATCTGGAGGGAGGCATCCGTGCCGCCGACGCCCTGGTCGGAGAGATCGCCCCTGCGCTATTTGAGACTGCTGACATGCGCGCAGGTGTTGATGGCCTGATCGAACATGGGCCTCGCCAGTTTCGTGCAAAGGTCATTTTCCAGGGTCGCTAGTTATCTTGATGTCCACCTGCCTAAACACTACGCGGGTGACACCGAGGGCGAGCAGCGTTCCTAAGCGACCGCACGCATTCTGCCCGATCCAGATACCGCTTATGAGTCAATCGAGCACTGGGCTTGATCGTAGGAGAGATCGAACATGAAACCTGTTTGTTTGGTGGTAGGTGCCGGTGCGGGTATCGGTGGAAATGTCGCTCGACGCTTTGCGCAAGAGGGTTATCACGCTTGTCTGTGTCGGCGCAGCGACTTGGACGGACTGAATAAAATGGTGGACGCGATCAAAAGCGACGGAGGTTCGGCAACCGGATTTCTCGTCAATGCGATCGAGGCAAACTCCATCGAAGAGCGGGTTGCCGCCATCGAGGCCGACATTGGTCCCATCGAAGTCGTGGTTTACAACCTGGGCGCCCAGATTGGTGATAGAGCATTGAAAGACACCTCGCTCAAGGCTTTTGAAACAGGGTGGCGCCTCGGGACGTTCGGTCTGTTTCGCCTCGCGTCGGCCGTATGCCCGCTGATGGAAGCGCGGGGCAAGGGAACAATCCTTGTGACCTCGGCGACAGCGGCGATGCGTGGGAACGGCGGGCAACATTCCCATGCGGCGGCGATGGGAGGGCGACGAATGCTCTGCCAGACACTCAACGCAGAATTCGCATCGAAAGGAATCCATGTCGTACATATCGTGATCGACGGCGCCGTGGATGCCCCCGACACTTTGGGGAAAATGCTCGGGCCGGAGAAGTTCCAACAGCTGAGAGAAACCCGAGGCAACGAACATGATGGACTAATGCTTCCCACGCAGATCGCGGAGACCTACCTGCACCTCGCGCGACAACACCGATCCACCTGGACCTTCGAGATCGATCTGCGGGCATTCTCCGATCGTCCGTGGTGGAATCATTGAATAACTCCGATCGAACCTGCCTCTGACTTATCTCCTTAAAGACGCATAGGAGCACGTAACATGTCTCAATCCGACCAACGCAACGCTCAACCTTCCGAGCAAGACGTTGCACTCATCGTTGGGGGTGGTCCCGGAATCAGTTCAAGTTGCGCCAGATTGTTCGCGAAAAACGGCATGCGTGTCGGAATCGCCGCGAGGAATGCGGATAAACCGGTTCTGCTGAATCTGGAGAACACGCACGGCGTGCGCCGATACGCATGCGATGCAAGCGAAGCAGGGGCAGTGGAGCTGCTCTTCCAGAATGTTGTTCGAGATCTTGGGACTCCTACTCTTGTCGTGCACAACATTGACGGCCGGGTTGCCGGCATCTTTCGTAAAGGGATTATCGACGCTGACCCGGCCATGGCGCTCGACACAGTTCGGAACTCCGCGTTCAGCGCGTTTTTGGTGGGTCAGCAGGCAGCTCGACTCATGCGCGAAAACAGACCCAACACCAACGGCGCGAAGGGAACGATCATCTTCACCAACGCAAGCGCGGCGCTCAAAGGTTTCTCATTCAGCGGCGCCTTTGCGATGGCGTGTCAGGCCAAGTCTGGACTCGCACAGAGCATGGCAAGGGAACTGATGCCGCAGGGTATCCACGTAGCAAATGTGCCTATCGACGCCGCGATTGGCTGGACGCAGGAAGACGGCACCCGAGCGCACCGGCTGGCAGGAATCAGTATCGACGATAACATGGCCGACCCGGACTGCATCGCGGAAACCTATCTGCAGCTGCACCGCCAGCATCGCTCGACTTGGGCGTTCGAGGTCGTACTACGACCATGGGTCGAGAGATGGTGACCGGTGCTTGCAACGGCGAGCAGACCTTCGCCCCTGATCCAAAATAGAAGTGACGCTCTATTCAATTAGCGTTCCACGGAGGCTTTCTCGTGCAACAGAACAATAAAGCGGCGATTGTGACCGGGGCTTCTACTGGAATCGGGCAGGTCTCAGCAAAGGCTCTGCGCCAAGCCGGATTCCGCGTGTTCGGCACCAGCAGGCGGGCGGGCGTAAAGGTCGGCGAGGGGATCACGATGATCACCTGCGATGTGACAGACGACGCCTCCGTGAGGAAGGTCGTCGACAGGGTGCTCGAAAGCGCGGGCAGGATCGACGTTCTGGTCAACAATGCGGGGCTGGGCCTGCTTGGCGGAGCTGAAGAGTCCTCGGTCAGCCAGGCGCAAGCGTTGTTCGATGTAAATCTTTTTGGAGTGATCCGCACGACCAACGCTGTGCTGCCGACCATGCGAGATCAGAAGGCGGGGAGGATTATCAACATAAGCTCGGTGCTTGGCCTCATACCCGCCCCGTTTGCCGCTCTCTATTCCTCTACCAAGCACGCTCTAGAAGGCTATTCGGAGTCTCTCGATCACGAGGTGCGGAGCTTCGGCATTCGCGTGTGCCTGCTGGAGCCAGCGTATACGCGCACATCCTTCGAACAGAACATGGCGCTTCCCGATCGGACACTGGACGTCTACGCCTCGGCACGAGCAGGGGCAAATGCGCTAATTCACGATGCGATGACTACGGCCGACGCTCCTGAGGTTGTGGCGGAGAGCTTAATCGAAGCCGCGACCGCAGCGTCGCCGAGGCGACGATACACATGCGGCAAGGCTGCCCGCCAGGTGAGCATTCTGCGCCGATTTGTCCCCGAGCGGATGTTTGACAAAAGTCTTCGCAAGCAGATGCGGCTGCCGGCGTAATCGGCTTGCTTCGTCCGATTGTGACCGGCGTTCGCTCTTGACTCGGTAGTGGATTCCAAAATAGAAGTTATTAAACGCTTCCAGAATGGAAGCCAGACTCCGGAATGGACCTGCGAGCAGGAAATTTGTCTGTACGCGGAGAAGTGGTGAGAGTATGACGACGATTGAATTCCATTTCGATTTCGGCAGTCCCAACGCCTATCTGAGTCACCTGGTAGTCCCGGAAATCGAGAAGCGCACCGGCGTCAAGTTCGAATACGTGCCGGTTCTGCTCGGCGGGGTCTTCAAGCTCACTAACAATCGCTCGCCCGCCGAGACTCTCAAGGGAATCCGCAACAAACCTGAATATGAGCGGCTTGAAACGCAACGGTTCATCCGGCGGCACCGAATCACACGCTTTCAGAGCAATCCCTATTTTCCGGTCAACACGCTGATGATCATGCGCGGAGCGATCGCGGCTGGCGTGATAGGCGTGTCCGCGCGTTACATCGATGAGCTCTACCGAAACATGTGGGCTGATCCCAAGAAGATGGACGATCCCGGAATCTTTCGAAGCGCCCTCGCGGACGCAGGACTGGATGCCGATCGCGTGTTCCAGCTGATCGAGACTCGCGAGATCAAAGACGAACTCCTTCTCAACACGGAGCGGTCCGTGGAACGCGGTACGTTCGGTTCTCCTACTTTCTATGTGGGTAACGAAATCTTCTTCGGAAAAGACCGCCTGCGCGATGTGGAAGAGGAAATCATGCGCTCAGTAGATTCTCGTCAGTAAACCCTTCGTCATGGCTACTAAGCAAAAATCGATAATCGGGTTTTAATTCTCAAATTGTCTTCAACCCAAACCTGTTCAGGCTCAGGGAGGTCGTATGTCAGCTAATCTCCACGTTTCCGGTGTCGCCGCCTCGGACTGGAAATCGACCGCTTGCATTCTATGCGAATGCAACTGCGGCATCGAGGTTCAACTCGGCGGCAAAGATGGCCGCCACTTGGTGAAGGTTCGCGGCGACGATGCGCATCCCGCATCAAAGGGCTATGCCTGCGAGAAGGCCCATCGACTCGATTTCTATCAGAACGGCCCCCATCGGCTGACGAAGCCGCTACGCCGGCGCAGTGACGGAAGCTTCGAAGAGATCGACTGGGATACGGCGATTAAGGAGGTGGCCGCGCGTTTCGCGGAAGTGCGCAAGCACTACGGCGGCGATAAAATCTTCTACTTCGGTGGCGGAGGCCAGGCTAACCACTTCCCGGCTATATACAGCAGCGCAACACGCGCGGCCCTCGGCTCGATCCATCGCTCGAACGCAGTCGCCCAAGAGAAGACAGGGGAGTTCTGGGTCGCCACAAAAATGACCGGGTTCTACACCAGGGCCGACTTCGAAAGTTGCGAGGTAGCCTTTTTCCTTGGCAAGAACCCCTGGATGTCCCACAGCTTTCCACATGCGCGTGTTACGCTAAAGGAGATCGCCAAGGACCCTGCTCGCTGCCTCATCGTGGTGGATCCCCGCCGCACCGAGACTGCAGAGCTTGCCGACATCCACCTTCAGGTGAAGCCCGGCGCCGACGCGTGGCTCCTGGCTGGGATGGTCGGTGTCCTTGTGCAGGAGAGACTCCTTGCCGACGACTGGCTCGCTCTGCATGCCGAGGGACTGGGCGAGGTAGTACCGCACTTTGCCCACCTGCCGATAGCGAAATATTGCGAGGCTTGCGGGGTGCCCGAGGAACTGGTGCGCAAGGCTGCCAGTCGGATCGCATCGGCCGCGAGCGTGGCCTCTTTCGAGGATCTCGGTGTGCAGATGAACCGGCACTCCACGCTCGTCTCTTACCTTCACAAACTGCTGATGCTGCTGACTGGCAATTTCGGGAGGAAGGGATCCTCCTACATACCGACCATGATGGTGCCGTTTACCGTCGGGCACGAGGGCGGAGCTGGATCGGGGGCCATATCGGCGGCTGATCAGCAGGACGCGGGGGTAAAAAAAGGCACTCCCGTGACAGGTTCGCGCCTGATCGGAGGCCTCACGCCCTGCAACGTTATTCCGGACGAGATCCTCTCCGATCATCCCGAGCGATTTCGCGCGATGCTGGTCGAGGCCACCAACCCCGCCCACTCGCTGGCTGACAGCGTGCGCATGCGCGAGGCGCTCGCGTCCCTGGACCTGCTGGTAGTGATCGATGTGGCCTTGAGCGAGACAGCTCGCCTCGCGCATTATGTGCTTCCCGTCGCGAGCCAGTACGAGAAAGCCGAGGCCTCGTTCTTCAATTTCGAATTCCCAAAGAACTACTTTCATGTTCACAAACCTCTGATGCCGCCGTTGCCGGGCCTGTTCTCCGAAGCTGAGCTGCACTGTCGGCTTCTCGAAGCCCTCGGCGAGTTGCCCGCCGAGCCGATTGCTGCATTGCGTGCGGCCTGGAAAGAAAGTCGCAAGTCCTTCAGGGAGAAGGTTGCCGCGCTGGCGATGAGCGATAGTCGCATCGTCCCTCTCGCACCCGCCATACTCTATCGAGCGATCGGCGATCTGCTGCCGGAAGGATTGGCCGAGGCCGCCGCCGTTTGGCTGCTGTGCCAAGCCCTCGCCCAGACCCACCCAGCTTCTCTGGCCAGAGCCGGCTTCACGGGCGAGCCGGGCGAGGCCGCAGACGCGTTGTTCGATGCGATCTTGGCTGCGAAGAGCGGCGTAGTATTCGCGGTCGACAGTTGGGACGAGTGCCTCCCGCGATTACGCACGCCGAACCACAAAGTGCAGCTAGCGATTCGCGAATTGTTTGAGGAGCTCGATTCGCTTTCCGCGGCGAATCCGTCTCTCGCTACCTCTGAGTTTCCGTTCATGCTCTCTGCTGGCGAACGTCGCTCCTTTACCGCCAATACGATCATCCGAAACCCCGAGTGGCGAAGAAAGGATGCTGCGGGCGCGCTGAGCATTAGCCCTCAAGACGCCAAGAGCATTGGTGTTGCTGATGGAGGTCGGGCAAGGCTCACGACGCGGCGTGGCAGCGTTGAAGTGTTGGTGCAAGTCTCCGACCGCATGCAGCGCGGCCACGTTTCCTTGCCGAACGGACTCGGTCTCGACTTTGCCAGAATCGACGGCCAGACAGTTACTGCCGGCGTCGGTCCCAACGAGCTCACGCGCAGCGAGGATCGAGACTGGATCGCAGGCACGCCTTGGCATAAGAGCACGCCCGCGCGGGTGGAGGCTCTATAAGGGCGCCGCGCCGGCAAGAATGCTCCTGTGGGTTCAGCAGGCTCTTTGACGGTCTCTTGCGGATTTGTCAATTGCGACGCCAGGCAGCGGCGATCGGAGAGAAACATTCAGCGGCGAATGCGCGGCGATGATGCTCTCTCCAGCACTGCTGCTTTAATCTTCGGGCAATTTGTTGCCAAATCTGCGGACAATTTTGCGATGAAAAGGCGAAGTGGGGGTCGACAGTTCAAATCCATTCTGCTCCACCATCCTTCCTCTCATAGACAAGATGTTTCGGGGCTTTTGCGGCCGGGGGCAGGGAAGCGATAGAACAATCATGCCGCCGATCGCGTCACCTAGTGATGCCGTTGGCGTCATGATTCGCAGCCGCGCTGCCGTGCGGCAGTAGGTCTCCTGATAAGACGCAAAGCGCGCCTAATGAGCTGGCGATACCGGCAATTTCGAATGAGCACAAAAAGGACCACGCGCAATGATAAGCCGAGTTGATCGCGTAGCGATTGCGCTCACAATCAGAGTACTCACCGCAACGGCGCAGGTATCGACCGGGTTCCTGTTGCTGATCCTGATGCTCGCGGCTACCGCCCGAACCGCCGCGGCGCAGTCCGGAATACGGGATTACCAAAATCACTGCGCCGAGTGCCATGGGCTTGGCGGCAAGGGTGACGGCCCCTCACGCTTGACCATTCCGATGAACCCGCCACCGAACGACCTCACTCAGATGGCAAAGAAAAATGGCGGAAAATTTCCCTTCGATGAGGTCGTGGACTCGATCGACGGCCGCAAGAATATACCGTCGCACGCGCGACTCCAGATGCCTTTTTGGGGGACAACTCTTCAGAAACCGGGCAAGGAGTTCACGCCCGAAAGCGATGCCGAGGTGAAGAAAAGAATCGATGCGATGGCGCGATACGTCGAGAGCATCCAGCAGAAGTGACGCGGCCGCGAGCGCTTATCCGTTGGCGGCTTCGCCGCAGTGCCAAACAAGCGTTATTTGCGCTTAATGAACAGCGTGCTCGAACGAATGCAGAACCCTGAGCGTGCGTTCTCGATCCATCGGTTTCGAGGTGTAGTACTGGACGCTATATGCACGCGCACGGCGCTCGGTTTCGGGACTGTGATTCGCCGCGATGTAGGCAACAAGTGCGTGGAGGGCGTGTTTTCGCACCTGCTCCAGAAGCCAGCCGCGCATCGACTCCTCGATCGCCTCGTCGTCGATTACGACCATCTTGACGTCCGGCTTCAGCAGAAACGCGTGCCCGTCATGCGGATCGGTAAATTTCTCGATGACCCAGGAATCGCTCACCCCCTCGGCGATTATCTTCACGACCGAATCGTCGCTCGAGAAAACCGCTATCGCCCCACGCTTTTCGCCCGTGGTTCCTGCCGGGTCCGGCTGTGGCGCGAGCGCAAGCCGGGGCGCAGACTTGCGGCCTGGTTTGCCATCCGAGGAGGTTGGTCCGAATTTCAGTCGTTTCTGCTGCTGGAGCATTGATTTGCCACGCTAGCAATCTGCCATCTCTGCTCTAGCTTGAAACATGCCAACGCAATCGCTCGGGCAAAACTCCGCTTAAATCCGACGATTTTGGATTTTGAAGCAACATATGTTAAGAAATAATTGTTCCCGCTGAGCGCACTTTTTAATCGGATTGACACCTTTGGAGCCAGTTCACGCGGAAAGCTAACGAATGAAGACAAACACCAACGCACCGGCTCTTGCTTCTCCGCCCAGCGAGGGGCCGCGCTATTTTCACCTGCTTTGGGACACGGAACTCGACGAGCTCCGTCCGGTCCTGGAATCCGTCCAGAAACATCGCAACCGCGTACTGGAACACTGGCACCAGCTCTACGTGCTGCACTTTGCCGACAGCCGCGCGATGACGAAGACGGAATTCATGGAAATCTTCGGCGGCGAACTCGATGCCACGCTCAAGGATCTACTCGACAAAGACATGGACACCTTCGCCGCCAACGTCGCACGAGTCGGCGCGCAGCTCGCCGAACGCGGGGTGCCATTCTCGGAGCTGATCGTCTCGATGCACCTTTTCGAGGAGAGCGCGGCCACCGCCTTTCCGTCATTCCCGCCACTAACGGGGCGGACCTACCAGGCGTTCGACAAGCTAAGTCATATCCGAATGGTCGTGCTCGCGGATACCTACTTCCGCTCGAAGACCGCCGTCTCCGGAGCGCGAATAACAGCGCTCGAACGCGAAGCCGGAGGGCTTCCTAATCATTCTCGCAGCCGGTTCCACGGGATGGTCGGCGCCAGTGCGGCGATGCGCCAGTTGTACGATCGGGTGGAAGCGGCTGGCGTCACCCGCGGCACGATTCTAATCGTCGGCGAGAGCGGCACGGGCAAGGAGCTGGTAGCGCATGCCATTCATGAATGCGGCCCGCAGCCGGCGGCGCCGTTCGTTGCGCTCAACTGCGCGGCCGTACCCAAGGACCTGATCGAAAGCGAGCTGTTCGGATACAAGCGCGGCGCCTTCAGCGGAGCGAATGCCGAGTACCTGGGGCTGTTCCGCGCGGCGGACGGCGGAACCCTGTTCCTCGACGAGGTTACCGAGATGAGCGCCGACACCCAGAGCAAGCTGCTGCGCGCCATTCAGGAGCGCTCGGTGCGTCCGGTGGGCTCGACCAGAGAGATTTCAGTGGATGTGCGCCTGATCGCCTCGACCAACCGCGATCCCCAGGAGGAGGTGAAGGCGGGGCGTCTTCGCGACGACCTCTACTACCGTCTCCAGGCGGGCGTCATTCATATACCGCCTCTGCGGGAGCGCCTTGAGGATGTTGCGCTGCTGGTCGAACATTTCATTGAGCTCTTCAACGCAAGGCAGATGCGGGGAGTCCCGGTCACGGGGGCCGAGGACGAAGCGATCGAGTCCATGCGCCGGTATACGTGGCCCGGCAACGTGCGCGAACTTGCCAACGCGATCGAGACCGCATTCACCTTCAGCCGCTCGCCCGTGATCCGATTGCAGGACCTGCCCGCATCGATCGCCGGTTCGCGCGCCGCCGAACGCGCACCCGTCGCCAGGGGAAATCCGATTGGCAGTTTTGCCGATGCCGAGCACGCCCTTATCCGCCGCGCGCTCGATGCGACTGAGGGCAACAAGGTGCAGGCTGCCAAGCTCCTCAAGATCTCCCGCAAGAAGCTCTACGCCAAGATCGTGAAGTACGGGATCGATTGATCAGGCGCGCGGCCCACGCGTCTCACTCTGCCAGGTGGCCGTGAGGGCGCCGTCGTGGTCAGACCACGTGTAACGCGCGCGTCCGCCGAAAGCTTTCTGCAGTTCGCGGGCGATGCGATGCGCCAGCTTTTGCGACGTGGTCAGCACCTCGAGCGTCGCGCCGTCCCATTTGCTGGAGACAATTCGCCGCTCGGGCTGAGTGAATTCGGCGCGCCGTTCGACGTTGGCGATCCGCGAGCGGATCGCCTCCAGGTTTGAGCTTGCGTTCGAGCCGCGCACCAACACGCGGCCGAAGTACTCGCCACTTTTCGCTTGCTTGCACGCCGGGCAGATAGTCCATGCCGCCGCGTTGATCAGCTTGGCGGGCAGCGGCCGATTGCGCCGCCAGGTTCTGGCCGTATAGATGCTCCCGCAGATGTCGCAAACCGATGGATCTTCGGGTGCGCGCTGCTTCTGTGCGACGGGCGGGCTCATGTTCGAGCGCGCGCCGCGGCGATCGAGGCTGCGGGTGAGTCCCTTGCGCGGTGGGTTGCCAGTGATCTGCTTCATTCCATTCCTCTTCGCGATTCGCTTCTTCTGACGTGCCCTTAGCCCTTCATGATCTGGTTGGTTCCGGCCACGACCAGCAAGAACGCCCTCAGCAGATCACTGGTGGTGACGATGCCGACCAGCTTGCCCTCGGCAATAATCGGCAGTCCACCGATCTTGTGCTTCAGCATCAGCCGGGCCGCGTCTTCCACCGTGTTATGCGGCGCGACCGTGATGAGCGCGGTGCGCATCGCCGCATTCACTCGCGTCGATCCCAGGTAGCCCATGTGCTCGCGTATATCGCGCTCGGTGACGATCCCGACCAGACGCCCGTCCTCCACCACCGGCAAACGCCTGAACCGGCCGTCGTCCATGATGGCCTTTGCGTTCGCCAGGGTGTCATCAGGGTTGATTACGATGGGGTCCGGGGTCATCAGATTGACAATCTGCATGCGAGCCCTCCACGGGAGTCAGTTGGTGAGCGTGCAATTCGCTTGCCATCGGCGGCTAAGCGTCGATGGTGCAAGCGGCAATGAATGTGAGGATTTTTCTGAGCTGCTGGGTGAACGCTACCGGTCTAATTCTGCCCGTCAGCCGCATCCACATTTGCGAAATGGCGCGAACCGATACATCTTCACGGTCGATGCAAGGTTTCTCCCCAAAACTTAGTCCCCGCCAGAGCAGCGCGGCTCCTGAGGGACTACCAGGCGTTATTGCTGTTTAGGTTCCTGTTTCGAGCCGAGCAGCTTTTGAATTTGCTGCTCCGCCTTGTCACGCATTTTATGCATGAAGGACGACTTTTTCTTCTTGGGGTGAGCAGCCTTCTGAGTGGCCTTGTGAGCCGCCGGCTTCCCTGTCTCGGCCGCAGCCTGCTTGCCCGTCTCGGCCCCGGATGGAGCGCTCTGGGTTTCGCTGTTAGCGGGCGGCAGTTCTACTGAATTCGGCTGGGCCTGCGCTGACAGAGTCGGCGCCAGCATTAACAGGGCCGCGGCAAACGAGATTGAAGCGATAAGTTTCATAAGTTAGCGGGTGAATACCGTCATCAAAACCAAGACGTTCGGAACCGATAATGGTTACAGAGCGATTGGAGCGTCACTTGACTGCCAGAAGCTCGCGGAAGAATGCTTTAGCATGGAAGTCTGTAATTGCTGCGATTGGATACAAGCCAGCGCGGCAGGCGATCGAATCGACATTGCGACCTGGTAAAAGCGAACCTTGGGGATGGCACGGCATTCGCTAGTGGATTGAGTGCGGCGGCACACCTGACCACGAAGGAGGACGTTCTTATGGCATATCCATTCCGCAGGATTCTTTGCCCGGTGGATTTCGACGATAACTCGATGCAAGCGCTCGATACCGCCGCGAATTTCGCCCGCGAGAACGACGGCACTGTATTTGTCTTGCACGTGGTTCCGATGATCCTCGCGCCGACGGGAATGCCGGTCTATGTCGACCTCTACAAGGGGCAGGAAGAGACTGCTCGCGCCAAACTGCTCGAGATCGCACACAAGCGGCTGGCCGGCCTCAAGTACGAAGTCCTGACCCATACCGGCGAGCCGGCCGGCACCATCTTGAACGCCGAAAAGAAGACCAGAGCCGACGTCATCGTGATGGCCACGCACGGGCGGCGAGGCTTCAAGCGCTTTTTCCTTGGCAGCATCGCCGAAGTGGTCTTGCGCGAATCCATCTGCCCGGTGCTGACCGTGCGCTGCACGCCAGCGCAAAACGACTTGGTCGGCACCTGGATGACGAAAAATCCGGTCACCGCGACTTCGCACGAGAAGCTTGCCTCCCTCGCGGCAAAGATGCACGCGGGAGGCTTTCGATGCGTGCCGGTCCTGAACGAGGGCGTCCCGATCGGAATCGTGACCGACCGCGACATCCGCCAGCACTCCGGTTCCCTGGATCAAACCGAGGCGTGCAAGGCGATGAGCGAAGCGCTGATAACTGTAACGCCCGCAACCGAGATTCGGGAGGCTGCGCGCCTGCTGCGGGAGCGCAAGATCGGAGGGCTGCCAGTGGTGGAAGATGGCAAGCTGGCCGGCGTAATCACCACGGGCGACGTGCTCGAGGCGCTCACCACACGAGTCTGAGCATGCCGAGCAGCCGGGAGCGATGCGCGGACCCGGGTGAAATGATGGAACCATGCGCGACGCCGAGGCCTGACGGAAATTGCGCCGGTGGCGTCTCGACGCTGGTCGAGGCAATGATGCGGCCGGAGTTCTACCCGGACTCGCCCGCTCGCGTCGAACTCAAGCAGACGCACATATCTTACGTCTTTATTGCGGGAGAGACGGTTTTCAAGGTCAAGAAGCCGGTTCATTTTGCATTCCTGGACTGTTCCAAGCTCGCGCGCCGGTTCCACTATTGCACCGAGGAGGTGCGCCTCAACGCGCGTCTTTCGCCGCGTGTGTACCTCGGCGTGTTCGCGATTCTTAAGCGTGCGCGCTCCTTCGTGCTCGGACCCGAGGTTCGCGTGGAGCATCCCGAAGCCGTCGAGTACGCGGTCAAGATGCGCCGGCTGCCCGAAGACCGAATGCTCGATCGGCTTCTGGCCGCGGGCCAGGTGGAGAGCCGCACCATTCGCGCGATTGCGGCGCGTATCGCGGATTTTCACGCGAGCGCGCCGTCGAAGCATGGATGGGCCTACGGTTCAGCCGCGGCAATCTGGCGCGGCGTGATCGAGGACATCGCGCAGAACCAGGATTTTATCGGTCACACGCTTCGCCAGGACCAATTCACCGCGATCGACGCCTTCTGCCGCGCCTTTATCACGGCTCATTGGCGGCCATTGAATGAGCGGGCGCGCCAGGGCCGCGTGCGCGAAGGCCACGGCGATTTGCGCGCCGAGCACATCTGCCTTGAGGGCAACGAAAACGAAATTGAGGTGATCGATTGCGTCGAGTTCAGCGAGCAACTGCGCTACGGCGACGTCGCTTCGGAGATCGCATTCCTGGCGATGGACCTCGAGCGCCTCGGCGCGCCGCGGCTCGCCGAAGAGTTGGTCGAGGCTTACGCCGAGATCGCCGGCGACGAAGAGCTTGCGCTGTTCGTCCCGTTCTACAAGTGCTATCGCGCCTGCGTGCGCGGCAAGGTCGAGAGCCTGAGAAGCCTCGAGCGCGAGGTTGGCGCGGCCCAGAGCGAGCGCGCCTGCCAGCTCGCGCGCAGTTACTTCGAGCTTGCGTGGCGCTACGCCCGTGGCGCATCGCCGGCTCTGATCGTAGTGTGCGGGCTTTCGGGCTCGGGCAAATCGACCGTCGCCCGCATGCTTCAGCATCGCAAAGGCTTCGAAATCATCAACTCGGACCGCGTCCGCAAGCGCCTGGCAGCGGTCTCCGCGCACGAGCATGTCCACAGCGATTACGGGACGGACATATATTCCGGCAGGTTTACGAGAATCACCTACGGCGCGATGCTCGGCGAAGCGGAGAGCCTCCTGAGCGACGGCCGCGGGGCAATTCTTGACGCGACGTTCAAGGCGTCTGCCGATCGGCAGCGCGCCCTGGCGATAGCGGCGCGATGCGGCGTGCCGGTGCTGTTTGTCGAATGCGTAGTCAGCGAAGACGAAGCGATTCGCCGGCTGGAGCGGCGCGCATCCATACCCGGTGAAGTGTCAGACGCGACTGTCGAAGTCTACGAGCGGCAGCGCGCCGAGTTCGAGCCGCTTGGCGAGATTGCGGCGCAAAACCGCCTGCGCATCGACACCACCCGGCCGCGCGAATACCTTGCCGCTGAAATCGACGCCGCGCTCGAACGCCTGCTGCATCGGATGCCATGCGAGCATAGCGACTCGGGCGCCCGCTGACAGCGCGCCTGCGCAGCGTTAGCGCGCCGCCATTCGGCGATCCTGAATCGTTTTGAGGTAGGCGATTATTTTGCCGATGACCTCCCCGATCCCGTATTCGCCCCTTTCACCCTGACCAAGCTCGTAAAGGCGCTCTCCCCATACGGGCATCTCGCGAGTCCCGTGCGCTCTGGGTGTATCGCGACCGTCTATCAGTTCGGCTATGCGATGCGCCGGCAGCGGCACGCCATATTTGTCGCCGAGCTTGCGCAGACTTGTCGGCGGCGTGGACAGGCTCTTGGCCACCGGACCGTCTCCGAGACCGTCCAGGCCATGGCATGATGCGCAGTAACGAATGAAATAGCGGTGCCCGTCGCTCACGTCATTGCCCGCAGATAGCGCGGGCTGCGAGACGGACAGCGCGGCGCCTAGCGCAAACACTGACGCCAACACTTTCAGCTTCATCGAATCACCCAACGATATTTAACCCGGAATGCTCAACGCGCGATAGGCGTTGCGGCCGGTGCCGGAGTCGCGCTTGATGCCGGCGACGGTGACGGTTGCATCGCCGCGGCGGCCACTTCGGGATCCGGGATGTATTCCGGGGGATACGCAAGCCGCCGCCAGCTGAGCAGCAGGAGCGTCAGCGCTCTCGATTCTTCGGGCTTCATGTTGAAATCGGGCATCTGCGTGTTCGGCGAAACCACGCTCGCCTGCGTCAGATGCTGCACGTTCCAATTGAACATCGTGAGTTCGCCGTGCACGTGCGCGAAGCTCAGCAATTCGGGGTTTTTGTCGCCCTCGTAGGTGAGCTCGGGTCCGGTGTTGCCGCCGAGCCCTTCGACGGTATGGCAGATCAGGCACTTTTTCTTTTTGATGAGCTGTTTGGCGAGATTGATCTCGTCCATTCCCGGCGTCGCGGCATCATGGCGATGGCAAAAATTGCATCGCATCTGCATCATCTCGTCCATCGTGAGCCCGTTTCGTTGGGCCAGTGCGCGCGAGAGCATCGGATCGTCCCATCCCTTTCCGCCCTGATGAGCTCCGGCGAGAGTCGTTGCCGATCCGTCGCCGCCGTGGCATGGCGTGCATCCGAAGCGCTCGAATTCATGCTTGGCGAGCCAATCGTTCATCGGATGCGGTTTCAGCGGCTCGGCGATCGTGGCCGGAAGAACCGAAGACCATTCGTAGCCGAGATGGCAGGTGATGCAGCGATCGGTGACGCCGATCTTGGGTATCCAGATCTGTTTGATTCCCGCGCGGAAGTCGCGCGCGTCTTCGACTTTACCGTAGTGGCTGAGCAGTTGAGGAAACTCCCGCTGGTAAGCTCCCCAATCGGTGCTGAACTCCAACCAGAAGCCAACCACGACGAGCACGAAGAACAGGACCGACATCGCGACCAGCCAGCCGAAGTCCTTGGCCTCGAACGGTTGGTTTTTATCGGCCTTTTCTTCCATTTCAGTATAGCCGCGGCATCTCGGGGCGCGGCTGGCCGGGCCAGTAGATCCGCCAGTAGGGACCGCGCAAGTAAACCCCGACCATGATCAGCACGATGATCGCGAGCGTCGCCAGCGCGAAGGTTAGGTTCTGCCGCCTGCGCTCGGGTGCGAGCCATCGCCCTTCGGTGCGAAGTGAAGAACGATCGATGAACGGCCATAGCGAAAGCACGGCGAGGAGAAATCCGGGCAGCAGTATTCCGCCGAGCAAGGCGCCGCTGACGGTAAACCCGCCCAGGCGGACGGTCGTTGAAGCGACCAACTCCTGCAGCCAGACGAAATACCACGGGGCTTTGGCCGGATTGGGCGTCACCGATGGATTGGCGAGACCCTCCAGCGGCGCATTGAACATCAACGCGGCCAGCAGCGTGACGTTGAACACGATCAGGAAGACCAGCGCGATTCGGCGCGACATATTCGGCGAGGAGAAAACCTGATCGGACTCTTCGAGGCCGGTGGAACTCATCACCTGCACGGAGGTACCCGGCGTAATCCCGAACAGCGAGTAACTTTTGGTCTTGGGAGTCGCCTTCGGCGCCATCGCGCGCTCATGGCGAACGCGCTCGATCGCGGCGAGGCCGCCGTCCTTGCGCACGCGCCACATATGATACGCGAACAGCACCAGCACGAAGACCGGCAGGAAGAAAACGTGCAGCACGTAAAAGCGCAGCAAGGTCTGCTGCCCAATTTCATTGCCGCCAAGAAGGATGAATTGGATCGTCGGTCCGACCACCGGCGCCTGCTTGGCGATGCTGGTGCCTACGGTGATCGCCCAGAATGCGAGCTGGTCCCACGGCAGCAGGTAACCGGTGAAGGACAGCAGCAAAGTCGCCAGGAAAAGGATTACCCCGACCACCCAGTTGATCGCGCGGGGGCCGCGGTAGGCGCCGGTGAAGAACACCCGCGCCATGTGGATGTACACGACGGCGACCATTCCTTCCGCCGCCCATCGATGCTGATTTCTGAGCAGGCGGCCGAAGCTGACGGCGTACTCCAGGTCCTTGATGCTTCCGTAGGCGCGCTCGGTGGAGGGCACGTAATAGAACATCAGCATCACGCCGGTGACGGTCAGGATCATCAGCAGCGATGCCGAGGCGGTGCCGAGCCAGAAGGAGTAGTTCCAGTCCATGCTGGCTCGCGCAACTTTAGCCGGGAACCAGTGGAGCCAGAAGTTCTTGACGATCGATTCCGACGATTCGCGCTCGCTTTCCGGAGACCACGCCCACAAAGTCTTGCGCCAGAGCGCCTTGATCTTATCGCCCACGGATCAAGCCTTGCCTTTTCCGACGAGCAGCCTGAAGTCGCGCGCGACGTCGGTTGCGCTGTCAACTTCGAGGAACCCATCGGGCGAAACGGTGGTCGCAAACCAATCGAGAGGACGTGGCGCAGGGCCCGAGATCACTGTGCCGTCGGGACGAAAGCGGCTGCCGTGGCACGGACAATCGAACTCGGTGTCTTTCCACTGCACGGTGCATCCCAGATGCGTGCAGATGGCGGAGATGACGTGGAACGCATCCTTTTGACGAATCACAAACAGCCGGTGCGCTTCGACAAAGGTGTAGCCGTCGGGGTAATCGTTGGGGCGCTTGAGTTTGAAGCGGCTGGGCGGCTCGTAGAGCACGTTGGGATAGAATGCCCTGCCGGCCGCGCCGATCTGGCCAAGGAAGGCGGCCAACACCGAGCCTTTGCCGATGAAGCGCAGGATTCTTCGCCGCTCGCTGTCCATCAGACGGCCGTCTCCTCGAACTGAAAACGTTCCATGGTAATCGCCGAGGTCGGGCACCTGATCGCGCACAGGCCGCAACGGATGCATTTGGCCTCGTCGTAGAGAAAAGCGCTGCGCGTCGGCGCATCCGTCATCACGCCGGCAACCCGCTCCTGATCGGCGATCTCGGCGGCGGGAGCGAAATGCAGGCAATGCTCCGGGCAAATGTCCACGCATCGATTGCACAGAATGCATGCCGAGCCGTTGTAGATGGGATGGATATGGCAATACAGGCATCGCTGGGCCTGCTCGCGCGCGTCGCTCGGACTTAACACGGACTCGACTTCGGTGATTCCGGTGCGGCGCGAGAGCGGGACCAGCGGAACTTCGCGAGGCTTCTGCTCGTAGCGCTCGACCATCGTGTAGGTGTCGGTCGGCAGCTCCTCGATGGTGACGTGCATGCGCGGCTGGCCGAGCGGCTTGCCGCGGAGATAGGCGTCGATGCCGCGGGCGGCGATCTTGCCGTGCTGCGCACAGGTGATCAGCAGCGACGGGGGGAAGGCCGCATCGCCGCCGGCGAATACGCCGGCGATGCCGGTCTCGAGAGTGACCGGGTCGATCTTGAGCGTTCCGGCAGGGGTGATGGCGACGCCGTCTTCGGGCTTGATAAACGACAGGTCGGGCGCCTGGCCGATGGCGAGGATGACGCCGTCGGCGTCAACGATACGGCGATCGTTCTCGTCGAATTGCGGGCGGAAGCGGCCCGCATCGTCGAAAACCTTGACGCATTTGACTAATTCGATTCCGATCGCGTGGCCGTCGCGGCTGACGATTCGCTTGGGGCCCCAACCGGGGAGAAAAGTGACTCCCTCGTCGCGGGCGATATCGAGTTCCTCGCGGCCCTGCGCGGATTTCATCGCGGGCATCTCGGGCTCGGACTCAAGGCTGGCGACCGTAACTTCCAGCGCGCCGCGCCGCGCCGCCTCGCGCGCCGCATCGAGGGCGACGCGCATGGTGCCGGCGGCGACGCTCTCTTCCTCCTCCTGCGACATGACGAGTCCGGGCAGGAGGGTGCGGACCGCGGTTCGGGCCGCATCGATCGCGACCAGGCCGCCGCCGATGACGACCACCTTGCCGCCGAGCGGAACGCGGAAGCCGCGATGGATATTGAGCAGGTAGTCGATGGCTTTGATCACGCCGTCGGTATCGACGCCCTCGATCGGGACTGCGCGGCCGCGCGACGCTCCGACGGCGAGAAAGATGGCTTCGTAGCCCTGCTCTTTGAGTTCCTGAACTCCGAAGCCGGGTCGAAGCGGCGTCGAGTAGCGAAACTCGACACCCAGCGCTTCGATCTCGCCGACCTGGCAGTCGATGACGTCGCGCGGAAGGCGGTAGGCGGGAATTCCGTAGCGAAGCATCCCGCCCGGATGCGGCATCGCCTCGAAAACCGTGACGCCGTAGCCCATCACCGCCAGATCGTGCGCGCACGCCAGGCCGGCCGGCCCGGCGCCGACGACTGCGACTTTGCGCCTGGGGGCGCCGGCATCGGAGCGCGCGCCGAGAATATCGAGATGACCGGGAGTGACGCTGCCGCCGCCGGAAGGACCGGCGATCATGTCGCGGATGCCGCGGGCGGAGAGAGCTTCGGGGCCGAATTGCTCGGTGAGAAAGCGCTTGAGTGCGCGAATGGTGACGGGCGCGTCGATCTTGCCGCGGCGGCAGGCGTCCTCGCAGGGCGCGCCGCAAGCGCGGCCGCATATGGAAGCGATGGGATTGGGCGAACGCGCGACGCGATAGGCTTCGCCAAGGCGTCCTTCGGCGACCAGTTGAACGTAGCGGCCGGCGTCGGTCTTGACCGGGCACGCTTCAAGGCACGGCACGTTCTTGCGAAACCACCACAAGTCGCGCGGTAGCGCGTCGATCGAATTTCTATCGGGCATCGGGCGTCGCGCTTACTTCTTGCAGAAGCTCCTGACGTAAGCGACGAGGTCGTGGATCTCATCGTCCCCGAAACCGGTGCTCCACGCCTGCATGTCTTTGCTGAGGCCTACGGAAGCGCCGCCGTTCTTGATCACGTTGAACAGCGTCTCGTCGGTAATCTTGCCCATCATGGCGCAATCAGTGAAATTGCGAGGCTTGGTGGCAAGGGTAGCCGCGGCCGCGCCGTCGCCCTGGCCGCCGGGGCCGTGACACTTGCTGCAAAAGGTATTGTAGCTCTGCTTGGCGGCAGCCATGTCGGCCGCGCGCACAGGCGCAAACGCGCAAGCGATGATCGCGCACACACCAATGGTCGAGATAAGCCGGTTCACGATATGGTTGTCCTCCGTTTCAATGTTCGCGCGTCCCCAAGCCGATTCAACGGGCCTTTAGGTATTCCACCAGCGCCTGGGCGTCGCCGGCCGGTAAATTTCCGAGCGTACGCATATGCATGATGATCATGTCCCACTCGTAGGGCGCCTTCTCGGAACCCGGTCGCGCATTATGACAGGTGTTGCAGTAAACCGGCCATAGCTGGGCGCCCTCCCGGAACAGGCGTTTGTGCTCGGCCGGGGAAATATTATCCTGAGCCGAAGCGGGAGCGCCGACCAATCCGATCGTTAGAGTCGCAAGTACGATTGCCGCGAATATTTTTCTCATGGTCATGACTCCGCTCAGAATCCGATCGTGAATTGGCTGAGGAAGGCGCGATCGTTCGGAATTGGACCCGAAGGTGTCACCGCGCCGTTGGGTGAGATGAATGCTCCTCCATTTTGCGGCAACTCGAGGTCGAATTCGTTCTGCCAAACGATCGATGGCGCGATCCAATAGTCGAGAGCCAAGGCCACTTCGCGAGCGTGCGGAGCGTAGGTGGCCGGCGACCCGTTGATGCCGAAATCGGGAACCAGACCGGCCTGGAAGCCGCCCTGACCGACGCCGGTAGCGCCCTCGATGTCGTCGGTTGAAACGGCGCGCTGGTTGACTCCCGAATAGCGCACCAGCGGCTCGAATCGATGGAGATAGCTGTTGAGCTTGTCGGGAAAGCACGGGATGTTGAGATCAGTCAGGTAGTAACCGGCTTGCACGTACCATCCCTGGCGATTGTCAGAGCCCATACCGTCGGGCATCTGGCGGTACGATTCCATCCATTCTCCGCGGGCCTGCAAGTTGCCGATGAAGTAGTTGAAATCGACTCCCCACGAGTTGAACCAATTTCCATTTGCCCACTTGCCGTTGTAGGTGGAGGCTCCGAGCTCGAGGCGGCCCAATTGAGTATCGACAGGGAGCGGATAGATGCGGAAACGCGCGCCGATCGATTTGCCGTTGGTCTGGCTGTTTGCGACCGCCGTTGGACTATCCATCGCGGCGCCGAGGACGTTGGAGCTGAAGTTGGGGCCGTTTCCGCCCCAGACGGTGTAGTCGACATCCTGGCCGAGCGCGCCGAATTGCATGCCGCCGCGAAGCTGGACTCCGATCTCGCCGCCCGGAACGACAGCCTCAACTCCAAACGGCAGCGGCGCCGTGACAAACCGGTTGGTCCACATCGGGCTCTGATTCTCGTACCAGTCACCGAACGGTTGGTCGAACAGCCCGGCCACGACCGTCATATAGTCGTTGAGAAAAATCTGAAAATCAGCGGTCGAGAGGTCAACGCCCGTCCCGGTACTTCCAAAGGCCGTGCTGATGACGCCCTCGAACATGATCCAGTCAGTCGGGCGGTACAGAATCATCGGCTCCCAATCGAAAAAGAACGAATTCTGCGATACATGAGAAACGCCGTCGAGGCCGCCGCTTTGCTGGTCATAGACGAAGTTGCCGCCGGCGGCACCGGCCACAGTGAACGAGTGGGTTCCGAGGTATCGACCAACCGCATCGCCAAACTGTGACGACGCGATCGGCGCATCGACCTTGGTCTGCAAAGTCTGCACCTGGGCGTTGGTCTGCTGAAGCTCGAGGGTTGTTTCCTTGAGCTTCTGATCGGTGTTCTGCAGCTGCTGCTTGGTGGCCTCGACCCTTGAATCTTTCGTCTCGAGTTGCTGAACCTTGATCTCGAGCGAGCGAATTACTTCGTGGTCACGCTTGCGCTCCTCGCGCAGCTGACGCATCTCGCTTTTGATTTCCTTGAGGTCGGCGGCGCTGCCGTCGCTGTCGGCCGCGCGCGCCGAACTCACCAGCGATAACGCCACGAGGCCAAATGCGAAGAGAAAAATCGAGAAAATTCGTCTGGCTGGCATAATTCCCCCAATCGGCGCCCAACTATTCGGCGCATTCGTTGCTGAGCAACATCTGTGCCCGGAAAATCAATCGTGCCGCGCTGAACATCACAGAGCGTCGGCCGATATCTCCGGGAACTTCTGCCATAAACGATTGGATGACCGCAAGTATCGGTGCGAACAATTATCAGACGTTCTAATCTCCTTATGTCACTGGAACGGACCAAGGGCCGGTGCTGCTTCGTCGCGATAGCGGAATGGGCAAATCGGTCAGCTGACTGCGATGCTGTTGCCAAGGGAAACAAGCAGTGTGTTCAAAGGATACAACGGCAGGCAGGGGCTGAATGTTGAAGAGCTTAAAATCGAAAACGAAAATTGGTCCCAAATTTTTCAACATCCTGCTACAGTCGGGGTGCAATCGTGAGGACGAGGACGATGAATATGACCAGCGCCAAGAAGCCATTAGCGATCGGGGCGGAAAAGGCCCCGGGCACGAGCAAGATCAGAAGACTCACGGAAGAACTGGGGCGTGAAGAATACCGGCTGGAGATGCCGCTGCTCGAGGCGGCAGTGGCAGGCGCGGTATTGGGCTTCAAGCCGTCGGATCGCGAGATGCGGGCGCAGGCGCAGCACTGTTGGGAAAGCCTGAAGCCGCGACTGAATCAGCATCTGTTGAGCGAAGATGAAACAGTGCTGCCGTGGGCGGAAGTTGCGGGCGGGCTTGCTCCCGAGGTGATGGACAGAATCAAGCAGAGCCACCTCGAGATGCGCTCGCTGATATCCAAGCTCAACGGAGTGTCGTTCGAGAAAGACACGGACAAAGTTATCGCGGTGGCCGGCAAAGCGCTGTGCATGCTGGCGGTGAAGCTCGACGATTTGATCGATAGCGAGGAAATGCGGCTGCTGCCGGCGCTGAGAAGGATGATGTTCGCGTAGCCCAGCACTCGATCCCGGCAGGCTGTTTGCAAAGGTCTATCGCGGTGGACTTCGACTACACACCGGCGCAGGAGCAATTCCGCAGCCGGCTGCGCGCATGGATGGAGGCGACGGCGTCGGAACTTTTTGGCGATCTTATCAACTCGCCAAGTGTAACTGTCGAAAGCCTGCTCTATAGCCACGACAACGAACTGTGGCAGAAGATCCTCGAGTACCATCGGCGGCTTCACGATGCCGGGTACCTGGCGCTTCACTGGCCCAAGCAATGGGGCGGGAGCGAAGCCGGGGTGGTCGAGCAATCGATTTACCAGGACGAGGCTTTGCGGCTGGGGCTGCCGCTGTACGGCGCGAACAATTTCGCGGTCGATCGGATCGGGCCGACGATAATGCTGCTCGGCAGCGAAGAGCAAAAAAAACGGTACCTGGCGCCGATGCTCACGGGCGAAGAAATCTGGTGCCAGGGATACTCGGAACCCAACGCCGGCTCCGATCTGGCGGGACTGCAGGCGCGCGCGGTGCTCGACGGCGACTCGTTCGTGGTCAGCGGGCAGAAGGTATGGACCAGCAACGCGCATCGCGCGGACTGGCAGGTGCTGCTGGTGCGCACCGATCCGGCGGCGCCCAAGCACAGAGGGATTTCGTACCTGCTGGTCGATCTGCGCAGTCCGGGAATCACGATCCGGCCGCTGATGCAGATCACCGGCGAGATGG
Source organism: uncultured delta proteobacterium (assembly GCA_963813785.1). Classification (GTDB taxonomy): domain Bacteria; phylum Desulfobacterota; class Binatia; order Binatales; family Binataceae; genus Binatus. Next base: position 92,382 of record CAWFAJ010000019.1, on the reverse strand, counting down.
GATTCAACGAAGTTTTTTACGACGGGGTGCGAGTGCCGAGGCGCAACCTGGTCGGCAAGCTGAACGAAGGATGGCAAGTGTCGATCGCGACGCTGATGTTTCAGCGGGCGTCGGGCGGAGTGCGCCATCCGGTGGAACGGACGATGGGCGAGTTGATCGCGCTGGCAAAGAGCGTCGCCTTTGACGGCATGCCGGCGTCGAGCAGCCCGTACATCCGCCAGAAGCTGGCGCAATTTGCGGCGGAGGCGCGATGCATCCGGCTGGGGCGGTATCGCGCGATGACGGCGCAGCTAAAGGGGCGAGTGCCGGGAGCGGAGAGTTCGATCGGGAAACTGTGCGCGACGGAACTCAGCCTGCGGCTGGCGATGTTCGCCGACGAGATGCTCGGTGCTTACGCGAATCTGGAGAGCGGGTCGCGGGGAAGCGTCGAGGGCGGCAAATGGGCCAGCCGGATACTCGCGGCGCGGGAGTTTACGATCGCCGGCGGCACCAGCGAAATCCAGCGCAACATCATCGGCGAGCGCGTGCTGGGCCTGCCCAAGGGCTGACACTGCGCGTACCGAACGCGCGCCAGCCGACGGCGATCGCCGCCGCCAATATTGCGATCGCCCAATCGGCGGGAGCAATCGGGCGGATCATCAGCAGCGTGGCAATCGGCGGCGTCAGCATGAATACCGGCAGACTGGCGGCGACGGCAAAGATCACCAGCCAAAATCGCCGCTGCTGCGGGGCGCGAACCCGCCACCATCGACGCGTCCCTGCGTACTCCGCCCAAACCAGAAACAGGCTTCCGATCACCGCGACGACCATCGCGACGCTGCGGGCATAGTTCTCGCCATCGCGGAGTCGAAGCGCGAAGAGCGCAAGCGCCATCACCGTCAGCAGCGCCCCGGATAGGGCGGCACGGTAAGCGGCGGGACGCTCGACAATCGGCGATGAGGGCGGACGCGGCGGCCGCCGCATCACGTCATCGACGGCAGGCTGGCCCTCGAAAGCGAGCGCGGAGACGGGATGTACGATCATCTCGAGCCACACCAAATTCACCGGCAATAGCAGCAGCGGAAGGCCAAAGACCGGGGCCAGCAGCGTCAGCGATACCAGCATCACCTTGAAGCCGACCAGATAAAGGAATGCGCGCTGGATGTTGTCGAGCAGGACGCGGCCTTCGCGAATCGTTGCGACCATCGCGGAGAAATCGTCCTCGAGCAGCACGATGTCGGCAGCCGCGCGTGCGACCTCCGTTCCGCGCCGGCCCATCGCCACGCCAATGTCCGCCCGGCGCAGCGCCGGCGCGTCGTTTATGCCGTCGCCGGTCATCGCGACGACTTCGCCCGCCCGCCTCAGGGCCTCGACGATCGCGTATTTTTGTTCGGGACGGATGCGGGCGAAGATGCTGCAACGGCGGACCAGCGCCTCGAAGGCGGGCTGGTCAACGCTGTCGAGTTGCGCGCCGGTGACGATGCCGTCGTCGGTGTGCGCGATTGCGGCGGCGTCGGCGATTGCGTGCGCGGTGAGCGCGTGGTCGCCGGTAATCAGCTTGAGTTCCACCCCGGCGCGCTGGCATTGGGCGACCGCGTCCGGAACCGCAGCTCTCAGCGGATCGCGAAACCCAAGCAGGCCGAACAGACGAAACCCGCGCTCGTCCGACGCGCGCACGCCGGTGAATCCGCCCGGCCGCGCATCGCGGCCGGCGACCGCAAGCACGCGCATTCCGCGCCCCGCCATCTCGGCATTGGCACTCTCGGCGCGAGCGAAATCCGCCTGCGTCAGATCGCAGTGCTCGATTATCCCCTCGAGCGCGCCCTTCGCCACGATTCGCTGCGCGCTCCCGGCGCCGTCGCCTTCGCGGCTGCTCCAGACGTGCGACATGTGTTTGCCGACCGGGTCGAACGGGTAGTCATGCACCAGACGCCATCGCGCGTGAAGCGCATCGACGTCGATCCCGTCCTGCGTGCAATGGGCAAGAATCTTTCTCTCCATCGTGTCGGCGGCTTGGGGCTCGCATGCCAGCGCGGCCGCCTCGAGCAGCGCCTCCTCCGACATCTCCGGCCCCAGCGGCAGATGCTCCTCGAGCACGAACTCGCCAGCCGTCAGAGTGCCGGTCTTGTCAAGGCAGATGACGGTGGTTGAGCCGAGCGTCTCGACGCTGGCCAAGCGGCGCACCAGGACTCCGTGCCGGCTGAGGCGATACGCTCCGATGCTCAGGAACATCGTCAGCACCAGCAAGAACTCCTCACCAACGGCGGACATCGCGAGGCTGACCGCATACAGAAACGCTTTTCCCGCCGGCGCACCGCCGAGCATGCGCAAGACAAACAGCAGAGCCGAAACGGTAATCGCCACGCCGACCATCCAGCGCACCATCCGTCCGGTCTTGCGTTCAAGCGGGGTCGGACGCGGGCCTACGTCGGCGACCAGTCGCGCCAGATGGCCGTAGCGGGTGCGCTCCCCGGTGGCAGTTACCTCGGCAAACCCTTGGCCTTCGAGCACGCGCGAACCCGCATACACGCGGCTGGCGTCGGGTGCATCGGCGACGGCTGCGGGTATTTCGCATGGCTGCTTCGAAACGGGTTCGGCTTCGCCGGTGAGCTGGGATTCGTCGAGCGCGAGATTGGAACTCGAACGCACAACCGCATCGGCGTGAACGATGTCGCCCTCTTTGAGCAGCAGCAGATCGCCGGGAACAAGGTCGGCAGTGGGAGTCTCGGTCTGGACGCCGCTGCGAACCACTCGCGCACGCGGCGCGACGACGCCCGCAAGCTTCTTGAGGGCGGTGCGCGATCGCGCCTCAAGGATTACATCGACGGCAAGGACGGGAATGATCGCTGCGAACAGGACGTAAGCGTCGGTCCGCTCGCCCAGTGCGTAGTAAACGGCGCCGGCCGCAGCCAGCATTACCGCCATCGGGTCCGCGGCGGTTCTGATAAATGCCAGGATTGCAGCGCCGCGAGATGCGCGCACAAGGCGGTTGGGCCCGTACCTCTTCAGGCGCCGCGCCGCCTCATCGTTACTAAGGCCACTGAGCGGGTCAGTGGCCGCGGCTCGCAGTTTTATCACCCCTTTCAATCCACCCTGATCGTCTTTTCGAAGTCACTTGGTATTGCAATCGTCCTGCCAAAGAAGTCGGCTCCGGAACGGCAGGCAGATGGCGCGGTCGGATACACTTGCGCGCCTCGACCCTGACGGAGACAGTTTCCAACGCGGCGCACGCCCGACTTTTGATGAAAACTTTCGCCAGGTTGCCAATTTCCGGTGGCACGAGAATCGCTAGTCATCAAGCAATTGTATGTGTATTCCTATTCGCCAGCAGCGCAAATAAACGCCGCCTGATAGCGGCCGAGGGCGGAGAGTCGTAGTCATGCTGATCCAGGAACTGAGCAGGCAGGAGAGTCTGGAACTGCTGGCCCGCGCGCATCTGGGCAGACTGGCGTGCGCCCACAAGAGTCAGCCATACATCGTGCCGTTCTATTTCGCCTCCGACAATGAATACCTATATAGCTTCTCCACCGTCGGGCAAAAGATCGAGTGGATGCGCGCCAACCCCAAGGTCTGCGTCGAAGCAGACGAGGTGGTAAGTCCGCAGCGGTGGATGAGCGTGATCGTCTTAGGCCGCTACGAGGAGCTGCCAGACATCCCCGAATGGCGCGGCGCTCGCGAAAACGCGCGCAAGAGACTGGCGCAACGCAACGCCACCTGGTGGGAGCCTGGTTACGCGAAAACGATAGTGCACGATTCGGAACGCCCGCTGGCGACATTGTTCTACCGCATTCACGTCGAGCAGATTACCGGCCGTCGCGCCAGCCCTGAGCCAGTGACGCCGCGTGCCGCAAGGCCGTCGATGACCGGTCCGATCGGCGTCGAATGGCTGCAAAAAATTCTGCGGCCGGTGCGGAAATAAACTCAGGCGATCGTTGCGTGCCGGCATCGCGTTTGAATCCTGGACGCGTTCGAGGTATGAGATAAGCATGAAGTCTAATACCGCGCGGAAATCGTCGTTCACCCTGGCAGCGGCGGAGCACGCACAAGTCCTGCGCCTGCGCCGGCTGCTCAAGGCCCCGTCCAACACAGAAGTTATTCGCCGCTCGCTCAGGCTGCTGGAAGAATCCATTTCGCGAGAGGAACTTCGGCGGCAATTCCGGGCGGCGTCGGCACGTGTGCGATCCACCGCTCTCGAAGAGGTGAAGGAACTGGATCCGTTGGTGGGCGACGGCCTCGAAGATGCCTGAGCGCGCACCGCGCAGGGGCGAGCTCTGGGCGGCGGACCTGAATCCTCGCCGCGGCAGCGAGCCGGGGAAGGTCCGGCCCGTTGTCGTGGTCCAGTCGGACCTCCTGAACGAGACGGACCATCCGAGCACGTGGATCCTTCCCTGCACAACCCGGTTGGCTGGAGAGAACGTCCTGCGTGTTGAACTGCCGAAAAAGATGGCGGGCAACGCTCGCGCCTGCGAGGTCATGATCGATCAGTCGCGCGCGATTGCTCGGCGGCGGTTGCTTCGGCCGCTTGGCCGCCTGCCTCAGACAGTGATGAAGGAAGTTTCCGAAAAGTTGCGTCGCGTCGGCGATCTTTGATCTCCCGCGAGCGCCGCCGGTCAAGTCATGACTGGCCGAGATGCCATATGTCGCGAGCGTATTCCACAACTGCCCGATCGCTCGAAAACGCGCCAATCCGCGCGAGATTGAGTATAGCTTTGCGCGTCCAGACCTCCGGATGTTGATACTCAGTCGATACCTCTGACTGGATATCGATATACGAGCCAAAATCCGCCATCAGGAAATAGTCATCGTGGTTGACCAGCGCGTCGCGAACCCATCTGAACAGCCCCGGCTCGCCGGGACAAAAGCGATCGGACGCCAACTCATCGAGCACCCGCTTGAGGCGCGGGTCAGCCTCGTAGTAGGCGCGCGGCTGGTATCCACCCTTCAACGCGAGTTCCTCGATCTGATCGGAGGTCAGGCCGAAAATGAATATATTTTCCGCGCCGACGGCTTCGCGAATCTCGATATTGGCGCCGTCGAGAGTTCCCACCGTCAACGCACCATTCATCGCGAACTTCATGTTGCCGGTGCCGGATGCTTCGCGGCCGGCGGTGGAAATCTGTTCGGAAACGTCGGCCGCCGGAATGATTTTTTCGGCGAGCGAGACCCGATAATCCGGCAGGAAGGCGACCTTGATCAATTCGCGAGTTTTCGGATCGTTGTTGATCACCTGACCGAGGTTGTTGATCAACTTGATGATCATTTTCGCCGCCCAATAGCCGGGCGCCGCCTTGCCCGCGAGCAGGTAGGTGCGCGGCACCGGCGGTTCGACGCCGTCATCGACGAGCCGCAGGTACTGATGCACGATTCCCAGCGCCATCAGGAGCTGGCGTTTGTATTCGTGGATACGTTTGGCCTGGATGTCGAACATCGCGGCGGGATCGACGTCCACGGCGGCGAGCCGATTCACAATTCTGCCCAAGCGCTCCTTGTTGGCGCGCTTGATCGCCCGGAAGCGGTGCTGAAACTCGGCGTCGTCCGCGAATTTCTCGACCGCGCTCAACTGCGCCAGGTCTATAGCCCATCCCGCACCGATGGTCGCGTCGAGCAGGCTTGCAAGACCCGGATTCGCCATCGACAGCCATCGCCGCTGCGTGACGCCGTTGGTCTTGTTGCTGAACCGCTCGGGCCAGAGTTGATAAAAGTCGGGCACCAGTCGCGTCTTGACAAGTTCGGTGTGCAACTTTGACACGCCGTTAACCGAATGGCTGCCGACGATCGCCAGATGCGCCATGCGGACCTGGGTTTCGTAGCCGTCCTGGACGATCGACAGGCGCTTGAGGCGTTCCGGATCGTCGCGGCAGACCGACTCCACGCTCGCCAGAAAACGCCGATTGATCTCGTAAATGATCTGCAGATGGCGCGGCACGACTCGTTCCAGCAGGCTCACCGGCCATCGTTCCAGCGCTTCAGGGAGAAGAGTGTGATTAGTATATGCGACCGTGGCGCGGGTAATATCCCACGCCATCGGCCACTCGACATCGTACTCGTCGATGAAAACGCGCATCAACTCCGCAATAGTCAATGCGGGATGAGTGTCATTGAGCTGAATAGCCACTTGCGACGGGAAAGCACTGAAGTCTTCACCACGAGCGACGAATTCCCGTACTATATCGTGCACCGCGCAGGCCACGAAGAAATATTCCTGCAATAGCCTGAGCTCGCGGCCCGCAGCCACCGAATCGGATGGGTACAGCACTTTCGAGATGGTTTCGGAAAGCATCTTCTGCTCGACGGCTTTCATGTAATCGCCGGCGTTGAAGATCTGCATATCGAATTCATCTGACGCGCCGGCTGAATACAAGCGGACAAAGTTCACCGTGCGCCCGCCGAATCCCGCGATCGGCAGATCGGACGGCACCCCGACCAGCACGCGGCGGTCCACCCAGGCCGGATTGTATTCGCCGTTGCGATCGATGCGGTGCTCGATACGCCCGTAAACCGGAATCCGGCATGACTGCTCGGGGCGCGCCACCAGCCACGGCGAGTTTTCGCGCTGCCATGCGTCGGGCCGCTCGAGCTGGTAACCGTCGCGAATCTCCTGGCGGAACAGCCCGTACTCGTAGTTGATGCCATACGCGTAGCCGGGCAAATCGAGGGTCGCCAACGAATCGAGAAAACATGCAGCCAGCCGGCCCAGGCCGCCGTTGCCCAGCGCCGCGTCGGGCTCCTCATCGAACAGGAGCTGCAGGTCGATTCCGTTCTCGGCCAGAAAATCGCGGCAGGCGTCGATGACGCCGAGGTTGTAGAGATTGTTTTCCAGCGAGCGGCCGATCAGGAATTCGAGCGACAGATAATAGAGCTTCTTGGAATTGTTGCGATCGAAACGCAAGCGCGTCGCCAGCATTCTTTCGACCAGCATGTCGCGCACCACCAGCGCCGCCGCGCGATACCAGTCATGCTTGGACAACTCGCTCCGCCGCTTGGCCAGCGAGAAACGGATGTGATGATCGACCAGCTTGTCGAACAGGCTGCGATTGATTTCGGAAAGTGGAGGAACAGCCATTCTTGAGTCGGTCCCGTGGGTCCTCGAGGAATCTCGGAGCAGCCTCCTGGATGATCAATCAGGTTTGCAGACTTGTCGCCAATCAGATCGTGGCACCGATCCCGGCAACCTGCCTACATAATGCCGATTCGCGGCGCCGTTCTCCAGCAGGTCATCGGCGGCCACGCGGCGAACTGACGCTCGACGATTGCGGCTATGCGCTCACGCGATCGAGGAATGCGCGCACGGCGGCGTTGAACGCGGCGGGCTGATCGATATTGGCGGCGTGACCTGCGTGCGCGAGGATCACTTTTTCCGCGCCGGGAATCTTTGCTGACATGTAATCTGCCGACGGCCGGAACTGCTGGTCGTTTTCGCCGACCAGCACCAGCGTCGGCACCGTGATCGCGGGCAGCGATTCGATCACGCGGGCGTCCTTCTGCGCCAGCATCCCGCGCGCCGCATGCGCAAGCCCTTGCGCGCTGCGATGGCGGGCAACGCTCACTTCGGCGCCGGCGCCGGCGGCAGCGAGTCCTTTTTTTTCGTACGCCGCCGCCATGCTTTCGGCGAGCCGGTTCCATCCCTCGCGCCCGTCGTCTTTCCTGTAGCCCGGGCCGGTGTCGAACAGCATCAGCGCTGTCGTGCGCGCGGGAAGCGCCAGATGAAACGCCAGCGACATGAAGCCGCCCAGCGACAAGCCGGCGATGACGGCGCGCTTCGCACCGCAAGCGTCGAGCACCGCGGCCATATCGGCGATGGTGGCCTCGTGCGAATAGAGCGCCGGATCGTCGGGCGAGTCGGAGCGGTCGTGGCCGCGCATATCCCAGGCGATCAGGTGGTAGCGGTCCGACAGCGCATCCATCTGACCCTGCCACATGCGCGCGCTGGCGCTGTAGCCGTGCGAGAGCAAAACGGCGGGCCCGGCGCCGCGTTGTTCGTAGTAGATGCGCACGCCATCGCGATCGAGATAAGCCATAGTCAGTTCATCCTTGTCGGTGTAACGAAAGCGGGAGCATCGTGGCGGATGCCCCCGCTTTTTTTACCGATGAAAAATCGCGAGTCGATTCCTTAGTGCATGCCGCCGCCGCGCTGCATCGTAGCCAGCGCTTCGCCCATCTCGCCGAGGCCCTTCTTTACCGACGGGCGGGTCTGGACGTGGGTCCACCATGCCGCGAGTTTGGGATGTCCGTCGAGCGGCATGACCCCGAACGCCGGCATCAGGTTGGTCACGAAGAACATCGTGGGCACGAGCGCGCAATCGGCGAGCGTGAAGTCGGCGCCGCAGGCGAAGCCGCCGCCGGCGATCATCTTTTCGAGCTGGTCGAGTCGGTTTTTGAATTCGGCCACCTTTTCGCCGATGACCTTTTCGTCGCGAGTTTTCGGATCCATCTGGCCGAACAGCGCACGCAGGGGAGGCTCGAGGTAGAGGTCGTGGAATCGGGTCAGGATTCGCACTTTGGCGCGGCCCTCGGGGCTCTTGGGAAGCAGCGGCGGAGTCGGGTACTTGTCCTCGAGGTACTCGTTGATGACCTCGGACTCGGGGATGAGCAGGCCGTCGACGTCGAGCGCCGGGGTTTTGCCGAGCGGATTGACCTTGGCGTATTCGGCGGAGTGGAGATCGCCGCCTGGAATCGGCGCCATCTCGATGTTGAGTCCTTTTTCGTAGATGACGAGCCGGGACTTGGTGGCAAAGTTGGAGAGATACATGTTGTAGAGCTTCATCGTTGTCGATTCCTCGCTTGCAGAAGTTTCAAACTCGCTTATCGCAGACGACCGCGCGCCGCGCAAGCCGCTCCGGTTAGCGCCGTTGGGAGGATCCGGCGGCCAAGAGAGGATCTTGCGGTAGGCAGGCCGTCCGGGCATATGTTGGAGCTTCCATCGGAGATTCAAAACGGATGAACAACACCGAGAAGGCGAACCAGCGGATCGAGCGCTATGGGGGTATTTCCAAGCTTGTCCTCGGATTTGCCGCTATCTGCGCGTGCACGCTGGGCCCGGTGGCGACCGCGTCGGCCGAGACGTCATACCCGGAACCGTTTGCTAGTACTCGAAGCGGAGTGGTGCTTGGCACAACGGTTAATGGCGTCGACGAATTCCTCGGTATCCCGTACGCCCAGCCTCCCGTGGGGCCTCTGCGCTGGCTGCCGCCGGAGGCTTTCGGGAAGTTTACCGGAGGAACTTTCGAGGCGACTCAATTCGGTAGCGAGTGCACGCAGCCTGGACCGATCGGCAGCGAGGACTGCCTGTTCCTGAATGTTTATACGCCGACCGGCGCCGAACCCGGCAATGCGGTGGAGCAAGCTGGCGACGAGACGGCCGCCGCAAGCAAGAAGTCAAGCGCACTGCCCGTGATGGTTTGGATTCATGGCGGAGGACTTACGACCGGCGGCGGCGACCTCTACGACCCTACGCCGCTAGTGAACCAGGGAGGAGTGATCGTTGTCACGATCAACTACCGCTTGGGGGTGTTGGGATTCCTTGCCCAGTCCGGGCTGGACGCCGAACATCATGAAAAGGGCAACTATGGGTTGATGGATCAGCAATTCGCGCTCAAGTGGGTTCGGAAGAACATCAGGGCCTTTGGCGGCGACCCGAAAGAAGTAACGATATTCGGCGAGTCGGCGGGCGGACAGAGCATATATTGCAATCTTGCGTCCCCGACCGCGAAACATCTGTTCCGCGGCGCGATAGCGGAGAGCGGATCGTATACAGAATTCCAGGACTACTTTCCTGCTATCACGCCAATAAAGGCGGCAGAAACAACCGATGGCTTTGCTCCGTCAGGCGACTCCGTCGCGACAAGTGTCGGATGCAGCAGCCAGACGGCTGCGTGCCTGCGGGCAGTGTCAGCCGCCACGTTGGTCGGAGTAGAGGCAGGCGTATTGTATCCCTTCGTGGATGGGAAGCTGCTTACTCAGACCCCGATGGCGGCGTTTACCAGCGGCAAGTTCAATAAAGTGCCGGTGATCGCGGGCACCAATCATGATGAATACAGGTACTTTGTAGCTGGTGAGTACGACTTAGCGGGGAATCCTATACTGACCTCCGCCGAATACGCGACTGCGGTCGCGGCTCTGTGGACTGGAGTATTGGAACCGGTTGTATCGGAACTCTATCCCTATGCCAGTTACCCTAGCGGCGATCTGGCATTGGCTGCCTCGGGTACCGACGGAGTCTTCAGCTGTCCAGCGCGCAATGCGGATCAGCTATTGTCGAAATTCGTGAAGACCTATGCATACGAGTTCAACGACGAGAACGCGCCCCCGGGTTCCGTAGCAGGGGTAACCTTTCCGCTGGGCGCCTTTCATGGCGCTGAGATTCAATACCTAATGCTCGTAACAGGGGACGTTTTCCCGTTTACGACCGACCAGCAGGCGCTCTCCGACGCGATGATCGGCTACTGGACCCAGTTCGCGAAGACCGTAAACCCAAACTCGGCTGATGAGCCGGAGTGGCCGGAGTACAGCAAGTCAACCGATGAGTTCCAATCGTTGGTCCCGCCAACGCCGATGGTCGAGTCCAACTTCAACACCTTTCACCAGTGTGATTCGTTCTGGAACACCTTCTGAGCTAGCCTAACCCCTAACCCCTTCCCATCGTGGGAAGGGGAACCGAGTCATGAGGCGTGCTAGCGGCCGCCTTCTTCTTGCTTGATTACGAAGATCAGCGACTCGGCGAAATCGTCGGGATGCTCGAGTTGCGGGTAGGCGCCGGAGGTTTTGAAGACTACCGTGGCCGAACCGGGCATCGCAGCGTGCAGCGCTTCGCCTTCGGCGGCCGAGAAGAACGGATTTTTCGCGCCCCAGATTATGATCGTGAGCGTGTTGAAGACCTGGCCGATTTTGGAGCGGATGTGCGCTTCGTCGCGGGGCACGGAATTGATCATGTCGGTCTCGGCCTGAAGATCGCTGCTGAGTTCAACCATCATGCGCTGGTAAATGAATTCGGGCATCGGGGGCAAATCGAAGAAGCTCGCCTCGACCTGCGCGCGGATCGCGTCGGGCGTCGTCGGCAGCATCCCCTTGCGAAGCTTTTCAGCGCCGCGCGCACCCACCAGGCCGCCCGACACCAGCACCATCCGCTCGACTTTGTCGGGGTGCTCGACGGCGTAGTAGAGCGCGACGTCGGCGCCGAGATCGTTGCCGACCAGGTTGACGTGGTCGAGTTTCATCTCGTCGATCATCTGCGCGACCGCCTGAGCCTCATATGCGATCGAATATTGGACCTGCTTGTGATCGGATGAGGCGAAGCCGGGCAGGTTGGGCGCGATCACTTTGTAGTGCGCGTCGGCCACCGGCGGCATGATCCCGCGCCACACCAGCGCGGCGTTCGGACCGAGCCCGTGAATCATCACGACCGGCTCCTGCTCCGAATAGCCGCCGGTGATGAGGTAAGTGATCAGCCCGTCCTTCAGCGCAAGATCGTTCTGCGTTACCCCGGACCATCCCAGGCGCGAGATCTGAATCCAGCGCAGGACATCGATGGGCCGCAGGTACATCGCAGCCGCGAAAATCCCGAGAAAAATGGCGGCGAGCGGACCCGCGATATTGATCCAGGTGTGGCGGCGGACTTGCGGAGTGAGATTCTCGGCGCGAATGTCGGCTTCGGTCGGCGTGCGGGCTGGTTGCTGTTTGATTGGCTCAGCCACTGCGTTTGATCGACGGGCGCTATTTCTTCGGCGGCGCCGCTGGCGCCACCGCCGACGACGTGACGCCGTCGGAAGTCGCGGATGCGGCGGCGGACGCGCCGGGCGATGCAGAGGCTTGCGCCGCCGGGGCGCTGCTCGAAGACGCAGACGCGGAGGCCCCTGCCGCGGTCTTCCTCGCCGACTTCGTCAGGTGCGAGACCCGACGCCGGTGAATTGCCGCTTCGCGGTCTCGTTGCATTTGATCGAGATGATCGGCGACGCGGTTGATTTCCCGGGTCGCGGCTTCAACGGCCCTGGTCGCGCGATCTGCGGCCTCGGTCGCTTTGTTTGCGGCCTCGGTTGCCTGGGCCGCAGACTGTTCGGCGCGCGTAGCGGCTTCATCGGCCTTGGCTGCCGCGGCTTCGGCCTGCTCGGCCTGCTGCTTGCCTTGCGACGCGCATCCGGCGACCGCGATCGCGAGGACCAGGACAGGCAATCTGGAAAAAAGTCGGCGCATCGACGACACTACTCAGCGCTGAGCGAACGCCTGCACCGCGCGCAGGTCGGGCTGCGGCGCGCCGTCGGCCCGGATCGGCAGGATGCAGACGTGAGAGGCGCCGGCCTTCAGGTGCGCGTCGATGCGATCGCGAATCTTGTCCTCGGCGCCCCACGCCACGATGGCGTCGACCAGCCGATCGGAGCATCCGTTTTCGAATTCCTTGTCAGCCCATCCGAGCGCTTTGAGGTTGTTGGTGTAGTTGGGCAGGCGTGGAACATAGGTCTTCATGTACTCGCGCGCCGCGGTGCGGGCTTTGGCGGCGTCGGTTTCGAGGATGACGGCCTGCGCCGCGCATAGCATCGCCTTCGGTCCGATTTGCGCGCGTGCTTTTGCGGTATGCTCGGGCGGAACGAAGTAGGTGTGCGTGCCGTTGGCCTCGGCCGCCGACAGCGCGAGCATCTTGGGATGCAGCGCGGCGAGCACCACGGGCACCGGCTCTTTGGGCGCCGGCGCCAGGTAGAGCGCGTTCTTCATCTTGGGCAGATACTCTTTCATGTAGCTGTAGGGCTTGTCGTAGTTGTGTCCGCGCAGGTTGGTGACCAGCGGCTTGTGACTGACGCCGATGCCGAGCACGAAGCGTCCGCCGGAAAGTTCGGCGACGGTTTTTGACGCGGCCGCCATCGTAACCGCGTCGCGGGCCCAGATGTTCGCGATGCCGGTTGCGATGGCGAGGCGATCGGTATGGCTGAGCAGGTACGCGGCGTGCGCGAACGGCTCGCGGCCGACGGCCTCGGGGATCCACAGCGCCTTGTAACCGAGTTTCTCGACCAGCTTGGCGAACTCGGCGGTGTCCGCCGCGGGCATTGCGTCGAGGAAGAACCATATTCCGACTTTTCCAATATCCATGGCTCTAGTAAGTAACGCGCCCGAGAAAAATGAACAAGGCAAGAGGGGGTGACCGCTGCACCCGGTATTAAGAAGATCAGCGCCGGCGCGAGGTGCGGGCTTCGCCCGGTCAGAACAGGTATGTTTCGTCGAGCGCGCAAATGTGCACAAAATCCTGACTGGAAGCCCGCTCGATTATCGTCATAATTCTAGCCAGAGGTACGAATGTCCGTGAACGATGAAACTTCAGTCGATCCGTTGATAGTTCGCCGCGAGGCGCCGATTGGATGGCTGGTGCTGAACCGGCCGCAAGTTCGCAACGCGCTCAATCTCAGGACCTGGCAGCGGATTGCGGAAGGCGTCGCGGAACTGGCGAGCGACGACGCGGTTCGCGTGATCGTCATGCGCGGCGGAACGCCGCAGGCGTTCATCGCGGGCGCGGATATCTCGGAGTTCCCTGCGCTGCGGTCCGACGCGGCGCAGGCGCGTGCGTATCGCGATGCGCCCAACAGTGCAATCGTGGCGCTGATCGAGTGCCGCAAGCCGATCGTCGCGATGATTTCCGGGGTATGCATCGGAGGCGGCGTGCAGGTCGCGCTCGCGTGCGACATCCGGATCGCGGCACGCGGCACCCGCTTTGGGGTTCCGGCCGCGCAGCTTGGACTGGCGTATCCGCTGGAAGGCGTCAACATGCTCGCGCATACGGTGGGGCCCGCCAACGCGCGTGATATCCTGCTGTCGGCGCGGCTGTTCGACGCGCAAGAGGCTCTGCAGATGGGGCTAATCAACCGCGTGGTCGAGCCCGAAAAGCTCGAGGAAAACGTGCGCGACTACGTGCTCAAGATGGCGAGCAACGCGCCGCTGACGATGGCTGCCGCCAAGCTGGCGATTGGCGAGAGCCTCAAAGATCGCCAGGAGCGCGACGTGAAGGCGGTTTCGACGATGGTCGCGCGATGCTTCGACAGCGAGGACTATCGCGAGGGCGTGCGCGCATTTCTGGAAAAGCGCCGGCCGAACTTCAAGGGCCGCTGAGCAGCTGGATTTGTTGGGTCGAATCGCGAAGCGGGAGGTAATCTGGCGATGAGCGAAGCAACCGCGCCCGGGGCGTCACAGGTTTTCTACTTCAATCCGTGGGACGAGAACTTCCGCGCCAATCCGTATCCGCATTACAAGCCGCTGCTCGCCGGTCCGCCGCGGATTATCGATTTGTTCGGGCCGACCGCGATGGTCACTCGCTACGCCGACGTGATGGCAGTGTTGCGCGACCATGCCCACTTCTCGAGCGAGCGGCCGCGCGATCCCTCCGAACCGCCGAACGAGGGACCGTTTGCCGGCGCACGCACGATGCTGTTTTCCGATCCGCCGACGCATACCCGGCTGCGCCGCCTGGTGTCGCGTGATTTCACGCCGCGGCGAATCCGCGAACTCGAACCGCGAATCCGCGAAATCGCGAAAAATCTCATCGACCGTGCGCAGCGCAAGGGCGAGCTCGATGTGATGAGCGGGTTTGCCAACGCGCTGCCGGTGATGGTTATCGCGGAGATGCTCGGCGTGCCGCCGGACCATTACGAACAGTTCAAGCACTGGTCCGACACGGTGGTATCGGGCGACAACACTCTGCCCGGGACTCCGCTGCCGCCGGAATTTCACGCCGCGATCAAGGCGCTGCGCGGCTATTTCGCCGAGGAGATTGAGCGGCGGCGCAAGCATCCCGGCGCCGACCTGATAAGCGCGCTGGTCGCCGCGCACGACGACGCCGAAGCGATGAACGCCGACGAATTGCTGGCGTTCGTGCTGCTCCTGCTGCTCGCCGGCAACGAGACTACGACCAATCTGATCGGCAACGGGATGCTCGCGCTCGGGCGCAATCCCGCGCAGATGAATCTGCTGAGGCAAAGGCCCGAGCTGATGGCCAGGGCGATCGAGGAGATCCTGCGCTACGACGGACCGGTGCAGTCCACCGTTCGCTTCACGAAGGAAGACCTGAATCTGGGCGGGACCAATCTGCCGGCCAATCAGGGATGCTTCATAATCCTTGCCGCTGCAAATCGCGATCCCGCTCAGTTCGAAGATCCCGATCGTTTCGACATCACGCGCGAGCCTCGCGACCACGTCGCGTTCGGCGAGGGGATCCATTTCTGCATCGGCGCGCCGCTGGCGCGGATGGAAGGTGCGATCGCGATCGGCTCGATGCTCGCGCGCTTCCCGCGGCTGCGGCTCAAGGATCCCGCGATGAAGCCGGCTTACAAGGGGTCGTACTTTTTGCGCGGTCTCGAGTCGTTGCCGGTAGCGATCGATTGAATCCCGATGATCGATCCCGCGTCGCGTCGGATTTGAAATCCGAAACCGCGGCTTCGGCTGAGGAAGCCGGCAGGAGTATCCATCTTGGACTGTTGGGCAGGACGCCGCCGTTCACCACGCGCCAGCGCCGGGTATTCTGGATCGCGTCGACAGCCGGTTTTTTCAATGAATACGATCGCGCGCTGTTAAGTCTCGCGCTCAAGCAGATCCAGGCGGGGCTCAAGATCGCCGAGTCGCACCTTGGCGCGATGCTCTCGGTGATCCGCCTCGGCTACCTGCTGACGTTGCTGCTCACGCCCTTTGCCGACGTCTTCGGGCGCCGCCGCCTGCTGCTCTACACGGTGATGGGCTACACGGTCTTCACCGCGCTGAGCGCGGTCGCGCCGGGAGAGCGGACGTTCGTCATGTTCCAGATTGTCGCGCGCGCGTTCGCGGGCGCCGAAGCCGCGGTCGCGATGGTGATCGTGGCGGAGGAAGTTGACGCTGCCCATCGCGGATGGGCCATTGGGCTGCTCGGCGCGGTGTCGTCGAGCGGCTACGGCCTGGCCGCGATCGTGTTCGCCTTTATCAACGTGATTCCTTACGGATGGCGCGGGCTGTACGCGATCGCGCTGGTACCGCTGGTGCTGATCATTCCGCTGCGCCGCGTGCTGCCTGAAAGCGTGCGCTTCGAGAAGGAGAAACTCGAAGGGCTGCGGCCGCTGAAGGTATGGCAGCCGCTCGGGCAGTTATATAGCGCGTACCCGGGACGGCTCATGATGATGGTGTCGGTCGCCTTTCTCGGCTCGATGGGCGGCAACGCGGCGGGCTTTCTCTTTCCGAAGTTTCTGCAGGAGGCGCATCATTGGTCGCCCGCCAACGTCTCGTCGTTGTTTCTGTTCGGCGGCGCGCTCGGAATATTGGGCTCGATCGTTGCCGGCCGCCTGAGCGATCGCTATGGCCGGCGCGTGATGGGCGCGGCGTTCATGTTCCTGTCGCCGATCCTGACTATCTGGATGTACACGGCGCCGGGCTGGTCAATTGTTCCGGCATGGATATTAGAACTATTTTTCGACGTCGCGGCGGGCACAATCCTCAGTGCGTACAGCGCGGAGTTGTTTCCGACCTCGTATCGTTCGACCGCCGGAAGCGCGCTCGCGGTTGCCGGCACGACCGGCGGCGCAATGGGGCTGCTCCTGGAGGGCGTGCTCTTCGATATCACCGGCTCGCACGCGCGAGCGGTCTGCTGCCTGACGGTCTTCTGGTTAATCGCGCCGGCGATCATGTGGTTCTTTCCTGAGACTTCGGGGCGGGAGCTCGAGGAGATCTCGCCGGAAGCGAATGCGATTTGATTTCCCGCGGTTCATCGACGCGCTAGATTTGCGCCCCAGCATGGAAGCAACGATGCCTCGCCGCTGGCGCATCCGATTCGGCCCGTCTGTGGCCGTGGTCATCCTGCTCGCGTTGCTCGGATGCGCGCGCGGTCCATGCGTCACGATCGTCGGCCCAGGCGGCCAGCCGCGCGCCACGGTTGCGGTCGAAGTGGCGAACACCGGCGCGCAGCGCGAGCTCGGCCTGATGTATCGCAAGCATCTGGACGACAATGCGGGGATGATCTTTGTTTTCCCAGGTGCGGCGCGCCGGAATTTCTGGATGCACAATACGCTGATCTCGCTCGACATGGTTTTCGCGGACGCAGCCGGCCGGGTGACGGGAATCGTCGCGAACGCGGAGCCGTTTTCCGACAAGCCCGTCGGCGTCGAAGCCGACTCGGAGTATGTGCTCGAAGTGAACGGCGGTTTCTGCGCGAAACACGCAATCAAGGCCGGCGACCGATTCGATTTCTCCGGGTTTTCTCCCCACGCCTCGGAATAAGTTCTGGCCCAATCGGGATTGCCGCAACTTTGACAAGCCCTCTTCAAAATCGGTAACCTCAAGTTGTGACTAAGAGAATTCTAATCACCACGCCCTTTCCGTCTCTGGACGACGTGGCAAGAGAACTTGGCATCTCGAAGTTGCGCCAGAAGAAAATCGAAAAATTGGTGGAAGGAATTATTGCGGCTGACTTGTCTGAACCAAGTGTACGAATGCGCAAACTGACCGCACTGCAGAGCAGAATCATCGCAACACCGGTGCACGCGAAATCTGGCAACCCGCTTCAAGTCGAAATGAGCGTAAAGCGCAAGGCTAGCGTACAAGCGTGAAGCGAAACCTTTGATTCAAGGCTAGTCGCGCAATGCGCAAGCGCGCTACGGCAAAGAATCCGCATTCCTCAACATTCCCTACGACGACGCTACGAGTCTCTGTACCTGGCATTCATCGCGGCTCTGCGCATTTGGCCTAGACCTCGCGCAACTTGAGATTCCGTCACCGAGACGGCTCGACGAATCATGAGCTGATGCGGGGATGCCGGTATTCCTTTCACGATTTTCGCGAGTCCAACTCGATCGCAAAGCCGCGACGCCGCGATTCAATATGCCCTTCGAGCTGGGCTCGGCAGTTGCTTGGGCGCTCAGCGCCAACCTGACACACGATGGTTTGTATTCGAACAGATCCCATCGCCTTACAAAATCGTTGAGCGACCTCAACGGTACCGACCCTCCATTCACACGGCAGCGCAAGGTGTTCTCGAAGGCGTTGTCGAACGCGCTTTACAGGAACACCAGGAGTCCAAATTTCACCGAACTGGAAATCGATTTATCGCGACTTGCAAGGCGGCAGCATCGATGTTCAGATCGGGCAGAAAAGGCGGCAGCCTGTTTGAGGCACATGCCTTTAAGTGGCTGGTTTCTGGCGGCGCAATCATCTGCCCAGGAACAGTTGTAGCAGCCTTGATGCCGCGCAAGCACGCCTGACGACCGGGCGCTTTAACCGGCCGCCAACATGCGGTATCTATGCTTGCCGGTGGCGCATGACGCGCGCCCTTTTGTTTGGCGTCTGTCCGGCTTGATCGCGGTTGTGACAAATGGGCCTTAAAGAAAATCTCGAACGACTTCAACAACTCAGCCGCGAGGCGGACGCCGCCGGCGGCCGCGATCGGCTCAAGAAGCAGCGCGCACAGGGCCGCATGACCGCGCGCGAGCGCGTCGAGTTTCTCCTCGACCGCGGCTCGTTCGTCGAGATCGACAGGTTCAAGACGCATCGAATCACCGACTTCGACATGGCCGAGAAAAAAATCCCCGGCGATGGCGTCGTGACGGGCTACGGCACCATCGACGGGCGGCAGGTATGCATCTTCAGCCACGATTTC
This sequence comes from uncultured delta proteobacterium, assembly GCA_963813785.1. Classification (GTDB taxonomy): domain Bacteria; phylum Desulfobacterota; class Binatia; order Binatales; family Binataceae; genus Binatus. The sequence goes on along the minus strand of CAWFAJ010000019.1, from coordinate 73,820 downwards.
ACCGTCTTCGGCGGCAGCCTGTCGGGCGCATTCGCGGAGAAGGTCTGCAAGGTGATGGACCTCGCGGCGAAGACCGGATGCCCCGTGATCGGACTCAACGACGGCAGCGGCGCGCGCATCCAGGAGGGCGTCGTGTCGCTGGCGGGCTATGCGGATATTTTTCTGCGCAACGTGATGTCGTCGGGAGTGATCCCGCAAATTTCCGCGATCATGGGACCGTGCGCCGGCGGCGCGGTGTATTCGCCGGCGATGACGGACTTCATCGTCATGGTGCGCGACACCTCGTACATGTTCATCACCGGGCCCGACGTGATCCGCGCGACCACCCACGAAGAGGTCACGATGCAGGAGCTTGGCGGCGCGGATACCCATAGCCAGAAGTCGGGCGTGTGCCATCTCGAGGCCGACGACGACGCGGGCGCGCTCGCGATGATCCGCGAACTGCTTTCATTTATGCCGTCGAACAATGTCGACGACCCGCCATTCGTCGCCGGCGGCGACGACCCCGCCCGCTGCGATGCCGCGCTCGATTCGATCGTCCCTGAAAATCCCAACAAGGCGTACGACATGGGCGAGATCATCCGGCGCGTCGTCGATGACGGCCACTTCCTGGAAGTGCAGAAGGATTACGCGCACAACATGCTGATCGGGTTCGCGCGGCTCGGCGGCTACTCGGTCGGCGTGGTCGCGAATCAGCCGGCCTTTCTGGCGGGATGCCTGGATATCGACTCGTCGGTGAAGGCGGCGCGCTTTGTGCGCTTCTGCGACGCGTTCAATATTCCAATCGTCACGTTCGTGGACGTGCCGGGCTTTCTGCCCGGTAGCTCGCAGGAGTTCGCCGGAATTATCAGGCATGGCGCGAAACTGCTCTATGCGTTCTGCGAGGCCACCGTGCCCAAGGTGACGGTGATAACGCGCAAGGCTTACGGCGGTGCCTACGACGTCATGTCGTCCAAGCATATTCGCGGCGATTTCAACTTCGCCTATCCGAGCGCCGAGATCGCGGTGATGGGACCTGAGCAGGCGATCAACATTGTTTTTCGCAATGAGCTCGCCAAGGCCAAAGACGCGGTCGCCGAGCGCGCGCGGCTGGCCGAGGATTATCGCAAAACTTTTGCCAATCCGTTCAAGGCGGCCGAGCTCGGCTATATCGATGAAGTGATCATGCCGCGCGACACGCGTCCCAGGCTGATCGGCGCACTGAAGGCGCTCGCCAACAAGCGCGACAAGAATCCGCCGCGCAAGCACGGCAATATTCCACTTTGAGCGAGCAGCGCCTAACCCGCTCGGCCTTTCTGTCTCCTCTCCCTGTGAGAGAGAGGATGAAAGTGAGGGCCATTATACAGCGAGCTATTTTGCGAGCGATTCACGATTCTGCCTCCGCCCATAACGCCCGCAGCACTGGCCGCGCGCGACAACGGAGCGCGGTCTTAACACTGGGTGCAGGGGTCACCCCTGCCGCGCCCGCCAACGGCGGGCGGCCTTAACCCTGGGTGCAGGGGTCACCCCTGCCGCGCGGTTAGCTCGCGTGTGCTGGATTCTGTATACAATTTGGAGAGCATGAGCACGGTCTGAAAGATGGCCGGAGCCGGGGAAGATTGATGTTCAAGCGGATTCTAATCGCCAACCGCGGAGAGATCGCGGTGCGCATCATCCGCGCTTGCCGCGAGTTGGGAATCGAATCGGTCGCCGTTTACTCCGACGCCGATCGCGCCGCGCTGCACGTGCGCGAAGCCGATCATGCCTACCCGGTCGGTCCGGCGCCCGCGGCCGAGAGCTATCTTAACACCGCGAAAATTCTTGAAGCCGCGAAATCCTCCAGGGCCGACGCGGTTCATCCGGGTTACGGCTTTTTCTCCGAACGCGCCGCCTTTGCGCGCGCGGTCCAGGGCGCCGGCCTTACCTGGATCGGGCCGCCGCCCGACGCGATCGAGCGGATGGGCGACAAGGTCGAGGCGCGCAAACTGATGTCGGCGGCCGGCGTGCCGGTCGTGCCGGGTTCGCCGGGGACGTTGGAGACCGAAGCGGAAGTAGCCGCATTCGCGAAAACGATCGGGTTTCCAATCATGGTGAAGGCGGCCGCGGGCGGCGGCGGCAAGGGTCTGCGCTTCGTCGAGAACGACAAGGACCTCGCCTCGGTGGTGCGCACGGTCGCCAGCGAGGCCCGGTCGTCGTTCGGCGACGGGCGCCTTTACGTCGAGAAATTTCTCAGGCAGCCGCGCCATATCGAAGTGCAGCTGCTCGCCGACGCGCACGGCAACATTGTCCATGTCTTCGAGCGCGAATGCTCGATTCAGCGCCGCCATCAGAAGGTCGTCGAGGAATCGCCGTCGCCGTTCATCACGGCGAAGATGCGGGCGGAGATGGGCGAGGTCGCGGTGCGCGCGGCCAGGGCGGTGAACTACGTCAGCGCCGGGACGATCGAGTTCCTGGTTGACGCGGAGCGCAACTTTTATTTCCTCGAGATGAACACCCGCATCCAGGTCGAGCATCCGGTTACCGAGATGGTGACGGGCGTGGACCTGGTGCGCGCGCAAATCGAAATCGCCGCGGGCGCCAGGCTCCCGTTCAAGCAAAAGGATCTCACGCAGCGCGGATGGGCGATCGAGTGCCGAATCTACGCCGAAGATCCGGCGGCCGGCTTCACCCCGGCGCCGGGAAAGATCGAGACGCTCAGATTTCCCGACGGCCCGGGCGTGCGCAACGACGCGGGTATTTATGCGGGCGCCGAAGTGCCGGTCTTTTACGACCCGATGATCTCCAAGCTGGCGGTGTGGGGCGCGGATCGCGAGCAGGCGATCGACCGGATGCGGCGCGCGCTCGGCGAATTCGTAATTTCCGGCGATCTGCGCACCAACCTCGGCTTCCATCGCTGGATCATGACGAATCCCAGGTTTTTGAAAGGCGATTTCGATACCTATTTTATCGACCGCGAGTACCATCCCAATCAAAACGGCGCCGCGCCGCGCGGCGCGGAGCTCGCGGCGATTTTTCTCGCGGCGATCGCGGCGCAAACCAGCACCAACCACGGCAACGGCGCCGGCGCGCAGCCGCCGGCCGCCGCGCCCAAGGCGTCCGCATGGCGGACGATCGGCCGGCTTGACTCGCTGCGGAGATAGCCGGGACTCTTATCGATGCGATACCTCGCGACTCTCGACGGCCAGGAACACGAAATCGAGATTGAAGAACTCGCCGCCGACTCGTTCGCGATTCGGTTCGGTGAGAATCGTTTCGAAGCCGACTTGCGCAGGGTCGGGCCGCTGTCCTTTTCGGTGATTATCAACAATCGCTCGTTCGATTTTGACGTGGCGCGCGACGGCGAGGACACCGTGGTCGCATCGCGGATCGGATCGACCCGGCTCACGGTCGCCGATCCGGCGCGTCGGCGGGCGCGCGCGGCCGGCAAGCGGCGCGAGCTCAGCGGCCGCGTGGAAATAAAATCCGCGATGCCGGGCCGGATCGTCAATGTGCTGGTCGCGCCGGGAGACGAAGTCAAAGCGGAACAGGGAATCATCGTCGTCGAAGCGATGAAGATGGAAAACGAAGTCAAGGCGCCCAAAGCCGGCAAGGTCGTGGAAGTGAAGGTGGTCGCGGGCCAGGCGGTCGAGAAGGGCCAACTGATGATTGTCATCGAGTAGCAGGGGCCGCCGGATTCGACTGCTAGAGGCAGGTTACGATGCCTGAAGACGATCGCAAAATCGCGTCCGCCCGCAAGGATTGGGAGGAACGCAAACTCAACCCTTCCTTGAAGCGCGGCGCCGAGCGCAAGCCGAAGTTCGTCACCAGCTCGGGAATCGAAATCAAGCGGGCGTACGATCCCGAAGACCTCGACGACTTCGATTTTGTCAACGACCTCGGCTTTCCCGGCGAGTTTCCGTTTACCCGCGGCGTGCAGCCGACGATGTATCGCGGACGGCTGTGGACGATGCGCCAGTACGCGGGCTTCGGCAGCGCGGAGGAATCGAACCGCCGCTATCGCTACCTCTTCGAGCAGGGTCAGACGGGGCTGTCGGTCGCGTTCGACCTGCCCACGCAGATGGGCCGCGACTCGGATCATCCGCTGGCCGAGGGCGAAGTCGGACGCGTCGGCGTGCCGATATGCTCGCTGGCCGACATGGAAACCCTGCTTGCCGAGCTGCCACTCGACAAGATTTCGACCTCGATGACGATCAACGCGACCGCGTCGATCCTGCTGGCGCTGTACCTGGTCGCGGCGGAGCGCCGTGGCGTCGGCTGGGACAAGGTCAACGGCACCATCCAGAACGACGTCCTGAAGGAATACGTCGCGCGCGGGACGTACATCTATCCGCCGCGCGGCTCGATGCGGATCATCACCGACATTTTCAGTTTTGCGACGAAGGAAGTTCCCAACTGGAACACGATATCGATCTCCGGTTACCACATCCGCGAGGCCGGTTCGACCGCGGCGCAGGAACTCGCGTTCACCATTGCCGACGGGATCGCATACGTCGATGCCGCGCTGAAAGCGGGGTTGCAAATCGACGCGTTTGCGAGCCGGCTGTCGTTCTTCTTCAACGTGCACAACAACTTCTTCGAGGAAGTCGCGAAGTTTCGGGCGGCGCGGCGGCTGTGGGCGAAGATAATGAAGGAGCGCTTCGGAGCGAAGGATGAACGCTCGATGATGATGCGGTTTCATGCGCAAACCGCGGGCTCAACCCTGACCGCGCAGCAGGTGGAGAACAACGTCGTGCGCGTGACGATGCAGGCGTTGGCGGCGGTGCTGGGCGGAGCGCAATCGCTGCACACCAACTCCAAAGATGAGGCGCTGGCGCTGCCGACGGAAGCCTCGGTGCTGCTCGCGCTGCGCACGCAGCAGCTTATCGCGCACGAGTCGGAGGTCGCCGACACGATCGATCCGCTTGGCGGTTCGTACTACGTCGAACGGCTGACGACCGAGTTGGAAGAAAAGGCGGTCGAGTATTTGTCGAAGATCGACGACTTTGGCGGCGCGGTCGCGGCAATCGAGCGCGGCTACATGCAGCGCGAAATTCAGAACGCCGCATTTATTTACCAGCGCGAGATTGAAACCAGGCAGCGAATTATCGTAGGGGTCAACCAGTTCACCGGGGGCGGCGAACCGCCGGGGGAAATTCTGCGGGTCAAGCCGGAGCTCGAGGAGAAGCAGAAGGCAGGCATCGCGCGCGTGCGGGCGCAGCGAAACTCGGAGACGGCGACAAAAGCGCTCGCGCGGGTCGAGGCGGCGGCGCGCGACGGGCAAAATCTGATGCCGCCGATAATCGATGCAGTGCGCGGATGGTGCACGCTTGGAGAAATATCGGACGCGATGCGCAAGGTGTTCGGCGAGTACATACCGGTGAATACGGTGTAGCATGGCGTTGCGCGGGAGGATTCATATCAAGGAGAGCGGAATCGCAAAGGGGGCGGCGCGTGGCGGATTTCGCGGGCGTCGCAAACCAACTGGAATTATGACAACTAACCGCGGCAACCCGCGCGATCGATCGGAGAGAAAATAAATGGGGCCGATCCCGAAGGGGACATTTTTGACCAAAGGTGTGGGCCGCCACCGCGAGAAGCTGACTTCTTTCGAGCTGGCGCTGCGCTCCGCCGGAATCGCCGAGTTCAACCTCGTGCGCGTCAAATCGATCTTCCCGCCCAACTGCAAACTGCTCAGCCAGCAGGAAGGCTTGAAGTACCTGACGCCGGGGCAAATCGTTTTTGCCGTGATGAGCGATAACGCGACCAACGAACCGCATCGGCTCATAGCGTCGTCGGTGGGCGTCGCGCTTCCCAGCAATCCCGCTCAGTACGGATACCTGTCCGAGCATCACAGCACGGGCGAGACGGATCAGAAGGCGGGCGACTACGCCGAGGATCTGGCGGCGATGATGCTGGCGACAATTCTTGGCGTCGATTTCGATCCGAATCTGAGTTACGACGAGCGCAAGGATCTGTGGCGGATGTCGGACAAAATCGTAACGACGCGCAACGTCACGCAGTCGGCGATAGGCGATCGCGATGGGCTGTGGTCGTCGGTGGTAGCCGCGGCGGTGTTCGTCGACATCCCCAACGGCAAGTAGTTCGCGAGCGATCGATAACGCGCCGTCGGCGGCGAACCGTCCCGGCAAAAGGTCAATCCGCTACGGATGCATGTCGAGTAATTCCTTGAAGCCGCTGCGATCGTGCGGACCCAGGATTAACATTTCGAGAACCGCCATCCCCTCGCGCGAACCCATTTTCGCCTGGCATACAGCCTCGATGTGCTGATTAAAGAAATCGCGCTGGTCGACGTCGGCGACTTTGAACGAGTCGTAGGTCGAGACGTCGGGGCCGACGTACATTCCGTGCCCCCACTTCGGATGAAAGTAGCCGATGCCATTCATGTAGAAGTTGTACAGAATCTTCAAGTCGATGCGGCTTTCTCCGGCTTGCGGGGTGCGCAAAATTATCTCGGCGCTTTTGGCGTGGCGCGTTCCGGAAGCATAGTTGATGTTGACGGTGAGGCCGCCGGTTGAGAGATCGACCGGAGCGCCGGGCTCGGCGCGGGTAACGGCGCCGTGTTCGTGCCATCGTGAGCCGTCGGCGTTTTCATTGACGTCCCAAAGAGTGCAGACATCCTCGAAATTGCCCGGTGACCACAGCCAGTAGTACTGGCCCATGTTGGACGAGGGCACTCCCGCCGGATCCTGCGGCCCGATTCCGCGCACGCCCCACGAGCGATCGCGCGCACCCCACACTCGCGACGGTGTTGCGTTGTAGGTCTTGCCCGCGACCGTCAGGCTGCCGCTGTAACCGCCGTGCTGCGTGAACCGCGTCATGTCCATCACGATTCGAGGACCGGCGCGGCGGGTGAAACGAGGCTCCTCGATTGCAGCGGCGCGCGCCTCGAACATCAGATCGGCCTTTACCGCCTCGTGATCGACGCGAACCCGCATCGATCGCATCGGGCGTACGACCTCAATTGAAATCGGGCCGACGCGCGTGTCCATCCGCTCGGCGCCGAGCACCCGCGACGCGCGCACGCTATGTTGCACGCCGCCGACGGTTACGCTGAATGCGGAATCGATGATTCCGAGGTTCGGATAGATTCCCATCGCGACCGCGAAGTACGGCTCGCCCTCGCGAAAGCATCCGTTGAAAAAAAATCGATCGTAAAAATTGCGGTCGCTGGTGAAGACCTGCTGGACCGGCTCCGGCGTCTGATGAATCGGATATTCGTCGCCCTGTGTGATCATCGTTTTCTCCCGGTATCAATTGAAATGCGGTGGTCGATCAGATCGAAAACAATTTGCCGAGTTCGGCCGCCTCGAGACGGATGCCGACGTAAAAGGGGCCGAACTTCGCATACGACGAGCTGGCCGCGTCGAAGCGCATCTCGTAAACGAGTTTCTTGAACACCAGCGGATCGTCGGCGAAGAGATCGACGCCCCATTCCCAATCGTCGAATCCGATCGAGCCCGAGATGATCTGCGTCACTTCGCCGGCGAAACGCCGTCCGACCATGCCGTGTTCGTGCATGAGACGCTGGCGATCTTCGATCGGCAGGCGATACCAGTTGTCGGCGCCTTCGCGCTTCTTGTCCATCGGATAGAAGCACAAGTAGGGCCGCGCGGGGATTTTCGGAAACAGGCGCGGCGAAATTTTCTCCCGCTGTCGCGCAATCTCGGAATCGATTTCAGACTTCCATTGCGGCGAACGCGGTCCGACGCCATTCTCGACGAGCCGGCGATAGAGCGCGACGGTTGCTTCGTAGAGGCCGATTTCGATCACCGACAGATACGACGTGGTTGGTTCCAGGTAGTCGCTGAGGGCAAGCCCGGCGACGGCGAATTCGGCCTGGCCGAGTTCCTCGAAGCTGCGGCGGAAGTGGACGATCATCAGATCGCCCTTGTGGCCGAGCGCGGAGAAGAGCGCGGATTCACCGTCTTCGCGCCGGGCCATGTCGCCGAACAGCTTGGACGCGTCCTTGAGAGCAGCGTTGCGTTTGGCGGCGTCGAGCATCCGCAATTCGCGGCGCCGCACGCGGAACATCTGATGGAGAACGCTGTAACCTTCCAGCGTCAGAGGTGCGGCCGGAAAATCGCCGGGGATCTTCGATCGGTCCCTGCTTCGATTTTGCTCTGTGCTGTCGATACTCATGGCGGCAATTCTAGACGCTACGCAGCCGGTTGTCTTGATGCGCGCGAGCGGATGCACGAACCGATGAGAGCCTCCGCAACCGCGGGATTCGATGCCCAATGCGCGTGAACGTACGAAGCGAGAACATTTCCAATGCGGTAGCCTTCGGCGAACGGCGCGCCGCTCCATCGCGGCGCCACATTATAGATGGCATCGATTCGATCCCCGCTGCGAGCACCCTCGAGAGTCGAGTAGCGAAACTGATGGCCTCGAAATCGCGTCCGTGCAGGACCGAGGATCGAGTCAGCGTTGGTCTCGACCTCGACGTAGCCGATCGCCTGGAGCCTGGCGGACATCTCGGCGACGCCGGGAATGATCGCAGCCATCGGCCACCGCGCGCCGTCAAGCGTGCGGATGGCGTCCGCCAGGTACATCAGGCCGCCGCATTCAGCGTAAATCACGCCGCCGCGAGCCGCGAAGTCGGCGATCGCCGCCAGCATCGAGCCGTTCGAAGACAGTTCGCGCGCAAACACCTCGGGATATCCGCCGCCGAAGTAGAGTCCGTCGCTTTCGGGCAGTTCGCGATCGCCCATTGGCGAGAAATTGGCGAGCTCGGCGCCGAGCGCGCGGAGCCGATTCAAATTGTCTTCATAGTAGAAATGAAACGCGGCGTCGTATGCGATCCCGATTCGGCATTGCGGGGGCGCAGCCGAATCAATTTTACTCGCGCTGGACACGCGGCCGGCTTCGAGTGCGGGCGCCGAGCGGGCAATCTCGACAATCGCGTCGAGGTCCAGCCAATCGGCTGCCAGCCGGCTCCATTCGTCGATCAAGCGTTGCGGCACGGTCGATTCATCGGCCATCAGCAGGCCGAGATGGCGCTGGGGAAAAGCGAGAGCGGAACTGGCCGGGAATCCACCGACAACCGGAACCTCGGGCCGTGCGGCGCGCAATAGATCGAGATGCGCGCGCGAACCGACGCGGTTGCAGATCATGCCCGCCACGCGAACGGCGGGATCGAAGCGCGCGAAACCCGCGGCCACGGCGGCGATCGTGCGCGCGATACCCGAAGCGTCGGTGACGAGAATAACCGGCGCCCCGAGCCACTTCGCAATCTGGGCGCTCGAGCCCTCATCGCCGGTCGGTGTCGCAGAATCGAACAGACCCATCATCCCTTCGATCACTGCGATGTCGGCGGCGGCGGAGGCGCGCGCAAAAGTCGCGATCACCGCATCGCGACCCATCATCCAGCCGTCGAGGTTGTGAGAGCGAATGCCGGCGGCGCGTTCGTGATAGGTGGGATCGAGATAGTCAGGGCCGCATTTGAACGCCGCGACCTTGAGGCCGCGCGCGCGCATCGCACCGATCAGTGCGACAGTCGCGGTAGTCTTGCCGGCGCCGCTGGCGGTCGCGGCGATGACGACGCGGGGAATTTTGCTCGAAGGAACCATCGCGAGTCGCGATACTACTACAACAACAACGGCGCTACCGCCGCCATCTAGTACGGGCGAGCAGTCTTGCCGATAATCTCGCGCGCGACAATCGTCTTCATGATCTGCGCGGTGCCGTCGCCGATCTCGAGTCCGATCACGTCGCGCATCCGCTGCTGATGCGGCAGGTCGAGGCTGTAACCGAGATGCCCGTGGAGCAGGAGGCATTGATGCAAAACGTCAGCGGCCAGCTCGGGCGCGAGCCACTTGGCGCCGGCTGCGAGCCATCCGTGCGGCTCTGCGCGATCCTTGAGCCACAGCGCTTCGTAGCAGAGCAGACGCGCGGCGCGCAGCCGAACGGCGGCCTCTGCGAGCGGAAACGATACCCCCTCGAACCGCGCGAGCGGGGCGCCGAACGCCTGGCGCTCGGCGACGTAGGTGCAAGTCTCATCGAAGCTCTGCTCGGCCGCGCCGATGCACATCAGGCCAATCAACGAGCGGCTGAAATCGAATCCCTGCATCACCTCGACGAAGCCCGCGCCTTCCGCGCCGATGCGAGCGGCAGCGGGGACGCGCACGCCGTCAAAAAAGAGCTGACCGCGGCCGATTGCGCGCGAGCCCAGATCGCGAAAGCGGGTGCGCGATACGCCCGGTGAGTTGAGGTCGACGTAAAATGCGCTCACGCCTCGAGCGGACTGCTGTGCCGTGCCGGTTCGGGCCAGGACGAGGGCAGCGCCGGCCGATGATGAGAATGAGATGGAAGTTTTCTCGCCGCTCAGGACGTAGTTGTCGCCGTCTCGACGCGCTTGCATCATGAGATGTGCGGCGTCGGAGCCGCCGCCGGGTTCGGTCACAGCCAGCGCCGCGATAATTTCGCCTCGGCAGATCGGAGGAAGAAATGCGGCCTGCTGACGCGCGTCGCCGCTGCGGGAGATGATTGCGGCGACGAGCGCGGCAAGCAGCATCACGTACGCGGCGTTGAAATCGCCGCGCGCGATTTCCTCGTGCGCGATTCCAAGCGACACGTAATCGAGGCTGGAACCGCCGAGTTGCGCATCGACCATCGGCGCAAGCATTCCCAGTTCGCCGAGTTTTCGCGTCAGCGCCGGCGGCAGATCTTTGTCCGCGTCGCGCGACGCGTAGTTGGGAAGCAGTTCGCGCTGCGCAAAGTCACGCAGCGTTTCCTGCAGCAACTTCTGCTCGGCGTTGAGGGCAAACTCCATCGTCGCAAGCCTCAGTTAGACGGCGGGCTCTGTGCCGGCACCGTCACCGACTGCGGCGGCGCGCCCGACCGGCCGACATACCCGGGAAGACTCTCCAGCCCGCCGAGATTGAGGTAGGGGGTCGGCCTGTCGATCGATTCCCCGCTGTCGTCGGCGCCCATTTTGTCCTGGTAGTGTTGCATCACCTGCTTGCGCACTTCATCGGACGACAAGTTCGGGTGCATTCCCTGGCTGTGCGCAAAGTCGGCGCGGCTGTTGGCGTCCATGGTGAGCCAGATCTGGCTGGCCTGCGCGCCATTGCCGCGATTCAACGCTTCGATAAATTTTTGTTGCTGCGTTTCCTGGTTGGAATGGAACGGCCAGCATCCCGTAAGCGCAATTGCGCCGGTAGCAATTGACAACGCGATTGCGCGTTTGATTTTTGCTGGCATCAGCGCTGCCACTCCGCCGCCTGAATTGTCGCGAGTCTCCGCTATTGTCTACGCGACGAGACTGCGCACGTCCACCTGCCGCGCGACTCGAACCCGCGCTGGCTCTCAGAGCCAACCGGCGGGCACGTTGAATCATCGCTTGGAATGTGGCGAACGGGTTGAATCGCTAAGCGGGGGCGTCGACGGTCAGCCGCGGAATTCGCTCTGGCGGAAGATGGCTGTAGAGGTCGGCGATGAGATCGGATTTGATCCTGGCGCGGCCCGAGTCATTCCAGAGATTGCGCCATTGCAGGGGATCGTTGCGCAAATCGTAAAGCTCGCCCTCGGTACCATCGTAGCGAATGTCGGGGAGAGGAGTCGCGATGCGAAGCGCCTGGTACGCGCGCGCGAGGTCAAAGCCGATGTCACGGGTCGAAGGCTCGTACACGGTGCAGACGAAACCGTCGCGATAGATGCTCCGCAGATGCATCCCGAGCTGCGCGAATTGGCTATCCCACTCGGTGATTGCGCGCTCGCGCGGCGAGCCGGCGGCAGTGGGCAGAGCGGAACCCTGCATCCAATCGGGGATCGGAGCGCCGGCGATGGCGCAAAACGTCGGCGCGAGATCGAGATGTCCGACGGGCTCGGAGACTTCGGTGGCGGACAGTTTTGCCGACGGTGCGGGACGCCAGATGAGAGGCACGCGCATCAGCGCGTCCACGTGATAGGGGCCTTTGAAGAGCAGGCCGAAGTCGCCCTGCAGCTCGCCGTGATCAGTGGTGAAAAAAACGTCGGTGTCGGCGTCCCAGCCGCGCGCGGCAACGGCGGCGAGCACCCGGCCGCAGGCCTGATCGATGAGTTCGTTCTTGACGTGGACGAGGGCGTTGATCTCGCGCACCTGGTCATGAGTCATCTGGGACGGCACGAAGTTCCACGCGCCGCCCTCCTCGTTGCGGAAGCGGCCCTGGTACCAATCGAGCCAATGGCGCGGCTTCTGTGCGAGAATTTTTTCGATTTTTTCGCGCGAGCCGGGATGGCCGGGCGGGAGATCGAGATCGCGCCAGTTGATTCGACGCGCCTCGGACGCGGGTGGATCCCATGGATGATGCGGATCGGGAAAACTCATCCACACGAACCAGTCGTCGCCGGGCGAGAGCGTGCGCAGATAGGCGATGGTGCGGTCGGCAACCCAATCGGTGTGATAGTGCTCGCGCGGAATCGGATTGTAGGCGACTTCGGGCGCGCCGCTGTCGCCACCGGCGGTGCCGGACAACATCGTGACGAAGCCGCCGACCTCTGCAGGATAGTTCTCGCGCAACCACATCGAGTAGTGGAAGAAGGCCATCGGCCCGTGCATCGCGAGTTCCATCCAATCGAATCCGCGATACGGTCCATAAGAGCGTTCGCGTCCCATGCGGTTCTCAGCCCATCGCCCGGCGGGATCGAACATCGGCTCGAAGTGCGCCTTGCCGATGAGGGCGGTGCGATAGCCGGCTTGGTCGTGAAGCCACGCGGCTACGCTGGGCGCGTCGAGGGGAAGAGGGACGCCGTTGGAGAACACGCCATGAGTGCGGACGTACTGGCCGGTGATCATGGTCGAGCGCGCGGGCATGCAGACGGTGTTCTGATTGTAGGCGCGACGATAGTTGATTCCGGCGGCGGCGAGCGAGTCGGCGACGGGGGTGCGCGCGATACGGCCGCCGTTGCATCCGAGCGCGTCGTAACGCTGCTGATCGGTGGTGATGAAAAGAATCTTGCGGCCCATCGCCGTATCCCCGGAAGGACATGTTACAGTCACGGTGCAAATACAAGCAACGGCAAGAGAATCGCGGGCGCGGGTACTTTACGGGCGATAAAGCAACCCTGCTATAGTAGGGAAAACCGAAGGAGAAGAGTCATGCGCGCTGCCGTAATGCGAGGCACAAAGCTCGTCGTCGATAACATTCCCACGCCGGCTCCTGGAGCAGGCGAGGTGCTGGTTAAAACGCTCGCGTGCGGAATATGCGGGTCCGACCTGCACACGCTCAAGCATGCCGCGAAGCTCGTCGAGGCGGCGCGAAAAACCGGAGCGCCGTTCGTCATGGATCTCACTCGCGACGTCGTGATGGGTCACGAGTTCTGCGCGGAGGTGGTCGATTACGGGCCGCAGACGCAAAAGCGATTGAAGCCGGGGACGCGCGTGTGTGCGATGCCGGTGCTGATCAAAGCCGGCGGCGTCGAGGCGGTTGGCTACTCGAACGAAAATCCGGGCGGCTATGGCGAACTGATGCGGCTGACGGAATTTCTGCTGCTCGAGGTGCCCAACGGGCTTTCCACCGAGCGTGCGGCACTGACGGAACCGATGGCGGTGGGCTATCACGCGGTGCAGAAAGCGCGGCTGGAAAGAGATGACGCGCCGCTGGTGATCGGATGCGGGCCAGTGGGTCTGGCGGTGATTGCGGCGCTCAAGCTCGGCGGCGTGCATCCGATCGTGGCGGCGGATTTCTCGCCGCGCCGGCGCGAACTGGCGCGGCAGATGGGCGCAGACTTCGTCGTCGATCCAAAGGAGAAGTCGCCGTACGAGAGTTGGCGGCAGATGGCTACGTACAGCGATCCAGCGAAAGCGCCGATGCTGCCGCCGTGGATGCCGGGACCGGCGGTCAGGCCCGCGGTGATCTTTGAATGCGTAGGGGTGCCGGGCGTGATCGACTCGATCATGTTAGCGGCGCCCGGCAATGCGCGGATCGTGGTGGTGGGAGTATGCATAGAGCGCGATCAGATCGAGCCGCTCACAGGAATCAGCAAAGAGCTGAATATCCAGTTCGTGCTCGGCTATTCGCCCGAAGAGTTCGCGGCGACGCTGAGCCATCTCGCCGAGGGACGAATCAACTGCGACCCGATGATCACGGGCAAGGTTGGCGTGGAAGGAGTGGCGAAGGCGTTCGAGGACCTCGCATCACCGGAGACGCACGCGAAAATCCTGGTCGAGCCGTGGCATAGCTGAGAAGCCGGGCGTCGGCGAGCGCGCGCTTCAGTGAAACAGGCGATGCGAGGCTAGATCGGCGCCCGCGCGCATTGCGCGCAACTTTTCCCACACGATTTCCTCGGCCACTTCGCCGAGTCCGGCGGAAGTCTCGAAGCCGCAGTCGGTCCCCGCCATCACGCGGCGCGGATCACCGACTGCATTGGCGGCGCGCTCGAGGCGATCAGCGACAACCTCGTAGTGTTCGACGTAGTTGGTCTTGGTATCGATGACGCCGGTGACCAGGCTCATGTGATCGGGAAGCGGGAATCGCTTGAAGCAGCGATATTCGTGCTGATGGCGCGGATTGGCGGCTTCCAACACCAGAGCGCCGACGTTGGCGTGGTAGAGTAGCGGCAGAATATGGGCAAGCGGGACATCAAGATCATGCGGCGCCTGGTAGTTTCCCCAGCAAACGTGCATGCGGACGCGATCGGGCGCGATTCCATGCAGAGCGCGATTCATCGCGGTGATGTTCAGTTCGACGTACTCGAGGAAATCAGCGAGCGGACGGTCGGCGTACGATGTGTGCCGCTCCATCGCGAGGTCCGGACAATCGACCTGCAGGACGAATCCCTTCGATACTATGTACTCGTACTCAGTATGTAGTGAGTTGGCGACTGCGATTACATACTTTTCATAGTTCTCGTAATACTCATTGAGCATTGCCGACGCGATTATTCCCGGCGATGGCGCGGTCATAAACGGCTCGGCGAATTTCCCGGGCTGATCGGCGAGGATACGCAGGGTGTCGGCGCATTCGAGTTCGAGAGCCGCACGGTCGCGGTACTCGACCTTGCCAATTGCCTTCGGCGCGTGCAGCAGATCGACCATCGAGCGCCGAAGCATCGGCGCTATCAGCTTGCTGAAGCTCTGGTAGCGGACGAGATCGCGCATGATGGGCCGCTCGCTTCGTCCACCAAAGCCAGTCATTCGATGCTGCACATAGGTGAAGAAGCTCTCGCGCGATTGCTCACCGTTGTTGCCGACGTCGATCCCCGCTTCGAGTTGTTTCTGTATGACGTAGCGGGTCGATTCCTCGATCTCACGGAGCATCGCAGCGCGGTCCACCTCTTCACCGCGACTGCTCTTCACGAGCATTGCGATCAGGCTTTCCCGCCGCGGCAGGCTGCCGGCGTGCGTGGTCAGAATACGGTCCTCGCTCCGAAGCATCGTAATACCTCTCTCACTGGTTCGCGCCGCTAACATAGCACGCCGTGCGCCGACTCCAGGAGTAAGCCACTGGCCTGGACGACTCGTTGGAAGATCACGAGCGACGGTGCCACAATCGCGGAGAAGCCGGGGATCGCGGCGATACCTTTGCAAGGAGTCTGAAGATGCCAACGTTCAAGCGCGCCGATTTATCGATATACTACGAGGAGTACGGCACAGGGTATCCGATTCTGCTATTTGCGCCCGGCGGGATGCGATCGAGTATCGAGTTCTGGGCCAACAGCCCATTCGATCCGACCAAGGAATTCGCGGCAAACTTTCGGGTGATCGCGATGGACCAGCGCAACGCCGGCAAGTCGGCCGGGCCGATCAGCGCGGCTGATGGATGGGATACTTACACGGACGATCATATTGCGCTGCTCGATCATCTTGGGATCAAGCAATGCCACCTGATGGGCGGATGCATCGGATCGTCGTACTGCCTCGGAATGATCAAAGCTGCGCCGCTGCGGGTCAGCGCCGCGATTCTGCAGAATCCAATCGGACTCAGCCGGCGCAATCGCGAGATGTTCTTCGCGATGTTCGACGGATGGGCGCAGGCGCTGAAGGTGCAACGTCCAAAGCTTGACGACCGGGCGCTGCGCCAGTTCCGCGACCGGATGTACGGCGGCGATTTCGTGTTCAACGTCTCGCGCGAATTTGTGCGGTCGTGCAAAACGCCGATGCTGATTCTTTGCGGCAACGACGACTATCATCCGACGGAAACCTCGAAGGAAATCGCCGCGCTCGCGCCGAACGCAGAACTTATCGACAACTGGAAGACGCCCGACGTGATTGGCGCGACTGTGAAGCGGGCGAGAGAATTCCTGATCTCGCACACGCCGAAGAGTTAACCGGCGAGCGCCAGTTTGATCCGATCGGCGAGTCCCGAGAATCGCTCGACGCGAGCGGCGATCGCATGGTTGAGCGTCGATTCGTCGCCGACGATGACGACCGAGGTTCTGCTGCGGCTGACGGCGGTGTAAATGAGCTCGCGGGTCAAAACCGCGACGGGTTTCTCGGGAAGAACGATGGCGATCGAATCGAACTCGGAGCCCTGCGCCTTGTGCACCGTCATCGCGTAGCTGAGCTCGACGAATTCGCGAAGTGCCTCGAATCGGAATGCGACGAAGTTGTCGCCGCGCGGAAATATCGCCATCGGGACTTGCGACCCGTTGCGACGTCGAACCCACAGTCTGATTCCACTGTCGCCGTTGAAGAGTCCGCGTTCATAGTCGTTGCGCAGCACGATCAGCGGCTCGCCAACCACCAATGGGGCGCGCTCAGCCTCGATGCCCGCGGTTTCGGCGGCGCGCGAATGAAGGCGCGCGTTTATTCGCTCGGCGCCGGTTTCGAAAACGCGCGTCACGCACAAGATGCGTGATTTTCCGGCGTGCGTGAACAGGTAACGCAATCGCTCGCAGTCGGCGTCATCGAAACGGCCATCGCGTTCGATGTATTCATGCGCAACCAATTCCGCGATTTCCGGCCCGCCGCGCACTCGATCGATGTACCAGCGATCCAGAAACGGGCCGAGTTTGTGCGCCGCGGTTGTAATAAATTCGACGCCGGTGAATGTGAGTTGGTCCGGTGATGAGCGCCGCGCCACAATCGGAGTATTCGATTCGTCGATTGAATTCAGGAATCTGGCGTCGCCGTCGTTGATCGACTGTGCCGCGAGCAAAATGGATCGGCCGGCGCTGTTCTCGCTCTTCATCCGATGATTCACTTTGAGCCGCATTGAGGCTGTGGTGAGCGGACCAGCATCGTCCCCGGCGGACGGGACGAGATCGCGGAACACCGAACCCGCGGCGACCGACGGCAATTGGTTCGCATCGCCGAGCACGATCAGCCGCGCGCCGGGCGCAATCGCGTTCGTCAGTCGTTCCATCAAGGTGACGTCGAGCATCGATCCTTCGTCGACGATCACCACCTTCGCCGAAAGCGGGTTGTTGCGATGATGGCGGAAGCGCCCGGAATCGGGCGAGTAACCGAGCATGCGATGAATCGTCGCGGGCTCGAGATGCGCATCATGGAGTGCCTGGTCTACACTGTCGAGCCGTTCTGTTCGCGTCAGTGACTCGCCGATGCACTCGCGCATCCGATGGGCCGCTTTTCCTGTCGGGGCCGCCAAAGCAATCTGCGAGGGATCGACGCCGAGCCGCACCATCAGGCGCATGATCGCGACGATAATCGAAGTCTTACCAGTGCCCGGACCGCCTGAGACAACTGTTAGTCCCGTGCGCGCCGAAGCGGCAACGACGTTGCACTGTTCATCAGACATCACAATCTGTTTGCCCTGCACAATAACGGGGCGAGCAATCACACCCTCAAGCGCGCGACTGAGTTTCTCCGCGTCCGCTTGCGATTCCATATTGGTAGTCAATAGCGCGGCAAGTCGATTAGCCAGTTCAAGTTCGTAGTGATAAATGCGGTGGTGAACTATGTAAGGCGCGATATATAATAAGGGTTTGTATTCATCCTCCCGCCGGCCAACAACAGCTGATGCGCGACGGGAATGTATAAGGCCTTCGATCGAAGCGGCAATCGTAGCGATGGCGTCGTCACCAAAGCCAGTGGCACACAGCGAAGCGAGCACACGCCGCATCGGCGCTTGCGACAGCGGACCAGCCACCGGGAAGCGGGTGCTTCCATCCTGAAGCGCTACCAGCGAAATGAGGATGAGCACGATGAGCGCGATGCGGTCATCGTCTTTCAGAGCCGGCTCAAGGGCGGCGAGCTCGGCCGCCAAGTGAACCGACTCAGGCGCAAGATTGAGCCCCGATACCGAAACTTCGAGCGCGCGCATGCGAGCGTCGAATGCGGAACGGCCACCGCCGCTGGCTGAATCAAAGCGTCGCCACGCGGTATCCATTCCGAGTAATGAGTATTTCTCTTTCACGCGCGGACCTCGGAACCGGGTTCGCGAGTCAATAGATCGGATTCATAAGTGACTATTTCATTCCACGATGGTCTTGCGAAGAATAATCCAGATATTCCGTCACCGGTCTGCGAGACGCCACGGAGAAAGGCGTACAAAAGACCGCCAAACCTCGACTCGTAGTCACGCTGGGTGTGGATATCGAGCAGGCGCACGATGCCGACTGAGTATATTTGCGCTTGCAACCGATAGTGGCGCTCGACGTGCCGTGCGACCGCGGCAGGCTCATACGATGGCAGGAGATCGCCCTTCCAGTCGGCGAAGTATATTAGCTTGTCGCGCCGGAATACCAAGTCGATAAAACCCCTTATGTAGCCCCGTCCGACGGTCCACGCGCCGCCCGGACCGTCACCGAACAACGAGTGATGTTTTTCGGGAATTGGATACGCGAATTCCATTTCGCGGACGGCGGGCAGCCGGTACAGTCCGCTCTGGAGTACCGTTTCGCCCAGCGCGACCGGTGCGGTGAGCGCGTTGAAAACCATCTCGCGTCCACGGGCCAGCCATCGCGGATCATTCACGCCGTGGCGGCGCATGGCACTCGCGAACAGCTCGCGCACGTCGTCCCGCGCCATCCAGGATTTCAGATCCGGGGCATCGCCAAAGGATTTGAAATCGAGCTTCTCGATCGCCTCATGCAGGAAAATGCCGACGTGGCGGCCGCCGGGCAAATCGACGTTGTCGGCACCCGCCTCGATCGCATCGACGCTGGTTTTGAATTCGTCGGGATCGAAGACGCTCGCCATCCCAGTTTCGCGCGCCGTTTGTAGCGAGGTGTAGGATTCGATCATCAATCCTCGATGCCTTGCGCCCAGTTCGGCGAATTCGCGGTCAAAGCCGGCGGTCTGGGACGTCGATGCGAGCCAGTCGCACAAGGCATTCTCGTCGGGCGCCGTTTCGATCTTCTTTTGTTCATCGGTTGGATCTGTTGATGCAGGAGCGATCACAGTCTCCGTGGTAAAGAGCGTCTCCAATCGATCTTCTTGATCGAGGGCGCGCAGCCGATCGTTTAGATGCGCATAGCAGCCCGACAAGTCTCGATTCAGCGCTCCGTCCGGGACGTAGGGCAGTATCAGCTTGGCGCGCGCGCGTGTCAGCGCGACGTAGAGCAATCGCTGATTCTCCTCGTCCTGCTCCTTCTTGAGCGTCGTCTTTTCCGCGTCACGCGCCGGTTTGCCAATCGCAAGACGCCGTTGGTTTCCGTCGTGGTAGATGCTGACCCAATCGCGGCGGTTGTTTGCGAAAAATCCTCCGTACAGAGCTACGACGTCGGCTTCGAGCCCCTTGCTTTTGTGAATCGTCATGATTTGCACGGCGTCGCGATCGTCTTCCAGGCGTTGCACATCCGGATCATCACCGGCGGGCGTCGCTCGCCCCGTGATGTAAGCGTCGAGAAGTTCGATTATTTCCGCGAGCGAGATTCCTTGCCGCGATGCATCCTGAGTTAGAATCTCGAAGATGTGTTCGTAGTTGGTGAGTTTGCGGCGATCGTCTGACAACAGCAATTCACGTTCGACCAGCCCGCTTCGATGGAGCAAGGCGTCGAACAAGTCGGCGAAACGCCCGCCCTCGGCAAGTGCGCGCCATTCGAACAGTCGTTCGAGCATCGGATGCGAGTTGCGCTCGTCGTCAAGCCGCGCAAGGTCTTCGTATTCGACCGCGAAGAAAGGCGAAGCCCACGCCTTGAGGCGGTTCGAGCGGCGGCCGGGTTGGTCAATTCCCCTGAGCAGGTCGAGAATGTCGGCGGCCTCGCGGGTCTGGAACAGCCCGTCCTGCTTGTAAAAGGCAAACGGCACTCCCGCGTGGCGCAAGTACTCGCCAATTTCCGCGCTGTCGCGGTTGGTCCGAGTAAGGACGTAAACGTCCCTGGCCGTAAGCTTGCGCGGCGCCTGCTGGTCATTACAAATTTCAATCGCGTGATCCGGGTCCGCAGTAATTTGGCGTATGGCTTGCGCGATTCGCGGACCTATCGCTGCGCGCATCTGCCGCGAAAACTTGTAGCGATCGTCAAGCGGCCGGAATTTCATGAGGGTCACGGGTGCGATCGGCTGGCCGTTCGCTGCGACGGCTCGCATAGCGGGACGCCCGCATTTTACCGGATGGTCGTAAGTTATCTCGCCAGTGAACAATGGCGCCGCAGCATTCTGATCGAACATCAGGTTGCAGGCCTCGATCATCGCGCCGGTCGAACGGAAATTTTCGCGCAAGTGGACAACCGTCGCTCCTGATTCGGCAAGTTGCTCACGCGCTTCCAGGTAGGCGTGCACGTCGGCGCCACGAAACCCGTAAATCGCCTGCTTGGGATCCCCGATTACGTAGACAGTGTTGTTGGTGCCGCCCGCGATGAACACCTGCCGAAAGATCTTCCACTGAAGTTCGTCCGTATCCTGGAATTCGTCGATCAGCGTCACCCGATAGCGCTCGCGCAGGGTCGCCGCGAGCGATTTGCCGCGAGGACCGTCGAGTGCCTCCGCAAGCCACGCCAGCATGTCTTCGTAGTCCAGTGTCCCGCGCTCGCGTTTTCGCGCGTCCATTCGCGCTGCGATAGCGGGCAGCAGTTCGTCAACCACGCGTTGCTCGATTATCAGTGCTGCCTGAACCCGCTGTCCCGCGTTGACGATCGCACGCACGCGGTCGCGCATCTCGCCGGGGATTCTTCGCTTGCCAGTCTGCTTTCCTGCTTTCTTGGGACGGCAGATGCGATCGAGGTCGAAGCCGCACAAGCCTTCGGCCAGGATCGCGGTCGATCCATTGGCACGATTGACGAGCAGTTCGAGTTCACGCGTCGCGGCGATCGCATCGCGCCGGGCATCAGCTGTGATCGCTGCGCTCTCGAATGCGTCCACCAAAGCGCCGGCATCGAAGGCGTTGTCCAAATCGGTCAACGCCTGTTGATTGATTTCGCGCCCCGCCGTCCGCAAGTAGCGTTGAGAGTGAGCATTCCAGAGCAGTTCCTCGAGGTCATCTAAAGTGCGTCTCTCGTCCGAGAGCCACTCATTAATGAGCCGCTCGACTCGAACGTCCGACTTCAGCCGCTCGCGCAATTCAGCGCGCAGTGCCTCGTGAAACTCGAGACGGCCGCTGGTGAGGTCAATTCCGAAGCGCACTCCGCTGTCAAAAGCGAGCTCCGTGAGCATTCGACGGCAAAAGCTGTGAATCGTGTGGATGGGCGAATGATGAAATGAAAACAACGCGGTCTTCAGACGTTGCTGCTCGTCGTCAGCCAGCAGCTTGCGCCGCGATGGGTGCGTGGCGTCCGCACTATGCCCGGACAGGACGGCCTCGATCGCCGTGCGGATTCGTGAGCGCAGTTCGGCCGCCGCCTTTTCGGTAAACGTCACGACCAGTATCTGGTCGAGCAGGGCCGCGCCGCTGCGGAGAAGGTCAACGACGATATGCTCAATCGTAAAGGTCTTGCCGGTACCGGCGGACGCGTCGATAACCTTGTGCCCGCCGTCGAGAATTTCATCGAGAATCGCGGGCCGATAATATTCGATGTTTGCCGGAGATGCGGTCGCGCTCATTTGAATATCCCGATGATTGGGCTGAAGCGGCGCGCGATGATTTTCGCGATCTCTTCTTCGTCCGGCGGTTCGAAACTGGCGGCGTTTCGCACTGGTCCGTATTCGGAGCTGCTTTTCGAGAAATCATCGAGGCGGATGCGCTCGACAGCTTCGACCAACTCGCGGCGATTCGCCGGCTCGAGCAGTTCCTCGACGACTTCCGCAACCGCCTCGATCGGCAAAAAGTAGTCGTTACCCGTTGAAAGCAGATCGCCGACGACCGTGGTCAGAAATCCGAGCGCCGAATCCGGGTCCATCGGCGCGAACTCGCGAATCCATTCGTTCGGATTCGACTGTGTTCCGATCACGATTGCGCGAAATCTCTCGGGTAGCTTTGCGCCGGTGGCGGCGAGGACAATTGCGTTCAGAAACGCGGGAAGAAAATCTTTCGGCTTGACGTTCTTATGAAGCACGCAAGTGATCGCAGCTCCCGACTCTGGCGAAACAGTCCGAAGCGTCCCGTAGAGACTCACGCGCTGCGTCACTATCGTTCCGTCGCGGCGGCGGACGTTGGCGTTCAGCGCGATTGGGGCAAGAATCTCGCCGGGGTCGGCGAATTCGTCGGCGCGTCCGATCCGGATGTCCTTCCATCCGTCGCAATCGCTCGCTCCGGCTTGAGAAGCCTGCGCGATCCATCGACGAAGCGCCGCAGCGTCAGCCTTCGCAGCGGTTTCCGCAAACTGCCCGGCGGGTGCGCGCCCATTGGCCTGCGCAATCCGAACCTGGCGCGAGTACTCTTCGTCGAGCACCCCGGGTTTGGCGCCGGCGCGCCGGAAGACCTCGCGCAGCATCACGGTGCGATCGAGCCGCGACTGCTGGACTGGCTCGTCTTCCGCCTGCTCAGGCGCATCTTCGTCCTCCAGCATGCCGAGCGAATAACGCGCGGCGCCCTGCAAAGGACATTCGAGATATTTTCGAATCGCCGCTATCGGAAGCGCGAGCTCTTCGGTCGGCGCGTGGCCTGCCGCGGCAGGCGCTGTTTCGAATGCGGCGAATTGCAAATCCTCTTGCAGTCGCTCGCGCAACTTCCCGCCGAGACGATCCAGCAAGCACTCACGATCCGGCTTTGCTCGATGCGTCGCAGCGCCATCGAGTTTTTGCCGTAGCGCGAGCATCCGTGCGCCGCGGCGCGCGTCAGGATCGAAGCTCGCGAATTCATTGTCGCTGTTCGGAATTGCGCGATCGGCGAATTCAGGAAAATATTTCAAATCATAACGGCTGACCGGATGTTTCACGGTCAGCTTCGCGAGCGTGTTCTCATCGATGAAAGCTCGCAACATGTATTGCAGTTCGCGAATGACGGATGAGGGTTCGAGGGCGTCGCCAGTTTTCGCATCGCGAGCAACGTAGGAGAAAAAAATCCGCTCGCGCGCGGCCAGGATCGTCTCCAGGAATAGATAGCGGTCGCGCTCGGCCGGAGTGACATCGCCCGCGCCGCGCTTGAGCAACCGCAAATCAAGCGGGTCGCGATGTTCGCGCTCAGGAAAGGCAGCTTCATTCAGCCCGAGCGCAAATATGACTTTGAACGGGATCGACCGAAGCGAAGAAAGCGATCCAACCGCGACACCGCGCCCCGAAAATTGTCCGTGACGGGATTCGAGATCGGCGATTCGCGTTGCGATCATCTCGCACGCCGGATTCGTACGACATTGGACCAATGTTCAGTCCTGAGTCGCCGACAGATTCGATCGCCTCGAGGAAACGGTCCCTGACTTGTTCATCGAGCGCGCTTGCCGGGCGGAGGTATGTGTTCAGAAATTCGATGAGCATTCGCGACCATTGCCGGGGCGTAAGCCGCGCATTGCGCATCGAGAGCGCGTCGGCGATGAGCGAGCGTGCCCTGCGCATGAATAGCGCCGCCGTCTCGAGTTCATCCTGCGCCACCTCAAATGGCAGGTAGCTCGGGGCTGTTGCTCCTGTCTCATAGAATGTGGAATTCCCGCTGCTCTGACCGGTCAGCATGGCGCCCAGCGCGAGGCGTTTGATCGCCTGATCCCAGTTATAGAGGCCGCGCGGAATGTACGTTTCTTCCAATTCGTCGTCGTCGGCGCCGAAGAAAATGCCGAGCGCCTCGCTCCATCGCGGCCACATCTCGACGTCGATTCGAGTTTCGGTTTCGCTGTTCAACGCGGGATGCGTCAGCAGGCGGATCATTTCCGCGCGCGAAAAGCGGCCGCGCGGCAGATTGAGAAGCAACTCGACGGCTTCGGCGACGCGGCTCGCGCCAGCGATGCCGCGGCCGACGAGATCGATTGGGATTCCGTGCTGCTTTCGGAAAACGCTCTCGATATGCGCCAGGTAGTCGTCAACCGCGGCGTCAGGAATCAGCACCGCGATTTCGTGAAACCGAAGGCGCTCGACGCCGCCGCTGGCGGCAAGTTTCTCGTTGTCGCGAACGATCGACCAGATCTCGTTCGCGACGATTTCGGCCTCGCGTCGAATCCCCGGGGTGGCAAGAAACCGGATTCGCGCGTCGAATGGTCTGCCCTTGCCGTCCTCGACGTCCGGGGGCTGCGGCTCGCGATCGAGGATGTTTTGCTGAAGAGCTTCGAGCAGGGTCGCTGGTTGGCGAGAAGCCGGATCGGAAAAGAGCGGCGCGAAATCGCATTGAGACAGTTCGTTGAGCAGCCGAATGTATTCGCGGCCCGGCCGCCCCCAGAGCCTCAGGGCGGGCGGGTCGGACGATTCATTCAACCCGAACGGGTCTTCGGATTCAGCGAGTTTTTCTCCGACTTTGTCTTGACGATGAGCCCATGCGGTGAGCGCGGCGCGGCGCGAAGTATCCACGTCGTCCCAAAACTCGCGGCACGGATTGAGCGCGTAGATTCGAATATCCCCGAGTGCGCCGAGTCGCGCGAAAATTTCCGCATAAGCATTTCCCGCGTACGAGGCGCCGAACACGTGAAGCGTCGCCGGCAGGGCAGACTTGAGTTGGCGGCTGTCGCCCGCCTCGAATGCATCCGGCAGCATCATCAATCGAGTCTCGCGCTGCAACAGCCATTCCTCGCGGACGCGGCCGTGCGAATCGAATACCAACTGCCACAAATGCCGCTGCCATCGCTCAGTCTCGCCCATCGCATCGACGTCAGGTCGCCGGGCGGCGCGCCATTTCTCGATCATGCGCCGCCTCGAAATCGAATACTCGCGAAACAGCCGCGCCAACTGTGCGGCAAGCAGGATCGTTCTGAGTTCGACGTCGGCATCGGTCCTGGATCCCGCCTCGATGTAGTCGCGCGCCGGCTTCAAGTCGGGGTCGTCGCGATGGCTCGAGCTTCGAAGGCACTCGAACAGGATCAGTTGGAGCTCGTCGGCATCGAGGATCTTCAGGTTCTTATCCGCCGATTGGAGAAGTTCGGCCAGATAATTCCGCAGGAACGGAAATTTCAGATTCGCCGCGACGCCGATCGATTCGGCCAGCCGATAGCGGATGAATTGTTCGACGACGCGGTTGGGTACGACAATCGAGACCGGCTCGAGCGGCTCGCGCCGCTGATGCGCGGCTACCGCGCCGGCCAGCGGCGCGATCAGATTTTCGAGTCGATTGGAATAGTGAAGACGAATCATCGTGGCGCAACTATGGATCGCGGATCAGCTTTTAGGAACCTATATTGTAGTGCTGACAACGGTTGACATCGGATGAGCTGGATAATTCGATCGGCAAAGTGTCGGAGAGGACGCGATCATGAAGAAACCCGGCCGCAAACCCACCTACGGCGCCGCGATTCGGCTGGCACGAATCGCGGCCGGGTTGTTCTCGAAACCATACGGCTGGAGTTTCAGGGCGATCGAGGAAAGCCTGGAAATTTCCGAGCGCACACTTGCCCGTTACGTGTCGGTGCTGCGCAGCGATCTGCTCGACTGGCGCGGCGCTCCGATCGTTGAAGTTACGGGCACGGGCGGCGAGCGCAAACTTCGGCTGGTCAGTTCGATGAAGGCCGCGGAGGCATCCTCGTACCAGGTGGCGCTGCTGTATTTCTCGCTGACCGTGCTCAAGTTCCTGGAGGGCACGGTGCTGGAAGAAGGCGTTGAAGGGCTGTGGGAGAAGATTTATCAGAACCTGAGCCTTACCCAGCAGACGCGGCTGTCCGACCTCGAGCGCAAGTTCTACGCGGTCCCTTACGCGCCCAAGGACTACGGTGAGTTCAGCGAACAACTCGACGTAATTTTGCGAGCGCTGCTGGACCAGGTTCGGCTCAAAGTCGATTACGCCGGTCTGACCGGCGAGGGGCGGCAACACGAGTTCGATCCATACTCGCTGATCGCCTACCGCGGCGGTCTTTACATTCTCGGCTACAGCCATCGAAGCAGCGCAATCATCTATCTCGCGGTGGAGCGAATCCGCTCGGTCGAATTCATCCATCAACCCGACGGGAGCCCGACGCGCTTCATCTATCCGCGCGGCTTCGACCCGGCGGCGCACAGCGAAGGGACTTTCGGAATTGTCGAAGGGCCCGAGACCAGGGTCGAACTGAAGATTCACAGCGAACAAACCGAAGCGTACGTCCGTTCGCGCACGATTCATCGCAGCCAGCGTTTCTCGCGCCGGCGCGACGGCACGACGATCATGACGATGACGGTCAGGGGAACGACGGAGTTGGCGAACTGGATAATGAGCATGGGGCCGTGGATCGAGGTGCTCAAGCCCGCGTCCTTGCGCAAGGAAATCGCGCATCGCCATGCGCGCGCATCGCGTCTTTACCGCGCCAGTTAGTGCAATGGCGAGATCCATTATATGCTTGCGGGCGGGCGACCTATCATGATCATACTAACCGGCGGCGCGGGCTTTATCGGCAGCAATCTACTGGGCGCGCTGAACGCCAAGGGGCTCACCGATGTCCTGGTAGTCGATCGGCTGGGCGAAAATTTCCGCAACCTTTGCGATTTGCGGTTTTCGGACTTCATGCAGCCCGGGGAATTCGTGCGGGCAATCGAGCGCAGGATTCTCCCGGACCGAATCGAAGCGATTTTTCACCAGGGCGCGTGCGCCGACACCACCTGCGAGAACGGCCGCTACATGATCGAAAACAATTTCACGTTTTCGAAGTCGATTCTGCACTTCGCTCTGGCGAGCAAAGTTCCACTGGTATATGCGTCAAGCGCAGCCGTGTACGGCTCATCGCGCGCCTTTGCGCCGTCACGCGAAAACGAACGCCCGCTCAACCTCTACGGGCTGTCCAAGCTCGCTTTCGACAATCATGTCCGCAGCGCCGCCGCCGGCTCCGAGAGTACGGTGGCCGGTCTCCGATACTTCAACGTCTATGGTCCGCGCGAATCCCACAAGGGCAAAATGGCGTCGATGGTGTATCAGCTCTACCGGGAATTGAAGGCGAGCGGACGCGCACGGCTGTTCAAGGGCACCGACGGATACGCCGACGGAGAGCAGCGGCGCGATTTTGTTTTCGTTGACGACATCGTCCGCGTAAACCTGGCGCTTGCCGAAGGTCCCGTGCGCAACGGTATCTTCAACGCCGGCACCGGACAGCCGCGCAGCTTCAACGACGCCGCCAGGATAATAATCGCGCAGATCGGCGCGGGTGAGATCGAGTACGTACCGTTTCCCGAGAACCTGGCGGGCAGGTATCAAAGCTTCACGCAAGCCGAGCTCTCGGCGCTGAGGAATGCCGGCTACGCCGAGCCCTTTTCGAGCCTCGAAGTTGGAATCGCGCAGTCGATCAAGGCGTGGGATCTAGAACCGAACAGCGCGACAGGAGAACTTAATTGAATGCGGAACCCACCGTGGCAGGGGTGACCCCTGCACCCAGTAGTGAGAAGACGCGAAAATCTGCGCAGCGCATCTTTTCGCGACTACACGATAGAAGAGCCAACAGGCACGGGTGAGCGGGGCTGAGCCCTGCACGCAGTGAAAAGAGAAGAGAGAAGATGCGGGATTTCGTCGCTGTTAGAAGGGGGTCGGTGAAGAAAGCCATGCACACTAGGGCGCAGGCTTGAGCGGATGCTGCCGGAAGAAGTCGAGCATCGCCGTCGTCGATTCCCTGGGCCATCGCACGTGATTACCAAGACCAATCAGCGATCCCATAATAGTGGCGGTTGATTTCGGGGGAGCCTTCGGATCGGTTCCGCACGAATCGGTACACGAGTAAACGCGGCGCTGGTGATTGTCGAGGATCAGATCATCGACAACTACTCCGGCTGCGTTTAATTCGGTCGCCAGCCGCTCGTCATTGGGACAGATGCCGCCGACGTCGCAACTGTTATGGATATGCATGACTCGCGCGGCCGGATTGAAGATTTGAAGCTGGGTGTTGTTCGCGGGCGGTCGCGCGACCGGTTGCTGCTGACAGGGATCGTTGAAGGCGCCGAACGGACTGGGTCCCGAATAAACGGCAGCCGCCGCGATCTTCGGACGATTCACCGCATACAGAAGAGCCATCGCGGCTCCGTTAGACCATCCTGATACGTAAATCCGGTTGGTATCGACGTTGCCGGTTGCGACCTGGGCCGCAATGAAATGATCGATCGCGGCCGCGTCCGCATTTTCGCGCCAGGTGGCGCCTCCGATCTTTACGTCACCGGATGGGTTCAACTGGCGATACCAATTATCCCATCCAACTCCCTTGTTGTCGGGAAATGGGTAGTAGTGCGTGGTCTTGCGGCCCTCAGGAGCCAGCACGATGTAACCGAGGTTGTTGGGATCGTCGGTGAGCGAGACGGAATTCTGGAGGTCAAGTATATTGGTCTGAGTAATCCATCCGGCGGAAAACAGCGACGGATGCAAGTAAACGATCATCGGCAACTTGCGATTCGCGCCGGTGGATTTGGGCTCGTAGAGGCAGGCGTAGCGATCGATGCGGTCCGCGTCTTTCCACGGACCAATCAACTTACCTGCGCCGCAATTGGGTTTGACTTCCGAAATTACCGCGGCTGACGGATCGCCAAACGGCCCGCATCCAGCCGCCGCGCGGCTGTCACCGGCCGCGCTGCCGCATGAGAACAAGCAGGCGACCACGCCCAGGCAAATGATTCTCTTCACGACTGTGCTTTAACATATCAAGGAGCACGGCCTTGAAAAGAGCCGCCGCTTGCCCTAAACCCGTCGAGTAACCGCGAGGCAAAACGGAAATTCCGGTTCAGGCTAGCAGGCGGGGGATCGGCTTTTGTCCGAGCGCGACAGCACAGCAGACTTAGAGTTCGATGTCGTCGCGACGAGTACGCTGGGAGAACCAGCCCGCGCGCGCATCCTGGCGCTGTTCCGCGCGTCATATCGGGAAGCCAACGAAGCGTATCTCGAGCGCTCCCTTGGCCGGCTGCGCTTCATCGCGACCGCAACGTCGGCCGGCGCATTGGCCGGTTTTGCGTTAGGCGAGATGCGCATCATGGATCTGCCGCGGATGGCGCAGCAGGCGGTAGCGCTGGCGGGCATGTGTTGCGTCGATGCCAGCTTGCGCCGCCAGGGCCTGTTCCGCGAACTCGAGCGGCGTGCATTTATGGCTGCGGGCATCGCGTCCGGGTCACGCGTGCTGAGCTGCGGACGCACGGCGCATCCCGCAAGCTTTCGCACCATGACCAGTAATCCGACCCACGTTCCCAAGCGTCAGACCCGGCCGACGCCCTGGCAGCAGGAAATCGGCGCGATCATCGCCCAGGCATACGGCGTTCATGACTTCGATCCGGAGACTTTCGTTTGTGTCGGCGATGGCACACCGATCGGCTATCCCAGAATCGACATCGATGTACGACCGGAAGAGTGGGAGGTCTTCGCCCCGGTCAACCGCAAGCGGGGCGACTCCCTGCTCGGTCTGTGCTGGTTCCCGGACGCTCCACAGGGATGGTGACTCTTCACGCTTTGGCGGCAGGGCAACCCGAGCGCGGCCGAGGGCGGCTTGGGCTCGATGATAGCGACGAACTATAGGCCCGCATGCGGCTGGGCTTGTAGCTCGCGATCCCTGGCTTACTTTGACGCGGCAACGGTCGCTTTGCTCGCCGGTTGCCACGTCGCATCCGGATCGTACGCCACCATCGCAGCGGCTATCCGGGCGGTATCGGGACCCAGGTCCTTTTGATAGACCTGACCGTCCTGATCGACGATGAAGGTCATCACTCCGGAGTCGCGATAGGTGGCAGGATAGGCGACCAGCGCAAATCCTCCGGTCATCTTACCCGCGACGACATAGCTCCTTGCGCCACCCGGCGCGTTGGGTCCCTGACTGGTCAGCAACCGGTAATAGTAGCCGTGGAAGGGATGCGGCTGGCCGGTGTGTTCATAGCCTTCGCTAGCCGCTTGCGCGACCAGGGGACCGAGAGGACTTTCCCCCTGCGAACCCTTGACCGCCCAGTATAAGCCGTCCTGCGTACCCGCCGTGCTGCGGAACTTCTGAGCGTATTGATGCTCCGAGGCACCGTCGTGCAGCGCGTTGAAATAGTCTCGCTGGGCATCGGCGATCGCGCCGCAAACTTTGATCACGTCCAGTTCATTGAAGCCGATCCGCCGAAATAAAATCTCCTGCTTGCCGTAATCGGTGTCGAAGAACCACTGCGATCCATTGTGCTGCAGCGGTATCGGAGTCGGCCAATTCTCGGTGCCTATGTAAAGGAAGGTTAGTCCATCGGGAGCGCTGGCAAACTGATGCGAGTCACGATACTTGGCGACAAAGGAATCCTGATTGTTCTTGTCGGCGACCGGATCGCCGGAGGAAATCACGTCGCGTGCGGATGGGCCCAGAATCGCCAGCATCGCCGCTTCATCGTGATTCTGTACGGCTGCGGCGAGAGCGTCGCTCGCCAACGTAGCTGAATTGAAGGTCTTCTGGCCGGGCGCTTGCGCCAAGGCCGCCGGGGTGATCCCAAGCCCAAGTACGAAACTGATCGACAAGACCCCCAGAGCCATCCGACCGGACGTGCCTATTCGATTACGATCTATTGTTTGACGCATAGCTTTTCCCTGCGATCGGCGATTAGTGGCCATGACTGGTATCTCCTCCTGAGCCACTGGCATGTCCACCACCGCCGCCGGTGCTGGTATGTCCGCCGCCGCCGGTGCTGGTATGTCCGCCGCCTCCGGTGGTATGTCCGCCGCCACCGGTGCCGTATGTCCGCCGCCTCCGGTGCCATGTCCGCCGCCACCGCCGCCATAGCTGGTCCGGCCACGGCTGCTCGCGTCCCAAGTGTCGTGACCGGGAGCATAGCCGCCATATTCCGTTCTGCCCCCACCGTAGTAACCGCCACCGCCATAGCCGCGATAGACGTTGGTCGAGTAGTAGCTCGGTCCGCCACCCCACCAACCGCCGCCTCCGTCGTAACCCCCGCCTCCGTAGTAACCCCCGCCTCCGCCGTAACAACCCGTCATCAGAGTTGCCAAGAGCAGCGCTGCAAGGATCGTCACTTTCCGACTGCCGATAAATCCGATTTTCATTTCGATAAGACGTTCTCTGCCTGGAGGTTGACTAACGACACAAAGGTTGCGCTTTTCAAATCTGAATTGCTCGAAGCCGGTGCTGCTTCAGGGCATCTCGAGCAAACACTTGGCGCAGAGCGCCCATCGCGCGTTTCCTCCCGCCGGCACAACCAGGATTGCGGCGATCGAGAGGTTCGCATCGCCACAGCGACGGCAAATCAAGTCGTCGCCCTCGCATCGGGCTTCGAAGCCGAACTCAGCAATCGCGGCTGGATCGTCAATCAACTCGACGCGGACTAAGTTGGGGCCGGTTTCCACAGCTTCACCCCTTCAAACTCGCGATCACACGCAGCCACGTCTTACGATTCCTTTTGCGACGCCCCTGGTCAGCGGTTTCGGATGTTGCGCCTTTAAGCCGCCACCTGTTTAGCGGCGAGCGTCACTCAATTTTGAAGCGCACCGGCCAGATGCGCGCCAGCTTGCGCATTCTTCATTGAATCGAAGAGCTTGGCGACCTGCACGACCATCTGTCGTCCCTGGCGAATGACGAACTTTTCGCGCTCCAATCGCGCCAGATGCTCGGTGACTCTTGGCCGCGAGGCGCCGACCAGGTTGGCGATGTCCTTATGGCTGAAAGATACGCGCAGCAATGTGCCGCGCGATTCCTCGATGCCAAAGTCTGAGCATAGTTCGAGCAGCGCGACGGCGATTCGCTCGTGCAGGCCAAGGTTCAGGAAACTCGAGCTGCGCAGCAGCAGGCGATACCACTGCTTCAAATCGTTGCGATGGAATTGCTTGAAGGCGGACTCGTGGGCGTTTGCGGTAATGCCGTCGAAATCATCCCAACTGACAGTGCCGACGCGGCAATCGTTGTAAGCCTCGCACTGAAAAGCGGACTGGCTGAGCGGCAGCGCGGGGAATTCGGGAATCGGGCCCGGCGCGAGCATCGCCACCGTGACGCGCTCATTGCGGGCGTTCAAGCAGGTGATGCGCGCGATACCTGCTAACAGGATGTGAGCATCCTGGGCCATTGCGGCCTCGCGCAGAATGACCGCGTGCCGTTTGTAATTGGCCAGCACCAGAGCGCTGACCAGAAGCGCAAGCTCAGGCGGGGAGAGCCACGACAGAGCCTTGAGTCTGCTCAGCCTGTCGAGATCGGTTTCACGGGGAGTGTTTCTTTCATTCAAAATCGCACCTCGTACAGGATTGCACCGGAGAGAAACAACAGCATACTCCTTTGGCGCCGACAAGAGAAACGCGATGTCACCCGCATGACGAAAGCTCCGTGCTCTATGGAACCTGTCAATCCTGCTGCAAATTGGCTGCAAATTGGAGCATCGTGGCTCTGGGAGCCGATGTAGCATTACAACTAGTTAAAATGCAAGAATGTGCAAATAAGCAGTATTCATGCGCTCACCGGCTGGCGTCGAGGGCAGACGACGGTGCAACAACAGAGACACGCGTGGGTAGTTATCAGTCGGGAAAATATTGGTTAAGGCAAACTAGCGCACGGCGGCTTTGCGGATTTCGTGGTCGCCAGCAGAAATGTGAGTTTGCGCCAGAAAGCTTTCCAATCGATCGCGATTGACAACGAGTTGACGATTGTCGCGCGAAATCAGATGCTTTCGCTCGAACAAACTCAGATGTTCGGTGATTCGAGGCCGCGAGGCGCCGACTAGTTCAGCGAGGTCCCGGTGGCGGGCCGGCAATGTCAGGCGCACCGCTTTTCCATCGGGGACGCCGAAATTTTCACTCAATTCGAGCAGAATCAGAGCCAGGCGCTCTTCCAAAGTACAGCTCATGAAATTTGCGCAGCGCAATTGAACCAGATCCCAGCGGCCCATGTAGCTTAATGCCAATCGTTTGAAGTCCGCCGAAGTGATGCCCAGCGATATTTCGACGAACGACTCGAGCTCAACCGTCCCTATCTGACAAGGGGTAACCGCCTCGCAGCGAAAGTTGTAACTGATGCCGGGTACCGGCGGCGGGAAGCCGGGGATCATGCCGGGCGCGACCATGATCACCAAGTGTACGCTGACCCTTGCGATTGCGG
The DNA here is from genome assembly GCA_963813785.1 of uncultured delta proteobacterium. GTDB lineage: Bacteria > Desulfobacterota > Binatia > Binatales > Binataceae > Binatus. The sequence goes on along the minus strand of CAWFAJ010000019.1, from coordinate 40,538 downwards.
CAGGTGATTCGCGCCACTCCGGCCAGCAAGATGTACGCGGAATCGGGAGAATGTTTTTCGTCGAAAATGATCGCGCGTTTTTCGACCGTGCTGACCGTCAGCGCGGCGGCGAGCTTTTCGAGCTGGCGCGCGGTAAGCCAGGAGATATTTTTGAGGGCCCGCAGTCTTCGGATGCCGGATGATCGAACAACGCGCATCTGAGCAGTGTACCAGACAGATTGATCCGCGTGCAGAATAACGCCCGCGACATAAGGCTCATTCGACGCACTTGGTTATTCATGTAACAAGTTCGGGCTGACGCTCAATCGCTGTGCAGATCACACAAATTTAGGATTCCTGCTCCCGGGCAAGGGCCCGGCGTCGCGCCGCGCAATCCAGATCAGCAGCACCAGCGCCGGAATCGTCGCGACGGTGGTGAGGATGAAGAACGGCACCCAACCGAGCTTGTCCGCCAGCACGCCGCCCGAAGACGCGACAAGCGTGCGCCCCACCGCCGCCAGAGAAGACAGCAGCGCGTACTGAGTCGCGGTGAACGCGGGTGAGCATAGACCGGAGAGATAGGCCACCAGCGCAGTGCCCGCCATCGCGCCCGTCAGATTCTCGGCGGCGACGCACAGCGCGAGATAGTCGAGCCGATGGCCGCCGACCGCCTGCAGCACGTAAAACAAATTGCCGGCCGACTGGAGGAGCCCGCACAGCACGAGGGCGCGCATCACACCGAGCTTCGAGGTCACTACGCCACCGACCAGCGCGCCAGCCACAGTCGCGAAGAATCCGACCAGCTTGGAGACGGCGGCGATCTCGTTGAGCGAGTAACCGAGCGAGATGTAGAGCGGCATCGCCATCACGCCCGCCATCGCTTCGCCGAGCTTGTACCCGATGATGAAAAGGACGATCGCCGGCCATCTCGGCCGCCGCATGAAGTCGGCGAACGGTCCCGTAACGGCAGTCGCGAGCCAATCGCGCAGCGCGTCCCATCCTTTCGTTGCGGTATGCGGCGCGGCCGCCGGCGGCGCCGTTGGCTCAGGCCCGAAGATGAACACCAGCATCCCTACGCCGAGCAGCGCCGCCATCGTGGCGTAGGCCGCGAACCATCCGTAGCGGGCCGCAACGAGCAGCGCGCCGGCGCCCGAGACCAGCATCGCGATCCGGTACCCGGTCTGGATCATGGCGGCGCCGGGGCCTTGCTGCTCGGGCGTGAGGATCTCGACCCGATACGCGTCGATGACGACGTCCTGGCTCGCCGAAAGGAATGCGACCAGCAGCGCCAGCGTCCCCATGAGCGCGAGATCGACTTTCGGATTGCATGATCCCAGGGCGAGCGTCGCGGCAATGAGCGCGAGCTGAATCGCGATGCCCCAGCCGCGCCGCCGGCCAAGCGGAATCGGCGGCGGCAGCCGATCGATGAGCGGCGACCACAGAAACTTGAAGGCATACGGGGTGCCGACCAGGGCGAAGGCGCCGATGGCGGCACGGCTGACGCCGGCGGTGGCGAACCAGGCCGACAGGGTCGAGAAGGTCAGCAGCAGCGGCAGGCCGCTGGCGAAGCCGAGCGGCAGGATCAGCATCACGCGCCGATCGGTGTAATCGGCGATCGATCGGCGCCAGGGATTCATGGCCTTAAGGGAAAGAATTCTCAGGGGTGTCTTTGACCGAAACGGTTACGGGCGCAAGCTTTGCAGCGGCCGAAGTGTCACGGGCGAACAGGACACAGGAATTGTCGCGATAGATCTGCTTCCACCCGGGTTGCGCGACGACCAGCTGGTACGGGGGATCGTTCTTTGCGCCGACCAGGACGAAATCGTGCGGATATTTGAGCAGAAGGTCTTTGCCGGCGACTTCCCCCTTGGTGAACGGCAGGTAATCGTCAATAACCTTGGGCGGATACACGGTGTCGTAGCGCCCGTCGATGAAGACCTTGCTGGCGGGCGGCATATGCCAGATGACGTACTCGCCCCATTGGAAGTCGGCCAGGATGTTGCCGCTCAAGTGGTGCTCCTTCATGTAAGAGATTGCGCCGACCGGATAAGGATCGTTTACCGCCATCTTTTTCGAGAAGAGCCCGGTCAGGATCAACAACTCAAAGGCCGCAACCGCGACTATCAGCTGACTAAGGGTTGAAGAGCGATCTTTCGCATGCGCCACCGGCAACCCCAAGCGCTTGCGACGCGCCTCGAGCGCGAGCGCCGTATGCCGCGCGAGCGGAGTAACCGTCGCGATCACTGCAAGCGGAAGATTTCTGACCGCAAGGAACGCGGCGGCGATCATCAGAGCCGCGATAGAAACCAGCGCGATATCGCCGCCGCGCGGCGTCTGAATGAAGGTCACGCCGAGCGCCACGAACATCGCTATCGCCAGAATCTTGACGGCGACGGCAGCCGCGCCCCCCTGTCGCCAGTGGAAAAGCAACGACTGCGGGAGCGACAGCCAATCGAGGATGATCGTGCGCGTGTGAGGGTTCGCAAGCGCATGGATGACGGCCTGCCAGGTGCCGACGCCGTAAGGAGTCGCGAGCGTGGCGATGGTGGAAGCGGCGGTGATCGCGGCGAGCGACATCGCGCGACGCATCCCGCGGCGAGCCAGCAGGTCCTGGACTAATACCACGGCGGTGAAGGTGCCCATCGCGGCGAGACCCATGATGAAGCCGCCATGCAAATTCGCCCACAGCGCGAGAATCGGAATCGCGAGCCATACGGGGGCGCGGCCACGGTAGTTGTAGCGCGAAAGAATCGCGAGGATGGAGCTCATCAGGGCGAAGGTGAAGATCTGAGGTCTGAACTGGAGGTGCATGGCCAAGGGCGCGCTGGCGGCGATCAGGATTGCGAACTGGACGCGCGCCGGCGATTCGGTATCCTCCATTGCCACCGCCAGGAAAAGGATGGTCGCGGCGGAGCAGGCGAACTTCATCAGGTTGAGTCCGACCGTGCCGAAGGCGTTGTATATCGCAGCCATCAGGACTTCGCTCAGCCATTCATGGTTGAGCCACAGATGCCCCGGCGCCGAATACGAATAGTGATCGTAAAAAATCAGGTGGCGCTGCGCGAGCACGTCCTGTCCGAATCGCACGTGCCCCCATAGGTCCGGGTCTGCCAGCCGTGTGATATCCGCAACGACGATGGCCAGGAAGATTAAAGCGGGCGAGTAATGGAAAAGTGAGACCCTGTTGAGCCGCGACGGCGCCGCCGTTTCGACGCTCATCGATTCGGCAGCCGGCGCAACATCCCAACTTGCGCTCATTGCGAGCATCCCGCAGAGCTATACGGCTTCGCCAATCGGCTTTCCATGCTGTTGGGCGAGGACAGTATCACAGCAACCGCCGATTTGCCTCTTGGGTCCGCAGCTGCGCCGGACTGCGACGGCGTTGCACGGCTTCAGACCTGATGTTGCCTGACATGCCGGCATCGCGCGTAAACGTCTTGACGATCCGTTCGAGGGGGGGACAGAGCTTCCTTGATCGCGAGCGCGGGTCTGCTACGATTGTCGCCGCCATGTGCGCCCCTTTACCAACCGCAGGCAGTTTCAGGACGCGGCTGACGCAGGACGAGAAAACCGCGGAAACGCGGCGCCGCCTTCTCGACGCGGCGATTGCGTGCCTGATCGATCGCGGCTACGCGAACACGACGACTTCCGAAATCGCGGAGCGCGCCGGCCTTTCCCGCGGTGCGCAACTCTACCATTTTCCCAAGAAAGAGGAGTTGCTCACCAGCGCGGTCGAGCACCTTTTCGAGTTGATGTTCGGCGAGATGAAGGAAAAGGTCGGCCGGCTGACCAATGAGAATGACCGGCGGGCGATGGCGATCGATTCGTTGTGGGAGATTGCCGGCGGACGGCTGGCGACCGCATGGCTCGAACTGGTGGTCGCGAGCCGCACCGATGCGTATTTGCGCGAGTCGGTGCGCGCGGTGAACGATCGGACGTCGGAATTCATCGATCGATCCTTCAAGGAACTCTTCCCGCGTCCGGCCGCGGCCGGCGCCGACTACGAGCTGATTCCGGAAATCGTGTTCCTGATTCTTGAAGCGATGACGCTCAAGGGTCAGACGATGAACCCGAAGTTGACGGCGAGAATCCTGGACGCGCTCAAGACTGTGAAGCTGTAGCCGCACCGCCCGGGCGCCGAAATCCCTTACCTGGGAAGCGCCGGGCTTGCAGCGTCGGCCAGAGTCACCCCGGCTCGCGCCAGGTAGCGGGCCGGGAAACGGCCGTTGAAGACGAACCCGGCAATCAACAGTGCCGTCGGCAGCGCAAATCCAAGTACCAGCCTGCCGAAGTTGCCGCCGATGATGACACCTGTCACGGCGAAGCCGACGTTGACGGTCATCAGTCCGCACCAGAAAAGAGTCATCACCAGGTTAAGCCGGATGAAGATCGGATGATCCCAGAACTCGGGCGGCGCGGTTTCGCGGGCGTAGGCAGCGGTGAACGGATGGCCGATCGCGACCGAGCTCCACGCGGCAACCGCGAAGCATGACCAGATGACGACCACGTTGTAGGCCGGAAACGCGGTCGAGCGCAGGGCTACCATCATGACCGAGGCGAGCGCAAAGAAGGTCAGCGTGGTCCAGTCCATCAGTCTGATTGCGGAACTGCGGCGGCGCCGCACGGCCAGAAAAATCAGGCAGAGGATCAACCCGCCGCCGGTCGCCACGCGCCAGTAATTGGCGGCGGAAGCGAAGCCGTACAGGACAAAGGGCCCGAACGACATCAGGCCGATTGCGACGCCCGAAAGTTTTTTCTGATCCGCCACGCGCGCGCCCCAAAGGACGTTAGTGAGTTGCAATGCCGAAGGTCAACGACACTCTACCGCGCTGCAGGGGCCGGCGCGTGCGCACGGCGGGCGATGTCGGCCAGCATCAAGAGCATCGCCAGCGGTGCGATTGGAATCATCGCGCGGCCGGCCAGTGAGCGCGCGAACAGCGGCAGGAGCCAGACGAATGCGAGCAGCGATTTTTCCCACGGGAGGAAACCCGAGCGACGCCCTTCAATCGCAATCCATGCTATGGGCAGCGCCAGCACGACCAGGTCGTAGTCCATCATGTAGGGCGTCGCCAGCAATATGGCGGTTGCAAGCGCGGCGGCGTGAAGCTCGAATTTGGCGGTTCGCCGGCATATCCAGATGACGGCGAGCGCGGTTATCAAGCTTACCGCGAATTGGAATGAGTAAGCTGTCGCGACGCTGAATCCCCACAGGCGCGCGGCCGCAAACGCACTCTGCAGTTTCTCGAATCCGCTGCCGCCCTGCTCGAGCACGACATGACGGGTGAAGCTGACGCTGGCAAAAAAAGCCTGCCAGGTTTGTTCACCGAATATCGCCATTGACAGAGCTGCGAACAATGCCACCGTGACCGACGCCGATCCGATCGCGCGCCAGCGGCCGGTGGCGAGTAGAAATATCGGAACGAGCACGCCGTATTGCGGCTTGTAACTCATCAGCCCGAACATCACGCCGGCGAGAATCGGGCGGCGCTCAAGCGTCAGCAGGGCGGCTCCGAGCAACGCGAGCGTGAGGAATCCATTCTGGCCGTTGGTCAGATTGACCAGTGCGCCGGGAAAAGCGATCGCCAGCCAAAGCGAATCGCGCTCGGGATCAAGCTTCCAGATGACCCCGAGATAAGCGGCCAGGGTCGCCACGGTCCATGCGATCAAAGACCAGACGTACGGCAGAAGTGCGAGCGGCAGGATTATCAGCAGATACATCGGCGGGTAGTGAAAGCCGGCGAAGCCGACCGCCGGATCGGCGACCGCCGAGCGTTCGACGGACCACAGGCGCGCGATGTCGTAAACGGCGGCCGGAGCGCCGTGGAGCGTCAGCCACGACGCAGACCACGGGTCGATAAAGTCGGCGCCGATGGGATGTCCGGCGGGATCGACGAGACCCTTGCTCGACATCAGCCAGACGACGGCGCTTACGACGTAAACTGCGAGGAACAGTTTCGGATATACGACGAGGCGCCGGCGTGTGAGCCACGGCGCTTGTCTGAAGAAGTCGAGTATCGAGCTACCGGCCAACCATCCTCCGCGCGAGTCCTCTCCCCACAACTGCAATCGACGGGCATCGGCTCCGCAGCGGGCAATCTAGCGCAAGACGCATCCCTTCCAAAGCGCTATAAGTTTAAAATTGCCCCAGCTTAAGGAGGAGGTGCGCCGATGGTCGCTAAGAACATTGTGCACTTCGATGTCCACGCGGATGACGTGGAGCGCGCGCGGAAATTCTATGAACGGGTGTTCGAATGGCGCTTCTCGCCCTGGGGCCCGCCTAATTTCTTCATGATCGCGACGGGCAGCGAGAGTGACCCGGGCATTCACGGTGCTGTGCACGACCGCCCTAATGACGGCCATCGTTGCGTCGGCTTCGAGTGCACCATCGCCGTTGATGATGTGGACGCGATCGCCAGACTCATCGAAGAGGAGGGCGGCCAGGTCACCGTGTCTAAGATGGTGATTCCCGGTGTCGGCGAGTTGATCCAATTCAGAGACACGGAAGGGAACATCGCGTGTGCGATGCGTTATTTCGACGAAGCGAAGGGGCGGCCATCCTCGGCCTAGGCTGCAAGTGAGTAACCGCGAAAGAGAAGGTATGCGATGGCGACCCAACTCGACCACCTGATCCTGGCCGTGAACGATCGCGCGAAGACGATTGAGTTCTATGTCGGCATCCTGGGCCTCAAGTACGAGGGCGAACGCGAGCCGTTTTCGGTGATTCGTGTCACGCCCGAGTTCCAGATTCAGATCGCGCCGTGGGGCACGAAGGGCGGAGAGCATCTCGCGTTTGCGATGTCGCGCAAGGAATTCGACGAGGTGTTCCGGCGAGTCGTCGAGCGCGGAATTGAATACGGTGATTCGTTTCACGCGGTCGGGAACATGCGGGGGCCGGGTGACGAGACCGGGGCGCGCGGTCCGGGGAAGGCGCTCTATTTCTTTGACCCGAGCAGGCATCTGATCGAGATCCGGCACTACGAGGTCTGAGCCGCCGCCCAGTCGCGGCGCTCTGGTGGCCCGGACGCGTCAGCGGCGGGCGTCGGCGCCGCGGGAAACCTCCATCCAGGCGTTGATGAGATCGTCGGCCTCGTCGGGCTCGAGGCGGCCATCTTTCACGGCGGCGAGAATTTCAAGGATCGCGTCGTCACGACTCAGTTTCTCAGTCGCGCCCGGCGTGAAGCGCGACGACTGACTATCAAAGGCGGGCTTATCCGCAGTGGACTGAGTAGTTGATTGAGTAGTGGACTGAGTAGTGCCGCCGGTCTGATCATGCGAATGGTTGCGCACGTTGCGCGCGGCCTCGCGGATCTTGTCGCGCATCTCGCGCGCGGCCTGGCGCACCCGCTCGCGCATCTCATGGCGCGCCTCGCGCGAACCGCCGCGCACGGCATCGGCCACCAGGTCGCCGATTTCCTTGCCCAGCTTGCCGAGCCGGTCGCCGACATTGCCGGGGACCGACTCTTCGATCTCGGCGATCGCACGCTCGACTTCGCGAAGTCCCTCGCTGACGCTGCGTTTCACGTCGCGGGTAACTTCGCGCACGATGGTGCCGGACATCCCACCGCTCTCGGCAACGAACTGGCCGGCGGCGTCGAGCACGCTGCGCACAAAGGCGGGAATCTCGCCGCCAAGCTCGCCGGCGAGATCCTCGAACGGGGCCGAGAACGTGCCGCTCATGCGCGAGCGGTGGCCGCGGCCGCAGAAATCGCGCTCGCGCGCGTCGGCGCTGGCGACAATCACGTCGGCGCCGCGAGTCTCGACGGCAAGTTTCAGGCGGGCACCCGAGGCCGGGTCGGGACCGATCGGACCGTGAACATGATTTCGGCCGAGCCACTTGAGTCCCGCGGCGTCAACGCCGTAGGTGCGGATTCGGCCCCATCCCGCGGCGGCGTCGAGTTCGAGCGAAGCGTTCGCGTCCACCTCGACATTGACCCGTCCACGGCTTCTAACGCTCCACGCTTTATCGGCCGGAAACGGACCGGCGAGATAGACCGCGCCGCCCACATCCTCAAGATTGAGCGCGCCGCCGACGCGGCCGATACGCGTGCTGCCGCCGACAAAGCCCACTGCGACTTCCCCGGCGACGCTGTCGGCCGCCAGCTTGCCGCCTATTTTGCCGATCCGGACTCCGCCGGACAGGTTCGAGACGCGCACTTTGCCGCCGACGACGCCGGCTTCGACGCGGGCGGCGTCTTCGACCTCGAGATGTCCACCGACGATGCGGGCGATGAACGGCGCGCGCAGGCCAAGCAGCCGCGCGCCACCGGCGATTTTTTCGATCGCCACTTCGCCGTCGATAGCGCGGCAATCGAATTCGCCGGCGACCAGGCTAAACGTGATCGCGCGGGCGGATTCAACCGAGAGCGCGCCGCGGACTTTGACGCCTTCAACCGAACCGGCTTCCTTGATGGAGACGTTGCCGCTGACGGTGTCGCGAATGGAGATGGCGCCGAGGCGGCGCGCGTGGAGATTGCCGCGCACGCGCTTGACAACGAAGGGGGTGGCGAGATCGGAGACGTCGAGGTTGCCGGCGAGATCTTCGACCTCGACGGCGACGCCGGCGGGGACCGCGATGGTGGCGTTGTCGCGCAGCGTTACTTCAGCCGCGCCGGCGTCGCGAGTGAGTTCGCGGCGCGATGCCCGAATCGATCTCAACGACGAACGATCGGAGACCGGCGCCAGAAACTTTCAGATTTCCGGCTGCGCGCAGGACGCGGATTGATTCAACTCCTTCAAGCGTCGAGATGGCCATGGCGGATTTCCTCCGTTGATTTTTTCACCTTTTCACTTTTTCACTTTCTCAGTCGTCTTTGGTGCGGGGCTCGTTAAGCGCAGCGAGCGCTTGCTCGGGCGTGAGCTTGCCGCCCTTCAGATCGGCCAGGACCGAGCGGCGGCGCGAGCCGTCGTCGTCGGAAGGCGCGGCCTCGGGAGCGGACTTGGCGGAGTAGCCCAGTGCGGTGATGACTTCGTCGAGTCGCGCGCGCACGGTCGGGTATGAGACGCCGAGTTCGCGCTCGACTTCGCGGATGATGCCGCGGTTCTTGATGAAGACCTCGACGAAATCGATCTGCGCACCGCTGAGCTTGAGCAGGGCGGGCGGGGCGAATTCGCCATCGATGGAGATCGAGCAATCGGGGCATCGCAAGCGCGCGACAGTCAGATTTCCATCGCATGATGGGCATTTAAGAATTATGGGCCGCATTGCCAATAATATTGACCGAAATATTAAGATTGTCAAGTCAGAAATTAAAATTATCAAGATAAGACTTAACTGACGCTTAGACGAACTTAGTGCGGGCTGTCAGCCGGTCGGGGGCGCGGGGTGCTGCTGGCTCAGGCAATGAACAGAGCCGAGGCCCCAGACCAGGTCCGTCGAGGGGACGCCGACGACGCGGCGGCCGGGGAAGAGTCGGGAGAGCGTCGAGGCCGCGACGGCATCGGTGGCGGCATCGAAGGCCGGCATCAGGACTGCGCCGTTGGCTATATAGAAGTTCGCGTACGAGGCGGGCAGGCGCGCGGCGTCGTAGATGACGGCGGGGGGCATCGGGAGAGTTTCGATTTTGAAGGGGCGGCCGTCCTGATCGCGCATCGCGCGCAGCCGCTTAAGGTTGTCGCGCAGCACCGGGTAATTCACGTCGGCGGGATCGTCCTCGAGGACGGTGACGATAGTGTCGCGGGCGACAAAGCGCGCGAGGTCATCGATATGGCCGTCGGTGTCGTCGCCGGCGATTCCGTCGCCGAGCCACAGCACGTTGGTCACGCCGAGATATGTGCGCAGGTAATCCTCGATGTCGGCGCGGCTGAGCGCGGGATTTCGATTGGGGTTGAGCAGGCACGACTCGGTGGTGAGCACGGAGCCGGCGCCGTTGACGTCGATCGAGCCGCCCTCGAGCACGATTCCCGGCTCGATCACATCGAAGCCGTAGCGGCCCCCAAGTTTTTGCGGGACGACGTCGTCGAGATCGAATGCGCCGTACTTTTGGCCCCACGAGTTGAAGCGCCAGTCGAGCGCGATCTGATTTGGGCCGGCGGTCGCCGCAGTTGCGAGGCGGTTGACAAAAATCGGGCCGTGGTCACGCGCCCATGCGTCGTTGGTGGGCAGATAAAATATATCGACAGCCCCGGTCGCCGCGTCATCGCTATCGCCGCGGCGGCGGGCGGCGTCGCGAATCATCGCGCGCACTTCGTCGATCTGCGTTTCATGTTCGTCGTTGACCATCAGGCGGACGGGCTCGAATCGCGCGATGGCCGCGACCATATCGGCATAGATCGGCGGGATAACGTCGAACTTGCCGGGCCAGGTGTCGCGATTGTGCGGCCATGCGAGGTAACAGGCGAGATGCGGCGCCCATTCGGGCGGCATCCGGTAGGCGGCGAGCAGGCGGCGATGCTCAGGTGAAATGCTTTTCACGGCCCACGGTTACGATCGAAAGCGGCGCGTCAGGTCCCCGTAGGCGTCGATTCGGCGATCGCGCAGGAACGGCCAGTTGCGGCGGACTTCCTCGATCCTGGCGAGGTCGCATTCGACCATCAGCGTTTCCTCGGCGCTGGTGCTGGCGCGCGCGATCACTTCGCCAAACGGATCGGCGACAAATGAATCGCCCCAGAACTCGAGTTCACCCTCGACGCCGACGCGATTGACGGCCGCGACGAAGACGCCGTTGGCGATCGCGTGGCTGCGCTGGATCGTCTCCCAGGCGTTTTGCTGTTTGGGACGGACTTGTTCCGGCTCGCCATGCCACCATCCGATCGCGGTCGGATAGAAGAGGATCTGCGCGCCAGCCATGGCGGTGAGCCGTGCCGCTTCGGGGAACCATTGATCCCAGCATACGAGCACGCCGAGGGGGCCGCGCGAGGTGGGATGCGCGACGAAATCGAGATCGCCGGGGGTGAAGTAAAATTTTTCGTAGTAGCGGGGATCGTCGGGGATATGCATCTTGCGATAGCGGCCGACGATTTTCCCGGCTTCATCGATGACGGCGGCAGCGTTGTAATAGACGCCCGCGGCGCGACGCTCGAAGATCGACGCGACGATGATTATTTTCCGCGCCTTGGCCACGGCGCCGAGCGCTTCGGTGGTGGGTCCGGGAATCGGTTCGGCGAGATCGAAAAATTTCGGGTCCTCGGTCTGACACGGATAGCGCGCGCCGAACAGTTCCTGGGTGCAGACGATTTGCGCGCCGCGCCCGGCGGCCTCCTCGATTTTGGCGATTGCCTTGTCGAGATTGAGGCGTGGCTCGGGCGCGCAGCTCATCTGGATGAGGCCAATGGCGACCTTGTCGGCGCGCGATCCCATGACAATTGTGATAGCAACCGCGCGCGGTGCACGCCATCACCCCCGAGGCTCTTGCGACGCTCGAATACTCGCGCCGCTCGCAGCACAATCGCGTTACATGGGGCACGAAACAATTTCGTCATCAGCGGTTGCATGGGCGGCGCTGTGATATTCTAATAGAACGCGCAAAAGGAACGCGCGCGGGAACAATATATCGGGACTGCCCGCCGCTGATAGCCGGGTCCTGCGCAAGGGAAGGCCGCGAACCCCGCCAGGTCCGGAAGGAAGCAACGGTACCGGCTGCCACCCTGTGCCGCAGGGGTGCCTGGCTATCATTCGACGGGCAGTCCCAGTGCGAAAAGATTTCGTGATGGCCGAATCTCCAACGACACATCTGGTACTCGCGCGCAAATGGCGGCCGGAGCGCTTCTCGGAGCTGGTGGGGCAGGAGCACGTGACGCGCACGCTCAGCGAAGCGCTCAAGCGCGGCCGAATAGCGCATGCGTTTCTGTTCACCGGGATTCGCGGCGTCGGCAAGACCACGGCGGCGAGAATTCTGGCGCGATGCCTCAATTGCGAGAAAGGACCGACCGCGGAGCCATGCGGCGAATGTGCGGCGTGCGTGGAGATTCGCGGCGGGCGCTCGCTCGACGTCAGTGAGATCGACGGCGCCACCTACCGCAAGATCGAGGACGCGCGCGCGATAATCGAAAACCTGAGCTACCGCCCGGCGCGCGACCGCTTCAAGATTTACATTATCGATGAGGCGCATCAGCTGACCGATTCCGCGTTCAACGCGCTGCTCAAGACGCTCGAGGAGCCGCCGCCGCACGTCAAGTTTATCCTCGCGACGACCGAGCCGCAGAAGATGCCCGAGACGATCCTCTCGCGCCTGCAGCGCTACGATTTTCGGCGCATCCCGTACCTGACGATTCTCGAGCGGCTGAAGGATCTCGCACGGCGCGAAGGGCTCGAGGCCGAGGAGGGCGCGCTGCGGCTGCTCGCGCGCGAGGCCGGCGGCAGTATGCGCGATGCGGAGCGGATGCTCGAGACCGCGATGGCGTCGGCGCCGGCGCAGGTGACGGAGGCTGCGGTGGCATCGTCGCTCGGCGTCGCGAGCCGGACTACGGTTCTGAAACTGGCCGGCGCGATTTTGGAGAAGAACGCGGCCGGCGCGCTCGCGCACGTGCGCGAGCTCAAGAGCCGCGGCGCAAACCTTGAATCGCTGGGACGCGATTTGCTCGAAACGTTCAGGAATCTCGCGGTCGCGAAACTTCCCGCCAGCGACGCGGATAGCCCCCTCGACGATATTCCCGATCACGAAGTGACGGAGCTCAAGCGGCTGGCCGCGGGTGCGAGCGCGCGCGACATCATGCGGCTGTTTCGCCTGATGGCCGATTCGCAGGAACAGATTTTGCGCTCGCCGTACCCCGACCTGCTGCTCGAAATGGCGGTGGTGCGGATGGCGTCGCTGGCGGCGGTGATCGACGCCGACGAATTGCTCCGTGCGATCGGCGCGGACAAGACTGCGGCGCCGCCAACCTCGGGGACTCCACCGGCGACGTCCGGCGGCGGCGCGAGCAGCCGGGGCGCGGTGAAGCCGCAGCCCGCATCGAAGGAGCAATCCAGCGGTGCGCGGCGACTGCGCGTCGAGGGCGAAGTCAAGGCCGATGCGCCGCTGCGCCATGAGTTTCAAGAGGACAGCCCGCGCGAACTTCCCGAGCTGCGCGATTTCATCCGGGGCCGGCGCGCCGCGCTGGCCGGTTTCATGGAGCAGGGCGCGGGACTTGCGCTCGACGGCGACCTGCTGACGGTCACCGCGCGAAACGACATTTACGTCCGCTATCTGAACGACAACAAGCTGGTGATTGCGGAGCTTGCGAGCGAGTATCTTGGCCGCGCGATTCGAGTCGAGCTTGCGGCCAACGGGGCGGCGAAGCTTGCTGATGCCGGCCGCGCTACGATGCCGCTCGGCGGCAACGGCCGGACGCGTGAATTGCCGTCTGCGGCGGCGGACACCACTAATGAGGTGGCTATCGAGAACGCGCAAAAGCCGATGGCGCGATCGAAGCCGGTTGAATCAACCGGAGAAATCGCGCCGACACCGCCGTCGATCAATGCTGCGTCTCCGCGCAGCGACACCCGAGGAACGGCAAGCGGTGCTGGCGGATCCCGCGGTGCGAAGAGTGTTCGATACGCTGGACGCGCGGCTGGTGGAACTCAGAATACCGAATCTGGCGCCGGCATCGACCAAGGAAGGCGCGGCCCGGAATCAAAGTAGTACGCCGCAAAGGGGAGCCAGCGGCAAGGAGCAATCAGAATGGCAGAAATAGATTTGTCGGCATTGATGCAGCAAGCGCAAGAGCTGCAGTCGCGAATGAGGGAAATGCAGGAAACGGCGTCGGCCAGAACCGTCGAGGCTCAATCGGGCGGCGGGATGGTGCGGGTGGTGGTTGACGGCTCGCTGCGCGTACGCAAAATAGAAATCGACGCCGCAATCGTCGCGGCCAACGACAAGTCGATGCTTGAAGACCTGATCCTGGTCGCCGTCAACGACGGCATGGCTCGCGCGCAGAAGATGCTCGCCGACGAGATGGGCAAGCTCGGTCCGCTCCAGGGTCTGCAGATTCCCGGCTTCGGCACTGAATGACGGAGCGCGGGATGCCGGAAAACCTGAAACACCAGGACGGACTGCCTCCTGCGATGACGCGGCTTGTCAAAGAACTGTCGCGGCTGCCCGGGATCGGCGAGAAGACCGCGTCGCGGCTGGTGTTCAATCTGCTCAATCGGCCGCGCGACCAGGTGATCGCGCTGGCCGAAGCGCTGCTCGAAATGAAAGAGCGTGTCGGTCTGTGCTCGGGTTGCTTCGGGCTGTCGGATCATCCACGCTGTCAGATTTGTGACGACGAGCGGCGGGAACGGGAGGTGATTTGCGTAGTGGAAGGGCCGGCGGACTTAATGGCTATCGAGCGAGCCCGCAGTTTTGGCGGCGTGTATCACGTGCTCAATGGCGCGCTCGCGCCGTTGGACGGCATCGGCCCCGACGACATCAAGATGAAGGAACTGATTGCCCGCGTAAGTCCGCCCGCGGTCGTTCGCGAGGTGATAATCGCGACCAATGCGACCGTCGAGGGCGAGGCCACCGCGCTTTACATCGCGCGCGCACTGAAACCGCTCGGCGTGAAGACGACGCGGCTGGCGCGCGGACTGCCCGCCGGTGGCGACCTCGAATACAGCGATTCTGCGACTCTGACCAGTGCGCTTAGCGGCCGCCGCGATTTTTAGCTCACGTGCAAACGATCTTCGGACGCTCCATCAGCTCAGGAACCGCGGCACGTGCGCGACGGCGATCGTGGCTCGGCGCGGGCGCGGCGATATTCGCCATAGCACTTTCGGCGTGCGGTCCGTCCAAGCCGTTGACGCCGGCAGAGAGGGGGCGAATCGTGTACGTGACCACCTGCATGGTTTGCCATAACCGCGATCCCAACCTGGCTGGCAGCAAGGGACCGCCGATCGCGGGTTCGTCGCGCGAGTTGGTTGAGGATCGCATTCTGTATCTCAAGTATCCGCCTGGGTACAAACCCAAGCGCACCACGCATAACATGCGTGCGCAGCCTCAGCTTAAGAATAGGATCGACGACTTGGTGGCTTTTCTGGCCGAGGCGGCGAAAAAAAATCAAGCAGTCGCGGTGAGCGGCCCGAAAACTGCCGTCCCCATTGCGCCTCATCAGGCGCAAAACTAAGTTAGATACTGGAATTTCGGAATCAAACTTTATTCGGAGCCGGGCGGCGGCGCGTCGCATTTCGCGTCGGTGCCCGAAAGGATGGTATTTCGCCATGGCTTTTGAACTTCCAAACCTTCCCTACAGTATGGACGCGCTGAAACCCCATATCTCCGCCGAGACGCTCGAGTTTCACCACGGCAAGCATCACCGGGCCTACGTCACCAAGCTCAACGAACTGATCGTGGGCACCAAATTCGCAAGCGCTTCGCTCGACGAAATTGTGAAGACCGGGGACCCGGGGCCGCTCCTCAACAGCGCGGGTCAGCATTGGAATCATTCCTTTTACTGGAAATCCATGAGTCCGCAGGGCGGCGGAGAACCCAAGGGGCCGGTCGCCGACGCGATCAAGAAAGGCTTCGGCAATTTTGACGCGTTCAAGAAAAAATTCAGCGAGCTTGCCGCCGGTCACTTCGGCAGCGGATGGGCGTGGCTGGTGCGCGCCAAGGACGGCTCGTTGCAAGTCGTCGCGACCCATGACGCGGGATGCCCGATACGCGATGGCCAGGCGCCGCTAATCACCTGCGACGTTTGGGAGCATGCCTACTACATTGACTATCGCAACGCGCGCCCCAAGTACGTCGAGGCCTGGTGGCAGCTGGTCAACTGGGATTTCGCCAACGCGAATCTGAAGTAGTCAGCAGTCGCAACGATCAGCTCCGGGCTTGAGCGAAGGGGAGTGCCGCGGAAAGCCTGAAACCTTGGTAAGGTTTCAGGCTTTCTGTGTTTTTTCGGGGAATTTCTCACCATTTGGTGAAGGCGATTGCCCGCCGGGAGACCTCATGGTCGTGAGCGACGACAATACGCTCACGATTGGACAGGGCACGGTGGTGTTTGATTGGAGCTGTGGCCCCGGCACCTGAACACGGTGCTCGCAATGCCCAAGGCGAAGCACGGAAATTGGGCCGCGCCGCTGGATATCGCCGCAACGATCGCCTATCTCCGCCAGCTCGATTGCCGCCTCACGCCGGGCTGGGTCCAACTAAGGCGCACGGAATGCGAAGCCGCGAGTCGCCCTGATCCTTGCGCGCGCGCGCACGATCTCGTCCCGTGATCTCGATAGTGCACGGGACTAGCGGCCCATTGGCGCTTCCCCTCTAGAGCGCTGACTCCGACGGCGTCACCTGTCACCAAATCGATTGGCGCAACTGGATACACCCTTAACTCGCTGCTGCGAGGAGGACGCTATAACTTCGGCAGCCGCTGGCGAATTTCGCGCGGTCGCGGGATTCTGGTTGCATTAGCAATGGCGCGATTTATGCGTGCAGCTCATTAGAAAAACGAATGAATAAAGGCGTCGCATCGGCTGCGACGCGCCGTGAGTGAGGGACTCATTGACATGTCGACTCCCTTTACCACTTCTGTCCGTGCGATCGCGCCCCTGTGCCCCTCCATCGCCCTGGCCGTCGAGGTTTACACCCGGTTTCGTGAACCAAAGCAGGTGACCTGCCCGGAAACAGGCAAGCCTGCGGTGGTTCAGGTGGACGCCAAGATGGCCGCGGCAACCGCTGCGATCGGAGTGCCCGAGCTTCGAATCATTCGCTGCACGCGGTGGCCTTGCGCCTGTGGCCGAGGCTGTCTGGGCGAACTCAGCAATCACGGCCCAGCGTAACGATTCGCCAGCTAACTTGGCGAGTGCTTTGGAGGCATCAGAGCAATGTCTGAAAAATCTTTCCCACTTGAAAAGCTGAGCCATCGGCTCACTAGTCAGGACTCCTCATTCATTTACGGCGAGTCGCGCAATGGACCATTGCATGTCGGCTCGTTCTCGTTCTTCGAAGACGAGATCACGTATCCGGAGTTGATTCGGCACTTCGAGAGCAAGCTGCACCTGATTCCGCGTTACCGTCAGCGCCTGGTCCCGGTACCTTTCAACCTTAATCACGCGACGTTCGAGGACACCCCCGATTTCAAGATCGAGAATCACGTCAAGCTTCATCAATTGCCGGCGGATACTTCCCAAGCGCAGCTAATCGAGGGGGGCTTGGCAGTCTTCCGCAAACCGCTCGATCGCACGCGCCCACTGTGGGAGACGCACCTGTTCAACGGCGCCAAGGGTAATCGCTCCGTCATCATGTGGTCGATTCACCATTGCCTGGTCGATGGCGTGTCAGGAATGGAGCTGTTGAACGCGGTCATGGATTTCCGGCCGGACCCACCGGCTACAGAATCGAAGGTTGAACCCTGGTCCCCAAAACCACTTCCGGGGCCGCTGCGACAGATGATCGGCGCCACCCTCGACCTCGCGCAGGCGCAGATCGACTCGATGCGCCGCTTGAGTGAAGCGGCTTCGAACTTTCGGTCGTCAGTCAAGGATCTCGGATCGGATGCCGGCACGCTCGCCAGGTTGGCCCGGCAGTTGATGCGACCGATCGCGGCTGCGCCATGGAACGCCGGCCTGGTAAGCCAGGAGCGGACGCTGGCTTGGCTGCGCACGTCGTTTGCAGATGTCCGGGCGATTCGCGCCGCCTTCGGCGGTACCATCAACGATGTCGTGCTGACGATCCTCAGCGAGGGAGCCGCCCGCTACCTCCGCCATCATGGCGGGCAGCCCGACGCGCCGTTCCGAATCGGATGCCCGGTCAATGTGAGACGTGACGACGAAAGCGAGTCGCTGGGGAATCGGGTTTCGATGATGTTCCCCGAAGCGCCGGCAAAACCGATGGATCCGGTGGCCAGGCTGAAACTCATCGCTGCGGAGACCCAGAGGATCAAGGAAGCCGGGGAGGCGCAGGCGCTGGAAAGATTGATGAGTAATGGCGCGAGCCTCTCGCCGGCATTGGTCGCGATGCTCGGCGGAATTGCGACCGCGGCCATGGACACCGCAGTTTCGTTGCAGCGAATCTTACCGTCATGGGCCAGACCCGCGGCGCAATCGCAGGGAATAAGCTTCATCGCCACCAATGTCCCCGGCGCACAGGTGCCGCTCTATCTCAACGGCCATAAGATGCTCGATTACGTTGCCCTGCTTCCGCTCGGCGGCAATCTCGGATTTGGCGTGCCGATCGTCAGCTATAATAAGGATCTCTATTTTACGATGATGGCTGAGCCCAATCTGATGCCCGATCCCGATCGCATGAAGGCGCTGGTGGAGCAGGCCTTCGAGGAACTC
Source organism: uncultured delta proteobacterium (assembly GCA_963813785.1). Lineage (GTDB taxonomy): Bacteria > Desulfobacterota > Binatia > Binatales > Binataceae > Binatus. Next base: position 22,390 of record CAWFAJ010000019.1, on the reverse strand, counting down.
AAGCAGGCCGCCGTTGCCAAGAGCGCGCCTGCAGCGGTGCAGCCGCCTCGTGTGGAGTTACCGAAATACACGGGCACGCCGCCGCCCGCGGGCGCCAATGACTTTCCGCATCCACAGGTCGCCGCGATGGAGAGGCAGCCATGAAGCAGTTAGCCGTCGGTCATCGCTGCAACTTTTGTGGACAGGAGATAGTGTCTCTGATGCCCGACTCACTCACAGAGGGGTTCGGAGCGCTTTTCCAGGACCGCACCTTTCTTGAGCTGCGCTCGGCCGAGATTCGCGATCCATCGCGGCAGGTCGCGGAGTACTGGTACTGCTCCGATTATTGCGCGCGTGACGATCTCGACGCCCGCATCAGTCAGAGAGAGGAGCAAATGCGGCAGAGTTGTAACGCCGACAAGCTACGTTTCGGAGTTCGTTTCGTGGCCTGATCCAGAAAAAACGCGTCTGGTAATCAACCGGCGCATATCGCCCAGGCCTGAGCAGGAAAATTGACTGCTGGTTTACGGACGACGCGTGAGCGCGCGCGCCGGATTCAATTCCGCGCTGCCACCGCGGGTGAATCCGCCAAATGGAGCCGCGATCGATGCGGCATCGCCAGCCGATCCGCGATCACGCGGTACACATCGACGTTCAAACCCATCCCGACGTGACTGCCCATTACCTCGACGTTTTCCACCGTCGGCGCGCCGCTCAAATCGACACAGCTTGCCCAGTGCACGACACCGTCGCTGCGCGAATACACGTGCGTGGCCGGAACCTGCGCGGGCGATTCGTCGCTCAACATCATTCCGCACGCGCATGACTCGCTGAGGCATCCATCCGCCTTGCCGCGAAGTACGGCCATCGATCGCGCCACCGCCTGCACCGCAAGGTTGGCCGCGTGTCGCGGTTGCCTGATGGGCGATCCAAGCGAGATCACCCGCTCGACCATTTCGGGATGCTCGCGGGCAATCTCGCGCGCATAAACGCCGCCGAGACTCTGGCCGATCACAACGATCGGCTGCTCGAATTTCTCATAAGCCAGAGCGAGCCGTGAGTTCAATTTTCGCATCGTTTCGCGCGGGCACTCGGAGTTCGACCAGATTCCCGCATAAACTGCGCGATGGCCGAGCCATCGGCAAAAATTCGCCAACGGCGCAAGCGTCACATCGCCGGCCAGGAAACCCGGAATCAGCAGGACAACTTTGCTGTTGAGCGGCCGTGCGTGTGGCCACGGATGGGCGAGCGCGCCGAGCCAATAAATTGTGGCCTCGAGCGGAACTCGGAACTCGCCCAAAGCGTCGACCATCGATGGGCGGCTGGTTTGTACGGTGATTTGCGAAGAAGTTTGCGCGATACTTGGAGTCATAGATCTCCTTTGTCGAGCAGTTCGCGCAGGCACCGTCTTCATCGGCAGGCGCATGCAGGGCGAAACCGCAACCTCGTCATCCCGTTCATCCTGTAACACAAGATAACCATTTATGACTCAAACCGCAATGATTTCTAATGCGACTTTTGCTGATTTCGCAGGCATTAGCGCCTTACGGCACCTAATGGCTTGCGCACTGACGCGGCAACTGTCCGCCTAAGAGTGAAAAAAACTATTGAAGCTCGCCAAAGCGCTGTTTTATTTTCCGGCAGCCACGACGCGAAATCTCGTCGCGCTTGACAGGATGTGCCGCGATTTTCATCAGCGCCATGGCGCGTCGCGCGTTGGAGAGAGCGCAAACACTTCCGCACAATGGGTTTCTTGAGCGCGGGCCGGTTTGCTAATCTAGCCGACTCAATCCCGGTCTTTTGTGAGGTGCAAATGGAGTTTGGAATTCAGCTTGGCAACATGGAGCCCGCCCAGTATCGGGCCAACGCGCAAGCCGCGGAGGCGCTCGGCTACGACCTGATTGTCTTTCCAGACCACCTTGTTAACGAAGGTCCGGAGCGGCAATACGATCCCAAGTCGCCGGCCTACGACCATATGGTGATGGCGGCCGCGGTTATCGAAGCCACCAAGAAGATCCGCGTCGGCCATCTCGTGCTGTGCAATTTGTTTCGTCATCCCGCGATCACGGCGCAGAGCCTGATGACGCTGGACCGGCTGAGCGGTGGCCGGCTGGTAGCAGGACTCGGCACCGGATGGACCGAGACGGAATTCAAGATGAGCGGGATTGCGTTCCCGCCAATCACCGAGCGGCTGCGGATGCTCGACGAAGCGACAAGCTGCATCCTCTCGCTGTGGAAGAATGAGCGCACGACTTTCGACGGTGAGTTCTACCATTTCAAAGATGCGATCCTGTGGCCCAAGCCGATACAGCAGCCGCATCCGCCGATAATCTTTGGTGGCGGGGGCAAAGGTCTGCTGCGGCTGGCTGCCAAGTACGCGGACTACATCAACATCATTCCGGATGCAGGCAAGCGCGGCCACATCTCGATGGAGGTCGTGAAGCGCACCACCGACGACTCGTTCCGCGAGAAGGTGCGCTTCGTCCGCGAGGAAGCCACCCGCCTGGGCCGCAAACCCGACGCCGTCCGCGTCAGCAACTTCATTTTCTCGACGATCATTGCGGACTCGCGCGAAGCCACCCGCAAGACCGCCGAGATGATGGCGCCGATGTTCGGCCAGACCGCCGACGCGCTGCTGGCTTCGCCGATGATGCTGATCGGAACCGCGCAGGAATTGATCGTCGAGTTGAAGCGGCGCGCGAAGGACTGGGGCACGTCGCAGGTTATTTTTACCGGCGAGGTCGCGCAGAGCGAAAAGCTGATGCGCAAGCTGCGCGAGGAGGTCCTCGCCCACGTCTGAGCAAGCGGCGTTCTAGATGCTGTAGTCGATTGCGTGCTTGCGCTTTTCCGATAGCGCTTGCAGCGTCACTCGGCGCAGGATGCCGTTGACGCCGTCGCGGACCTCGCGCCATACGTCGCGCATCGCGCACGACTGTTCGGCCGGGCACATCGACGAGCTTTCCTCCAGGCATTCAACCGGGGTGTAGTCGCCCTCGATTATTTCCACCACGTCCGCCATCGTGATTCGCGCCGGCGCCTTGGCCAGCATGTATCCGCCGCTGGGCCCCTTCTGGCTGGCGACCAGGCCGCCGCGCTTGAGTTCGATCAGCAGCCGGCGCAGGTAGTTTTCCGGGATGTTCTGGGCCTCTGCGATTTCCTCGACTCGGATCGGCAAAGTGGTAGGATATCGCTCCGCCAGTATCAGAAGCGCCTTCAAGGAGTAATCAACGCCGACGCCGAACTTCATTTTTTCCGCAGCTTCCCCTCTCAATTCTTAGCATAACGGGTCAGTACGTGGAATAGGCAACCGGCTTAGTCATCTACTTAATTGACTAAGTCAGTAACCTAAGTTATCTTTTGTCTCCTCAGGAGATTTGAGAATTGCCGAAGAGAGAACCACCTGCGTGGGAAATGGTCTTGAAGCGCAATTCAGTCGAGCGCCTCAAGCACGAGTTGTTTCCGACTGAACTCGCGGGTCAATGGGACCGGCTGGCGCAGACCTCGTATGAAAAGCTTCCCGAGGAAGATATCGTGCGGCTCCAGTGGTTCGGCATGTACCATGACAAGCCGAAGATCGGAACGTTCATGATGCGGGTGAAAATCCCCAGCGGCATCCTCAGCGCCGAGGGGCTGCGCGCAATCGGTGAAATCTCCGAGACCTACGGGCGCGACCAGGGCGAGCTGACCACCCGCCAGAATTTCCAGCTTCATTACATCACGCTCGACAAGTTCCCCGAGATCCTGGCCAAGCTCAAGAGCGTCGGGCTGACGACGATGGGCGGATGCGGCGACGTGGTGCGCAACATCACCGGATGCCCGGTCGCAGGCGTGGATCGCGACGAAGTTTTCGACGTGACGCCGCTGGTCGCCGAGGCCGCGGGATTTTTCTTCGGCAATCGCGAGTACTCGGACCTGCCGCGCAAGCACAAGATATCGATCGCCGCATGCCGGCATCAGTGCAACGCTCCCGAGATCAACTGCGTCGCGCTGGTCGGGATGCTCAAGGACGGGCGCGAGGGCTTTGCGGTGCGCGTCGGCGGCGGACAGTCGTCCACCCCGCGCCTGTCGCGCCACCTCGGCGTGTTCATCACGCGCGAGCAGGCGATGCCGGTGATGCGCGCGATCATCGACGTGTGGCAGGGGACCACCGAGTACCGAATCTCGCGCGTCAAGGCGCGGCTCAAGTTCATGATCGACGATTACGGGCCGGAGGAATTTCGCCGGCTGGTCGAAGCGCGGCTCGGCTTCGCGCTCGAGGATCTCGCCGCGATGCCGATCCCTGAGACCGAGAGCGATCACATGGGCATCCGCGAGCAGCAACAGCCCGGACTCAACTACGTTGGCTTTCCGGTTTACCTGGGCCTGATGAGCGGGCGCCAGATGCGCGAGATTGCGGCGCTCACCGCCTCGTTCGGCGGCGACATCCGCCTCACCCGCCGCCAGAATTTCATCATCACCGGGATTCCCACCGCGCAGCTCGACGACGTGATCGCGCAAGTTGGCGCGATCGGTTTCCCGCTCGATGCCAACGGCCTCTACGCCTCGTCGATCGGATGCATCGGCGATCCGCATTGCAACTACGCCGTCACTCCGACCAAGACCAAGCTCGCGACAATCATCGAGCGGCTGGTGAATCAGTTCGGTGAGCAGGTCGGCGGTCTCAAGCTGAATCTCGACGGATGCCCCCATGCGTGCGCGCAGCACTGGACCGGCGATATCGGGCTGCAGGGCACCACCGGCCGCGGACCCGCGGGCGAGCCGCTCGAGGCTTTCGACATTATATTGCGCGGCGGGCTGGGCAAGGACGCGGCGATCGGCAAGCCGCTTATACGCCGCGTGCCGTCCGCGATGGTCGAAGACTACGTGTCGCGGCTGTTCGGGACTTACCTCGAACGGCGCATCGCCAACGAGAGTTTCACGCACTTTTGCGTGCGCACCTCCGACGCTGACCTGATTTCAATCGCAAATGGAGACGCAACCGGCGCCGATGTCGCCGCCGCCTGAACCGGGTAATCGCCCCAAGGACTCCGTCATGGCCGCAGGACCCCAATTTAACCAACCGCTTGAAAACCCCGAGCAGAGTCTTATCATGGATGAACTCGAAGCGGGTGAAGCGGCGGTGGAGCTCGACGACAAGGAACCTCAGGAAGTTCTGGCATGGGCCATCGATCGGTTCGGCAAGGAGTTGGCGATTTGCTGCAGCTTCCAGGCCGACGGCTGCGCGCTGATCGACATGGCGCACAAGATCGATCCCAACATCCGCGTCTTTACCATCGATACCGGCCGGATGCCGCAGGAGACCTACGACCTGATCGACAAGTATCGCCAGCGCTACGGAATCAAGGTTGAAATCTTCACGCCCGACACCGCCGTCGTGCAGCAGATGGTCACCAAACACGGCAACAATCTTTTCTACAACGACGTCAACCTGCGCCTGCTATGCTGCCAGGTGCGCAAGGTGCTGCCGCTGCGCCGTGCGCTGATGAATTACGGCGCGTGGGTGACCGGGCTGCGCCGCGATCAGTGGGCCACGCGCTCGAACATCCGCAAAATTGAAATCGATCACGACCACGGCGGCATCGTCAAGCTCGCGCCTTTGGCCGACTGGACTGAAGCCGAGGTCTGGGATTACATCCGCGCCAAAGACGTGCCGTACAACGCGCTCTACGACAAGGGCTACAAGTCGATCGGCTGCGCGCCATGCACCCGCGCGGTCGGCGAGGGCCAGGACGCTCGCGCGGGCAGATGGTGGTGGGAAACGGGCGCGCCGAAGGAATGCGGGATGCACTGCGCGATCGAGACCGGTGGCTTCGAGCACGAGCTGGCCGCGTTGCTCGGTCACGACGACGGCGGACACAAATCGTAAACCGTGATGGCGAGCGACGACCAGCCCAATGCGGGCGAATCGATAACGCTCGACACGCTCCAGCGCGACATCCTCGTTCCGCAAATTCAGGCGTTCCTCGACGCGACCAGCGACCCGCAGGCGCGCGAGGTCTACCTCTCGCTCAAGTCGGCGATCGAGTCGCTCGAAGTGCCCGCCGATCTCCAGCTTCGTCTCGGCGCGATCGTCGAGGTCGCGCTGACCAGCGGCCGCGTCAGGCGGCTGTTCGGTCCCGGCGCGGAGCTATCGCTCAACGCACTGTTCATGAAAACTCCGCGCGGCCGCGAAGTAGCTCAGTCGCTCGCGGAACTCAACAAGGCGCTGGCGACGCTCAAAGGCCAAACCGTCGAGCAGATAACCTCCACGCAGCGGAGCCCCGGCGCCTACGCACTCACGCTCAAGACCAGCGGATGCCAGATAGTGATTCGCTTCGAGCAAGCCGGCGTCCGCGTCGAAACCCTGGAAGTAGACCTGGGCCGCTAGCTGCCAGTCCGCGATAAGTAGCGCGAGACTCAGGAGCTTCTGTCGAGATTCTTCCCCTTCAGCAGCACTCAGGGCTTCGGCTCAATCACAGCAACTTTCGCTCAGAATGACACGAGCTGTCGCGCGCGGGATCTTCCATCGCGTAGTCGCGAAAAGATGCGTTGCGCAGATTTTCGCGTCTTCTCACTGGGTGCAGGGGTCACCCCTGCCCAAGGAAGTGTGAAACCCACGGTGGGTTTCACATCCCCGTCTCACCTCTGCCCGCAGAGGGTTCCGTTGATGTCGCATTGGGGTGTGATGCCGCGGCCGCATCGGGGTCTTCGGACTCATCGAGGCTTTGAACCAGTTCCGTCGCTAGCCGCGCGCGTTCGTGAGCGGTAGTTTCAAAAGCTCGGGAAGAATTTCGCGACGAAACCGCCGGGGACGCATTATTTCTCTTGAAGGACCGAGAGCAAAAGACCGTCCGCGAGATTTTGCGATTGATACTGGGTCAAGGGGTCACCCCTTGCGCCCACCGCGCAGGTGATTTGCTTTTTCATCGATCTGCTACGGCTCCAGCCGCTCCATCAATCTCGGGAACGGCACCGTCTCGCGGATGTGATGAATCCCGCAGAGCCATCCCGTCATGCGCTCGATGCCCATCCCGAAGCCCGCGTGCGGCACCGAGCCGTAGCGGCGCAAGTCGAGGTACCATTCGAAGGGCGCGAGCGGCAGCCCGTGCGACGTGATCTTGGCGCGCAGCGTTTCGTAGTCGTCCTCGCGCTGCCCGCCGCCTATTATCTCGCCGTGACCCTCCGGCGCGAGCATATCGACGCATAGCGCGACGTCGGGACGCGCGGGATCCTGCTTCATGTAGAACGCCTTGCACGCGGTGGGGTAGCGATGCACCATCACGGGGCGATCGAATTCCTCGGACAGCGCGGTTTCCTCGTCGCCGCCGAAGTCGTCGCCCCAGTTGACCGCGACGCCCTTCTTTTTCAGCCGCTCGATCGCTTCGTCGTAGCTGATGCGCGGATAGGGCGCGACTGCGGCGCGATTCCAGCTTGGTCGTATCGCGCTCGAGCGTCTTGAGCTCGGCGCCACGGCGCGCGAGCACGCGGCCGACGATGTAGGACACGAACTGCTCGGCCAGTTCCATGTCGCCGTCGAGGTCGCAGTACGCGACTTCGGGCTCGACCATCCAGAATTCCGTCAGATGACGCCGCGTTTTGGATTTCTCGGCGCGAAACGTCGGGCCGAAGCAGTACACCTTGCCGAATGCGAGCGCGCCCGCTTCCGCGTAGAGCTGTCCGCTCTGCGTCAGGTACGCCTTGCGCTCGCCGAAGTAGTCGAGCTCGAACAGGTTGGTGGTCCCCTCGCATGAAGTCGGGGTCAGGATCGGCGCGTCGAACAGCACGAAGCCGCGCTCGTGGAAAAAATCGCGGCACGCCGATTCCACTTCGCTGCGGATGCGCAGGATGGCGTGCTGGCGCGACGAGCGGATCCACAGATGGCGGTTGTCGAGCAAAAACGCCACGCCGTGATCCTTGGGCGTGATCGGATAGTCGGTCGCCGCCGACACGATCTCGAATGATTTCAACGTGAGTTCGAATCCGCCCGGCGCGCGCTTGTCTTCGCGCACGATCCCGGTCACTTCGAGCGAGGTTTCCTGCCCCATGTGATCGGCCGCCGCGAAACGATCCGCGCCGAGATCGGCGAGCGACGCCACGCACTGGCATAAGCCGGTGCCGTCGCGCACCTGGAGAAAATGTATCTTGCCGCTCGAGCGCTTGCCCGCAAGCCAGCCCTTGAGCGTGACCCGGTTGCCCGCATGATGCGACAGTTCTTCGATATAAACTTGCGCCATGCGCCCATTTAAGCATATCGCCGCGCAAGTACAGGAGCGCGGACGCGTCGCGCGCTTTGCGTTCATCAGCTAGGCTCGATAGCGGGAGAGGAGGCGGATGAACGGGCTGAATGGGCTGAACGGACTCGACTACGTTGCAATCGTGCTGTTCGCGCTCGGGGCAATCTACGGACTGCAAAGGGGCGCACTCAGGATGGTGACGTCGGTGGTGGCGCTGGCGGCCGCCGTCTATTTCGCGTCGCTCTATTACACCAGGGCCGGCGCGTTCGCCCAGACGCAGTTGGGATCCTCGCAGGCGGTCGGCGCGGTCGTCGGCTACATCGCGATCTTCGCCTTAATCTTCACGGCCGTGGAGATAATCGGCACGTCGGCGATCCGGCTGATGCAGATCGTTCACCTGAGCCCGCTGGATCGCCTGGCCGGCGCCATCCTCGGCGCGGGAATCGCGGCGGCCTTTGCGGGTCTGGCCGTGATGCTGATGGCGGCGGTGTTGCCGCCCGACGCGGCTATCCTGCGCAACTCGCAACTGGTGCCGATGCTGCTGGCCTACAACGAGATGCTGGTGGGATACATCCCCGGCGACGCGCGACTCGCCTACGAGCGCAATCGCGACGACCTGATGAGATACTGGGTGCAGAATGCGATGAAGGGTGCGAACTCCGCGCCGTCGCCGGCTGCGTCGCCGTCGCCCGCCACCAAGTGATCGGGAAATTTCGCGTGACAGGCCGGATTTCCCGGCTGCTGGTACTGGCCGCGCTGGGCAGTTACTTCTCGCCGTTCTGGATGTATTTTCCGGCGTTGGTCAGATTTCTCATGAAGGCCTCGATGCCGGCGGTCTTGCGCATGAACTCGGGCACTGGCATCCCCAACGCCTTGCTCGGGTTGGCCGACACGCTGACATAGCGAATTTCCGTCGATTTGCCATCCTTTGACAAGCTCAAAACGTAATCCGCGCGGAACGTGATCGCCGCCTTGTCTACGCTCTGGGCCGTGATGGTCTGCTTGCCTGGGTCGAACGTGAATTTTATCACGTACGGTTTCTTGTTCAGGTTCAGATTGCTGGTTCCATAGTATTCGACCACTTTGCCCGTGGCGCTACTCGACAGGACCTTGACGCTCGTGATCTCTGCATTGTACTTGCTGAGCTTCTCGGGATTAGTCAGTGCCGCGTAGACTTTCGCTACAGGTGCGTTCAGGCTCGCGGCCAATTCGAGGCGGAGGTTGCCGTCCTTGTCCATCGAGCTCTTCTGAGCCTCGAGGTTCGGTTCGATCGTATCCGCGTGCGCTCGATCTGCCGAAATCGTCAAGAGCGTCAGACCGAGCGTCAAAATCATCGACCAACAGGCAAACCTCGACGACATCATGGTTCCCCTCATGAGAAGTGATCGGGAAATTTCGTTTTCGCTGATCGCGCTTACGCGATAGCGCTGTCCACGGCCTGGACCAGTCTGCCCTTGGGCACCGCGCCGATGATCTGTTCCTTGACCTGGCCGCCCTTGATGATCAGCAGGTTGGGGATGCCCCTGACGCCGTAACGTCCCGGCGTCTGCGGATTGTCGTCAACGTTGATCTTCACGATTTTGAGGCGCCCGGAGTACTCGCCCGCAAGATCGTCGAGTATCGGTGCAATCGTGCGGCATGGTCCGCACCACGGCGCCCAGAAATCGATCAAAACCGGAGTGGACGATTTCAGAACTTCCTCGTCGAAGCTCGCGTCGGTAACATGAACGATTTTGTCGCTGGACATCGGGACTTATCTCCTGCTGCGCTCGTCGCCCTTTGAACATAAGTATGGTGGGGTACCTAGTCAAGGCAGGTAAGCCGCGATCGCTCGACAGCGGCGAGCGCCAATCATGCGCGCGGTGATTTGCAGCTTTCACTTTTCACTTGGAATCCGCGCGCCGAATCCACTACCCTTGGAAAGCCATGGCTGCACCGATGATGAACGACGTATTGCCCGACCTGCTCGAGGAGATAGTTTATCTGCTCAAGCAGCAGGGCGCCGATCCGCTGGAATCCAAGCTGCGCGCGCTCCGAATCGAGTCGGTCTGCGACTGCGGCGACGAGAATTGTGCGAGCTTCGCGACCGCCGCCGAAGTCAAGGTCGCCAACTATGTCGAGCTGCAATCGATCGAAGGCCAGGTCATCATCGATCTGAACGCCGACGACGAGATCTGCTTCATCGAGGTGCTCGGCCGTCCCGACGTGAAGTATCTGCTCGAAGAATTTTACGACACGCAGAGCTGAGCCGGCGCGCGTAGCGCGCGACTCTAGCCCGCCGCGCGCTTTTGCGGCGCGACTCGAAACCGCTCGACGAATTCGCTCACCTCGGCGGCGACGCGCTCTTTCTCGCTGTCCACGGTAATCACGTGGTAGCTCTCCTCGAGTTCGACCGCGCGTTTCTCGGCGCCGCCGAGATGTTTCATCACGTAGCCGACATTTTTGCGCATCGGGCACGTGTGATCGCGCCGGGCATGCATCACCAGCGCCGGCTGCGTGATACGCGCCAGCATCGGCTTCACCATCGCGCTCAAATCGAGCAGCTTCATCGGCGCCGATAACGGCATCAGACGGCAGTTGGGATGGATCGATCGCGCGGCCGCATCGTGGATATCCGACCCGCCCGGATTGAGCAGGTAGATCCTGTCCACCAACGAACCGAGTATCCCGCGCACGCCCCGCAGCATGATGGTCGTGGAGGTCGGCAGAAAAAATCCCGGCGCCAGCATCGCCAGTCCCGCGACCGCCTCGCCCTGATCGGCGGCCAGCCGCGCCGCCAGCACCGCTCCCGCCGACAATCCCACCACCACGTTCGGCTCGCCGTACTGCCGCAGCTCTTCCAGGCCGTTGACGACGCTTTCGTACCAGTTGTCGTAGCCCGCCGCGCCCAACTCCTCGGGCGTTGCGGCGTGACCCGCCAGCTTGACGCCTCGCACCCGCACGCCGCGCGCCGCCAGCCGCTCGCCGAGGTAGCGCATTTCGTATGGAGTTCCGGTCAGCCCGTGGATCAGCAGCGCACTCACGCCCGCGCCCGGAAGGAAAAACTCGTGCGTATCGACACCCGCTGAGTTACGCGACGCAGCCTCGTCGGAATCGGAAGAATCGGAACTCATTCCTGGTATCGCCGCGCTACCGGCGCGCTCCTTCAGGTTGACGACCCGGCGGATGCGAGCTGGTCGGAGTCGATTTTTATCCGCGCCTGATCTTTGAGTTGATCGAGGAAGCTCGTCCATGCCTCCGCGCGGCGCTGCTCGACGTATTCCTGCATGAACGATTTCTGCGCGCTCTTCCATTCGACGTCGGCCGGTTCGGTGCGCGTGGCGACTTCGAACAGGTACGAATTGCCGCCGTTTTCCATCACGCGATCGATCACGCCCGGAATTGCCGGCACCACCGCGGCGGCGTCGGTCACCTCGGGAAACTCGCCGATGCCTGGAACTCTACGGTCGGAGCGCAGAAACGGATCTACATTTTGAATCGCGAGCTTGTTGGCGGCGGCTGCCTTGTCAAAGTCGGCCGGATTCTTGATCGTGGCGAGTATCTTATCCGCCTGCTGGCTCGCTTGGGTCTCGGCCGTCGAGCGAATCAGCGCCTCGCGCACTTGCGCTTCGATCTCCTTGAGCGCGGGAATTCGCGACGGTTGCTTCACCAGCAGCTTGATCACGTACGGCGCGCCCTTCTCCGGCACGATCGCCACCTGCCCCGCGTCGAGCTTGAACGCCGCCTCCATCAGTTCCCGGTCGCGCTCGGCGCCGCCCGCCGGTTCGCCCTGCGCGAACAGCGGCGTCTCGATCGCGTCGATCCCCCGCTTCTTCGCAAGCTCCTGCAAACTGGCGCCCGCGAGCGCTGCCGCCAGGTCTTCCTGCGCCGCCGCGCGCCCGAGCTTCGCTCCAGCCTGCGTGCGCAGCTCGTCAATTATCTTTGGCGTCGCCTCGGCAAGCGTGTCGGTATGCGCGGGCTTGAACTCATCGAGCTTGACGATATGAAAGCCGAAGCGCGTCTCGACCATCGCGATCTGTCCCGGCTTCATCGCGAACACCGCGTCTTCGAACGGCTTGACCATCTGGCCGCGGCCAAACGTCCCGAGGTCTCCACCTTTGAGCTTGTTGGATGGATCGTCGGAATACTTCGCCGCCAGCTTTGCGAAGTCGCTCCCCGATTGCGCCTGCTTGAGCACGTCGAGCGCCGTGGTCTTCGCCCCGGCCTTCTCCTTGTCGGTCGCGCCCTCCGGCACCCGGATCAGGATGTGCCGCGCGTGAACCTGCTCGGAATGCGTGAAGCGGGTCTTGGCGTTGCGCTTGTAGTAGGCCTGGATTTCCTTGTCGGGCGGCGCGTACTTGGCGGCCAGCAGCAGCGGTTCGTAATGGACGTAAACCAGCTTGACGCGCTCGGGCTCGCGGAATTGCTCCGCGTTCTTGCTGTAGTAGTCGGCGATCTGAGCTTCGGTAGGCGAGATCTTGGCGGTGAAATCGCTGTAAGGTATTTCGACGTAGCGCAATCCGATCCGTTCGTTGCGAAGATTGTAGGCGTGGCGCGCCTCGTCGTCGCTCACCTGCACGCCGCTGTCGATCATGTTGCGCAGCGTGTCGGCGATCATGCGGTCGCGCTCGCCGTTTTCGTACTCAGCCGGCAACAGATTGTTGTTGCGCAGCACGTCCTGGTAGGTATCGAAGTCGAACTGGCCATCGCGCTGAAAAACAGGCTCCTTGGCGATTTTATCCTGCAGCGCCTCGTCGCTGATGCTGATGCCGAGATGGCGCGCCTCTTCGCCGATCAGTTGTTGCTCGATCAACCTGTCCACTGCTTCCTGGCGAAGGTTGATGTTCTTGAGCATGGCCTGCGCGCTGGCGCCGTACATCTGTTGCACGGCCTGGCGGATTTGGGTGGCTTCGCGATCGACCTGGTCGCCAAGTATTTGCCGGCCATTAACGGTCGCGATGGGATGGACGGTGGAGAATAATCCACCGCCACCAAAACCCCAAAACGCCATCGTAATCGCCAGGAAAGCGAACGTGACTTGCACTTGCCACGAGTACTGGTAACGGCGGATTCCTTCTAACATTGCCGCGATATCATACTTGACTGCCTTTTCCGTGCGCAATTGCGCCCGCTTACTTGCCTGCGCCGCCTGTCCTCTGTTAGCGTGTCGCGCAGCGGTAGTCGGACGGGCCCAAACGTCTCCGTCAGAGAATTCTTCAACATTTGGGCCGCGTCCTGGGGTGGTATTCGGGCCGGGTCGTGGTTGCGGCATCCAAGCCTGAACCGGACAGGCAAGGGGAAAATTCGTGGTCCTCAATTCAATTTTCGGCTGGTTCTCCAACGATCTCGCGATCGATCTTGGCACCGCCAACACGCTCATCTACGTCAAGGGCGAAGGCATCGTTTGCAACGAGCCCTCGGTCGTCGCGGTGCAGAAAGATTCGCGCGGCTCGCGGCGCGTGCTGGCGATAGGCTCCGAGGCGAAAAAGATGCTGGGCCGCACGCCGGGCTCGATCGTTGCCATCCGGCCGCTCAAAGACGGCGTGATTGCCGACTTCGAGATCACCGAGAACATGCTGCGCTACTTCATCCAGAAGATTCACTCGGGCAAGACCCTGGTGCGTCCGCGCCCGCGCATCGTCATCTGCGTGCCGTTCGGAATCACCGCGGTCGAGAAACGCGCGGTGCGCGAATCGGCCGAGTCGGCCGGCGCGCGCGAGGTCTATCTGATCGAGGAGCCGATGGCGGCCGCGATTGGCGCCGGCCTTCCCATCACCGAGCCGACCGGCAACATGATCGTCGATATCGGCGGCGGCACCACCGAGGTCGCCGTGATCTCGCTGGCCGGCGTCGTCTTCTCGCGTTCGGTGCGTGTGGCGGGCGACAAGATGGACGAGGCGATCATCCAGCACATCAAGCGCAAGTACAATTTGTTGATCGGCGAGCGCACCGCCGAGCTGATCAAGATAACCATCGGTTCGGCCTATCCCGGCAACGAAATTCAGACCATGGAGATCAAGGGGCGCGACCTGGTCGCCGGCGTGCCCAAGATTATCGAGATCACCGATGAGGAGATTCGCGAGGCGCTGATGGAACCGGTGCGCCAGGTCGTCGAGTCGGTGCGCATCGCGCTCGAGCGCACGCCGCCGGAACTCGCCTCCGACATCGTCGACAAGGGAATAGTGCTGGCGGGAGGAGGCGCTCTGCTGCGCAACCTCGACGTATTGCTGCGCGAGGAGACCGGACTTCCGGTGACGCTGGCCGACGATCCGCTGACTGCGGTCGTGATGGGTGCGGGCAAGGTGTTGGACGAACTGTCGCTGCTGCGCGACGTGACCGTTGACTGATCGACTCGCCGCATATCTGCCGAAACTTGAGCCGGCGCGTCGGGCCGTATTGACGTGAGAGGCGGCTTTCTCTGGCGTAACCGCGTGCTGCTGACCAGCGGCGTGCTGCTCATTGTGTCGCTTCATCTGATCTCGACCGGAGTCCATCCCGGCGATCTCGCCGCGCGTCCGGAGTCCGCATTCTTGGAAATCGTCAGTCCGATCGACGCTGCGTTTACCCGTCTGAGCGACGGCGCTTCATCGATCGTCACCGGCTACCTCGACCTGCTTCACGTGCGCGAGGAAAACGCCCGTCTGCGCAACGAGCTGGCGCGGGTCAACAGCGATCGCGCGCGCCTGGACGAGCTCGAGGTCGAAAATCGGCACCTCGGCGAGCTGCTCGAACTCAAGGACGTGCTCGGCGCCCACGCGGTTGCCGCCAACGTGATCGGCAGCGACGCCACCGGGCTTTCACGCACCCTGATTCTCGCCGCGGGTTCCAGCGACGGACTTCGTCCCGGCATGGCCGTGCTCGCCAACCAGGGCGTGGTCGGCAAGATCATCGCCATCAGTCCGCACGCCGCGCGCGTGCTGTTGATCGACGACCACAACTCCGCGCTCGACGGTTTCGATCAGCGTTCGCGGGCGCGCGGAATCGTCGCCGGTATGGTCGATGATGGATTGATACTGAAGTACGCCGATCGCTCGCAGGACATCCGGGCCGGCGACGCTATCGTCACCTCGGGCCTCGATGGAATTTTCCCGCGTGGCCTGCTGGTCGGAACGATCGAAAGCGTGCACCGTGGAGGGCCGGGTTTGTTCCTTGGCGTAAGGATCGAACCGGCGGTTGATTTTCGCGAACTCGAACAGGTGCTGATCGTCACCCAGCCGCCGCCTCACCTCGACGACCCGGCCAAGGATTGACGGATTTGCGCCTCATCCTGCTGTTCGCGGCGTTCGTGGTGCTGGGATTGGCGTTTGAATCCGCGCTCCCGCACCTGGTTTCGTTTCGCGCGCTGATTCCGAACCTGATCATCATAGTGGTTGTCGATCTCGGCCTGCGCCATCATGGCGTCGTGCCCGCGATGCTGGCGTTTGCGATAGGCTACGCGACCGACGCACTCGCCGGCTCGCATCCCGGCCTCAACGCCTTCATGATGACGATGGTCTTCCTGGTGAGCTACGAAATTTCGACCCGGCTGATGGTGACCAACGCGTTGGTCGGCGCGACCGTGGTGTTCTTCGCTGTGATCGCGACCGCGCTGGCCACGGTTGCCTTCGCCGACGGGTTCAGCGCGCTTTCCGACACCGGCTCGATGCTTGGGGGACTGACGCTCGAGGCCGCCGTCTCCGCGATGGTCGCGCCGTTCATCTTTTCGATGCTGGCGGCAACCAAGCGGCTGGCGGGATTGCCTGTGAGAGCGAAGCGCGAATAGATTGTAAGCTCGGGAACACATCAGTGGCGAAGTTCCACATCCCTAAAAGCAACCGGCCCGTTCCGCTTCTGGAACCGCGAATCGCGGCGTTGACCGCCGTGATGTTTGTGATTTTCGGGCTGGCTTCCGTGCGCCTGTACTACCTGCAGGTTCTGCATCATCAGGAAAATGTCGAGCTGGCCGATCGCAACCGGATCCGCATCCAACGCGTGCCCGCGCCGCGCGGGCTGGTCTTCGATCGCAATCACCGTCCGCTGGTGGATACGAAGCCGTCGTTCGACGCGCAGCTCGTTCCCGAGGATTCCGACAATCTTTCGCTCACGATCGAAAGGCTCGAGCGCTACACCGGCGCGGATCAAATCGCCGGCAAGATTTCCGACGCCGACGACGAAGGCCGCCCGCCCTACGAGCCCGTCACCGTCGCCGAGCGTCTTGGATGGCAACAGGTGGTGGCGCTCGAGGCGCATCAGCTCGAGCTGCCCGGCGTCAGTCTCCAAATCACCCCCGCGCGCCATTACCTGTACGGCGAACTCGCTGCGCATCTGCTCGGCTACGTCGGCGAAGTGACCAAGAACGACCTCAAGCAGCGGGACGACTACCACATGGGCGACGAGATCGGAAAATTCGGCCTCGAGCGCGTGTGGGAGAGTTCTCTGCGCGGCGGCGCCGGCGGACAGGAGATCGAAGTTGACGCCGTCGGGCGCCGGCTGCGCGTGCTCAAGGAAATTCCCGACAAGCCCGGCGAAAGCATCGTCATGACCATCGATCTTAATCTCCAGCAGGCCGCGGAGCAGGCGATGGCCGGGAAGAACGGCGCCTTCGTCGCGCTCGATCCGCGAAACGGCGACGTGCTCGCAATGGTTTCGCATCCTGCCTTCGACCCCGACATCTTTGGCGGCGGCGTGAAAGCGTCGGCGTGGCGCGAACTGACGACCGACCCGAACCATCCACTGCAAAATCGCGTCATCCAGGGAATTTATCCACCCGGCTCGACTTTCAAAATTGTCGATTCGATAGCAGGACTCGAGGAGGGCACGCTGAAACCTGAAACTGCCTACAATTGCCCCGGCGGGTTGTGGTTCGGCGGACGCGAGTATCATTGCTGGCGCAAACAAGGCCACGGCACCGTCGAGCTGCACGATGCGATCGTGCGCTCATGCGACGTCTATTTTTACAACGTCGGCGAAAAGCTTGGCGTCGATCGGATTGCGAAATGGTCCAATCAGCTCGGACTCGGAATCAAGAGCGGCATCGATCTCGATCACGAGAACCCCGGCACCATCCCGTCGTCGGCGTGGAAGCAGAAGCGCTTCCACGAGCGATGGTATCCCGCGGAAACGCTCTCGGTCGCCATCGGCCAGGGTTACGTCGCGACCACCCCGCTGCAGATGGCGCAGGTCGCCGCCCAGGTCGCCAACGGCGGCATCCGCTATCGGCCGCAATTCGTCAAGTACGTCGAGGGACTCGACGGCAATATCGCCAAGTCGTATCCGCCGGTGATCGAGAACCGAATCAAGATCGATCCGGACGACCTCGAAGTCGTCAAGGACGCGATGGCCGACGTCGTCAACGGCGCCGGCGGTACCGCGCACAAAGCCCATCTCGACAATGTCATCGTGTGCGGCAAAACCGGCACGGCTCAGGTCGTCGGCAGCAATGCTCCGGTGGGCGAGAGCGAGGAAGAGGACAAGACGCCCGATCAGTTCAAGGACCACGCATGGTTCATCGCGTTCGCGCCAAAGGATCATCCGACCATCGCCGCAGCCTGCATCATCGAGCACGGCGGACATGGCGGCAGCGCGTCGGCGCCAGTGATTCACGATGTCTTCCAGCGCTACTTCCAGCTCAATCCTCCCCCGCCCAGACCTGAAATAGCGCGCGTGCTCGAAGACGCCTCGCCATCTCAATGACAGGAGTGCGGCCCTGATGGCGGGCGGCGATCGCAGGTTCATACTTCATTTCGACTGGACGCTGTTCATCCTGGTCCTTGCGTTGGCCGGAATCGGGCTGGTCAGCGTCATCAGTGCGTCGTACACCAGTGCGCATCGGACCCTGGACCCTCTGGTAATTCGCCAGTTGATTTGGATCGCGGCCGGAACGGTCGCGATGCTTATCGCGGTCTTTGTGGACTATCGAGCTCTGCAGGCCTACGCCTACCCATTTTATCTGTTGGTGATCGGACTGCTGATCGCCGTAATGATCTCCGGCCACGCCACCGGCGGATCGCGCCGATGGATCAATCTCGGCGCCTTCCATCTCGAACCCTCCGAGCTGGCCAAGCTGGCTGTCGTGCTCGTGATGGTGCGTTATCTGCGTGAGGAACCGCCGAAAGGCGGATGGGGCCTGCGCCATTTGATCATCCCGTTCTTCCTGCTCGGCATCCCCGCTGCACTCGTGCTCAAGCAACCCGACCTCGGCACGGGACTGATCCTCGTGCTGATCACCCTTACGCTGATTTTCGTGGGCGGCCTGAATTTGCGCACGATGCTGGTGCTGGCGATGGCGGCGATGCTCGCGGCTCCGCTGAGCTGGCACTATCTCAAGCCTTATCAGCGCCAGCGCCTGGTCAGTTTCATCAATCCGCAGGCCGACCCGCTGGGCTCCGGCTACCACATCATCCAATCTGAAATCGCGATCGGCGCCGGCGGCCCGTTCGGCAAGGGATTTCTCAAAGGTACGCAGGCGCGGCTGAATTTTCTGCCTGAGCAGAGCACCGATTTTATTTTCGCGGTTTTTGCCGAGGAGTTCGGTTTGGCAGGCGCGCTGCTTTTGTTGGCATTGTATGCCGGCGTGATTGCGCGTGGCGCATGGATCGCCAGACACGCGCGCGACCGCTTCGGCGCGTTGCTCGCGGTCGGATTGACGGCGATTGTCTTCTGGCAAGTGGCGGTCAACATCGGGATGGCGACGGGGATGCTGCCGGTGGTGGGAATTACGTTGCCGCTGGTGAGTTACGGCGGTTCGTCGCTGATCGCGATGATGGCGGCGATGGGCATTCTCATCAGCATCAACACCCGCCGCTACCTGTTTTGATTTTGTTCGATGAGGTAAAGCACATGGCTCACAAAAAAAAGTTCACCGATCCGACCGACATCGAAATCATCGAAATTCATGGCCGCTTCGTCGAGGTGATGGAGACTGTCAGGCTCGAAACGATCAGCCCGGAGATGAAGCAGCGCTATCTGGCGATCATGAAATCGCTGACGGAAAAGCTCGCCATGCCGAGCAAGCCGCTGCACGAAATTCTGGGCGAGATGATGGCCGAGGCCGGCCCGCTGATCTTCCAGGCGATGCAGCGCTAGCGAGTGCGGTTACGCTTCGAAGGCGTAAGCTGCCTCTTCATGCTCGCTGAGATCGAGTCCGACCTGCTCCGCTTCGGGCGCCACGCGAAGTCCGACCAGTGCGTCCGTCACCTTGAGCAGAATCATGCTGCCGATGAACGAAAACGAGATGCTCGCGATGACGGCTACCGCCTGTACGAATAGCTGGCGCGGATTTCCATAGAAGAGACCGTCGGCGCCGGCCGCGTTGACCAACACGCTGGCAAACAGCCCGGTCGCAAGCGCGCCCCATATTCCGCCGACTGCGTGCACGCCGACCACGTCGAGCGCATCGTCGTACCCGAACCGCGACTTCATCCGGACCGCGCTGTAGCAGAGCGCGCCTGCGACCGCGCCGATGATTATCGCCGGGAAGGGGCCGACGTACCCCGACGCCGGAGTTATTGCGACCAGGCCCGCCACCGCGCCGCTCGCCGCGCCCAGCACAGTTGGCTTGCCGCCGACCCACCATTCCACCGCCACCCAGGTCAGCGCCGCGGCCGACGCGCCAAGATGGGTCGCGACAAATGCGGACACCGCCAGGCCGTTGGCCGCCAGCGAACTTCCCGCGTTGAACCCGAACCATCCGACCCACAGCAATCCCGCGCCGGTGATGGTCAGCGTCAGGTTATGCGGCTGCATCGGCTCGTGCGGGAAGCCGCGGCGCTTACCTACCATCAGCGCGGCGGCCAGTGCGGCGACGCCCGACGAGATATGAACCACAGTGCCGCCGGCAAAATCGAGCGCGCCCATTTGGTGAATCCATCCGTCGACGCCCCATACCCAATGCGCCAGCGGATCGTAAATCAAAGTGACCCAGAGGATGCTGAAAACCAGGAACCCCTTGAATGACATTCTCTCCGCGATCGCGCCGGTGATCAGTGCGGGCGTGATCACGGCGAACATGCACTGGTAAATCATGTAGGCCTGATGCGGCACGGTCGCTGAATAGGCGGCATACGGCTGTGAGGCGCTGACGCCATTGAGTCCTGCCCACGAAAGTGCGCCGACTAAAGCACTGCCGGGCGCGAATGCGAGGCTGTAGCCGAACAGCACCCATTGGATCGACACGATCGCGACCAGGATGAAGCTCTGCATCAATGTCGAGAGCACGTTCTTGCGCCGCACCATCCCGCCGTAAAAGAGCGCGAGTCCCGGAATCGTCATCATCAGAACCAGCGCGGACGCAGAGCAGCAGCCATGCGGTGTCGGCGCCGTCGATTTTTGGCGCGCCGGGAATTTCCGCGGCCGCGGGAGACGCGAACGCCAGACACAATGCCACGCTCAGCACGATAGGGTTGCGCGCGAGCGAGCGGATTGATTTCGGAGACCATCTTCGAAGCCTCCAGGCTTGCGAGAACCTTGGCGATCAGCGTTCGCAGCTTTCAATTGCGAGTGAACCTGCCTAACTTTTCTGAAATATGCAACTATCACTTTGCAATGCAGAGCGCAAAAAAAGAGGCGGCTCAGATGAACCGCCTCTTCGCGAACATGCGAATCGGATGATTCTCAGCCCTTGGGAAGTTGCAGGATGCGCTCGCCGATCATGTTCTTCTGCACCGGCGAGGTACCGCCCGCAATCGTCATCGACTCCGACTGCAGAATCCGGCGCATCCAGTCGCCCTCGGGCGCGAACGGCGTATGGCGCTCGAGCAGCGCGTACTCGCCGAGCAGCCGCGTGATGAACTTGGTCATCCGCTGGCCCAAGTCGGTCGAGAGCAGCTTGGAAATCGACGCTTCGGGTCCGGGCTGCTGACCCTTGAGGCGCTTGGAGAGGCTGCGCAAGCCGTTGTACTTCTTGGCGGTCGCTTCGATGGCGAACTGCGCGATTTGCTGGCGGATGTCGTTGTCCTCGATCGCCGGCCGGCCATTTAGCTGCACGGCCTTGGCGATCTGCACGAGCTGATGCAGCACCTGTTCGGTGCCGCCGAGCGTCTCGCCGATTCCGAACCGCTCATGCATCAGCGTCGCGACCAGCACCTGCCATCCCATGTTGATCGGGCCGAGCAGGTTTTCCTTGGGCACGCGCACGTCTTCGAAAAAGATCTCGTTGAACTCGCTGTCGCCGGTGATCTGCCTCAGCGGACGAACGTCACGCCGGGCGATTTCATATCGACCAGCAACGCGCTCATCCCCTTGTGCTTGGGCAGGTCGGGATCGGTGCGCACGAACAACTGCACGAAGTCCGCGCGATGCGCGATCGTGGTCCACACCTTCTGGCCGTTGACGACGAACTCGTCACCCTTGAGCTCGGCGCGGCACTGGATCGACGCGAGGTCCGAGCCCGCTCCCGGCTCCGACATCCCCTCGCACCAAATCTCGTCGCCGGCGAGGATCGGATTCAGGTAGCGTTTTTTCTGCTCGTCGGTCCCCCATTGCATCAGCGCCGGCCCGGTCATGATCACGCCCAGCACGTTGCATCCCATCGGCAGGTTGAGGCGGCCGAGTTCCTGCTGAAAGATGACCTGCTCGATGAAGGTGGCGCCGCGGCCGCCGTATTCCTTGGGCCACGTCAGGCCGGCCCATCCCGCGTGGTAGAGTTTTTTGTGCCATGCCTTGAGGCGCTGCCACGCTGCGTCGTCGCCGCCGGCTTCGAGGTCCTCGCCTCGCGCGAGAGATTGCGGGCGATTCTCTTCGAGCCATCGCCGCACGTCCATCCGATAAGCGTCTTGTTCAGGCGTCCACGTAAAATCCATTGGTTGGAAAATCTTCCGTGTTTTTCAGTGATTGGTGTCGGTAGTGCCCGGGGCCGGTAAATCTAATAGTTCTTGAGTAGCGCCCATTCGGACCGCGGAGCAAGCACCGCGCCAGGGGCGCGGTACTGTTTGACTACCACACCGCGATACGTCTCAGTTCCCGCGCTCTGCTGCCGGACTCTCGGGCGTGAACTGCACCTTCTGACCGGCAAAGATTGCTTCAAACGACAGTTGAGTACTCGAGGAACCGGCGGTCACGACGATTCCGTATTTGCCTGGGTGGGGAAGAGGCACGCTCATGTTGATCGCTACAGGAACTTTCACTGATGCCCCTTTGGGGGCATCCGGAGCGGGCTGGCCAGTATCCACTTGGCCTTTCATTTCCGGGATTATGGGGACTCCGGCCTCGTCGGCAATTACAACGTTCAGCGGATATTTGAT
>CAWFAJ010000018.1:0-58991 GCA_963813785.1 uncultured delta proteobacterium | reverse complement strand
TTTCTGGAATATGCAACTTTAGATTTCTCGTCGGCGTTTGTAACCCGCGTTGGTGCAATCGCAAAACCCTCGCGCCCGCGCGGAATTGGAGTTGCGGTCTTGAAAGAAGGGCTGGGTCGAAGGACACTCGAGATATGCGTGTGAAGGAAAAGAAACGGACAGCAGAGATTCCAGCGGACCTGAGCAGCCGTGAAGCGGTTAAGCGTTTCCGTGAAGCAGCCGCGGAGTTCACGAAAGAGGGGACGCGGTCCAAGGAATCGGCGATGAAGGTGCTGGTTGAGTCGGGTATCTACACGGAATCCGGCAAGCTCAGCAAGAATTACCGGTCCTAACCACTCGTTGACCGCGCTCAGTTGCATCAGCTGGCTGCGAGTTTCATTCTCGGCTACCACGGATGCGATTAGACCGTCGGCGAACGAATCCTGGAAGGCGATCTCTTCAAGCAAAGCAACAACGATTACGACTGGCTCGGTCCGGGAATCTATTTCTGGGAAGCCAACCCACTTCGCGGTCTCGACTTTGCTCGCGAGGCCAAAGAGCGTCGCGCCCCGAACATCAAGAAACCATTCGTCATCGGCGCGGTCATCTCCATGGGCTTATGCTTGGACCTGACGACCACAGCTGGGATCGAGCAGGTTCGAGCTGCCCATAGCAGCTTGGTGAAGTTCGTGACTGCAGCGGGTCGCAAATTACCCGAGAATGCGCCCGAGGGCTTGTTGCGCCGTCTGGATTGCGCCGTGATTCAAATGGTCCACACTATCCGCCGCGAGCGGGGTGATCAGCCGATCGATTCGGTGAAGGGGGTCTTCATCGAAGGCCAGCCGGCTTACAAGGGCTCCGGCTTCTACGAAAAGACTCACATCCAGATTGCGGTCCGGAACCCCGACTGCATCAAGGGTGTGTCCCGCGTTCCACAGGCTCAACTTCGGTCGGTCAACCAAGCTCAAACTGCCCAGACACCGAAGATAAGTAATGCCCAGACCGTGTGGTTAGCCGGCGTAATCGCATTGCTGGCTTTTTCGGTTCTGGCTTTCCGCCAGCTGGCACGGAACGCGAAGAAGTGGCGGCAGCCCTCAACGAAGAGAGCCAGCCCGTTCTTGCGCCGCGCTACATGAGTGCTCGTGTCATTCTGAGCGAAAGCTGCTGAAGCGAAGAATCCCGGATCCGGGTTCCTTCGGCTTCGCTCAGGATGACACAAAAAGTGAGCGGCCACTCGTATCGCGACTAGCTCTCGCGGGCGCGTGCGGAAAGATCGCGCGCCGCATAAGGACCCTCACCTTCATCCTCTCCCTTACAGAGAGAGAGAGGAAATAAAGAAGATGATGGGCGATTCTCAGCCCTTGGGAAGCAGCAGGATGCGCTCGCCGATCATGTTCTTCTGCACCGGCGAGGTGCCGCCGGCGATCGTCAGCGACTCGGCGTACAGAATCCGGCGCATCCAGTCGCCCTCGGGCGCCAGCGGCGTATGGCGCTCGAGCAGCGCGTACTCGCCGAGCAGCCGGGTGATGAACTTGGTCATCCGCTGGCCCAAGTCGGTCGAGAGCAGTTTGGAAATCGACGCTTCGGGTCCGGGCTGCTGACCCTTGAGGCGCTTGGAGAGGCTGCGCAAGCCGTTGTACTTCTTGGCGGTCGTTTCGATCGCGAACTGCGCGATTTGCTGGCGGATGTCGTTGTCCTCGATCGCCGGCCGGCCATTTACATCCACGGCCTTGGCGACCTGTACGAGTGCATGGAGCGCCTGTTCGGTGCCGCCGAGGGTCTCGCCGATGCCGAAGCGCTCGTGCATCAGGGTCGCGACCAGCACCTGCCATCCCATGTTGAGCGGGCCGAGCAGGTTTTCCTTGGGCACGCGCACGTCCTCGAAAAAGATTTCGTTGAACTCGCTGTCGCCGGTGATCTGCTTGAGCGGACGAACGCTCACGCCGGGCGATTTCATATCGACCAGCAACGCGCTCATCCCCTTGTGCTTGGGCAGGTCGGGATCGGTGCGCACGAACAGCTGCACGAAATGGGAGCGATGCGCGATCGTGGTCCAGACCTTCTGGCCGTTGACGATAAACTCGTCACCCTTGAGCTCGGCGCGGCACTGGATCGACGCGAGGTCCGAGCCCGCGCCCGGTTCCGACATCCCCTCGCACCAAATCTCGTCGCCGGCGAGGATCGGATTCAGGTAGCGTTTTTTCTGCTCGTCGGTCCCCCATTGCATCAGCGCCGGCCCGGTCATGATCACGCCCAGCACGTTGCATCCCATCGGCAGGTTGAGGCGGCCGAGTTCCTGCTGAAAGATTACCTGCTCGATGAAGGTGGCGCCGCGGCCGCCGTATTCCTTGGGCCAAGTCAGGCCGGCCCATCCCGCGTGGTAGAGTTTTTTGTGCCAGGCCTTGAGCCGGTTCCAGATTGCGTCGTCGCCGCCGGCTTCGAGGTCGTCGGCCTTGCCAAGCGATTGCGGGCGATTCTCTTCCAGCCATCGCCGCACTTCCATCCGATAAGCGTCCTGTTCGGGCGTCCAGGTAAAATCCATTTGGTTCGATACTCTCCCGTTTCTTTTTAGTGACCGGTGCGTTCGGTATTCGGCCACGTCACGCTGGCCTGATACACCAGTATCTCTTGAGTAGCGCCCATGCGGACCGCGGAGCAAGCCCCGCGCGCGAGAGTGCGGCGCCCCGACTCGGGTGAAGTTCAGCTGGTAAGAATTCCCGGGAGAGGCGAGGAGGCGAACTCGGCTTTGAGCGCGTCGTAACTCTTGAGATCGTCGATCGTGCGGAAGTAGCCGCGATGGACATAGCCGAACACCGGCATCCCGTTTGCGACCATCGGCGCGAACAGGCCGGCCATCAGGCTCCACGGCGGCGCCGGCGGCATCAGGTCCAATACCGCCTGATCGGCGACGATCACGCCGCAATACATGAACGGCGAGAGCGATCCGGCCACGGCGTCATCGAGGCCCGCCGGGTAGTCGTCATATTGAAGCGGGTCGCGGCGCGCAATCAGGCGCATCCGGCGGAGTTTTTGGCCGGCGTCGATTTCGAGGCGGCTGTAGTAATCGAGATTGGCCGGGTGGAACAGCGCGATGGTGGCGAGTGCGGCGCGGTCGCGATGCAACGCGAGCATCGCGCGCAGATCGAGATCGAGGATCGTGTCGCTGTTGGCGATTACGAAGGAATTTTCGTTGCCGCGAAGAAACTCCCGCAGGCCATTGAGCGGGCCGCCGGTGCCGAGCAAAACCGGCTCGGGCGCATACGTGATGCGCAGTCCGAGCTTCGATCCGTCGCCGAGTCCGCGCGAAACGGCGGACGCCAGGTGATGGACGTTGATTGCGACCTCGGTGACGCCGCCGCGCCGCAGCATCGCGAGCGGATAATGGATCAACGGGCGGCCGCCGAGTTGGAGCATCGGCTTCGGCGTCATCCCGGTCAGCGGGCGAAGCCGCTCGCCCATCCCGGCGGCCAGTACCAATGCCTTCATCAGATCGACGCCCCGCTAGGCGCTGAGCGCCGCGCAAAGTTCAGGAAACTCCGGCCGCATCTCAGCAAGCATCCGGCGCGCCTGTGCGAGCGCATGCGGGATGTAAGGACGGTATCCGCGCTTGCCGCCGCGCTCGAACATCTCGAAGCGTCCGATCATCTTGAGCGCGTGTTGCAAAACGCACAGGCGGTAGCTGCTGATGAAATCCGCCGGGTCGAGGGTGGCGGGGATGCCGCGTCGCGCCAGTCCCGCGCTGTAGAAGTCCAGGATGCGGCGCTCGATCTTTGGGGTAATGAATTCATCGGTGTCGCGGGTCGTCAAGAGCACGGCGAGGTCCTGCGCGGCCGGCGCCATGAGCGCATCCTGAAAATCTATGATTCGAATTCGCGGACCGTCCTGGATGAAGAGGTTGTGGCCGTGGTAGTCGCGATGCGAGAACACCCGTGGGAAGCGATCGAGTTGCGCGGCCAGCCGCTTGAGCTCGGGTGCGATGGGTGAAAAGCCGGCGCCCGGCGCGACCGCGGCGAGGCCAACTTCGGCAAATTCTTTCAGCTCCCATTCGAACAGCCGGCCGCTGTATGCGATCTCCCGCGCGACACATCGGCGGTCGATTTGACCGGTGCCGTCAACGTGCAGGCGAATCAGTTCGGAGGCGGCCAGCCGGAACAGATCGGCGGCGTCGGCGCCGGGACGGCGGACGGCGTCGAGCAGGGAGAGTTCGCCGACATCTTCGACCAGCAACGCGCGCCGCGCGAGGTCGGCGTCGTAGAGCGCGGGCACCGCGGCGCCGATCGACTCCAGCGCGCGGTGCACCTCGATCCACGGCGGCTCGGCGCGGCGGCGAGAGATAAGATTCAGCGCGCCAACGTAGCCGGGGAAATCGTCAGGACCGAGATCGACGAGGATAGCGGTGGCAGGCGCGCCGGTATCGCGCTGCGGAGCGATGCTTAACTTGTGCGGCGCAATCGACACGCGCCAGAAACGGCGCGTTGAGAGATCGCCGCGCAGCGCGGCGATTTTTTCGACGCGCGCGCGCGGCCATCGCCGCGCCACCGCCTTTGCCGCCCATATTTCGAACGCGTCGTCGGGTTGCACGTGATGGATTCTAGCGGCGCGATTGCGGTTGCGCGAGTATCAGGAGCGCCGGTGACAGGTGAAAAGTGAAAAGTGAAAAACCGGCGCGGCCGTTGGTGGCCGCGCCGGTTTATTGCTCGATCAGTTGCGCGACTTGCTTCAGTCGATCACGCCGGCCGTCAGTCGCCTGCTATCCCGTGTCCGCCCTCGGCCGCGCGCGCCATCGCCTCGGGAGTGAACCACTCGCGATCGACGGCGCCCATGTTGATGAACCAGCTCTCGGCCGACGGAGCGCTCAGCGACGGATGGTAGCAAACGGTGGAAAGTCCGCCTTGCACGTCGACCGTCGAGGAGCCGACCTGGAACTCGCGCTTGAAGGGGTAAATCGCGATGCGCGAGTCGGGACGCGCCCGATCGGCATAGTTCATCCACCCGGTGTAGTTCATGAACAACTGGCCCCGATTGTCATACAGGTCCACGAACATCGGGAAGTCGGCCTCCGCGTCGATGTAGATAATTTCGCGGCTGAAAAGGGGACTGGCGTATCGTCCCGGCCGTGCCTTGGCCTCAATTACGTAGATCCGCCTGAGTTGCCACGGGTCCGGGCAATGGCTTGCGCCGCCGTCGGTCGGGCAGCGCGGATCGGGGCTGCGATGAATGTCGACCGCGGCGAGCATCGTCTTTTCGCCCAGGAACTTGAAATCGTAGTCCTCGGGCTTGCCGCTCCAGCCCTCGTAGTGGTTGGGATCGTAAGCCTGCGCGCCTGTCGCGGAGTCACTCAGCGAGTAGCTCAGACGCCGCAGCCGGCGCGAACCGGCCTCCCAGGTCCAAGTGTCGTCATCCCTCGATGGACTGGCGTAGCGGAACTTGAGGATCCCGACGCCGCGTGAGGTAGCCGGAGCCAGGACCGGATAGAGCAGCGCTTCGTACATGCGTCCGGTTACATTGAAATCGGGATCGATGGGCAGCGGTTGCACCTCGGTCCGTCCGACTTCGTTGTATCCCGCATAGTGGCCGATCTCGATGTCATTGATCGAGAAGTACGGCTTGTTGTAGCCCCAGTACACGCTGTCGCAATCGAACCAGCGCAGATCGTAGTCGTCCGTGGATATTGGGCGGAAGACTTCGTTCCACATCACCTTCTCGGCGGCCTGCGGATCGTTAGCGTCGATGATCGGAAACGGCTGACCCGCGACGTAGCCGATCAGGCTGCGATGGTTGGGGGTCAGCCTGGTCTGGCTCGAGTACTTTTCGGTCGCCTCGGTGTAGGGCTGAGGCCAGTCGATGCGCTCGGATGGCTCGATCTTCATCTCCATACCGTGCTGGACGCGCAGGTATGCGCCCGGCGGGAGCAGCTCCTTGACCTTGGATGCGTTCTCCGGGGTGATGAGATCCCCGGGCCTTACCTGGGCCGATGCCGGCGCGATGGTAATCCCGACCAAGAGCATCAAAGCAGTCAGCACTCCGCCGCACCAGGCTTCCCATCCGATTGTGCGATTCATTTTGACTCCCTCTTTCGGCAAGTGGTTGCCGGTGTTTGGAATTTGGTCCCGCAACAATCTCGAAACATCCACCGTGTAATTAGTCCTGCGGCTCGGCATCGTCAATAGCACTAATGATCACAAATGATCACAAACTGGTTGGGCAGGCTTCAGCGCGGGCGAGATGAGACTTCCGCACCGCCGTCAAACATGCGATGAGCCGTCGTCGTCGGCGGTTACCCCTGCGCAAGAGGGTGTTGAAAAATCGGGGTCAATCGTCGTTTTCGACGCCAGGCGCTTCAACACCGCGCGGGAAAACTTACTTCTTACTTCGCGGTCGGCAACCTGGGTGACACTTCACCCGAGTCGGCTTGCCATATGGGGCGCCGGAAAAATCGAGTTTTCGCTGAGTTTCGCCGCTTCGGGGCATTCGGTTTACATGCGGGGAGCGATTGGCTAGTTTGGTCGGCGTTTTTGGTGTGTTTGAGTGACATCCGGAAAATTCAATGCGCGCGCGCTGCGCGCGCCGTCATCTTTCGGGCCTCATCGCGCGCCCCGCGGGTTAATCCCGGCCGGCCGCGCAATCCCGACGCCGGGCGGCGCGCTAATCGTGCTGGTGCTGGCGGCGTTGTCGTTTTCGTTTTCGTTGTTCGCCGCCGTCGCGCGTGCGCAGGGCCCGGCTCCGGTAATCTCCAAGATTGAGATCGCCGGCAATCAACGCGTCGAACAGGACGCGATTCTGATCCACATCACGCAGCAGTTGAACCAGCCGCTCGATCAGACGGCGGTCGATGCGGACATCAAGTCGATTTACCGGATGGGGTTTTTCGAATCGGTGACCGCCCGCGTAGAGCAGCAGGGCGGCCGCAGCGTGCTGGTGTATCGGGTGAGAGAGCGCCCGCAAATTACCGACGTCAAGTTCTACGGGATGAAGGCGATTCGGTCCAACGACGACAAGATAGTCGCGGCGGTGAAGGTGCATCCGGGGTCGATCCTCGATCCGGTCGCGGTAAAGGAGACGATCGCCGGCGTGACGCAGGTCTACGCGGATGAGGGCTACACGGACGCCAAAGTGGTCTTCAAGCCGATACCGCAGCCCGACAACACGGCGTTTGGCGAATTCGACGTGACCGAGGGGACGAAGGTCGAGATCACCAAGATCGAGTTCGTGGGCAACAAGGCGTTTTCATCGTCCATGTTGAAAGGCCAGATGGAAACGCGAACCTACAGCAAATTGCTGAGCTGGTTGACCGGATGGGGCGCGCTCAATCAGAAGAAAATGCAGGAGGACGTCGATCGGCTGACGGCGTTTTACTACGACAACGGCTACCTCAACGTGCAGGTCGCCCAGCCGCAGGTGGTGCGCAACGGCACCCAGATTACGATCATAATAACGATCGACGAAGGCCTCCCCTACCGCGTTGGCCGAATCAACATCGAAGGCAACTTGAAGTTTCCGCGCCACGAACTGCGCAGGCTGCTGACGATGAGAAGCGGACAACTGTTCCGCGGCTCGGCGTTGCAGCGCCAGGTGCTCGCGCTGTCGGATTTCTACTCGAACCGGGGCTACGCGTACGTCAACATCGATCCGCGCACGCAACTGGTCCACACCACCAGGCGAGTCAACGTGATGTTCGTGATCAATCCGGGTCACGAAGTGCTGATCGACCGCGTCAATATCAGCGGCAACACCAAGACCTCGGACAAGGTAATCCGCCGCGAGATCCAGATTCAGGAGCAGGAGCCGTACAGCGCCGAGGAGATCCGCGATTCGAAGGTGCGCCTGGACCGGCTGGGATTCTTCACCGACACGCGCATCACCACCTCGCCGGCGGCGCAGCCCGACAAGATAAACCTCGACGTGAACGTGACCGAGGGCAACACCGCGTCGTTCCAGGTGGCGGGCGGAGTAGACAGCTACCAAGGGCTGTTCGGCAACTTTACCCTGGGCAACACCAACCTCTTCGGCGGCGGCGAATCGCTGATCCTCAACGCGCAGGTCGGCTTCCTCTTCCAGAACTACAGCATCAGTTACACCGAGCCGTGGTTCCTGGACATCCCGCTCGCCGTGGGCATGCAGTTGTTCGACAACAAAACTTACCTGCTGAGCTTCAATCAGGCGTCGGCAGGCTTCACCCTGACCACTACCTATCCGCTGACTGAACTCGGCTTCAAGAAACTGGGGCCATTCTCTCTCAAGGACGTGCAGGCGGGACTTGGCTACACGTTTCAGAGCATAGGAATCACCGGGCTGAACCAGTTTACGACTTACCAAATCGCGCGCTACAAGGGCTACACGCAGACCTCTGAAATTACGCCGACGATCCGCCGCTTCACCGTGGATAATCCGGTCGATCCACGCAGCGGCACGGTCGAGAGTCTGACCATGCAGTTCGGCGGACTCGGCGGCAACAACGATTTCATCAAGGGCGTCGCGCATTTCCGGTATTTCTACCCGTTCCTGAAGAGCCAGACGCTGGGAACGTTCGTGGTGTCACAGGGAATCACTTTCGGCATCGGGACCAACCTGCAAAGCGGCACCGGTGGCGAGTTGCCACTGTACGAGCGATTCTTCCCCGGCGGCGTCGGCGGTCCCGGCGACGTGCGCGGCTATCAGCTCTATTCGCTGGGGCCGCAGGTGCTGCTGTACGCCCAGAACGGGATTCCGCAGAGCGTCCAGGACATCGGCGGCAGCAAGGAATTGTTGCTGAGCAACGAAATCACCTTCCCGATTCTGTCGGGATTGGGAATCCGCGGGGTGGTATTCAGCGACGCGGGGCAATCGTTCCTGCTCAAGGATTCGATCGATATCACCAAGCTGCAGGCGGCGGTCGGCGTCGGCGTGCGCTGGAAATCGCCATTCGGGCCGCTGGCGGTGGATATCGCTTTCCCGATCAACCCGCGCCCGGCCGATCAGAGCACCGTCTTCGAAATCGGGGCCGGCTCCCCGCTCTAGCGTCGATCGATTTTTCGACATCGAGCGGCGATGAGGGCGTTGGCAACTGGATTTGATGTTCGCTGAAGTACTATTGTGTATAGTTCACATGCACGAGCGATGCGCCGTGAGGACGCGTCCGAGGCAGATAGTCAACAGGAGGCTTTCCGGGCTGTATGAGGCAACGGTTGTTCATCGGTGCGTTGTTCGGTGCGTTCCTTGCGGTGATGTGCGCGGCAGTTCCCGCGCACGCCGACCTGAAATTCGCGTATGTTGACGTGCAGCGAGCGCTCAACGAGTGCGACGCCGGCAAGCGAGCCAAGGCCGATTTCCAGGGCCGTGTCACATCGGTGGAAGCGAAACTGCAGCGCCAGCAAAATGAGGTCCAGTCGCTTAAAGACGAGATCGAAAAAAAGGGCATGCTGATGAACCCGGATCAGCGCCAGGGTTTGCAAGACCAGTACATGGAAAAGCTCAAGAACTTCGAGCGCGACTACAAGGACTCGAAGGACGAGTTGCAGGCCAAGGACCAGGAGGTCACGGCGAAAATCGTGCATGACCTTGCGCAAGTCATCCGCACGCTAGGAGAGCGCGACGGCTACACGATGGTGATGGAGAAGGGATCGATCCTGTGGGGTGCTCCGGGCATCGATATTACCGACCAGGTAATCCGCAGTTACAACGCGATGCACGTGACGATAGGCTCAGTCGGCGAAGGCCCTGGCGCCGCAGTAAGGCCAGCGAGTACCCAGAGCGGGGAGGCCGGCGCGCCGGCTCCGTCTGATTTCGGCTCAGTGGCGGCCAAGCGGTCATCGATCTCGAAGTAGGCCGCCTGCAACAGGATGCGCGAAGTAATTCCCGGTGCCTGACGACGCAAAAGTCGCGGAGCTTGGGCGCGTGTTGGGACTGCTGCCCCATCGCTATCCGTTTCTGCTGGTCGATCGCATCATAGAACTCGTCAAGGGCCGCATCGTAACCGTCAAGAACGTCACCTTCAACGAACCGTACTTCGCGGGGCATTTCCCGGGTCATCCCGTGATGCCGGGGGTGTTGATCGTCGAGGCGCTGGCGCAATCGGGGGCGATCCTGGCGCTCAATGAAGTGGGCGGAGACCCGGCGCGCCTGTTCATGCTGACAGGGTTGGACAAAGTGCGTTTTCGCCGCCGCGTAATCCCGGGCGATCAGCTGCGGATGGAAGTGAAAATTCTGAAATTTCATCGTCCGCTGTGGCGGATGCAGGCGGTGGCCCGCGTCGGCGACGAATTGGCGGCCCAGGCGGAATTGTCCGCGATGGAAGTCGAGGAGCAAGTCCGATAGCGGGCCGAATCCATTCCTCCGCGGTCATCGACAAGCGGGCCGAACTCGACACCAGCGTCGAAGTCGGTCCGGGCGCGGTGATTGGGCCGGACGTCAAGATAGGAGCCGGCAGCGTGGTCGGCCCTTGCGCGATGATCGAGCGCAACACCACGATCGGCGAGCGCAACCGCATCTGGCAGTTCGCCGCCATCGGCGCGGAACCGCAGGACCTCAAGTTCAAGGGCGAGCCGTCAGTCGTCGAAATCGGCGACGACAACATGATTCGCGAGTTCGCGACCATTCACCGCGGCACCGAAGGCGGCGGGATGATCACAAAAGTTGGCAGTCACACGCTGGTGATGACCTACGCGCACGTAGCGCACGACTGCATCATCGGCGACCACGTGATCCTGGCAGCGTGCACCGGGCTGGCCGGCCACTGCGTGATCGAGGAGTACGCGATTTGCGAGGGCCAGGTCGGGGTGCATCAGTTCAGCCGCATCGGCACTCACGCGATCGTGGCGGCCGGCGCGAAGGTGGCGCAGGACGTGCCGCCGTACTCGATGGTGGCGGGGAGCGAGCGCGCGCGCCTGGCGGGCGTCAACGAAGTCGGCCTGCAGCGGCGCGGCTTCAAGCCTGAAACGATCGCGGCGCTGAAGGCCGCGATCCGCACGCTGTTCTTTTCGAAGATGCTGCGCGAGGATGCCGTGAAGCAGGTCCTGGACGAGTACGGTACGGTTGCCGAAGTCGTGCGGCTGGTTGAATTCATAAACAATTCGAAGCGTGGAGTCGTCGGCCGCGAGCGTGAATAAGCTCGGGCTCATCGCGGGCAACGGCGTCTTCCCGCTCGAAGTGGCGCGCGTCGCACGCGAACGCGGAATAAAAATCATCGCCGTCGCGCATCTGAATGAAAGCGATCGCGCGCTTGACTCGGTGGCCGATGAAGTCACCTGGATCAAAGTCGGCGAGCTGCAGAAAATAATCGACGTCTTCAAAGTCGCCGCGAGTCTCACAAGCCGCGATGGCTGGCGGCATCTCACGCGCGCGGCTGATAGATTCTTTCGCGCCCGACGCGCGTGCGCTCAAGATGCTGGCGAGGATCAAACGCTTCAGCGACGACGCCGTGCTCCGCGGCGTCGCGCGTGAAGTCGAAGCCGAAGGAATCAAAATGATCGATCCGATCCCGATGATCGAGCATTGGCTCGCGCGCGCCGGCGTCGGCGCCGGACCCGAGCCGACTCCCGCGCAAATCCGCGATCTCGAGCTCGCATTCGCGGTCGCGCGCCGGCTCGGCAGCTACGACATCGGCCAGACGGTCGCGGTCCGCGACGGAATGGTCGCTGCGGTGGAAGCGCTGGAAGGAACCGACGCCGCGCTGCGCCGCGCAGCGGCGCTGGTGGGCGCGGGCCTGGTGGTGGCCAAGGCTGCCAAACCGGGACAGGACATGCGCTTCGATCGCCCCGCGATTGGCCCGGCTACGGTGCAATTGCTCGCCGAGATCGGCGCGGCGATGCTGGGCGTCGAAGCTGGGGTCGCGCTGATTCTCGAACGCGAGCGCACGCTCGAGCTCGCGTCGGCGAAAAACGTGACGTTATACGGCTATGCGGAAACCAGTGGTTGAGCTGCGCGCCGCAGTGATCGGCGCGGGCCGCCTCGGCACGCTGCACGCGCGCAAGTACGCCGCCATTGCGGGAATCAAGCTCGTACACGTTGTCGATATCGATGCCGAGCGGGTGCGAGCCGTAGCGAAGGAAGTGGGCGCGACGCCGCTGGCCGACTACCGGATGCTGGCGGGCAAGGTGGACCTCGTGACGGTCGCGTCGCCCGGCGTGACGCATCATGAGATCGCATCCGCGATGCTGAAATCGGGCATCGACGTGCTGCTGGAAAAGCCGATGGCCGAGACGCTGGTGCAAGCGCGCGAGCTGGCCGGGCTGGCGTCGTCGAGCGGCCGCATTCTTCAGATAGGCCACCTCGAGCGGTTCAATCCGGCGGTCGTGCATCTGCATTCGATCGTGAAAAATCCCCGCTTCGTGGAATGCCATCGGCTCGCGCCGTTCACCGAGCGCGGCACCGACGTTGATGTGGTGCTCGATCTGATGGTGCACGACCTCGACGTGATCCTGTCGGTGGCGCCGTCGGAAGTCGCGTCGCTCGAGGCGGTCGGGGTTGCGATCCTTACCGATCGAATCGATCTCGCCAACGCGCGCATCCGCTTCCAGAGCGGTCTCATCGCAAATCTGGTCACCAGCCGCGTGTCGGCCCGGCGCGAACGCAAGATTCGCTTCTTCCAGCCCGACGCGTATCTCTCGGTCGATTACGAGGCGCGCAGCATCCAGATATATCGCAAAGCGCCGCCGGCGCCGGGCGCGCAGTTCCCCACCATCTCGGCGGAGCAGATCGATTTCGGCGAAGGCGATCCGCTCGCCGACGAAGTCAATGCGTTCGTCGCGTCAGTTCGCAGCAGGGCCACGCCGGCCGTCAGCGCCGAGGACGGACTTCGGGTGATGGAACTAACCGAGAGAATCAAGGAAGTGATGCTGACGGATTCGGTCGCGCCTTGACGCTCGCCGTGCGCTGCGACAGCATCGACTTGTGATGCGTCGGATCAGGCTCAAGATTCTCGGCGGTCTGGTGCTCGCAGCGGGCGTCGCCGCGTTTCTCATCTTCACCGCGACCTCGGATTGCACAACGGTCACCGGCAGCGACGAGGTCGATGTCAACGTGTGTGCGATGCGTCCCGGTAGCGCGCGGCTTTTCTCTTACACCGATGGTGCGGGCAAGCGGCTGCGTTTCGTGCTCGCGCGCGGGGTCGATGGCAAGATGCGCTCGGTGTTCGACGCATGCCGCCAGTGCTCCGCGTTCCATCGCGGCTACCGGGTGGCTGGGGGCGAACTGATTTGCCGGGTGTGCGGGAATCACTACCCAATCGATCGGATGACTGAAGGCAAAGCGTCGTGCGTGCCGGTCAGCTTGCCGCACGAAGACGATTCCGGAATCGTCCGCATCAAGACCGCAGACCTTAAAGCCGGACGCGGGCTCTTCTGACTATCTGAGTAGCTATCGCAGGAGCAGGGTTGATATTCGCAAAGTAGTAATGGGTATATGACCAGTAGGATATAATATGAGTATTTATTGTAACCTCAGGTCTCTCGCCATCATCGTAGCAATGACGTCGAGCCTGTTCGCGGCTGCTGGATGCCACGGCGACTCAACCGTGGCCGCCTCGAACTGTCTCACCG
The DNA here is from genome assembly GCA_963813785.1 of uncultured delta proteobacterium. Taxonomy (GTDB): domain Bacteria; phylum Desulfobacterota; class Binatia; order Binatales; family Binataceae; genus Binatus. Next base: position 45,498 of record CAWFAJ010000018.1, on the reverse strand, counting down.
ACACCAAGCTCGTCGATCAGAATGGCGACCAGGTCTCGCTCGCGTCGCTAAAGGGCAAACCGCTGGTGGTGGATTTCATCTATACCTCGTGCCCGGGGGAGTGCAAGATGGAGACGGCGAAGCTGACGAACGTCGCGCTCCGGCTGGGGCCCGACCTCGGTTCGAAAGTCACGATCGTTTCGATCAGCGTCGATCCCGAGCATGACGGTCCCAAGCAGTTGCTCGATTACGCACGTCAGCAGGGAGCAGACGAGAAAGGATGGTATTTTCTGACCGGAGGTCCCGGAGACATCGATAAAGCGCTGGCGGGCTTCAAGCTCAGCCGGCAAATCATGCCCGACGGTTCGATCGGCCACCTGGTCGATATGATGCTGATCGGACCCGATGGGCGTCTGGTGCGTGAATACAACGGCGAAATCGTAAAAGCGCAGGATATCGTCGACGACGTCAGAAAGACTTTGAACAAGGGTTGAGAGACGCAGCATGAGACGAGCGATCATTTTCGGCTTCTCGGTTGCGGCGATTCTGGCGCTGGCATTTCTGTGGCCATCGTTCGGCGGTTCATCGGTGGAGAGTGGCGGCGCGCGCGGAGCGATGTGCATCGCGGGTCATTGCTGCTGCGCGGGACGGGCGGAGGCCGAGACCGTTGCGGCCAACGCGGCGCAGGAGCGTTTGACGCTCGATCCAAACCAGTTCACCGGTCCGGTAAAGCGGGCGTACATGATTGCGGAGAAAAAACCCGCGTTGCTGGTGGAGCTGCATTGCTACTGCGGATGTGACAAGGCCGACGGTCATCAGAATCTGCTCGATTGTTATCGCGGACGCCATGGCGCGACCTGCGAAATCTGCACCGAGGAGGCTTTGCTGGCGGATCGGATGTCGGAGCAGCACTCGCCGATCGATCAGATACGCGACGCGATCCGCAGGCGGTTTGCTTCCGACAACTGAATCGCACGGGCAGGGCTGGGCTCGAACCTCGCGTTTGCAGGCCGCGTGGTCTCGGCGCTAGTCTCGATCGGCTTCAAGATAGAAATTCCGACTTGCTGCCTGCTATACCGGACCCAGTGATATGGCGTCAGACCGCCCCATGAGGTTGCCCGATTTCATCGGGCTCGGTCCCCCCCGTACCGGCACGACCTGGCTGCATCGCGTGCTCGTGGGCCATGTCGATCTGCCTTACGGAATCAAGGAGACGCAATTCTTCACCACCTATTACTCGAAGGGAATCGATTGGTATGCGCACCATTTCCGTTATGCGACCGGTGACCGCAAGATCGCGGAGATTTGTCCGTACTTCAACGCGATGAAAGCTCCTGCGCGCGTCCACCAACATCTGCCGGGCTGCAAGTTTCTCGTGACGTTTCGCAACCCCGTCGACCATGCTTATTCGACTTACAAAATGCTGATACGCGGCGCGTTCGTGCGTGGAACGTTCGATGAGGTGCTCAACACGCGTCCGCATATCGACGACGGCAACCGCTACGCGAAGCATCTGACGGCATGGTTTGACCAGTTCGGCCCCGAGCGTTTTCTGATCATGCGCTATGAAGAGTTGCGCGACGATCCCCAGGGCTATCTGGACCAGGTGTGCGATTTTATCGGCACGGCGCGAATCCCGATTTCCGATCATGCCCGCCGGCAACGGCAGGTTAATTTGATCGAGCGCGCACCGAAAAGCCGCAAGCTCGCCCAGAATGCACGCCACCTCGGATACTGGCTGAAAAGGCGTCATGCCTACGGCCTGACCGCCGCGCTCCGACGCCTCGGCGTATGGGAATTTTGTAACGGCCGTGGCGAAATATTTCCGCCGCTTTCGCCCGAGCAGCGGGCGCTGTTGACCGAGCGCTATCTACCCGAGGTCGAGGCGCTCGAGGAGCTGCTGAAGATCGATTTTTCCCAATGGAAAAAGCCCGGCGCTGTGCCGCGCCAAGCGGCGGCGATCGGTGCCGGGGGCGCCTGATATGGATGCGGTGTCCGGCCGATTGGTGGGATCAATCCCCATTGAAGCAGAGCCCCCGGCCACCGCTCCCGCACGCTGGCGGCCCAGGACGGCCAAGCTTCGCTGATAAACCGGAACACCGTCAAAATCTCCGCACCAGGACATCAGGGCTCCAAGCCGGAAATGCGGGTTGAATCGGACCAGCGCGGGGCTATTTGCGGCGCGGTGTTTTTCAATCACAATCGCTTCGATGCCGTTGAATGCCGAAGCGCCGCCGCCGCTTGAAGAACGCCTGAAAGAAACCGCACGCCGGCGCCGCATCATGATCGTTGCGGGCGAGGCGTCGGGCGATCTTCATGGCGGCGATTTGGCGCGGGAAATTCTCGCGCGCGATCCGTCGTGCGACCTGTTCGGAATTGCGGGCGAGAAGATGCGCGCGGCCGGGGTGCGGGCGATCGTCGCGACCGAAGACATCCACGGGCTGGGACTTTCGGAACTGGCTTCCACGATTGGACGCACGATTGGCGCGTTTCGCGCCCTGCGTCGAATCATCAGGCGGGAGAAGCCGGACCTGGTGATCCTGATTGACTACGCGGAGTTCAACCTGATTCTCTCCGGCACGGCCAGGCGCGCGGGCGTGCCGGTGCTCTACTACATCACGCCGCAAGTCTGGGCCTGGCGGCGCGGCCGAATCGACAAGCTGGTGGATCGCGCGGGCCGGCTCGCGGTGGTGCTGCCGTTCGAGGCCGAACTATTCCATCGCGCGGGCGAGCGCGTTTCCTTCGTAGGGCATCCGCTGCTCGATCGGGTCGCCACGGTCCAGAGCCGGGAGGAGACCCTCAAGCGCCATGGATTCCCGCCGCGGGCGCGAATCATCTCGATCCTGCCGGGCAGCCGCCGCGCCGAAGTTCGCTACCTGCTCAATCCGATGGTCAAGGCGGCGCGGATTGTCGCGCGCGATCATGGCCTTGAGATAGCGCTCGCGCTGGCGCCGACCCTGACCCAGGCCGAACTCGCCGAAGTTGGGCGCACGGATCTCGCGGGAATCAGGATTGTCGAGCGCGACACATACAACCTGGTCGCGGCGAGCGAACTCGCACTGGTTGCGTCGGGGACCGCCACGCTGGAGACGGCGCTGCTCGGATGCCCCGAAGTTATCGCCTACAAAGTGTCGCCACTTACCTATATCCTAGGGCGGATGCTGGTGACGGGAGTGGATTTTATCGGGATGCCGAATATTCTGGCGGGCCGGCAAATCGTGCCCGAACTGATCCAGCGCGACGTGACTGCGGATAAGCTGGTACGAGCCGCCGAGCCGCTCTCTGAGCGAGACCATACGCGCGGAAACGGTGGCCGCGCTGAAGGCGTTGCGCGAGAAGCTCGGATCGCCGGGAGCGGCGGCCCGAGTCGCGACGATCGCGCTCGAGATGATCGGATTCAGGATGACCGCATGAAGCTGCTTACCCCGATGCAATGGCGACTGTTCGGCTACCTCCGCCGATACCTGTTCCCGTACGTGCTGTTGCTGGGCGTGGCGATGGCGGTGCTGTCGGCGGCCAGCGCCGGAATCCCGTTCATCATGAAGTTGGTGGTCGATCTGGTCGCCAATCTCAAAGTCGCCCATCAGCTCGATGCGCACAGCGCCTCGAAGCTGCGTGAGTTCTCGCTCGTGCTCGCGGGATTATTTTTGCTGCGCGCGTTCGCGAATTTTTCCGACGACTACTTGAGCTCATATATTTCCCAGAAGCTGACGATGGATATCCGGGCCGATCTGAACGAGAGCCTGCAACGTCAATCGCTGAGTTTTTTCAACCGCACGCCGACGGGTGTGATGGTTGCACGAATCATCAGCGACGTCGGCCTGGTGGTGTCGAGTCTGAGCGGCGGCGTGTTTTCGATCTTCGGCGACGGCATGTCGCTGATCGCCTTGCTGGTGACGGCTTTCTGGCTCGACTGGCAGCTCGCGATCATCGCCTTCATCGGTTTTCCGATCGTGGTTCTGCCGATCGCCAGTCTTTCCAAGAAAGTTCGCCGCGAGACCAAGAATCAGCAAAAGCAAATGAGCGGCTTGCAGTCGCTGCTGCATGAAACCTTCCAGGGCAATCGCGTCGTGAAAGCGTTCGGGATGGAAGATTACGAGCGCGCGCGGTTCAATCACGAGCTTAAGCGGCTGTTCCGAATCTTCATGCGGGTGGCGCGGATCAAGGCGTTCACCGGGCCGCTGGTCGAGGCGCTGGGCGCGTTTGCGGTGGTCGCGGTGGTCTGGTGGGCGGTGGGATCGCTGCAATCGGGCACGCGCACGCTGGGACAATTCGCCGGATTCTTCACGACCATGATCCTCGTGTACCGGCCGTTTAAGGCTCTCGGCAAGACCAACAACAGCATTCAGCAGGGGCTGGCCGCGGCCGAACGCGTCTTCGAGATGATGGATCTTCCGAGCGAAGTTCCCGACGATCCCGACGGAATCGAGCTGCGGCCCGGCCCGCACAGCGTCGCGTTCGAGAACGTCAGTTTCAGGTACGGCGACGAATGGGTGCTGCACGATATCAACCTGGAGATTGGTGTCGGCAAAGTCGTGGCGCTGGTCGGGATGAGCGGCGGCGGCAAATCTACCATCGCGGACTTGATTCCCCGCTTTTACGACGTGCAGCAAGGACGCGTCGCGGTTGACGGAATCGACATACGCAAGCTGCGGCTTAAGTCGCTGCGCGCGGAAATCGGTCTGGTCACGCAGAGCACGTTTCTGTTCGACGACACCATTCGCGCCAATATCGCGTACGGCAGCAGCGACAAGCATCTCGAGCGCGTAGTCGCGGCCGCCAAGCTCGCCAACGCTCACGACTTCATCACCCGGCTGCCCAACGGTTACGACACGATGGTCGGCGAACTGGGGGTGCGCATGTCGGGCGGAGAACGGCAGCGAATCGCGATCGCGCGGGCGCTGCTCAAAGACGCGCCCATTCTGATCCTGGACGAGGCAACCTCGTCGCTGGACTCTGCCGCCGAGCACTCGGTGCAGGAAGCGCTCGAGCATCTGATGGCAAATCGCACGACACTGGTGATCGCGCATCGGCTCTCCACGGTGCGCCGGGCAGACCGGATCGTCGTAGTCGTTCACGGCCGGATAGTTGAAGATGGAACGCACGACGAATTGTTTGCGCGCGGGCAGGAGTACCGAAAGCTCTACGACCTTCAATTCATGTCCCCCGAAGATCTGGCCGGTAATGGCGGCCTCGTGAACTGATACTCGCTGATCGTAAATTCGACTCGTCTGGTGTGCGGATCGACGAGGCCTCGATGCTAAGCGCGCTGTACAATTTGCTGTGGTATCCGGCGCTGCCGTTTGCGCTGCTGGCCGCGCATCCGGCGAACCTGCGGGACTATCGCGAGCGGATGGGGCACGGCGATTTTCCCGATACCGCCGGCGCGCCGCGAATCTGGATTCATGCGGCTTCGGTCGGTGAGATCGAAGCGATCCGGCCGGTCGCCAACGGTCTGCTCGAACACTATCCGGCCGCGGTCATGGCAATCACCGCGATGACGGCGGCGGGACGTGAGGCGGCCAGGCGCCGAATCCCGGGAGCGGCGGCGTGGATGCTTGCGCCGCTGGACAATCGGCGCGCGGTGCGATCCTTTCTGGAGCGCGTGCAGCCGCGCGTGGTGCTGATCACCGAGACTGAAATCTGGCCAAACTACTTCATCGAATCCGCGCGGACGGGCGCGACGATCGCGGTGGTCAACGGCCGGATGTCGGATCGATCGTTGCGTCGTTACCTGCGCGCGCGCGGGCTGTTTGAAGATGCACTCGGACAGGCAGCCTTGATTCTGGCGCAGAGCCCGGAAGACGCGCGGCGTTACGCGAAGTTCGATCTCCCGGCAAAAATCGTCGTCACCGGCAACACCAAAATCGAAGCGGCGCAGGCGCTGATGGCGAATGAAGAACCAATTCGTCCTGAGCTGATGGCGTTTGCACCCGGGCGGAAAATTTTTATCGCGGGATCGACGGCGGCGGGCGAGGACGCCGTGATTGCCGGCGCTTACCGTGAACTGCGCAAGGACTTTCCGCAGCTCGCGCTGACGATCGCGCCGCGCCATCTCGAGCGCACCCCGGAGATCGAAAAGGCGCTGCATGCGGCCTCGCTCGATTACGTGAAGGCGTCGGAACTCAATTCATCGAGCGCGGCGCGCGACGCGGAGGTCTTGATCCTCGACACCATGGGCGAGCTGCGCAGCTTCTATCGTCGCGGATCGATCGCCTTCGTCGGCGGCAGCCTTGCGCCGGGACGCGGCGGGCAAAATCCGGCCGAGCCCGCGTTGGCCGAGGTCCCGGTCCTGATCGGTCCGTATCACCAGAACCAGCAGCAGATAGTGTCGTTGTTGGTAAGCTCCGGCGGCGCGCGAATCGTCAAAAACGCGAGCGACATAATCAGCGAAACTTCGCAATGGCTCGCCGACGATGAGGCGCGACAACGGGCGGGCCAACGCGCGCGCGCCGCGGTGAGCAGCTCGTCGGGCGGCGCGCGGTTTGCCTTGAAGCAGCTCGAAGGGCTCATTAATCTCGGCTGACCGATGCCCTCAAGCGAGCCGAGTCCGAATCGCCCACGAATCGAGCGATTGTGGCAGCTGGATCTTCCCGCTCCACTTCTTCCAATTTGGGCCGGGCTCGCGGCTGCGGCGGGATTTTACCGAGTCGGCGTGGCCGCGCGTCATCTGTACTGGCGGATGCTGAAACGGCGGGCGCCGGTGATGACGGTGAGCGTGGGCAATCTGACGGTCGGCGGAAACGGCAAGACGCCGTTCACGTTGTTTCTCGCCAAGCGCTTGCAGAGCCACGGCCTGCGCGTTGGAATCGTGAGCCGGGGCTACCATCGCGCGCGATCCAGAGCGCGCGCCGAGCTGGTGGCCGACGGCGGCGCATTGAAAATCTCACCGGACGATGCGGGCGACGAACCGGCGATGATGGCGAAGTCGTTCACCGGTCCGATTGCGGTTGCGCGCCGGCGCCTGGACGGCGTCGAGCTGCTGAGCAAGCTCGGTCCGCTCGACGCGGTGATTCTGGACGACGGCTTTCAGCACGTGCGCTTGAATCGCGACGTGGACCTGGTGCTGGTGAGCAATGAGCGCGGCTTCGGCAACGGCTGGATGATCCCGGCCGGACCGATGCGCGAACCGATCCGCGCGGTCGGCCGCGCAGACGCGATCGTAGTGATGAACTTCGGAACTGGCGCGTCGGCGATTCGACCGTCGCAGATGAAGAAACTAACCACGCGCAAAATACTTCACGCCTCGGTGCGGCCGCGCGCCTTGCTGGTCGCCGAGAATGGGGTGTGGCGCGAAACCCCGCTGGGACTGGCGGGACGACGGGTGCTGGCGGTGAGCGGTCTGGCGGATTCGAGCACGTTCTACGCGATGCTGCGCGAACTCGACATGGACCTGGTCGGCGTTTTCGATTATCCGGACCATCACGCCTACACCAACGCCGACTGGCAGGCTATGGTGAATGCGATGCGCGACGCCGACCTGGTCGTCACGACCGAGAAGGACCTGGTCAAGCTGGAGCGGTTTCCGTTCCCGCGCGATTCGCTATACGCTCTCAGGCTCGAAGTGACGATGGACGCGGCCGATGCGGGCGCGCTCGACGAGTTGATACTGGGCCGCATGACCGCAGCATCGACGGCGGCGGATGCGTAGAAGACGACAGAAAATGCCTGGAGGATTTCCGCGATGGCGCTGAGTCAGGAACTGCTCGACATCCTGGCGTGCCCGAAATGCAAGGGCGACCTGCATCTCAACGACAAGCAGGACGGCCTGGTCTGCAGCGCTTGCAGACTGGAGTATCCGGTGCGCGATGACATTCCAATCATGCTGATCGAGGAAGCCAAACCGATCGCGTGATCAATCCGCGGCGCGCGGCCAGCCTGCTTTCCGCGATGAAAACGATCGACGCCACGCGCGCCCGCCAGTTCGCATGGCTCGCGATGGGCATCTACGTCGCCGGGCTCGGCATCTCGGCGACGCTTCGCGCGCAGGGCGACTTCAACGTTTACTATCGCGCGGGTCTTCGCGCACTCCACGGCGCATCGATCTATCCGCCGGCCGACTCCGATCGTTTTCTCTACGCACCGATCTTTGCGATCGGGTTCGCGCCGCTCGCGGCGCTGCCACGCCATGTTGCGCAATTTGTTTTCTTCGCGGTCAACGCATTTTCGCTGATCGAATTGGTCATCGGCGCCGGCGTGATTCTGTTCGGGCGCGAGCGGCGATTGCCGGCCGCGCTGATCGTCGTCCCGGTGCTGCTGTCATCCCGATTCATCGACAACAACTTCGAGCATGGCCAGATAAACCTCCCGACCCTGGCGTTGATCGTGTGGGCGATCATTTACGCCGACGAGTCTCGCGACGGGTGGGCGGGCCTGATGATTGCGGCGGCGATACTGATCAAGCCGTTCGCATTGCTGGCCGCGCTTCATCTTGCGGTTCGGCGGCGTTTCGCCGCGCTCGGATGGGCGCTGGCGGCGGGAATCGCGCTGATGGTCGTGCCAATCGTAATCTTTGGACCGCACGGATGGATCGATCAGACCGGCGCATACCTGACGGCGATCGCTTCGATGACGAATCGATATCGCACGATGCTCACCAACCAGTCGGCCGTGTCGGCGGTCGCGCGCCTGCTGAGTCTTCGCATCGGGTCTGACGCGGAAACCTCGGCGGCCGCCACGATTGCCGGAATGGGGCTCGAATTAATTCTCGTCGCGGCAGTGTCGCTCTGGGACTGGGTGGGCGACGAGCGCGGGCACTTCGCCAGCCGGCTGGCGCTGTGCGGCTTGTTCTGCCTGATGCCCTCGTTCGCGCCGATTTCGTGGAAGAGCTACTACGCGGCGATGGTCGTGCCGTACATGGCGCTGACCGCGGCGCTGTGGACCGATCGAGACGGCGGCGAGAGCGGGCAGATTTCGGTGTGGACGCTGGTGGCGCTTTCCGTGTTGCTCAATCTTGCCACCGGAAACTATTTGAACCGCATCGCGCTTTTTTACTCGGCGCATTTCCTTTCGTCGCTGCTCGCGCTCGCCGCCGTGTTCGCGTTGTGGCTGCGAAGCGGGATCGACAGCCGCGGATCGCACCTGAGGCAGGCATCCCAAGCGTGAGACCGCCTTCGCAAATGCAGTGGCGCTCCCTTCCGAACTTTTCGGCGTTCAAGATCGGCCGCCGGGAGCTCGTGATCAATCGCGAGATCGCCGCGCAAGCCGCGGAGATCGTGCAAAGGCTCGGCGAGCTGGCGGCCGCATCGGAAGCGGGCGCGGGAAATCGCCGGAGCGCATTTCGGCTGAAGCTTGCGGGCGGGCTCGAGCTGTTCGCGCGCCGGGGCCGTCGCGGCGGAATGATCGGATCGATCCTCAGCGACGTTTACGTGGGTATCACGCCGCGCCCGCTGAATGAACTCGCGCTGACGGTGGAAGCGATGCGGCGCGGAATTCCAGTGGCGGAGCCGATGGGCGCCATGATCGAATGGATCGGCCCCGCTCTCTATCGGGGATTTTTTCTGACTCGTGCGGTGCGCGGAATGACGCTATGGGAGTTCGTGAAGACCGACGACGATCCGATAGTTCGCGGTCACGTGCTCGGGCAGGCGCGCGCAGCGATCGACACGATGCACGAGCAAGGGGCTCTTTCACGCCGATCTCAATCTGCACAATATCCTGGTGACGCCAGCGCGCGAGAGTTTCAGCGTGATCATTATCGACCTGGACAAAGCGCGGCTGTTCGATGGGCCGTTGCCGGCGGCGATGCGCCGGGCGAACGCGGCGCGCTTGATACGGTCGGCACGCAAGCTCGATCCGTCCGGACAATTTCTCGACGCATCCGCCCTTACGATTCTGTGGGGTAAGCTAGCGGCGAACGCCGAAACCGCGTGGTCGGGAGAGAAAGGGGAGAACTCAATTGAATGCGGAACCCACCGTGGGTTCCGCACCTCCTTGGGCAGGGGTGACCCCTGCACCCAGTAGTGAGAAGACGCGAAAATCTGCGCAGCGCATCTTTTCACGACTACGCGATGGCAGCGGTGACTCGTGCACTCGCCGTTAATCGTAAAATCCGCAGGATGCGTCTTTTTCTCCCACGGCCGAGAGCGAGAGACGCGGCTCGCGCGTATCTTGCGATTTACGTTGCGCCGTCGCCGCCGCGACCGCCCGCCGCGCAGGTGATTCTGAATCTGGAGTGATGCGCGGCGGGTGCGTGACTATTCGCGCTTGAGCGCGATTGCTTCGATCTCGATTCGGGCGTGGCGCGGCAGCGCCGCCACCTGCACGGTCGAGCGCGCCGGATAGGGCGGACCGAAATGCTCTCCGTACACGCGGTTGACGATTTCAAATTCGGCGAAATCGATCAGGAAGACGGTGGTCTTGACTACATCGACGAAATCCAGCCGCGCAGCGGCGAGCACTTCGCCGAGGTTCTGCAGCGCGCGCCGAGTCTCGAATTCGATCCCGCCTTCGACCAGAGCGCCCGACGCCGGGTCGAGACCGACCTGCCCGGAGCAGAAGAGCATCCCGTGATGCTCGACGGCTTGCGAATACGGACCGATGGCGGCCGGCGCCTGAGTGGTGTGAATCGAGGTTTTCATTTTAGAGTCTCGCGAAGCGTGGTTGCGCGCGCTCGAAATCATTGGCGATTGCCGTTTTGCTGGCCCAGGCGCGACACCCGCATGACGCCGTCGATCGCGCCGATCGAGTTCATCAGGTTGTTCAATTGACGGGCGCTGGAGACGCTGACCTCGAAGACCGCCAGCGCGCGTCCGTCGGCGCCGTGAGTCTTGACTTCGGCGGTCGATATATTCACGCCCGCCGAGGCGATCGCCTTGGTCATCGCGGCGAGCAATCCCGGCTGATCGGCGCATAGCACTTCGAGCCGAATCGGGCGCGGCGCTTCCTCGCCGTCCTTCCATACTACCGGCACGCGCCGATCCGGATCGGTGTTGAGCGCATGCGCGCATCCCGCGACGTGCACGGTAACGCCGCGTCCGCGGGTGATGAAGCCGGTGATCGCCTCGCCCGGCAGCGGATTACAGCATCGCGCGAAGCGCACCAGCATGTCGCCGACGCCGGAGACCACGACCGCACCGCTGGCGGATTTGCGGGCTTCCTTGGCGGCGCGCTCTCTTTGCGCGGGCCCCAGCGGCGTGGGCAATTTCTCGGGGCGATAGAGTTTCAGCTCGGCGGGCGTCAGCAGTTTCGCGAGCAACTGCGCGGGCGTGATTATTCCGTAGCCGACCGCGGCGAGCAGGCTTTCAACGTCGCGTTGCGAGAATTCCGCCAGCACTGCGTCGAGACGCTTGCTCGATCTAAGCTGCGTGACGCTGAGCTTGACGGGCTCGAGCTCGCGATCGAGGAGCGAAATTCCGAGATCGCGGGAGCGTTCCGCCTGTTGACTTCGCAGCCATTGACGGATGCGCGATTTCGCACGGGCGGTGGCCGCGTAGTTGGTCCAATCCTTGCCCGGCACCTGCTTTTCGGAGGTCAGCACCTCGACGGTATCGCCCGAGCGAAGCCGGTAACGCAGCGGCACCATGCGTCCGTTGACGCGCGCGCCGGCGAGATGGTTGCCGACCTGGGAGTGGATTCGGTAGGCGAAGTCGATCACGGTGGAGCCGAGCGGAAAATCGAAGACGTCGCCCTTGGGAGTGAAGACGAAAACTTCCTCGGGAAACAGATCGTCCTTGACGGTGGAGAGAAATTCCTGGGGGTCCTTGAGATTTTGCTGCCATTCGATCAGCCGCCGCAGCCATGCAAAGCGCTCGGTCTCCTTTACTTCCCTGGAGTTGCCGTCCTTGTAGCTCCAGTGCGCCGCGATTCCTTCCTCGGCCACCTTGTGCATCTCGCGGGTACGAATCTGCACTTCCATCCGCTGGCCGCGCGGACCGATCACGGTGGTGTGGAGGGACTGATACATGTTGGCCTTGGGCAGCGCGATGTAATCCTTGAAGCGGCCGGGGACCGGCTTCCAGTTGGCGTGCACGACGCCGAGCGCCTCGTAACATTCGCGCAGCGTGTTGACGATGATGCGGAAGGCGACGAGGTCGTAGATTTCCTCGAAGCTCAGCCCCATCTCCTGCATCTTGGAGTGAATCGAAAAGAAATGTTTGGGGCGGCCGGTGACCTCGGCGGTGACGCCGCTGTCGGAGAGGCGGCGCGAGAGGATCTCGATGACGGCGGCGATGTACTCCTCGCGCTCATTGCGTTTGGCGGCGACGAAGGCCTTCAGCGACTGGTACGCAGTCGGATTGAGATAGCGAAAGGCCAGGTCCTCGAGCTCCGACTTGAGCCAGTAGATTCCGAGGCGATGAGCGATCGGCGCGTAAATTTCCATCGTCTCGCGCGCGATCTCCAGCTGGCGGTCGGCGGCGAGATGGTCGAGCGTGCGCATGTTGTGGAGGCGGTCGGCGAGCTTGATCAGCACGACGCGGATGTCGTGGGCCATCGCGATGATCATCTTGCGGAAATTCTCGGCCTGCTTTTCCTCGCGGCTCTGGAAAGTGATCTTCGAGACCTTGGTCACGCCGTCAACGAGCTGCGCGACCTCGGCGCCGAAATCGGTCTGCACCTCCGCGAGCGACGCGTGGGTATCCTCGACGACGTCGTGCAGCAAGCCGGTGACGATCGAAGGCACGTCGAGCTTGAGCTGCGCGATGATCATCGCGACGTTGAGAGGATGGGTGACGTAGGGCTCGCCCGATTCGCGCTTCTGATCGAGATGCATCCGCGCCGAGTAATCGTAGGCGCGGCGGATCAGCCCGATGTCGGCCTGCGGGTTGTAGGTCTGCACCCGCCCGACGAGGGCGGCGAGCTGGTCGGGAGCGCTTTGCGCTAACTCTTCCACGGCGCAAATTCGCCGCGCAGGCGGCCGACCTTGAGCCGCTCCGCGTTTACGATCGTTTCCAGGCGCGCGACGGATTCATGAACTTCGGCGTTGACTATCAAATAGTCGTATTCGGGATAGGCCTGGGCCTCGTCGCGCGCTTTGCGAAGGCGGTGCTGAATCTTCGATTCTTCCTCGGTGCCGCGTCCGCGCAAACGCCCCTCGAGTTCGGCGAAGGTCGGTGGCAGAACAAAAATCGCGACCGCATCGCGGGGATAGATGGCGCGAATCTGGCGAGCGCCCTGGATATCGATGTCGAGCAGGATATCGCGGCCCGAAGCGATCGCGGCGTCCAGCGGTGCGCGCGGCGTGCCGTAGGAGGACTCGAACACACGCGCCCATTCGGCGAGTTCGCCGGATGCCTGCGTGCGTTTGAACTCTGCTTCGCTCACAAAGCTGTAGTCGATTCCGTCCGTCTCGCCTTCTCGCGGCGCGCGCGTGGTCAAGGAAACCGAAAACTCCAGGCCCGCGATGGCCTTGAGCGAGGCGCGCCAAATCGTGGTCTTGCCGGCTCCCGACGGCGCCGAAAGGATAAAGATTATACCGCGCCTGGGCGGCAAAGAATCACGTGATTTCAACGGTATAGAAGCCATCAACCGGGTGCAAAGGCCGCTCTAGTATATCCTATTCGACGTTCTGGACCTGCTCGCGCATCTTTTCTGCTTCCGCCTTCACTTCAACGGTTACTTGAGAAAGGGCGGCGTTCTGCGACTTCGAACCCATCGTATTTACTTCGCGGTTGATTTCCTGGAGCAGAAATTCAATCGACTTGCCGACCTGGCCCTTGCGCTTGAGCAGCGTCTTGAGGCCGTCGAGATGGGTGCGCAGACGCATGATCTCTTCGCTGATATCGCCGTGCTGCGAGGCGGACGACGCCTCCTCATAGAGGCGTTTCTCGTTGACCGGCAAATCGGCCAGGAGTTCGCGAATCCGCTTGTGAAAATTTTCCATTATTTCCGCGCGCGTCTGCTCGGCCAGCCGTTCAATTTTTGGCACCGCTGTTTCGATATTGCGAACCCGCGCGGCAAAATCGTTGTGCACGCTGCGGCCTTCGCGCACCCGCTCGGCATCCATCGCTTTCAACGCGCGAACCAAAGCCTTGTGGCCGAGCCTGAATGCCGCGGCCGAGTCGTGCTCCTCCTCGACGACGTGAAAAATTTCAGGCCGGTTGAGGATCGATCCAATTTCCGGATTGCCGTTGAGATGCAGCCGCTTGCCGAGACGACGCAGTTCGGCGACGTACAGATTCGCCAGCCGGTCGTTGACCTCGAGGCGGACCGGCGGAGGTTTCAGCGAAACCGACTTGATAAAAATTTCGACGCGCCCGCGCGCCACGACATTTTGCACGGTTTTGCGAATCTCGGCCTCATGCTCGCCCCATCCGCGCGGCACCGCCAGCTTGAGTTCGAAAAATCGCTGGTTGAGCGCGCGCACTTCGACAGTCACGCGAGTGCCGTCTTGCTCCGCGATAGCCCTGCCGAACCCGGTCATGCTTTTCATGTGACTCATTCCCTTTGCTCCCGCGTTTTTCCCACACACGCGCGATAGAGCGCGAGTGTCCGCGCGGCCATTGTCGCCATCGAATAATTTTCCACGGCGCGAGCCCGCGCCGCCGCGCTCATCTGCGATCTCAGCGCCGGCCACTGCGCCAGACGGCCGATGGCCGACGCAATTGCTTCAGGATTTGCCGGCGGCACGATGATTCCGGTGTACTCATCTGCAACCACTTCGCGCAGGCCGCCAACGTCGCTGGCGACCACGGGGAGCGCGCTCGCCATGGCTTCCAGAGCGGCTACGCCGAGCCCTTCTTTCAGCGACGGCATCGCGAAGCAATCCGAGGCCCACAGCAGTTCGCGCGGGTCGTCGATCCTGCCGAGCAGCTTGACGCGCTCGGTGCATCCGAGTTTTGCGATTGCGCGTTCGAGTTCTGCGCGAATCGATCCGTGACCCGCGATGAAGCATTTCAGCTTGACGGACGATGCTGTCATCGCGAGCTGCGCGATCGCTGCGATGAGATAGCGATGGCCCTTGCGCGGCTCGAGTGCGCCAACCGCGGAGATCACGAACTCGCCGTAGGATATCCCGAGCGCGATCCGCGCGTGGACGCGTTCTTCAGGAGTTGGCGGGCGGAAGCGGGCGCAATCCACGCCGCTAGGAACAACCGTGACGCGCTGGCGTTCGACGCCCGCGGCCGCGAGCGAATCGGCAACGCTGCCGGAGATCGCGACGACGCCATCGACGGCGCGATTGTACAGGTACGGCGCGAAAACGCGGTTGGGCCTGTAGTCCATCCGCCGCGTAACGACCAGCGCACGCGCGAAGCCGCGCGCCAACGGCGCCATCGAATGCGCGCGCGAGGTGTGGAAATGAACGACGTCATAGCGTTCGCGTTTGAGAATCGCGCGCAGCCGGATGCCGGCTGCCAGGTCGATGGCGTTGCGGATGCGCAGCGGATGGCATCTGATGCCCGCGGCGATGGCCCGGTCCCAGAGCCGTCCCGCGGGGTCGCAAATCAATTCCGCGCGATGACCGGCGCGGGCCAGCTCAAGCGTCAAGCCAAGCACCTGGGTCTCGCCCCCGGCGAAGCCGAGTTCGGGATCGACGCCGGCGATGCTCAGCGCCAGGGCGTCAGCCGTGTTGCGATTGGGAGGCACTTGGATGGAGTCGTCCGGTTGAACTGCCTGCATCATATTACAGTTTGATCGCATCAATCGAAAAATCTGTAATACAGGATTGCGCACACCGCGGTCAGCGCGTCGCGAATGCCGATCTTCTTGCCCTCTTCGTAGGTCCGGCCCGCGTACGACACCGGCACTTCGTAGATGCGCCATCGCGCGCGCGCGGCTTTGGCGGTGATCTCGGGCTCGAAGGTGAAGCGGTTGGCGCTGAGCTTGAGGGTCATCAATTTCGCGCGCATGAAACCCTTCATCCCGGTCTCCATGTCGGTCAGATTGAGATCGCTTACCATGTCGGAGAGCAGCGTCACCACGCGGTTCGCCACGTAATGCCAGAAGAACATGACGCGATGCGGCCCGGAGAGGAAGCGCGAGCCGTAAACCATGTCGGCCCGGCCGTCGAGCAGCGGGCCAATCATCGCGGCGTAGTCCCTGGGATCGTATTCGAGGTCGGCGTCCTGCACGAAGAGGTAAGGATTTTTCGCCGCCGCAAAACCGAGCCGGAGCGCGGCGCCTTTGCCGCGATTGACGGTGTGAAAAAAACATTGAACGCGCGGATGGCTGAACTCGCGCAGAAACTTGGCAGTGCCGTCGGTCGAAGCGTCATCGACGACGATGATTTCGGGATCAAAGCCGCAGTCCAGCACGCGCTCGATTACGCGGCCGATCGTCGTGACTTCGTTGTACACCGGAATCACCACGGAAATTCTGGTCCGCTCCGCCATCAGCTCCCGCTCGCCTCCCGATGCGCCGCCACCGACGCCGATGCGCGGGCGGCGACTGCTGCGGCTTTGCGTTCGATCCCGATTCTGGCCGCGAGCATCGCGGCTACGCGGCGGCGCGCCGCGCGGCGCCGTCGCGCGGAAAACGCGGCGGCGTAGCCGCACCACACGCGCATCCGATCCGTATTCGTGACGCCGCCGAGCTCGAGCTGTCCCAGCTGAACGAGATTGCGCATCCGCGGCCGCTCGAAGCGGCTCAGAATCGTGCGCCGGGTGCGTTCATGATCGATGAAAACGAATTGCGGCGGCTTGAGTCCGGTGACGAAGATGTTGAACGGCGTCAGGTCGCCGTGGATGTATCCGGCGCGATGCAATCGCGCGATCTGCGCGCCGAGCGCACGCAACACGACGCGCCTGGAAGCGAGCCTCGCACCCTTCAAAAAGCGCGCAAGATTAGACCCGTCAACGCGCGCGGTTACTATGATCTCGCGTCCGCCGCGGCGCTCGGCGCCCAGCAGCAGAATTTCCGGGACTCCGATGGCGTCGGCGCTCAGTTGCGCCGATATCGACGCGACGTGCGCGGCGCGCGTCCGCTTGAATATCCACCTGATTCGATTCAGGCCGCGGATCGGGTCGAGCACTTTGAAATAGGCGTTCGGACCCCCGACATGATCGAAATGCTCGAACCATGTCTCGGCATGACGCGAGCGGCGGATATGTGTCGCCAAGGCGCCGTCGATGGCGGCGCATGCAGAATCGATCAGGCGCTGGCGAAATGGCTCTTGAAATCGCGCGACGGAGCCCGCGATGCAGAAGGTCCATCCTCCGCGCGTCATCCGCATCCCGTCAAAGCCACTCCTTTGCCAGGTCATCCGGCCCCTCCACGCATCGCAAGCGCGCGCCTCAAGGTGGCAGTGACTTCTTCAGGGGATATTCGCCGCATACATTCGCGCCCGACAGGGCATTGACGAAGATAGCAGGGTTGACACGGGATCGCGCCGCTGATCGCGAGCTCGGCAAAGCCCCACGGGGCGGAGCGCTCGGCGGCGGTGGCGCCCCATAGCGATACGACCGGGCATCCCACGGCCGCCGCCATATGCATCGGGCCCGAGTCGGGTCCGAAGGCAACGGCGCATTGGGGAAAGATCGCGATCAGATCGCGGATCGAGGTGCGTCCGGCCAGATTGAGCGCGGGGAGGCCGTCGAGATGGCGCATGACTTCGCCGGCGAGTTTGGTCTCGCCGGGACCGCCGAGCAACACGGGAAACAGGGCAGGGCTGCCGGCGTCGGGGCGCGCGAGGTTGCGAATTACCGCGGCGGTCGATTCAGGAAAGTAGATGCGGCTCGGCCACGACGAGCCAAGGATGACGGCCAGGATCGGACGCGGCGCCTCGTGCAGCATCGCGAGCGCGCGGGCGCGTTCCTCGTCCGTCGCGGCGAGTCCGAATTCGATCGGCGATTGCGCAATGCCGAGCGCGTCGCCGAACGCCTGGTATTGCAGGAGCTTCAGGCGCATGTTCGGCTGCGGCGCGATCCAATGATTGGAAAAGAGGTGGTTGAACTCCTTGGTGTTCGGCTTGGCGAAACCAAAACGAACTGCGGCGCCCGAAATTCGCGAGGTGAGACCGCTTTTGAGATGACGCTGAAGGTCGATCGCGAGATCGAAATGCCCCTTGCGAATTCTCCGCAGAAACCCAAGGAACGTCCACGGCGCCGTGCGATCGTACACGATCGCTTCGTCGAGCCATCGATGGTGCTCGAGTACCCCGCTGGACTTGGGTTCCACCGCCCACGCGATGTGCGCGTCGGGCCACGCATTGCGGATGCGGCCGAGCAAAGGAAGCGCGCGAACCACGTCGCCGATCGCACCGAGCAGCACTATCAGCACACGACGCGGCGGCGTCGCGAATTGGGCGGCGATGGCTTCAGGGGAGGACATGAGGAATTTAATTGTATGTGAAACCCACCGTGGGTTTCACACTTCCGTGGGCAGGGGTGACCCCTGCACCCAGTAGTGAGAAGACGCGAAAATCTGCGCAGCGCATCTTTTCGCGACTACACGATGGCAGGGGTGACCTCCTTCGGCTTCGCTCAGGACAGGCTCTGCACGCAGCATTAAGGACGCGCTCCGTTGTCGCGCGCGGCCCCTGCCAACGGCTTAATACTGCGCTGCCGTGCCAACGGGCAGCGGTGACCTCCTTCGGCTTCGCTCAGGACAGGCTCTGCACGCAGTATTAAGGACGCGCTCCGTTGTCGCGCGCGGCCACTGCACCCAGTGAAAAGAGAAAAGTGAAAAGAGAAGATGCGGGACTTTGTCCCGGTTAGAAGGGTAAGGGGGAAGAGAGACGCGGTGGTGGCGATGCAATCGGCGCGGAGCGGCTAGCGATCGCATTCGCCGCCGATCATGTTGATCATCCCGAAGGTCGCGATGATGTCCGGGATCATGCGGCCGATGAGCATCTTGTTCAGCGCGCCCATCCCGAGAAAGCACGGCGGCCGCACGCGCACCCGATAGGGCCGGCCGCTGCCGTCGCTCACGACGTAAAAACCCAACTCGCCGTTGGCGCCCTCGACTGCCTGGTAAACCTCGCCGGCGGGCACGTGGATGCCCTCCATGATCAGCTTGAAGTGGTTCATCAGGCCTTCGATCGAGTTGTAGACCTTCTGCTTGTCGGGCAGCACGACCTTGGGATCGGTGATCATGACGGGACCTTCAGGGAGCGCCGCGAGCGCTTGCTCGATGATGCGCTTGGACTGATACATCTCCTGGAAGCGGACGTTGAAGCGATCGTAATTGTCGCCGCGGTCTCCGAGCGGGATGTCGAACTGCATCCTGTCATACACCAGGTACGGATGCGCCTTGCGAACGTCGTAAGGCACGCCGGCGGCGCGCAGCAGAGGACCGCTCAGCCCGTAGGAGATTGCCTCGGGCTGCGACATCTTCCCGACTCCCGCCATCCGGTCGATGAATATGCGGTTGCGACTGAGCATCTTGTCGCAATCGGCGAGAACCTGATCGAGGCGCGCGAACGAAGCCTTGATCCGATCGGCGAAATCCGCGGGCAGGTCATGGGTCACGCCGCCGACGCGGCACCATGTCACGGTGACACGGG
The DNA here is from genome assembly GCA_963813785.1 of uncultured delta proteobacterium. GTDB lineage: Bacteria > Desulfobacterota > Binatia > Binatales > Binataceae > Binatus. The sequence continues at coordinate 26,138 of CAWFAJ010000018.1, read as the reverse complement.
CGCCGGTCACAGCTTCGATCAAGTCGTAGAGAAACTCGCGCGCCTCGACCATGTACATCCCGGCCGTGGAGCCGCCGACTTCGTGCGCCGCCATCCCAAGGCAGGTCAGGTGGTCGGCGATGCGCGAAACTTCGCTCATGATCATGCGCACGTACTTGCATCGCTCCGTCGTGTCGATGCCGAGCAGGCGTTCGACGGCGAGCGCGAAGCCGACGTTGTTGATGCAGGGCGAGGCGTAATTGAGGCGGTCGGTGTAGGGGAAGCATTGCGTCCAGGTTCCCTGCTCGCACATCTTTTCGAATCCGCGATGCAGGAATCCGACCTCGACGTCGCAATCGACGATCCGCTCGCCGTCGAGCTTGAGGTTGAACTTGATGGTGCCGTGGGAGGCGGGATGCGACGGCCCCATCTGCAGTTCCATGATCTCGTCGGAGGGGTCCGACGGTACGATTTTGTCCTTCCAGCGCGCCGGTAGTGCCATGGCTTGTATCGGGTCGTGTCCTCAGCGCGAGGAGCGAATCGGATTGACGACCGGGTCGATCTCCGGGACGATCGGTTGGCGTTTGTTGTAGGGGTAGTCCTTGCGCAGCGGATAGCCCTGGAAGGAGTCGTACATCAGGATGCGGCGCAAATCGGGATGGCCCTTGAAGACGATTCCGAACATGTCGAAGCATTCGCGCTCGAGCCAGTCGGCAGCGCCCCACACGCCAACGACGCTGTGGACCCACGGGTCGGCGCCGTCCACGCCAATCTTGACGCGGATGCGATGGGCGAGGTTGAGCGAGTTCAGTTGATAGACGACCTCGAAGCGCGGGTTGCGCTCGGGCCAATCGACGGCGGTCAGGTCGGTCAGGAAATTGAAATCGAAGTCAGGCTCGTCGCGCAGCGCGCGGAAGAAATCAAAGGCGTGTTCGCGATCGATGGTGAAAGTTTCCTCGTCGCGCGCCGCTTGCGCGTCGAGAATTTGCGCGCCAAAGCGGACCTTTAGTTTTTCAATCAACATCGATCGCCGCTAGTCCCAATCAAGCGCGCCGCGCTGCCATGCGTAGAGCAGGCCGACGCACAGAATCGCGATGAAGATCAGAGCCTCGACGAAGCCGAACATCCCCAGATAGCGCAGCTCGACCGCCCACGGATAGAGAAAAATCACCTCGACGTCGAAGATCAGAAACAGGATCGCCGTCAGGTAGAAGCGCACCGAGAACCGCCCCCACGCCGAACCGCTCGGCGGGTTGCCGCATTCGAAAGCCTCGCTCTTGACCTCAGCACCGGCGCGTTTGGGACCGATGAGCATGTTGATCGTGCACAGCAGGCCGACGATCACGCCGGCGACAAACAGGGTCACGGCGATGGGATACCAGGTTGTCATTGTCGATCCGCCTACAAGCGCTCCTTATCCCGATATCAATACCTCATGAGCAGGTCTTTTGGAACGGTCGGCGATTTTTTTAAGGAGGGTGTTGATAAAGCAATTTTCAACGCGTGCGCGCTCTCGATTGTCTGCGGTTGATGCGGGGGAGACGGGCAACGGGCGGGATAATCCCGCAAAGAGGGAGGCGCGCGGGTTAGTAGAAGCGGTGTTCGCCGGGCGGGCGGGTTTTCCAGCGGCGGTGAATCCAGTTCCAATGATCGGGATGCTCGCGGATCATCTGCTCGATCGCGCCGGTGTAGCGCTGGGTGTACTCGCGCACGGCAGCGTCGCGGTTGCGAGTCTTCTCGGCGTAGATGGCGGGCAGAATTTTGATCTTGTTATGAATCGAGTCGTCCTCGCGCACCATGAAGGCCGGCAGCACGGGCGCGCCGGTGGCGATCGACAGCCGCGCCATCGCGTCGCTGGTGCACGCGGGCATCCCGAAGAAATCGACGAACACGCCCCTGCGCACGTCGAGGTCGAGCGCGACTGCGATCATCCAGTTCTGCCGCAACATCCGCATCATCTCGCGCCCGCCCGCCTTGCGCTCGATCATTTTGTTCCCGTGGCGGACTCGCTCGGCGCAAACGGCGGCGTCGATGAGCGGATTGCGCAGCGGTCGATAAACCATGGCGAGGTGGTAGCCGTAGATGGAGTGCGCGATCGGCAGGAGCTCGAAATTTCCGAAATGTGCGGTCAGCACCAGAATGCCGCGGCCGTTGGAGCGCCGTTCGGCTTCGTCCCAATGCTCCTTGCCCTCGTAGGTAACGACCTGCTCGATGTTGGCGCGGCTGAGTTCGGGCAAGTGGGTCCATTCGGCGAGCACGCGGCCCCAACTGCGATACATCTTGCGCAAAATTGCCAGGCGCGCCGCCGGGGTGATCTCGGGGAAAGCGATCTCGAGGTTTTTGAGCGCAATCGGCCGGTTGGGGCGATCGAAATTCATCGCCCATCCTCCCAGCCGGGCGCCCGCGCGCACCGCCCGTTCCAGCGGCATCGCACGCAGCGCCGCGGTGACGGCGGTGATGCCCGTGTATTCGATTCGGGCCTGAACGGGACCGATTTGCCTGGCCATGGTTAATTGTAGCTTTTAAGAATGCGAAGCCGCTTGCGGGGTTCGTTGTTAACTGATTCCCGCCGGTTAAGACAAAGATGCGGGCTTCGCCCGCTGAGAACATCTAGCGGGAGGAGTCAGGGGGCGATGCCGGGAGTTACGCCCGCAGTGGCGGCGGCGGCTGGTGCTGCCGAGACTTTGCCGGCGCCGGAATCCAGCGGCGCAGCAGGCCCGGTGGTAACAATTCGTCGGGACGCCGCCGAGTACGGCGGGGCGCTGGCCGCGTTCGCCGAAGTCGCAGTCGAGGAGCTGGTAGTCGTCGTCACGTTCATCGAGGTCGGACCGACCTCGGTGCTATTGAAGGGAGTTTCGCTTTCATAGCCGGAGGGCGCGGAGCCGGTCGCAGCGCCGGGATATTCGGCACCCGGAGAAGACCCAGGGCCACTGTAGGGCGCGCTCAGGTCAGCCTTGGGAGAAACAGGAATCGAGAAGCTCGGCTGGTAGATCTGGCGGATCTGCGAGGCGGGCAAATCGTGAATTTCCTTGCGGCCGAGCGAGTTGACGAACTCCTGGCGCTCGTCGAGGGCGAGATCGCGCAGCTGGCTCTTGTTGCGAACAATATGGGGGGTCAGAAAGACGATCAGGTTGTCCTTCTGCTTGTCGCTGCTCTTGTTGCTGAAAAAGTTTCCGATTACCGGGATGTCGGAGATGAACGGAACGCCCTGATTATCGACCGTATCCTGGCTGGAGAGCAGGCCGCCGATAACCGCAGTGCGATGGTTCTGGATCATCACGCTGGTCGAGGCGGAGCGAATGGTCGTGGTAGGGCCCAGGGTGTTGTTGGCGGTGCCGTTGACGACGTTGGAAACTTCCTCGTAGAGGTCGAGCTTCACGTAATCGCCCTCGGAGACCTGCGGCACGATATCGAGCGTGATGCCGACGTTCTGGCGGTCGACCGAGTTGAAGATTTGTCCGGGTAATCCGGCGTTGGCCGCCGACGAGCCGACGAAAGGCAGGTTCTCGCCCACGACGATCATCGCTTCTTCATTGTCGGAGGTGAGCAGAGTCGGGGCGGAGAGCACGTCGGCATGAGTGTCGGTTTCAAGCGCCAGGAGGAGCACGGCATCGCAGGGGAGGGTCAAGTTGCCGGTAGTGGTGGTCGTCGTGGTCCCGGTCGCCGCCCCGGTGGCGGCTTGAGCCGCAGCCAGAGCCGCGGCAGAAATCGTACAGGTGGTGTTCGAGGCGAGGCCCAGGCCCAGGCCGGTCACACCGAGCGGGTTGGAAAGGGTATTCTGAAGCTGTCCGAAATTGAGCGTGCCGGAGCCGAAAACGCTTCCGCCACCCTCGGCGTATTGGAAATTGACGCCCAACTGGCGCTGGCGCTCGGCGCTGACCTCGACGATGACGGCCTGGACGAAAATCTGGACGCGCGGGGTGTCGAGCTCCTCGATAATCTGCTTGAGGGTCTGCCAATCCTGCGGCGATGCGCTGATAACCATCGCGTTGGTTGCGGGATCGGCGGTGATATTTACCGGATAAGAGAAATCGACGGTCTTGCCCTGAGAGCTGGCCGACGCCGGACCGGTGCTGGAGGAGCCGCCGCGGCTGATCATCCCGCCGCCGCCACTACCGCCGCCGAAGCCGCCGGAGCCGTTGGTTCCGCCGAAGCTCGAGCCGCCGCCCATGCTGCCCATCGCGCCGCCGCCCATGCTGCCCATCCCGCCACCGCCCATGCCACCCATTCCGCCCATACCGCCCATACCGCCAAAGCCCGTGGCGCTGCCGCCCATTCCGCCGCTGGCAGCGCTGTTAAAGCTCGAGCGGCCGAGCGAACCCTTGCCGGTGGTGGGCGACATAGTGCTCGGGCCGCCGCCGCCGTTGAGCAGGGTGTTGAGCACCTGGACCATCTCGAGCGCCTGCGCGTTCTTGAGCCGGTAGACGTGGATTCGCGAGGTGGCCAGCGGCGGACTAACGTCGAGCTTGGCGATTATTTCCTGGATCTCGCGCATCTGAAGCGGCGGCGCCATGACGATCAGGCAATTGGTGCGTTCGTCGGGGATAACCTTGTAACCCGTGCCGGCGCCGCCGGTGGCCGACGGCGCGACACCCATTGGGGGGCGTGCCCCCTGGGGGCTTGCGCCGGCGCCTTGCATCTTGGCCGTCATGAGCGCATCGATCTCGGGCGCAAGCTCAGTGGCAAAAGCCAGCTTGAGCGGAACGACGACAATGGTCTGCTGTTCGCCGCGCACGTCGAGGCTGCTGATTATCTGCACCAGTCTTTCGACGTTGTAGGCGTCGTCGGTGACGATGATGGTGTTGTCCAGGGGAAACGCGGCGATCAGACCGTCGTGCGAAACCATCGGCTGGATCACGCCGATGACGGAAGCGGCGTCGATATTTTTGAGCCGGATCATGCGGGTGACATACTCGTCGCCCTTGGTCTCGGTGGGGACTTGCGATTCGGTAAGCGCGGCGGAGGAACGCACGTTACGCGCGGGCACAATCTTGATGACCTTGCCGGCCTGAACGGTGGTGAAGCCTTTCACCTGGAGGACGGATTGAAAGATCGAGTAGGCCTGCTCGGGAGTGACCTTGCTCGGCGAGATGATGGTTACCTTGCCGCGCACGGATTCGTCGATGATGAAGTTGCGGCCGGTGATCTCGCTGATGAACTTGGCAAGAACGGGAATCTCCACGTTCTGGAAGTTCATTGTAATTGTATTATGGGCGGGCAGCGCCGCGGGATCGTCGCCGAACGCGGGGGAGCGGATGCTGGCAGCGCAAATCAGCACTGCGGCGGCAAACGCCGCAGCCAATAGACGGTTCATCCGAGCATCCTCCGCATTTCGGGTCAAAACGTCGTGAGCATATTTCACGGCCGCTGCGCAGCGCAACAGGGAATCGTTGCAATGGTCGCGGGGCTCGGCGACTATGACGATCACCGAGACGATCTCCGACCCGATTTGATTCAATCGAACACAAAAGAAGCGAGCCTGCCTTGCCCGGTCGTCCCCGGCGAAGCCAAGGGACCCAGGTGCTTGCAGGCTCGACGACGGGCTGCGAAGGTGACGCGTTGCGCTACGAACTCCTGATAGGCCTGCGATATTTGCGCGCGCGGCGGCGCGAACGATTCGTCTCGCTTATCGCGATCATCTCGCTGGCCGGGATAGCGTTCGGCACGTTCGCGCTGTCGCTGGCGCTATCGGTGATGAGCGGATTCGAGAAAAATCTGCGCGGCCTGTTGCTCACCTTTACGCCGCAGGTAACCATCGAGCGCAGCGACGGCGGGGTGTGGAACCCCAGCGGGCTCGAGCGGAAGATCGCCGCGATACCGGGAGTGGTAGCAGTGGCGCCGTTCGTCACGTCGCAGGTGATGGCGGTCTCGAGCACGGACTCGGGCGGCGCGGGGCTGGTGTCGGGCGGAATTATCCGCGGGGTCCAGCCGCACGACAATCCGGTGCTCAAGGAATTAAACGACACGCTGGAGAACGGGACGCTCGCGGACCTCGAGACGACGCATCCGGTGACGATCGTGGAAAAAGGCGTCAAGCGGCAGGTCGAGCTGCCCGGTGCGATCATCGGCAAGTCGCTGGCGTTCGAGCTGGGGGTGAGGCCGGGCGAGCCGGTAATACTGATTTCGCCGGCGAGCCTGGGAGCCGGGATCGGGCCTCCGCGGCTCAAGCGATTCGTGGTGACGGGGTTCTTTCACTCGGGCATGTACGAGTTCGACTCGACGCTGATCTTCGTCGCGTTGAAGGACGGACGCGCGTTGCTGGCCGACGATGCGTCGCTCGAAAGCGGGCTCGAGTTGCGGCTGGTCAACATGTTCGACGCCCCGGCGATACGCGCCCGGATCGCGGCGATGGCGGGGCCTGACTTCGAGGTCTCGGATTGGACGACGGCAAACGCGCCGCTGTTCTCCGCGCTCAAGCTGGAGAAGTTCACCTATTTCATGGTGCTGCTGCTGATCGTGCTGGTGGCGGCCTTCAACATTATTGCGACGCAGGTGATGGTGGTGATGGAGCGGCGCAAGGAGATTGCGATCTTGCGCACGATGGGTGCGCGGGCGGCGTCGGTGGCGTCGATCTTTCTGTGCCAGGGCGCGGCGCTGGGCGTGGTCGGCACGATTTTGGGCGACGGCGCGGGATTCGTGACGGCGTACCTGATAGGCAGGTATCATCTGATTCATCTGCCGGCCGACATGTTCATGGTGAACGCGCTGCCGGTGGAGCTGAATCCATGGAACTTCATCGCGGTTGCGGTGGCGACGATCGTGCTGTGCCTGCTTGCGTCGATCTACCCGGCATTGCAGGCGGCGAGGCTCTCGCCGGTCGAGGTGATTCGCTATGAGTGAGGGACGCGGCGCCGCGGCAACGAAGGCAAAACCAAACCAGGCCAAGGGGCGCCTAATCGAGGTGCGCGGCCTCGACAAGACATTCTATGACGCCGATCGCGAGATTCGCGTGCTGCACGGCCTGGATCTGACGGTGCAGGCGGGCGAGGAGATCGCGATCGTGGGGCAATCGGGAACCGGCAAGTCCACGCTGCTGCATATCATGGGGAGCCTGGAAGAGCCGACCGCAGGCAAGATTTATTTCGAGGGCGAGGATCTGTTCGCGCTCGATCAGAAATCGCTGGCGGAGTTCCGCAACCTGAAGCTCGGCTTCGTTTTCCAGTTCCATTACCTGCTGGCGGACTTTACGGCGCTGGAAAACGTGATGATGCCGGCGTTGATCAGCCGCATCAACGACGCCGAAGCGGGCCGGCGGGCGACCGAGATGCTGGAAATCGTCGGGCTGGGCAACAAGCTGCGGCGCCGGCCGGCGGAACTGTCCGGCGGCGAACAGCAACGCGTCGCGGTGGCGCGCGCGGTGGTGCTGCGGCCCAAGCTGCTGCTCGCCGACGAGCCGACCGGCAATCTCGATCCGCATACGGCCGAAGAAGTGCACGAGCTGTTTCACAAGCTCAATCGCGAGCTGGGGATCACGCTGGTGATCGCAACCCACAACGAGCAGTTGACGCGCAGCGTCGGGCGCGCGCTGCGGCTCCATGAAGGCAAGCTGGTGGACGAGCGCCGCCAGGGGCCATCGCCAGCACCCTGAGCAAGGAGAATCGGCGCCGCCACGCAATGCGCGCGGAGTTTAGCCCGGATACTGGCAGGGCCCGGTCAGGCTAATACGGGGCGCTTTTCGGTGAGGCGACCGCTTTGTCAACCGCGCTCAGCGGGAAGTCCTCGCCCTTGTTGAGCTTCTTTATCAAATCCTTGATTTCGTCGATCTTCTTGTCGTAGGTGGCCTGCGTCAACGGCTCCTGCGACCATCCCCGGCGCGCGATCTTGTCGTGCTGCTTGGCATCCTGAAGCTTTTTCAACAGCGCGGCTTTGTCATCGGGCGACAGACTCGATGCCATCTGCGTGCTTGCCGATGCGCCCGGAGCAGGCTGCGCAAACGATACCCCCGGCTGCACGGCGGCGCTCATCCCGGCCAACGCTATCAGCGCTACAATCGCGGTCTTCCGCATGCCCATGATTTGTTCTTCCTCCCGATGGTCGCGTCCGAATATTGGCCGCACCAGTTGGCCAGTCGTGCCAAATCAAGGTTACCGAGGCATTAACGGCTGGTTGACGCCGAGTGAAATAGTGAAACAGTGAAATCGTGACTTCGCCGCGCGATTGTTCGCCGCGCCGCGGGCTACTTACGCAGAGTGATTAGCAAGGGCGCCGTCTCCTAACTGCTACGCCTGCCTTTCCCGCCGGGTGCCGCGACCATCATCTTGATAAGCGCTTCGGTGATCCTCGGCTCCAGTCCCTCGGTGTGGCCCTTATCAAGGCGCACGACGTCGGCGATCAGGCGTCCGCCTCGGGCATTGGGGTAGAGATACACCTGAGCCGTGCCTGGTCGAGGCGACAAACCCCAGGCCGGGGTCGATTTCCCCTCGCGGATGGTGTCGTAGATTTGGCCGGGCTCGTCATCGATTACATCGGCCAGCCTCACTCGCGGGCCGGCCCCGTATTTGTCGGCCCATGGCGAAGTCGATGGCAGCGCGACCATCTCATGCTCGCCCGTCGCGAAGATGAAGGAGATGTCACAGTCGGGCGCCGTGGCGCGGCCTGGGCGGGGTCTGTCGTCGCCCTGGGCCGGCATCGGGGGCGGCAGCCCACCTATGGGGACGAAGAAGGATGCCGGTAGCTCGATCGGCCCGATCCTCCCGCCAGAGAGGCTGAGCCAGCCGTCAACTCGGTCCTTGAAGAAGTTGTCACCGAGGAGGCGGTTGGCCGTCATGCCGCCTTGGGAATGGCCAACGAGCCAGAACGAGGCGATGTTGTCCTTGCCATACCTGTCGAACACGTAGTCCACGATATTGCGCAGATGGGCGTCGTCGGCCTCTCCCACCCAGTGCCGCCATGGCTCCTTGGTGGCCGCAGATGGCGTGGCTATTACCAGGCGATACTTCTCTTTGAATTGGAAAGCCGGGAAGTAGGCGCGCTGCCATGCGCCGATCGAACCACCGCCGTGCAGGCTCAGGAGGAACACCAGCTTGTCGCCGGGCTGAAGATCATCCGGATCGTCAAGGTAGAACTTGCGACCGGTCTTTTCGTCCATCGCGCTGATGCTGCCCACGCTTTTTCCCCGAACACACCGATTTAAGCCGGGATTTCCGGTTAACTCTCCGGCTTCAACTCGCCCTGTAGTCGCAGACGGCCTCCTCGGAAGAACGCGTCGAGCATCGTCGCCGCCGACAGCATCATCGCCCGGGCTCACTAGGGCTTTCTTGTTTCCCAGGTCGCGACCGCCTCGGTGAGCGCCATCAGGCATACGCCGGTTGCGAACGGCGCCGTCCCGATTTCGATCGAATTGTAAAAGGCAAAGTCCCCCGGCGGCGTTTGCTGCGATACGCCCGTGAACGCTCCGTGCGAGTCGACGTTCGCGCAAATCGCACCAAGCGCGCGCGAGTACGCCGCGCGCGCGCGAGCCTCGTCGAGACCGCCGAGCCGGGTCCGAATCGCGCGGCCGAGCGCGAGCGCGAATCCGGCCGCCGCCGACGCCTCGAGGTACGAGTCATCGCGATCGATCACGGTGTGCCACAAGCCGGACTGGTCCTGCAGCGATGCGACTTTGTTGAGTTGAAGCGCCAGCGCCTCGCGTATCTTCTCAACCTTTGCAGCCAGCGGTTGAAGCAGGCCGGCCGCCTCGATTTCGGCGATCACTTGCGGCGCCGCGATCGAAAACCAGCTGTTGCCGCGCGCCCACAGACACGGCGAATGCGAGTTGCGGTCAGCGTAGGCGACGTGCCAGAAAAGTCCGCTGCCGGAGTCGGCCAGGTGATCGCGATGAAGGATCATCTGATCCGCGGCGCGCTCGATCATCGCGGCGTCGCCCGAGATTCGGCCCAGCAATGCGATCGCGGGCGCGGTGAAGTAGCAGACGTCGATCCACACTTCGAGCGCCGGTGGATGCGGGACGAAGGCGCCGTCGGGAGTTCGCGCGGCTGAATTTTCCATGAAGCCGACGATCGCGCGCGCGTACTCCAGGTAGCGCGGGTCGCCGGTCTTCAGGTGCAGGTCGAGCGCCGGGAGCGCTTCGGCCGCCCAGAACCAGAACCATCCGTTGGTGCGCGGACCCGCCGCGAGCTTTGGCGCGAACCATCGGCGCGCCGCCTCGACCGGGGCGTCGGTATTAAGCGCGCGCGCGGCGTAAACGAGGCCGTCGCACAGAATCGCGTCGCCCCAATGAGGTTGCTTGGCGAGCAGCTCGCGGCTGGCGCCGGCGGTCAGGCGCTCGAGCGCGCCGCGCACTTCTTCGATTTCAGCCGAATCCATTAGTCTGGATATTCTTTGCCGGCGTCGCGGGAGATATACTTGCGCAGAGACTGCACCGATGGCGCTTATCAAGTCAAAGACTCCGAAGATCAGAGGGCTTCACGAAGTGGGGCGCTACGCCGTCGGCGTGCAATGGGTTGACGGTCACGACAGCATTCTCCCGCTGGAAAATTTACGCCGCCGATGTCCGTGCGACGCGTGCAAGGGCAACGTGAACGGCGAGGTGCCGCCCGCTAGCATCCGCATGCGCCAGCTTTCGCGGCTGGGCGAAGCGGCGGTGTTTATCGGATGGGTTGACGGCCACGAGACCATCTACACGATGCCCCAGCTCAGGAATCTCTGCCGATGCGCATATTGCGCGGGGGAGCCCGAGCGTCCGATCACGGGCGACTAGTGCGTCGAGCCGGCCGGCGGTTGCTGCGGATGCTTGACGATACTGCCGCGGCCGCTTTGGCCGCCGTTGAGTGCGTCTAGATTTACCTGCGCGACTTTCAGATTGGGATTGAGCTTGAGCGCCTTCTCCCAGGCGTCTTCGGCTTCGCCGAAACGCTGCAAATCGTTCAACGCCATGCCCTTGGCGTTGTAGAGCCGCGCGTTGCGGGGCTCCTTGATTATTCCGGCGTTGGCCGCCAGCAGCGCGTCCTCAGCGTCGCCGACGCGCAGGTACACGTCGGACAGCTCGATGAAGTTGCTGCCCGACGGATTGATCTCGGTCGCCGTGCGGTACATCTGGATCGCGCTGTCGCCGTCGCGCAGCACGCCGTAGCAAAAGCCGAGGTCCACGTACGCTGAATCGTTGCGAGGATCGATGCGCAGCGCCTCATGCAGCTTGTCCATCGCCTGGTGGATCTGCTTTGAATCGACAGGATTGGACTGACCGGCTTGCATGATCGTTTTTTCCGCCGCGGCAACGACCGCGTCGGATGCGGCGCGATTCGCGCCGGCCGCATAGCTCGAAGCCGCGGTCGCCAGGACTCCCAATGCGGCGATCGCGGCGGCGAGCATCACTACCAGATTCAATCGCGAGTTGCCGCGCAATCGATAAACCATGTTCACGCCACCATTCACCCCAATGCCAATGATACTAGGCGCTGCGTACAAATTGGCAAGATTGAGCGCCCGTCCAGCGCGGCCCGGCGTTCAGTTGTTTCGCGCGGGTTGCTCCGATAACTATGCGTTCATGCCCCGCGACTCGTTCAACCGCGAGATAGATTACCTGCGGTTATCGGTAATCGACAGATGCAACCTGCGATGCGTTTACTGTATGCCGCTGGAGGGGTTGCGCTTTCTTCCCAAAGACGAGTTGCTGACCCCGGCGGAATTCGAAACCGTCGCGCGCGCCGCCGTCGGCGTGGGCTTTCGAAAATTCCGGCTGACCGGAGGCGAGCCGACCCTGCGGCTCGATCTCGTCGAGATAGTCGAGCGGCTGGCTCGCGTGCCCGGAGTTGGCGCCGTGGCGCTGACCACCAACGCGCTCCTGCTCACGGAGCTTGGGCCGGCGCTGAAACGCGCGGGGCTGAATCGCATCAACGTGCATCTCGACAGCCTGGACCCGGCGACCGTCGAGCGGCAGATGCGATGGGGCAGCTTCGAGAAAATCTGGCGCGGGATCGTCGCGGCCGAAGCGGCGGGCCTCACCCCTATCAAGCTCAACTCGGTGGTGACGGCCGGCTACAACGAATCCGACGTCGTCGAGCTGGCGCGCCTGACGCTCGAGCGCGACTGGCACGTGCGATTCATCGAGCTGATGCCGCTGGGCGGCGGCGAATGCGCGACGTTGTCGATGAAGCGCTACGTGTCCAACATCGAGACCCGGCGCAGAATCGAGGCGGCGCTCGGCGCGCTTACCGAAATCCCGTCCGAAAATCCGGCCGACGAGTCGCGCAACTTCCGGCTTGCGGGCGCGCGCGGCGTGGTCGGCTTCATCAGTCCGGTCAGCGAGCCTTACTGCGGAACCTGCAACCGGATGCGGCTGACGGCGGACGGAAAATTCCACCTGTGCCTGCTCAATGACGACGAACTCGACGTGCGCAAGGCGTTGCGCTCGAATTCAGGCGACGTGATCGCCGACGTCGCGCGAATCCTCAAGCGCGCGGTCGAGTTGAAGCCCACCGGGCATCACCTGCTCGAAGGCCGCTCGACGCAGGACCGTTCGATGTACCAAATCGGCGGCTGAACCCGCACGCACGTGCATAGCGGCGGTCAGCGTTCTTCGCCGAACAGGAAGATCGCGGCCGCGATCATCGCGAACATGAGATTCGGAATCCACGCGGCGACTACCGCGGGCAGCAGCGCCGAACGGCCCAGCGCCGACGTGATTCCGAGCGAGGTCCAGTAGGCGAAGCCGATCACGATTGCCAACCCGAAGCTGCGGCCCAGACTCAGGTTGCGCGGCAGCGGATCGAGGCTGAGCGCCATCCCGAGCGCGGCCATTATCAGGCACGCCAGCGGCATCGCGTACTTAAGATCGCGATCGACTACGTACCCGCCCGGGTCGAGTCCCTTGCTGCGCAGATCGGCGATGTAGCGGTCGAGTTCCCACAAGCTGAACTCCTCCGGGTCGAAGCGCAGCAGGCCGAAATCGGCAGGAGTCAGTCCCAGATCGAGGCGCCCGGCGCCGGTTGTGGTCACGTTGCCGCCCTCGGCAATCTGGAACGAATTCAAGCCGCTCTTAACCCAGCCGTGGCCGTTCCATTGCGCGCTCGCCGCATGTTCGAGGTCCTTGAGTCCGAAAGTGCTGTCGAGTTGATAGTGGGTGATGCCGCCGAGCCGGGCGTTTTTCTGGTCGTAGCTGTCAACCGAAATGAATCCGTCGCGCACGCGCACCCAGATGCGCCGGTTGGCGAAGACCGCCTTGAGCTGGCGCTTCTTGAGTTCCACCGAGTAGATATACTTCGCCTCGCGGGTCGCGGCCGGAACCACTGTTTCGCTGATGATAAAATCAAAACCCGAGATCAGCACCGCGACTATCAGCACCGGCATCGCCATCCCGAGCCGGCTGATGCCGAGTTGCTGGCAGGCCAGCACCTCTCCGGATCGATTGAGCAGCGCGAAGCCAAGCAACACGCCGGCCAGGCACGCCACCGGCAGAACCTGCGAGACGATCAGCGGCAGCTTGAGCGCGAAGTACTCCAGCCCCAATAACCCCAGCCCGCCATAGCGGATCAAATCGTCGAATCGATCGAACATATCGCCGAGCAGATAGGCCGCGGTGAAAGCCGCCAGGCAAACCATGAACGGGCCGAAAAACTGGCCCGCGATGAAGCGGTCCATCACCGGCGAAAGGCGTTTAAGTCTCACGCGGCCTGCCTGCTGCGTTCGTAGCGCTCGACGAGATCCCAGATGACGTCGCCGGGGCCGCGGCCCTGGTCGCCCTTGTCGGAGGCGGCGCGATAGAAGAACCAGGCGGCCAGCGCCATGAATACGATGTCCGGGATGCTCATCGCGAGCCACGCGTCGAGCTTGCCGCGCTGCGCCAGCGTCTCACCCACGCGCATCAGCGAGTAATACAGAAAGAACAGCGCGACGCTGACGCCGAAACGCTCCGAATGGCCGCCGCGCGCCGGTTTGAGCCCGAGCGAGATACCCAGCAGCGCGAACAGCATCGTGGCGAACGGGACGGTAAACTTGCTCGCCATCTCGGTCTCGGCGTTGTAGTCGGGTTTCCCTTTGGCGCGCGCCGCCTTGATGTCGGCGCGCAGCGCCGGGTACGTCATTTCGTCCGGGTCCTGCTCGCTCACGTCCAGCCCCGCCTCGGGACGGACGCTGAGATCGTAGGTCTTGAAGCTGGTCACGTGAGTCACGTTGTTGGCGCGCTCGGCGCCGAAGATCGAACCGTCGAACAGCCGCAGCGTGATCGACTTGTCATGCGGGTCGGGCACTATCGTTCCATGCTTGGCGATTATCGTGTTCTGGTTGTGCGGATCGCGCGCGTCCGAGATCATGACGCCCTTCAGACTGGAATCGGTCTCGGACATCTCGTCGACATAAACGACCAGGCCGGGGAAATTGCTGTTGAAGACTTTTTCCTTCAGCCCGGCGCTGCTCCGGGTCTGGCTGAGTTCGTAGAGCTTGTTGCGCAGATTGGAATTCGCCCACGGCCGCAGCGAGAACGCGAAGTAGCTCGAAAGCGCGTACACGCACATCGCCACCAGCATCACCGGCACCGCCAGCCGATACAAGCTGATGCCGCAGGCGCGCGCCGCGGTCATCTCCTGATCGCTCGACATCCGCCCGAATCCCATCAACACTCCGAGCAGCACCGCCATCGGAAACGTGAGTTCCAAAAAGGCCGGCATGATGTACCCGATGATCCCGATCACCTCGCCGAGGCTGACGCCGTGATTGACGACCATGTCCATCAGCTTCAGCAACTTGCCGGTGACCAGCGCGAAGGTCAGCAGGCCGACGTCGACCGCGAACGGCCCAAGCACCTCGCGCGCGACGTAGCGGTCGATGATGGCAAATCCCGGGATTGCGAGTCTCATGGTTAGATCCCTGCCGCCGGCAAGGAGTCGCGCTCAAGTCTAGACATCCCGACGCACGATTGAAACTTGGCGTTTCGATTTTCTTCTCGCGGACCGGGACAGCTACTTGCGCGACGCTCTGATAGTATCGCCCCCGATGAGAGACTTTCGCGACAAGGGCCGCAATCCACGCTTCAACCGCAACGCGCCGACTCCGCCGCGCCGGCATTCGCCCGCGTCCACCGCCAAACCGGCGGCGGCGCCGGCCCCGGTGCGCGATTCTCGGCGTGCGGACGCGGGCGAGCGCGAGCCTCGGCGCGTCAGCGGCAACGATCGCGAAATCGTCTATGGCGTCGAGCCAATCCGCGAGCTGGTCGCCGCCGCGCCCGGATCGATTCGAGTGCTCTACGTGAAATCCGGCGACGAGCGGCGCTTCGCGGCTGAGATCGACCTCGTCAGAACCGGCGGAGGCCGCGTCGAGTTTGCCGATGATGCCGGATTGGAGCGACTGGCGGGACCGGCAGCCCGCCATCAGGGAATCGCGGCCCTGATGCGCGAGTACGAGTACACGCCGCTCGAGGATATTCTCGCCGCCCAGCCCGATCCGATCGTGCTGGTGGACGGCGTTACCGATCCGCGCAACCTGGGCGCCCTGATGCGCTCGGCGGAAGGCGCCGGCGTCGGCGCGATCGTCATCGCGAAGGACCGAACCGCGGGCATCACGCCCGCGGCGGTCAAGTCGTCGGCCGGTGCGTGGATCCATCTGAAGATCGCGCGATGCGGCAACGTCGCCCGCACGATCGAGCAGTTCAAAGAGGCGGGCTACTGGACCGCGGCGCTCGCGCCCGGCGGCGATACGTCGATCTACGCGCTGGACACCTCGCGCAAGCTCGCGATCATCGTCGGCTCCGAGGGGCGCGGCGTTCGCGACATCGTGAAGAAGGGTGCGGATTTTGTCGTGGACATCCCGATGCGCGGGAAGGTCGGCTCGCTCAACGTATCGGTCGCCGCGGCGGTGGCGCTGTTCGAAATCGCCCGCCGCCGCTGCGCCGCCAAGCAGCCAGGTTAGCGCCTAAGAACTTTGCGATCTGCTCTTGGCGGTCTTTTTTGACGCCGCCAGCGCTCGCTTCACAGTGTTCATCCAGTTGGTTTCGCACTGGCTCGCGATTTTTCTCATCCCGCCAACCTGCTGGCTGGCTTGCTTCATTTGCGTTTTCAGCAGTAGCGGCTCCCTTGGCGAGATGCGGATGCATCCCATGAACGTTGAGTTCCGACAGCGTCTTGGCGATCAGCTTGAGTTCGCCCTTGATGCGGTCGGCGTAAACCCTGGCCCATTCGAGATCGATGAGGGCGCTGCTGGCAGGTGGCTTGAGTTTCGGTCATGCCAAACAATTTCCGCGACGAGGCCGAACATCGCAAGTATTGTGCTGTCACCTGGGGAACCGCGAGGTGCAGTTTTCGCGCCGCAATCTGTCGAATGTGAGCTGGGGCCCGCGGTCGGCGCGATGCAAGAAGCAGACCCGCAAACGCCGTTTAGCTTGACACTTGCGGCGGCGGCGAATAGCTTTCTCCTCTTAACGTCGTTTGCCGATGTAGCTCAACGGTAGAGCACCTGATTTGTAATCAGGTGGTTGCGAGTTCGATTCTCGCCATCGGCTTGGTCGGCACGATAGCCTTGGGAGGAGAGGTTCCCGAGTGGCCAAAGGGAGCAGACTGTAAATCTGCCGGCTTATGCCTACGGAGGTTCGAATCCTCCCCTCTCCACCAGTATAATGATGAGTTCGACGGAGAGAGCGGGAATAGCTCAGTTGGTAGAGCGCGAGCCTTCCAAGCTCGGGGTCGCGGGTTCGAGTCCCGTTTCCCGCTCCAAAAAAAACCATCCGGCGATGGGTCGGAGCGGCGGCAGTTTTTTTGGCGAATGGACTTTTGTTTTTTTGGGCAACGATTGTTCCGGTTGAGCAGAGCACGAATGCCCATGTAGCTCAGTCGGTAGAGCACTTCCTTGGTAAGGAAGAGGTCACGGGTTCGAATCCCGTCGTGGGCTTTCCAAATTTGCGCCGGCTGAGCGGCGGAAAAATTTTTCAAGGCGGACAACGAAAACAATGAGAGATCTGATTTCGCTTTCGTGCGACGGTTGCAAATCACGCAACTACACCACGACCAAGAACAAGAAGACGCAGACCGACAAATTTTCGATCAAGAAATTCTGTCCGAAGTGCCGCGCGCATACCGTGCACAAGGAAGGCAAAATTTCTTGATCGCCCAAGTTCGAGTGAGCCACTCACGCTTGCTGGTAGATTGGGAAAAAATGGGTTCGGGGTCGACTGAGCCTCGACGCTCGAAAGTACATTGAAAAGAGAGGGTCAGTAGCTCCAATTGGCAGAGCATCGGACTCCAAATCCGAGGGTTCCAGGTTCGACTCCTGGCTGGCCCGCCAAAAATGACAGCGGTAAAACCGAAGCAATTACGCGGTTCTTGATTTAGGCACGAAATATGGATAGTCTGAAAAGTTACTTCAATCAGGGCGTAAGTTTCGTCACGGAAGCATGGACGGAGCTTGCCAAGGTCCATTACCCCTCGCCCAAGGAAACCATGCAGGCCACCATTGTGGTCGTGGGTTTGACGTTTGTGATGGCTTTGTGGCTCGGAGTGATCGACTTTTTCGCGGTTCGCGGCGTGCAGATGCTGCTCCGCTAGGGACCAACGACCGGACGCAGAGCTGCTCATTGAAATGACTGAACCGATTACCGAGACCGCCAAGCCCGCGATGAAATGGTATGTCATCCATACCTACTCGGGCTATGAGCACAAGGCCAAGGCCGCGCTCGAGGAGCGGGTGCGCTCGCTCCACAAGGAAGACAAAATCGGCAAGGTGCTGGTGCCCATTGAGCGCGTGCAGGAACTCGGCAAGGGCGGCGCGCGCAAGGTCTCCAGCCGCAAGTTTTTCCCCGGCTACATCTTCGTGCAGATGGTGCTCGACGACGAGACCTGGCACGTCATCAAGAACACCCCGAAAATTACCGGCTTCGTCGGCCATTCCACCAATCCGCCCGAAGTTCCGATGTCCGAAGTCGAAGAGATCGAGCAGCAGATGGAGGAAGGCGCCCTGCGGCCCAAGCCCAAGGTGCTGTTCGAGGTGGGCGAGGCGATCAAAGTCGTTGACGGCCCTTTCCAGGACTTCAACGGCACCGTCGAGGAAGTCAAGCCCGAAAAGGGCAAGGTGCGCGTTCTGATCTCGATCTTCGGCCGCGCAACTCCGGTCGAACTGGATTTTGTGCAGGTAGAGAAGGCCTGAAACAACGAAAAAACACTCGATTCGCCGGATGCGCGCAGCCGATGCGCGCGCGCAGGCGGCGTTCGCGGCTGAGCAACCAGGAACGATTTTAAAGTGGCTAAGAAAGTAGTCGGATCGATCAAGCTGCAGATTCCCGCCGGCGCGGCCAATCCCTCGCCGCCGGTGGGCCCCGCGCTCGGACAGCGCGGCGTCAATATCATGGAGTTCTGCAAGGCCTTCAACGCCCAGACCCAGAACATGCAGGGCCTCGTCATCCCGGTGATAGTCACCGTCTATGCCGACCGCTCGTTTACCTTCATCACCAAGAGCCCGCCCGCGTCGATTCTGCTGCTGCGCGCGGCGGGAATCGAAAAGGGCTCGCCGATGCCCAACAAGAACAAGGTCGGCAAGGTCACGCGCGCGCAGGTCGAGGAAATCGCCAAGACCAAGCTCAAGGACCTGACCGCGGCCGACCTGGCTGCCGCCGTCAATACCGTTTCGGGCACCGCCCGCAGCATGGGCATCGAAGTCACCGATTAAGGCAAAGAAGATGGCAGGCAAGAAATACAAGGAAGCGGCCAAGAAGATCGATCGCGAAAAGCGCTACACGCTCGAAGAAGCGGTCAAGCTGGTCGTCGATAACAAGCTCGCCAAGTTCGACGAGACCGTCGAGATAGCAGTGCGCCTCGGCGTCGATCCGCGCCAGGCCGATCAGAACGTGCGCGGCACTATCGTGCTTCCGCATGGAACCGGCGCGGTGGCGCGGGTGCTGGTGGTCGCCAAGGGCGAGAAAGAGCGCGAGGCGCGCGAGGCGGGTGCGGACTTCGTCGGCGGCGACGAGATCATAAAGAAGATCCAGGAAGAGAACTGGCTCGACTTCGACCGCGTCATCGCCACCCCCGACATGATGGGCCAGGTCGGACGCATCGGCAAGATTCTCGGGCCTCGCGGCCTGATGCCCAATCCCAAGGTTGGCACCGTCACCTTCGACGTCGCCAAGGCGGTCGCCGAGATCAAGGCCGGCAAGGTGGACTACCGCGTGGACAAGGCCGGCGTCGTGCACGCGCGGGTGGGCAAGCTGAGTTTCGGCGAGTCGAAGCTGCTCGACAACGTGCGCGCGATCCTCGGCGCGATCGTTCGCTCCAAGCCCGCCAGCGCCAAGGGAAATTACGTTCGCAGCGTCGCGATTTCCTCGACGATGGGCCCGGGAGTGCGCGTCGATACGGCGCAGGCGGCGCCCAAGGCGCTCGCGGCCGCCGCATAAGATTTCGTTCGTTGGAGCTTGGTCGGTATAATTAGATGAACAAATCAGAAAAAACCGCGCTGGTCGATGATCTTACCCAGAGTTTCGGCCGCGCCAGTATCGCGCTGGTGTCCGAATACCGCGGGATGACGGCGGCGGAATCGACCGAGATGCGCAAGCGCTTGCGCGCCGTGCGCGGCGAGATGCGTGTGGCCAAGAACACCCTTGTCCGCCGCGCGATCAAGGGCACCGCCTACGCGGCGCTCGACAGCAACCTCGGCGGACAGGTCGGGCTTATCCTCAGTTACGAGGATCCGGTCGTGCTGGCCAAGACCTTCGCGTCGTTCGGGCCGCTGGGCGAGAAGCTCAAGCTCCGCGGTGCGGTGCTCGACGGCAAGGCGCTCACGCCCGCGCAAGTCCAGGCGCTGGCGGCTTTGCCGCCGCGCGCGGTGATTTTCGGCCAGTTGCTCGGCCTGTTGAATGCGCCGGCGACCCAGTTGGTCCGCTTGCTCAACGAGCCGGGCTCGTACCTGGCGCGCGTGATCGACGCGATTGGAAAAAAGAACGGCGCCGCCGCCGCGGCTCCGGCCGCAGCTTCATCGGAACCTGCGCCTGAAGCAGCGGCGCCCGCGTCTGAGGGCTGATTAAGGATTAGTGATTTTAATTCATGCACAACGCCCGGAAGAGGTTTCGCTGAAAAAGCGCTCCCACATCTCCCCGGAAGCGTGAACAAGGAGAGAAGGTAACATGGCAGAAGCACAACTCAGCCGCGATCAGGTCAAGGATTATCTGAAGAACCTCAGCCTGATCGATGCAGCGGCGCTGGTTAAGGAACTCGAGACCGAGCTCGGCGTATCGGCTGCGGCTCCGGTCGCGATGGCTGCCGCTCCGGCAGCCGGCGGTGCGGCCGCGGCGGCGCCCGAGAAGGAAGAGTTCAACGTCGTGCTGACCGGCTCGGGCGACAAGAAGATCCAGGTGATCAAGGTCGTGCGCGAATTGACCGGACTGGGCCTCAAGGAGGCCAAGGACCTGGTCGATGGAGCGCCGAAGGCGGTCAAAGAGGGCGTCAACAAAGCCGAGGCCGAAGAGATCAAGAAGAAGCTCGAAGCCGCCGGCGGCAGCGTGGAGCTGAAGTAGGAAGGATTTAGTCCTTTTGACGCACAACAAAGGGTCGGGAAATTCACGCGGCGCGGGACTTTCAGCCGCGCGTGGATTTCACACGGTCTTTATCGATGAAGCCGTGGGCACGGGGCAGACCCCTGCGCCCGCGTCCTCTATTGCTTCACGGCGCGCCGAAGTTTGTGGCGCACGCACGGTGAGGTAGCTGATGGCCCAGGTTCATGTAACGAGCAATCTTCGCATTCGCCGCTCTTTCGGCAAGATCAAGAAGATCATCGAGATTCCGAATCTGATCGAGATTCAGAAACGCTCGTATGACGATTTCCTGCAGGTCGGCGTTTCGACCGAGGACCGCGCCGACGTAGGTCTGCAGGCGGTCTTCAAGTCGGTCTTTCCGATCAAGGATTTCAACGAGACCGCGTCGCTCGAGTTCGTCTCCTACGAGCTCGGCACGCCCAAGTACGACGTCGAGGAATGCCATCAGCGCGGCATGACCTACGCGGCCCCGCTGAAGGTCAAGATTCAGCTCGTCATCTGGGACGTCGAGAACGGCCGGCGCTCGATCAAGAACGTCAAGGAGCAGGAAGTTTACTTCGGCGAGATTCCGCTGATGACCGGCAACGGCACCTTCATGGTCAACGGCACCGAGCGCGTCATCGTGTCGCAGTTGCATCGCTCGCCCGGAGTATTTTTCGAGCACGACAAGGGCCGCACCCATTCCACCGGCAAGCTTTTGTACTCGGCGCGAATCATTCCCTATCGCGGCAGCTGGATCGACTTCGAATTCGACCCGCGCGACGTGCTCTACGTCCGCATCGATCGGCGCCGCAAGTTTCCCGCCACCGTCCTGCTGCGCGCGCTCGGCATGACCACCGAGGATCTCCTCAACTACTACTACCGCAAGGACGTTATCGTCCTCGACGCCAGGCAGTACACCAAGCAGTTCGTCGCCGACCATCTGCTCGGTTCGCGGGTCAGCCGCGACGTCAAGGATCCCAAGTCGGGCGAGGTGCTCGCGCGCGAGGGCCGCAAGTTCAACAAAGCCATCGTGCGCGCGATGGAGCAGGCGAAGATCAGCGAAGTTCCGATCGCACTCGACGAGATTGTCGGCCGCGTCTCCGCGCACGATATCGTCGATTCCACCACCGGCGAGGTGCTGATTGGCACCAACGAGGATCTGACCGAGGAAACCCTCGAGAAGCTCAAGGGCCACGGCGTCAAAAAAATCGAAGTGCTGTTCACCGAGGACGCCCCCGGCGGCGGTCCGCTGCGCCTGACGCTCGCGCAGGACAAGCTCGGCACGCCCGAAGAAGCCGTGATCGAGATCTACCGCCGCCTGCGTCCCGGCGATCCGCCGACCCAGGAAACCGCGACCACCTTCTTCAACAACCTGTTCTTCAACGCCGAGCGTTACGACCTGTCCAAGGTCGGCCGCCTCAAGCTCAATCACAAGCTCAAGATCGACGTGCCGCTCGAGCAGGGCACGCTGCGCCGCGAGGACATCCTCGAAGTCGTCCGCTACCTCATGGATCTCAAGAACGGCAACGGCCAGGTTGACGATATCGACCATCTTGGCAATCGCCGCGTGCGCGCCGTCGGAGAGCTGGTCGAGAACCAGTTCCGCATCGGCCTGGTCCGGATGGAGCGCGCGATCAAGGAGCGCATGAGCCTGCAGGATATCGAGACCCTGATGCCGCAGGAGCTGGTCAACTACAAGCCGGCTTCCGCCGTCATCAAGGAGTTCTTCGGCTCCTCGCAATTGTCGCAGTT
This sequence comes from uncultured delta proteobacterium, assembly GCA_963813785.1. Classification (GTDB taxonomy): domain Bacteria; phylum Desulfobacterota; class Binatia; order Binatales; family Binataceae; genus Binatus. The sequence continues at coordinate 3,982 of CAWFAJ010000018.1, read as the reverse complement.
CATGGATCAGACCAATCCGCTCAGCGAAATCGCGCACAAGCGCCGCCTCTCCGCGCTTGGTCCCGGCGGTCTTACCCGCGAGCGCGCCGGCTTCGAAGTCCGCGACGTTCACCCGACCCATTACGGCCGCGTCTGCCCGATTGAAACCCCCGAGGGTCCCAACATCGGACTTATCGCGGCGCTCTCGACCTACGCGCGGGTCAACGAGTACGGCTTCATCGAGACGCCGTACCGCGAAGTCGAAAACAATCGCGTCACCGATCGAATCGTCTATCTGTCCGCGCTCGACGAGGAAGACAAGGTCATCGCGCAGGCCAACGCGCAGCTCGACTCGCACGGCCGCTTCACCGCCGACCTCGTCTCCGCGCGCATCGGCGGCGAGTCCACCGTGGTCCGCGCCGACGACGTCCAGTACATGGACGTGTCGCCCAACCAGCTGGTCTCGGTGGCCGCGTCCTTGATCCCGTTTCTTGAAAACGACGACGCCAATCGCGCCCTGATGGGCTCGAACATGCAGCGCCAGGCCGTTCCTCTGCTCAAGCCCGACGCGCCCCTGGTCGGCACCGGCCTGGAGGGCACCGTCGGCCGCGACTCGGGCGTTACCGTCGTCGGCAAGCGCGACGGTGTCGTCGAAAGCGTCGACGCCGAGCGAATCGTCGTGCGCGCCGACAAGCAGTCCAAGGACCTGCGCGACGCCGGCGTCGATATCTACAACCTCATCAAGTATCAGCGCTCCAATCAGAACACCTGCATCAACCAGCGCCCGATTGTCGTCAAGGGCGAGCGCGTCAAGTCCGGCGACGTGCTGGCCGACGGACCGTCCACCGACATGGGCGAGCTGGCGCTGGGCCGCAACGTGCTGGTCGCGTTCATGCCGTGGGGCGGCTACAACTTCGAAGATTCGATCCTGATTTCCGAGCGCGTGGTCAAGGAAGACCTGTTCACCTCGGTGCATATCGAGGAATTCGAATGCATCGCGCGCGACACCAAGCTCGGACCCGAGGAAATCACCCGCGACATTCCCAACGTCGGCGAAGAGGCGCTCAAGGACCTCGACACCAGCGGCATCATCCGCATCGGCGCCGAAGTCCGCCCGCAGGACATCCTGGTCGGCAAGATAACGCCCAAGGGCGAAACCCAGCTTTCTCCCGAAGAGAAACTGCTGCGCGCCATCTTCGGCGAAAAGGCCGGCGAGGTCCGCGACACCAGCCTGCGCGTGCCGCCGGGCGTCGAAGGCACCGTCATCGACGGCCGCGTGTTCTCGCGCCGCGGCGTGTCCAAGGACGAACGCACCCAGGAAATCGAAGTGCTCGAGGCCGAACGGCTCAAGCAGGACGAAGCCGAGGAAGTCCGAATCATCCGCCAGGAAACTCTGCGCAAGCTCAAGAAGGCGCTGGCCGGCAAGAAGCTCGCCGGACGCGTCATGTCCGATGAGCGCAAGGAGCTGCTCAAGAAGGGCGACACGCTCAGCGCCGAGGAACTCGAGGAATTGCCGCCGACGCTATGGGGCCAGGTCCGCGTCGAGAACGAATCGGCGCAGGAAGACGCCGAGCAGGCGATCAAGGCGATGAACGCCAACGTCGAGGCCGTGCAGAATCATTACGGCGCCAAGCTCGAGCGCCTCAAGGCCGGCGACGAACTCGCTCCCGGCGTCATCAAGATGATCAAGGTCTTCGTCGCCATCAAGCGCCGCCTCCAGGTCGGCGACAAGATGGCCGGGCGCCACGGCAACAAGGGCGTGCTCTCGCGCATCCTGCCCGAGGAAGACATGCCGTGCATGGCCGACGGGACCCCGGTCGATATCGTGCTCAATCCGCTCGGCGTGCCCTCGCGCATGAACGTCGGCCAGATTCTCGAGACCCATCTGGGATGGGCCGCGCGCGAACTCGGCCACAAAATCGAGGAAGATCTGCGCAACGGCGTCAGCGCCGCGCAGCTCAAAAAGCGCCTCAAGGAAATCTACCCCGAAAAGGAAAGCCACGAGTTTATCGACGAGCTCGCCGAGCCCGATATCTTCAAGCTCGCGGCCAAGGCGCTGGCAGGCGTGCACGTGGCGTCGCCGGTGTTCGACGGCGCGCGCGAAGAGGAAATATTCCAGTTGCTCAAGCGCGCCGATTTGCCCGAGACCGGCCAGGCCACCCTGCACGACGGACGCACCGGCTTGCCCTTCGAGCAGCCGGTCACGGTCGGCGTCATGTACATGATGAAGCTGCATCACCTGGTCGAAGACAAGATTCACGCCCGTTCGACCGGTCCCTACAGCCTGGTCACGCAGCAGCCGCTGGGCGGCAAGGCGCAGTTCGGCGGGCAGCGGCTCGGTGAAATGGAAGTGTGGGCGCTGGAAGCTTACGGCGCCGCCTACACCTTGCAGGAGATGCTCACGGTTAAGTCCGACGACGTGGCGGGACGAACGCGGATGTACGAAGCGATCGTCAAGGGCGAGAACACGCTTGAGCCCGGACTGCCCGAGTCGTTCAACGTTATGGTCAAGGAGCTCCAGTCGCTGTGCCTGAACATGGAGCTGCTCGAGCAGCCGCAAAGGGCTTAAGGCCAGGGAGTAATTATAGAGATGGAAGATCTCTTCGGCATTTTCGAGAAGCCCAAGAATCCACTGGCGTTCAACGCGATCCGGATTTCGATCGCGTCGCCGGAAATGATCCGCTCGTGGTCGCACGGCGAGGTCAAGAAGCCCGAAACCATCAACTACCGGACCTTCAAGCCGGAGCGCGACGGGCTGTTCTGCGCCAAGATTTTCGGGCCGACCAAGGACTACGAATGCAACTGCGGCAAGTACAAGCGCATGCGCCATCGCGGCGTGGTCTGCGAAAAGTGCGGCGTCGAAGTCATTCAGTCCAAGGTCCGCCGCGAGCGCATGGGGCACATCGATCTCGCCGCCCCGGTCGCGCACATCTGGTTCCTGCGCTCGCTGCCCTCGCGCATCGGCACCCTGCTCGACATGACGCTGAAGGAACTCGAGAAGGTCCTCTATTTCGAGTGCTACATCGTCGTCGACGCCGGCGAGACCCCGCTCCAGTACAAGGAACTGCTGACCGAGCGCAAATATCGCGAAGCGCGCGAGCAATACGCCGACGGCTTCAAGGCCGAGATGGGCGCCGAGGCGGTGCGCTCGCTGCTCGGACAACTCGCGCTCGACAAGCTGGCCGAAGAGCTGCGCGTCGAGATGAAGGCCACCGCCAGCGAGGCGCGGCGCAAGAAAGTCGCCAAGCGCCTCAAGGTCGTCAACGCCTTTCGCGACTCGGGCAACAAGCCCGAGTGGATGATTCTTACCATCCTGCCGGTCATTCCTCCCGACCTTCGTCCGCTGGTGCCGCTGGACGGCGGCCGCTTCGCCACTTCCGATCTGAACGATCTCTACCGCCGCGTGATCAACCGCAACAACCGCTTGAAGCGGCTCATCGAGCTCAACGCCCCCGACATCATTATCCGCAACGAAAAGCGGATGCTCCAGGAAGCCGTCGATGCGTTGTTTGACAACGGCCGCCGCGGCCGCGCGATCACCGGACCGTCCAAGCGTCCGCTCAAATCGCTCTCCGACATGCTCAAGGGCAAGTCGGGCCGCTTCCGCCAGAACCTGCTCGGCAAGCGCGTCGATTACTCGGGCCGCTCGGTAATCGTGGTCGGCCCCGAGCTCAGGCTGCATCAGTGCGGCCTGCCCAAGAAGATGGCGCTCGAGCTGTTCAAGCCGTTCATCTACAGCAAGCTCGAAGAAAAGGGCTACGTCACCACCATCAAGAGCGCCAAAAAGATGGTCGAGAAAGAGGGCAAGGACGTTTGGGATATCCTCGACGAGGTTATCCGCGAGCACCCGGTCCTGCTCAATCGCGCGCCCACGCTGCATCGCCTCGGCATCCAGGCGTTCGAGCCGGTGTTGATCGAAGGCAAGGCCATTCAGCTCCATCCGCTGGTATGCGTGGCCTACAACGCCGATTTCGACGGCGATCAGATGGCGGTGCACGTGCCG
>CAWFAJ010000017.1:0-46088 GCA_963813785.1 uncultured delta proteobacterium | reverse complement strand
TAGTTTGCTGGGTTTACGCCCTTGAGCGGGTAAATAGGTATCTCGCCCGGAACATTGGGAAATTGATTGCTCGCCACCGTCATTCCTGAAATCAGGCTGAGCTTGGTGGCTGGATTTATCGCGTAGCTGAGATAGGCGAATCCCTGCCCCTGGTCGGTGTGGTCGTGAATCGCATCTGGCGCGGGAGTCGCGGAACTCAGCCCCAGATCGGAGCGCAAATAAACACCGGTCAGATAGTAGCTCAAGCTCCCATCGCATCCCGCGAGCTCGATGCTGGGCTGTACGGTGTCGCGCTGGCCTCCCATAATAGTGAAATCGTTGTTGGCGCCTTCGCATCCGTTCTTGGTGGCGATCTCGATTACGCCCACGGTGCGATATCCGTATTGCGCGGGCAAGATTCCATCGATGAGGCTCACGTTCTTGACGAAGTATGCGTTGAGAAGCTGGGTAAATTCGGAGTCGGCGTTGATGTTGAGCGGCAGCATGACGCCGTTTATCTCGTACTGCACGCCCGCATGCTCTCCCCGGATGTGAATCTCCTGGTTCTGATCAAGCGCGACACCGGGCATCTGGAGCATTACCTGATTGAGCGGTGTCGCTTGCCCTGCGGGTAGTTCGGCGATGTCGCGTTGCCCCATAGTGTACTTGCTGGTCCCAGTTGACGAAAGCCCGTTTTGCGCGCTGAGGCGAGTCGCTTGAACCGTAACCGTCAGCGCATCCTCCGATTCGAGCACGAGGTTGAAGGAGTTCAGTGTCCGCTTCGACAGAACAACCACCCTCATCGCGGGCTTGAAGCCTTTCATCCGCGCGAGCAACACATAGGTGCCGTTTGAGACTACGTTCAGGGTGAAGCGGCCATGCTCATCAGTGCGAGTTTTGGCGATCCGGGCGCCGCTGCGCGCTTGTAAAATCACTTCGACTCTGGCGGCGGGCCGGCCGAGCGCATCGGTGACGGTCCCGGAGATTGGTCCAGTGGCGGCCAGACACGCAGAGCCAAAGCCAACAGCCAGGAAGAATGCGGCCGTGAGCAGGCGCCGTAATGGCGACGCGGCGCGCCCCGCAGCGAAATTGGGGGATGGTAGGGTAGTTGTCACAGGAAGCTTGCCGGCCCGGGATGCTAATGAGAATGATTCTCAGTATCTCAGCCGCCGCGGCTTGTCAACTCCGCCGCTCAACTCCACGCCAGCGGCAAAAGCCCCGCCCCCCCGCGCGATTACATCCCGCGGCGTGTTGGCCGTCGGCATCGTTTTGGGCTAACTAGAACTTTTGACGGCGGAGGTGACCGTGACGCTCAATCCATACATCGAGGCACACGAACTGCGCGAGTTGGTCCTCAAAAGGGAAGTCCGCCCCCGCGAGGTCGCGGAATTTTTTCTCGCCCGCGTCGAAAAACTCAACCCCCGGCTCGGCGCATTCATGACCGTCACCGCCGATCGCGCGCTCGCGGACGCATCGCGGCTCGAAAAAATGATCGCTTCGGATGCGGCGGCGCTGCCGCTGTTCGGCGTCGCCTATTCGCTCAAGGACCTGGTCTGGACCAGGGATATCCGCACCACCTTCGGCTCCAGGAACTACGAGAATTGGCGCGCGCCCGCCGACGCGGAACTCGCCGTCCGGCTCGCCAACTCCGGTGGAATTCTGCTCGGCAAAACCACCACCCCCGAATTCGGCCTGCGCCCGACCACCGAGGGCGGTCTCTGTCCGCCCGCGCGCAATCCCTGGAACCTCGAACACACCGCCGGCGGCTCCAGCGGCGGCGCCGGCTGTGCCGTCGCCGCCGGTCTGCATCCCGTGGCGCAGGGCAGCGACGGCGGTGGATCGATTCGCGTTCCAGCGGCATGCTGCGGCGTGGTCGGAATCAAACCGTCGCGCGGACGAATCACGCGCGCGCCGCAGGAGGGCGAAGCATGGGCCGGACTTTCCACCACCGGCCCGATTGCGCGCACCGTCCGCGACGCGGCGTTGATGCTCGATGCGATGGCGGGGATGATGCCGGGGGATCCGTATGCGGCGCGGCCGCCGGTGCGTCCATTCGTCGCGGAAGTTTCGGCCCATCCAAAAAAACTTCGGCTCGGCCTCATCAACCATAGCGCGCTCGGCCCGGTGGACGCTGAAACTCTTGCCGCGCTGGAGTCCGCATGCGCCGTGCTGCGCCAGATGGGCCATCGCGTCGAGCCGCTGACCCTCGATCCCGGCGCGATGCTCGGCAATTATGCGCGCGTGATCGTCGGCGCGTCGGTCTCGGCGCTGAACATTCCCAACCCGGAGCTGCTCGATCCCGTGGTGCGCGGCAGCTACGAATGGGGCGCCAAAATTTCCGCTGCCGACTACATCCGCGCGGTAACTGCGATGCACAATACGGCGCGCGAAATCGTTCACGCGCTCATGCCCTACGACGCGATCCTCGCCCCGACTCTCACCCGCCCCGCGGTGCGGCTCGGCGCCTTGCCGTCGAATCCCGCCGCCGCCGAAGAAATTTACGCGTGGATCGCCTTCACCTTCCCGTTCAACTCGACCGGTCAGCCGGCCATCTCGCTCCCCAACGGATTGAGCGAGTCGGGATTGCCGCTGGCGATTCAGATTGTCGGGCGGCCCGGCGATGAAGCCGGCATCATCGCGCTGGCGGCCGAGTTCGAACGCGCCCGCCCCTGGAAGGACAATCATCCTCCAATCTAGTTTTTCGTTTTTCCTTGTTCGCTGATGGCCCGTTGATTCTTGCGCGACACTTGAGCAACATAGTGGCCGTCCGGCGGTTGACCTTAGACAATTGCGCCCCTGCGGGCGCTGTGGTCGATTCTGGATGCGTGTTGACGCGCAGTAGCGTGTATCAGCGCGTTTTTGCTAGAGAGATACTGCTCTTTGGTGTAGATCTTGCTCGGTTTGCGTGATCACGTCCGGATGTCAACCTTGGAAGGGGCAAAAACTATGGGTTTTCAGACAAAGGCAGCTGCGCTGGTTGCTTGTATGCTCGCCATCGGCGTTGCATCGATGCCACAAAACGCGTCGGCCCAGTGCGAGGCGATGCCTCCACCTCAGCAAATGGCGTTGCCCCGCCCAATTCCGCTCGGAGTTTCCGGCGGAAATATCAACTCGACCATCAAAACCCGCAAGACGAAAGGCTGCTTCAGCGGGACGCTGGGCTCGATGGTGCAGGACGCAGACGAAAATCAATACATCCTCAGCAATAATCACGTCATCGCGGACCAAAACAAGGCGAAACCCGGCCAGCTCATCTTGCAGCCCGGCCTCGTGGACGTAGAATGCCTCAAGGCGCCCAGCGATGCGGTCGCAACCTTCACCCACGCCATCAGACTCAAGTTCAGAGGCGGCAAGAATACCGTTGACGCCGCCATTGCGGCCGTCGAGCCAGGAGACGTGAGCCCTTACATCCTCAATATCGGGGAGATCTCAAGCTCGCTCGCTACCCCAACGGTCGGGATGGGTGTGCAGAAGATGGGCCGTACGACCTGCCTCACAACCGGCGTGATTGCGGGGCTGGACGCTAACATGAAGGTAAACTACTCCGAAAAAAAGAAGCCGAAATTAGCTAAATTCGTCAACCAGATTCTGGTAACCGGTAGTTCTTCAACCACCGCATTCAGCGCGGCCGGCGACTCCGGATCGCTAATCTTAACCTTGGATGATTGCCCACAGCCGGTGGCTCTGCTGTTTGCGGGCTTTACTAACGGCACCACGATAGCCAATCCACTTTCCGAGGTGCTGAGCGCGCTGGACGTTTCGATGGTGGGCAGTTGCACTGCTTCGGATGCACCCGACGCGGCCCAACCCGATGTGTTGGCCGCGAATGTGGGCTTGTCGAAAGAGGTCGTTGCATCGAGCGCTGCGGTTCGCGACCGGCACGAGGACCAGCTTATGAGCATCCCGGGCGCAGTCGGCACGGCAATCGGTGCCGGCGATCAGCCCGGTCAACCCGAGATCGAAGTCTACGTCGAGAAGCTGACGCCCAAGGTGCAAGCCGGCGCGCCCAAAGAGGTCGAAGGCATCCCCGTGAAGCTGATCGAAAGCGGCGAAGCCGTCGCCTACTGAGCTCGATCCAAGCCGAGTCGTTGCCTGCTGCGGCGGGCAGGAGTAGCGTCAGCACGTGCGCGTTCTCGCTGTAATCCTCATCGCCCTGATGCTTCCGCTCAGCACCACTGTGCCGTCTGCGGCGGCGTGTTCCGCCCCCGTGTGCTGTGCAAATTGCCCGAAGACCGCTCCGATGAATCAGTTGAACTGCTGTAAAGCGCCGGCCGCGCCGGACAGAGCGACCAGCCAGGCGCGAGGCGCGGATCATTTCGACTCGATCGGCAGTCTGCCTGCCAGCGCGGTGATAACCGCGATTTCAAACGTTCGAAGTACCGCCATCACTCATGGGTACTCGCCGCCCGGCCGCCTCTCTTCGTTGGCACTTCTCTGTTCCCGTCAAATCTGACCCTTCCGTAAGCGCGTGAGTTGCAAGCGCGGATGCTTCGCATCCGTCGCCGACACTCGCGTGCCTCGCTTGCTCGCGACAATTGGCAAAGACATTTGCCGATACGCTCGGCAGACAAAGACGCGGGTCTTCAAAAAACCCGCGGATACGCAGCAGCGCCGCGATCGATCGCGGCCGGAAGTTTGGATTTTTGTGAAATGCTATACGCAAGCATTCGCCGCATAACGGCGCGAAATTTGCCGGCGATCCTGATTGCAATCGCAATTCTGATCGGCATTCCGCTATCAGGACACGCCCAGGACAGTGCCGCGATGGCGGCTCATCAGGACCTCGCTCAAGCTGGCCGTGCCACTGAGACCCCCGGAAGTTCGGATCGGCTGCGAGCGCTGGTTGACGAGGCCCTTTCCCGCAGTCCGATCGTGCTCGCGGCGCGGAGCCACTGGCAGGCTCAAATGAAGGTCCCGATCCAGGCGGCGACGATCCCCGATCCGCAGGTGTCGCTCCAGCATTTCACTGTCGGCAGTCCGCAACCGTTCGCCGGTTATGAGAGCAGCGACTTTTATTACACCGGCTTTGGTGTCTCCCAGGACATCCCGGGTCCCGGCAAGCTTCGCTTGCAAAAATCCGAGGCGGAAAAAGACGCCGACTACGCCCGGCGTCGTTATGAAGCTGCGCAGCGTGCGGTCGAGGAAAAGGTCAAGGAGATCTACTTCGAGCTTTTCTATCACGCCAAGACGCTGGCGATTCTCGATCAAAATCAGGAGGAGCTGAGACAGATCCAGCAGATCACAGAAACCAGGTATCGCCTGGGACAGGGTCTGCAGCAGGACCTGATCAAGGCGCAGCTTCAGACCACCGAGATCATGAAGGAGCACGCGATGCACCATCAGGAGGAAGACCAGGCGCAGCTCGAGCTCAAGCAGACGCTCGGGCGCGATCCCGACTCGCCCAATATCGACATCGGCGAGATCGAAGCGACCCATCTGGATCTCGATCCGGCCGAGCTTGCGCGGCTCAGCGATGCCGGCTCCCCCGAACTCGCGGCGGATCGCGCGATGGAAGCGCGCAGCGCGGATGCATTGAAGCTGGCGCATCAGGGCTACTGGCCGGACTTCACCGTCGGCTACTCGTACCAAAAAACCGGCCCCGGATTCCGCGATTACTACATGCTGAATCTGGGCGCGAAGGTTCCGCTCTATTTCTGGCGCAGGCAAACCCCCGCCATCGAGCAGGCCGCGCTTGAAGCCGAGTCGGCGCGCGAGCAGACCCTGTCCACTCGACTGGAGGTTTCGTCGGCTGCGGAAAGCAGCCTGGTTGCGATGCGCACCGCGGAGCGAGTGATGTCGATCTATCGCGACGGCCTGTTGCCGCAGGCCGAAACCTCGCAGGCCTCGGCAATGTCCTCGTATCGGGTCGGCAAAGTCGATTTCCAGACGCTGCTCTCGTCGGTTCTCGATTTACGCAACCTCCGGCAGGAGTACTACCGCAGCCTGGCCGACCACGAAATCGCGATCGCCAAAATCCAGCAGGTAATCGGTGACCAAAGATGAATTACTACTCATCGCAATTGCGGCTCTGCACACTCCTTTTGATCGTGGCATCGCTTCTCTTCCGCGCGGCGCCAATCGCATGCGCGGCCGATTCCGCGCTGGCGCCAATCCGGATCGCGCCGGAGCGCCGCCAATTGATCGGACTCAAGTTGGCGACCGTGGTGCGCAAGGACCTGAGCGATCGCCTCGCGACCACCGGCAACATCGAGACCGACGAACGGCTCCAAGGCTACGTGCAAACGCGTTTCGCCGGATGGATCGAACAGGTGTTCGCAAATTCGACTTATCAGTATGTCCGCCGCGGCCAGCCGTTGTTCACGATCTACAGCCCCGACCTCGTCAGTACCGAGAACGAATATCTGCTCGCCGTCGATGCCCGCAAGCGCGTCCAAGACAGCTCGGTCGCCGATGTAGCCACCGACGCGTCATCGCTGGTCGATTCCGCCGCGCAGCGTCTAAGCCTCTGGGGAGTGTCGCCGCGCGAGATCGCGCGTTTGGAACGCGAGCGCACTGTGCGTCGCGCCGTCGAGATCGATTCGCCCATGAGCGGCTACATCGTCGAGCGCAACGCGCTGCCCAACATGTACGTGCAGCCGGACACGCGCCTGTTCACGATCACCGATCTGTCGAAAGTGTGGATCTATGCGGCGGTGTTTCAGGACGAGATCGGCAAGGTTCATCCCGGCGATCCCGCAACCGTTACCGTGGACGCCTATCCGGGTACGAACTTCGATGGGCGCGTCGATTTCATCTGGCCGCAGATCGATCCGATTACCCGCACCGCCAAAGTGCGATGCGAGTTCGACAACCCCAAAGGCCGGCTGCTTCCCGGGATGTTCGCGCAGGTTGCGCTGGACCTGCCGATGGGCGAGCAAACGGTCATTCCGGACACTGCGGTTCTGCGTACCGGCACGCACAATGTCGCGTTTATCGATTGCGGTGACGGTTATCTCACTCCCGCCGAGGTCGAGCTGGGACCCCATGCCGGCGATCAGTTCATCGTGCTCAAGGGACTCGCGCCCGGTCAGCGGATCGTCAGCTCCGCCAATTTCCTGATCGACTCCGAAAGCCAACTCCAGGCCGCCGCCGGCGCTTTCGCGCCTTCTTTGCCGGTCGTAGCCGCCAATGCGGCTGGACCAGCAGCGCAGCCTGTCCCCCAGGCAAGCATCGCGTTCAGCAGCGACCCCAGTCCTCTCGTGCGCGGCCACAACAAGGTGATCGTGACGCTGCGCGATTCCAAAGGCGCCCCGATCGCAGGCGCGAAAGTGACGGTGTCTTTCTACATGGCTGCAATGCCCGCGATGGGAATGGCCGCGATGCGCGCGCAAGCCGTCGCAGATGACCGGGGCAACGGCGCCTACGCCGCGAATATCGAACTGCTTAGCGGTGGCACCTGGAGCCTGACGATCGTCGCGTCGAAGGGAGGCAATACGATCGCGACCAAGCAGATGGACGTATCAGCCAGCGGCTCCATGGCGATGTGAGGACAGAACGATGATCGAGAGAACTATCGACTGGTGTAATGCGAACCGCTTCATCCTGTTCGCCGCTGTGCTGGCGCTGGTGCTCGCGGGCGTTTGGTCGCTCAATCGGATCCCGCTCGACGCGCTGCCGGACATCTCCGATGTCCAGGTGATCATCCACACGCAATGGATGGGGCAACCGCCCAATCTCATCGAGGATCAGGTGACCTATCCGATCGTCACCGCGATGCTTGCTGCGCCGCATGTGAAGGCGGTCCGGGCGCAGACGATGCCCAGCGATTCTTATGTGTTCGTCGTGTTCGAAGACGGCACCGACATCTATTGGGCGCGCAGCCGCGTGCTGGAATACCTACAACAGATAGCCGGCACGTTGCCCGCGGGCGTCAATCCCGCGATCGGCCCCGACGCAACCGGCGCGGGCTGGGTGTACGAATACGCGCTGCTGGATAAGAGTCATCTTCACAGTCTCGCCGACCTGCGCAGCTTGCAGGATTGGAACGTGCGCTATGCGCTCGAAACCGTGCCGGGCGTTTCGGAAGTCGCCACCATCGGCGGCTTCGTCAAGCAGTACCAGGTCAAGCTCGATCCCAATCGGTTGCTCGCGCTCAAGGTCCCGCTGGAGACGGTGATCGACAAAATCCGCGACAGCAACGGCGAAGTCGGTGGCCGCGTGCTCGAGATGTCGGGAGCGGACTACATGATCCGCGGCCTGGGCTATGTCCATTCGGTTGCAGAATTGGAAGAAATTTCCGTCGCAACCAATAACGGCACCCCGGTGCTGATAAGGGACCTTGGCGTGGTCAGTCTGGGACCCGACCTTCGCGAGGGCGCCGCTGAATGGAACGGCGACGGAGAGACGGTCGGCGGCATCGTCGTGATGCGTTACGGGCAGAATGCCCTCACCGTCATCGACGGGGTCAAGCAAAAGCTGGCTCAGATTCAAAAGACTCTGCCGGCGGGAGTCGAAATCGTCGCCGGCTACGATCGCTCGGGACTCATTCAGGAATCCATCAACACGCTGAAACGCGACCTGCTCGAAGAGGCCATCATCGTCAGCCTGGTGATCATCGTCTTCCTCTTTCATCTGCGCTCGGCGTTGATCCCGATTCTTGCGCTGCCGATCGCGGTCATCGCGACGTTTATCCCGATGTACTATCTGCAGATCAGCTCCAACATCATGTCCTTGGGCGGGTTGGCGCTGGCGATAGGTGTGCTGGTTGACGCTTCGATCGTAATGGTCGAAAACGGGTACCGGCATCTGTCGGAGGCGCAGCAGGAGGCATCGCAGAAGGGCGAGTCAGTATCCGAACCCCAGCGGCAACGGATTCTGTTGTCGGCCGCGAAACAGGTCGGCCGCCCGATTTTCTTCTCGCTGATCATCATCGTCGTCTCGTTCCTGCCGGTGTTCCTGCTCGAATCGCAAGAGGGACGGATGTTCCGGCCGTTGGCCTACACCAAGTCTTTCGCGATTGCGTTCTCCTCAGTTCTCGCGATCACGGTGGTTCCGGTGCTGATGGTCCTCTTCATCCGCGGCAAACGGCTGCGCCCCGAGGAGCGCAACCCCATCTCGCGCTTCTTCCAGGCTATTTATCTGCCGGTGATCCGATGGTGCCTGCATCATCGCGCGCTGACGATTGCCGCCAACGTAATTTTTCTGCTGCTCACGATTCCGCTGCTGTTCAAGATCGGCAGTCAGTTCATGCCGCCGCTGTATGAGGGATCAAGCCTCTACATGCCTACTGCGCTGCCCGGGATTTCGATCACCTCGGCGGTAAATCTGATGCAGAAGCAGGATCAGATCATCCGGAAGTTTCCCGAGGTCGAGAGCGTATTCGGCACCGTAGGACGGTCAGATAGCGCGACCGACAACGCACCGCTGGACATGTACGACACGACGATCATGCTCAAGCCGCGCGACCAATGGCGAAAGGGCATGACTTACGATCAGCTCGTCGCCGAGATGGACGACCGGCTGCACTTTCCCGGTTTGTCGAACACCTGGACAATGCCGGTCGAGAATCGGCTCGACATGGAGCTGACCGGAATCAAAACTCCGGTAGGACTCAAAATTCAGGGTCCTGACGTCGACCGGATTCAGCAGATAGGTTCCCAGATCGAAGAAATACTCGCTCCGGTTGCGGGCACGCGGGGGATTTTCGCCGAGCGAGTTTCTCAAGGATTCTACATTAACGTCGATGTTGACCGCGCCGTCGCCGCCAGGTATGGGCTGACGGTCGGAGACGTTCAGCGGGCGGTCAGCTCCGGGATGGGCGGCGAGACCATCGCGACCACCGTCGAAGGGCGCGAGCGGTACTCGATCAACGTTCGCTATCTCGCGGACTATCGCAGCGACCTGAACGCGCTTCGCCGAATACTGATCATGGCGCCGACGGGAGCGCAGGTCCCGCTCGGCGAAATCGCGCGTATCAGCCTGGGCCCGGGTCCATCGATGATACGGGATGAAGACGGGCTGCTTACCGGCTACGTCTATGTTGACCTGGCGACATCCGACTACGGCAGCTACATTAACAGCGCGCAGCGCGTGCTCGATCGGCAGCTGCACCTGCCCGCCGGATACACTCTGAAATGGTCGGGAGAGTACGAGTTCCAGCTGCGCGCGCGAAAGCGCCTGACGCTCATCCTGCCGATCGTTTTCGGACTGATCTTCGTGCTGCTTTACATGCTCTTCCAGTCGGCGACCGAAGCGACGGTGCTGATCATACCGACCGTGTACGCGATGACGGGCGGGCTGCTGCTCCAGTACATGATGGGCTTCAACTTCAGCGTTGCCGTATGGGTCGGATACATCGCGCTGTTCGGCATCGCGGTCGAGACCGGCGTCGTCATGGTGATTTATCTTCACGAAGCTCTCAATCGTCACATCGCCGCCGGCGCGCTCACTCAAGCGGAGATCGAGTTGGCGGTGATCGAGGGCGCAGTCCAGCGGCTACGACCGAAGCTGATGACCGTTGCAGTCGTGATGCTCAGTCTCGCGCCGATTCTATGGGAGAGCGGGATCGGCTCCGATGTGATGAAGCCCATCGCCGCGCCGATCGTCGGCGGAATGGTCACCTCGACGATGCACGTCCTCATCCTGGTGCCGGTGTTCTTCGCGATCATGAAGGAGCGGGCACTGAAGAAAGGAATCCTGCTGCAACCATCAGAAGGCCCCGGTTGAATGCTCGGCACGCGGCAATTGATGGCAGGGGCGGGCTGCGATCGCGCTCTGGTAAAAGCGGAGCGTAAGGGCGAGAATCCGCGCGTGAGTCCCAGCCGGCGCTGCTCGCGAGCGCGTCGGCGGGAAAAGACCTCAGTTCCAATTTGAAACTAAGTTGATTAGACAGGCAGTAGCCAATCGAAAAACGGAGGACACATATGCAGGCGATCAAGTTTGACGATATTGCGGCGCTGACGGCGAAGATCAGCAAGGAATTCGGTCCGTGGAGCGATCCGATTCACGTGACGCAGGAAAAAATCAATCAGTTTGCCGAGGTGACCGGCGACCGTCAGTGGATTCATATCGACGTCGAGCGGTGCAAGAAAGAAAGTCCGTTCGGCGGACCGGTGGCGCACGGTTTTCTGACGCTGAGCCTGCTGCCGGCGTTCAGGAGCAAGGAGGATTACACCATCACGGGATTTCGCAACGTGGTGAATTACGGCGCGAACAAGCTGCGCTTCGTCGCGCCGGTGCCGGCGGGCGCCAGCGTCCACGCACGCTCGCGGATGATCGCAGTCGAGCCGCGGCCGCTGGGGACAATGCTCACGCGGGAGACGGAAATCCAGGTCGTAGGTCAGCAGAAGCCGGCGGTAGTGTACGAAGCACTGGCGCTGTTCGTGAAGTAGAAGTTGCGGGCAGCGACGGAGAGCAGCGCATGGCATATGAACAGATCATTTACGAGGTCGCGGACAATATCGCGACGATCACGCTCAACCGGCCGGAGAAGCTCAACGCATTCACCGACATCATGATGAGCGAGATGATCGACGCATTCGACACGGCCGACGCGGACGACAACGTGCGCGCGGTCATCGTGACGGGCGCGGGGCGCGCGTTCTGCGCGGGCGCGGACCTGTCGGCGCCTGCCAGGACGTTCGGCTCGACGCGCGCGGATCGTCCGCAAAGGCGTTCGGCGATCGGAGCCGACGGCACCGTGGATTGGAGCAGCGAGGCGATTCGCGACGGTGGCGGACGGCTGACGCTGCGCATCTTCGAGTGTCTGAAACCGGTGATCGCGGCGGTCAACGGAGCGGCGGTGGGCGTCGGGGTGACCATGCAACTCGCGATGGATGTGCGGCTGGCGTCGGAGAACGCGCGTTTCGGGTTCGTGTTCGCGCGGCGCGGGATCGTTCCGGAGGCGTGCTCGAGCTGGTTCCTGCCGAAGATTGTCGGCATCTCGCAGGCGCTGGAATGGACATTTACGGGCCGAGTTTTCGCGGCCGAAGAGGCGCTCGACGGCGGGCTCGTCAAAAGGATCTACCAGCCCGATCAGCTTATTCCAGCGGCGCGCGCGCTCGCGCGCGAGATAGCGGACAACACCTCGCAAGTGTCGGTCGCATTGATTCGGCAGATGTTGTGGCGGATGGCGGGCGCGGACCATCCGATGGAAGCGCACAAGCTGGACAGCCGCGGAATCTTTGCGCGCGGCCCTTCGGCGGATGCGAAGGAGGGCGTCGCGTCATTTCTGGAGAAACGTCCGGCAAAATTTCCGGACAAGATTTCCAAGGACATGCCCGCCTACTTTCCGTGGTGGCAGGAGCGCAAGTACGGCTAAGGCGTCTGGGGTTTGCGGCGGATGACAACGCGGACTTCGCCGGGGTGCTTGACCTTGACGACGGCGAGCTGGCCGTCGAGGTCCAGTTCGGCGCTGCCGTTGGCGCCGGACACTTCAAGCACGCATCCGCGCGGGTACTGAATGCGCGGCACGAAGATCTCGGTCGAGCGGGCAGCGGAAGGATCGGATTCGAACATGAACTCGAAAGTGCCGCTGATTCGATCGAATTTCATCGTGCGCGGAATACCCTGTGTCGCCCGCGCGTAAGGTCTGACGAAGCCGGCAAGCGCGCGGCCACCGCTATTGATGTCCGCCGGGTCGGTCTGCTGGTCGCGCGAGAAGATACTCAGATCTTCCTGATTCCAGCCGTCGCCAATAGCCAGATCGTTGCTATTGGATGCAGTATAGTTCCATTGCGTACTACCGATGAGCAGAGTATCGAGTGCATTATACATTAGATCGAGCGCGATGATGTGAGCAGTCCACGGCGCGTCGCTGCGATCGCCGGCGTGAAAGGCGCGGTACGCGCCCGCGCCATTCAAATCGAATGGAATTCCACATTCGCCGATGAGGGTGGGCGCGCCGCCATTCATCGTCTCTGACATCCCCGCCATCTTGCCGAGCTGGCGTTCGTAGCGCGCCTGGATCTGTTCGGCGACGGTCGCAATCTCGCCGGTCAACACGTCGAGGCTGAAATTCGGACTGAACATCTTGGTCGCGAGCGTGACCACGTCGTACCAGTGACCGGCGTTGACGGTGTTGGGCGGTGTGTCGGCGGGGAACCCCGGTCCGAAAAAACCCGAGAGCGGATCCAGCTCGGCGAACAGGATCCAATCGGGATTAATCCGGCGAATATTCTCGGCAACGCGCGCGAAAAATGGTCCCATGTAGTCTTCGATGAAGTTGACCTTGCGATCGCCAACGCGTTGGAAGAAGTCGTCGCGCAAAACGTCGAAAGTGCCGTCGTTATTGAGCCGCCACGCGCCTGCATGCTGGAACGGATCGCTTTGGCCGCTTGTCCAGATCGAGATGCGCTCGGGATTGATTGTCCGATCTTGTTTGTGGACCACCGCGCGCGCGTTCGCTGCCGGATCGAACTCGAGCTCCGGTATCGAGCGCGCAACTCCATGCGACACCAGCAGGCCGTCGAGCGGTGACCACGCCAGGCCCGGCATCGCACGCTCGGGGTTGGTATCGCTTGGCCCGAGATGGCGATAGGTGAGTGACTGTCCGATCCATCCGGGGACCGGTTCGTTGAGCGAGTCAAAGCCCATCACGTTGGGCAAATCGCGGATGCGGCGCGCGATCTCGCGCTGCGCTCCGAGGTAATGCTCGAGCATGTAGTCCTGCACGTTGACGCCGTCGACAGTCAGTCCGGGGGCGAAGTCGCGGCCGGCGAAAAACAAGGTCCACATGATGCCGTTGGCGGGACGGCGCGCATTCTGCGGCCAGCTCATCGTCGGGTAGCGGTCCTCCTGACGGCCGCCGCGCGCATAGTCATATTGATGTTGCATTACAAGCGCGCATCCCGACTCGGCGAGCCGGCGATAGTCAATTCCAACTTTCTCGAATAGCCAGCAGGGCGCGCCGTCGCCACCGGTCATTCGGCTCCAGACATCCTGGTGAAAATCCACGAATACGTAGAAGCCATAGTCACCGGCGAGCCGGCACAACTCGGCGAAGTAGTCGAGGTACTCGCCGTCGTAGTCGCGCGGGCCGCGATGCTCGACGGCTTCCCAGGTGGTCAGCAAGCGCAGGCAATTGAAGCCCCACGCGCGCAGGCGCGAGAAGTGTTCGCCGGCTTCGCCAATCGGAAACGGACGGCCGATGAAAGAGACCTCGCGATGGTTGGAAAAATCGGAGGGGAAATTGGTGCCGCCGTCGGGGTAGGGAACCTTGCAATCACCGCCGAGATTGACGCCGCGCAAAATAACGCGGCGCCCGTGTTCGTCGACGAACCATCGCCCTTCGATGTGCAGCCGCGGCAGACTTGCCTTTGCCATTCGATTCACTCCGTGGCGAGGTTGACGCAATGTCGGTTCGCCCGTCAAGCTGCACTTTGAGTTAAGGCTGATGGCCAATTTTCTCAACCGCGCGCGCGAGTACCTGCAAACCGCGCTCCGACATGTAAGGTCGGCGCTTCATCCCTCGAGGCCATGGATTGCGCGCGCGCGCGAGTTGGGCCGTTCGCGGCGGGCGCGGAAAATCGGGGTGATCGTCGTCGCGGTCGTGCTGTTCCTGGACCCGGCGGCTTACCTGGCGGTTCCGCCGTTGTTGCGGCACGTCCTGATCGGCCCCGTCGCTGGCAGCATCCATCGGCCCGTGAGCGTGGGCAAAATCCGATTCAATCTTTATGCGCTGAGGCTCGACGTGAACCAGCTGCACGTTGGCGAGCGCGACAGTCCAAAACCGTTCGTCGATATCGGGCACCTGAGAGTGAAGGTTTCGTGGACGTCGATTTTCAGATTTGCGCCGGTAGTCGGCGAAGTCGTAGTCGAGCGGCCGGCGATCCATATCGTTCGGGAGTCGCAGCAGCGCTTCAACTTTTCCGACCTGCTCGAGAGCGCGCCGGCGCCGGAAAAATCGAAGCCGGCTGCGCCCAGCGCGCCGATGCGATTCGCAGTTTCGAATATTCAACTGCGCGATGGCGAAGTGACAATCGACGATCAGCTGCTCGGCAAGCAGCACAAGGTCGAGCAGATTCAGATCAACGTGCCGTTTATCGCGAACCTGCCCTCTGACGTGAACGTGTTCGTCGAACCGCTGCTGCAAATGGTGATCGACGGCAGCCCGATCCGGATTGCGGGCGTGGCCAAGCCGTTCGAGGCGACGCACGACTCGGTCGTTGACCTGAAACTGCATCGGCTCGACCTGCCGCTTTACGTCAGCTACGCGCCGATGAAGCTGCCGGTCAAAATTCCGCACGGGACGCTGTCGGCGGATGTGTACCTGCATTTCGTGCAGGCGCAGTCGCAACCGCTGATTCGCCTGAACGGGACGGTAGCGCTGGATCAGCTCGACGTTCGCGACACGGCGGATGCGCCGATCGCCGCACTCAAACACGCCGAGGTGAAGCTGACCGACGTCGAGCCGCTGGGCGCGGTCTTCTATCTGCGATCTATCTGGATCGATGGACTGCTCGCGCATGTCAGGCTTAATCCCGACGGGACCAACAATCTCACGTCGATTGCGAGCGGCAATGCGGCGCCGGCAAGTCCTCCAGCGCAAGCGGCGCCGGCGGCGGGCAACTTAACGCAGGCGGCGGCGCCAGTGGCGGGAAAATCCACGGCGAAATCACCAACCGATTTTTCGTTGGACTCGTTCGATCTCACGAACAGCGCGGTGGAGGTCCAGGATAACACCGGCGCGACGCCAGCGGCGGTGGCGGTGGACGCGCTCGGAGTCGGGCTTAAGAATTTTCGGACCGTCGGGAGAGTGCCCGCGTCCCTCAGCGTCAACGGTAAGCTTCGCAGCGGCGGCACGCTCGCGGTCAAAGGCGCGCTCGATCTGGCGGATTCGCAGCTTACGACGGAGGTGTCGATCGATCAGGTCGACTTGCCGGCGCTGCAGCCGTTCGCTCAGTCGGTGCTGGCGGCCACGATCGCGTCGGGCAAGCTGAGCGCGAAGGCCAGCGTACAGACGCATTTCGCCAGCGGTCATTTCAACGTGCACGCGGAGCCGGCGACCGTCGCAATCGAAAATTTCGAGATGGACGCGCCGCACGAACGCGAAAAAGCGGTGCAGTGGAAAAATCTGAGCGTCGCGATTGGACAGTTCGACCTGGCGGCCCGTCAGGCGACGGTCAGTGAAGTGCGCACTGACGGGATGCATCTGTTCGTGCGCCGCGAGCGCGGCGGGAAATTGAGTCTCGCCTCGCTGATGCGCGGCGCCCCGGCGCCGCCGCCACGCAGCGGGCGAACAAGCGTGCGCGAAACGAGGCGAATGCCGCGCGAGACCAGGCGAGCGGCGCGCCAACCGGCGCAGGCTGCGGCGCCGCCGTCGCAGAGTTGGCAATATCAGATCGCGTCGGTCGCGATGGAACAGACCAACGCCACCTTCGAGGACGACAATGCGCCGCAACCGATCAAGGCGGCCGTAGCGCCGCTGAGTCTGCATCTGAAGGATGTGTCGAGCGACTTCAGCAAACCTTTTGCGGTCGATGTTGACGGCACGCTGAACAGCAAGGGCACCTTCAAAGTCACCGGCACCGCCGCGATCGCGCCGCTCAAGGCCGAGCTGCGGGTCGCAACAAAGCGTCTGGACCTGGCGTTTGCGGATCCATACGTCAGCAGCAGGCTGAACGCGACGATCACCAGCGCCAACCTGACGATGGACGGCGCGGTTGGCCTGGAGCAGGCGCGCAACGATTTTCTCGTGAGCTATCGTGGCGACGCATCGCTCGGCAGCGTGCGGATGCTCGACAAGCTGACCAACGATCTGTTTTTCAGAATGAACGCGCTCAACGCGAACAAAATCGATTTCGCTCTCGGGAAAGGTCCCCCGAAGGTGCACGTGGGATCGATTGCGCTGAACGATTTTTATTCGCGGATCATTCTCAACAGCACCGGCAAGTTGAATCTGAAAGACATCACCGCGAGCCCGCAAGAAGCGCCTACGTCGCTGACACGAGCCACGGGAGCGCCGGGCTCGAAGGGTGCGGTTCCAGTGGCGCCGGCATCGACGCCGACTCCGGCTGCCGTGCCGAGTCCAGCAGCCGCGACGGCTCCTGGAGCGGCTCCAGCAGCGTCGCCGAGCCCGGCAGAGCCTTACGCGGGGAAGCCGATGAACGCCGACATCGAGTTGAACAAGATCACGCTCAAAGGCGGCAAAGTCGATTATACGGACAACTTCATCAAGCCCAATTACACGGCGAACCTGACCGGCATGGAGGGCAAGGTCGGCGCGTTCGGAACAAAATCCACATCGCCGGCGGACGTTTCACTCGACGGGAAAATCAACGGCAGCGCGCCGATCAACATCGATGGATCCATAAACCCGCTCGCGCCGACTGCGTTCGTCGATATCAAGGCGAAGGCGGACGGTATCGAACTGACGGGCCTCACCCCGTACTCGACCAAATACACCGGCTATCCGATCGTCAAAGGCACGCTGACGGTTGATGTTCATTACCTGCTGGACGCGGGAAAGCTGACGGCCGAGAACCATATTTTCATCGATCAGCTGACGTTCGGCGATCACGTGGAGAGCCCGGATGCGACGAATCTGCCGATTCGGTTCGCGGTCTCGCTGCTCAAGAATTCGAAGGGGCAAATCGATCTGCGAGTGCCCGTGTCGGGGTCGCTCTCCGATCCGCAATTCAGCATCGGCAGCGTCATCCTGAGCGCCTTCATGAACCTTCTCGTCAAGGCCGTGACGTCGCCATTCTCGCTCATAGCGGCGGCGTTCGGCGGCAGCGGCGCGCAGCAAGACCTCGGCTACATAGAGTTCGCGCCGGGCTACGCGACGCTGACGCCGGATAGTCAAAAGAAACTGGATACGGTCGCGACGGCGTTGGCGGATCGAACTGCCTTGAAGCTCAACATTTCGGGGCGCGTCGATCCGAAATTCGACAAGGACGGCTACCGCGAAGCGTCACTGGAGCACAGCATCGAGGTGCTCAGACACCAGGACGAGGGCGACAGCGCGGATGCGAATGCGAAAAGCGGCGGCGCTCTCGACGGCCGACTACAACAAGTACCTGGCGAAGGTTTATAGCGCGGGAAAATTTCAGAAGCCGCGCGACTTCATCGGGTTGGCAAAGACGCAGCCGCCGGACGAAATGAAGAAGCTAATCCTCGCCAACACTCCCGTGACCGATCAGGACCTGCAGCACCTGGCGGACGCGCGCGCAAATGCGGTGCGCGCCTATCTGAGTTCGAAACAGGTGGATGCGGCGCGGATGTTCATAATCGCGCCGAAGCTGGACGCCAGCGGAATCAAGGATCAGGGCAAGACGACGCGCGTCGATCTGACGCTGGAGTGATCACCTCCGGGCGATTGCTAGAGCGCGCCGAGATTGCGATCGGGGATCGCGTCCCAGGCGCGGCGCTCTTCGTCGCGCGGCGCATCTTCGAGCCCGGTGCTCGCGCCGAAGACCATCGTTGCCCGGCGCGCCTCGGTATAACCCGTCCAGGTACCGACGCTGGCGCAGCTTGGATCGCCTGATCGCGCGAACGCAATCCACGCGTCCTGCATTTGAGTTGCCAGCTTTTCCGCGGCCGGGCCGGTGCCTGCGAACATCGTCATCCCGGGCATGTGATTGGTGCCGAAGACGAAGCCAAGCTCCAGCGCGTGGCAGCATCCGAGCGTGCCGCCTATCGCGGGCGACGGCCAGGTGAAGAGATAGCTGAAAACGCGCGGATCGTGGCGTCCCTGAACTTGCGCCAGGCGCACGCCGGGGATGCGGAAAACCCGGTCAGTCTCGATTGCGGTAAACAGTTCGGCGGGCGTGACGGACTCGCCGCGCGCGGCGCGAGCCTTTTCGTAACTATCGATGAGGGCGTCGGCGCCGCGAGCGGTCAAACGCCCGCTGATACGCGCGCCCAGCCCGCGCCGGTCGAGCTTGTGCAACGAAGGATCCATCAAGGAAAACAATTTCCACTCCTCGAGCGTCGAGCCGACCATCACGGCCACGCCCGCCGCCGAGCCGTCGGCCACCATTTCGATCGCGGCGCGCGGCACCAGCGTACCGTCAGCTACCGGCTGATACGCCATCCCGAGTTCGGGATCGGGCGTCTTGCCATCGTCGAGGAGAGTGCCGGTGAGCAATTGCGCAGGTGTCAACGCGCGGATTGCGCCGTCGTCGCCTGGGCGCACTCCGAGCCTAGACAAGACTCTCTCTGCGGTGCGATTGGCGCGCGCGACCGCAGCACCGGTGTGGCTTGCTCCGCTTTGCGGTATCGCTTTGTGGAACAGGCCGCGCGCTGACGGCATCGCCAGGATAGTTCCGACGCTCATGCCGCCGGCCGATTCACCGAAGATGGTGACGTTGCCGGGGTCGCCGCCGAACTCGGCGATATTGTCGCGGACCCATCGCAGCGCCGCGACTTGATCGAGAATTCCCTCGTTGCCGGTCGCTGGAATCTTGCCGTTGGTCACGTCGGCCAGGCGGAGGAAGCCCAGCGGGCCGAGGCGATAGTTGACGGTGACGACGACCACGTCGCCGCGCCGTGCGAGAACGGAACCGTCGTAAAGAGGCTGCGAGCTGGAGCCGATGGTGAAGGCGCCGCCGTGAATCCAGACCATCACGGGCCGGCGCTTGCCGTCGAGCGCGGGAGTCCAGACGTTGAGTGAGAGGCAATCCTCGGATTGTTCGCCGTCAACCACCATCGCCGAGAGTGCGCTGAGCATCACTTGGTTCTGATGAGCCACCGCGCCAAAGCGACGCGCGTCGCGCACCCCTGTCCACGACTCGGGCTTCTCGGGCGCGAGCCATCGGCGCGCACCGACGGGGGGAGCCGCGAACGGCACTCCTTTGAAGGCGAATAGTCCGCCCTGGTCGTCACCTTCGAGCTTGCCTTGATGGATCGAAACAGTCGCGCTCATGTGGATGAACCTCGATACGAGAATTGCAGGGATTCTCTCAGAATTCATGTGAGGTTCACAAACGCGCAGTGCGCGCGACAGGCCGATTCCCAAAACGGCACACGTCGCGTCCAATCGCGCCGTGGGCTGCGCGGATTGACGAGCGATCGGGGGTTTTTCCCCCGGTTATGCGACAAATTTTCGGGCATTGGACTTGCTCCAGTTAGGTAGATTCCGGTGTTGACCAGGGACGGGAAGGAAATTAGATGGGCGCGACGCCCAAGCAGAACGAATTAGCCTCGCGTCAGAGGAGACCCCGGCATGACCAGTTGAACCCCGAAGCTTTGACTTCGGATGACCTGGCACGGTCGCGCACCACTTTGTTCGATTTGGCCGTTGTCGACGAAACCGTAATAGGTTTGTCGCGGGTGGGTGCGCTGCTGATTGTCTTTTTCAACCTGGTTTATGCAGCGGAGCACCGTTACGCGTCTGGATCGACATTCGACGCGACGCAGAGCCTTATTTTGGCCATGGTAGCTATCGGGGTCGTGTTTTTTCTGCTGACCTTCACCGCCGCGATACCGCGATATTGGCGCGAAATTACCGTCTTCGTATGCACCGCGTTAATGGTGACGAACGTCGTGATCTGTGCCGGGTCGATGCGCGTTGAGCCGCTGTTCGTGGCAGTGTTTGTCATCGTGGTCGCTGCGGGCACCCTGGCGCCTTGGGACTGGCGTTGGCAGGCGGCGATTAGCGGCGTCGGAATAACTTGCTTTTTCGTCCTCGGGCGCGTGCATGGGGTCGTTGATTCCGCTCCCTCTATGCATTGGCTGGGACTGGCGAACGCAGTCGGGCTCGCGCAGTCAAGCGTCTATTTGCAGATGAAGAATCGGCGCGAACTCGCGCAAAACCTCGAAGATCGGCAGCGCAGCGACCGGAAACTCAAGGAGAGCGAAGAGAAGTTCCGGCAGATTTTCGAGCAAAGCGGCGACATCGTCGTGGTCAACAACCTCGATACCGGCGTGATCCTCGAAGTCAACAACCAATTCGTCAAGCGCAGCCGCCTGCGGCGGGAGCTGGTGGTGGGTCGGAGCGATTTCGACTTCAATTTCTTTGCGAAGCGGGGCATCCGCGCGCAATTCATGAAGGAACTTCGCTCCAAGGGCGCGGTGCATAACCTCGAGATCCAGCTCAACGGCGTTGGCTATGCTCGACCGACGACTGCGCTGATATCTGCGGTCGCGGTCCGGCTGAACAATCAGAACTGCGCGATCAACGTGATCCGTGAAATCTCGAACATCAAAGATGCGGAGCGGAAGGTGCGCAACAGCGAAGCCACGCTGCGCAAAATCTTCGACGCGAACCTCGATTCGATATCGATCAACGATCCGATGACGCGGTGTTACACCGACGTCAATGCCGAGTTCTGCCGCTCGACGGGTTTTAGCAGAGAAGAGGTGCTGGGCAAGACCTATTGGGAGATCGGCGTGTGGCCGAGCCGGGAGGAATCGGACAATTTTGTGGCGGCCCTTGGCCGAACCGGCGAAGTCCGGAACATGCGGGCCGATTTTTACGCCAAAGATGGAACCCTGATTCCATGCCTGATGTCCGGCGTGCTGCTGGAGCTGGATGGCAAGCTGAGCTGCCTGACGATTACGCGCAATATCGGCGATCGCGTGGCGGCGGAACAAAAGCTGCAAAGCAGCGAAGCGATATTGCGGGAGATATTCGACTCCAGCGTCGATAACATCGCGCTGACTGACCTGGCCGACGGGACCATCATCGATGTGAACAATGAGATAGTGCGATCGCTCGGGATCGCAAAAAACGAACTCGTCGGCAAGACCTTCATCGATCTCAATGTCTGGGCCAGCACCGAGCGGCTCGATCTCTTCATCGAAACCCTGGGCAAACAGCGCGAGGTCCGCAACTTCGAAACCACCTTCCGCACCATCAGCAGCGGTACTTTCCCGGCGCTAATCTCGGCGGTGGTGCTCGAACTCGGCGGACGCGAGTGCGTGCTGTCGGTCACGCGCGATATCACCGACCTGGAGGCGGCACGACAGAAGGCAGAGGCGGCATCGAGGGCGAAGACCGAATTCCTGTCCAGCATGTCCCACGAGATTCGCACGCCGATGAATGCGATCCTCGGGATGGCCGACCTGATGGGCGAGAGCGACCTCGATTCGGAACAGCGCCGTTACCTCGATACCATCATCAGCAACGGCAACGCGCTGCTCGAACTGATCAACAGCATCCTGGATATCGCCCGAGTCGAGAGCGGGCGCTTGAGCCTTGAGGCCGTCGCGTTTGATGTTGTCGAGCTGACGGAGAAGGTTGCCGATACTCTGGCGGTGCGCGCTCACGAAAAGGGAATCGAGCTCGCCGTGCGATTCGGTAGCCTTCTGCCGCCCATGCTGGTGGGCGACCCGCTGCGGCTGCGTCAGGTGCTTACCAACCTGATCGGCAACGCGATCAAATTTACCGGGCGCGGTGAAATCGTGATTGACGTCGCGCTCAATCCCGGCCGGTCCAACCCCGGCAGCCTGCTATTTTCGGTGCGCGACACCGGCATCGGGTTACCGCCGGACGTGCTGCCCAAGGTTTTCTCCGCCTTCACCCAGGCCGATTCATCGACCACGCGAAAATACGGCGGCAGCGGACTGGGTCTGACAATCGTCGAGCGCCTGGTCGCGCTGATGGGCGGCAAAGTCTGGGTCGAAAGCGAACTGGGCACGGGCAGCATCTTCTATTTTACCGCGGAACTCGGCTTGCCGCCCGCGCTTACCAACGGAAGCGAAACGCCGAAGCATCGCGGCCCCGAGCTGTCCGGGGTCCGCGCGCTGGTGGTGGATGACAACGCGACTGTTCGCTCGATCGTAAGCGGAATGTTGCTCTCCAAGGGAGCCGTAGTTACCGAGGCCGAATCGGGGGCGGGAGGAATCCTCGCGATCGCCGACGCTAATCGCAATCGCGCGGCGTTCGGCCTGATGCTGGTTGATTTGCAGATGCCCGCGATGGACGGTTTCGAAATGATCCGGCGGATCCGGCTTGGCCCGAATGGAAATGCTCCGATCGTCGTGCTCGTGACTTCCAACGGTCTGACTTCCCGCTTGAACGCGATGAGGGATCTGGGCGTCAATCATTACGTCGTCAAGCCGATCAAGAGCCGCGAATTGTACGCCGCTATTTCCGACGCTATGGCCGGCGTTGCCGCCTCCGCGCCAGCCGCAGTTGAGCCTCACCGCGAGATCGCGCCCAACGGTGCGGCCTCGCATCTGCTCGACCGTCCGCTCAGTATCCTGCTGGCGGATGATTCCACGGACAATCGCCTGTTGATCGCCGCGTATCTAAAAAAGAGCCGCTACCTGCTCGATGAAGTGGAGAACGGCCAGGCTGCCCTGGACCGCTTCATGACCCGCGCCTACGACGTGGTCCTGATGGATATCCAGATGCCCGTGCTCGACGGTTACAGCGCCGTGCGCATGATTCGTCAATGGGAGACGGCGAACCAGCGTCGCCGTACGCCGATTATCGCGCTCACCGCCTCCGCGCTAGAACAGGACGTGCGCCGCGCGCATCAAGTTGGTTGCGACCTGCACGTCAGCAAGCCGGTCAAGAAATCTACTCTGCTCCAGGCTATCGCAGACGTGGTCGAAAACTCCGAGCCCGAAGACGTGGCCGCGCCTGCTCATAGCGCGTAGTGCACCTTGGTGAGCTGCTCGGACATTTCCCAAAGCCGCGCGCCCGCCGCGGTGTCGCGAGCAGCCGCACTACAACCGACTTTGACCGGATGCCCCCACATCTCGCCGATACCGTCAGGACCGATGTAATCGCCGCCGTGTACGTCGGGCGCGACCGCCGCATACTCGGTAGGCAGCGCGCCCATCGCCGCGCTTTGCGCGAACAGGCTGTTGCCGAGTGAGAAAAGCGATTCGAGCATCGTCGATCCCTGCATCCGCGGTCCCGCGGCTTGCAGATTGGTCGCTGCATAGCCGGGATGGCACGCGACGCTGACCAGTTTTGCGCCGGCTGCGTCGGCTCGCCGCTGCAACTCGAAGGTGAACAGCAAGTTGGCGAGCTTGCTCTGCCCGTATGCCATCCACTTGCGGTAGCCGTTGTGCCATTGCAGATCGTCGAAGCGAATTTTGCCCATGCGATGCGCGCCGCTGCTTACGTTGACCACTCGCGCGCCATCGGTGGCGAGCAACCGATCGAGCAGCAGGCCGGTCAACGCGAAATGCCCCAGGTGATTGGTGCCGAACTGCATCTCGAATCCGTCCACCGTTTGACGGTACGGGATCGCCATGACGCCGGCGTTGTTGCACAGCACGTGCAGTGCGGGACGCCCCCGATGGAACGCGTCGGCGAAGCTGCGCACCGACGCGAGGTTCGAGAGGTCGAGTTCCATCACCTCGACCCTGGCGCCAGGCGATGATGCGGAGATCTGAGCGGCTGCGGTTCGAGCCTTCCCCAGGTCGCGGCAGGCAATGATGACATCGGCACGTTTGCGCGCGAACTCCAGCGCCGCTTCGTAGCCGATACCGCTGTTGCCGCCGGTTACGACGATCGTCTTCCCGGAAAGATCCGCCATGTCATCGGCGGTCCACGCTTTCTTGTCGGGCATACTCGGCGTTCCTCCCAGTCGGCTACACGAAGGCTATAGCACGATTACCAAGTCGGCGTGATGGCCGGCAAGGAATGCAAGAGGAAGGGCGGCAAGGTCATCGACCCCGCCCGGAGGTAAGCCCGGATCCCTGCATGGACGCGCCGCCGCGCGCGACAACGGAGCGCGGCCTTAACATTGGGTGCAGCGGTCACCCCTGCCCGGCGAGCGCCGCGACCTGCGCCATATCCACGCTCGCTTCCAGCACGTCGGCGATTCGATCGAAGGCTGTGCGGCGATTGGTGTCGGTGTCATCCTGTGCGGCGGATTCGAGCGGGGCGAGTCCTTTCGAAGTCCTGATCTCGTCGAGAAAGTTTCGTCGAAAGCCGGCGCAATCGAACATTCCGTGAATCGATGTGCCGATCACTCGTCCATCGTCCGATCGTGCGCCCTCCAATTCGTTCGCCGCGATGGAATCTCTGTGCGTCAATCTGAACAGCGCCCGGGAAGCCGCGACGCCGGCGATACGCCCGGAGTGAATCTCGTAACCGGAAACGGGGATGTTTGTCGGCAGATGAATTGCTCGGATTCGATCGGTGATTTTCTCCCCCTGAAAGGTGGTTTCCATCTCGAGTAATCCCAGCCCAATCGTTTCGAGCATGTCGCTCTCGACCCGGTCGGCGTCGATAATGCGCCGTCCCAGCATCTGGTACCCTCCGCAGATTCCAAGCACCCATCCGCCCGCGCGACGGTGCCGGACCATCAAGTTCTCCCAGCCGGCGGCGCGCAGCCATTTCAGATCGGCGACGGTGTCCTTGGTCCCCGGAATGATCAGAACGTCGAGCCGTGGCGCCATTCCTGGATCGCTCAAGTAGTGAACCGCGACATCCGGTTCGTCCTCGAGCGCTTCGAAATCCGTATAGTTGGAAATACTCGGCAGGTGTATCACTCCGATAGTTATTGGCTTGTCGCCGGGATGCGTCGCGATGCCAACCAGACTGGCCGCGTCCTCCTGCGGCAGTCCCAGGCTCGGCTGCCAGGGGATCACTCCGAGTACCGGGACACCGGTGCGTTGCTCGAGAAAGCGCAGGCCGGGTTTCAGCAGCGTCAGATCGCCGCGGAACTTGTTAATCAGCACTCCCTTGACGCGACGCCGTTCCCGGGGCGCGAGCAGTTCGAGCGTGCCGACGATCGAGGCAAAGACTCCGCCCTTGTCGATGTCCGCGACCAACAGAACCGGCGCGTCGGCCAGTTCGGCGATTTCCCAGTTGACTATGTCGCGATGGCGCAGATTGATCTCCGCCGCACTGCCCGCGCCTTCGATAACAATCAGCTCGAAATCCCGCGCCAGATTGTTATAGCTACTGACTATCTCAGGCCATGCCTCAGTACGATACCGCTCATAGTCATTTACCCCCATCTGAAACCGCGCTCGGCCCCGAATCACTACTTGGCAACCCATTCCGGATTGCGTTTTCAACAGCACGGGATTCATGTCGGGACTCGGTTCGAGTCCGCACGCCTGGGCCTGCACCGCCTGCGCACGTCCGATCTCGCCGCCACCGGGGCAAACCGCCGCGTTGTTCGACATGTTTTGCGATTTGAAGGGCGCTACGCGGACGCCGGCCCGCGCGAACACACGGCACAGCGCAGTGACAACCACGCTCTTGCCGACGTCCGACGCCGTGCCCATCACCATCAAGCTCCTGGCGCTCATATCCCGACTCCTTTTGGAGCGACGCTCACGGAAGCCATAACATCCGCGATGCGATAGACTGTTTCAATACAGATCCGATTCGACAAGGAGCGAAGCAAAATGCAAATGGGAATGGTCGGCCTCGGCCGAATGGGCGCCAACATGGTGCGGCGCCTGCTCCGCGGCGGTCACGAATGCGTCGTGTTCGATGTGAGCGCCGCTGCGGTCAAGCAAGTGGCAAAGGAGGGCGCCATTGGCGCGTCGTCACTCGATGACTTCGCCGCCAGGCTCAAGCCGCCGCGCGTGGCATGGATGATGGTGCCAGCTGCGGTCGTTGAGCAGACGGTGGCGGACTTGTCGAGCCGATTCCAGCGCGACGACATTATCGTTGACGGCGGCAATTCGTATTACATCGATGACATCCGGCGCGCCGAATCCCTGCGGGCGAAGGGGATTCACTACGTCGATTCAGGCACCAGCGGTGGCGTCTGGGGATTCGAGCGTGGCTTTTGCCAGATGATCGGCGGCGAACCGCAAGTCGTGAAGCATCTCGATTCGATTTTTGCCACGCTCGCGCCGTCGATCGATTCCGCCCCGCGCACTCCCGGCCGCGAAAAAGTGAAGGGCAGCACTGCGGAGCACGGTTATCTGCACTGCGGGCCCAGCGGCGCGGGTCACTTCGTGAAGATGGTTCACAACGGGATCGAGTACGGGATCATGGCGGCGTATGCGGAGGGGATGAACATTCTGCACAGCGCCAACGTGGGGATGCAGACGCATGCGGTGGATGCGGAGACCACGCCGCTGCGCAATCCCAAGTTGTACCAGTACGACTTTAATCTCACCGACGTCGCCGAGGTATGGCGCCGTGGCAGCGTGATCGCATCGTGGCTGCTGGACCTGACCGCCAACGCGCTGCTCGGCGATCCGGAGCTGAAGAAATTTGCCGGGCGGGTGTCGGATTCGGGCGAAGGGCGCTGGACGATCGACGCGGCGATCGATGAGGGCGTTCCCGCGCATGTGCTTACCGCTGCGCTCTACGAACGCTTCGGCTCGCGAGGCGCGGCCGACTTTGCGGACAAGCTACTGTCCGCGATGCGCTACGAGTTCGGCGGACACCTGGAGAAGAAGGCCTAGTGCGGCGTTTACGAGGTGGAGAGAAAACGGAATATGACATCGCTGCGTGAAGTATTGGAGCGGGCGGAAGCGGACAAAGTTGCCGTCGGTCATTTCAATTTTTCGGACCTGGTCGGATTCAACGCGATCGTCGCCGCCGCGCGCGACAAGCGCTTGCCCGTGATGCTGGGTTTGTCCGAAGGCGAGCGCGAGTTCACCGGCGTCCAACAGGCCGTGGCGTTGGTGAAGGCGGTTCGCGACGAGTACGACTATCCGATTTTTCTGAACGCCGACCACACTCACTCGATCGCCAATGCTGAGGCGGCGGCGAAGGCGGGATTCGACGAAATCATCTTCGACGGGTCGTCGCTCCCCTTCGAGGAAAACGTCGCGCAGACCAGGAAAGCGATCGAGGCGATCAAATCGATCAACCCTGCGATTCTTGTCGAGGGCGAGATCGGCTGGATCGGTGCGTCGTCGGCTGTGCTCGACAGGATTCCGGAGGGTGTTGGCGTTTTGACCACGGCGGATGAGGCGAAACAATTCGTCGATGCTACCTCAGTTGACGTGTTGTCGCCGGCGGTCGGCAACATGCACGGAATGCTCACCAGCATGGTTCACGGCAACGTTCGCAAGCGGCTGAATATCGAGAGGATCGCGGAGATCAAAGCAGCGGTCCGGATCTTCATGACATTGCACGGCGGGTCGGGCACCAACGACGACGATTTCAGAAGGGCGATCAAGTCCGGTATGACTATCGTCCACGTCAACACCGAACTGCGGCTGGCATGGAGAAGGGGAGTCGAAGCGGGACTGGCAGCGGAGCCCAACGAGGTGGCGCCCTACAAGATTCTGGGGCGCGCGGTCGCGGCGGTGAAAGCGGTGGTTAGTTCGCGGCTCGA
Source organism: uncultured delta proteobacterium (assembly GCA_963813785.1). Classification (GTDB taxonomy): domain Bacteria; phylum Desulfobacterota; class Binatia; order Binatales; family Binataceae; genus Binatus. The sequence continues at coordinate 18,006 of CAWFAJ010000017.1, read as the reverse complement.
GCTGTTCAGTTCGAGATAACGGGCCATTTGCTATTTGTCCGTCGTCGGTGGATTGACGAATACCGCGGCCGTAACGACCGTAGTCCATAGACCGTCGCGATCGCCGATTGCGGATTGCGTGATATTTCGCGTCTGAACGATTTTATCGGACAGCTTCCATACGCCCTTGCGCTCGTCGTAACTGACGTTGGGATCGAAGTCCACGCCGAGCGCCGTCGCGAGCATCGTGGCGGCGAGATCTTCGGCGTAGTCGCCGGCCTTCTCGTCGGTCTCACCGAAACTCTTGTGCTCGGACAGATAGCCGTATTGATCTTTGTCGGCCGGAATTGCCAGCCCAACCGACGAGGCCATCAAGCGATGCGGTTCGTCGGTGGAGTTGTCGTACATGACGGTGTAAACGATCTGGCCTGGAGTCAGGGTCTTCAGTCCGTCCTGAATCGAGACGACCTTGCATCCGGGAGGGAAAATCGAGCTGACTCGAACGAGATTGAACTCGGCGATCCGCGCGTCGCGAAGCGCGAGCTCGAAGGAGGTGAGCTTCTCGCGGTGCCTGCCGACGCCCTTGGTCAGAAAAATAGCTTTGCCTGTTGGACCCATCTACGTTTTTTCCTCGATTCGATTTCGCCATGTACATAGAGCAAGCGCAAGCGTTTTGGTAGCGGTTTCGCCGGCAGTTGCGATAAGGGGTAAGCTGGCCAGTGGAAATATCCGCCGAGGTGACATCGTGATCGAGACGAGTCCATTTGGAAATACCGGCCATCAGAGTACGCGGGTCATTTTCGGCGCCGCCGCGTTGGGCGGGATGAAGCAGGACAAGGCCGACCGGGTGCTCGAGGTGATCCTCGAATACGGAATCAATCACATCGACACGGCCGCCTCGTACGGCGATTCGGAATTGAGGATCGGTCCGTGGATGCGGGAGCATCGCAATCAGTTCTTCCTCGCCACCAAGACCGCCGAGCGCACCTATGAAGGCGCGCGCGCGAGCCTCCATCGATCGCTGGAGAGGCTGCGGGTCGATCAGGTTGACATGATCCAGATGCACAACCTGGTCGCGGAGAATGAATGGGAGACCGCTCTGGGAGCGCGCGGCGCGCTCGAAGCGCTGGTCGAGGCGCGCACCCAGGGGCTGGTGCGGTTCATCGGAGTTACGGGTCACGGCTCGCAGGTTGCCGCGATGCATCGCCGCAGCCTGGAGCGGTTCGCATTCGACTCGGTGTTGTTTCCATACAATTTTACAATGCTGAATATCGGACAGTACGGCGCCGACGTCGAGGCACTGTTGAAAGTTTGCCGCGAGCGCGGCGTGGCGACGCAGACGATCAAATCGGTTGCGCGGCGGCGATGGCAAAATGGCGGCGGCCCGAAATTCAGCTGGTACGAGCCGCTCCGCGATCGCGACGCGATCCGCAGGAGCGTCCACTTCGTGCTGAGCCGGCCGGGGCTGTTCCTGAATACGTCGAGCGACGCGACCATCCTGCGCGATATCCTGGATGCGGCGAGCGTGAAAGCGGTGGCGCCGGCGCGCGCCGAGATGGAGGCCGACGTGGCGCGCTACGCGATGGAGCCGCTGTTCATCCCCGGCGTGTCGGACACGATCTAAGGGCGCAGACTAGACGACCTTGCGGAAGGCGAGGGCGGGCGGGATTCGGGCTGCTTCGAAGATCGGGACGACGCCGCTCACTATGCTGACGGCCAGCGCGGCGATTAACGCATTGAGGGTTTGCGCGGGAGTGACCCACAGCGCACCCTCGCCGCCGAGCGCGGCGCCGAGCGTGATGCCGCCAGAGAACATCCAGAGCGCCGCGCCGGCGCCGATGATGCCGCCGAGAAATCCAATCGCGCCGCATTCGCCGAATAGCAGAAAGGCGACGGTGCTGCGGCTGAAGCCGATCGCGCGCATCACGGCGACGTCGCTGATTTGTTCGCGGACCATCATGACGGTGGAGTTGGCCGCGATGAGCAGCACGGTCAGCAACACGACGAGGCATAGCGCAAACACGATGGCCCTGATGTTGCCGATGGCGGAGAGGCCGGAGGAGAGCGCGTCGCTTTCGGTCATGGTGCGCGTTTCGGCGTCGGAATTGGCGAAGTGCTCGTCGATCTGTCTGGCGAGTGGGCCCATGGCGTCGGCGCTGGTGGCGCGCACGATGATGTTCCAGGCGATGTCTTCGTCGGGCAGCCCGTGCGCTTTGCGCGCCGCCATCAGGTAGTCGCGCCGCATGAGAAAGGTGTTGGGATAGCGCTTGGACCTCATCTGGCCGAGGATGATGAAGGTCATCTCCATATGGTCTGAGTCGGTGCCGCGCAGGGTGACGGTATCGCCGATCTTCCAGCCGTATTTGCGCATGAGAATTTCGCCGACGATGGCGGAGCGCTTTTCCTTGGCGCTCGCCTCGCGCTGCTGGCCGGTCAACGCGTAGTCGGGAAACACGTCGGCTATCTCCGGCCCGGCGCCGACGCCGAAGACCGGCTCGCTGACATCGCGCCACGTCGCAAACCATCCCGTGATCGCGACGCAAGCGGCGACACCGGGCATTTTATTGATGTCGTCGCAGTAACGTGCGGGCAGATCCTCCCACGGCGCGGTCTTGTTGCTGATTATGATACGGAGCGTGCCGGACGCGTCCTTGACGACGCGATCCATCGAAGCCGGCACCGACACCAGGACGGTGTAGATGAAGGTGGCCAGCGCGATGGTGAGGATAGTCAGAATCGTGCGGCGCAAATTCCGGCGCATGTTGCGCTCGACCAATTTGATCCAGTTGAACACGATGATTCCCGTTCACACCGAGCGCAAAGATTCGACCAGGCCGATGCGCGAGGCGCGCCATGCGGGCAACAATCCGCCTAGCGCGCCAATCACAACTGCGGCGATCATTCCCGACACGAACGCGCCCGTAGTCAGCCGAAACCTGAAGATGAACTCGCCGACGTTCATGAGCTGGCTGCTAAGTCCGGTCGAGTATGCGACCAACACTCCCAGTATCTCACCGAGCACGCCGCCAGCGAGCGCGAGCACGATGCTCTCGATGACGAAACTCGCGAGCACGTTGAAGCGGCTGAAGCCCAGCACGCGCAGCACGCCGATCTCGCTGGTGCGGCGCGCGACCGCGGAGTACATCGTGTTCATCGCACCGAACACCGAACCGATCGCAAGAATCAGCGCGACAATCAGGCCGAGCGCGCGCAACTGATCGACGAACCCGGTTTGCTTCGCGTAAAATTCGTGCTCCGACATCGTGTCGACTTTGACCCGCGAATCGGTGGTCAGCGACTTGGCGAAATCGGCCTGCGTGCCGGGCTTGAGGACGACGTGAAGCACCTCGAAGCCGTTGGCGACGTGGATATCCTGGGTCAGGATATCGAGGTCGGTCAGCACTTCCGACTCGCGTGCGCTGTCGTGATCGGAAAAGATGCCGACAATTTTGAAAGTGCGCCTTCCAAATTTGAAATCGCTTCCGACCGCGAGGTTATGAAAACGCGCGGCCAGCTTGCGGCCGACGACCATCTCGGCCGTGCCGCGATTTGGCCAGCGCCCGCTCTCCAAGCGCATGTCGCGATGGACCTGGTAGGCGATTGGATAGACGCCGCGAAGGAGCGTGAAGATCGCACTGGCAGGCGGCGCGTCGGGGACCGGATTGAAACCGGTGATGACCTCGGGCGACACCAGGGCCTGGCCGTCGGGAGTGGCCGCGATTTGCGGGCGGCTCTTGATGATCTCGTATTGCTCGCGCGAGATGAAGCTGCCGCCCTCGTTGGCCGTGCCGCGGCTGAGCACGATCCAGTTGTCGGTGAGCGCGTTGCCCATCACCGTCGCGCGCAGGCCCGCGACGAAGCCCGACAAGATGAACAGGAGCATCACGACGAGCGCGACCACCGACGCCGTCATCACGCTGGTCGCGCGGCGAACCATCAGGCTGCGCAAGTTGTAACGAATCGGGATCACTTTGCCTCCGGGAAATAATGCCTGGTAGATCGGGAGTTGCCCGGTCCGGAAAGGACTGGATCCTAAACTGTCGCCGCGCGTGTTCCTAGAGGGGAATCGGGCGGCAGCGGGTCAGTTTCGATGCTACAGACGAGGTGGCTAGGAATTCTTCTTCAGATTTTCTGCAAACGCGCGCTTGGCGGCGGCGATGAATGCTCGCACGCGAGCCGGATCCTTTTTCCCGCGATTGCCGGGAACGTCGGTGTGCGTAAACGAATCGACGCCCCAGGGCCTGACGGTGGCGATCGCATCGGCGACGTTGTCGGCGGAAAGTCCGCCGGCGAGGATCACCGGGATGCGCGAGCGCTCGACGACGGTGCGGCTGATCGACCAATCGTGAGTCTCGCCGGTTGCGCCGGCAAACGGCCCACCCTTGGCGCCTGAATCCAGCATCAGATAATCGACGCAATCCTGATGCGCGTCGGCCTCGGTGAGCGTTTCGCCGGCGCGCACAGCAATCGCGCGCAGGAGCATGACGGGCGCGATGCGGCTGCGAATCCAGGAGCAATCTTCGGGCTCGATCTCGCGCGCCGCCACGTGCAGGATATCGGGCCGCACCGCGTCAACCATCGCGCAAATCTCGTCTCGATCATCGGACAGCGACAGCGCTACCCCGCGCGAGCGCGGGCGGATCGCCGCAAGAATCGAGCGCGCCAATTCCGCGCCGATTGCTTCGGCGACGACCCCCGGCTCGGCGATGACAAGGCCGATCAGATCGGCGCCCGCGTCGGCGGTGGCAACCGCATCGGACACAGACGTCATGCTGTAAATCTGGACGACCATCGGATGCACCTGTAACTACTGCACGCGGTTGGCACAATCAAGTTGGAGGGAGTGGCAGTAAGTCAGTTTGAGCCGGGAGATCAGCCAAATTGATCGCATACCGGGATTCGGTATATATCATTAGAGTCGTGATTCGTTCCTTCGGTGACAAGCATACCGAGGCATTGTTCGCCGATGGCTTCGTGCGCCAGTTTCAGGGCGTCGCCCGTCGTGCAAAGCGCAAGTTAGAGGCCATCAATGCCGCGGGTCGGCTGGAGGACCTAAACGTGCCGCCCTCGAATCGGCTCGAGAAGCTAAAGGGTGACCTGAAAGATTTCCACTCGATCCGCGTGAACGATCAGTGGCGGGTGATTTTCAAATGGCGCGATGGTGATGCCGAGGAGGTCCGAATCGTTGACTACCATTAGGAGAGTTTCCGTGAAGAATGAATTTGCACCGGTCACTCCCGGCGAGATGCTGAAGGAAGAGTTTTTGGCCGAATACGGCTTATCGCAAAACCGGCTCGCGAAGGCCATCGGCATTTCTCCGAACCGGATCGCCGAGATCGTAAACAACCGTCGCCGGATCACTGCCGATACGGCGCTGCGCTTGGGGTTGTATTTCGGTAACAGCCCGGAGTTCTGGCTGAATCTCCAAACGCACTATGATCTCAAGATGGCGCGCAAGAATCTCATGCCCGAGGCCGTAAAACGGATAAAGGCGCAGCGGGCAGCCTGACGGGTGGACCTAGCTGAGACCGCCCGCGCTTTGAAATCACAAATCGTGATTTCAAGTTGGGGCGGGATGCGACGCGCGATGCCCTACGCCTTCACCGAGCAGGGAGTGGCGATACTTTCGAGCGTGCTGCGGAGCCAACGCGCGATCCAGGTGCGTAAGGCCGAAACTCAGAAGTTGCGGCGATAGGTGACGTAGTTCGCGCAGACCTTGGCGCCCAGCTTTTCGGCGGTGCGGCGCGACGGCCAGTTGTCGTCGAGCACGAGGGTGTAACTGAGGTACTTCGCGCCCCCGCGGATCAGGTGCAGGTACGCATACGAGGCCATCGCAAGGTTGACGCCGCGGCCGCGAGCCGCCTCGAGCACGCCGATGCCGAGAAAGTTTAGTTTCTCGTGATCGCCAAGCTTGCGGCCGGGCTTGAGAATTGCGCCGTCGGGAGTGGCGGGAGTAACCATCAGGGCGCCGACCGGCTGTTCGTCGCGATACGCCAGCACCGAGGTCTCAAGCGCGCCGAACATCGCGAAGAGCTCGAACAGGAATGCGAGTTCGTCCGTGCTGAAGGGAGTCGCGCCCCAATGACGCGCGAAGGCGGTGTTCCAGGTGTGCTCGAAATCGCGGACTCGGCGCGCGGCAGGCAAGTCTTTGAGCGCGACGATTTGGAAACCAGCGCGGCGGCTTGCTTCCAGTGCGCTTTCGTAGCGCGCGACCAGTTCCGGGGTCACCTCAATTTTATAGTCAACCCATCCGCGCTCGGTTTCGAATCCCGCGTCCTTGAGCAACGCGTGATAGTACGCGGGATTCTGGCGCGCGATGTCGGGTGGCAGGGTTTCGTAGTCGTCGATGACGAACGGAAATTCGAGCAATCCGAAGCCGGCGCGCGCCGCCGTCGCGCCATTCGCCTTCAGCCACTCGGACGCCGCGTCCATCATCAGTTTAACGGCGTCGCGCGTGCCGGGCATCGCCTCGAACATCACGATATGGCCGAGCGGTTCTTTCCAATGGCGTTGATAGTGGCTGTCGATTATGGCGACGGCACGCGCAACGATATCGCCATCGACCCGGGCCGTGAACGGCCGGAACTTGCGCCCGGCGGCGAACGGTCCATCGCCCATCAGGACCGGCAGCTGCACCGGGACCATCGCGGCCCATCGCGCGCTGCGGTATTCGTAAACCCGATGCTGGAAAAGAACGAACTCGGTGAGCGCTTCTTCGCCCGAAGGCGACTCGATTCTGACTGACAACTGGAGACCCTCCCCAGACGCTCACAAATCGCGCGCTTCCATTAATCTTTCCGGACAGCACGCGGGCGCGATGTCGCCTTGTTTCCGATCTCTCCGTGCGCTAACCACTACGCAGGGGCGTAGCGTAGCGCCGTGGGAGTGAAAACGTCAAACCATCGCGGGCGAATGACGGCCCCAGGAGCGGCTGAGCGTCATGGTTGAAAAGACGATCGAGCTCACGGGCATCTCGGCCAACTCGGTCGAAGAGGCCGTGCAATTGGCAATCTCGCGCGCAGGCGTCACGATCGAAGGCATCCACACCGCTCATGTCGAGGACATCGCCGCAATGGTCGAGGCTAACCAAGTGATCCGATGGAAGGTCCGAGTCAAAGTGACTTTCCAGGTGAAAGACGAGCTGCACGAGTGAGTAACTCGCGCGAGTATCCGGATTGCAGTCGCGAGGGTTGATCCGGTGAGCTGCGGCCACGAAAGAAGGCGGCGGAGCGCAAGGACTTCCCGGTCATGCGCAACCTGCCGCCGAGAGTAATCGATGGCGACGAAAATAGTTGAGGTTCATCCGGGCATCTACGAGATCTTTCTGCCGCTGCCGATGCGGCCGACAATCATCAACGTTTATTTGCTCGACTGTCACGGCGCGTGGGCGCTGGTCGATACCGGGATGAACTCGCCCGAAAGCATCGCCGCACTCGAGGCAGCGGTGGCGGAAGTCGGGATCAAGATCGAGGACCTCGATGCGATCATCGCCACGCATCATCATATCGATCACTTCGGCGCGTCGGGCGAGATTCGCCGCCGCAGTCATGCCACGACGCACATTCATCGCCTCGAAGCCGAACGTGCGGGCAGGATGATCGAGTTCGGAAAGATGAGTCCTCATGATCGGCCCGAGTCGCGCGCGTTTTTCATGCGCCACGGATTTCCGATCGATCAATTAGCGCCGATCGGGATGCGACCGGCGTGGATGGGGACGTCGATGTACGGGCCGGTCACGCAACCCGACAGGTTCATCGACGATCGCGACGTAATCAAAATCGGCGACCGCGAACTCGAAGTGATCTGGACGCCGGGCCATTCCCCGGGTCACAACGTGATCTACCTGCGCAAAGAGAAAGTGATGATCGTCGGCGATCACCTGCTGCCCAAGATTACTCCACACGTGGGAATCTATCCGGACGGGGCCGGAACCAACCCGCTCGGCGACTTCCTCAACTCGCAGCTGAAGGTCCAAAAGTTCGAGGTTGAGCTGGTTTTGCCGGCGCACGGCGGCGTGTATCATGACCACCGTCATCGAGCCAATCAGTTGATAGAGCATCACCGGTATCGAGAGGCCGAAATGCTTGATTTGACGCGCAAGGCGCCGCAGACGGCGTTCGAGATCGCGCAACAAATATTTGGTGGCGAAGAGCGGCCGATCTTCCATGTGATGGCGGCGACCTTCGAAACCCTTGCGCATCTGGAATTTGCCTGTTTTGGAGGCCGGGCGCGCCGGTCGGAGCGGGGTGAACGAACTGTGTTCCAGGCGTTATGAGCGAATTACGGGGGGTTTGCTAATTTTTCCAGACGGTGTATTTTGGCCCTGCTCAAACGAGCGGCGGGTAACCATGTTAGCTCGGTTAGGGGAGGGGTCCCTAGATTGAAGGAGGATGCCATGAAACGGAAGATCGGTTTGGTGCTGGCTTCGGGGCTGGCATTGTTAGTCGCCGGTTGCGCGAGTCAAAGCAGCAGCGGCGGCAGTGCGGCACCCGGTTCCGCGGCGCCGACGGAGTCAACGTCAAGAAATTTCAACCTGGCCGTCAAGTGTCCCGGCGTGCACTATTTGAAGAAGAAGGGCTGGTCGGATCAGCAAATTATGCAGCAGGAATCGGTCGAGGAAGGGGACATTCCTGCTTGCGAGCAATGGGTTGCGGCACAGCCCAAGGGCTACGTGCCTCCTCCGCCTCCGGGAACCCCGGTGGCAGCGAAAGCTCCTACCGCTCAGGCTCCGGCACAGCAGTAATACGTGTGAGGGCGGCGGGACGGTTCGCGCAAATCGCGCGGGTCTGACCGCGTCCACATCGAAAAGGCCGAGGCGGCGCAGCATCTTGCTAGAGATGCTGCGCCGCCTTTCTATTTTGCGTTATTTCAGTATTTCACTCCGTCGCGAATCCGCGCCGGAGGAAGGTTTCTAGCGAGCGTGAGCCGTCGCCATGCGTTTTGCGTCGTGACGCCCGGGTGCACTTATTCGGCCGCTGCGGACGACTGGCGAACGCCTGGCCAAGCGCCGCGTGGATTCGCCTGCAAGCTGCTGAGCCCGCCATTCGCGCAGACCCCGGTGCAGAAATTGCGGTTCGATTCCCAGCGTTTCGCAAACCGTCTCGAACGAGAAGGGGCCCTCTCCGCCTTCCCCGATTAGCCACTGCTCGGCCTCGCTGAACAGACGCTTGCGTGGTCCGCCCTTGGCGTCGGCGTTATTCTGGAAGCATCGAAGGGCGTCCTCCAGAATTGCCATCATCAGCTTCTTGACGGGCCGGATGTTACTGTCGTCGCGTCGGCTGTCGTAAAACTGCTCAGGCGTCAGAACATCTGGCACGAAAAGATTCCCCAGAGCACTATTTTCCCATTCCATCTTACTTTGTCCTCACCCGACAGCGGCCTGCGCCTAGCGGGAGTCAGGCGACTTGCGTCGGGATTGCGACTTTTGGTCGTTCGACAGCAAGACACGCAATGATCATGCCGAATTCATAGGCAAGTGCCCTAATACTAATTTAGCTGAGAACTTAAGGCATCGTGATAGTCAAGTTGGGTTGCCAGTGGTTGAGAAATTCAGGATATCAGCAATCTTTTCGCAAATCGCTCCGCATTATGCGAATTGTCTGGTCTCTGGTCGCAAGCGGACTCATTTGCGACATGCGTTACGATTCGGCCACAGACCGCCCGTCATTTGTCACTCAGGCGCCAGAAGCCGGCTGCGCCCTCATGCCGAGAATCATAAGGAACTTTGACCGAATTTGAAAAGCCGGATTCAGAACCCAATAGGCAGATAAGACCAATACGGTTCCGCGCGATACCGCTATTGGACCGTGTCGGGGCCGCCACCAGCGCCTGCAGGCCCACGCTTGCGCTCCTCGAGCTTGAAGGTCAGCACGTCGAGCAGGCAATCAACACGATCCGTGAGCGCCTCGAGCATCGTTTGTTTCTCAAGCGGCGTGACGTCGAGATGAAAACACAGGAAGTTAATCAGCGCGGCGCCGCGCAGGCCGCGCTGCTCAACGATTGCGTGCCAGGCCTCATGCGCGGCCTCGCCCAGATAGTTGAACAGCATCTCGCGCAGCGCTTCCATCGTCTCGGCATCGCAATCAAGCGCGTCGGGCCGAACCGTACACCAATTCACCTCCGCTTGCCGATACGAGCGGTCGCGAATTTCGCGCACGATGCGAAACTCGCCAACGCCCTCGAGGACCAGGTTGTAGCGTCCGTCGGCAAGCTTGATAAGACCGCCGATCTTTCCCGCGCATCCGACCTCGAAAATATCCGGAAAGGCGTGGTAGTCGCGTTGCCGGTCACCCTTGAGCAGCGCCATCCCGATCATCGCGTGCGAGTCGGCGACGTCAGCGATCATCTCGCGATAGCGCGGCTCGAAAATATGCAGAGGTACGCTCAGGCCGGGAAACAACACGAGGTTGGGCAACGGAAAGATCGGAATGATAGTGGGTAATGCAGCCACGTTTGTGGTCGGCGCCTGTCAGTCAGGTTAGGGCCGTTACGATCCAGCGTCAAGGAAAAGTGTCGCGGCCGCGGTCCGATCGCGGCAGAGATACCACCGGCGCGCGGTTTTGCTATGTTTCAGCCAGACGATCCGCGACTTCGAGGAGGAGCACGATGGGTAAGGCCGTCGCTGCTGTATTCACCACGCACGTACCCTGGCTGATGATCGCCGATCCGGTGGCGCGCCGGGCGTATATGGGCCGTCACGTGACGACCTTTTACGACGCGATGGCGAAGCTCGAGCGCGAGCGCCTGCGTCATCTCGAATTCGACACTTTCTTACTAATCGATACTCACTGGCTCTCTACCTTGGAGTACGTACTCAACGCGCACGAGCGGTTGTCGGGTGTGTTTACGTCGGAAGAACTGCCGGCGATGCTGCATGACCTCGAATATGATTACCGGGGCGACCCTGAGCTTGCGCGCGGAGTTGAGATCGAGGCGCGCGAGCGCGGGATTCGCGCGATTGCGTCGGCGCATCGCAACCTGCCGGTGCACTATCCCACGCTCAACGTGATGCACTATTTCAATCACGAGGCGCGCCGCCGGGTGCTCTCGGTCAGCGTGTGTCAAACGGCGTCGGTCAAAAACGATTTGGCTTATGGCGCCGCGATCGGACAGGCTATCTGGAAATCGAATCGCCGGGTTGTGATCGTGGCGTCGGGCGGGATGTCGCACAAGTTCTGGGACTACGATCGAACTCTCGACCGCGGATCAGCGTCGCCCGACGACATCGCTTCAACCGCCAACCGCCTTTACGACGAACGAATCATGGAATGGTTCAAGGCCGGGCGCCATGACGCGGTGCTCGCCGCCGCCGACGACTACCGCGCGCATTGCTCGCCCGAGGGCCGCTTCTCGCACTACATCACGATGGCCGGTGCGATGGGTGGCGACGCCTGGACCTGGCGCGGCGAGCAGTTCGGAAAATACGAGGCTGCGATCGGAACCGGCCAGGCAATCTTTTTCTTTCAAGCGTCTATCAGCGGAGCCGAGCGCGCCGCTGCCTAGCGCGATTGCGCCGCCAGGAGACCATAAGGGAGGAACTTTATTTGGTGTGAAACCCGCCGTGGGTTTCACACTTCCCTGGGCAGGGGTGACCCCTGCGCCCAATGTTAAGATAGAGATGCGGGACTTCGTCCCGGTCAGAAGGGGTTAGTGGGAGGGTATTTTCCCCGCGAGCGAGCGGCGCCGGTGGCGGGGGAGGGCGCCGACGCGGTATCGTCATGCTGAAATAACCCGATGGCGAGACTGAGAAAGGCGGCGCGAATCTGGGGAAATCCCGAGGCGCGCGAAATTGGCCAGCGCGCACTAATCACGCCTGATGACCGCGTGTTCACGATCGATCCGCCGGCGATTTTCGGCCGTCGCGCGCCTGTCGAAATCGAGATCGGCGCGGGCAAGGGCGAATTCATTATCGAGCGCGCCGCGGAATTTCCCGAGCGCGACTTTATCGCGGTGGAACTCTCGGCGACGGTCACGCGCGTGCTGGCCGTGCGATGCGGCCGCGCGGGGCTCGATAACTTGCGCGTCGTGAGAATGGACGCGCGCACGCTGGTCAATCTGATGCTCCCGGACGCGAGCGTGAGCGCGTACCATATCTACTATCCGGACCCCTGGCCCAAGGAGCGCCACGTCAAGCATCGGCTGTTCACGCCGACGCTCGTCGCGAGTCTGTTTCGCACCGTCGAGCCGGGCGCAACCGCCTACGTCGCAACTGACGTGCGCGATTACGCGGGCGAGATCTTCCCGATGATGCTCGCGGCAGGGTTCATCCGCGCAGTCGAGGCCGCGCCCGGCGCGGATCGAACCGGGTTCGCGCGCAAGTACGTAGCTGCGGGCAAACCGGTTTTTTCGGCTTCGTTCCGCAAGCCGCGGGAGTCCAAAAATCGCTGAATCTGTTCGGTTATCGCCGCCATGCGCCGAATCGGAGCTCGGGCGCGGATTGCAATGCGGGACAGCGTTGTTTAACCTTTTTGCGTCTCTTCAAGATGAAACGATTGCTGTTGATACTGGTGGCTTTTGCTCTGCTGCCTGCGGCCGCTTGCAGTCTGCGCCAGAAGCCCACCGGCGAGAACTACTACGCGCAAGGCCAGCTCGATTTCGCGACCAAAGAGTACAAGGCCGCCATCGAAAACTATCAGCAGTTGATCGATAAATTCCCGTTCAGTCCGTACGCCGAGGATGCCGAGATGAAAATCGGCCTCGCCCATTACCAGGAAAAGGATTACGCCGAAGCGATCGGCGCGCTCGACGATTTTCAGCGGATGCATCCGACCAGCAAAAACCTCGAGCTCGTCACCTACTACATCGGGCTCAGTTATTACGATCAGATTGGCCGCGAGGACCAGGATCAAGGCAAGACCGTGGCGGCGCTCAAGCGCTTCCAGGAATTGGAGCAGCGCTTTCCCGAAGGTGACTTCGCCGAACTGGCGCACGAGAAGGTCCTGGTATGCCGCGAGATGCTTGCGCGCAACGAGATGATCGTCGGCAACTATTACTACAAGCGCGCTAACTTTCGCGCGGCGGAGTCGCGATTTGCCGAATTGATGCAGAAATATCCGGAGACTCCCGTTGCTCCGGACGCGCTGTTCGAGCTCGGAATTTCGCTGGAGAAGGAAGGCAAGCGATATTCTGCGGCGCAGGCCTTCGCCGCCGTCAAGAAGCATTTTCCTAACACCGGCTACGCGAAAAAAGCCCAGGCCGAGTTGGCCAAGCTCCACGAACCAATCGATACCGAAGAAGATCCGCTTCCACTGGTGCTTGCCGAGACCGGCTACGGCGGAAAGCCCGATGATGCGAACGCGGACAAAGTAGTCGTGCGCCAGCGCTCCGATGTCGCGTCGGCCGCTGGCTCGTCGGCATACGGATCCGACGGACTGCCAATCCTCAACACGCCATCGTCGTCGCCTGCCGCGGGAACTCGAGCACCGTCGCCGGAAGCACCGGCCATGATGCATGCGCCCGATGCGTCGCAGCCCGATCTTCCCAGCCAAAAACCCGGCGGGCCGGACATGATGCGGGCGCCTGCCCCTATCCTGCCAGCGCCCACCGGCAGTATCGCTGGCGCGGCTGCTGCCCAGGCGCGCGCGATGACAGGCGCCGCCGGCTCGGTGCCGGAGCCGTCGTTGCATCAGATGGAGTCGGGCACGGGCGCGCCGGCGTCTGCGCCGCTGTCGTTAAGCGAGCCGCCCACGGCCGGTCCCGCGACCCTCAAGACGATCAGGTTGTCATCGAACGATCCGCCGCTGTCGGTGATTCTTGAACTCAGCGGGCCCGTCAGCTTCGACAAAAACCTCCAGAGCAATTCCGGCGGTTCGACCGCGACGGTGGTACTCAAGGACGTTACACCCGACTCGGCGTTGCAGACTCATCTGGTGTTCGACAAGTCGATTTTCAAGGATTGCAACGTCTCGAGCAGTTCGTCGGGAACGACCGTGACCTTGAACATGCAGCCGGTCGCGCATTTTGCGGTCGTGCCGCTAGAGGGGCCGCCGCGCCTGCTGGTGACGTTTACGCCGCAGGCGGGAACCCTGAAGACCAGCGCCGCGAACTAAGCGCGCGGGACGGGCGTAACTGACTGGCCGCTGTCCACAAACCACAACTCTCTTTCACTGCGCGCCCGCGGCAGTGGCCGCGCGCGACAACGGAGCGCGGCCTTAACCCTGGGTGCAGGGGTCACCCCTGCATCACGCGAAGACGTCGTCGAATTTGATGCCGAGGAATTTGAGCACCACTTCGGCGTAAACCTTCAATCCCCAGTAAAAGCCCTCGATTGGCATTCGCTCGTCGTTGCCGTGATAGAGCGAGCCGAACGGGATGTGCGCATCGAGCTTGACCGGCGAGAATCCGTAACACGCGGCCCCCAACTTCGAATAGAACTTGTTGTCAGTCGCACCGGGGATCATCCAGGCAATCGCGCGCGCGCCGGAGTCAGCCGCCTCGACAGTCTGCTTGATCAACGCAAACAGCGGAGTGTCGGGACTCGTCTCCGCCGGTGGCGCGGTCTTGAGCAACTCGAAAGTCGGCTCGGGACCGACTATCTGGCGCAGTTCGGCCATGAAGCTCTCGGGATCTTCGCCGGGCAGGGTGCGACCGTCCAGCACGATCGTCGCCTCGCCGGGAATCACATTGTCCTTGTAGCCGGCGCGCAGAATTGTCGGCGAGACCGTGTTGGCAAGCATCGGCGCGAACAGCGGCCCGGGCGATTCGATCGGCACGCCCATCTCCTCGAGCGTGCGGCGCATAAGCGGCGAGACATTCGTGCGCATCGGCGTTTTCACGATCCTGGTGATCAACTCGGAAATTCGGGAGATCGCAGTGTCCGAGCGCGGCATCGATCCATGCCCCGGCATCGCGGTGACCTTCATCTTGATTGTGACGAAGCCCTTCTCCGCCACCTGGATCGGGTAGAAGCGGCGGTTCCCGAGATGAACGGTGAAGCCGCCGAGCTCGTTCAATACGTAATCCGCGCGGACCAGTTCGGGATGCCGCTCGACGAGAAATTTCGCGCCAAAATCCGAGCCAGCCTCCTCGTCCGCGACCGCCGCCAGTATCACGTCGCGATTCGGCTTCGCCCCGGCGCGCTTCATCGCGGTCATCATCACGAGGTCCATCGCGCATTTGGACTTCATGTCGAGCGAGCCGCGCCCCCATACGCATCCTTGCGCGATTTCGCCGCTGAACGGCTCGCGCGTCCATCCCGTTCGCTCGACGGGAACGACGTCGGTATGCGACGAAAGCAGCAGGGCGCCTGCGGAAGAATCGGTACCCGGATAACGCGCAACCAGATTGGCCCGGGTTGGTGCGCCTTCGCGGATCACGGATCCGATGCCATGAGCGCCGAGCGCATCCGCCAGGTAATCGGCCGCTATTCGCTCGTTGCCCGGCGGATTGGTGGTGTCGAGCCTGACCAGCGCGCGCAGACAATCAAGCGCCTCCTGCTGGATCGCCTGCCAGGAGATTCTCATTGAGTCCCCCCTTTCCTTGAACGCGTAAGTGTCATAAAAAGCTACACCTTGTTACGATCTAAACGGGAGTATCTGAGCGTCGATTATCGCGGCTGGAACGACGCAAGGAAAGTACCTTGCAGATGTAGCCGCGGGTAATTTGTGCCCGGTGGCATCCGCGATTGAGTGACGATACCCTCGGACCAGGGTTACCGATCGTGGGCATGATTTGTGTTGAAAGAGTCATCATCGCCGTGCGCGATTTGGGGGCGTCGTGCGAAAACTGGCGGCGGGCCGGGTTCGCCGTCGCCAACCACGAAAACGAATTCGACGCAGCCGGCATCCGTATCGCTCGACTGGCTGCGGGTGCTGTGGAAATCGATCTCTGCACGGTGCACTCCGCCGAATCCGAGTCGCCGCTAGCTGAACATTTGCGCGAAGCGACCAGGAATGACAATCGCGGCGGCATCGTCGGGTGGGTGTGGGGTGTGAAGGGTGCGTCCACCGCAGATGAGCGTGAGTCGGCGGGGGGCCGAGTTCGAGAATCGATCCTGCTGCCCGGACTATCGGAACCTACGATCAAAGCTGCGCTGCTTTCGTCCGGATTGCCGGGGGTCGTTACGGCTGCCGCTCCAACCAGTCTTGACATCGAGTCGCGCCGCCAGTCGCTCAGCCGGCTTTGCGGGAGCAATGTGAACAGCGTCGACTATCTCGAGCATATCGTCGTGATGACTCCCGTGTTGGAGGACGCGATCGCTGCGAACGAGGCGATTGGCGTCCCATGCAAGCGAATCCGTGAAGTTGGCAATGGCGCCAGACAGGCGTTTTTCAAGCTCGAGCAGACCGTGCTTGAAATCGTGGGACCGGCGCGTGGACGTCCGGGATGCTGGGGGCTTGCGCTGATGTGCTCGGACATCGCGCGAGCAGTTTCAACGGCGCGTGCGGGCGGCTTGCAAGCGACGGAGCCCAAGCTCGCGATTCAGGGCGGACAGATCGCGCGTATCGTCGAGCCGCTCGACGGCGTGGCGATTGCGTTCATGCAGTCCGGCCCACGTCGTGACGACTGAGCGATCGCCGTCAGGGAGAGGCTGCTGATGCGCTTTAGAACGGGCGGTGGCCGAAGAATACGGCATTGATATCGCGCTTGGACGCCGCGAGTGCGTCGCCCGATTTCGCCGCCATCGCTTTCGCCAACTCCCGGGCGGCCGGCATGAGAGCATCAGGTTTGACGACCCGGTTGAGCGCGCCCATCGCGAGCAATTCCTCCGCCCGGTAATGGCGGCACATCAGGATCGCTTCCTTCGCGCGCCACGGCCCGAGCGTGGCGGCGAGCACGCTGGCAGGAGCGCCGCGATACGGCACGTCGAGATCCACCTCTGGCACCCAGAACTCCGCACCTTCGACTGCGATCGCAAAATCGAATGCGAGCGCAAACGACCATCCGCCGCCGACGGCGTAACCGTTGATTGCGCCAATCGTGATCTGATCCAGATGCGCCAGCACGTCGAACGCCCGGCCTATCAGCCGCGGCCATCGTTTGCCGAACTCGCCCATGCGGCGGCGGCGCTCGGCAGGATCGATGACGGCGCCGGCTGGGTTCTTGAACATCGCGTTGTCCGCGCCCGCGCAAAAGGCGGTTCCCTTTCCGGTTACGATCAGCGCCCGGCAATCGCGATCGTCGCGGACGGTTTGCAGACGGCGCTCGAAGTCGAGGATAACTCCTTCATCGAGGCAATTGCGGTGCTCGGGGCGATTGAACGTGATCGTCGTGATCGGGCCGTCTTTCTCGACGAGGAAGTTCTCTGTCATCTGGCTCGGCTCCATTTGTGTTGCTTTACTTCGGCGCAACCCTCTGGTGCAACTCTTTAACTTTTTCACTTTTTCACCGGCTTGCGCGCCAGCGACCGATGTTGAACAATCGCTTTTTTCACTCTCTTGAGCGGAGAGGTGGCCGAGTGGTCGAAGGCACCAGATTGCTAATCTGGCGTACTGGGTAACCGGTACCGAGGGTTCGAATCCCTCCCTCTCCGCCATACAGTCTGGCATGTTTCCCTACTTTTTGGAGAAGCGATGAAATCGGCGCGTGGGGCGCGATTCACGCGCGGCGGTGGAACCAGAGAATGCCACCGGCCGCGGCTGAGCGCGAAAATCCCGCAAAATTCTCTGTTCGCGATTTCGGTGGTTCCATCTGCGAGCCGGCCGATATCTAGCGGGAAGCGTCGCCAGGAAGCACGCCTGACGCAAGCAGCTCGGCCGCGTGAGCTATCGAACGTCCAGAGCCTGCTCTTGAGCGCTCCAGAGCGGGCGCAATCGATTTTTTGGGTCATTGCTAGAGTGGTAAGGTCCGCAGGCTGGTGGCCTTCGGCGATCGCCTCGACGATCCGGGGCGCCAGAAATGCCAGCCGCATCACGCGCCGCACGTGACGAGCCGTAAGATGTTCTCGCTTGGCGATCTCGCCGATCGACCGCACCCTGCCCGACAAATCGTGGGACCATCGATAGGCACGGGCGGTCGCCGTGAGCAGTGGCGGATCGACGCGGGCCGCTGGTCTGGCGTCACCATCAATGATCAGCCGCATCTCAACGC
>CAWFAJ010000016.1:0-26059 GCA_963813785.1 uncultured delta proteobacterium | reverse complement strand
TCTCTATCGAGCGGGGTGTTGAGGCGAAACTGGCAGCGAGACGGCAGTTAACGCCCGATTTGCCGCGCGATTCGGCGATGATGGCGCGCGAGAAGGCGACGGCGGTCCGAAGCTGATGCCGCTTGAAGGCGTCAGCGGCATCGGCGTCTCCGGTGGAAAGCTGGCGGTCTGCTTGGTCCGCGAGGCGGCCGCGGAAGAGCTTAGGAGAATCAGAGAACTGATCGATACCGAAGCGCCAGGAACCCAGGTCGAGTTCGTGACAACGGGCGAGTTTCGCCCGCATTGAAGGATCACACAAGCTGACTCTCGTACTCAGAGTCTAGTGTTTGCACTTCCACTCGACCAGAGTTGCGCTCCTCTACTCCGCAGCGATGAGCGCCCAGCACACGATCGCGCCACAAACGGAACTCCAGCGACCGAACCCTTTGTAGATCTGAGCTGCGAGCGCAGCTCTGCTGTTTGAGTGTCATGCCCTCGGCCTTGATCTGCGGATCCGACACATTTCGCACCGCAACCCAGCGAGGGGCCTTCGTCCCCATCTGACTGGCGACGAGCCCAAGTACGGCGTCTCCCATTTCCGACACATCACCCAGACCTTTAAGGTGATAGTGATTATTTGAGGTATCGAATCCGAAGAAATCAGTAGTCACTACCGATGATGTGAGTGCGGTCGGTGCGACCCGCACGATTTTGGGGGGCCGGGTATTGTCCTTCGGCAGTTGCCCGGCATTCGCCTTGAAAAGCTTTTTCGCTGTGGCAAGGTATTTGGTTTTTGGCGCAACGCTCGAATAGTGGGCACTGTGGAAGGGCTCGCTCTTGAACTTAGAGATGCAATCAAAGCGCACAATCGGGCTAACCACCACATCGCCAACCTCAAACTGTTTGCCAATCCCTCCCGCGGTGCCGGTAGTAATGACGAGTTTCGGCTGCACCTCGGCGATGATTTGTCTCCACACATCTATATTTGGTAGCTTCGGGCCATCCTGCGACATATGGGAATCGGACTTGAAGACAACGACGCTCTTCCCGCCGATCTTGGTGGTCCAATACGCACCCAAGCGTTTCGCCTTGAGCGCGGGGCAACCGCGGCGCATCTTCTTGGAAATAGATGCGAAATTGTGGGTGTAGGAGCGATAGTCGTTCCGGGAATCCTTGCCCGGCGTAATTACGCGACTGAGTGCATGACCTTCATCAACTGTCCATGTGACCACCAGCACATCGGCCTTTGGAAGTGGACTGCTTGTGCTCCCGCTGGGCGCTTTGCCGGTTTTCGGCGCGAGTCCCTTCGGCCATGGCACGTCCGTGTATCGTGAGAGCCCGGTTGCGGTCGTGAACGCCAGGAACTCCCTTCCCTCCGGCGCCTCGGAATCGAAATCGATGATCTCTCTCTGTAGATCCTCGTTGCTGGACGATATCGCGGCCGCAGTAAACGCGAAGGTTGAGGCTGCCGCGGCGTGGCGATCGGATCGAAGCCGAGATTCCGCACGGCCCATCGTCGGTCAATTATCACAGATGGAGAGCTGCGTGACCGCATCGCCGCGCTATTGCCTTGCGAATCCTGGTCCCTCCTTTGAGCAGCCGGGGATACCAGCTCGGCCAAAATAGTCCCGGCATCCGGATTCGCCATCGTCCACAGGGACGGCGTGAGCCCACCTACGACGCGAAGGAGCCTCTTATCAAACTGAAACTCGGCTGCTGAAAGAAGACCCCATCCGCGTGAAAGGAAGGGAAACGTTCCCACCAACTTCCGCCCACCGGCCGGTTTTTCATGACCAGAGAGTAGAACTAAATCATACGGTGTATAGAGCCCTCGACCGATTTCATATTTCTCCATATCTGTGATTTGTTCGAAATCGCCAAGCCGATGGCAGATATGGGCTGCAACGATCGCCAGGGCGGGATTATCGTATTTGTGGTCGCGCATGAGTGCGATCATCCCCCCCACCCCCGCGAAACTTGGCATCATTCCGTATCGGAACATTGCGGCAGCTTGGGCCAGCGCAGCCTCAATCTGCCCCTGCGACAAGTACTCTTGCTCAGAGCGGAAGCGTCTTGCCGTTCGATAGTTCAGGCTTGAAAAGCCGTACTCATCAATGACAGCGGTCGCAACAAGTTCTGGAAACGCTGGTACAGCGACCCAGTATCCGGGCCAGCTATCGTTTGAAATTTGAATCAATACGGTGGATGGATCATGCGGAGCTTGCAATGGCATATCGCCACAGACGCGGATTTGCCAGGCATCGTCCTCCAACAATAGCTCTGTATGGCCGGAGCTGATAACAACGTTTTCAACCTTGGCACCGATAATCGTAATACCGGTTGCAGTTTCGTAAGATTCGCGGCCTTCGGCTGCCTGATAGCGACGCGCATCTTCGCTAATCTGGTTGTAGCGTCGTGCCCGCGCCTGATCGACTTTAGGCGGGGTATTGCTGGGCCCTGGCGGCGGCTGAACGAGAGGTCTCGTAGGACCGGCAAATTCGACATAGACGTTGTTTGGCTCACGCCATTTTGCGTGCGTATCTGGATGCTGGACGGCGGCGTTAGGTATTTGCGCGCATGAGTTCGGAACGCTGACTGCGAGATAGTCTTCCAGTGAGCGGGAGGTCACCACACGCTTCCCTTGCCGATCTATCGCCGCAGCCCCCTTCAGGGCGTTCAGGATTTCCCTGCTGAATACTCCATAGCTGGCGCGGGTTTGCGCAGGCTCGTATTGCTGGGAAACGTCGCCAAACGCGGAGGCATAGAATTCGTCCACCTGCGAATTGCTGGAAGGTGGCTTCGCCTTGGGCAGAATAACTAGACCGGCTGTGCATTGGGCCGCGTTCCATGTAACGCGACAGGCATCAGCAATAAAAGAGATTCGCGGCCTCTCGAACCGTTGCGCGGCTTGAACGCTCGTGCTGGCGTTGATCGCCTCATTGGCGTCCGAATCCCATTCCGAAAGGAGCCAGAATTCGTGTCCGGGAAGGGGCGAATAGCCATGTCCGGAAAAAAAGATCACCAATTGTTCCAAGTCCGGGAGCGCCAACAAGCTCTTGCAATGCTCGAAGATAGAGTGCGCACGGATAGGGCGTCCGTCTTCATCCGTGAATACATGCACGTGCTGATAACCGTAGGTTCTCGCGTAATCAGCGATATACTTCGCGTCGGTCACCGCTCCGGGAAGTTCCTCGAGTGGCGGCGCCTTTGAAATACCGATTGCTACCAACGCTCTGCTCACCGCAATCGCCTCCGACCTTTAGACCACGATATCCAGGCGGGCTATGTAGTCGAGCGACTGCTGTCCGAGCTTTTCTTCCACGACCTTGCGAATCTTCGCATAGATCGTCGTGTTAAACGTCATTTTCTGCGCTGCCGTCCAGAAGTTGATCTGATTGCTGCCGTATCGGAAGAAAAGAAACCTGCGCCGCTGATCAATCGCACGGAAATAAAACGCACCAGCAGCCATAGAGAGCGCACCGTTTTGGGCCTTTTCTACCGCGCCGATCTGGAAATTGCCCGATCCCTCGCTGCAGCATGGTAGTCGAACAGCGTGATTGCCCCATCTTTATCGGCAAGCTTTCCGAGTGCAGAAATTGACGCAGTGAGAACCTGAAGCTGGTTTTGCGTGGCGATAGCGGTAAGCACTGCAAGCGCCGCTTTGTCCATCTCGAAGTCCCCTTGTTCCTGCGCGTGGGATGCGAAAGCGAATTGCTCTGTGCTCCATCCAACGGCTTCGAGCACCTCTGTGTACTTGCCGTACCAGACTCTGGTCTGTGCAAATCGGTCGGCCGCCTTGTCGGCGGCCCGCTGCGCAAGCTGCACGGAGAAAAGAATGTCCCGCCGTTCGTCTGGATCAACGCCTGAGACGAAAGAGAGCACACTGCCTACATCGACCGCGGCGTTTAGGTTGGCGGGCAATGTCGGCGCTTGGAAGGGTTGCCCGGGAGCACCTTTAGTTACGATCCGGCCAACCAGCGCCGTCTGTGTGGATAGCTCCAGGCCGCTAACGTACTTGTTAATCGACAAGGGGTGACCCTCCCTTCTTCATTAGATAGGTTCTGATAGCGCAGCGAACCTAGCACTTGTGCGCTGCTAATAAAAATGGAGTATCTGCCGGGAAGTCGAACAGACTTCGTGAACATGCGCGGTATTTTCGATTTTTCCGCAGAGAATGCGGAAATTGCGCTTGACGCTGTCGACCGGATTCTTCGAGTACTAGCCCCGTTTGATTGCGAGCCGAGAAACTGAGCCGATGATCGAGAGGTTCCGGTTAATCATCCGGTGCGCATATTTCGCGTTGCGCAGCTTATCGCAAAACTTTTCGACCGCTGCAACCGTGATTTAATCCAGCTTTTCCTTCGGGAATACGGGCAGGATTTGCTTGTCCAGGCGCGTCCTAAGGTCGAACGCGTGAGAAGGCCGCCGATCCAACTTGCTCTTAAACCACTCGTCGGCGGCGGCGCCGAAGACAGGCACCTTCTCGGGCTCCAGACAGTCGCCGCGAGAATCCTTGTGCAGGGTGTCTGTCTGGAATCGTTCGGCTCGTGTCAGCAATCACGTGAAACTCCCCCCGTAATCATCATTTGAAACTTCTGGCACATAGGACGACGGAGCAATAGAAGAAGGATTGGATCGGGTAGTTCCTCTGCCGACCGAAGCGGGCGCGGCGGAGGAGCAGATGTTAGGGGCGGATTTGGTGCGGGAGATGGTGGCGCGAAAAGAGCGCGGCGAAAGCGCATCGGTGCCTTTTTCACGAGGCGATCTCCGCCAGCCTCGCGTCCAGCCGCGGGAGCGCGTCGCGCTTCTCGCTCAGGTAATCGTAACGGTCGTAAACGGCGCCGATGCTAGGGGCGGTTTGATTTATATCGAAAATCGACTGCCAAACGACTGCCAATCACGCCCGAACAGGACCGATCACCACCGTTCTCGATTCTAATAAAACCCCCATTTCTCGCGGGTATTGTTGCGTCATGATCGATGGTGATCGCCCCGTCTATGATATGAAGTCAGCCGGAAAATCGCGACGAAGAGCGCTCCGGTGAAAGAGCTTACCGCTCGGCCGGATGGCACCATCGCCGCGATTGCGGCCCTCGGATGCGCGCGCTCGCGCCGGTGTCGCGATCGATGACCACGCCGGCGCGCCTTAGTCGCCGCGCGGCGTGCTCTCTGCCGCGACGGTCGGCCGAGGCTGGCGTCTAGCAGCGATCTTTCGCATCGGGCGCTTCCGCGCGGCCCCTATCGCGTCTGTCGGCCGTTGCCATAGCCGCTGGCTGGCCGTCGCGCGGCAAATCCTCGGCCAGATGCGGGCTTGGGGAGATTCCGCGCCGCGTGGAGGTGTCCAGCAAGTGTCCACGACCAGCCAACCTGACATAGCCCGAGCTAACCTCCTTACCGAAAAAAGGCGCGATTCTGTAAGCAAGATAACCGGACACATACCTCACCTTAGCTCAGATGGATAGAGCACAGGATTCCTAATCCTGGGGTCGGCAGTTCGAATCTGCCAGGGGGCACCAATCTCGCACGCATACCTCGATGCCCCCGACTCCGGATCTAGCCTCTCGCTGTTAGAGAGAGGCCGCACCGAGTCGTCGTGGCGCGAGTGAGGGTCCAATTGCAGAGATGTCCTTTCTGTTTTTTCTGACGACTGGTACCGCCGGCTCGTTTCGTCATCCCGAGCAAAGCTCGCGGAGACGTGCCTTACCTCGCCCTTTATTTTACGGGACGTACTGCTGGCACACGGCGGCGGGCCGTCACGTCCGACAAATCGAACTGTGCCCGCCGCACTGCCAAATCGTCATCAAGCGCGAGCGAAAGCGAGGCCCCGAGATTGTGGACAAATCGACGGAAGAGGCCGGACTAAACCACCCCAATGACAGTCGCCACTGCCTTATAGCGGCGACCTGCGGCCTTCATCAATTGCCCGTTCAGTCACCGTACGGGCAGGAGCGCCGTTCGTCGCGCGTCCAGACACGACCTTCGCCCGCGCCGATAGCTCCTAGTCGGTTATATCGAAAGTGCCGTGGTCATGCTTAAACGTTTTGCCGCAGTTCTGAACTTTGTACGAGCCGGAGATTTCATCTGGCGCCACCAGCATCCCGACGGCCTTTAGATGGCAGCCTTTTTCGATTGTGAATTTCGCTTTCACCTCGCCCTCGCCATTGATGGAACCCTTGAAAGCGCCCTCACCGATTTCGCCATTCCATGTCCCTGACAGCTTTTTGCCCGTCTGGTCGACGACTAACGAGAATGGGTGGGTGCCTTGTTCGACATCGTCTAGTTCGCCTGACCAATCACCGGCGACGTCGGGCGGCGTCTTCGCTTTCTCGGGCTCCGTTGAATCCTCGTCGGACTCCGAGGCGCCGCTGTCACCGTCGTACCAACCCTGTTGAGCTGAGGCCACCGCGCAACCGAACTGGCCGTGCGTGACGAACGCGCGTACATGCCCGATCCCAAATACCGCGAGCAGTGCCGTTACAATCGTGATGCCAATCCTGCGAATCATAACTTTTCCTCCCCGACAGTTAGTCTAAGTGACTTGCGTTGCTCGAAGCCGACAAACGGGGCAAAGATCTGCCAAATTGCTCCACAATAGTCCATTGACGTTGAAGTTACGCTCATAAGCGCAGTGCTGTCAAATTAGGATATCTGCTGCGTCTGCCCCCCTCGCACTTATGTTGCAGCCCGAGTTCGATCCCGCGCCGACAGCAGTTCGCATCTGCATCGAACTCAGCTCGCTTGATTTGCATAGCACCACACCCGGCTTGCCAATGTATGTGCCAGCCATATACAATACATGCGGATGGGATGGGCGGAAAGATTGGCCGAGTGCGAGGGCTTCCAGTGGGACGCTGCGAACGCCGGTAAGATCTGGGGTCGGCATCGGGTTTCGCCGACTGAATGCGAGGAGGTCTTTTTCAATCATCCGCTTGTCGTTGGTGAAGATGAGAAACATTCAGCGGATGAGGGTCGGCTCTATGCGTTGGGGCAAACCGATGCGGCCAGGCTTCTGTTCGTGGCGTTCACAATACGAGGCCGTCTCATCCGCGTGATTTCGGCTCGCGATATTAGCCGCAAGGAGCGAAGGATTTATCAATCATCATGAAAAAAGCGATGCCGAAATTCAGGACCGAAGATGCCGAGCGCGAGTTTTGGGCGTCGCACGACTCGATCGACTACATTGACTGGCGCAAGGCCAGGCGCATAACGCTGCCGAACCTGAAGCCCTCGTCCCAGACCATCTCGATCCGCATGCCGAAGCCGATGCTGGATCGCTTGAAGCTCCTGGCGAACAAGCGCGACGTGCCCTATCAATCACTGCTGAAGATGTTCGTCGCTGAGCGGCTGAAGGCCGAATTCAAATCCTGACCGGCGCGCAGATACAAGCGGTACAGTCCTTGATTGCCAAGTGCCAACGCAAATGAAGAACGCATCTCTTGTTGCAGCACCGCCGGGTGACACCTCGGACCGGCTTGCAAAAATTACCCTTTTCTATCACGGCGAGGCCGAGCGCTGCGCGGATAATCAGGCCTAGTCGAATCCGCAGGAGGACATGCCCGCGCGCGAGGGGCTATTCAGCCGGTGCCGACTGCGATGAAGGCTCGACCAAGTTGCACGAGTAGGTCTTGATCACCAGCCACACCTCCTTCCCATCTTCGATTCGCAACGCATCGATTGCGCCCGGCGTCAGATGGACCTCGAAGGTCGCGCCCGCCGCATCGATCATGACTACTACCCGCGCACCTTCGCGGCGCATCGATAGGACTCGTCCCTGAAAAGAGTTGCGCGCACTTAGACCATGCGGCCGCTCGGCCGCAACGATGATATCGCCGGCACGAATCGCGATTCGCACCCGCGCTCCCGTTTGCGCGTGGCCGAGCGGCACTTCCAGGCGAGTCGCGCTCCCGTCCAACTGACACAGCATCGTGCCCTGTGCTTCCGCGATCGATCTCACCGTCGCGTCGAAAACATTTTCGAAGCCGACTACCTGCGCGATCGTTTCATGCCGAGGAGTCGCGAGCACCTCTTGCGGCATCCCCTGGGCGAGAATGCGTCCCGCTTCGAGCACCAACACCCGCTCGCCTAGCGCGAACGCCTCCTCGGGCGAATGCGTGACGTACAGGATTGGAATTTCGTGAGCCCCGTTCCAGGCGCGCAGGTCATCGAGGATTTTCGAGCGGGTCGCGTGGTCGAGCGCGACCAGCGGTTCGTCGAGCAGGATCGCCGCCGGATTCGTCACGAGCGATCGCGCGAGCGCCACGCGTTGGCGCTCGCCGCCGGAGATCTCGCCGGGCTTGCGCGCGATCAGATGCGCGATGCGAAACGACTCGAGCATCGTCATCATTCGCGCGCGACGCTCCGCGGCCGGCATCTTCGCGATCCCGTACTGGACGTTTTGCGCGACCGTCAGATGGGGAAACAGCGCGAGATTCTGAAACACGTATCCCAATCGACGCTCCGCCACCGGCATGTCGATGCGCTCATCCGAATCGAAGAGTACTCGCGCACCGAGTGAAATCCTTCCTCCATCCGGCCGCGCCAATCCTGCAATGCAATTCAGGGTGGTCGTCTTTCCGCCGCCCGACGGCCCCAGGATCATCGTGAAGCCGGCCGACGCCTCGAACTCGGCCTCGAGCGTGAAGCTGTTCGAGGTCCGATACGCGATGCGAACCGACAGGCGCCCGTCGCTTTCGCTACTTTTGCCGGATGCCATCTGTCGCAACACCCTGCTAACGATGCATCGGCCAGACCGCCCAGATTCGGCGGTTGAGCGAATAGGTGATCGACAACGTGACGAACGAAAACGCCATCAGCAGAATCGCCATGTGATTCGCGCCGGCGTAGTCGAGCGCCTGCACATGATCGTAAATCGCGATCGAAACCGTGCGCGTCACGCCCGGGATGTCGCCGCCCACCATCAGCACCACGCCGAACTCGCCGAGCGTATGCGCGAAGCTCAGCACCAAACCGGTGACCACGCCGCCCACCGAAAGCGGGAGCACGACGCGAAAGAAAGTGCGAACCCGCGAGGCGCCGAGTATTGACGACGCGTTGATCAAGCTGCGATCCACCTGCGAGAACGCCGCCGCCATCGGCTGGACCGCAAAGGGCAGGCTGTAGATGACCGACGCGATCGCCAGACCTTCGAACGTGAACGGCAATTCGTGGCCGGTTAAAGATTGATACCAGCGGCCGAGCGGGCTGTTCGAACCCATCGCGACCAGCACGTAGAAGCCGAGCACGGTCGGCGGGAGCACGAGCGGCAGCGCGACGATGGATTCGACAAAAAATTTCCATCGCCAGCGCGTGAAGCTGAGCCACAACGCGATGGGCGTTCCGACTACCAGCAAGACCGCGCAAACGAGCAGCGCGAGCCGGATGGTCAGGAAAATCGCGCTCCAATCCATCGGTGGTCAGCGCGGCGCGGAGCTTGCGCTTTCGTTGTGCTGCGCAGCGGAGTCCTTGGGAATCGAGAAACCGTATCGCGCCATCAGCGCTATAGTATCGGGCTGCTTGATGAATTTCATAAACTGATTAGCCAGTTGCTTGTTGCGCGATGATTTCAAAATCACGCCGGCCTGTACCAGCGGCGGATAATCCGCGGCCGGGATTTCGACGTATCGTCCGGCGGTTTTCATCGCCGGCGCGAGCGCGAGCGAGAGCGCAATGATGCCGGCGTCGGCGTTGCCGGATTGAACAAACTGGGCGGTCTGCGAGATATTTTCGCCGAGCACGAGCTTGCTTTTGATCTTGTCATAGACCGCCGCGTGGCGCATCGCCGCAACCGCCGCGATCCCATAAGGCGCATGTTGCGGATTGGCGATCGCAATCTTTCTGATGCCGGGATCGAGCAGCGCCGCAAGACCGCGGCTCAAGTCGAGCTTCGACGCGTTGGGAACCCATATCACGAGTTTTCCGCTCGCATATTTGTAAATGGTGCCGGGTTCGATCAAGCCTGCGGCCTCGAGCTTTTCCGGATAGCCGACGTCGGCCGAAAAGAACAAGTCGAACGGCGCGCCATTTTGAATCTGGGCGAAAAAATTCCCCGATGAACCGTAGCTGAGCTCGATACTGTTGCCGGTTTGCTCCTGAAATCGGGCGGCAACGTCTTGGAACGCGAAGGTCAAATCCGACGCCGCAGCGACCTTGATTGCCGCGGCGCCGGCCGCGGCAGGGAGCGACATGCAAAGAATAGTTGCGAGAGCGAAAAGCGCCCGCGAAATGACTTTCGCGTGGTTGCGATCAAGGATTAGATTCACGAATCGCCTCGAGCTAGCTGATTTCCAAAGCCTGTTGTCCGCCATGATACTTGTCACGATGCTTGAATAATGGCACAGCTCCGGGCGTTCGCACAGTGGCTGCGGCGGTTTCACCGGCGCCAGGCGAGCATTGATTCACGCTGATTCTCGTCGTTAAGTAGGCAAATGGCGAGCAAGAACAAAATCGCAACATTTGGCGCCGGATGCTTCTGGGGTGTGGAATCAGCTTTCCGCGCGGTCGAAGGCGTCGTCGATGCGGTCGTCGGATACGCGGGCGGCACCGTTCCAAAGCCCAATTATCGAGCGGTTTGCAGTGGCAAGACGGGACACGCCGAAGTCGTGCAGGTGGAGTACGACCCCGCGCGGGTATCGTTCGAGCAACTGCTGGAAGTGTTTTGGCAGATTCACGACCCGACGACGCTCAACCGGCAGGGACCCGACGTCGGCACTCAGTACCGGTCAATAATTTTTTGTTCCGATGACCACGAGCGATTGGCCGCCGAGGAATCGAAACGGCGGCTCGATGAGTCCGGCAAACTCGCGCGCCCGGTCGTCACGCAGATAGTACCCGCCGCGGAGTTCTACCGCGCCGAGGAGCATCACCAGCGCTATTACGAGCGAAGGGGTATCGCGCCGAGTTGCGGAATACGCGGACGAATCGACTGAGGTTATGATTCAGAAGGATTAGAGGAAGTTGGCGCATTTCGAGACGCCAGTCCCATTGGACCCGCCCGGAGTCGGGCAGTCGTCCTGAGAGTTCAACTCGGCACCTGACGCGGTGTGCGCGCTCAAGACGATATCGCGGAGAGGCGGAGGCTGGGCAGCTACAGCAAATCTTCTTTTGGCCAGCGCTCTTGCAGTTCGCGGTCGATCGACCGGCGTGGCGTCTGGAGACCGTAGTTTCCATTCCAGAGTGGGCGAAATTTAAGGAGGAAGCGGCTCAGTTTTCCAGGGGGCGAGGGTCTTCCCTGCCCGTTCTCATGTTCAGAATAGCGGACTCCCTTTGACGTCGTTGGCAGCATCCTCGCGCCCTCCCCGTGCGTTGATACCCTTCATCCCGCTCATCCGAACCGCCCCCTCACTGGGGCAAGCAATCGACGTGCCACGAGCCATTGATCAATAACGCCCCGAATCAAAGGCGCGCTCCTACTATCAGTCAACGGATAGCTACACGTTGTAGAATCGATGCAACAATTTCTCACCGACGTTATTTCGTTCCTGAACTAACATAGGCGCGCATCCGCCCAATCAGTCGATTGCAAAGACGCCAGGCATCATGGACGCCATGCTCGCGGCGGGATTTTGCCGTGACGCCAAAAGTCCCGCAATTATCGAGCCGGCCCGGACCGCCTGCTAGATTAGATCGGTGTCGGCCGGTTCCTCGATCACCTTGTTTTCGAGGTGGCCGATTTTCTCGATCTCGATTCGGACCACGTCGCCTGCCCTGAGCCATTTGGGAGGATTCATCGCGGCCGCCACTCCGCCGGGCGTGCCCGTCGAAACGATCGTCCCCGGCAACAAGGTAAAGACCGTCGACAGCGTCTCGATCTGTGCGAAGCAATCGAAGATCAGATTGCTGGTATTCGAATGCTGGCGCTGTTCGCCGTTGACGAACGTGCGCAGGTCAAGCCGGTGCGGATCGCCAATCTCATCCGGAGTTACGATCCATGGGCCAATCGGCCCGTGCGTATCAAACGACTTGCCCAGCGTCATCGTCGGCGCGCGGCGCTGCCAATCGCGCACGCTTACGTCGTTTACGATCACGTAACCCGCGATTACCTCGTGGGCGCGATCGCGCGGCACGTGACGGCATCGCCGGCCGATCACGAATCCGAGTTCGCCTTCGTAATCCAGCGCCGATGACGCGCGCGGCAGATGAATCGGATCGTACGGTCCGGTCACGCAGCTCGATTGTTTGTTGAAGAACATCGGAAACTCGGGACGCTTCATCTTCGTTTCTTCGACGTGGTCCGCGTAGTTAAGCCCGATGGCGAGAAACTCCGGGGGGCGCGCGATCGGCGCCTCGAGCTTGACGCGCTCAAGCGCAATCCGGTTGGTGGAATTCTTGCCCGCGCCCATCGCGCGCTCGGCTGCCCGCGCCCCGGCCACGATGAAGGCGGTCATGTCGCGCGGCAACTCGGGCGCCGCGGCCGCAAGGTCAACGATCGAGTCATCGACGACAACGCCGATGCGCGTCGTGCCGCCCTGGGTGAATGTCGCAAGTTTCACTGGACTACAGCCGTTATTGCAATGATTGACCCGTCAGACAATGGCCGGCGAGGGCGCGTGCGATGGCCACGGCGCGGCGTTGGACCGATGCTCCCGGCCGGATCGGGCAATCTTGTACCGGGCGTCCACAATCGGCACAGTCTTCTTAACAGGCGCGCCGGCATGGGCGGCGGATGCCGGGTCGATTGCCGTTGGGCGCCCAAGGGAAGCGACGTGACCAGGAACGGAAACTTTTTCAATTTCTACAATCACGATTTCGTCAGAATCGCGGTTGGAGTGCCGTCGGTTCGCGTCGCAGATCCCGCTTACAACGCCGAACATACCATCGCGCTGATCCGCGAAGCCGCCGAACGCAAGGCGGTGCTCGCACTGTTTCCCGAATTGGGGCTGACCGCCTATTCGTGCGACGATCTGTTTCAGCAGCGGGCGCTGCTCGACGCATGCCTTGACGCAATCGCCGCGGTGGCTGAGGCGACCGCGAAGCTTTCGATCGTCAGCGTGGTGGGAGCGCCGCTCCAGATCGATCATCATCTGTATAACTGCGCGATCGTGATTCATCGCGGGCGGATTCTCGGCGTCGTGCCGAAGACCAATCTGCCGAACTACCGCGAGTTCTACGAACCGCGGCAATTTGCCTCGGCCGACGCCGCGACCCGCGACCAAATCGACCTGGCCGGGACTCGCGCGGTTGCGTTCGGCAACAACCTCATCTTTCAGCACGAGGAGCAGCCGGGGCTTACGATTCACGCCGAAATTTGCGAGGACTTGTGGGTTCCGATTTCGCCGTCGTCATATGCGGCGCTGGCGGGAGCGACGGTGCTGCTGAACCTGTCGGCGTCGAACATCACGATCGGCAAGGCCGACTACCGCCGCTCGCTGGTCGCCGGCCAATCCGCGCGATGCATCGCGGCGTACGCATATTGTGCTGCGGGAGCGGGTGAATCGACGACCGATCTCGCCTGGGACGGACACGCATTGATCGCCGAGAACGGCAACCTCGTCGCCGAGTCCGAGCGCTTCAAGGATCGGCCGCAAGTGGTCACGGCGGAAATCGATCTCGAAAGGCTGTCGCAGGAACGGATGCGTCAAAACACCTTCGGCGACACGGCTCAGCGCGAGCTCGATCGAGTGCGGCGCTTTCGGCGGATTTCATTTTCGGCGGAATTGCCGCGGCGCGCGAAGATGCTGCTGCAGCGGCGCTACGAGCGGTTTCCTTACGTGCCCTCGGATCCCGCAACGCGCGGCGAGCGATGCGCCGAAGTTTTCGACATCCAGGTTCAAGGCCTGGCCACGCGCCTGCGCGCGACCGGCCTGGAGCGCGTCGTGATTGGAATTTCGGGCGGAATCGATTCCACCCACGCGCTGCTGGTATGCGCGCGTGCGATGGACCGGCTCGGTTCGCCGCGCAAAAATATTCTTGCCGTCACGATGCCCGGCTTTGCCACCGGCGCGCGAACTCTCGAGCAGGCCCGCCGCCTGATGAAGTCGCTCGGCTGCGCGACCGATGAAATAGACATCCGGCCGAGTTGCATGCAGATGTTCAAAGACATCGGGCATCCCTATGCCAAGGGCAAGAAAGTTTACGATGTCACGTTCGAGAACGTGCAGGCGGGCGAGCGCACCAGCCATCTTTTTCGATTGGCGAACCTGCGCGGCGGGCTGGTGGTCGGCACCGGCGACTTGAGCGAGCTCGCGCTGGGATGGTGCACCTACGGCGTCGGCGATCACATGTCTCATTACAGCGTTAATGCGAGCGTGCCGAAGACCTTGATCCAGCACGTAATTCGATGGCTGGCGCAAACTGAAAGTCTCGGCCGCGAAACCAGCGCGACGCTGCTCGAGATTCTCGCCACTCCAATCAGCCCCGAGCTGATCCCCGGCACCTCGGCGGACGGGCATCCGGGCCACGACACCGAAGCGACGCTTGGCCCCTACGAACTGCACGATTTCTTCCTCTACTACACGCTGCGCTTCGGATACCCGCCGCCGAAGGTCGCCTTCCTCGCTTACAATGCGTGGCGCGACAAGAACGCGGGCGAGTGGCCGGACCTTGCGCGCGATCGCCGCAACCAATACGGCATCGCGCCGATCAAGCGGCATCTGCATACGTTTCTGTACCGCTTTTTTCAGTTGAGCCAGTTCAAGCGCAGTTGTATCCCCAACGCGCCCAAGGTCGGTTCGGGCGGATCGCTCTCGCCGCGCGGCGACTATCGGGCGCCCTCGGACAGCGAAGCGACCGCATGGCTCGAGCAATTGAAGTCGATCCCCGACAAAGATTAATCTCGCCATCGGTTTCGCGGACGGCTTGCAGGCGCTTCGCGATTCAGTGGAAAGTGAAAAGTGAAATTGATCGACGATTTGACTGCGCAGCGGCACCCCGCGTGCACTGTGCGATGAGGGAGTGAGATGCTGAAGCCTTCCGGAACAATCGTTGCCTTGCTGGCGCTGGCGGCAGCCGCCGCGCTCGCCACGCCGGCGGTCGCGCAGCAGTCCGCCGCACCACAGGAATCGCCGTGGGCGATGCGTGCGCCGGCTGCTGTGCCGCAAGGGGCTCCGACCCGTTCGGCCCAGGAAGCGGCGGCTGACAAGGAGTCTGAGAAAGGTACGCCGCAGCAGCGGGAATTGGCGCGCAAGGTTGTCTACGCCATGTATGCGAAAGATTTTGCCGCGCTCAAGCAGCTGATCGCGCCGTCCACGATGAAATGCATCGGCCAGAACCAGAATTTTCTTGACGACCGGATAAGGAAGCAATTCGAGCTTCCTATCAGCAAGAACTATCACCTGACGGTCAGCAAGCTGCCGGCAAATGTGATGATGCCTAACAAGTACAACACCTACCCGATGCCAGCGACTCATGTGATGGGAATGGAATTCGTCTCCGAGGACGGCAGCACCGTCACGGTGAACGAAATGATCGGCGAGGAAAATGGCCACTGGTACGAGGCACAGCCATGCCCAACGGAACTCGGGATGCAACGATTTGCCAAGCTGCAGCAGCGCCGCGCCGCCGGCCGCGAACGGGCCAAGGCGGCGATGGCGCGGGTCCAGGAGCCGCTCAAGTCGCAGCTGTTGGCGCTTATCGCCAAGCGCGATAATGCCGATGCGTGGAAGCTTTGCATGAACTCTCTGCACGTTGACTTTCAGACCGCTCACGAAATAGTCACGATGCTCGCGGGTGACGAAGCGAACTGAAGCCGGGGCGCAACGGCCACGAAAATCGGACTTCATTTGCCCCAGCTCGGTGCGGCTGCGGCCAGCGGAAACGAAATCGCGCACGCCGCCCGGCGCGCCGAACAGGCCGGCTACGAATCAGTCTGGGTCAGCGATCATTTGATCGTGCCCGAGTCGGGCGGACGGCTGCCTCCGATCGAAATATTGGAACCCATCGCGACGCTTGCCTACGTCGCCGCCCTCACTACCCGGATCAAACTCGCCACCAGCGTGATCGTGGTTCCGTATCGCAACGCGATTCATCTGGCGAAGGAACTAGCCACGCTCGACCGGCTGTCGTCGGGCCGGGTGGTCGCGGGAGTCGCCAGCGGATGGCTCGAAGCCGAGTTTCGCGCGCTGGGCGCATCCTTCGAAAAACGCGGCGCCTATACCGACGAGGCTATCGCCCTGATGCGTGCGACCTGGTCCTCCGCCGTTCCGGAATTTCATGGCGAGTTCTTCGATCTCACCGGGATGCGCTTCGGGCCGCGCCCGGCCGCAGGCAGCATCCCGATTTGGGTCGGAGGCACCAGTCGCCGCGCCATTCGCCGCGCTGTCGAACTGGGCGACGGATGGCATGGGACGCGGATGAACCCCGACCAAGTCGCCGAACGAATCAGATGGATTCGCGAGCTTGCCGTCCGCCGCGGCCGCAGCCTCGACGGCTTCTCGATAAGTCATCGCGTCTACCTCGGCTTCGCGCCAAAATGGACCGACACCGGCGGCTACGTGGAAGGCATTCTGGCGCCGCCCGCCGAACTCGCCGATTACCTCAATCGCTTTGCCGCGATCGGAGTCGATGAGATGCTGATAAGCCCGCTCGGCGCACAGCCGCTCGCGAAGTTTCTCGATCGCTTCGACGCCGAAGTCCGCCCGCGGCTCGCGTAACTAGCGGTGGGCTGAAGGCGCGACAAGATGGACAGTCTGGCGCATCTGCTCGACAAAACGGTTTATCCGCTTCAACCGTTGATTGTGCTTGTTGCTTTGATCGTATGGGTCGTCGCTGCAGTTTCAATGGTCAGGAATCGAATGAAGCCCTTCCCAGATAAGCGTCCCAGCGGATTCGCAGCGGCCGGCATGGTCTTCGTGGGTGTTATCGGAGCTGAGTTCACTCTGGTTGCTTTCGTAAAGCACGAAGCTTTCCGCGAGATCGACCCGCAACTGTACGGCGAGATTGAGTCCGTGACGGTCAACGGAATTCAGATTGGCAATAGCGGTCCCTTGGTAGCCGCGCTCCGAAACATGCAGGGAACAATCGGACACCACTCTCATCCAACCAAGAGGTACCGCGTACTACTGACGACCGCGCGCGGGTCTTTGGCGCTGGATATGGAAAGAGATTCTGAAGATCCTGAAGAATATTGGGTCTTCTATCCTTATTTTCATATCACGAGACTGAACCCGTTGGGGCACGCCTTCACTGACGCTCTGGAGGGATGCAAGCCCGCTGACGCCGACTTGCCCGCGGCGTGAACGCTCTGTAGACTTGTGTCGCTTTCACTAGCGATGTAAAGGGTTCTCGTGTTTAGAGCAATCGTCGCATCGCCTGTGTCGCTCGGAAAGTTGTAATTCGTGGAAAAGACAATCTCGACGGGATCGATCGTAGTCGCATCCAAGGACCAGATTTCCTGCGATCTCGAGGGTGAGGCCGCCATTCTGAATCTCAAGAGCGGGACTTACTTCGGACTCGACCTGGTTGGCGCCGCGATTTGGAGCCTGATTGGGCAACCGCGCCGAGTGGTCGAGATTCGCAACGCATTAATCGATCAATTCGACGTCGAGGCCGAGCGATGCAGCCGCGATCTGGTGCGACTGCTTGGCGAACTCCACGCGCATGGCCTGATACAGGTCCTGGACGAGCCGGCGCCGGATGATCGGGGCTCGGATGAAAAAAATAGCTAAGTTCTTCGCCTTGCCCGCGTCGGATCGGGCGCTTCTGTTCCAGTCGCTGACGGCGATTGTGGCGATGCGTGCCGGCGTGTGGATGATGCCGTTTGGTCGTGCGCGCCGGCTGGCTGACGCGATGAGTCATCCGATGCGCGCAAACTCCAGTCGCGTACGCCCTTCACCTGAAAAAATCGCGTGGGCGGTCGCCACCGCCAGCCGGGCCGTGCCCCGCGGCGGCAACTGCCTGGTTCGCGCGCTCGCGACCGGCATCGTGCTCAAGCGCTACCACTATCCCAGCGAACTGAAAATCGGCGTCATGAAACCGGTCGACGGGCATTTCGGCGCTCACGCATGGCTCGAGAGCGGCGGCGTCGTGGTGATCGGAGATTTCGAACTTGATCGATACATGCCGCTTGGCGGGCCGGACTCCGTTGGCCGATAGTCCCGCAAACCCGCCGATGAAGGGCACGCTTGCGGCGTATCTCACGATGCTGGTGCGGGTATCGCGCTGGCATTTGATCAGTGTGCTCATCGTGACGGTCCTGTTTTCGCTGACTGAGGGGATCGGGCTTGCGCTGCTGCTTCCTACCCTGCAGGTGGCGGGCTTCAATCTCGCCGGACAGGGCGAGGCGGGACGCTACGCGGCACTCGTTTCGAAGGCATTCGTTGCGGTCGGACTGCACCCGTCGCTGATTCTTCTGCTTGGCGTATTCGTGATACTGGTTGGCGCCCGAACGGTCCTGGGACAGATACAGGGCGTGTGGACCTACGCGGTTCAGCAGGAAGTCGAGCATCATCTGCGCCGTCGCCTCTACCGTGCGATTGCGGATGCGAACTGGTTGTTCGTGTGCCGCAGCCGGACTTCGGATTTCACTCACGCGCTGACTTCTGAAGTCAGCCGAATCGGCTACGCCACGAATCTTGCACTGGTATTCATCAGCGAAGTTGCGATCGGAATCCTCTACATGGCGATCGCGTTTGCGCTGTCGGCCGGGATGACTGCTTTGGTGCTGATCTCCGGCGCGCTGCTGGCGTTCGCCTTTCGAGGCCGCACGCATGCGATCGAACACCAGGGCGAGGAGGTCTCCACAACCAACAAGTCGCTCTACGCCGCCACCATCGAGCATTTGCAGAGCCTCAAAGCGGCCAAGACTTATGGCGCGGAAGCGCGGAATTTTTCGATCTTCTCCGACCTCAGTGCCGATGTTGCCCGAGCCAACGTGGACAGTACGCGTCAGCAAGCGATCGCCGCGACCTGGTTCGAACTCGGCTCGGTAGTGATCCTCGCGGTGGTGATATTCGCGTCGATTCAAATCCTGGCGGTGCCGCCGGCGTCAATTCTGATCCTGTTGCTGCTGTTCGCACGCGTGATGCCGCGAATCATGAGCGGCCAGTACCACTACCGCGCCTTCGTCAACGCGCTGCCATCGTTCGCCAACCTGCTGAATATCGAAACCCGATGCGCCGCGGCCGCTGAGCCCGCGATGCATCCGCACGATCGGCTCTCGCTCACGCGCGAACTTGCCGCTGAGGGCATATCGTTTACCTACGGCGAGGGACGGGCGCCCGCCGTCAGAGATTTGAACCTGGTGATTCCGGCGGGGAAAATCGTTGCGCTGGTGGGGCCGTCGGGAGCCGGCAAGAGTACCATCGCCGACATTCTGATGGGCCTGGTCGCGCCCGACTCGGGGACGCTCAGACTCGACGGCCGGCCGCTCGGACCCGAAGACATGCGCGGATGGCGCGATCAGATCGGCTTTGTGGCGCCCGACACGTTTCTTTTTCACGACACGATTCGTGCAAACCTCAAATGGGCGCGCCCCGACGCCAGCGAGGACGAAATGCTCGCGGCGCTTCGACAGGCGTCCGCTTTCGATTTCGTCGCGGGACTAAGTGGCGGGCTCGATACTATCGTCGGCGATCGTGGAATGTTGCTGTCGCAGGGAGAGCGCCAACGCCTCGCACTGGCGCGCGCATTCTTGCGCCACCCGGCGATGCTGATTCTCGACGAGGCGACCAACAGCCTCGATTCCGAAAACGAAGGACGGGTGCTCGATGCGATCGAAACCCGCCGCGGCGAACTCACCGTCGTGCTGATCGCGCATCGCCTCTCGACTATCCGATGGGCCGATCTGATTTACGTCGTCGAAGCCGGGAAGGTGGTCGAGTCGGGCGATTGGTCGTCGCTTAGCGCGCTGCGCGACGGCCGTTTCCGCGCGCTATGGGAAGCGCAAAGTCTGACCATCTGATCGAGATCCAGCCCGCATTCACGTCACATTCTGTTAATCCGCGACTAATTGTTCCGACATCTCCCTGAACTAGGGTGACGCCGTTCGTCGAGCGTTGGTGTTGTGCTCGCGCGGATGCCGCTCAGCGACGGCATAGATCGCCTGTGGGAGGGGACATGAACATTCGATCGCGTAGATCTTCACTACTGTTGCCAGCGGTGGCCGGCGTTGCGCTGCTCTTGAGCGGATGCGCGCAGCAACGCGAGTTGGGTTGGTGCACTGTTTACGGCGCCGCCGCGGGCGCGCTGATTGGCACCGGCGTTGGCTATGCCATCGGCGACAACGCGGGCAATTCCGGCGAGAAGTCGCGAACTATCACCGGTGCGGTTGCCGGCGCGGGAATCGGCGCGGTAATCGGCGGAGTCGCGGGCCATTACTATTGCGATCCGATCGTTCAACCGCCTCCTCCTTCACCACCGCCTCCGCCCCCTCCGCCACCACCACCGCCGCCTCCTCCTCCGCTGGTGAAGGAGAAGCTGGTGCTGCGCGGCGTGCATTTTGATTTCAACAAATCGAACATCCGACCCGGCGACGCCGCCGTGCTCGACGAGGCCGCCGCAACTCTCAAGCTCAATCCCGGCGTTGACATCGACGTCAATGGATATTGCGATGCGATCGGCGGTGAGGAGTACAACCTGAGGTTATCCGACCGGCGCGCAAATGCGGTCGTCGATTACCTGGTCAAGGATGGAATCGCCGAGAGCCGGCTACATCCGCACGGCTACGGCAAGACCAATTTCGTGGCGACCAACGATACTGCCGAAGGGCGCGCGCAGAACCGTCGCGTCGAACTGCTGCCCGAACAGTAGGGATGCATACCACGGGGCGCTCGCAATCTGGCGAGCGTCCCGCCACCCAACTTGGGTTTCGCTCACTCTGGCCTGTCCTGGAGATTGAGTGGTGCGAGAGGGGGGACTTGAACCCCCACGCCTTGCGGCACCGGATCCTAAGTCCGGCGCGTCTGCCATTCCGCCACTCTCGCGTCAACAAAAAGGTATTGGATTCCCAAGGCTTTTTGAAGTAGCTGGCTCGTTTTCCGGCCATTTCATGCGCTGACTTTTGCACTACTTTTGCGGTCCGCGTTTGAGCCCGATTCCGACGCATGCAGCGCGGCCAGCTTGACCGCAGCCTCTTGCAGCATCGAGGAGTCGGTAATCGCGTAGCGCTGATAGACGGCGTCCGTCTTGTGGCCCGTCATCTTCATCGCCGCCGACCGCGACACGCCGGCGCGCTCCAGGTTGCGGACCGCCGTGCGTCTGAAATCGTGAACGAGCCGGCCAGGGACGCCGGCCAACTTGCACGCATCGGCCCACGCGCCGCGAAAATCTATGATGCGGCTTCCGTTCGCATGGCAGAACACCCAGGGAATCACGCATCCGAGCCGGCGCTCGATCGCGCGGACTCTTTCGCGCTCCGCCTCGAGGACGGCCTTCAGCTCGGGCGTGAAGGGAAACGCGCGGCCCTCGCGGTTCTTCGATTCGCCCGGCTCCAGCCTTATCCAGCCATTTGCAAAATCGACGTGCCGCCATTGCCGGGTCAGGAGCTCCGATTTCACGCGCCATCCCGTGATGTAACCGACCATCGCAACCGGCTTGAGATAGTCGGCCAGGTGGCCGACGACCGATCGGTATTGCTCGGGCTCGAAAAAACCTTGCCGCGCATTATCGACGTGCAGCATCGCGATTTCCGGGCGCATCCCGACCTTGCCGGCGCGCGCGCCAAGCCGGAAGCCCCTGCGCAGAATCGCCATCTCATAGTTGACGGTCGCGGCCTTCGCGCCCTCGGCGAGCCGATGCGCCGCGAATGCTGTCACCCGGTCGCTGGTAACGTCGCGCGCCTTGCCCTGGCCGTCGCCGAAGAATGCTTTCAGGTGAATCCCGGCATCCTCGACGCGGTCCAAGCTGCTTCGCGAATTCGCCTTGTAATCCGCCTCGACCATCGCGAGCAGGTCGCCGACCGTCGTGCGATCGAGCTGCGGTCCTACCGGCTTGCCGGCCGTGGCGTCGCCGAGCTTCTCTTTCAGCAACCGGACCGCATCGGCGCGATTTGTGGACGCGCGCCCGGATGCGTCGAGCGCTTTTTCCGCGATGCGGCGGCCGTTGACGGAATAGACGATCCACCAGGTCGCGACCTTCTTGAGCTCGCCGGTTCGCTTGTCGCGATAGGTGGGCTGGTACACGTTGCCGAGTCCGCGCGCTGCTTTCATCGCCGTCTGCCTCCTGGCTGCGCTTTCGGCGTCCTGAGATACGCCGCGAGCGCCGCCGCGATCACGTCCTGCAAATCCAAATCCTCGTCAAGCGCGCGCACATGAGCCGCTTTCCAGAGCTCGCGCGGCAGCGCCACGCTGGTCTTGACGGTGTCTCCTGTTTCTTTGCGGGCTGTTGTCATGCCGCAAGCTTACGCTTTCAGATATCCAGCCGTCAAGCCTTCTGAGAATCCCGCCAGCGCCGCAGCCCCGCTTCCGAGCCGGCCAAGGCTTTCCGCGATATCCGGCGAACAAATGGAAGTTTCCGGGCGTTGCGAAACACCCAGCGGCGCGTCTGTCCGAGCTCCGCTGCTATCTCATCGGCGTTGAGCGTGCGGTCGTGATCGCCGGCAGACGCCGGCTTGTTCGGCCGGACCTGCGCGCCGGGCTCAGTCGCCGCGGCCAGCGCCTCGGCCGCGAGCGCGGCGAGCACGACGGCCGCGCGGCTCTGTAGCGCTGCCAGCGTGCGCGCCGGCAGGCCTCCGGCGCATCCCGGATCGCGCGCGATATCGTCGAGCGTCGGCACGGCCGCGAGGCGCTGTTCGGTTGCCGGGTCCATCTCCATCATCCCATCGACGCCGGCCAAAGCGCGTCGAGCGTGCGATCGAATACGGCCGTCCATTGCGCTCGAGCGTCAGCCGGCCAGCTCGCACCTGGCGCCGGCAACGATTCGAGCAATATCAAAATCATCGGCGCGATTTCAGGAACGCGCACGCCTGGCGCCGGGGCCGGGAGCGCGATGCGCGTCTCTTCGGCGATCCCGGCGCTGGCGCGAGCGATATATGCTTGCGTCGCCGCGCCGCTCGAGCAGCTCCGTTCGTAGCCCGCACGGGCTCTGCAATCACGCGGCTTGCGGCAGAATCTTTGATTGCGGCGCGGATTTTCCATCGGCTCGTGGCACCAATCGCACGGCCGCGGCGGTCTCGCGACAAGATAGGGCCTTCGGTGTTGGTCGGCCCACGGCGATTTCCGGCATCTTCGCGGCCAATAACAAAAGCGCTGGCCGCGCCGCGGATTCTCGATCGGCTCGCCGCATGCCTCGCATCTCGCGACGGTTGCAGACGTCTGCAAAAGCGCTGTCGCGTCGGCTGATCGTGCGATCTCGGTTGCCAAGTCCATCCCGTTTCACCCATCGACGCCGGCGAGCTGAAGCTCGCGCCGGCGCGCGTCCGCCTCGACGGCAGCTATTGATTCGAGATCCCCAAAGCCCGCGCGAATATAAGTCCCTGGAAAGCTCCCGCCGAAGACCGGCGAGACGTGGTACAGCCGCGCGGCGTGAATGAACCTGACGCCCTTGGCCAGGTCCAGGTGCGAGTCGCACTCGCGGACGCCGTACTCGATCGACATTTGTTGCACCTGGCCGCGCTGCGTCATCTCGAAGAGGCGCTGGAATTCATCGCGATAGAACCGGCTGGGCCGGACCTCGAATCGCACTCCGATTTCGTCCTCGGCGAGCTTCAATGAGCCGTCGGCCGTCGAGCCGAAGACGCGCGCATCATGGCCGAGCGAGTTTGCGGTAATCAAATCGCGCCCGACCGACTCCGCGAATGCGCCGCGCAACAAACAGTCGCGCGTGTCGCGCGCGCCCCGTTTGCGGACGTTGACGCCGTATCGGTGAAAGACCGTCGCGTAGCCGTAGAGCAGCGGCGTCGCCGTCCCGACCTGGACATCGCAAGCGTCGAGCTCGCGCTCCAGCTCGCAATCCATCTCGGCGACGGTGCGAATTCCCAGCAGCTCGCGGCAGCGTTTTTCGACCGCCTCGAGCGAGCGCGCATTGATTTCGGTATCGGGATACGCCGGATAAGCGACCGCGGCGACGTCGCCATCGTGAAGCGAAACCTTTTTGAGCGTGCGAATCGGGTTGCCGTCCTGGTCCTTGCTCCAATCGTCCTCGAGCGTGCGGAACGAAAAACTGCAATCGCTGATATCGCCGCGCTTGACCGACACGGCCAGGTTACGGCCTTGCGTCGTATTCGGCAGGTCGAGATCGAAGCCGAGCCCGACGCGATCCGTGTGAAGCCTCAACGTGCCGGCGCCGGTGCGACCCATCACGTAATTCGGATTGTGATTGAGCGTGAACCGCACGTCCGGGCGGCTCGCGAGCGTCTCATCGAAAGCGCGCGGGTCGATTTTCTCGCGGAATCGCGTCGCGCCCAGCGGCCGGGAAAGGTTGTTGAACTTTGCCGCGTAGCCGACCAGTCGCGGCCTCGCGCCGGCGCCGGGTCGCGCAGCTCGAACGTCGCCCCGAAATTGCGGCACTCGGCTATTGTTCCCACGGTTCTTTCCACCTCCCTGCTTTTACCGACTTCGCCTGCCCTGCCTTCTTCCTCGCCTTCAACTCGCGCAGCTCGCACAGCTCGCGCAGACCCTCCGGGTCGGCGATCCAATCGTCGTCAGATCCGCCCTGGTCATTCCGGCCGGGACGCTGGCGCGCACCATCGAGGCTCATGGCTTTGTTTCTCCCGCGCGCCGCGCCGCCGCCGAGACGCGAAGGTCGGCGTAAACCGAAAGAGCGAACACGCATCCGCCGGGCACGATGAATCCGGCCGGTTTCCACGCCAGTTAAGAGCCATAGGCCAGCGCGCCGAGGGCGCTGATTTCGATGGCGGCAGGCGCGATTCGAAGTATCGCCGCCGCGAGCCGCTCGACATGCTGGCGCTGACGGCCGGCGCCGCTTCGTTTTCAGTTTGTGCAGACGTCTGCAAATTCAGAGCCTCACCAAAGCGCGACCAGGTCGCCGCCGTCGTGCCGGTCGCCATCACGCGCGAGACGCGAATCGGTAGCAGCGTGCCGGCCGGGACTGCGGCAAATACCGCCGTCGCGCCGTCGTCCATAACGGCCGTCAGCTCGCCGGCTCCGCCGACATAGAGCCATCGCGTCACGTCGCTTAGGTCGTTTGAATCGTCCGGCGTGACGGCCGCCGCGTTCGACGCCGGCGCCGCCCATGATTGTCCGCTCAGATTCGGATAGTCGTCGGTTGCCATTTTATTCGCCCCGCCTCCCTCCTTCAGATCGGGCTCGCCTGGCCGGCCAGCTTCGCCCGAAATTTCGCGATCTTGGACAGCGTCCTTTCGACGATCTGCCGCCGCCTGGCTACTTCCGCTCCCTGGGCCTGCGCGGGCGATTCCAGAAACGCCAAAAGGCTTGCCTCGAACTCTTCCGCCTTTGCAGCGAGCTCACGAGCAGCGCGCGGGTCGCTCTCGACTAAGGCCCAATGCTCAAGGACGCGATTGACCGCCGCTATCGCCTGTCAAATACGCGCCGCTCGCTCACGCGTATCGCCCCGCGCCCGCTTTAATTGCTCGAATCAAGTCGCCGCTAATCTGGTGGCGGTTCGCGCGGAACGAGTCGGAGTTCGCGCTGGAAACCGGCATATTGATCGTGATATCGCCGGGACCGCCGCGGCGCGATCAGCGCCGCGATCGGCATTCGCACCGACCGAGACTTTCTCGCCCGGCGTCGCTTTGAAGCTCACGAGTGGCTGTCCGTCCCGCCCATCCCGCCGACGACGAACTCGCCGCCATTGGCAAACCCGAGCGCAGGACCGCCCATCATTTCCGAAAACTCGGTGTCGGTCAGCCCGACATCCGCTGCGGAACTTGCCGCTGCCGGCGCGCTCGCGCCGGCACCACCAAAGAGCCAGCTCAAGAGGCCGCCAATGCCGCCGCTGCCGCCCGTGCTGCCCCACAGCGTCGGAAGTTGCTTGCCGTTGCCCTGGTCGCCCAGCCCGAGCGAATTGAGCAGCGGATTGATTATCAACAACTTGAGGAGCAACTTTTCGAGCATCGGCGGTGAAATCTGCGGCGTCCTTGCTGAACTGCTGGAAGATGCTCTGGCCGCCCTTTCCGCGGCCTTCGTCATAATCGCCCTGGAAGTCGGTCATCTTGCCGACCGCACTCGACAGATCTGCTCCCCAGATACCCGCTGGCGAATTCCTTCATCCCCTTGTCACCGCCGGCGTC
>CAWFAJ010000015.1:0-150347 GCA_963813785.1 uncultured delta proteobacterium | reverse complement strand
TACGCGAGGGGGGCGAAGACGTCGCGGCCGATTTTGCGGCCCTTCAGATCGCCAAGCAGAACCATCGCGAGCTTGTCGGGCTGGAACCATGACGACGCCAGT
This sequence comes from uncultured delta proteobacterium, assembly GCA_963813785.1. Taxonomy (GTDB): domain Bacteria; phylum Desulfobacterota; class Binatia; order Binatales; family Binataceae; genus Binatus. Next base: position 150,245 of record CAWFAJ010000015.1, on the reverse strand, counting down.
TCGACGATGTTGTCGTTGGTGACGGCCTCGATCCCGATCGACAACTCTTCGAGCGACACGTCGCGGCGGAAATAAATCTCGTTGCGCGCGAGCCGGTTCATCCTGCTGTCGGTGGATTCCATCCCGAGCAGCATGTTGCCCTGAAGCTGGCTCTTGGCGCGGGCGAGCTCGGCCGGCTCAAGGCCGTCGCGCTCGACTTTGCGCAGCTCGGCGACGGTGACTTCGAGAACTTCATCGACCCATTCCGGGTTGGTGCCGGCATAGACGCCGAAGTAGCCCGAATCGATGAACGAGGAGATGAACGAGTAGATGCTGTAAACGCGGCCGCGCTTCTCGCGCACTTCCTGGAACAGCCGCGACGACATCCCGCCGCCGAGCGCGGTGTTGAGCACGTAGGCTGCGTAGCGAAGGCGATGCGACTGGCTGATGCCGGGGCCGCCGATGCAGATGTGCGCCTGCTCGAGCTTCTTTTCCCGGTTCAGCACCAGCGGCCGGTCGATCGGCGGCGAGAATTTCTCGACCTTGCCGTCACCGGCGACGCCGCCGAACAGCCCTGCGCATTTCGCGGTGAGACGCTCGTGCTCGACCTGGCCGGCGGCGGCGATAAAGACGCGGCTGGAGCGGTAGCGCGCGGCCATGAACGAAGTCAGCTTTTCGCGGTCAATTTTATTTACGGTCTTGACCGAGCCGAAAATCGGCAACGCGAGCGGATGACCCTTCCAGTAATTTTCGGTAAACAGGTCGTGGATGAAATCGTCGGGAGTGTCCTCGGCCTGGGAGATTTCCTGCAAAACGACCTGGCGCTCGCGCTCTATTTCGGCGGGATCGAAAACCGACTCGAGAAAAATGTCCGCGAGCACCTCGGTCGCCATCTCGAGGTCCTTGCCGAGCACCTTGGCGTAGTAGCAGGTGTACTCCTTGCCGGTGAAGGCGTTGAGCACGCCGCCGACGGCGTCGAAGGCCTCGGCGATTTGCGCGGCGGTGCGTTTTTTGGTGCCCTTGAAGAGCAGATGCTCGATGAAATGCGAGGTGCCGTTTTCGGCCGGCTCCTCGTAGCGCGAGCCGTTCTCGACCCAAATTCCAATCGACGACGAGACGACCTGCGGCATCGCCTCGGTCAAAATCCGCACGCCGTTGCCGATAACGCTCTTTTGAATCATTCGCCGGTTACTTGCCCTTGTCTGGTTCCTGCGCGGCCTCGCGCATCGAGAGGCGGATTTTGCCGCTGCGATCGACGTCGAGCACCTTCACGTTAATCTCGTCGCCCTCGTGCAGCACGTCTTCGACGCGGCGGATGCGCTCGTTGGAAATCTGCGAGATGTGGAGCAGGCCGTCGGTTCCCGGCATTATCTCGACGAAGGCGCCGAACTCGACGATCTTGCGGACCGTGCCGTGATAGATTTTGCCGATTTCGGGCTCGGCGGTGATCGCCTGGATCATGCTGATCGCTTTTTCCATCGCGACCCCGTCGGCCGAGGCGATGAGCACCGTGCCGTCGTCCTCGATATCGATCTTGCAGCCGGTCTGCTCGACCAGTCCGCGGATGACCTTGCCGCCCGGGCCGATCACCTCGCGAATCTTGTCGGGCTTGATGTGCAGCGTGACGATTCGCGGCGCGTAGGCGGAGACGTCCTTGCGCGGCGTGGGCAGCGCCTTCTCCATCACGCCAAGGATGAACAAGCGAGCATCGCGCGCCTGATGGAGGGCCTGGCGCATGATTTCCTTGGAGACGCCGCCGGCCTTGTTGTCCATCTGGATCGCGGTGACGCCGGCCTTGGTGCCGGCGACCTTGAAATCCATGTCGCCGAGATGGTCCTCGTCGCCCAGGATATCGGTGAGGACGCGGACCTTGTCGCCTTCCTTGACCAGGCCCATCGCGATGCCCGCGACCGCGGACTTGGTGGGCACGCCCGCGTCCATCAACGCCAGGCTGCCGCCGCATACCGTCGCCATCGAGGAGCTGCCGTTGGACTCGAGCACGTCGGAGACCACGCGAATCGTGTAGGGAAAGTCGCCTTCATTGGGAAGTATCGGCGAGAGCGCGCGTTCGGCGAGCGCGCCGTGGCCGATTTCGCGCCGTGAGGGAGCGCGCAGAAACTTCACCTCGCCGGTCGAGAATGGCGGGAAGTTGTAATGCAGCATGAACTTTTTGAAACGCTCGCCGAGCAGCGCGTCGATCTTCTGCTCGTCGGAGGAAGTGCCGAGCGTGACGGTGGCGAGCGCCTGGGTCTCGCCACGGGTGAACACGGCGGAGCCATGGGTGCGCGGCAGGACCTGCACGTCGGCGCTTACATCGCGGATGTCGGTGGACTTGCGATCATCGATTCGCTTGTCGTCGTCGAGGATCGCGATCCGCACCCGGGTGCGCACGAGGTGGTCGCAGGCGTCGATGATTTCCTTGGCGCGGTCGGGAAACTTCTCGCCGAGCGCGGCCACGACCTTGTCGCTGACGGCATACAGCGCCGCGGCGCGCTCCTTCTTGCCCTTGGTGGCGAGAGCCTTCTCGATTCCGTCGCCGATGCTTTTTTCGACCGCACTGAGCAAGGCAGCGTCGCGTTCCTTGACGGCGAATTGGCGCTTGGGCTTGCCCGCGCGGCGGCGCAGTTCTTCCTGCATCGCGAAAATCGGATGCATCGCCTCATGCGCCGCGAACAGCGCTTCCAGAATCGCCTCTTCGTCAACGATCTGCGCGCCGCCCTCGAGCATCATGATCGACTCGGGGTTGGCCGCGACCACCATCGAGAGGTCGCTGCCCTCGAGCTCGGTGTGGGTGGGATTGACGACGATCTTGCCCTCCACCCGGCCCATCCGGACCGACGCAACCGGGCCTTTGTGGGGGATGTCGGAGATCAGGAGGGCAGCCGAGGCCGCGATCAGCGAGAGCATGTCGGGATCGTTGTCACGATCGGCGGAGAGCACGGTCACGATGATTTGGGTTTCGCAATCGTAGCCCTTGGGAAACAGCGGGCGCATCGATCGGTCGATCAAGCGGGAGGTCAGAGTCTCCTTTTCGGAGGCGCGCCCTTCCCTTTTGAAGAAGCCGCCGGGAATTTTGCCGGCGGCGAACGTCTTCTCGACGTAGTCCACCGTGAGCGGCAGAAAGTCCATGTTGGGCCGCGCTTCATACTGCGAGACCGCGGTCGCGAGCACGACGGTATCGCCGTAGGTCGCGAGCACACTGCCGTGCGCCTGGCGGGCCAAGCGGCCGGTCTCGAGCGAGAGCTTGCGCCCCGCAAAATCAATTTCGAGTTTATGGTACATGAATGACACCTGAGGGAGGATCTAAGGCCGAGCGACGATTGCGGTTTTTTCACTGCCCGCGAGGCGCCACAGGGGACGCGCCTTGGGACACTGCCGGGGGCAGGCCAAGGCCCGCGCGCCCGAAAGTTGCGGGCAGCGCGGCATAATATGTGCGGCCTATCTCCGGATACCCAGCTTTTCGATCAGCCCTTTGTAGCGCGAGAAGTCGCGCGAATGCAGGTAATCAAGCAGCCGACGACGCTTGCCGACCAGGCGCAACAGTCCACGGCGCGTGTGATGATCCTTCTTGTGCGCCGCGAGATGCTGGGTCAACTGGTCGATCCGGGCCGAGAGTAGCGCGACCTGAACTTCAGGCGAGCCACTGTCATTGGTGGTTCGAGCGTTGGCTTGGATGACTTCCCGCTTACGGGCCGATGGAAGAGGCATTCGGAGTTCTTACTTTCCCTTTTTCCTTTAGCTTTAGCCGACCAAGTTAACAGAGCGGGTCAGCCGAGTAAAGGCGGGGGCAGGGCTGAGCCCTGCACCCACCGTTAAGGCCGCCCGCCGTTGGCGGGCGCGGTCTCTTAATACTGGCCAGCCGTGCCAACGGGCAGGGGTGGGTGCTGCACCTTGGTGAGGACGAAGCGCGAAATGTCGCGGACGACCGTACTTGCGTTACGGGGCGGCGTCAGGCTATTGGCATCGTTATCGGAGCGTGTAGAAAGCGAAAATTCCGGCTAAAAGGGAAGTTTCGCCGGGCCGCAAGTCTTTAATCAAGGGAAGAATCGCAAGGAGAAGGGAATGACAAAGAGGTTATTTTGTTCGGTGGTGATTGCGGCAGCGCTGAGTCTCGCCGCTGGGCGGCCGGTCGCAGCCCAGTCGATCGCTCCGGATGCGGTGTCCGCGCAGCGCGACTCTGGAATTTCCGGAACGTCGGCGGACCTTTCCGGGGTGGAGCCCGCGATGAAGAAGCCGAAGCCGCTTTGCAAGCCGTGCTTGTATTACAGTGGCGATATTGATCCCAGCAACGCGGACAGCAACGGGCTTTTCAACGGGAACTCCAGTACGGGTTCACTTTTAGGCCAGGTCTACGCGGCTTTTACGGTTCCCTCAGGACCCGCGTGGCATGTGAAAGGCGCGTTCATTAACACCCTTTCAAGTGTCGCCGGGCTGGATCCGGCCATGACTCAATGGAGCATCTGGACGGGCGTTGGCAGCGCAACACCAGGAGAGTTGCTCTTTTCCGGCGCGGCTAATGGCGCCCTCGCTGCCACGGGTCGCAGCTTTGCGGGTTTCACCGAATACACGGTCTCCGTGAAGTTCAAGACCATCGTGCTCAACCCCGGTACCTACTGGCTCAATGTAATGCCCCAGTGCGCGAATCCCAGCGACAGCGCCTGCTTATCGGCGCTATTTTACTGGTCCGATGTCGAGGACAGCTCGCCCGCCAATCATGTCGGACCCGCAAACGTGCTTGATGATTCGTTTTGGTACTCGGGCTCTTATTCCTCTTTCTACACGCCGACCTGGGGTGGGGGCGGGGCTTGCGGGGGCATTGGCTGCGATACGTTCTCGTTTGGGCTGATAGGGAAAGACTAACATCCCGACTGACCGTAGCCCCTCCGGTCGCCTTGCGCGATCGGTCGCGATTAGATCGCTTCTTGCCGGCCGGAGGGGTCTGACGGCTATGCGATACTGCGGAATCAGGATTCAGGGTTGAAAATCCGCTCGACTATCGCCGTCACTCGCGAGGTCGCCCGCGCTACTGCGATCAGTTCTCCGCTTTCCGATACCACCTTGAAGAGCGGTCCGCCCGATGGAACCAGGGAGTCGAGCGCGCGTGAATCGCCGTTGCGCAACCGCTTCTCGGCGGCGGCATCGACGACAATCTCCGGGATACCGGCCAGCGCGTCGCCAAGCGAAATCAAGCGCGGCGCCGTCGCGCCGGAATCGAGCGCCGTGAGGATGTCGTCAAGCGCCGTCGCGTCCGTAATCGAGAACGCGCCGTTGCGCGTGCGGCGCAGCTCCTCGAGATGCGCGATCGTTCCCAATGCGACGCCGATATCGCGCGCCAGCGAGCGCGCGTAAGTGCCCGGCGAGCAAGTAGCGACGAATCGAATCGCGTCGGGCGACTCGCATTTGAGATCGAGACACTTGATCTCGACGCTGCGTTTCTCGGGCGGCGCAACCTCTTCGCCACGGCGCGCAAGCCGGTAGAGCGGCACGCCGGCGCGTTTGATCGCGGAAAATACGGGAGGAACCTGCTCAATCGCGCCGGTGAACTGCGCGGCGACCTGCGCGAGTTTCTCAGCCGGGATGGCGGGCACGTCGGCGCGGCGAACGACGGCGCCGTCGCGATCGAGCGTGTCGGTCTCGACCCCCAGACGGATGAGGCCGGCGTATTCCTTGTCGCCGCCGTCGATGAACGGCGCCAGCTTGGTCGCCTCGCCGATCATGATCGGCAGCAGGCCGGTCGCGAATGGATCGAGCGTGCCCAGATGTCCCACGCGGGCCGGCTTGACGCGCGATTTGACCCGGCGCACCACCTCCGCCGACGAGATCCCGGCGGGCTTATCTACCAGAACAATTGCATTCATCGGGAGATCCGTGAGCTTATCCGCTCACAACGAACTGAACAAATGGCAGGGGCAGTCTCCCCCCCGAGCTTGAGAGCGAAAGATCGTCCGCGACATTTCGCGCTTAAAGATTCCGCGTCGGACTATTCGAGACTCAGGCCGGCGTGAATCGCAAAATTGCGGAAATCCCGGTCGCGCGTCACCAGCGCTACTTCGTGGTCAATGCATGACTGCGCGATCAGCGTATCGGCCAGGCGCGCCTTGAGACCTCGACGCAAAAGGCCGGCGCGAAGCTCGCCCGCCCGCTCCCAATAGCCGTCGAGGATTTCGAGCCGGGGAACAGCGCGAATGAGAGCCGCAATGTCGGCGCGAACGATAGGATCGCTGAGAAGTTCAGTCACGACCACCGGCGGAAACACGCCCTGTCGAAACCTCAGAGCGGCTTCGACCGCGGTCACATCCCTTCCGCGTTGGCCGGACAGGAAGGCTATGGTGGAGCTGGTGTCCAGCGCGATCACCGCCGATCCTCGAGCATCAGCGCCGGTCCTGGCGCAACTCGCTCAAATCGAGGGAGAACCTCACCTTGCCGCGCATTTTCAGGAGCCGGTCGTAGGCGTCGCTGGCCGCCAGCAACTCGAGACCTTTTCGAACGGTTTCGCTGACTCCGGCCCTGGCGGCCTTTTGGGCTTTGTCCAGCAGCTCGCTGCGAACGTGCACGGTAATCTTTCGCTCGGGCTTCATGCCATAATATCTACCAGCCTTCGATGCCGTAATCAAATATGGCAATCCGGGCTGGCAACGAAATATGCGCTCCGAGCCGGGGCGAATCGATGCTATCGCGACGACAATCGCGCTCAGTCCTTGGGGGCGGATTGCTTGAGCAGCGCGTCGATGCGGGCGGCGCGCTCGAGGGCGGGGTCGAATTCGAAATCCAGCTCGGGCGTATATCTGAGCCCGAGCGACTTGCCTATCTCGCGCCGGATGAAGCCGCTGGCGCTCTTGAAGCCGGCGATTGCGGCGGGCGCGCGCACGGAACCTTCGAGGTGCGAGAAATAGACCCGGCCGTGGCGCAAGTCGTCGTCCATCTTGACGCCGGTCAGGGTGATGCCGCGCAGCCGCGGGTCGCGGAGATCGCGCACCAGCATCCCGGACAGTTCTCTCAAGATCGCCTCGGCGACGCGCTCCGGTCTTCGGCCTTCAGGCAATGTTCTTTCTCCGCTATCGCTCGAGCCGCGCCAGCGACGCGGCTTCAATTTCTCAGTCACCATTCAGTAGTTGATAATTTCGAGCCGCTCTTCGCCGAGCGGGACCAAGCCCAGCGAATCGATAAAGTTCACGACCTCGCGCAGCGCCCCGTCCACGAACGCGCGATCGCTGCCGACCTGCGCGATGCCCAACTCGGCGCGCTGCCACATGTCGTGGCTGTCGGACTCGGCAATCGAGACGTTGAACTTGTTGCGGACGCGAGCCTTGATCGCGCGCAGCACCTGCCGTTTGCCCTTGAGCGAATGATTCTCCGGCAGAAACAGGGTCAGCCGCATGATGCCGATGACCATGATGATAATGCCCCCTCCCCCAACGCGCAGTCTGGCGCGCCCGCAGCGACCGACGAATACGCAGCCTAGGGCTGAAGCTGCTTTTCGACGGCGGCCTGGCCGCGCACGGTCTCGGGCTTGGGCGCGGCGAGCTTGCGCAGAATCGCTTCCATCTCGAAAGCTTCGATGATGTCGTCGGGTTTCACATCGTTGAAATTTTCAAGCGCGATACCGCATTCGTAGCCCTGCGCGACTTCGCGCACGTCGTCCTTGAAGCGCTTGAGGGTGGCGAGCTTGCCTTCCCATACCGGGCGGCCGTCGCGGACCAGCCGCGCGCGCGCGCTGCGCACAATCTTGCCGTCGACGACCATGCAGCCGGCGACGGTGGCGCCGGGCACGCTGAAAATCTTGCGGACTTCGGCGCGGCCGAGCGCCTTTTCGCGGTAGGTCGGCGCGAGCAGCCCTTCCATCGCCTCGCGCATATCGTTGATCGCTTCGTAGATGACGGTGTAGAGCCGAATCTCGACGCCTTCTTTCTCCGCGAGGCTGGCGGCCTTCGCTTCGGGACGGATATTGAAGCCGATGATGATGGCTTTGGAAGCCGATGCGAGCGTAACGTCGGTTTCCGAAATCGCGCCCGCCGAGCCGTGGATTACCTCGAGCTTGACTTCCTCGGTGGACAGCCGCGCGAGCGCGTCGGCGAGCGCCTCGACCGAGCCCTGCACGTCGCCCTTGAGAATGACTTTGAGTTCCTTGACCTCGCCCGCGGCCAGACGCTGGCTCAGGTCTTCGAGCGAGATGCGGCTGGTCTTGGTGAGTTCGCCTTCGCGCTGCTTGGAACGGCGATACTCGGCGACCTGGCGCGCCTTCGATTCCTCGACCACCGCGGTGAATACAGTGCCGGGTTCGGGAACGCTGGAGAGGCCGAAAATCTCGACCGGAGTGGACGGACCTGCCTCGGTAAGGCGCTGGCCGAGATGATCCTGCATCGCGCGCACGCGGCCGTACGAGACGCCGCTGACGAAAGGATCGCCCTGATGCAGCGTGCCTTCCTGGATGAGCACGGTGGCGACCGGGCCGCGGCCGCGGTCGAGCTGCGACTCGATGATCGTGCCACGCGCGGCGCGAGCCGGATTGGCCTTGAGCTCCATCACGTCGGCCTGCAGCAGGATCATCTCGAGCAGCTTGTCGACTCCCTGACCGGTGCGGGCCGAGACCGGCACGATGATGGTCTCGCCGCCGTAGTCTTCGGGCACGAGGCCGACCTGGGTCAGGCGCTGCTTGACGTTGTCGATATTGGCGTCGGGCAGATCGATCTTGTTGATCGCGACGATTATGGGGACGTTGGCGGCGCGAGCGTGATTGATGGCCTCCTGCGTCTGCGGCATCACGCCTTCGTTGGCGGCGACCACCAGCACGACGATGTCGGTGACCTTGGCGCCGCGCGCGCGCATCGCAGTGAACGCCTCATGGCCGGGAGTATCGACAAACGCGATCTTCCGTCCATTGGCCTCGACGGTGTAGGCGCCGATGTGCTGGGTGATTCCGCCGAACTCGCGCGCGGTCACATTGGTGTGGCGAATCGCGTCGAGCAGCGAGGTCTTGCCGTGATCGACATGGCCCATCACGGTGACGACCGGCGGGCGCGGTACGCTTTCGCCCACCACGGCTTCCTCGGGCGCCTCTTCGATGGCGGATTCGGCGTCGAAGGAAACGTTCTCGACGCTGTAGCCGAACTCGCCGGCCAGCAGCGTGGCGGTGTCAACGTCGAGCACCTGGTTGAGCGTCGCCATCTGGCCGAGTTCCATCAACTTCTTGATCAGGTCGCCGGCCTTGACACCCATCGAGCGGCCGAGGTCGCCGACGGTAACGCCCTCGGTGATTCGGACCACGCGTTTGGAGGCCTTGGGCGTGGTGATCTCGGTTTTTCGCTGTTCCTTGCCGGGCAGGGCGCGGCGTTTTTTCGGCACCCGCAGCCCGCGCATCTCGCGCTCGGCGGCGAGATCGGTACTGCCCTTCTTGACGACTTTCTTTTTCTTTATACCGCGTCCGCCACCGGGCTTGGCCACTTGATCGGGCGGAAGTTGCGGCATCGCGTCGGCCGGTTGCTGCTGCTGCGGAGCGAAACGTCCTGTCAGTCCCGGCCGCGCACTGGGCGCGCCCGCTGCGGTACGCGAACCGGGCGACGCGGGACGCGGCGGCGGCGCCTTGGGTCTGAGATCGATCTTGCCAAGGACCCTGGGTCCCTTCTGTCCGTCGTCGAGGGTCGGGCCGGTCTGAGAGCCGCGAGTCAGATTGATCGAGCCACGCTCCGCCGCATCGGCCGGGCGCACACGATCGGTGCGATAACCAAAGCGCGACGAGGGCGCCGCCGGCGCTGCGTCGGGCGCGGCGGGCGCCGCCTCGGCAACGACGGGCGGATGCTCGGGTTCGGGGGCAATCTCAGGTTGGGGCTCAGCTTCAATTTTTTCTATATGAACGGCCGCCTCGGGCGGATGCGCCTCGTAGTCGGCCTCGCCAATCTCCTCGATTTCAGGCTCCGGCCTGACGACGACCGGCTCGGGCGGGCGATGCGGCTCGGCGAGCGGAGGTTGCGCATGATGCCCCGCGTCAAACATGACCGGCGTCTCGGCCTCTGCGGCGTGTGAATCGGCGAGAAACGGCGCTTCGAACGAGTCGCCGCCGGTCTCTTCGACTTCGAAATGAAAAGGCGTGTCGGCGCCACCGGCGGACTGGCCGGGCTCGGCATGACGCCGGCGCATCACGGTGGCATTGAGGCGCTTTTCGAGAATTTTTCCGCTGCTGGTTTCGAGCACGGTTTCGCGGCGCAGGATCGACGCGCGATGCGCCTGAGCGTCGAGATCGGCCTTGAGCCGGTCGGCCTCTTCGGGCGAGAGGAGACTGGACTCGGACTGCGTATGCCCGAGCTTCAGGCGGGCGCATCCGGCGAGCAAATCCTCGACCGGAAATCCCCATTCACTAGCAAGAGTTTTGATCCGCTTTCGCGCCATCCTACTTATACTATTCGACCTTTGAGTTTCTATCCAGTCGGAGTTTAATTGCCGCCGCTATCTGGAGCCGCTCGGGACGATCTATTTTCCGCCGGAGCGCGCGAAATTCCTTAACTTTCGAACTGACGAACCGCTCGGCGCATTCCAGCGTCGGATGCAAATAGCCGCCGCGGCCTGCGCGTCGCGCCTCGAAATCGACCTCGACGCGCCCATTGACGACCGCAATCCGCACCATCGCCGCCTTCGCATCCTGCGTCATGCATCCAACACAGGTACGCTGTGGTCCGTGAAGAAGTGAAAAATTATTTTTCTCCCGCATCTTCAGTGACGACCGGCGCGGATTCCACCGCGATCGTTTCGGCGGCCGCCTCCGCACCTTCCGCTTCCGTGGCTGCCGCAGCAGCTTGCGCCGCAGCAGCGGCAGCAGCCTCGGCCGCCTCGGCGGCAGCCGCGGCCTTCGCTTCGGCGGCGATTTTCTTGTTGGCGACGTGCTCGCGTGCCGCGTTGATTATCTGGGTGGCGCGCTCGGCGCTGATTCCCTCGACGTCGAACGCCGTCTCGTCCGCCTCCGCCAGTTGCTCGGCCGAGCGGAATCCCCACTGGTACAGCAGTTCCGCGTTGATATCGCCGATGCCCGGGATTGCGTTGAGCGACGCGCGCGCCGAGCGAGCCTCTTCTTCGGCCTCCGCCTCGCTGCGCACGTCGAGCTTCCATCCGGTGAGGCGATGCGCCAATCGCACGTTCTGCCCGCGCTTGCCAATGGCCAGCGACAGTTGATCGTCGGGGACGATCACCTCCATCGCGTGCTCGTCCTCGTCGATTATCACCTTGGAGACCTTGGCCGGCGCCAGCGCGCGGCACACCAGCTCGGCCTGGTCGTCAGTCCATGGCACGATGTCGATTTTCTCGCCGCGCAGCTCCTGCACCACCGATTGCACGCGGGTGCCCTTCATCCCGACGCATGCGCCGACCGGATCGACGTCCGAATCCTTGGAATAGACGGCGACCTTGGCGCGGCCGCCGGGCTCGCGCGCGCTCTGGCGAATCTCGACGATGCCCTCGTAAATTTCCGGCACCTCCTGCTCGAACAGCTTCATCAGGAAGTCGTTGGAGGTGCGCGAGAGCACGATGGAAAGTCCCTTCTCCGACAGCTCGACGTCCAGGATCAGCGCGCGGATGCGATCGCCCTGGCGATAGCGCTCGTGGGGAATCTGCTCCTTCTCGGGCAGGATCGCCTCGGTGCGGCCGAGATTGACGATCATGTTCTTGCGCTCGAAGCGCTGCACGATTCCCGAAACGACTTCCTGCTTGCGATCCTTGAACTCGTTGAAAATCTGCTTGCGCTCGGCGTCGCGAATATGCTGGATGAGATTTTGCTTGGCCGCCTGCGCCGCGATGCGGCCCATCGTGGCGGTATCGAGCTTGATCAAAATTTCGTCGCCGACTTCCGCCTCGGGATCGTACTTTGCGCGCGCCTCGGCCACGTCGGCCTCGGCAGCGGCGTTGGCCACTTTTTCGACGACCGTCTTGATCTCGAACAGCTCGATTTCGCCCAGTTCGGGGTTGAACCGCGACTCGATATTGCGGTCCGGGCCGAACGTGCGCCGCGCCGCCGAATGCATCATCTCCTCGACCGCGTTGATCACGATCGTTTTGTCGATGCCCTTTTCCTTGGAGACCTGCTCGATTACCCGGTTCAGATCGACCTGCATACCGCCTCCCCGGGGCGCGGACAGAGATACGCGCCAGTTATTTTTGTTGCTCCCGATCCGCAGGAGCCTGTGCATTTATTTTTCAAATGACTTACTTGTCAAAATCGTATTCGTAATTCGCGCCCGACATCTCGTCGAAGCCAATCGTCTGCCGCTTGCGGCTCGTCTCATCGTCAAGCTCGATTCCACTTTGAGCGACCGACACCAGCATTCCCATGAACGACTTCTGCCCATCGCGCGCGCGATGCGTTCGTACCTTCACCCGTTCGCCCTTGACCGCCTCGAAATGCTCCAGCTTGCGCAGCGGGCGGTTGATTCCCGGCGACGCGACCTCCAGCGTGTAACGGCCCTCGACCGGGTCGTACACGTCGAGCAAATCGCCCAGCGTCGGGCTCAACTTCTCCAGATCGCTCAGGGCAATTCCGCCGCCCGGCTTGTCGACCAGCAGCCGCAACAGCGAATTTCGCGTGCCCTTGCGAAAATCCACCGAAACCAGTTCATAACCCTGGCGTTCGATGTGCGGCTCGAGCAGCTCGACCACCTTTTCCGCGGTCGGATGAAGCCTAAGGGCCGCCATCTGCTCTCACCTCTCGCTCGCTACGGCCGTCGGAGTCGGCTTTATGTGACGAAACCGAAAATCCTTTTTGCGACACCAACAAAAAAGTGGGCACGCGCCCACTTCACGTGAGCAGGATACCACCGCAACCCGCCGGTCAGCAAGGCGGGCCAAATAGAGGAACTCAATTGAATGTGAAACCCACCGTGGGTTTCACGCTTCCTTGGGCAGGGGCCAGCCCCTGCACCCGCGGTGAGAAGACGCGAAAATCTGCGCAGCGCATCTTTTCGCGACTACGCGATGGAAGAGCCGCGGGCGCGCGGTTTCCCAATACTGGCCAGCCGTGCCAACGGGCAGAGGCTGCGCCCGCCAACGGCGGGCGGCCTTAACGGTGGGTGCAGGGCTCAGCCCTGCGGTGCAGGGGTCACCCATGCTATCGTCCCCTCGATGCCCGAGCTGACCGGCCCCAACTCACCAGCCCTGGGATTCCTGCTCGCGCTGGCGATCGGATTCCTGATCGGCCGTACCCGAGAACCCGGACCCGATGGTCCGCCGCGGCCCGGGATGCGCGATTTCCTGATAATCGCGTTGCTGGGCGCGGTCGCGGGCCATTCCGGCAACGGAGCGATCGCGATCGCATTGTTCGCCGGCACGATCGGCGTCATCCTCGTGATGCGCGCGCAGCATCCGGAGCGCAGCGGAATCACCACCGAGCTCGCGGCCGTGGCGACCTTCGCCCTGGCCGACCTGTGCCTCACGCCGGACCGTCAGTTCGGCGCCGGGCTCGGAATCGTGCTCGCGGCGATTCTGGCGGAGCGCGATCAGTTGCGCCACTTTGTGCGCGACGCGATCTCCGACCGCGAATACATCGATACGCTGAGTTTCCTCGGCCTGATTTTCATCATCTACCCGCTGCTGCCGGCCGGCAGCTACGGGCCATTCGGATTTTTCGAGCCGCGCAAAATCTGGCTATTCGTAATCCTCGTATCCGGCGTCTCATATGTAGGCTATTTCCTGACCAAGTTTACCGGGAGCGAGCGCGGCGAATTGCTCACTGCGATAGTTGGCGCTATCGCTTCGACGACCGCCTATACCGCCGGGATCTCGCGCGCAGTCGCCGACGCGCCGAAGTCAGCGGTGCCGGCGGCCCGATACTCGCTGATAGCCAATTCGATACTATTCCCGCGGATGCTGCTGCTGGTCGCGGTGGTCAGCCCGACGCTCGCGATCGCGGCGATCCCCGCTTTCGCTGCGATGATGCTCGCGGGTTTCGCCGCCGCCCTGATACTGGCCCCTGCGCCCTTGAAAAAAGGCAACACGGTCGCGGATTCCACCTTCCGCAACCCGTTTTCGATCCGCCCCGCGCTCGAGTTCGGCGTGGGATTCACCGTCGTGCTGCTGGTTACCCGCGTCGCCAAACAGTACGCGGGATACAGCGGCCAGATGGTGGTTTCGGCGATCAGCGGGTTGGTGGACGTCGATGCGATCTCGCTGACGCTGGCGTCTTTCGTTCAGGCAGGCACCAGCGCGGCGCGCGACGCGGTGATCGGCCTCACGCTGGCGGCTGGAGTCAACGCGATCTTCAAGTCGGGAGTCGCCCAGACCAGCCATCAGCCGGCCTTCTATCTGCGCCTGATGGCGGGGTTCGCGATCATGTTCGCTGTCGGCGCGGCGGCAATAGTCATTATCGATCCCGCCCGCGTCACCGAACTAGTAAGTCATTTGCAGGCCAACTGACTATAGGCATCTATCAAAGGTAGAACGCACGGTGCACGAGATCAGGTCATTCAGCCGCATGGCAAACGTCAAGGAGAGAGCCGGCGCTGAAAATTACTTTGTCAACAGCCGGTTAGGGAACAGAAACGTCATCTGCGCGCGGATTATCCACTTCGGCGCGCCATCCGGATGCATTGGATAGTCGTATCCTCCGACTTGCAGGCTCATCGCCTGCTCTCCCATCTGGAATGCCTTGCCTATATCGACGCCAACTGGAATCGTCCAAGCGTTATCCGTGTCGGCTGTCCAGCTGTAGGAGATAGCGGGATCCCACTGTCCGTACCAGCCGCTATCCAAGCTGTAGCTGACTTGCGGCTCGATATAGGTCTGGTTGACGCTTCCCCGGCCACGATCGCCGGCAAACGACATCAGCTGGTAACTCAGGATTGCGACGAACCATGGACCTTGCTGGTAAACCAGCGCCGCAGTTGGCCCCGCCGACCAGCGGCCGGTGCCCAATCGTTCACTGCTGGCGGTCGGGAACTGAAAGATCGGGCCGACACCCCAGATCCATGTCTTGTCCTTTGCCGGGGTCAGAAAGAAAGAGGTCTGCAGATCTTGAAATCCAAATTGCTCATTCGGGCCAGGCGCATAGGTCACGTTCAAACTCGGTCGCGCGAAGATATCCCAGTCGGCATTAAGCGCGAACCCCAGCAACGGCTCGATATTCAGGCTCTCTCCCACCCTGTCATGCGAACCGACGCCGAACCCGGTCGTGAATTGAAATGGCACCTTGATGAATCCAGCAAACGGATTCAGGGTGTCCTTGGCGACATCTTGTAGCGATTCGGCGCCTGCCGTCGTTGCCTGCGGCGGCAAGGATTGCTGGGCGCGCGCCGACGAGGCAAGCAACACGCCCAGCAGGACACTCAAGACCGCGGGAACAGCCGCCTGCAAGCGCATCTGTCAGACCACCTAGGGATTCAGTGATTTGATGACCTCCGGGCCTTTCATGGAAAAGGTCGTGATGCTCTTGGCATCGAGAGGCATTTTCATCAGGTCCACCGAACGAATCTGGCTGTTCTCGTAAGTCCGGAAGTAGTATCGCTTCGCCTTCAAATCGGAGGCGCTGGTCCAAACCGTATAGTCGGCGACGATGTTGCCATGCTCGTCCTTGTGTTCGTCGCGGGACAGGCCATTTGGAATGTCGAAGTTGTTCATAAGATGAAACGCCACGAGCACCGCCTCTTCTCCGGTCTTGGCAGGCAGCGCCGACGTGCTGAAAGCCACGGCTCGGACAAACCGCGACGGCGGGGTGAAGTCGCCCGGCATCCCCAGCATTCCAGTGCCTTGGCCAGTGCCAGTCAGCGTGATGGCACCGATTTTCACCGGCGGAACATTCACTAATGAGAAGTTTACGTAATTGCGGAGATTAGTCATGTGCCAATCGAAGGATGGCGAATTGGTCAACACCCCCAGCACGTCGTCGTGGACATGGAGTTTTCCTTCTACATATTCGATCGCGATGCTCTTGCCTGAGGCGTCATGCACCACGTAGTGGAGCGGCGGCACAAAGTCCATCTGCTTGACGACGACCGCCGGGACTATGATGCTTCCAATCTTCTGTTTGACTTCTTCGACCGTCGCGAAATTTTCCAAAATCCACGAACCGACCTCCCAGGGTGCGACGGTCTTGGAGGCCTCAGCAGCGTTGTACTTCATGTAGCCGACGCTCCCGGGAAAATATAGCAGGCCAACAGCCAATCCCTTCTCATTAAGGCCATCGACCAAAAACGGGTTATCGCCACCGTTGTTGACGCCGACCGACGCATACTTGGTGGTCCACTTCAGCCCATTCTCGCCCTCGGGTGTGTCCCCGGTTCGCGCATAGCCGCGCGGCACCATGATCACGTCGGAGTCCATAACGATAGCGAACTCCATCGTGCGTGCGTACACGACGGTCCCGTCCTCGGCTCTGAGTCTGATGCCGGTGCAGGCTGGCGCCGGCTTCGCGAAAAAGAGCGAGCACACGAGGACGGCGAGATATATCGCTCTGGAAGCGCGCGGGAACTCACGGGGCGCGGATGTTTTGACGCGAATGCCGGTGATTGTCATTGGTTCATCCTTTCTGCGGTTGATTGGTGTGGTTAACCCGCGTTGACTTTGAAAATGCTCTGACGATGCGATTAGAGGCGAGCAAGAAGAATGCCGTTTCCGAATCCAGGCCGGATGCGAATTACGAAGAGCAAAGCAAGGAATAGATTCCCTTGAGCTAAAGCCTTGCTGGCAACGAGTAGAAACGACAAAGCTTTGTCGGCCGAAAGTAGAGAAGTGACGGTTTCGTGCCGACGTAAGGATGTGCCAGCACGTCAGCGCTGACAACTGTTTGACGCTAGCATTTTGACTTTTTGGCTATCCGGATTACACTCGTCGAAAACAGCCTTATATCCTTGGTCCGACAGATATGAGAGGAATATTTTCGAAATTGGTCACCGCTTCTGCGCGTTCTGGCACGGCTGTTGCCGCCTCTCGATAATAACAACTCAAACCAAATCCGCGGGGAGGACATCCACGAGTGTTTTCGAGAATTCGCATCCGTCATCGGACCGTGAGCAGTCGAGCCACGAGCGCCCGAACGGTTTGGCCTCGAGGGCTTGGAGCGTTCTACCTTTCGGTGCGCGTCTGCTTGGGCTGTCTCGCTCTTTTGATTCTTTTCGCAACGCCGGCGCGCGCGCAGCACGGCGACTGGCTGATGGGAACGGACGGCTTGCTGAGTGCGCAGCAGGCGCCGGAAGGCATTTTCTATTCAAATGTCTGGTCGTACTATCACGCCTCAAGCAGCGATTTCGAAACAATCGGGTTACCGAAGAGCACGTCCGGGTTTTCTACGAGTCTCAACCTTAATGTCAGCGGCAGTCTCGACGAATTCGTTGATCAGAACATTATCGGCTGGACCTCGCCCTATAAGGTCCTGGGCGCGAACTATGGATTGTTTATCGATGTGCCGTTTGCAATCGCGGATGCGAGTGGTACTGCGAGCCTGGAACCCAACCTGAGTCTGAATCGCGTCTCGTCATCGGGGCCATCGCAACAAACTTCCGCCGGGGTAACGAAGGGCAGTATCGGCGATATTTACGTGGAGCCGGTAGATTTCGGCTGGCACTTTCGCCAGCTGGACGCCAGTCGTCTCCTCGGGTTTCTTCGCGCCTTCAGGACCGTACAACTCGAAAGCGGCGGTTAACATTGGCTTTGGCCACTGGACGGGCGCCTTCGGCCTTGGAGGTATCGCGTACGCCGACGCCGATCGAACCTGGTCGCTCTCCATCTATACTCATTACCTGCTGTACGGTTCGCAAATAGGCGGACACTATACGCTCGGCGACGTCGTCCCGTTCGAGTGGGGTGCAGGAAAGACCCTCAACTTGAACAACCGCATTTTCCAGCAGCTTATCTTGGGCGCGGTAGGCTATGCCCAGTGGCAGGTGACCAACAACCAGATAAGCATAGCTCCCACAAACAAAACCGCTGCCTCAGCTATCAATACGCTGGAGCATACGCGCTCACAGATCTATTCGGCGGGACCTTCAATCAATCTATTGACGAAGTACGGGCTCTTCTCGCTGCGCTACTATGAAGAGTTCGACGCGCATGCCACCCCGTCGGGCCGGCAATTGATGTTCAGTCTGGCCCTTGCTTTTGGTTAGGGCGATGAATACCGCTCTCGATAGCATGCTGAAAAGAGCGCAACCAGAAGGAACCCCATGATCTTCCAGCAAGCAACTCGACTAACGGGCAGAACAAGTGGCAGCTAGGACCAGCCGGCGTATTCGGGTACCTGGGTGGTAAGTGGCTGGCTGGAGTATTTCCGCAGCAATGGTTCTCGGTCGGTGGCCCGGGCTCGCAGACTTTGAGCCAAATGAACCTCCAGTTCTCGATCACTCCCGTCATCCCCGATCTGGTTAACAGAAAGATCCTCGAAGGTTGGTAAATCGGTTTCCTAGCCCTGGCTGTCAGACAGCATGCTCTCCGCCCGCACCTGTACTTAGCATCGGGTGCCGGGGTCACCCCTGGCCGTGGCGACGGCAGCGCAGTATTAAGCGGCTGGCAGGGGCCGCGCCCGCCAACGGCGGGCGGCCTTAATATTGGGTGCAGGGGTCACCCCTGCTCAGTCATCGTCGCGCAGCTTGGCGGGCACCGACAGATCCTCGAGCGTCGTCGTGTCGCCAAGCGTCTCATCGCCCGACGCGATTTGCCGCAGCAGCCGCCGCATGATCTCGCGGCTGCGCGTTTTCGGCAGCGCCTCGGTGAAGCGGACGGCGTCTGGCCGCGCCAGCGCGCCGATTTCCTTGACGACGTGCGCGCGCAATCGTCTTCCAACCGCGGTTCCGATCGTATTTCCCACGCTGGTTAAGAGAAACTGCACTGCCACAAACGATTAAGCCGCCGGAGAATGTAATCAACCCCTTTCCCGAGCGGCCTTATCAACCCGCGGCCTCGCTTTCCAGCCGGAATCCGATCCGCACTTCCACCTGAAAAGTCGGAGCGCCTGCCTTGTTCACCGAACCGCGAATATGATTGACCTCGAACCAGTCGATATTCCGTATAGTCCGGCGGGCCTTGATTATTGCGTTGCGCACCGCCTGCTGGATGCTCTCGTCCGACAGCCCCACAACCTCGATTATCTTGTACGTCTTATCCGGCATCAGACTCTCCTTTGTGTGATGCGCATCGCCCATATGTGACGCGCCGGCCGTTTGGCTCTCTTGCTGCTCTACTCCGAATATCTGCCGGCAGGCAAACGCGGCGCCATGCACACATTTTCGCGCTGCCCGGAGCCGCTGCCCAAGGAAGCAGTGAAAAATGAAACCCACCGTGGGTTTGCAGGGGTGACCGCTGCGCCCTAGCATTAAGAAAAGTTGCGGGCGGAGTTTACCCTGAGTACTCGAAGGGCCCTGTTAGACAGGTTTAGGAGAAGGGGCGGCCGTCTTGTGACCCTGCTCACTCGTCATCATCGCGCAGCTTGGCGAGCACCGACAGATCCTCGAGCGTGGTCGTATCGCCAAGCGTCTCATCGCCCGACGCAATTTGCCGCAGCAGGCGGCGCATGATCTTGCCGCTGCGCGTTTTCGGCAGCGCCTCGGTGAAGCGGACCTCGTCGGGTCGCGCCAACGCGCCGATTTCCTTGACGACGTGCGCGCGCAATTCGTCGCGCAACCTGGCATCGCCCTTGCGCCCGCCCTCCAGCGTGACGAATGCGACCACGGCCTGTCCCTTCATCTCGTCGGGGCGCCCGACGCACGCGGCCTCCGCAACCGCCGCATGCGAGACCAGCGCGCTTTCGATCTCCATCGTGCCGAGCCGATGGCCGGACACGTTAATCACGTCGTCCACGCGGCCCATGATCCACAAATAGCCGTCCTGATCGCGCCGCGCGCCGTCGCCGGTGAAATAGGCGCCGTCGATCTGGACAAAGTAATTGTTCTTGTAGCGCTCGGGGTCGCGGTAGATCGTTCGCAGCATCCCGGGCCACGGCTTGCGCACGATCAGCAGGCCGCCCTGGTTGGCGCCGACGCTCTTGCCCTGGCGCGTGACGACGTCGGCGGCGATGCCGGGCAATGGAAACGTCGCGGAGCCGGGCTTGGTGGCGATCGCGCCGGGCATGGGGCTTATCATGATCCCGCCGGTCTCGGTCTGCCACCACGTATCGACGATTGGGCATCGCTCGCCGCCGATAACTTTGCGGTACCACATCCAGGCTTCGGGATTGATCGGCTCGCCGACCGAACCGAGCAATCTGAGACTCGACAGGTCATGCTTTTTCACCCACGCGTCGCCCCATTTGATGAAAGTCCGTATCGCAGTGGGCGCGGTGTAGAAAATGCTGACGTGGTACTTCGCGATTATCTGCCAGAAGCGATCGTTGTCGGGAAAGTTCGGCGCGCCTTCGTACATCACGACCGTCGCGCCCGCCGCCAGCGGCCCGTACACGGTGTAACTGTGGCCGGTAACCCATCCGATATCGGCGGTGCACCAGTAGATGTCGTCTTCCTTCAAGTCGAACACCCACTTCATCGTCATCAGGACATGCGTCAGGTAGCCGCCGGTCGTATGCACGACGCCCTTGGGTTTGCCGGTCGTGCCGCTGGTGTAAAGCGTGTAGAGCGGATGCTCGGAGTCGAGTGCGGCGGCCTCGCATCGGGGGCTTTGCGCGGGAATCAGCTCGTCCCACCACAGGTCGCGCCCTTTGCGCATCTCGACCTTGTTGCCGACCCGCTTGAGCACGAGGACATTGCGGATCGATTGGCACTTTTTCAGCGCCTCATCGACGTTGTTCTTGAGCTCGACGATTTGCCCGCGGCGCCATCCGCCGTCGGCGGTGATACAGACCTTGGCTTGCGCGTCGTTGATCCGATCGGCCAGCGCTTCGGAGGAGAAGCCGGCGAAGACCACCGAGTGAATCGCGCCGATTCGCGCGCACGCCAGCATCGCGATCGCCGCCTCCGGCACCAGCGGCATGTAGATCGCGACGCGGTCGCCGTCCTTGACGCCGACGCTCTTCAACGCATTGGCGCACCTGCCCACTTCGTCGGCCAGCATCTGGTAGGTCAGCACCCGCGAGTCGCCCGGCTCGCCCTCCCAAATCAGCGCGGCTTTGTTGCGGCGCGGGCCGTCGAGATGGCGATCGAGGCAGTTGTAGGCGGCGTTGATCGTGCCGCCGACAAACCACTTCGCATGCGGAAAATTCCACTCGAGCGTTTTGCCGAACGGCTGGAACCAATCAAGGTTGCGCGCGCATTCGGCCCAGAAGGACTCCGGGTCGGCGTCAGCGCGCTTGCAGATCGCCTGGTGCTCGTCGAGGCTTTTGACCCACGCGCGCGCACTGAACTCGGCCGGGGGAGGAAACTTGCGCGATTCGGTCAGCGTCGAATCGATATGAGTCGCTTCGGTCGAAGGCATCGCACGAGCACCTGTCGATTAAGCTTGGAGGTCACACGCGACCGCGAGCTTCGCGCGTTTTCAAGCTTAAGTACAGGGTCGCGGCGTCGCCATTCTCGCGCCGGTTCGAATTGATTCCGCGCAGCCGCTCGAGCAGTTCGTTTTCGATGCTCGCCGAGTGCTCGGCCGCGAGTTCGACCGCGCGCGCCGCCCATCTGAGCACCACGCGCCCCTCCAGGCCTCCGAAATCATCGAAGAACCACCCGCAGCTGGTAAGCGCCGCCTGCCCCGCGCGAACCATCTCGAACATCCGCAGCAGCGTTTCGCGATTGCCTTCGTCGGCAACCCTGAATCGCTTGAAGAACTCTTCGTGGACGGCGGGATTCGGATCGATCAGCAAACGGATTGCGTCGCGCAGGATCGCGCCGGGCTCTTTCACAATCGCCGGGGCGAAGCGGTCGTAAGTCGCCTCGGCATGGTTTTTCACGAAATCCATCGCGGCGCGAAACGGCCCGCGCCATTCCTGCGAGGTGTTCGGATCATGGCGGCATCCGCAGTTCGAGCGCCACCGTTCGACGCCGTGCGGACAACTCCATGAAGTGGCGGACGCAAGCTCGAACGATCCCGCCGCCGGATGCGCCGCCAGGTAGTCCGCGCAATTGGCAAGGATCAGGTCGTCGCGGCGCTCCAGCGCCATCAGGGCGCGCGCCAGTTCGGCGGCGCCGTGTTTATTATGATGCCCAAACGTTTCGCCGTCGGTCGCCAACATCAGCGCGGCGCCGGGCTTCAGCTTGAGCGCGGTGTCGGCAATCCAGTCCGCCAGCCGGGCGCCGTCGGCCAACCCATCGCCAAAAGAGACGGTCGTGGATAATTCACGGTCGAAGCGGAACACGGCCAGGCTCAAATCGCCCCGGCGCCATTGGAACGGCCCGGCGTTGCGCGACTCGGCGCCCGGGCCGCTGAACTTTCCCTGATCCGACCCGAGAATGACGAACCCGATCCCGGCCGCCGCGATCGACTCAAGCGTGTCGTCGTCGGCGGCGCACTCGGGGATCCACATCCCGGCGGGCTTGCGGCCGAATCGGAAAACGAAATCGTCGATACCCCATGCGATCTGCAGCTCGCGATCGCGCGGCGGCAACAGCGGTAGTATCGAGTGACTGTACGACTGCGCAATGGCGTTGCCGTGGCCGCCGTGCGCGTTGGCATACAAGGCGTCGCCGCGGATCATCGCGCGATACGCCGCCTTGCCGTGCGTCTGCAGCCATCCTGCCAGCGTCGGGCCGACATCGAAGCTCAGCGACTCGTAATTATTGCGAACGTGAACGACTGGCCCTTGCATCGTGTGAGCATGAGCGTTGGCGGTGTAACATTCGCTGAGAATTCGCTCGTTCCAGTTCGCAAACGGGGCGGCGCCATTCTCAGGACTGATCAAACCGGTCCACGGGCTCTCGCGCGGCGGCTGATAAAAATGGCCGTGGATTATGACGTACCGGTGATCACTCATCGAATACTATGTTGCGCCTCCGGGCCAAAGGGCGAAAGCCCACCCCCAAACCCAGGGTAAAACTTATCCGTCTTCTTTGCCGGATTCTGCGCAACTTATCAAGCGAAAGAGCCAATTTAAGCGCTAACTATCCACAATCCTTGAACAATTCCGTCCACAGGCAGGGCGAGCCCGTGCACCGCAGGGGCTCGCCCATGCGATTCACGCTTTCGTTTGCTCTGTGACCGGGATGCTGCGCTTATGCGCAGGCGGCGCGGAAGCTGCCACGAATCGCGGGCTCGCCCTTTTGATTGAGCACTATCAACTCGCCCTCGATCTGCTTCTCGCCGTCCTTCTCGACCTTGTTGGTAACTTTGCCCGTGCAGGTGACGGCGTCACCGGGCCATACGCGCGTGGCGAAGCGCACCTGGAAGCGGCGCACGTTGCCGACGCCGACGTAATCGGTGACGGCCTTCGAGAGCAGGCCCGCGGTGAACATCCCCTGCGCGAAAACGGTCGGGATTCCGGCCGCCTCGACGAAAGTCTGATCGTAATGCAGTGGGACGAAGTCGCCCGACGCGCCCGCATAGCGGACGAAATCGGGACGGGTCACGCCTTTGATCTCGATTTTTGGAATTTCGTCGCCGACTTTGATCGAATCGAATTTCAGTTTTGCCATTTTTATCTTCCGATTGAATCGTTTCGCGCGGGTGGGCCGATTACGCTTTGACCGCTTGTCCGGTCTCGATCAGCGTCGAGCGCGCAATGGCGACTTTCTCGCCCTTCTGGTTGGTGTACTCGGTTTCCGTGATCAGCAGCGTCATCTTGCCGCCGCGACCGCCTTCCTTCTCGAGCACGTCGGCGACTTTGGTCAGGCCCGTGAGCGTGTCGCCGACAAAGATCGGCTTGAAGAATTCGAACTCCTGCTCGCCGTGCAGGATACGGCGCAAGTCGAAGCCGCCGAAGCCGGGGCTGGAGGTCTCGTCGGTCCAAAACGCGCTGGTCTGCAGAAACGTGACCGGTACGGGGATTCCGCCCATTTCCTTCTTCGCCAATTCCGGGTCGAAGTAGAGCGGATTGGGGTCTTTGATTGCGCGGGCGAACTCGCGAACCTTGCTCCAATCGACGTGCATCTTGAATGGTTTGCCGGTTTTCCCGACGGCGCTCTTATCAGCCATACGATTGATCCTCTCTCGACAGGGTCGAAGGAATTACTTAGCGATGCTCGATCGGTTTGTCCACTCACTCGGAAATTCGCATGCCTTCGCCGCCGTCGATAATCAGCAGCGCGCCGGTAACGTAGCTCGACGCGTCCGACGCAAGGAAGATGCACGGGTAGGCGATTTCTTCGACGCGGCCGAAGCGCTGCAACGCGCGCGATCGCGCCACCATCTCCTTGACCTTCGGATTTGGCCATACGCGCGGCGCCGCGCCTTCGGTGTCGATCGGGCCGGGCGCGATGCAGTTGACGCGAATGCCCATCGCGCCCCATTCACCTGCCTGAGAAACGGTCAGGTTGATGACGCCGGCTTTGGACGCGCCGTACGGAAGCATGAAGGGCGAACCATGCACGCCCGCGGTCGAGGAGATATTGACGATCGAGCCGGGGCTTTTCTGCTCGATGAATTGGCGGGCCGCCGCCTTGGAGCAGAAGAACACGCCATCGAGATTGATTCCGACCACCGCGCGCCATCCGTTGGGCGAGAGATTCAACGACGGCGCAGCGATACTGGCGCCGTGATTGTTAATCAGCACGTCGAGGCGGCCGAACTGCTTGACCGCCTCCGCCACCATCTTGTCGCATTGCTCGGCGTCGCGGACGTCAACCTGAGTCATCTCGCATTTTCCGCCGGCCTTGCGAATTTCGTCGCGCACGCGCTCGAGGTTTTCGAGCTTGCGGCTGGCGATCAGCACCGGCGCACCGCGCAGCGCGAACTCCCTGGCGATCGACTCGCCGATTCCGGTCCCGCCACCGGTCACGATTGTAACTTTGCCTTCGACACTGAATGGATTGTTCAAAGTGGAAATTTCCTCCCGGGGGTTTCGCTGTGATTTATCGCACTATTGCGGCGCGATGGCGAGCAGAGCTGGCGCCTGCACCCAATGTTAAGAGAAAGATGCGGCCTGACGGCCTGTCAGAACCAGTTTTGTGTCATCCTCGGATGACGGCGCTGGTAGTGGAGAAACGGGGGCGTCAGGTGGAGAGCTGATGGACCAGTTCGATCAGCGACGGGTCCAGCGGACGGCGCCGATTAACCGCGTCGCTCAGCGGAACGCAAACGATCGCGCCCCGCTCTTCGCCGATCAGTGAAGGCGCGACGCCGTCGAGGATGGCCCTGATGGCGCCGGCTCCCATCCGGCTCGCCAGCAACCGGTCCCTGGCCGTGGGCGCTCCGCCACGCTGGACGTGGCCGATAACGACCACGCGCGCCTGCACGTGCAGCCTGGCGGTAAGAGCCTCGGCGATCGGGATGACGCCTCCGGTGCGCGGTCCCTCCGAGACCACGACGATGGTCGCGCGTTTGCCGCGGCGATGGCTGTCTTCGACACGATCGCAGATTTCGTCGAGGGTGAACGGGATCTCCGGGACGATGACTGCCTCGGCGCCACCGCCGAGACCGACCGCGACTGCGATAAAACCCGAGTCCCGACCCATCACCTCGACACAAAAGACGCGTTCGTAGGCGAATGCGGTGTCCCGAATGCGATCGATCGCATCGAGCGCGGTGTTAACCGCGGTGTCGAACCCGATCGAGTAGTCGGTGCCGGGGATGTCGTTGTCGATCGAGGCCGGGATGACGAAGACCGGAATGCCAGTCTCGCCGCCGAAGATCGTCGCGCCGATCATCGAGCCCTCGCCACCGACGACGATGAGCGCCTCGATTTGGTGACGTTTCAAGTTGCGGGCTGCCAGCGCTCGGGCAGCGGGGGTGCGGAACTCGACCGAGCGCGAGGTCTCCAGGAAGGTCCCGCCGCGCTGGATCATGTTGGCGACGGAACGAGTGCTAAGCGGCTCGGCCAAGTCGCGAATGAGGCCCTCGTAGCCGCGTCTGAAGCCGATCACCTCGATTCCGGCAACCGTCGCAGTGCGGACCACGGCGCGAATGGCGGCGTTCATTCCGGGGGCGTCGCCGCCGGCGGTGAGAATTGCGACTCGGCGGGGGCGCGTGTTGGTGGTCACGCCGGAAGATTCAATGTTGCCGTCATCCATGGAAGGGGGAGCGACGCGCGTCACTCCACTATCGAGACTACCGAGCGGGACAGGCAGAGCCAACCTAAGCCGCGACGGCGCCGGCGCGAGCGCTGGCGGTCAGGGCAGGCGGGAGGCTTGCATTCGTTCAAGCGCAGCCCTGGCCTCTTCCGAGGCGTCGCTGACGGTGGGGCCGGGGATGTCGGCGGCCTTTCGGTAGTGGTTGATGGCGGCGACATTGTTGCCGAGCGCCTCGTAGGTGCGCGCCACGTTAACCTCGGCCCGGGCGTCGGTGGGGCAGGCCGAGACCGCATCCTGGTAGTATGCGAGCGCCTTGGAGAAGTCGTCGGCGGCAAATCGGTCGCCGCCGCGCTGGTTGGCAGTCGCCTCCACGGCTTTGTCGCATCCGCCCGGATAGGAAGCCGTGACGCCGGGTGTGTAGCTTAGATTCTGATTCGCCTTGAGGTTCTCGATCTCCTGTTGCTGGTGCTCGAGCTGCTCCTGTTGCTGTTGCACCAACTTCTTGGTGGCGTCGTTCTGATCGTTCATGCATCCCGCGCCGATGAGCGCTAAGACGCCGAGCGCGTGCGCGAGCAGGATTCGCTTCACCGGGTTTGTCACGGGTGTGGAGATTACGCTGGTGCTGGATTTATGTCGCATCGCCACCAATACTGGCGAATAGCCGCGCGGTGTCAATGCCGATGCGCGAGATGTGCGTGACCGCAAAACCTACAGGGAGAAGCGACGGTGATTCGACATAAGAAAATCTCGGTGAGAATATTGATGGTGCTGGCGATAGCCGCGCTGTCGATCGCTACGACACGCGCGGTGATAGCCGCGGTCCACGAGCCCGCGATCAATGCCGAGCAGGCGCTCAAGCTCCTGCTCGAGGGCAATCAGCGTTTCGTTGCCGGCAAACTGGAGCATCCCAATCAGACGCCGGCGCGGCGCACCGAAGTGGCCAAGGGACAGCATCCGTTCGCCGCGGTGCTGGCATGCTCGGATTCGCGGACACCGCCCGAGATAATCTTCGACCGCGGACTTGGCGATATATTCACCGTGCGGGTGGCGGGCAACGTCGCCGACCAGGTGGTGATCGAAAGCGTTGGCTACTCGGTCAAGCATCTCGGCGCGCGGCTGGTGATGGTACTGGGGCATAGCCGATGCGGCGCGGTGACTGCGGCGGTTGAGGCTGATGAAAAAGATAGGGAAGAGATCCGCGAGATCGCCAGAGAGTTGGAACCCGCGGTGCGCGCAAGCCGTGGCATGCCGGGCGATCCGGTCGAAAATGCGGTGCGCGAGAATGTGAAGCTGGTGATGAATAAGCTTGCCGCTTCGCAGGCGCTGTCGGCGATGGTCAAATCGGGCGAGCTGAAGGTTGTCGGCGGCATCTACGATCTCGACACGGGCACGATCGAGATGCTGAAGGACTAGCGTTTTTCAGCACTCCGCGTCGCGCGGCGGAGCTAGTGCACGGGCTGGGTCACGACTACGCCTGCTAACGATGACGCAGAATGGCCGTCCGCCGTAGTCGCAGTAACAGTGACCACGTAGCTGCCGGGCTTGGTGTAGATGTGGAACATCGCGGTCGGCGGCAGCGTCGAGACCTGTCCGTCGCCGAAATTCCATATAAAGGATTGGAGCACGGTTTCCGGGTCGGCGCTCGATAGCATAAAGCCGACGGTCAGCGGCGCCGGCCCATATCCGGGCACCGGTAGAAGCTGAATCTGCGGAATCGCAGGCATCATCATGGGCGTGGGCGTCGCAGTCGCGCTCTGGTATTGCGCCAACGCGGGAGAACTGAATCCGGCGAGAACCAGCAATGCAACCGCGAGCGCCGACTTTGTCATTCTGAGCGAAAGTTGCTGCAGCGAAAAATCCCGGGGGCGGGTTCCTTCGCTGCGCTCAGGATGACACAAAAAAAGAACGACCCTCTGCGCGATCAAATAGTTACGAGTCACGTCGTTGGCCAATCATTTGTCACTGCATGACGATTCCGCCGTCGGGATGCAGAATCGATCCGGTGTAGTAGCGGCCCTCTTCGCCGGCGAGGAACAGCGCGGTGTTGGCGACATCGACCGGCTCGCCCATCCGATTCATCGGCACGCGCTGCATCAGCGGCGAAATGTCGGGCTGCTGCTGAAGCTCGGCGGTCATGGGAGTCTTGATGAAGCCGGGTCCGATCGCGTTGGCAGTGATATTGAACGGCGCCAGTTCGGTGGCAAGCACCCGGGTCAGCATCCAGACGCCCGCCTTGCTGACGGAATACTCGCCGGCGCCCGGGAGCGGGATTCGCGCTGCGGCAGAGGCGATATTTATGATGCGTCCGCCGTTGCCCGCCTTGATCATCGCGTCGGCGCAGGCGCGATCGGTCAGGAAGACGCCGTCGAGGTTGACGCTGAGAACCTTGCGCCAGTTGGCAAAGGACTTGTTGCTGAGAAAGGCGATGTCGGGCTGGCCTTCTTCACCGTAGTGCGCGTGTGAAATTCCTGCGGCTGCGACCACGATGTTCACGCTGCCGAGGTCCTTGACCATCTGCGCGACCATCGCATCGACCTGGGCCTCGTCGCTGGTATCGACCTGATACGCGGTCGAGCTGCGGCCGAGCTTTTTAACGGCGGCGGCGGTTTCCTCGGCGGCGGCGAAATGGCGATCGGCGACAAAGACGTTGGCGCCCTCCTGGGCGAATCGAATCGCGGTCGCGCGTCCGATTCCGCTGGCGCCGCCGGTGACCAGTGCGTTTTTGTTTTCGAGTCTGAGCGCCATCGAAGATACTCCTTGGCAATAGTTCTCGTGCGGTTGTTAGCACGAGCGGACGGCGCGCTTCCAGCCAGCGAACAGCAAATCCGGCGCAACCGCGCGCATGAAAATCTATGCTCGCGATTTGGGGTCGAATAGAATTGAGGGCTATGGCACAAGAGCAAGCGGCTACCGTGGTAACGGAGCCGACCCACCGCTACCTCGAGGTTGAAGGACGCAAGCTTCACTATCTGG
Source organism: uncultured delta proteobacterium (assembly GCA_963813785.1). GTDB lineage: Bacteria > Desulfobacterota > Binatia > Binatales > Binataceae > Binatus. The sequence goes on along the minus strand of CAWFAJ010000015.1, from coordinate 121,293 downwards.
ATTGGGGCGGCGAATCCGACAAACGGACTTTCGTTTTGCTCCACGGCGGCGCGGCGCATGCGCATTGGTGGGACGGCGTCGCACCGATGCTGACGCCATACGGGCGCGTGCTCGCGCTTGATTTTCGCGGTCACGGGCGCAGCCAGTGGGCGGATTCGGAGAACTACGGGCCACCGGCATATCTGAAAGACGTCCGTGGCCTGATCGACAGGCTGGGCACGCGCGTGGTGCTGGTTGGACATTCGATGGGCGGGGTGGTGGCGCAGTGGGTGGCAGTCACGCATCCGGAGTTGCTCGACGCGCTGGTCATGGTCGATTCGCCGCACGGAGGGCCGCCGCTGTTTCGCCGGTTGATGTGGCGATGGCGGCGGCGATCGCGCGGCGGCGTGCGCCCCGAGCTCCGCTCCGCCGGCGACATCATCAAAAAGTTTCGACTGCAGCCGCCCCAGACGAATCTAACGCGGCCGGAAATCGAGCGGCTCGCGCTGCTCGGCGCCGAGCAACTGGCCAGCGGCGCGTGGGCGTTTCGCTTCGATCCGGAAACGCGGGCCTGGCGCAAGCATGGCAACAGGATGAGCAGGCCGAAGCTCAGGAAGATCACGATGCCGACGCTGCTGCTGCGCGGCGAACAGAGCGGGATGCTGAGCCGGCCGCACCTTGCGCGGATGCATCGGAAGATTCGCGGATCGGTGCTGAAGGAAATTCCGCGCGCGTTTCATCACGTGCCGCTGGACAATCCGGGCGACACCGCGGCGGCTATTATCGAATTCGTGGAGAAGCTGTAGCCCGCGGCGTCACACGCGGAGCAGAAAGTCGCTCAGGTCCATCGCGTATACCCCATCGCTCAGCGTCATCGACTTGGGCGAGCGCTTGAGCATCAGGCGCGAGATGTCCTGATCCTTGGGAAGCAGGTACACGATGTCCCCGGAACCCATCGAGAACACGCGCACGATCTCTTCGCCGCGGCGTTCCTGTCCGGCAACATCGTAGGCGCTGACGTGAAATACGAAGCCGCGGGCGCGAACCAGGGAGCCGTCGGTTTCCTCGATTGTGCCCACGAAAATCCGGGTACTGTCGTCCTTGAAGAGCCTGCGATCGATGAGTACGATCCGATCCCCCTCGCCCAATGCCGCCATCGTGCCTTCCTCCTGTGTCCGCGATTAGCCCGGGCAGGATTCTAGTCGATCGTCAAGCTTAACACGACGGGCCAAGATCTATAGCTGGGCAGCGGGCCATCGGCCGACTGCCCAGCTATCTTCATCCGACTTCAACCGCCCGCGTTGAACAATCGTCAAGCGCTCAGCTGCGACTCGCTTTGCGCAGTCCATCCGCGGACGACGTCGTTCAGTTCGCGAGCGCGAATCAGGTCGAGCCCGAAGCGAATCGGCAACGAACGCGGCAGGGCCTCGACGGCCTCGCGGCCACCGGGGCGCGACGCAAGCCGATCGAGCAGCCGCGAGGTCACGGTCCGGCGCTGCCCGCGCAGGTATTGGTCGTTGTACATCTTGACGATCAACTCGGCCGCCAGCCGCACCGCATCCGACATGTTCATCGAATTATCGGCAAACTGATCGAGCGCCTGCTTGAGCGGGAACTGATCGGGATTCCATACCGCGACCGAACCCGCGCGCATCAGCGTCTCGATACCCGGGGTGGCGAATGAGTAGCCCCATCCCGCCAGCTTGGTGCTGGCCGTTGCCAGCTCGGCAGGATCGAGATTGCCGGCCTGCGCACGCGCCTGCAACGCCGCCTCGGTCCAGACGCGGCGCACCCCGAACTCGGTCTTGGCGAGATCGGCAAGGATCATGTCGTCGGTCCACAGCACGTGCCCGGGCATCGAGGCGATGACGATGCTCTCGGCGCCATGGCGGCCGAAGAAATTGATCAGGCGCTCACGGCGGTCATGATCGATCGAAGCAAGCACCGCAGCGTCGCGCACGCGGCACACCGACTGCAAGGCATCGGCCAGCCCCTTCAACTGAACATCGGCGCGCTTGCCGTCGTTGCCGTTGCTGGTGAGCGACGCGGAGAATCCGGGCGGCAGGCGCAGCAAGGTATCCTCGAACGCCAGGCGCCGCAGTTCGGCGAGGGTGGACTGCGAAATGACAAACTGGCGCGGCCAGCTGGGCAGCAGGCTGAGCCGTCCGAGCATGCACAAGGTGGCGATCGCGGTCAGATCGAGCACCACCGCGTTGGCGCGCTCGAAGGCTCCCAGAGCGGCCTCGAGTTCCTCGGGCGAGCCGGTGCAGCACTTCAGCGGCGCCTCGGGGCGCTGCGCCAGGATGAACATGGTTTGCAGATCGTTGAGGTTGATCCGTTCCGCGACGGCGTGGATCGGGACAGGCTTGGTGGCGTAAGTGAGTTCGGCCCGTTTGATGACGTCCTCGCGCTTGCCGTTGGCGGCGCCACTTCCCTTTGCGATCCCGTTGCCATTGGCGATCCCGTTGGCGACACCGGTGCCATTGTTCGCTTCGAACATCGAGTCGAAGCTGTCATTCATTTCGCTCCACGGAATCGCGTCGGCGCGCACGTAGCTAACTTCGATTTCGGCCTGGCCGGGAAAGCGCGCCTGCCAGTTGACGAGACAATCCATGTATCGGTAGGCGTACTTGCTGAGCATTTGCTTGACGGTCGCCTGGCGGCGGCTGAAGCGGCCTTCGGGCAGCTGAAATCTCTCGCCGGCCCGCTTGCCCTTGACGGCGCGCGCCATCGGAGATTGCGAGCCGTACTCATCGAGCGCCTCGTCGGCGTCGTTGGCTTCCTCGAGCATGATCCAGCGCTCGGTGTTGGAATTCTCCTCGACAAAACTAAGCGCGGCGCCGGGCCCGGCGACGTCGAAGTCGGGTATGTGCGGCATCGGGCCAACCGGTCCGAGCGCGGTCAGATACGCGCGATGCGAATCGACGCTGGCGCCCTGGTGGCGCAGCAATTCGTAAGCGTAGGCAAGCGCCTCGTTGGCGCGGCCACCGTCGCGCATGAATTGCACGGCCGCGCGGCCGAGCGCAGGCGGAATTTCCCGCGCCGAGGGCATCGCGTTGGGATCGGCAACGACCAGATCGGTCTTGCCCAGACGAGCCGCGACGATCGAGCGCCGCAGCCGGAGCACCCGGTCGTCGGGATGTTCGCGCAGCAGTTCCTCGATACCGGCCAACGCAGCTTCGGGATCGTTGTGTTCGAGTTTGTCGAGTTGATTGGCGGATGTGCCGGCGTCGATAGCCTGTTCGGGATGCAACTGGCGCGAGATCTCGCTCACGATGTCTTCGCGGCCGAGCCGGCTGGCGCAATCCAGCAACCGGCGCGTGTCAATGCCGGTGCTGCCCGCGGGCGCGAGCGTCTGCCACAGCGGAAGCGCGTCGCGATAGCGCCCCAAATCATGGAGCAACGCGGCCAGCTTGCGCCGGCTGTCGGCAGGGGTGTCGGGCGTAAGCTCGGACAGAGCCTCGTCGGCAAACCTGGTGGCCTGATCGAACTTGCCCTGCGCCAACCGGAGATCGGCGCGCAACGTCTGCCTCGTGACCTTGGCCAGGCGCTCCTCGGAAATCGACGCCAACAGCGCGTCGGCGTCGTGATAACGCTCGAGCGCGGCAAGCGCCTCGACCGCGGATGCGACCGCGAAGGGAAGATCGCCGGCGGGAATCGCCTCTGGCCGCGCGATCGAGCGTATCAGCAGCTCGGTGGCCTCCTGCATATCGCCGGGTTCGTCGCGCTCGCGGAGCGTGACCGCGAGATGGTAATCGATGTCGTCGCGGCCGCCCACGGAGGCGGCGCGGCGCAGCACCTCGACCGCCTCGGTCAGGCTGCCGCGCGATCGCAGAACAATCCCGTACTCGCACAGGCCGTTGGCATCCTCGCGCTGCAAGCTATGCGCCTGTTCGATATCCTTGCCGGCGCCGTCGGTGTCGCGCAGCGCGATTCGCGCCTGCGCGCGTCCCATCAGCGCCTGCACTTCGCTCGACGCCAGGTGTTCGGCCTGCGCCAGCGCGAGCGCCTGAGTGAAGCAGCTTTCGGCTTCGCGGACGCGGCTGCCGTCGTTTTGCGCTGGCGCCTCGGTCGAGCCGGCGCCGCCGCCTTCCAGTTCATTGAGTAGAATCGCCTGTCCCAGGACCAGCCACGGGATCGAATTATTCGGCAACGCGGTGCTGGCCAGGCGCGCATACCGCTCGGCGCGATCGAAGTGCGCGTCCAGCAGCGCGCGGCGCGCCATCACCACCGCGACTTCCGGATCGGATCCGAGTTCGGGTGCGATGTTTTCTTCAAGCTCCCTGGCGTCGAGCGACTTGGGCGCATTGTTCAGCCACAGCGCAACCGCGCGGCCGCTGGAGGGAAACTGCATGCGCAGCTTGTCGGCCAGCGCGAACGCGCGTTCGCGCTCACCGAGCAGTTCGTGGGCGAGCGCCTCGTTGGTGCAGGCATTCTCCTCGTCGGGCTGCAACGATTTCGCCGCGATGAAAAGCATCGCCGATTTACGCGGCTCGCCTTCCTTCAGCCACGCGGCGCCAAGATACGAGAGCACGCGGAACTTGTGGATGTTCGACAGCTGGCTCCACTTCTGCTCGCGCAGTCTGAGCAGGGCGAGCCGGGCCAGCTGATATTGCCGGCTCTCAAGAAGCGCCGCGGCGGCGGAGATTTCCTCTCCCAGCGCATCGGAAGCTCCCGCCGCCGCGGGCTCGCATCGAGCCTCGAGATGAACCACCGCATCGGCCCGGGTCAGGGACTGGCGCTTGGTGGCGGTGCCAAAATCGGTGAGGATCTGAGGATATTCGTCGAGCAGTTCCTCGATGTCGTCCCAGGTCAGAACCTCGATCGCCGCGATGCCGTCTTTGCGGTTGGCACGGTTGAGATCAAACAACGAACGCTGCAAGCCCTCGGGCTTGGCGGCCGTGGTCGCGATCACGAAGCGCCCGATTGGGAGCTTCAGGCTCGCGGCCCGGTCAACAGCGTCCTTGATCTCGGCGAGCGTCAAGTCGTTTCGCGAAGCGCTGAAATCGCATTTGACGGCGGCGAGCCGCGGGCGTCCGCTGATCTCGATAAGGTTGATTCCCTTCTCGGCGCGTTTGGGGTCGTGGAAGCGCTCGAGCTGAGGAAGTTGCCAATGACGCCGCAGGAGCTTGAGACAGAGTCTTTCGAACTCGTCCGCACTCCTGGGCAGCGGATATTCGGGGGCGAATTTTGCCATAGTGTAACATTGCCTAACATATTGTCGGCTTGGGAGAAAGCCCCCGCAAACCTCGTGGCGAGAGTCACTTTCGGCGGCCAAACGGCGCTGATAAGATGACGCTTTTAGCATGCTTAGTCTCGACAACCTTTCCAAGTCCTACGGGGGCCGCAAGATCCTCGACGGGGTGAGCTGGTCGATGGCCGACGACGGGCGGGTGGGCCTGGTCGGACTTAACGGCGCGGGCAAATCGACGCTGCTCAAGATGATCGCGGAAGTGGTCCCGCTGGATTCGGGCCGAATCACCCGTCCGCAGCGCACCCGCGTCGGATACCTGGCGCAGGACGCTCCGGAGATGGGCGGCAGGTCAGCGCTGCGCGAGACGCTGGCGGCGCTCGACAGGATGCAGGCGCTCGACCTGCGGCGCAAGGAGGTCGAGCAGATTCTCGTCCACGAGCATAGCGGGCCGGCGCACGACGCCGCGCTCGAAGAATTGGGCGAGGTGCTGACCGAGCTCGAACGGCACGACTTTTACAGCGCCGAAAGCCGCGCCACCTCGGTGCTGTTCGGGCTGGGCTTCAGCGATGAAGACCTCGGCCGCGACGTCGCCGAATTTTCGGGCGGAATCCGGATGCGAATTGCGCTGGCGAAACTCCTGCTCGACGCGCCCGAGTTCATGATGCTCGACGAGCCGACCAATCACCTGGATATCGAGGCGCGCAACTGGCTCGAGGATTATCTGTGCGCCTACCAGGGCGGGATCATCCTGGTCTCGCACGATCGCTATTTCCTGGACCGCGTCACCACGCGCACCGTCGAAGTGTCGCGCGGGCGGCTCACCGAATACCTCGGCGGCTACTCGCGGTATCTCGTTGCTCGCGAAGAACGCTTCGCGGCCGAGATGGCGGCGTTCGAGAAACAGCGCCTCGAAATCGAGCACATGGAGAGTTTCATCAGCCGCTTCCGCTACCAGGCGAGCAAGGCGCGTCTGGTCCAAAGCCGCATCAAGCAGCTCGACAAGCTCGAACGCCTCGAGCCGCCGGAGGGAGCGCAGAAGCCGCCGGCGATTTCGTTTCCGAAATGCGAACGGAGCACGCGGCGGGTTTTCGAACTCAAGGGCGCGGTCAAACGCTACGGCGCGCTGACGGTTTACGACGGCGTCGATCTGACAATCGAGCGCGGCGCGCGAATCGCGCTGGTCGGTCCGAACGGATCGGGAAAATCGACGATGATGAAGCTGCTGGCCGGCGTCGAAGCGATGACCGGCGGCGAGCGAATCGTCGGCGCCAGCGTGCAGGCTGGATACTTCGCGCAGAATCTCGCCGAGTCGCTTTCATATGAAAAGACCGTGCTCGAAGAACTGAGCGACAGCGCGCAAGGCCGGACGATGGCGGAGATTCGTTCGCTTCTCGGCGCGATGCTGTTTTCGGGCGACGACGTCTACAAGCGCGTCGCGGTGCTGTCGGGCGGCGAGCGCGCGCGCCTGGCGCTGGCCAAGGTGTTGGCGCGGCCGAGCAATTGCCTGCTGCTCGACGAGCCGACCAACAACCTCGACATCATCGCGAAGGACACGCTGCTCGACGCGCTCAGGCGATTTCCGGGTACCGTTATAATAGTCAGCCACGATCGTTTCATTCTCAACGAGCTCGTGACGGAGGTGCTCGAAGTCGGCCAGGGTCATGCGATTCGCTACCTCGGCAACTACGATGAATACCTCGAGAAGAAGGCGCAGACCGACGCCGCGCCGTCGCCGTCGTCTCAGCCGATGCGGTCCGGGCCGGTGCAATTGCGCGATACCCGCGGCAACAACGGGAATGCGCCGCGTCCAAAGAACGCGCAACCAGCGAAGGCCGCCCAGCCGGTGAAGGCCGGGCATCCGGCCAATGACGATCGCGACGCGCTTCGCAGGCGCGAACGTATCGCGCGCCAGCGGACTCAGATCGAAGCCGGAATCGAGCAGCGGGAAGCCGAGCGCGCGGCGCTCTCCACCGAGATGAACGATCCCAACTTCTATCTGGCGCGAAAAGACGCCGACGATCTGATCGCGCGCTACGAACGACTGGGGCGCGAGATCGAAAAGCTCTACGCGGACCTGGTCAAGTTCGACGAAGCCGCGTCCGCCTGACCGCGCCGCAAGCCCGCGCGCTCAGCTCAACTCCCGGTAAAATTCGCGAATGTCGGCGGCCAGCAGTTGCGGCTCCTCCATCGCGGCGAAATGCCCGCCGTTGGGCATCGCGGTCCATCGCCGCACGTTGTACGCGCGCTCGGCCCAATGCCGCGGCGGACGCACCAGCTCCGCCGGGAACATCGCGACTCCGGTGGGCGCCTCGATTCGCGTTCCGGGCTTGAGGCGCCACGGATGATGGCGCGCCTCGTAGTACAGCCGCGTCGAGGAATTAATCGTCTGCGTGACCCAGTAGATCATCACGTTGGTCAGCAGCTGGTCGCGCGTGAAGCTCTGCTCGACGTCGCCATGGCAATCGCTCCAGGTGCGGAATTTCTCGACGATCCACGCCGCCAGTCCGGCCGGCGAATCGTTGAGCCCGTAGGCGAGCGTCTGCGGCTTGGTGCCCTGGATCCACTGGTATCCGGTCTCGGCGGTGCGGAATTTTTCCATGTCGCCGAGAAACACTTTCTCTTCGGGCGTGAGTTCGGGTGCGCTGCGTCCTTCGGCGGGCCCGATCGCGATCATGTTGAGATGGATGCCGAAGACGCTGTCGGCGTGCACCTCGCCGATTCGCGACGCGATCGCAGCGCCCCAGTCTCCGCCCTGCACCGCGTAGCGCCGGTAGCCCAGCACTTCGGTCATCAGCTGGTGAAGCATCTCCGCCATCGCCTGGATATTCATCGCACGAGCGCGCGGACGGTCCGAAAACCCGTAGCCGGGCAGCGACGGCGCGATCACCGTGAACGAATCTTTCGCGTCGCCGCCATGCGCCGCCGGATCGGTGAGCATCGGGATTAATTCCATGAACTCGCAGATCGATCCCGGCCATCCATGAATCAGCAGGATCGGCCTTGGGTTGGGGCCGCTGCCTTTTTCGTGAATGAAGTGAACTCCGAGTCCGTCAACGCCCGCCTTGAAATGCGCGAAGCGATTGATTTCGCGCTCGTGCGCGCGCCAGTCGTATTTGCTTCGCCAGTACTCGACCAGTTCCTTGAGGTAGGCGAGATTGGTTCCATACTCCCACGCGGTATCGGGAAGCTCGTCGGGAAAGCGCGTGTTGCTGAGCCGCGCGCGCAAGTCAGCGAGCACTTCGTCGGGAACCTCGACGCGGAACGGTTCGATTTTGCCACCGCCCATGAGAACCTCCGCGGCTATTCTTAAAGCAGTCCGGCGCCGGTCGAACCGCGTGTCGAACCGTCGCGCAAATACCGCGATCCTACTTCTTCGCGAGCGCTTCCTTGGCGAGCTCGCTGGCGGTTTTGCCGTCGAGGCCGGCGCCGAACTTGTCGCGCAGCGCCTTCATGATCGGGCCGATCTGCGATGCGCCCGCCGCAATCGCAGCCGCAATTTCCGCGCGCACTTCGTCGGGCGAGGCCGCAGCCGGCAGATACGACTCGAGGACTTTCGCCTCGGTCTGGTTCTGCTCGATCAGATCCTGGCGGGCCGCCTTGCGCGCAAATTCAAGCGATTCTTCGCGCTTGGCCCGCTCGCGCTTGATTATTTGCAAAATCTCGGCGTCGTTGGGATCGCGGCGAACGTCTTTTTCAAGGCGCGAAATCTCGGACAACACCCCGCGCAACGCCATCATGCGCAGCTTGTCGCCGCTCTTCATCGCGGCTTTGAGATCGTCCTGAATCTTGCTCTTCATCTTTTCAGCGACGCGGACCTGCTTTGCGTCACGGCGATCAAACCCAACGCGGCCGGCGTAGGCGCGAGTCCGGTTCGCGCAATCAGCGACGCGGACCTGCTTTGCCTCACGGCGATCAAACCCAACGCGGCCGGCGTAGGCGCGAGTCCGGTTCGCGCAATCAGCGACGCGGATTTACTTTGCGTCACTGAAAAACTACTTATGCGCGGGCGCCGCCGCACCCTTAGTTTCGACATCCTGCCATTTCGGAGCTTCGATTTCGGTCCACTTGCCACCGTCGAGACGGTAGTTGAATACCAATATCTTCTGCTTGCCGGTGGGCCTGCCTTTGCCCTCGCCGGTCTTGGACGGCGTGTACTCGGACGCCTGCAGCTTGGCGAGCACGGTCCAGTGTCCCTCCTTCATCGTCGGCAAGTACAAGAACTTTGCGTGCTCGAGATCGACATACGCCTTGCCCGACGCCTTCTTCTCGCTCTCGTCGCTCAGATAGGTATCGGATTCGCTCGCGATGGTGTCGCTGAGCGCCTGTTGCTGCGCCTTGGGAATGGGATTCGACCTGCTGGCACCAGCAGCACTCGGACCGGCAGCATTCGGACCGGCAGGACCGCCGTTCTTGAAAATATCCTTCTTGACCTCGATCGCGCGTGCGCTGTTGGGCGCGAGAATCGCCGCGACAATCAGCCCCGCCACCACCAGAGTAGTACACGGTTTCGCAGCCATCTTTCCTACCCTCCTCGAATTTGGCTTATATCACGACTTCTCCAGATAAGCACGACTGCAACAGTCAATAGCAGCAAGCTCAACGGGTAGCGTTGGCCTCGATCAAAGCAAAGCGTATCGGCACCAGGACCCAGCTCTCGACGGCAGCTCCGCCGTGGCGGGCCGGCACAAAGCGCCATCGCGACCGAACTGTTTCCAGCGCAGCGTCGTCGAGCGCGTCGAAGCCCGACGAATCCGCAACTTCGGCGCGCTCCACGGAGCCGTCGGCGCCGACCAGCACCCTGACCGTCACGGTGCCCTGCTGCGCACGTCGCCGCGCGATCGCCGGATAAGCGGGGGGCGGATTTGCCGCGTAATCGGCGTGGGCGATCGAATTTGGATCGCCACCGTCGCCGCCGCCGCCATTGCCGTTGTCGGCGCCAACCGCCGATCCGGCGCCTGGTCCCGCGGCGGTGCCGTCGGCGCCGATGCCGGCAACGGTCGCCGAAAAAGAGCCAGACGCGATCCCCGGTGAATCATCAGGATTGTGCGAGTGCTCGTCATGCTCTGAATCTGCCGATCGCGCGAGCGCGACCGAGCGCACCGGCGCCAGACTGGCGACTTCGGAATCCGGTTCTTCAACGCGGCGACGCGGTTTGCGAGCGGCCCGCGGCGGTGCCGAACGCGGCGGCGCGGGAATCGACGGAGCCTCGGACGCGCCAGCGCGCGCGCCGCCGCGTCCGGCAGCGCCATCTGCCCCTTCGACGAGATAGGCGAGAACCCAATCGCCAGGCGCCGTGGCCACCGGCGCCGCAAAACACACGATCAAACCGACAATCGCCGCGTGAGCCGCTATCGAAGCTGCAAACGACGCCACATGACGACTCGGGCGCGGCCCGGTCGCATCGTAGGAAAGTTCCGGAATCGCGCCCACGCCGGCCGCGTTGGGTTTTCTTCGCCGTGGCGCGAAGCAATTCCGCGTCACTGAAACTTCCTCTTTATGATGTCCGTCGAACATCGTGTCGATACCCGGCCGGGCCGAAACTTCGCGGACGGAAGATGGAAGCGGCCAGGAGCGACGGACGACTACGCGGCAGTACGGCGCCGGCAGTAGTCGCTGAAAAGACTCCTGAAGCCTCCCTCTCCCGCGAAGGTTCTCTCGGCTCCATCGATTCACCCGGTCGCCTGACTCGACGAGCGCCGCGACTCTCTCGCGACGCTCAACTTACAGTTGCGGGGCAGCGCCGGTCTCTCACCGGCTTCCCCGGGCGAATCTCAATGAACACTACGCGGCTTGAGCGCCGTGTCAACAGTTGATTAGGATTCGCGCATGAAGCGCGCGAAGAAAAAGTACGCCAAGCTCAACCACTTGCTGATCAACGTCCGCAACGCGGCCCGCTCGCGCGACTGGTACGTCAAGAACCTCGGCCTCAGGGTCGAATTCGAAGTGCCCGAAAACGGCTTCGTCGCACTCGAGGACGATTGGGGAATGGCGCTGCTGATCAGCCAGGGCAAGCCCGCCAAAGGCGCGGCGTCCGGATTCGTCATCCATTTCGAAGTGGAGGATGTGGACGCGCGCTACCGACTCTCAAGGGCAACCGTGTGAAATTCGTGCACGCACCAAAGCAGACGATATGGGGCTACGGCCCGGAACTTCGCGATCCCGACGGCTACACGATCCGCCTCTTCGACCATCGCAGCATCACGAAGTGACGCCGCCTTTGCGGCCGTTTGACACTTTTCGCGCAATCGGGAAACACTCAGATCAGGAGGTGGTCGCCGTCCATGCCCCGGCGCAGTCGCGACGGGAGTGGTCCGGCCTAATGCCACGAGGGAGAAAGGCTTATGAAATTTACCTGGTTCCATCTGATGCCGTACCGGTTTTTGCCCGAAGACTTCAAGGAAAAGTATCACAGCGTGTGGGTCGATATCCCGCGCGACTTGTACGATCCGAAAGTCGGGCATCGGCTCTACAATGACTACCTCGATCAGCTCGAATACGCCGACGCGATGGGCTTCGACGGGCTGGGCGTCAACGAGCATCATCAGAACGCGTACGGGCTGATGCCGTCGCCGAATATCATGGCGGCCGCGCTCAGCCGGCGCACGCGCAACGCCAGCCTGGTGGTGCTCGGCAACTCGATCGCGCTGTACAATCCGCCGATTCGAGTCGCGGAGGAATTCGCGATGCTCGACGTGATCTCGGGCGGGCGGCTGGTCGCGGGATTCCCGGTCGGCACCTCGATGGACACCAACTTCTGTTACGGCGAGGTCCCGGCCACGATACGCGAGAAGTACTACGAGGCCCACGACCTAATAATCAAGGCGTGGACCGCGAAGGATGTCTTCTCGTTCAACGGCAAGTACACCAAGCTGCGCTACGTCAACCTATGGCCAAGACCGCTCCAACAGCCGCATCCTCCTATCTGGATTCCCGGCGGCGGCTCGGTGGAGACCTACGACTTCTGCGCCGACCACGGCTATCAGTACAGCTTCCTTTCCTACTTCGGCTACATCGCGGGCAAGAAGGTCGCCGACGGCTATTGGGAAGTGATGGCGAAGAAAAACAAGGAGTTGAATCCTTACAGCCTGGGATTCGCGCAGGTGGTCGCGGTTTCTGAGACCGACGAGCAGGCGGAGAAGGACTACGCCCCGCACATGGATTACTTCTACAACCGCTGCCTGCACGTCTATAACGGCTTCGCCGACGCTCCGGGCTATCGCACGGTGAAGACGATCAAGGCTGGACTGCTGGGCCAGGTCGGCGCGCAGGCGGCGATGCGGCGTGAAGGTCTCGACTGGAAGGACTTTGTCGATCAGGGCTTCGTGATTGCGGGCTCGCCCAAGACGGTGCGCGAGCGTCTGCGTGAGGCGATGAAGTCGCTCAACTGCGGGCATCTGATGATGATCATGCAAGTCGGCTCGATGCCTCCGGAACTAGTGCGCAAGAGCACCAGCCTGTTCGCCACCGAGGTCATGCCGTATATGCGCGACCTGTGGAGCGGCTTCGAGGACAAGTGGTCGCCGAAGCGGATGGCGCAAGATGAAATCGCGATGCCGGCCGCCGTCCATTTCCAGAAGACCGAAGTCAACGGCAAGGTGCGCGCGGCGGCGCCGGGGGCGGCGGAGGGGCGCGGCGCGAAATGAACACGACTCAGAAACTTCTGAACGGAAAGTTCTCGCTCGAGATGCAGGTTTATGGCAGCGGCGAGCCGCTTCTGTACCTGCACGGCGCGGGTGGACTGATGCCGGTCGAGCCGTTCCTGGAGGACCTCGGGGCGCACTTCAAGGTGTATGCGCCGCAATTTCCCGGCTACGGCGAATCCACCGGCAGCGAGCATATCGACGACATCGCAGACGCGGTGCTCTTCTATCACGAGTTGATGGATGAACTTGGGATCCCGACCGCCAACCTCGTCGGTCATTCGATGGGCGGGATGATTGCGGCGGAGGTCGCGGCCTTCGACGTGCATCGCGCCAGCAAGCTGGTGCTGATAGCGCCGGCCGGTTTCTGGATCGACGAAGTGCCGATTCCCGACCTGTTCGCCGCGCAGCTTACCGAGATTGCGGGGCTGCTGTTCCACGATCCCAATTCGCCGGCGGCGCAAATGATGACCGCGATACCGTCGGACTTCAAAGCGCTCGAAACGATGTACGTCGAGCGGGTGAAGCGGCTGGCGGTGGCGGGCAAATTTCTGTGGCCGATCCCCGACCGGGGCCTCAAGAAGCGCGCCTACCGGATTGCCGCGCCGACGCTGCTCTTGTGGGGCGACGACGACAAGCTGATTCCGGCGGCCTATGCCAGGGAGTTCACCAGCCGCATCAAAAACAGCCGGCTCGAAATCATCAAGAATGCAGGCCACATGGTGATGTACGAGCAGCGCGAAGCGCTGGTGGGCGCGATCCGAAAATTCCTGAAGGGGTGACCGCGCATGGCAAATGAAAAACCGGATTCCGCTCGCGCGCCGCTTGGATTGTTCCTCACCGTGATGACGGTGCTGTTTGTCGTGCTCGCACTTTCCGATTTCACCAAGGCGCTCCAGTTCGCCAACAATCCAGCGGTAGGCGGCCTGGTGGTCTTCGGTCACAAGTTCCACGGCGTCGCGAACAACCTCGTGCTCGGTCCGCTGTTCGGCATCGTGTTCCTCATCTACGCCCACGGCATCTGGAACTTGCGAGCGTGGGTGCTGCCGCTTTCGATCGTCTATGCGTTCTACGTCCCCTACAACCTGGTGCTGTTCTGGTACACGCAACCGCCGGGGCCGCGCCCGATTGGTTTCATCGTGGGCTACCTGGCAATCGCGTTGATCGGTTCGATCGGCACGGCGATCTATCTCGCCTGGCATCGCCAGCGGCTGAGCTGACCGTCGCGCGGCTGAGCGCAATGATTTTTTGGAGTTGACTGACACACGGCACGGTTTTAAATTGCAACTATGAAAATTTACGAATTCACCATGGCTCCCAATCCACGCCGCGTGCGCGTCTTTCTCGCGGAAAAAGGCATCAACGTTCCTTACGAGCAGGTCGATCTTGCTACTGCCGCCAATCGCAAGCCCGAATTCCTGAAAATTAATCCGATGGGCGGGGTGCCGGTGCTCGAACTTGACGACGGCACCCATATCGCCGAGTCGGTCGCGATTTGCCGCTACTTCGAGGAAACCAAGCCCGAACCGCGCCTGATGGGCGTGGATGCGAAGGACAAGGCGCTCGTCGAGATGTGGAACCGGCGGATGGAGTTCGAGATCTTGATGATGACGGCGGGCGCGTTTCGCAACACCAGCGATTTCTTCAAGGGACGCATCCCGCAAGTCAAGGAATACGGCGAGATTTGCCGAAACGCGGCACTCAAACGCCTGGAATGGCTCGACACGGTGCTCGCCGATCGCGAATTCATCGCGGGACCGCGCTACACGATTGCGGATATCACGGCGCTGATCGGAATCGATTTCGGCCGGCTGACCGGAATCAAGGTCGAGGCGAATCAGAAGAACCTCGCGCGATGGCATCAGGCGGTATCGAGCCGTCCCAGCGCCAAGGCATAGCGCCGATTCGTATCATCGAAGCATGACAGAAGATTGAGGCGGTTCGCATGGCGCGGGCCGCCTCGTTTTTTTCAGCGCGAGGCGGACTGCGCGACCGCCGTCACTGGCAGCGGATATATCGGCGTATAGAGCCGGTACAGCATCAGGTAAACGATCACGCCGGTCACCGACACGTACATCCACAGCGGCCAGGTCCATCGCGCGATTCGCCGATGGCGCTTGAAATTGCCGCGGAGCGCGAACCAGATCGTCGCGAATATAAGCGGCACGATTACAGCGGCCAGGATCACGTGCGGAATCAGAATCGCGAAGTATAGCGACCGAACCCATCCTTCGCCGCTGAAGTGCACGTTTCCAACGTTGTAGTGATAGACGAGATATGAGGTCAGGAAGGCGGCGGAAAAACCCATCGCGGCGAGCATGCATGCGCGATGCGCTCGCACCCATCCGTTCTTGATGAAGACGAATCCCGCCAACAGCAGAACCGTGGCGCATCCATTGAGGATCGCGTTGAGCGGCGCGAGCGAATGGTAGGAATCCAATCAGGTTGCCGAGTTTTTCACGGTTCAATGGTTCGGCAGCGGCCGGGGCGGCGGCGCGACCGGTTTCGCACCCATCTCGGCCGGATTCGTCACGTTGATCCGGTGATCGAACCTGGTCCACATCCGGGTCGTCAGATCGGGCAGCAGCATGAAGCACAGAAAGGTGACCAGCAGTACCGGAACAATTGCGATGATTGCCAGCGCCCTTTTTTCCATCGCCAGATGCATGAAGTACATCGCCACCAGCACGGCCTTTGCCCACGCCAGGGCGATCAGCAGGCCGACTTTGGCGACGTGCGGCAGACCGATCGCATACACGCCCAGCTCGATTCCGGTCAAAATCGCCAGGTAGATAAAAACCGCAATGTAGTTCGGCCCGCTATGATCAGCCTCGTAGCCTGGAATCGCAGCTTGCGTCGTCATGGCTTGAATCTCATCTCCAGATCGTAGTCGTTGGAAAAACTGGTGTCCTAAATCAGGTAGATGAAGGTGAAGATCAGTATCCAGACCAGGTCAACGAAGTGCCAGTACAGGCCCGCGATCTCGACCAGCCCGGCTTTCGACTGCGGTATCTTGCCCATCCTCCCGCGAATCAGCAGCACGCTGTTGTACACCACGCCGCCGAAAACGTGACAGCCGTGAAAACCGGTCAGGATGAAGAAGCTCGCGTCGAACAGGTCGCGCTGGATGGACATGCCTCTTTCGACGATCAAGTGATGCCACTCAAACGCCTGCATCCCAAGGAACAGGAGCCCGCCGAGGACGGTAAGCGCCATGAACATCTGGAACTTCGACTGCATCCCGTGTTGAACGCCGTCGAGCGCCTCGACCATCGTGACGCTCGAGCAGATCAGGATGAAGGTCATTATCGCGGTGGTGGTGATGCCGAGGTAGTCGGCGGGTGTCGGCCAGTTGGGATTGTCGATGCGCAGCGCACCGTAGGCTGCGATTCCGGCGCCGAAAGTCATCGCGTCGCCGGCCAGGAACGTCCACATCCCGAGCTTGCCGAGATTTCCCGGCGTAAGTGACGGTTCTAACTGATCGGCGTGTAGCGCGCCGTGATCGTGGGTCTCTACTGCAGCGGCCTCGCTCATCGCAACCATCCTCTTCGGGGCAAATAGCTATAGGCAGTACTCACTTGAAATGACTATCCTCGCCGCCGATCAGCGCTTCTCGATCGTCGGAGGAGCGGAGTTCCGATCCTGGCGGATCGATCGCCGATAAACGAAGTAACTAATCCCGCCGATCGCGGCAAACGAGGCGTACGGCGACATCATCAGGAACAGCGTGCTGGCCTTGTACGCGTGGAGCGCGTGACTGTCCTCCGACAGCCCGCAGGAGGCGCACGCGTTCGCCAGCCGCGGGGCCGCCGCGACAATCGCACTGGCCATCGTTATGGCCGCGGCCTTGAGGTTTCTATTTTTCATTTTTTTCACTTCCGCGTTTTTCCCCACGCCCGGGAACTACATCAGATATACGAGCCCAAACAGCAGCGGCCAGACCGCGCAGACGAAATACCAGTACACCGCGCATACCTCAATCCCGCCGGCGTTGCGCGCGTTGTACCTGCCGCCCATCGCAGCCATCGCCACGCACGCGAGCCAAATGACCCCGGCCGTCACGTGCGCGCCGTGGCATCCGATCAGCAAATAAAAGGTGCCTCCGTACACGCCGCTGGAAAGCTTTAGGCCGTGCGCGACCAGCCGCACCCATTCGCTGCCCTGCACCGCAAGAAACGTCACGCCAAGCGCGAGCGTTGCCAATAGATAACGGCGCAGCAGGCGCTGGCGGCTGCGATGCACCGCGCGCAGCGCGAGCGTCATCGTGAGCGCGCTCGATAACAGCACGAAGGTGTTCACCCAGGTGACCGCGATCGGCAGGCGCGGCAGGGCCGGCGGCGGCCAGAAGGCGGCTTGGAGGCGGAAGATCAGGAATGAGCCGATGAGACCGCTGAACAGCATCATCTCCGCCGCGATCAACATCATGATCGCGAGCATCGCGCTGCTGATGAAGGGACGCTCGCTCTGATCGCCGCCCGCGCTCGAGTCGGACGGCCGCACGCGCCGGCTCGGCGCCACCAGCGGAATTACTTTCGCGGTGGATGCTGTCACGCTGCGCGCCATATCAATGCTTCACCAGAATCGTCACGAGTGAGACCGCTACCAGCAGAACCATCACGCCGACCAGTATCTTCAGCGTCCGCCGGATGCCCTCTTGGCGCTCGTCGCGTTTAACCAGGCCGGCCACGGCGGTTCTCACACGCGATCCAGCACGAGCACCAGCCACACGATGGGCAAATAAACCAGCGACGCGAGCAACACCCGGCGCGCCGCCCGCGTATTACCGGGCGAACGGATCATCGCAAATCCAAACATCAACATGCCAAGGCCAAGCGCGGAGGCAATTACCATGTAAGGGATTCCAGCGAAGCCAAGCATGGTCGGGATGATTCCCACCGCGACGAGTCCGAGGCAGCCCGCAATCACGACCAGATTCGAAGGATTTCCGCCGCGCGCGGTATCATCCGGAAGCAGCCGGATGCCGGCGCGTGCGTAGTCGATGCGGAAGAGCCGCGCGACCGCAAACGTATGCGGCAGTTGCCACAGGAACATGATCGCGAAAAGCACGATAGGCTCCAACCCGAGGCCGCCACGCGCCGCCGCCCATCCCGCCACTGGGGGGAGAGCGCCGGAAACCGCGCCGACGACGTTGCACATCCAGGTATATCGCTTCAGCGGAGTGTACACGCCGAGATAAATGGTGGTGATTGCGGCGATCACCACGGCGCACGGAATGTTGGTCGCGAGCGTCAGGTAAACCAGCCCGGCGGCCGTCGCGCCGACGCCGAACACCAGCGCTTCGGCCGGGCGCATCCTCAGGTCGGGCAGCGGACGATGGCGCGTGCGGTCCATCATGGCGTCGGTGTCGCGCTCGACGTACTGATTGAGCGCCAGCGTCCCGCCGGCTGCCAACGCCGTACCCGCCAGCAGATTGAGCGCGAGCGTAACATCGAATCCGGTGCGCCCACCCAGATAGAAACCGGCCAGCGTCGTGACCAGCACCATCAGAACAATGCGCGGCTTGGTCAGTTCGAAATAATCGCTGACGCGGCCGTGCGGCAGCGTAAGCGCAGATTCAGCGGTCGCCACTCTGGCATTCACGCGGTCACCTGCCGTTCGATTGCGCGCGGACTCGCATGCGACTCGATCGCATGGACGCGAGGCGGCGCTCCGAGGATGCGATATGCACGAAGGGTCAGCGTCAGGCTGGTCGCCAGGACTGCGGCGCCGAGCGCGACGTGGCTGGTCGTCGGGAGCACCGCGCGCCCGCTCCAGATTGTGATCGCACCGAGACAAATCTGGATAACCAGCAGAATCAACAAGCCGACCGCGGGACGGCGAAGCGCGCCAACCTCGCGATGCGTCCGCAGCACGCGCGCCACCGTCCACAAAACCATCGCGGTGACAACCACCGCACCGCATCGATGCGCAAAATTAACCGCGATGTACTCGTCCCAGTACGGCGGCGCCAAACGGCCGAACGACAGCGGAAAATCGGGGATCACCAGCCCGGCGCTCATGTGCCGCATCACCGCGCCGATCAGAATTTGCAGGTAAATGACGGCGGTCATCGCGGCGGCCAGCGCAGGCAGCGGGAATCGTGACGGCGGATCATCGACGTGCGGGGTCGTGCTCCAGCGCGGATTGGTGAAAATGGCGATCGATACCATCAGGCACAACAGCGCCTGAGCCGTGGCGGCGTGCGCAACCGCGATGGCCAGCGGCAACTCGAACAGCACTGTGATTCCGCCAAGCACGGCCTGCACGACGATCAGCAGGAACGCCAGCACCACAAGTTTGCGGACCCATCGCCGCGGCTCCGTGCGCCATGCCCACGCCATCAGCACCAGCGTAAGAACTACGACTGTTCCGGCAGCCAGGCGATGGCCGAATTCGAAACGGACGCCGCCCTCCCACGCCGGAATGAGTTTGCCGAACGCCAGCGGCCAGTCCGGAACAGCAAGTGCGGAACCCGTCGAGGTGACAAGTCCGCCGACGAAGATGAGGCAAAAAGTAGCCCCCGCGGTCAGCACCGCAAAGCGATGCAATCCGCGCGTCTTCTCATCCCCGGCTGACAACTGCAACTGACTCATTCGCTGTTAGTGCGATCGCCTTTCGGCCGCGCCCGTCGAGTGTTCGAGCAACTGCGATTGCGGCAGATAATCCTCCGCAACCTCACCCGAGCTGTATTCGTACGGTCCACGGTAAACGATCGGCACCGTCCCGGGCCAGTTGCCGTGCGGCGGCGGCGAAGGCGTCGTCCACTCCAGAGTATTGGCGTGCCACGGATTCTCGGTGGCCTTGGCGCCCTTGAAATAGCTCCAGATGATATTCGCGAGCAGCAGGAACTGCGCGGCGCCAAGCACGAAAGCACTGATGGAAATAAATTCGTTAATCGGGATGATCGGCTTCAGAAAATCGTACTGCTGCGGATTGTAAATCCGGCGCATGTGTCCCGCCATCCCCAGGATGTGCATCGGGAAGAAGGTGCAATTGAACGACACGAAGGTGATCCAGAAGTGAATCTTGCCCAGCGTCTCGCTCATCATGCGGCCGAACATCTTGGGATACCAATAGGTAATTCCCGCGAAGATCCCGAACAGGCTGCCGCCGAATAGTACGTAGTGAATATGGGCGACGATGAAGTAAGTATCGTGGATGTACATGTCCACCGGCGTGCACGCCATCCAGATTCCCGACATCCCGCCGATCACGAACATCGCGACGAAGGCCAGCGCGTTCAGCATCGCGGTGGTGTAATGGATGTTGCCCTTGTAGAGCGTGCCCAGCCAGTTGAAAGTCTTAATCGCCGACGGCACTCCGATGATCATCGTGGTGATCATGAAACTGCTGCCGAGTACCGGATCCATCCCCGACACGAACATGTGATGGCCCCACACGATCCACGACAGGAACGCGATCGCGATCATCGCATACGCCATCGCGCGGTATCCGAATATGGGCTTGCGCGAAAACGTCGAGATGACCTCGGAGGCGATCCCCATCGCGGGCAGGATCATGATGTAGACCTCGGGATGGCCGAAAAACCAGAACAGATGCTGCCACAGCAGCGGCTCTCCGCCGCCCGCGGGCAGAAAGAAATGGGTTCCGCCCAGGCGATCGAACAGCAGCAGCGCAATCGCCGTCGTCAGCACCGGCAGCGCGAGCAGCAGCAGAACCGCGGTGATGAACAGCGACCAGATCGTCAGCGGCAGGCGGAAGAAGTACATCCCCTTGGTGCGCATGTTGATGATCGTGGTGATGTAGTTGATCGAGCCCATCAGCGACGACGCGCCGAGCACGATGATGCTGATGCACCATAAGTTCTGGCCCCAATCGACGCCGGTGTAGATTGGCACCGCGCTCAGTGGCGCGTACGAGGTCCATCCCGCGGCCGCGGGACCGCCGGTCACGAAGAACGAGGAAAGCAGGATCACGCCCGCGACCGCGCCGGTCCAGAACGACAGCATGTTCAGCTTGGGGAACGCCATGTCGCGCGCGCCGATCATCAGCGGGATGAGGAAGTTGCCGAAACATCCGACCAGGATCGGCATCACCACGAAGAAGATCATGATCGTGGCGTGCATCGTGAACATCGCGTTGTAGGTATTGGGCGGAATCGCGCCCTCGTACATGAACGGTTCGGGCACCCAGCCAAATCCAGGCACCTGGGTCTCCGGCCACGCCAGTTCCCACCGCATCAGCATCGCCATCAGGCCGCCGATCGACATCATGAACAGCGCCATGAACAGGAACTGCTTGCCGATCATCTTGTGATCTTCAGAGAAGATATAGGTGCGCCAAAAGCCGAGCGCATGAGGCTCCGCGTGAGCGCCGTGTGCCGCAACCGCTGCTGCGCTGCTCATTTTGGGCTAGCTCCTTCGGGCGGCGGGGGCGGGTTGGCATTCAGGTCTTTGAGCCACTTGTCGAAATCCTCCTGCGACTGGACCGTCAGATTGCCCTTCATTCCCGAATGGCCGAAGCCGCACAGCTGCGAGCACGGAATTTCGTATTGCCCGGTTTCGGTCGCTTCGAACCAGACGTGGATGATGCGGCCGGGTACCGCGTCCTGCCTCAGTCGCATGTTCGGCACGTAAAAACTGTGGATGACGTCTTTCGAGGTGAGATCGATCCGCACCACTTTGTTGACCGGCACGTGCAGCTCGTTCTCGACGATGATGTCATCCTTGGTGCCGAGTTTGCCGTCGGGCCCCGGATAAGTGATTTCCCAGTTGAACTGCTTGCCGGTCACCGCGTAGAACACATCCCCGGGAGGTCCATGCTCCTTGATATCAGCCCACGTCGAGCGGCTCATAAACGCCAGAACGATCAGGATCGCCGCGGTCGCGGTGGTCCAGATGATCTCGAGACGCGAATTGCCTTCAATATATTCCGCCTTGCGGCCGGGCCGGGCGCGATAGCGAATCATGAAGACCACCATCGTGATCATCACCGCGGTCCAAACGACCAGCACGATCCAGAAGATCAGCTCAAAGAGGAAATCGATCTTGGGGCCGAAGGTCGAGATGTCGTGCGGAAAATACAGATGCTCCAGCATCGAAGCGTCACCTCTGCGCTGCCAATGTGCAAATTCCGGACGAGCATTCGCCGCGCCGATCAAGGCGGCTGATGCAACGTTCCAACGCCTTCCGATTCATGAACTGAGTGTGATTATGCCCGTCAGCACAGCGATCAGTGGAATGAAAAAACTTTGTTGATTCACCGAAACGCTCGCTTAATGGCCGCCCATAATATTTGCATTTCGATAGTTAATTCAAGTGCTTCGTGGTCCCATGATCGCATCGGCCGCGGGTCCGGCGATCAGCCATTGGCGCGAGATTGGCGGCAGCAAATGTTTGGGCTACAACGGCAAGTCGGGGAAGAGGAGGTTTTTATATCTTATGCCTGATCGTGCGGCGACCATTTCCCAAGCCTTCGAGGCGCGGGCGCAGAAGTACGGGGCGCGCGTATTCTTAAAGGACAAGCCCGGCAAAGTCTGGACGGACCACTCGTGGACCGAAATCTCCGACGCCGCCGGAAAGCTTCGCGCCGGCCTGCTCGGCCTGGGCGTGCGCCCCGGCGATCGCGTCGCGATCCTCTCCGACAATTGCCCCGAATGGATCGTCGTCGATCAGGCCGTGATGGGGCTCGGCGCGATCGTCGTACCGCTCTACACGACCAGCGGACTGGAGGAGACCGCGCACGTCATCAGCGACTCGGGAGCGAAAATCGTCGCCGCCAAAGGGCCCGAGATGATCAAAAAAATTGTCGGACTGGGCAGTTCGATTCCCGCGGTCACGGCAATTGTCGCCATGCATCGCGGCGCCGAATCCGCACCCGCCGCCGACGCAACGCCCGCCATCATGACGCTGGCATCGGTGAGCGGCGATGCGCCGGCGGCCATCGTCGAGGGCAGCCGCGACGACCTCGCGACGATCATCTATACGTCGGGCACGACCGGAACGCCCAAAGGCGTGATGCTCTCGCATGGCAACATACTTGCCAACTGCGCGGACTCGCTTGCCGCACTTACGCTCAACGACACCGACATGACGCTGTCGCATCTGCCGATCGCGCATTCGTTCGAACGGACCGCGGGTTACTACACCGTGGCAATTGCCGGAGGGACGATCGCGTTTGCCGAAAGTCTCGGGCAGATCGCATCGAACCTGACCGAGGTCGAGCCGACCGTGGTGCTCACGGTGCCACGCCTGCTCGAAGTGATACATAGCCGCGTGATGCGCACGGTGGAGGCCTCGCCTCCGATGCGCCAACGACTGTTCAAAATGGCGCTGGCGGCGGGCGAACAAGCGGCTGAGTATCGCCATCGCGGCAAACCGCTTCCGCCCATGCTGGCGCTGTCGATGGCGCTGTTCAGGCGGCTGGTCTTCGCACGAGTGCGCGCGATCTTCGGAAATCGAATGCGCTACCTTATTTCCGGCGGCGCGCCGCTGCCGACCGAGATCAACCGCTTCCTGTCCGCCGCCGAAGTTCCGATCGTCGAAGGCTATGGCCTGACCGAGGCGGCTCCCGTGGTCGCGTGCAATCTGCACAACGGCAAGACCCGAATCGGCACGGTGGGCCTGCCGTTGGCGCACATCCAGGTCGAAACCGCCGCCGACGGTGAGTTGCTTCTGCGCGGGCCGAACATCATGAAGGGTTACTACAAGCTCGAGGCCGACACCAAGGAAGCGATCGACGAAAATGGATGGCTCCATACCGGCGACATCGCGAAGATCGACGTCGAGGGTTACATCTCGATCACCGACCGCAAAAAGGAAATCATCGTGCTGTCGGGCGGCAAGAACGTGTCGCCCGCCTACGTCGAGAGCAAGCTCATCGGCGACAAATTCATCTCGCAAGCCTGCGTGGTCGGCGACCGCCGCAAGCATCTCGCCGCGCTGATAGTGCCGGACTACGAAAATCTGGCGGAGTTTCTAAGCGAAAACCAGCTCGACGGGAAAAACCCGGAGGCGCTGGCGAAATCGCCGGCGTTGAAGGCGCTGCTGCACAAGCGGATTCGCGAAATCAACAAGCAGCTCTCGGACGTGGAAGCGATCGTCGGCTTCACGATCGTCGCGCAGCCGTTCACGCAGGAAAATGGCGAGCTGACGCCGTCGCTCAAGGTGCGCCGCAAGATCGTTCAGGCGCACTTCAAGCAACAGATCGACACGATGTTCGGCGATTGAGGAATCCAGAATCGAACGCGGGGCTCGCAGCCCCGCGTTTCGATTAAGTTTCCCGGCCCGGTTACTTGGTTTCGCCGCTCTCCACGATCAGCAGTGCATGGATCGTGGTAAGCTGCTTCACCATGTAGGCGCGCTTGCCCTTGGGCGTGACGACTTCGATATCGTCGTGCGCCGCCTTGCCGATTAGCGCGCGGCCCAGCGGCGACGACAGCGAGATGCGGTTCTGCGCGCCGTCAACTTCCTCCGGCACGACGATCTCGAACTCCGCGATACCGCCCTCATCGAGATCCTCGAGCCGCACGCGGCTGCCCAGCCCGACGGTGTCGCGCGGAATCGTTTCGAGATCGATCATCGTGAGCTCGACGATTCGCGCCTCCAGGTTGCCCACCCGCGCGCGCAGGAACTCCTGACGCTGCTTCGCCATCGCCCATTCGGCGTTTTCGGACAAGTCGCCGTGAGCGCGCGCGCGCTCGAGTTCCTTGGGCAGGTCCACGGTGAGTTCGCGCTTGAGCGTCTCGAGGTCTTTCCTGAGCCGCTTGATTACCGGTAATTCAGCCATCGATACGTTACTTCTCCAATGCGATCTTTTTCCCGCTCTGTACGATCGCCGCGCCATCGGGCGCAGTCGCGATCTTTTTTGCCTGCTTCAATCCGCGACGATTGAAGTCAGGCTCCGATTGACGCCGGTCACGCTCTGAATCTTCTGCACCACCAGCTCGCCGAGCGAGGTCACGTCCGTGGCCTCCGCGATCGCGATGATGTCGTGCGGCCCGGTGACCGCGTGCGCCACCGAAACGCCGCTCACGCCTCGAATCTTCGCCGCGACCTCGCGCGCCTTTCCCGGCGACGTGTCGATCAGGATGAATGCCTTTACGGACATGCTGGTTTCCTCCCGGCGCGCACCCGCGTTCAGCGCGGTGGCGGAATCAAAGTACCTTTCTCATCATATACATAAAAACCGCGGCCTGATTTGCGGCCCAGGTATCCGGCATCGACGTACTTCTTCAGCAGCGGGCATGCACGGTACTTGTCGTCGCCCAGCACCCGATGCATCACCTCCATGATCGCCAGGCAGGTGTCCAGCCCGATCAGATCCGCCAGCTCCAGCGGACCCATCGGTTGATTGGTGCCCAGCTTCATCGCGATGTCGATATCGGTCACCCCGCCGACGCCTTCGTACAGCGTGTAAATCGCTTCGTTGATCATCGGCAGCAGCACGCGGTTGACGATGAATCCCGGGAAATCCTGCGCGGTCATGGTGGTCTTGCCGAGCTGCTCGGCGAGCGCGCGGGTCTGCTGAAAAGTCGCTTCCGAGGTCGCCAGTCCGCGAATGATTTCGACCAGCTTCATCGCCGGGACCGGGTTCATAAAGTGCATCCCGATCACGCGGTCGGCGCGCGAAGTCCGCGCCCCCATTTTGGTGATCGAAATCGACGACGTGTTCGAGGCGAAAATCGTCTCGGGCGGACAGACCTTGTCGAGCTTCTGCAGCAGGGCGATCTTCGCGTCTTCGTTTTCGATCACCGCCTCGATCACGAAGCCGACCCCGGCCAGGTCCTCGAGCCTGGTGGTCGTCACCACGCGGCGCATCACCCGATCGCGCTCCTCGGGCTTGAAGCGCCCGCGCTCGATCATCCGCTCCAGGTTGCGCGCGATCGAATCGACGCCGCGCTTGCACAGCTCCGGCGCGATATCATGCATCACGACCCTGATTTCCGCCTGCGCCGCGACCTGCGCGATCCCCGCACCCATCTGCCCTGCCCCGATGACGCCGATCTGCTGCAAGCTCATTGGTCTCTCCGAAACTTATTCCGCCGTGAACTAGAGGTGCCGGATATAATCAATGATGCTCCGGGGGCTCCTCGCCACCGACCCAGGTGCCGGCGCCGCCACCGTTTTGCATCGCGGTGCGCACCTTCCTTACGTCTTCGGGCGACTGGCGCCCCGGCATCCCGAGGTTGCGCATCAAGACGTTCGTCATGGTCGAGGTCAGCCGGTCGCGGATGGTTGGCGCGGCGCCAACTTGTGCGTCGAGCACCACATCGACCTGCTCCCGCGTAAGACCCTCTGCGACGAAAATATCGACCAGTCCGGTCAATCCGACTTCGCCGCCGGCGCGCTCCACGATCGCCACTACTTTCGCACACGGCGTGCAGACGCGGCGGATCAAACCGGCGCGCTGGCTGCAATAGACGCATCGCATCAGGAGATTAACCGCCTCAAAGTGAGCATCGCATCGACACCCGAATCCACCGCAGGCGCCGCATCCCCGCAAAACCCCTGAAAAAACTTGAAGCGGCCGTGCGCACGAAAAATCGGCAGGCCCGCTTCATTTGTGACGTTACTACCGGCGTTGGATGGTCGCAAGTATGACCGCGCGCCGCGCTGCGGCCGGATAAATCCTCGCCGTTGACATGGGACAGCGGCGGGGCTACAGTCGCAATTGAGAATCATTCTCAGTATTAACCATATGATCAATCAAACCGCCGTCGCCTACTTCTTCTATTCGCTCGGCATCCTCTTCCGCGAAGGCATGGAAGCGATGCTGGTGGTCGTCGCGCTGGCGGCCGCCACCGGCGGCGCGTTACGAAAGGGAGGAATTGGCCGCTCGCGCGACATCTACGCGGGGGCACTCGCCGCCATCGTCGCCAGCATCGTGCTGGCGTGGGTGGTCAACAATTTCATCACCGACGACGCCAGCGACACGCTCGAAGGCGTCTTCCAACTCTTCGCCGCCGCGACCCTCTTTTACGTCAGCTCGTGGATGACCTCGAAAGGCCAGGCCGATCGCTGGATGAAGTTCATCTCGCACAAACTCGAGAGCGCCGAGCACAGCGCGGTTCCCGGTATCGCGCTCGGACTCACCGCGTTTCTGGCCGTGATGCGCGAGGGCGCGGAGACGATAGTCTTCTTTCAGGCGCTCACCAGCGGCACGACCGCAGCTGTCGAGCGTCACGCGGTGACGGCCGGCATCGTAGTCGCCGCGGTCGCACTGGCCGCGTCTTTCGTGGTCATCAGGCGCGCCGCCGATCGAATCCCGATAAGGTTCTTCTTCCAGGTGACTTCGACCCTGCTCTACGCGATGGCGATCGTCTTTGTCGGCCAGGGCATCGCGAGCTTGCAGGAAGCGTCGATCGTATCGGCTACATTCGTGAATTACGCGCCAACGATTCCCATGCTCGGTCTGTTCCCGACCGTTCAATCGCTCGGCGCGCAGGCGCTTCTGCTGATGCTTGCGGCGGCCGCCGTGTTGGTTCCACGCAATGCTGCCGCACGACAGGTCAGGGTTGCTGAGCGGGCGGCGATGCAGCCGGCGCAGCGGAGCCAGACTTGAGCGCGGGCGCCTGCGCCACAGAATCGTCGCCGCCGAACAGCACGGTTTCCACGTCGGAACTCAGCTTCTCGGATATCACCAGCGCGCGAAACCCCATCCGCGTGCATTGATCGGCCATCGGGTCGCGCGCGACCGCGCTTTGACGCACGTGCCTGAGCGCGACGCGCAAATCCTGCGTGCGATCGAGCAGGACGGACAGCCGCTCCACTACAATCGCGGCCGAATTGCCGCCGCTCGACGCAAGATCGAGCGCCAACGCTTCGTCGTGCTCCGCGCCGGCCAGCGCATGAAGCGCAGTCTTGATCTCGGCGCATGCCGCTTCGGCGCTGTCGTCGGACGCCGCGGGTAAACCGGCGGCCAGAGTCGTTTGAAGCGTGGCAAACAGAGTGACGCCAATCGCAAGGAGAATCCGCGTAGATACTGAAAAAAGAGCCGGCCACGCGGCCGGCTCCGAAGATCTTTTCTGGGCATGATCGCATCGTCGGGGCAAGTCACCCCGCACGCTGCTCGATCGATGCCCTTGCGCCTGCGCCGCCCCTACTTCCTCATCTCATCGATGATGCGCTCGCGATGGCCGTGCTCGATCAGCTGATCGTTGCGGCGGCCCTGCTTCAGCGCGATATACGTGAAAAACATCACCAGGATCATCATCGCAATGATCGGGACGTTGTCCGGTACGGTCAGAATTTGGAGAAACTGCTGAAACCCGCTGATATGGCCCATTGAATCCTCGACGCTCGCCTTGGTCTTGCTATGATCGATGTAACAACGCCGTCAGGGCAGTGTCAACTTTCCGCGCTCCGCCGGATACGCGCTGCCAATCCACGCGTCCGCGGCGCGCTTGCAGCCCGCCGCCGCCAGCGGGCAAAGTATTCGGGCATGGCCAATCACGCCCAGGCTTCGCCGTACGCCGCCGCTGCGCACCGCGGCATCTTCAACCTCGCATGGGGGCTGGTCGCGACGATTCTGTCAGTGCTATGGACCGCGCCTTGCGCGATCGCCGCGGCGATCGCGGCCACGATGGGCAAGCAGCACGCGGTCACGGTGATCAGTCGCGTATGGGCTCGCGTAATAATCGGGCTTTGCGGCATCAAGGTACAAATCGAAGGTCTTGAAAATCTCGCCGGTCTGAAGTCGTTCATCCTGGTTGCAAACCACCAGAGCTTCTTCGACATCTTCGCCGCGGCCGCGTTCATTCCGGGCGAGCCTCGTTTCGTCGCCAAAAAAGAGCTGCTCAAAATCCCGGTGGTCGGTTACGCGATGCAACGCGGCGGTCACGTGATCATCGACCGCGAGGCCGGTGGCAAGGCAATTCGCAAGGCGATTGCGATCATCCGCAGCGGCCTTGACGTCTGCGTCTTCGCCGAGGGCCATCGCTTCAGCGACAACCGGGTCCACGAGTTCGAAGACGGCGCCGCGTGGCTCGCGATCCTGTCGAAGTTGCCGGCGGTGCCGATGTCGATCAGCGGCTCCGGCCTTATTTTCCCGCGCCTGGCGAAGGTCGTGACCCCGGGCTGCGCGATGCGCATGACGATTGGAAAGCCGATCGCGACCGAAGGAATGCGCAGCGCCGACCGCACCGAACTGACGCGCAGGCTCGAGGAAGCGGTGCGCGCCACTTTCACGACTGAGGTTTGAGCGCGCGCTCGCTGGCGCTCCGGTCAGGCTTTGCGATCGAAGATGAACAGCGGGACCTGGTTGGCCAGCTTGGGATCGATCGTCAGGATGCGGCGTCCCGGCTCGATCCGAATCGCGCCGGCGTCGAGACCGGCGGCGCGGAAGTCCGCTATCACCTGATCGACGTCGTCGGCCTCGAGCCACAGACCGATCATCCCTTCGCTCGACGAATCGATCGCGGCCGCCGCGACGAGACGAATTTCCGCGCCGCCGACCTTCACCGACGCCGACTTGCCGTCTGCCGACCTGGCAACGGCAAAGCCGAAGTTCTTTTCGTAGATCGACGCTGCGTCCGCGAGATCCGAAGTCGCGACTTCGAGCGTGTCGAGGCGTTTAATCATCGCTGCGGATTCTATCCTGCCGGTGAATAGTGAAAAGTTAAATTGTTGCAAAGAAAAACGGGGCTGGATTGCTCCAGCCCCGCGACTCCTGTCGTCGCATCGTAGCGCTCAGCCCTTCGGCTTCAACGAGAAATTGGTCGTCGCCGTCGCGCCGTCTTTCACCTCAGCTTTCTGATCCTCCGTGCCGAGCTTTTCCTGCCACACTTCAACGGTGTAGTTGCCCGGCGGCACGCCTGCGATCGAATAGTTGCCCTTGTCGTCCGTCACCGCGAAGTATGGAGTGTCGGTCGAGTACCACCATGCATGCATCCAGCCGTGCGCATCGCAGCTGACCTTGAACACTTCCGGCTGATCGATCTTTCGTTGGATTACCTTCTTGAACTTGGGCTGAGCCATGTTGAACGGCGGATTCTTGGTCGAATAGGTATGGATGTTGTGCAGAATCCCGTCCGAGTTGATGATATCCACGGTGCTGCCCGCCTCAAACGCGAGCACGTGCGGCGTGTAGTCACATCCCTTCTGGTCGAACTTTACGTCGCCGGGCTTCAGGTCGCCCTTGGCGCCTTTCACGATCACAACCGCGTTCGCGATTCCGCCGCCGCTGTCAACGATCAGCTCCTCGTCGAAGTGCGGATGCAGCGCGCATACGTCCTTGTCCTTCGTCACCTCGACCTTCCTGGGTGCGGGCGGCGTACCATCGTACTTGACGGTTCCGCTAATCGTGCCGCCGGCAGCGCTCGCAAGGCTGGCGCCAGCGGTCATGCTGAGCGCGACACCCGCACACGCTGCCAGTACAACTCGAAACTTGTTCATTACCATTTCCTCCTGCGAAATCGCTCGGATGTTTTGCCCGGTTACGTCAAACTCTCTCAGCTTAGCGAATAATCAGTTGCCCACTCAATCGACTAAACGATAACAACTTACTTCTTACTCACTTCGCTTTTCACCGGCGCCGTCGCCACCTGGCCCGGCAATGTCTGCCCCGGATGAGTTCCAAACCAGAAAATATAGTCCGTTACCGCGCGGATCTGCTTGTCCTGGTTGCCGCCCAGGATGTCGTCCGGGCCGCCCGGATAGTACGACGGCATCTTGGTTCCCGGCTGTAGCGCCGACGGATTTGCGATCCACTTCAGTATCCAGTCCGGATTCAACCGCTGATGCGCCAGCGCCAGGTCGGGCGCCCATCCCGACGGCGGTCCCTCAGGCTTCTTGTCGCCCTGCTGATGGCAACTGAAGCAGTTGAAGTAGTCCTTCGTCATCAGCTTCGCGCCCGCCGCCAGCTCAGCCGGTGGAATCAGGTTGGTGTCGATGAAGGTATACACCACGTTCACGTCCGATAGCGCCGTGAAGTAATTCACGATCGCGTCGTCATCACCGTTGTTGAAATGAAAAGTCGGCATCCTGATCTTCAGCCACGGACGAATCGGGGTCGGTCCCTGGAGGAATGCGAATAGCCACTCGGGTTGAACCTTGAAGCCCTCGCCATTGAGTATTGGCGGCGCAAAGTTGATTTCATCTCCCGGGTAGAAGCGGCGGATATAACCGCCGCGATCCTCGACGATATGGCAGCCGACGCAGTTGTAGTAATTGACTATTCGCCGGCCCGCGACGATTTGCGTCTGATGCTCCGATCCGGGCATCCGGTACCGCTCCTGCACCGTGCCTTGCGTCATCCCGGCCAGGAACACGACCAGGTTCTTGATGTCGGCGTCGTCGAAATCGAAATTCGGCATCAACTGCTCGACGTCCTTGGTCGCGTAGATGCGCGGGTTTTGGAGTTTGTGGAATGTCCACTGATCCCAGGTCTCGGGTATCTGCGTCTGATTGCCGAAAAATAGTTCGTCGAGATGCTTGGAGCCGAAGGTCGTCAGCTCGACGCCGGTTCGCGACTCCTTGTCCATCCCTTCGATCTCGTGGCACCCGAAGCATCCGTACTTGCGCACCAGCGCTTCGCCCTTCTTGATCTGCTCGGGATCCTTGAGGGCGGTTTCGACCCCGGCGTCGTCCTTCTTCTCGCCATGCGTCATCAGGAAGGCGGTCAGCGCTTCGGCTTCGTGATCGCTCAGGCGCAGCGACGGCATCGCCGTGTGCGGCGAGAAGTCACGTGGATTCTTCAACCACGCATATATCCACGCCGCCGAAGTCTTCTCCGCGATCCTGCCCAGGTTGGGCGCGAAGTCCTTGGTCGTGCGCGCCTGGGCGGGCTTGAAGCCCTCGGCAACGCCCACCGGGGTTCCATATTGATCAGGCTCGATCGCATGGCATCCTTTGCAGCCCACCGATTCGAACAGCCCCTTGCCTTCTTCGACGAATGCCGGATTCTTGACGTCGGCCTCCAGCGTCGCCAGCTCGGGATGCGCCGCGAGCCAGTCCTTCGAATTCTTCGACGAACTGTCCATGATGAACGCGGCCAGCGCAGTCGCCTGCTCGCGCGAGAACATGAAGTCCGGCATGCGGCTGTGCGGCCGGAAGACGTGCGGTTGGGCGATCCATCGCACCGTCCACGACGGGTCGAGCTTCGCCGACGCGAGTTTCAGGTACGGGCCGATCTTCGGCATGTCCTCGTAGCCCGCCACCAGATGGCATCCCGCGCATCCCATCTGCTGGAACATCCGTTCCCCCTCGACCCAGTTCGCCGCGATCGGTTTGCCGGCCGCGTCGTGCAGCGAGCCCACGTCGATATGGCACTTGATGCATCGGGACTGCATCTTGTCGCCCCTGAGCATCGGCGAATCCCAATCCGGATCGTCGCCGTGCGCCAGCCGCACCGAGCTGACCGCGGGCCCCTGTCCGTCGTGACATGGCGTGCACCCGAGTTTTTCGGGCGGATGCTTCAATATGATCTGATCGAAGTTGCTATGCGTGCGAAACGGCTCGGGCGCATTCTCGAAGCCCTTCTTGTCGGCGCCCATATGACAGCTCTGGCATCGATCGACCCGCGCGATCGCCTCGTCGAAGGCGTTGCGGTCGAAGTCGTCGATCGCGGTCTGCTGAATCTTCGGTATCTTCGGATAGCGCAACAGGACGGTGTTGCGGAACTTGACCGGGATCATCCAGGTGTCGGCCTTGTCGAGGAAATCGTCGCGCTTGGCGGTAAGCTTCTTCATCTGATCTGTCAGGCTGTCGACCTTCGAGTTGAGCGCCTCGATCTGATCCTTGACCGCCTGCAGATTGTCCTTCGCTTTATCGGAGACGATACTTTCCTGCGCGAGTTCGGCGTTCAGCTGATCGATTTCCTTTTTGTATGGACCCGGGTCCTCCCTTTCCTGGACGGCGTGGTTGTAGTCGTACCAGCGCTCGGTCAAATACGACTTGGTGAAGCGGACCAGTTGATCCTTGTCGTTGGCGGTGTTGTTCAGATCGGTCAACTGTCCGCGCAGCGCGGCCAGCTTGGCCGCGGTGGCGCCGGAGTCGCGTTCATTGCGCGCCGCGGCCAGATCCTTCGAGACTTTCTGGTATTCGGGATCGGCGTCGAGGCGCTTCTGCTCGTCGGCCGCGTCCTTCATGTACTTGTCGTACGCCAGCCGGTCCCACTGGACCTGGTATTCCTTCCACGGACGGCGCGAGATGTTGTCGTCCCAAATCGACCAGACCGCGGTCGCGAGCAACACCGCCACCATCAGCACGAACAGCGCGCTGTATGATTTTCCTTCCTCAGTGGGATCAAGCCCTGGTCTGCCAGCCATCTGCTCTTATCCTGTCCTAAACTGCGAATGCCGCCGCGAGGCCGCCGTCCAATTACTCACTTAAATACTCACTCGAATACTCACTAGTCATTCACCCGGACGAGCCCACAGGACCTCGACGATGTAGCCGGCGAGAAAAACCAGTATGCCGATGCCGGTGAACTCGTATTCTTTCCCCATCCCGTGCGGCTGGCTGATCCCGACGTACAGCGCGAAGCCGACGTCGGCGATTCCGAGCGCCTGCAGTACTTTGGCGAGGATAAACACCGGGGTCGCGGCCACGTCAGATGTTAATCCAGGGCGTAACCAGGATGTACTTGATGTTGAGCGCGTGCCGCAGCGCCATCTTGATAAACACCCCGGCCATCGCGATCAGCAGAAATCCCGTGATGCCGAAGCGCACCGGTCCCCATTTCTTCAATATCTCGGGACCGCCGCCGGGAAACGCCGACCATGGATCGCCCGCCGGCCGCGATCGTATCCAGTAATATAACCCCGCGTACCCGACCACGAAGTAGCCGATTATCAGCGACAATCCGAACAGCGCCGACGCCAGGTAATCGCGGAAGCCGAACATGTACGGCAAATCCACGTTGGTCAGCGCCTCCACCAGATGCGGATCCCATACCTGGCCGGGCCAGAACCAGTTCCATCCGGGTCCGCGGAAAAATGTGCCGATGATGATGAACGAGACCCATAGAATGTGGAAGCCGATGAAAAAAGTCAGAATCTCGAAGGTTCGCTCGCGCAGCGTGTAGTAACCGTTACCTTTCGGATTGATGTCCAGGTACGGAATCAGCATCAGCCCCACGATAATGAAACTCGGCAGCACCACGCCCGCGTACCACGGATCGAAGAACACCAGCATTTCCTGCAAGCCCAGAAAGTACCACGGCGCCTTCGACGGATTCGGCGTGCGAGTCGGGTTTGACGGCTGCTCCAACGGCGCGTTGAGCAACAGCGACCACACCGTCAAAACGACGATCACCAGAATCGCCATCAGGAATTCGCTGCGCACCAAAAACGGCCAGGTGTGCAGCTTCTCTTCGCCGCCGCCGCCCGCCTTTTTGATCGGAACTTCGATTCGCTTCGACCCGCCCCCGGCCGGCGTCCTCGCGGCAGCTCCGCCTGCGCCCGCTCCCGCCGCCCGCATCGCGACGGCGCCTTCGCTACCTTCCCGGCTTGCCATGATTAACCCTTAACGAGGCGCTCCGTCCTCGTCGTCGCTCCACGGCGGCGGCGCCGCCAGCACGTACATTATATAAACCACGATCGACATCCCGATCGGCACCGACAGCACGCGCACGATTCCCTGGTGCAACAGCCATGAAAATACGCCTCCCATCGACCGCCCGCCTCCGCTCCTAGAGCGGCCCCGACATCCCGTCGCGGCGGATTCGCCAGAAGTGCACCGCCATGAAGATGCCCGCGATCAACGGAAAAAAGATGCAGTGCAAAATATAGAAACGCAGCAGCGTGTGCGGTCCGATTTCCGCGCCGCCGAAAATAAATGCGCGCGCGTCGTAAACCGGATTCACCCCGAGCACTTCATGGAACGGACCGCCGTGCCCAAGCAGCGGCGTGGCGCGCGCCATGTTCGAGCCGACCGTCACCGCCCAGATGGAAAGTTGATCCCACGGCAACAGGTATCCGGTGAACGACAGCAGCAGCGTCAGCACCAGCAGGATCACGCCCACCACCCAGTTGAACTCGCGCGGCGGTTTGTACGAGCCCGTCATGAACACCCGGAACATATGCAGCCACACCGCGATCACCATTCCGTGCGCGGCCCATCGATGCATATTGCGCATCAACATCCCGAACGGCATGTCGAATTCCAGGTACTTCATGTCGGCGTAGGCGTATTCCGCCGTCGGCCGATAGTAGAACATCAGGTACACGCCGGTGACCACCGTCACCAGGAAAAGCAAAAACGTGATGCCGCCCATGCACCAGGTGAAGCGCAGGCGCACCGCATGCTTTTGCACTTTGGACGGATGCAGATGCAGCCACACGTTGCCGGACACCATCAGGATCCGGTTGCGCGGCGTGTCTTCGTATCCGTGCCTGAATATGGATTGCCAGGCCTGCGAATCGGTTATCTGGCGTTTCGTTTCGTTCCAGTCAAACTTGGCCATCCGCTACCACCAAAATTTCCAGGAGCTGCCCACCATGGGCGCCCACCGCAATTTGAGCAAATGCACTGTAAAAGATTCCAGTCTCTGCAGCTCTATCGCAAGCGCGCTTGAAATCCGGCGCAAGCCTACCTAATTTCGCCCGGTCTCTGCAACATACCAGACTCACTGAGTCGGGATTTCGATGCGCTCGAACCGATGAAAGCGAGCGGTCCAACGGAGGCAGCGCAGTATTGAGTCGTTGGCAGGGGCCGCGCGCGACAACGGAGCGCAGCCTTAATACTGGGTGCAGGGCTCACCCCTGCGGTGCACGGGGTCACCTC
Source organism: uncultured delta proteobacterium (assembly GCA_963813785.1). Lineage (GTDB taxonomy): Bacteria > Desulfobacterota > Binatia > Binatales > Binataceae > Binatus. Next base: position 85,795 of record CAWFAJ010000015.1, on the reverse strand, counting down.
TTCCATCGCGTAGTCGCGAAAAGATGCGCTGCGCAGATTTTCGCGTCTTCTCACTGCGGGTGCAGGGGCTCAGCCCCTGCCGAAGGAAGTGTGAAACCCACCGAGGGTTTCACATTCAATCAAGTGAATTTCCTGCTCACCCCTGTCGGCGGAAGCGGCCGAAGAACGCAACGAGCAATCCCCACACCACCATCAGCACTGCGATCCCGATTACACCCAGCCCCACGCCGGCCAGGATTCCCGTCGCGCACAGCATCGCGCCGATAACCAGCAGTGGAATTGCAAACGCGATCGGGTTGAACGGGTCGTTCCTCGCCGCCCGCTCGACCATCGCCGCCGCCTGCTCCGACGCGCCCGCATCCTCGTTGCTTTCCTTGAGGATGCTGACGGCGTATTCGGTGAGTTCCTGGCGATTGGGCATCGCGCGCAGCCGGTCGGCGAGCTCTTTGGCGAGCGCCTCGACCCGGTCGTCGTTGCTCCGGGAATCAGGATCGGGTTTGTTCGAATCAGCCATGCCGCGCTGGTCTTCTCGCTCGGCGGCGGCTACGCGCGGCGGCTCACGCGTTTTTGCGCGCGATGATCAACGAGTGCACCGACCACCGGCTGATCTTTTGGTTGCGTTCCAGCGTAATCGGGTGGCCCTTGAGCACGTCCTGCTTGCGCAATCTGGTGGTCCATCCCAGTTGCCGCGTGATCGGATTGACGATGGTGTTGAGCGCCGCGACTACCGGGTTCGAGCTCTGGAAATGCGTGGTGATCGCGATCCGCCCGCCCGGCTTACACACCCGCACCATCTCCGACATCATCCGGTACGGATCGGGAACCACGGTCAGAACGTGAAACGAGGTAACGTAGTCGAAGCTGTTGTCGGGATAGTCGAGATTGAGCGCGTCGCCCTGCCGAAGCTCGATATGTCCCCAGCCGTTTTCCGCCACGCGCTTTTTTGCGCGCTCGAGCATGTCGGCCGACGGATCGATCGCGACAACGTGCGCGTACGGCGGATATGCGTCCAGCGCGATTCCGGTGCCGACGCCAACCTCGAGCACGCTGATTACCGGGCCTGAGATTCAGGCTCTCGATAACCTCATGCTCGCGATCGACAAAAACCCGGCCGAAGAAAAAATCATAGAAACGCGCCAGGTCGGAATAGACACGGCTCTCATGCGGTTGTGACATCGGAAAACTCCATTGGGTCGACGCGGACCAGGAGATCAGTGCGAGGCAGGATTTTTATGTCACGGCGATTTTGGCCCGATGCGGCGCGAATTCAGCGTGACTCGCGCGGGTGGCGTTAGGCCGCCGCGTTGATGCCTCGCAACTGACGTTTGACAGAAGTTATATCGCGCTTGCGAAATCGCCATTGGCGGCCTTTCTTGAAGGCCGGAATAATATTGCGCCGGGCAAATTCGTTTACCGTGTCCGGACTCAGGTCGAGCAGGAACGCGACTTCGCGGGAATTCAGCAGTATGTCGTCCTTATCGGCCATACGAGTCCAACAAGACGCCTTGCCTCGGGGATTTTGTCAGGACGCGATTTTGTAGTACGCGCCCATCGCCCAAGTCAAGGAAAAAAGCACCCACTACCTGGAGATTTGCTCACAGCCCCCGGGAGGGTCGATCATCAGAATTTAATAACATCTTTTAGAATCATTAACAATCTTTAAACGCTAATCCTGGTGAGCTTCCGCATCGATATCCGGTAGTCGTACCACGCGCGTGTCACCACAATACAGGAAAACAGTCCGGTCAGCACGCCTACGCACAGGGTGACGGCGAAACCTTTGACCGGCCCCGTGCCGAATTGGAAGAGGATCAGCCCCGCCGCGAACGTCGAGATATTCGAGTCGCGAATCGCCGACCATGCGCGATCGTAGCCGAGCTTCACCGCCTCGCGCGGCGATTTGCCGGCGCGCAACTCTTCGCGCATTCGTTCATTCACCAGCACGTTCGCGTCGACCGACATGCCCAGCGTCAGCACGATGCCGGCGATGCCCGGCAACGTCAGCGTGGCGCCGAGCGCCGCCATCACGCAGATCAGCAGCAGGATATTGAGCGACAGCCCGAAATCCGCGAGCACACCCGCGCCGCTGTAGTACAGCGCCATGAAGATCAGCACGGCGCCCGCGCCGATCACGAACGACATCTCGCCCTGGCGAATCGAATCGCGGCCGAGCGACGGGCCCACGGTGCGCTCCTCTTCGATTTCGACCGACGCCGGCAGCGCGCCCGAGCGCAATACGATCGCGAGATCGTGCGCCTCGTCCAGCGAGAAGCGTCCGGTGATCTGCACGTGACCGCCGGGAATTCGCTCCTTGATGACCGGCGCCGAGTAAACCGTGTTATCCAGCACGATCGCCAGACGCCGCCCGACGTTTTCAGCCGTCATCGCATCGAAGATTTCCGCGCCGCGCGCGTCGAGCTCGACCGCCACGTACGGACCTTCCAGCCGCGCGCCGGGACGCACCCGTGCGTCGGTAACGACGTCGCCCGTCATCAGCACGGGGGACTCGACCAGGTACGGCTCCCTGCCGCCGCGCTCCGAGGTGCCATAAAGGATTTCGTCGCCGGGGGGCGGGCCGTCCTTGATCGCGTCCTGCACGTTTTTCGAGTCGTCAACCAGTTTGAATTCGAGCACCGCGGTCTTGCCGATCAGTTCCTTGGCGCGCTCGGGGTCCTGGATGCCGGGCAGTTGCACCAGGATTTCGTTGTCGCCCTCTTTGGCGACGGTGGTTTCGCGCACGCCGAGCTGGTCGATTCGATTGCGAATCGTTTCCAGCGCCTGGTCCATCGCGTTGGACCGAATCGTCTGCAACTCGCGCGGCTTGTAGGCCAGCGCGTACGACGGACCGGCGCCGGACGATTCGCTGTTGCTCGATACGGTCAAATCCGAAAACGATTTCTGCACGAGGTCGAGGAACGGCGTGCGATCGGCGCTCGCCTTCAGCTTGACGGTCATATTGCCGGAATCATCGACCGCGACATCGGCGAAATCTATTTTGTTCGCCTTGAGTTCCCGCTTGAGGTCATCGCCGCGGCGGCGCAACTGGGTTTTCACCGCCTCGTCCAGCTTCACCGCCATCAGCAGATGCGTGCCGCCCTGCAGGTCGAGGCCGAGCTGGATTTTGGTCGCGCCGAACCCGGCCCTGAACCAATCGGGCAGTTCGACGTTGAGGCTCGGCAGCAGAATGAGTATCGCCGCCAGCACGATGCCGCCGGCCAGGTAAATGCGCGCGAGCCCGCTGCCGTTGGTGAAATGCATGTAGAGAAACGACACGATCAGCACGAGCAGAATCAGGATCGGTCCGAAACTTTGAGTCTGTTCCACTATGATGAAGCCCCTACTTGTCGTCTTTTTTCGCCGCAGCCTTGTGGCTCGACATCGACGCGATTTGCGATCGCTCGACCCGCACCCTGACGTTGGGCGCAACTTCGAGCGTGATCACCTTGTCGCCGACCTCATGAATCCGCCCGATCATTCCGCCCGTCGTCACGACCTCGTCGTTGCGCTTGAGCGCCGACAGCAATTTCGCCAGCTCCTGTGCCTTCTTGTTCTGCGGCCGGAAGACCAGGAAGTACATGACCGCGACGACCAGCGCCATGATCGGCCCCGGACCCGTCAGCAACTGCTGGACAAACGACGGAGCGTCGGCGGCTTGACCTGCGGCGGCCTGCGCCCATGCGGTGCCTTCGAAAAACATCAGATCACGTCCTTAAGATCGTTCAGAACTTCGACGTTCAAGCTACAAGTCTCCTGAAAAAAGTCTCCTGAAAAAAACTTCGACCGCTCAAACTTTCAAATCTCCTGAAAGGAATCATTCTTCAACCGATTCGGCGGCGGTGTCGTTGTCCCAGCCGGCCGACGCAGCCGCCGCATACGCTTTGAGATTCCCCGATGCGATAGCAGCCTGGCACTGGCGCATCAAGCTCGCATAGAAGTGAAGATTATGCTCCGTCAGCGCGCGCGCCGCGAGTATCTCGCCCGACAAATATAGATGACGCAGGTAGGCGCGTGAATGGGTCCGGCACGGGCGGCACTGGCAGGCCGGATCGAGCGGCATCGAGTCGCGCGCGTGCGCGGCCTGCTTGATCGAGATGCGCCCCTGGCTGGTGAAGGCGCACCCGTTGCGCGCGTTTCGCGTGGGCAGCACGCAGTCGAACAGGTCGAAGCCCATCGCGATCGCGGCGAGCAAATCCGCCGGCGTACCCACGCCCATCAGGTAGCGCGGCTTGTCAGCCGGCATCATCGACGCCGACAGCGCCGCCATTTCCAGCATCGCGGCCTTCGGTTCGCCCACCGAAAGTCCGCCAGCCGCGTAGCCGTCGAACGCAATCGAGGTTATCTGCGACGCACTGGTCTTGCGCAGATCTTCGAAAATACTGCCCTGGATAATTCCGAATAGCGCCTGCGTCGTGCTGATGCGCGCCGCAATGCTGCGCTCGGCCCATCGCGCCGTGAGCTCCAGCGACCTGAGCGCGCGACGATGCTCGGCAGGGTAAGGCGTGCATTCGTCGAGCGCCATCATGATATCGGCGCCGAGCTGTTGCTGAATCTCGATCGCGCTTTCGGGCGTGAGCGTCAAAGGCGCGCCGTCGAGATGAGATTGAAACCGGATTCCTTCTTCACTGATCGAATTGATTTTCGCCAGGCTCATCGCCTGGAACCCGCCCGAATCGGTCAGCACCGCGCCGGGAAATCCCATGAAGCGCGCGATGCCGCCCAGCTCGCCGATCAACCCGGCGCCCGGGCGAATCGCGAGATGGTACGCGTTGGCCAGCACCATCGTGTAGCCCATCGACCACAACTCGTCGGGCGCCATCGCTTTGACCGCGGCGCGCGTGCCCACCGGCATGAAGGCCGGCGTCGCGACCGCGCCGTGGGGGGTTACGATTCGCCCGGTGCGCGCGTCGCCGTCCACCGCCGCAACGCTGAATTGGATTGGCCCGTTCATCACAGAATCAACATCGCATCGCCGTAGCTGAGAAAGCGGTAGCGATGGCGAATCGCTTCGCGGTACGCGGCAAGAATCTGATCGCGCCCCGCAAACGCCATCGCCAGCGCCAGCACCGTGGTTCGCGGCATATGGAAGTTCGTGATCATTGCGTCAGCCAGCTTGAAGCGAAAGCCCGGATGAATAAAGAGTCCGGTGAAACCCTCGACGTCGCCGGTGATCGCCCACGACTCCAGCGCGCGCATCGAGCTGGTGCCAACCGCAATTATGCGCCCGCCGATTCGCCGCGTATGCTCGATGGCGGCCTGGGTCGCGGGCGCAATCGTGTACCACTCGGACTCCATCGTGTGACTCTCGATCTCGACGGCGCGCACCGGAGCGAAAGTGCCGGGACCGATATGCAGCGTAAGCGTAGCGGTGCGGATGCCCGCATCGGCCAGCGCCTTGAAGACCTCGGCGGTGAAATGCAGCCCCGCGGTGGGCGCCGCGATCGCGCCGGGGCGCGTGGCATACACGGTCTGGTAGTCGTCGCTATCGGCGGGACCGGCGACCGCGATGAATATAGTGCGGCAGCGCGAGCGTGCCGGCGCACTCCAGTATCTGTTCGATCGAAACTCCGCCCTCCGACACGACCATTGGGCGGCCTGGCCGCGCATAGCCGGCGATTCTCAGCGCGTGACCGTCGCTCAGGATGAGGCGCGCGTTGTCTTTGAGCACGCGATGCGTCCGTATCAGCGCGAGCCATGCGCCGGCGGGACCTTCAAGCGGTCCGGCCGGCCGCACCATCAGCAACTCGACGCGCCCGCCCGATTCCTTTTGCGCGAACAGGCGCGCCGGCAGCACGCGGGTGTCGTTGAGTACGATCAGATCTCCTTCGCGCAGATGACGGACGAGTTTGTAAAAGCGGGAATGCTCGAGCGCTTTGGATTTGCGATCGAGCACGAGCAGGCGGACTTCGTCGCGGCGCGCAAGCGGTGCCTGCGCGATCAACTCTTCGGGCAAGTCGTAGTCTAGTTCGGAAAGCCGCATCTGAAGCGAAGCAGAATCGTGATTTGCGCGCGCAGCGAGTCGCGCTTCTGTGTAACAACCCTCGACTGACGGAGAGCGCGATCGGCGCGCGATTAGAATGGATAGTTGATGCCGGAAAAGATGGCGGCGCCTTCACCACCCCATCCGAGGTCAACGAACCCGACCACGAACGGCTCCGCGATTCCGCGAAATCCGATTCCGCCAACCGGGTGCATATCCGAGAATGGGTCGTAGTTCATTTCATGGGCGACGCGTCCCGCTTCGGCGAACGGCGCCAGTTCGAGTATCCCGTGGGTGCCGAAGACGTCTTTCTCCCATACGCGAGTGCGCATCTCGACGTTTATGACGAACAGATTGTTATCGATGTAGCGGCCGGCGCCGTAGCCGCGCAGCGTTTCCTGATCGGTGAGCAGGCTTTCGTCGCCGCCAAGGCGCGCCTGCGACCAAAATGGCATCTCGTTACCCGCCGGCTCGTACTCGTTGAAAATGTGACCGGCAAAGGTGACGCGATCGCCGACCGAATAGTAATGACGCAATTCCCCGCCGAAGCGATTGTACGAGACCGAGCTGGCGAATCTGCGATCCGCAATACCGTAGTAGAGCCGCCCCAGCGTGCCCGCGCGCGGAATATCCACCGAGTCGCGCGAGTCGTATTGGACCATCGCCTGCGAGAGAACTTCGCTGCCCCCGTTGATGCCCTTCTGATGCGGGAACAGCTGGCTGATGTCCGGCACCGAGTTGAAGCCGCCGACCCCGATTCGCACGTAGCGCGGCCGCTCCATCAAGGAGACCTGCAGCTTCTCGGTAAGGTTCAAGCCGAAGATCGCCTCGCCATAAAGCTGCTTGGTCGTGTAGTTGGTCTGGTTGCCCTGGTGCGAGTGATTGCCCGATCCATAGAAGCGCTCGGTCGGATCGTGCTCGAAATAGACGCGCCCTTCAAACGACCACCACTTCTTATGCTCGCGCCCGGTCTGGTAATCGAGATCGACCTTGCGCGCGATGATCTCTTGCCCGCCCGCGACCACGTACCATTGCGTATCCTCCGAGGGATAACCCAGGTAGCGAAAATTCCCACCCGGTCCAAGCGTGCTGTTGGCGTTGATATCGGGGGCCAGGATGCTGCTGATCTCGTTCTTGTCGTCGGTGAACAGCCATACCGGCAAAACGCCGTAAGTGACTCCGCCGTTGGGATCGGTGGCGACTTCAGGCACCGGGATGAACGGCCACGAGTTGGGATCCTGCACTCTCAATGAGCTCCAGTCGTACTGCGGCCAGCTCCAGGTGCCAGGGTCAATCAGCGAAAATCGGGACGACTGGGCCGGCACCGACGATGTTGGCACCGGAGTCGCAGACATCGAGAACGGGTCGGCGTGCGCCGTCGGTCGCCGCCACGACCAACGCTGCAATTAAGATGAGTGAGGCGAGAACACGGCGCATCGTGAAATCCTGGGTTTGAACTTCGCCTATTGGCATTCGGCTGCTCTTCCGCCACTCCACCACCCGCAGTCCAAGTGCTCGGACCCGCGCAAGCCGGCTCCGCCGAACGATGATCGAAATTGACAGGCTTGGCGGCGGCGATCAACCCTTCCGATGCGCTTTGCTGTTGACGGATCCCGCAATTGAACCGGCAAAAATGCGCGCGCGCTTTTCGGCGACGCCGTAAATGTGCAAGGATTCGGAACCAGCGGGAGAATTTCCACAAAAGGAGCCCAGTAATGGCGAAAGCTGACGGCGGCGAATTAATCGCGCGCGTGATGCGCGAGAACCGTGTGAAGTATTGTTTTGCGATCAACGGCGGTCATCTGTTTCCGATCCTCGCCCAGTTGCGCAACCACGACATCAAGCTCATCCACATGCGCCACGAGCAGGCCACCGCCTATGCCGCCGACGCCTACGCGCGCACCTCCGGACAGGTCGGCGTATGCATGGTCACCGCGGGATGCGGCCTGACCAACGCGGTGACGGGCCTGTGCGTGGCGGGATTGACCAACAGCGCCGTGGTCTGCATCTCCGGACAGCATCCCAACACCGAAGACCATCTCGGCTCCTTCCAGGAGGCCTACGGTTCCGAAGTCGTTGACAGTTTCTCCAAATTCACCAAGCGCGTGACCGACTGGTCCACGATTCAGTTCGACCTGCGCTCTGCCTTCCGCGAAGCGATTTCGCCGCCGCAGGGCGTCGCCTTGTTCGAGATTCCGCAGAACATTCTCTATCACCACGACGAAGACTCGCGGCAGCAAAAGGGCGCGCGCCAGTTTACCGTTGACGACGTCCGCTCCGCCGGCGATCCGGCCAGGATCGATCGCGCGCTCGAGATGCTGGTGGCGGCCGAGCGCCCGCTGATTGCCGGCGGCGACGGACTGTTCTGGTCGCAGGCGGGGCCTGAGATGCGCGAGTTCGTCGAGCTGACCAGCATCCCGATCTACGCGCGCCGCGCCGGTCAGGGCGCGGTCTCCGAAGAGCATCCGCTGGCGATTCGCGGTCCGTTCAAGAAGCCTTTCACCGGCGGCGCCGACGTGGTGCTCGCAATCGGCTTCCGCTTCTGGAGCGGCGAGCATTTCGGCCAGCCGCCGACCTGGTCCGACAAGGCCAAGTACATCCAGGTCGATCCCACGCCGACGCGAATCGGATGGCAGGTTAACGCGGACCTGCCGATGGTCGGCGATCCCAAGCTCGTGCTGCAACAGATGATCAAGCGGATCAAGGAACTCAAGCTCGACTTCTCGAAGAACAAGACTTCGCCCTGGGTCAAGCAGGTCTGGGAAACGCGCAATCGATTCGACAATCAGATCAAGGAACAAAACGCCAAGGTCTCGAAGAACCAGCCGATCCATCCGGCGCGGCTGTGCGAGGACCTGATCACCGTGCTCGACAAAAACGCGACCACCGTCATCGACAGTTTCACGCTCTCGGGATGGATGAGCCGCGCGTTCACCTGCCGCTTCATGGGCCAGGTCGTTGACGCGGGCCCGCTTGCGCCCGTCGGTCACGGCGTCGGGATGGGCATCGGCGCGCAACTCGCGCGGCCGGGACAGCAGATAGTCGTCATCAGCGGAGACGGCGGACTGGGAATCGGCGGCTGGGATATGGAGACCGCCGCGCGCTACAAGCTGCCGGTCATCACGGTGCTGTGGAACAACAGCTCATGGGGCCCGAATTTCGATCAGATGCCGGGGCTGGCGGGCAACACCGACCCGTTCAACATGCTGCCGAACATTCGCTACGACAAAATCTTCGCCGAGATGGGATGTCATGGCGAGCAGGTCGAGACCGCCGAGCAGATCATTCCGGCGCTCGAGCGCGCCTTCAAGTCGGGCAAGCCGGCGCTGATCAACGTGCTCGGCGACGTGAGGGTCGGCAACGCGACGCTGGGCGGCAACTTGCTGGGCTCGACCGGCTCGCATTAAGCGGGCATCACGGCACGCCCTCTCCTTGTTCTGCCAATACCCTCTCCTTGTCCGAGGAGAGGGTTAGGGAGAGGTGCGACGCCCGACGCCGCCCACGTTGCATAACCGGATGTTGGCGCTGAAGCGATACGCGCTGGCGCGCGAGATCCTTCGGCTTCGCTCATGATGACACAAAAAAAATTAGCGGCGCTCGTGTCATTCTGAGCGAAGGCTGCTGTGATTGAGCCGGAGCCCTGAGTGCTGCCGAAGGGGAAGAATCCCGATCTTTGTTTTTTTTCCTTTCCGAGTCTTTGTGTCATTCTAGAGCGAAGCGAAGAATCCCGGATCCGGAAGCTGTATGCGGAAAACATCGAACGGCAAGCGCTACTGCGTTTATATAATGAGCAGTCCCTCGCGGACGCTCTATACCGGCGTGACCGATGACCTCGAGCGCCGTGTGAACGAACACAAGAGCGGCGCGGTACCTGGATTCACAAAACGCTACAGGATCGAGCGCCTCGTCTATTTTCAAGAAACAAATGACGTGCTGGCAGCAATCGCCGCGGAGAAGCAGATCAAAGGTTTAATCCGCCCGAAGAAGATTGCACTGATTGAAGAGGAAAACCCGACTTGGCGCGATTTGAGTGCCGAGTCATAGAAAAAGATCGGGATCCTTCCTTTTCTGTCATTCTAGAGCGGAGTCTGCGCAGCGAAGAATCCCGGTTCCGGCGTTCCTTCCCTTTCTGTCATTCTGAGCGAAAGTTGCTGTAGCGAAGAATCTCGACGGGCGCTCCGGCGCCCGGCGTTAGTTACCTAAAGCTCTCCGCAAGGGAGGGGCCGCGCCGAAGCCGCGAGTGATGCGGATTTTCAGCGCGCGATTTTCTCCGCGCACTGCCCACCCGTGCCAACGGGCAAGCGCGATTCACGAGGCGTCAGACACGGCGGCATGCGCGATGCTCATGCTTCGCGCACCGGTACTGTCTTAAATCGGGGCTGAGGGTCTGAATTTCAAATCGTGAGTGTCTTAATTCCCCGGGCTAGGCCAGACCAGCGCGGACGATGGCGGACGGAATCCTCTGCACTGGCTCAGTTTGGCGTCGGCGTTGCGGTCGGCGACGGAGGAAACGGGCCTCCTACGGGAGCCCCAACTACGTGTCCCGACGGTTCGCGCTGACTTGAAGGTACAGATGCGCTTGAGATGACGAGACTTCTCGAACAAGCCCAAACCCCAACGGCCAGCAGAAGCGCGAGCGCGGCGGCATGGCGGAGATTCATCGACATTGGGTTAGCAGACCACCGCGCGACCGACAAATGACGGACAGTCAACTCATCTTCGCCCCTTTCCGCTCCGGCGCGGTGACGACAGGCACTGGCTCCGTTTTCTTTTTCACTGGCTACCCGTGCCCACTGGTCACTGCGCTGCCGTCGCAGCGCGCGACAACGGAGCGCGGCCTTAATACCGAGTGCAGGGCTCAGCCCTGCCCATCGCGTAGTCGCGAAAAGATGCGCTGCGCAGATTTTCGCGTCTTCTTAATACTGGGTGCAGGGGTCACCCCTGCCGCCCACCGCGCAGGTGATTCTTCCTTCATGCCGTCGCAACGGCCGCAGCGGCCGGGCGAACGTACAGACTAATGCCTGGATGAGCACCAGCGTGAAAAGAGCCTGTGTACCCGTCGCAACGGGTGAACTTTTCAGCCTGCCCACGCCGCCCCCTGACGTGCTAAATGATCACCTATGCACCTCGCTCATCACACCCATTCCGCGCGCACTCGCTCGTCTGCAATCGTCAGGCGAACCCCCGTCGCACGAAATATTACTTTTTTCGGAACAAAGCTAGCGATGGTGGTATGCCGACCCCTGAACCACAACATGTGGTATAAATCGCCTTTTTCTAGCCCAACCTGATCCTCAAAATGAACGCCAAAATCGCACTCATAATCCTCGCCACGACCCTGTTCGCCTGCAAAACCGCGCCGCCCTGCCCGCCCGGAACCAGGCAGATGGGCGAGCCGCCGCCCAACGGCTCTGAGATCGCGTGCGTGAAGACCGTCAACGGCCACGACGTCAAAGAGGGACCGTTCGTAATCTATCGGGACGATGGGTCCAGGATGCTCCAGGGCGAATACCACGACGGGATGCAGAGCGGCGAATGGACCCAGTGGTTCGACAATGGACAGAAGGCGTCGATCGATCACTACAAGGACGGCGTGCAGGACGGCGAGCACGTCGGTTGGTACACCAACGGCAAAATATCCGCGACCGGAATGTACAAGAACGGCAAGCGCGAGGGTGTGTGGAAACGATGGGACCCCCAAGGCTTCAAGAATTGGGAGGAAACCTACAAGGACGACAAGAAAATCTCATGACCGCGCGAGTTTTCAATGCCCCCGGCGAAAGCGAAATTTACAGCGTTCTTCCCACCGCCTCGAATGGCTATGGATATTTTCCGCCCCAGCGATCGATGAAAGTTACCTGCTCGACCGGCGCGCGTGAGACCGGTCCGAAGTGTCCCAGCGGATAACCTATCGGGATGATCGCGAAGGTCTGGGCCTTTTCGGGCAATCCCAGGATCTGGTCAACCTCTTTCTCGTAAAGCAGATGGCGCGTGGTCAACGTTGCGCCCAGTCCCAAGGCGCGCGCGGCAAGCAACATGTTTTGCACAGCAGGGTAGATCGACGCTCCGGCTCCAACTCCACTGCCTGAATCGCCCAAGAGGCAGCACACGATAAGCACGGGCGCTTCGTGAAAGTGTTCGGTGAGGTGGTCTCTCGATGCCAGCATGCGCTGCTTTTGCGCCTCAGTTTTGCCGGGAGGCGGCGGCGCCGTGTGAAAACGTTCTTTGAGATCCTCGAAGGCGCGTTTATATCTGATCTGAATCTGCTTCTTGATCTGTGGATCCTTCACCACGATGAAACGCCAGTGCTGCGTATCGCCGCCGCTCGGGGCGCAGGTACCAGCCTCGATGATTTCACGGATGAGTTCATCGGGAACGGGGTCCGGCTTCAGCCTGCGCATCGCGCGCATCGTTCGGATTGCGTCAAACAGCCCGATTTTGCGATCCATCTGAACGTTTCCCCCGTTGCGACGAAACTACAGCGTTCTTCCCACCGCCTCGGCCAGCGGCCCCAGCGCCTTCATCAAGTCGGCAAACCGCGACGGCTTCAACTGCTGCGGGCCGTCGGACAGCGCGCTCTCGGGCTTGGGATGCACCTCGATCAGCAATCCGTCGGCGCCCGCCGCGATCGCTGCCAGCGCCATCGGCGCCACCAGCGAGTAGATTCCCGTCCCGTGGCTCGGATCGACAATCACCGGCAGATGCGTCCATTCCTTGAGCAGCGGCACGGCGTTTAGATCGAGCGTGTTGCGCGTCGCGGTCTCGAAGGTGCGAATCCCGCGCTCGCACAGCACCACGTTGGGATTGCCCTCCGACAGAATATATTCCGCCGCCATCATGAACTCTTCGAGCTTCATCGACATGCCGCGCTTGAGCAGCACCGGCTTCTTGATTCTTCCCAGCCGGCGCAGCAGCGAGAAGTTCTGCGCATTGCGCGCTCCGACTTGCAGCATGTCGGAATGTTCGGCGACCAGCTCGATATCGTGCGGGTCCATAATTTCAGTCACCACCGGCAACCCTACCCGCCGCCCGGCGCGTTCGAGCAACACCAGCCCCTCGTCTTCCATCCCCTGAAACGAGTACGGCGATGTCCGCGGCTTGAACGCTCCCCCGCGGATTGCATGAGCGCCCGCTGCCTTGACCGCGTCGGCCGCGGCCTCGATTTGCGCTTCGCTCTCGACCGCGCACGGCCCCGCGATCACCGTGATTCGCTTGCCTCCGATTTCGGCGGTGCCGACCTTGATCCGCGAGCCTTCGGGCCGCACCTCGCGCGACGCCAGCTTGAACGACCGCACCACCGGCATCACGCGCTCCACCCCGGCTACCGATTCCAGATGCGTCAGCTGATGCTTCTCGCCGCGCTCGTCGCCCACGCATGCGACCACCGTGCGCTCGACGCCGCGGATAATGTGCGCGTTGTAATCGAGATCCTCGACCATCCTGACAACCGCCTGAATTTCGGCTTCGGTGGCATGCGCTTTCATTACGACGATCAAGTGAGAAAACCCCCTGCGATATGCTGGTGCGTCTCGCGGCCCTTGCGGCTCGAGCGATGGAATGGGCGCTCGACCCCTGCTAAATCTGACTCTACCGCATGTTATCATCGACCGGAACCCAGCGCCCGCGACCCGATGGGCGCATCGAAGGAAGCCGTTTTGCCAGGTAAGCCGCATCCGCATCATCCACTCAGGATCGTTCACACTTCCGACGTTCATCTGGAAAGCGATACGTTCGGGTCAGGCCAGCGCGGCGCGGATTTGCGCGCCGTTGTGCGCAACGCCTTTGCCCGGGTCATCGACATCGCCAACGATCGCAACGCCGACATGCTGCTGATCGTCGGCGACCTGTTCGACTCGGCGCGCGTCAGCGAAGAAGGCCTCGCCTTCGCGATGGAAACGATCGGACGGGCGCGGATGCCGGTCGTGATGATTCCCGGCAACCATGACGCCCACGACGAACGATCGATCTACGCAAGCCTCGCGCCCGGCGCGATCCCGGAAAATCTGCACCTGATTCTCGAGCCCGAGGGCAGGACCATCGATTTCCCCGAGCTTGCCGCTCGGGTATGGGGCCGCGCGCTGGTCGAGCATACCCCCGACTATCGGCCGCTCAGCGGCGTGCCCGAGCGCGAGGAAGGGCTCTGGAACATCGCGCTGGCGCACGGATTTTTCATGGAGGATGGCGAGACCGAACGATCGTCGCCGATCACCCCGGCGGAAATCGAACGCTCGCGCTACGACTACGTGGCGCTCGGCCACGTGCACGTCTTGGGCGACGTGTCGCAGGGCGCGACCCGCGCCTTTTATTGCGGAACTCCGGCGCCGCTCTATTCGAGCGAGAACTCCGGATGGGTGCTGTGGGTCAATTGCGTGCCCGGACAGCCCGTCTCAATCGAACGCTTGATGGTGCGAAAATCAGACTGACGGTGGGCTGGCGAATCAGCGCCCGGAGGCGGCTTCTTCGGTGCGTCTGAGCTCGGGATAAACCTCCGACAGCCGGCGCCACACTCGCTTCATGCCGAACCTGTCGACCGGCTCCGCGATACATTCGAGCGCGCCCTCGCGCAGATAGATTTGCCGGTCGTCGGATGACTGCGGCGCGGTGACGATCACGATCGACGCCGCAGGCGCCTCGCGGCGAATCGTCTTGAACAGCGATAACGCGTCGATCCCCTTCGCACTGCGCAGCCCGGCGTCAAGCGCGATCACATCTGGACGCGTCGTGCGAAAAATATCGACCGTCTGCGCGACCGTCTCGGTTTCCGCCACCACTTGGCATCCTGCCGCACTCGAGATGAGTGCGCATGATGTCGCGCGTGGTTCCCGAGTTGTGCGCAATTAAGCGCTCGAACTACCATCAGCATAGTCCTCCTGGACGAGCACTGCGCCATCCCAATCCCTAAGGCGTTCAGGGCCAGCGGTCCATGGTTGATTTAGCAAGGTCGGGGCCAAGAAATCTAAGCTTCGAACCAACGCTAATGCCCGATTTGCTATCCGACTGACCGCGGCCAATTCGCGCCAGTTCATTGAGTATTTGGGCGCCATCCAGTCCGCCCACAGTACGATTGGAACCTCTGATCGTCGTTGCATGCGCGCGATTTGTAGCATCCAAGTGACATCACTCAAGCGCGGTCTAGAATGTTTACCTGTCGGCTTGTAGCGTTTTGCAGGGTGAAAAAACAGCGGCGGAGCCTCGATGGCCCCGCCGCCGATGTTCACCATGTCGCCAGGTAGTGACCTGGCGTGCGCAAACGAGTTCTCGATTACATCATGCCGCCCGGAGGCATTCCGCCCGGCATTCCGCCGCCTGCGCCCGCTCCCTTCTCGTCGGGCTTCTCCGCCACCATGCACTCGGTCGTCAGTAGCAGGCTGGCTACCGACGCCGCGTTCTGCAGCGCGCTGCGAACAACCTTGGTCGGGTCGATGATTCCGGCCTTCATCAGATCTTCGAACTCTTCGCTGGCCGCGTTGAATCCAAACGGCCCCTTGTTGTTCTTGATCTTATCGACCACCACCGAGCCTTCCCATCCCGCGTTGGATGCGATCCACCACGCCGGCCCTTCGATCGCCTTCTTGATGATCGCGATGCCGACTTTTTCGGCCTCGCTGGCGCGCATGTTGTCGAGCACGCTCGAGGCGCGAATCAGCGCGACGCCGCCGCCCGGGACCACGCCCTCTTCGACTGCCGCGCGAGTTGCATGCAGCGCGTCCTCGACGCGGGCCTTCTTTTCCTTCATCTCGACTTCGGTCGCGGCGCCCACCCGAATCACGGCCACTCCGCCGACCAGCTTGGCCAGCCGTTCCTGCAGCTTCTCGCGATCGTAGTCCGAGGTGGTCTCTTCGATCTGCGCGCGAATCTGCTTGATACGACCCTCGATGTCGGCCTTCTTGCCTGCGCCGTCGATGATCGTGCAGTTGTCCTTGTCCACGACCAGGCGCTTGGCGCGGCCGAGGTCGGTCAGCGTAATGTTTTCGAGTTTGAGCCCAAGCTCCTCGGAAATCGCGCGTCCGCCGGTCAGGATCGCGATGTCTTCGAGCATCGCCTTGCGCCGATCGCCGAAGCCCGGCGCCTTGACCGCGACGCATGACAGCGTGCCGCGAATCTTGTTCACCACCAGCGTCGCCAGCGCCTCGCCTTCGATATCCTCGGCGATAATCAGGAACGGCTTGCCGCTCTTGGCGATCGTCTCCAGGATCGGAAGCAAATCCTTCATCGACGAGATCTTCTTCTCGTGGATCAGGATGAACACGTCGTCCAGCTTCGTTTCCATCCGCTCCGGATCGGTCACGAAGTACGGCGACAGGTAGCCGCGGTCGAACTGCATCCCCTCGACCACTTCGAGCTGGGTCTCCAGTCCGCGCGCCTCTTCAACCGTGATGACGCCTTCCTTGCCGACCTTCTCCATCGCCTCGGCAATGATGTCGCCGATGGTCGAGTCGTTGTTCGCCGAGATGGTGCCGACTTGCGCGATTTCCTTGCGATCCTTGGTCGGCTTGGACAGGTTCTTGAGCTCGGCGGTGATCGCCTCGACTGCGCGGTTGATTCCGCGCTTGAGCGACATCGGATCGTGCCCCGCGGCGACCATCTTGATGCCCTCGGTGAAGATCTGGCGGGCCAGCACGGTTGCCGTGGTGGTGCCGTCGCCGGCGACGTCGGAGGTCTTCGAGGCGACCTCTTTGACCATCTGCGCGCCCATGTTCTCGAACTTGTCTTCGAGTTCGATTTCCTTGGCGACTGTTACTCCGTCCTTGGTCACGGTCGGAGCGCCGAAGCTCTTCTCCAACACGACGTTTCGGCCCTTGGGACCGAGCGTCACGGTGACAGCATCGGCGAGAACATTGACCCCTTTGAGGATCTTCTCGCGCGATTCTTGTCCGAAACGAACTATCTTTGCAGGCATGATTCTTTTGCCTCTCCTATGATTGACGGTTTCATTTTTTCACTGGATCAGATTGGGACTCGCTCGCGGGCAGGCCCAAATGCCTACTCGATGATTCCCAGGATGTCGTCCTCGCGCAGGATCAGCAGGTCTTCGCCCTCGTGCTTGAACTCGCTGCCCGAGTATTTGCCGAACAGGATCTTGTCCCCCGCCTTGACCTCGATGGGGATAAGCTTGCCGTCGTCGCCATATTTGCCCTTGCCGACGGCGACAACCTTGCCCTCCTGGGGCTTTTCCTTGGCGGTGTCCGGGATGATTATTCCACCCTTGGTCCGCTCCTCTTCCTTGATACGCTTGACGAGAATTCGATCGCCCAGTGGCTTGATTTTCATTGGGGACCAGCAGCCTCCTTAGCTTGCGAAAAGTGTTGCTTGGCTGGACGATTCCAGCCGTCGGAAAGTTAATTACTGTCCGGGGTTTGTCAATTGGCACTCGCGATGCCTGAGTGCTAACCGCAGTTTAGCCGGATACGCAAGAAATGCAAGGGCTGTGCACGAACCTGTGGATGGTGGGTGGATGCTTGCAAGCGCCTGCGGCCCCGAATCGCCGGCGTCAGCCTTCTGATTTAGCTCTCCGCTGGACACCGTTGGCGCAATCGCGATGACTCAAACGGAAGCACTATGTATCAGAGCGCGCCAGAGACGTAACGGATTCTAATGATGACCCCTTGGAAATTCCAGTGATTAGTGCTGGCACAATCTGTGCGAGCGAACTATCAGATTGGCTTATAGCGCTTCCTGGCGCAGAGACCAAATCGGAGGAACGGCAATGATCAGACTCCCCCACAGAGCGACGCAGCTCGTTGCGACTGTCACCGCGTTTGCGCTCGCACTCATTTTCGGCGTATCGCTCGCGTCCGCGCAGGTGAAGCCGGGCGATTTCATCACTCCGGACAACGCGTCGAAGGTGAAAGATCTTGTTTCGCCGGGCGTGTTTTACAAGGTGCAGCGCGGGATGACGATGAAAATCGTCCCCACCGAGCGCATCGATTGGCCGCCTCCGTATACGGACGCGACCGAAAAATATTCCTCGCAGGTGCAGCTCTCGAAGGATCATCGCACCGTCATCGGCTATGTCGCCGGACAGCCCTTCCCGATGATCGACGCCAACGATCCGTACGTCGCCAACAAGGTCATCTGGAACGCCATGTGGCGTCCGATCAGCAATGACGACTACGACCTGCGATATTACGATTGCGACACGGTTTACAGCGGCCGCAACAAGCCCTACTTTGCAATCTGGTACTATCAGACCGGCCACTACGCCGGTTATGACCTCGTGGGCAGAACCGAGGTCGAGCCGCTGCCCGTCGATCCCGACTTCAAGATTACCAACCGCCTGTGGTTATTCCTGCTCGGTCCCGAACTCGCGCCCCAGAATGAACGCGGCAGCAGTCTGCTGCGTTATCGGTACGGCGAAGCAACTCATGGCGACGACACCTGGAGCTGGGAGCCCGGCACCCGGCGCCTGCGCCGTCTGAACGAGGCGATGAATTCGACCGCGACCACCGCGCAGAGCTTTGACCCCGATCGCTATTCGGGTTTCAATGCCAAGATCGAAGAGTACGACTATAAGTTCCTCGGCGAGAAGCAGATGCTGGCGACGGTTGACGCCGAGCATTCACCGGAAATCCGATGCGACACCGATGGCGGCGGCAGCGCATGCCCCGAGCGTTGGCAGATGCGCCACATGTACATCGTGAGCGCCGAGCCGAGGCGCAGCGTTAACGCCGAGGCGCTCGATTCCAAGACCGTCGTCTACATGGATTCCGAAATGTGGTTCGAGCCGTACGTCGATACCTACGATCGCAGCGGCGCGCTGTTCCGCAACAACACCTTCTGGCTCGCGTATCGCGATCGTCCGGTACCCGACGCGAAAATCGCCATCTATCCTTTCAAGCGCGAATTCGTCGTCGGCTCCTGCTCCACCGATTTGCAGACCGGCCAGGCAACGATGTGCTACCTGCCCGGCCACGAGACGACCGAGCGTGAATGCTGGTACATCAACATGGGTGCGGTGGATAAAGCGTTCTTCACCACCGAGGCGATGGTGAAGATGGCCGAAACCGGACACATGTAGTAAGCGCCAGTAAGGCGATTCGCCTTACGATTTGGATTGCACGACGCCGGCAGGAGCATTCACTCCTGCCGGCGTTTTCTTTTCTCTCACGCGCGGCGCCTCTAGCCCGTTGGCACGGCTGGCCAGCATTAAGCCGTTGGCAGAGGGTCCGCGCCCGCCAACGGCGGGCGGCCTTAACACTGGGTGCAGGGGTCACCCCTGCCAGCCGAAGAAATCCTTCGCTGCGACGAACCTGGCGACGCCCGCCGCTTCGCCCGCCAGCCTATCGACTTCCTGATCGCCCACCATCGTCGACGATGCCAAATCCACCCCGTACAGCTCGGCAAGCTCCGTGATCATTCCACCCTTGGGCTTGCGGCACTCGCACTTGTCGTCGTCGGTATGCGGGCAGATTTGCCACGCGGTCAGGATGTCGCCGAGCTGATGGTCGAGCTTCGCCAGCGCAGCCTCCATTTTTTCCGCCGTCAGCCGGCCGCGCCTGATTCCCGCCTGGTTGGTCACGACAAACATCAGATGGTCGTGCATCGGGCGAAGCTTTTCAGCCACGCCGGGAAGCAGTTCGACTACTACCTCGCCGTTTGCGTCGAGCGGAATCTCGCGCGTGTCGTTGAGCTTGACCAGCGTGCCGCCGAGATCGAAGAACAGCGCCGCGTTGCCATTGGGGTTGGCCATCGAAAAAGCTCTCTTATGCGTGGCGCCAATCGACGTGGTCGCGAACGTGCGCGAACACTTCGTCGAGGATCGCGATGCCGGCCTCGGCTTGCGCCTCGGTAATAACCAGCGCGGGGTTGATTCGAATCTTGGGAAAGTAGCCCATGATCACCAACCCGCGCTTGAGGCATTCGGCGAATATCAGCTCGGTCACTTTTTTGCCGAGCAGTTCTTTGGTCTCGAGATCGCGCACCAGCTCGACGCCGATCATCAGTCCCCTGCCGCGGACGTCGCCGATGAACTGGTACTTCTCCTTGAGCTGCACCAGCCGCGACAGCATCATCGCGCCGACCTTGCGCGAGTTCTCGACCAGATGCTGCTTCTGAATCGCGCCAATCGTCTCCGCCACCGCCACCGCCGCCAGCGGATTTCCGCCGTAGCTCGACGACGACGCGCTCGGCTTCGAAAACGGCTCCGCCTTGCCCAGTTCGTCGCTTAGCAGCACGCCCGAAACCGGATATCCGGAACCCATCCCCTTGCCGACGGTGACGATATCGGGGCGAACGCCGCTGTGCTCGACGCCCCACCATTTTCCGGTCCGTCCAAAGCCCGTGATCATTTCGTCGGCGATCAGCAGCGCGCCGAAATCCTTGGCCACCGATTTGACCGCCGGCATCCAGTCGTCGGGCGGAATCACGTTGCCTGCGGTGCCCTGCATCGGCTCGGCGACGATCGCAGCGAGCGCGCCGGCGGAACTCATCTTGATTTGCTGGCGCGCGAAATCGACGCAGTAAAGCCCGCACTCGGGATGCTTCAACTTGAACGGGCATCGGTAACAGTCCGCGTACGGCACCGTGTATTGACCGCCCTGCAGCGGTCCGTAGCCTTGCTTCGATTCGTCGCCGATAAGTCCGATCACGCCGCCGGACTTGCCGTGGAAGCCGCCCCAGAAACTCACGACTTCGTGCTTGCCGGTCGCCGAACGCGCCAGCCGCAGCGCGGCTTCGACCGCCTCCGCGCCGCCGCTATATAGATGTGCGCGGCGCAGGCCCGCCGGCGCGACTTCGGCCAGCAGCTTGAACGCCGCCGCGCGCTCTTTGGTCGCGAACGTGCCGACCATCAGCCGCGACGCCTGGCGCGCCAGCGCTTGCGCCAGTGCGGGATGCGCATGGCCGAGGCTCGCGACCCCGACGCCGGCGAAGAAATCCACGTAGGTGTTGCCGTCGGCGTCGGTAAGCGTCGCGCCTTCACCGTGATCGAACGCGATGCTGACGAGCAGCGAAATTCGCTGGCGGCCGGGCGCGATATACTTTTGTTCGGTGTCGAAGATCTCCTTCGACTTGGGGCCTGGAACCGATGTCCTGATCGCTGGAAGTTTTCCGTCGCTGGTTGTCATCAAAATGGTGCCGGTCCGATTCCTTGTTTGAATTTATTGCCGCGTCTAGCGCGGGCGGCCAAGCAGACTCATCGCGCGCCGTGCAATCGCGCGTGCGGCAGGTCGGCGCACCCGGCCATAGCTGGGCCAGTCGTTAAAGTCGATAATCGCAAATCGATCGCCACTCAAGACCGCGTCTCCACCCCATGCCTCCAGTCCAAGCGCCGCGGCTGCCGCCAAAGCCGCTTCCGACAGCTCGCGCACCGCCGCTTCGGCGACTTCTCCATCTTCGGGATGAACGGTGAAATAGGAAACTCCACTGACGCCGTAAAATTTGACGACCCGGCCCACGACTTCCTGTTGCAGGTAGGCGAAGCGGATCCCCCGCCGTACGAAATCGGCGAGAATCGATTCGACCTCGGCGCGATCGGCCGCCCGCTGCACATCTTCAGGCGCCAGCGCATGCAAGTCGCCGCGCTTGACGAACACTCCCGCCGACAAATCCAGCCCGCCAAGCTTGCGCGCACAAAGCGGCGCATCTGCCTCCACCAGCGCGCCCGCCGGCGTCGGCACTCCGGCCCGCTCCAGCCCGGGCGCGAGCAGATCGCGGTAGCAGTTGCGAATCGAGAGCGCGGAGTTGATCGCGATGGCTCCCGCCTGCTCGACTTCCGCCAGACGCTTGAGCGCGCGCGGACCCTGGCACATCGGCAGTACGACATCGGCGCGGATGGCTGCGGCCGTCGCGAAGCTCACCGCATCGATCGTCTCTATCTCGACGCCTTCGCGCTCCAGTTCCGACAAGGTGGCGTCAAGAATCGCGGCGTCGGCCTCGACCTTGCCCGGTGAAAATTCGGGTTCCCGATAAATTCCCAATGCTCGATAGCTCATTGCATCTTCCGTATCGCGATGCGCGCGGCGTCGAGATCCGGCGCTTCATCGACGTCGATCGATCCTTCGATCTCGATCGCCTCAAGTTGCATCCCGCGCTCGATTATCAGCGCAAGGAAGCGGCGGAGCGCGTCGAGTCCCGCGCGGCGCGCGTCAGCGCCGTAGTCAAACACTCGAGTCGACAGGAAATAGAGTCCCGCCGTCACCATGGAAGTCTGACGGTTGCCCAGCCGCACGATCAAGCCATTTTCTGTTACATCGGCGAAAAGTGGCTTGGCCTCGCCGCGCCATCGCGTGACGGCCAGCACGCCCGCCAATTTTTTCTCTCTGCAATCCTCGATTTTTTTCCGCGACTCATTAACAAAACGCGCCAATTCCGCCTGCGGAATTACCGCGTCCACCGTCGCCGCGATAAACCATCCCGGTTCCAGCATCTCGCCCAGCGCCAGCATCGTTTCCATCGAGTTGGCGGTGTCGCGAACCATCAACCTGATCGACGGCGCAATCTCGAGCGCCATTTCGTTCTCGCTCGCCACCCGCGCCGTCTCGGAGTTGATTACCGCAACCACCGACGATGCGCCCGCGGCGATCAGCGCACGCGCCTGCCGCGACAGCATCGCCTCGCCGCCCAGCTTGACCAGCGGCTTGGGGATATCGTCGCGCGTCGAGTTGCGCAGCCGCTCGCCGCGGCCGGCGGCGATGATCGCTCCTTGCAATCCCTTCACCATTGAATTTGCGCCACTTCGTCGATCGAGCGGATCGTGATGTCGGCCGCCGCCTCCCGCCCTGATGCACCGTTGCCGCATCGCGGCTCGGTGCGCAGCCAGACGGCCCGCATTCCGAGTTTGTGTGCGGGTGCGCAATCCTTGGCCAGCGAATCGCCGATCATCGCGGCCGATTCGGGCGCGCAATGCATTTTTTTCAGCGCGGCTTCGAAGATGCCCGCGTCGGGCTTGAAAATTCCTACGCGCGATGAATCGGCAACCGCGGCGAAGAATCGATCCAGCTTCGCCTCGGCCAGGATGCCGTCGAGATTTCCATAGAAGTTCGAAACGACGCCCATTTTGAAGCGCCCCGCGAGCGTGCCGAGGACGCTGCGGCTATGCGCCAATCCGGCAGACGTCTCGCCGACGAATGAGTTCGTGACCTGCTCGACGAATCGATGGCGTCCGGCGGCGCCGGCGTCGCCGAGCATCGCGGCAAGCCCCTCCGGCCCGCTTTTGCGCAGGTATTCGAATTGATGGCCAACCAGGAATCGCACCAGCTCCGCCATCCCGAAGCACGCCACGATCCTGGTCGCACCGTATCCGATTCGCGTTGCGTGCTCGAATGCCGGATCGAGTTCGGCGCGCGAAATTTCGATTCCCGCGCCTCGGTAGCTTGAGAGAAACCGATCGAGCCAATGCGCAGGCCCGTCGAGCGTGCCGCCAAAATCGAATAGCAGAGCGGTAATCGTGGCCATGAATCGGTCAGTTTATCAGCCCCGGCAGCCCGCCTCTATACGTCAGGCAGGAGCCAGCCTCATAATTCGAGATTGAAGTTATTAGCAGGCTTACTTCCGCTCGCGTTACGGCTGTGTTACCGTGGCGTCATTGCAGAAAACGGGGGAAAACGGGTTCAAGTAAGACGTTGGTGATCGAGACTGCTCTAATCGCTGCACCCGACCGCGCCAATAGCGCGGTCTTCGGCCGCCCGCTGTTAGAGCGGCTGATGATCAATTGCGAACGCGCCGGGATCAAACGGTTTGTCGTGGCCGCCCCACGCGAGCTGTATCCGGAGGTCGCGCGCGCGATGGGCCGGTTCAAAGATCGCGACTCGGTCTCGATGGTCGAATCGTTCAGTGAGATTCTGAATCATCGGGATGCGGATGGATTGGCCATCGACCCGTCATCGCCGTGCGTGTCCTTTTCGGGAAACCTGGTATTCGCAAAGTCGCAGCTCGCCCGGATCCTGGCGGCGCACGCCTCCAATCCGCGATCGGTACATCGGGAATTCAGCACCGATCGCGACCAGGGCGGCGAAATCGCGACCGGTCCGATCGGCGAGATTCTCAAGCGCGGGGGAATTTCGACCCGGTTCGCGGCGCCCGCGGCCAGTCTGCTGCCGTTCGCGCTGAACGGGCGGCCCGAGGATCGCGAGGAAGCGGAACTGCGGCTGGCGAGATCGATTCGCGAGGAATCCGCTCACAAAGACGCGCCGATGGCGCGATGGGTTGACCGCCGGATCTCGTGGCGAATCAGCTACTGGCTCGCGCAGACCCGCGTCACGCCCAACATGGTCACGGTCGCCAACACCGCGTTCGGCCTGGTGTGCGCCTGGATGTTCTCGGTTCCGAATTACTGGATGCGGCTGTTCGCGGCAGTTTTCTTTCTGATCTCGATCACGATCGACGGCGTCGATGGCGAACTGGCGCGGCTTAAAATGGTCGAGAGCGAGTTCGGCGGCACGCTCGATGTAGCCACCGACAATATTGTGCACGTCGCTGTTTTCATCGGCCTGCTCGTCGGATGCTACCGGGTGGATCACAGCCGCGCTTACCTGTACCTGATTCCGATCCTGCTCGGCGGATTCATGATGTGTGCCTACGCGACCTGGCGCGCCTTCAAGATAAAGGGCGAGCAGGCGGCCGCGTGGCTGGACAAAGTCGATCGATGGAGCGGGCGCGATTTCGCCTACCTGGTCGTGGTCTTAGCTGTGGTTAATCGGCTAGAGTACTTCGCTTGGGGCACGGCCTTCGGCACTTACGTGTTCGCCCTCGCCCTGATATGGATTACCGGATGGACCGCATCGTCAACCGTCAATGAAACCTGAAAGCCTGTAGCAAGGCGGATCAAACCCTGCGCAGGCAGAGGAAGTATGAACGGAAAGAAACCTCGAATTCTGTTGGTGCAACCCACTACCGTCCATCTCGACGGCACCCCGCATAAGACTCGCTGGCGGCTGATCATGGGCCTGATGATTCCGCTGATGGCGGGACTGACGCCCGACGATTACGACGTAACCCTGTGCGACGAGCGTCTTGAGGACATCGACTTCGACGGTGGATGGGACCTGGTCGGCATGACGACCACCATCGGCGCGTCGCTGCGCGCCTACCAGCTCGGTGACGAGTTCCGCAAGCGCGGCATCCCGGTCGTGTTCGGCGGATTCCATGCGACCCTGCAGACCGAAGAGGCGCTCCAGCATTGCGACGCGGTCGTCAAGGGCGAGGCCGATTTGGTCTGGCCCGAACTGCTGCAGGATTGGCGCGACGGCAAACTCAAACCGATTTACAAGGCCGACAAGCTCCACGATCTCAAGAACCTGCCGCGCCCGCGCCACGAGCTGCTCAAGCTCAATCGCTACCTGTTCAAGGCGGTGCCGGTGCAGGCCAGCCGCGGATGCCCTTATCGATGCTCGTTTTGCGAGATCCCGGTGTTCTACGACGGCGCGTATCGGACCCGGCCGATCGAGGACATCGTCGAGGAGATTAAGCAGGTCGTCAAGATTACCGGCTTCAAGCGCTTTCAGTTCATCGACGATCAGATCACCGGCAAGCACAAGTTCGCGCGCGAGCTTTTCAAGGCGCTCGAGCCGCTCAACATCCGCTTCTCGTGCCTGTGGACCATCAACTCGAATCACGACGACGAGTTGCTGGAACTGGCGGCCAAGGCGGGCGTCTTCCACGTCAACATCGGCGTCGAATCGATCAGCCAGGACAGCCTGCTGTCGATGAACAAGATTCAGAATCACGCCGGCCATTACAAGAAGCTGCTCAAGAAGCTCCAAAAGTACGGGATTTACTACTCGCTCAACTTCCTGTTCGGGCTCGAAGAGGATCATCCGGGAATTTTCGACGACACGCTGAAGTTCCTGCACGAGGTCAAGGCGCCCGAGGCCTTCTTCAACACCGTCACGCCGCGCGTGGGCACCCCGATGCGCACGCAGCTCGAGGACGAGGGCCGCGTCATCATTCCCGACGCCGACCTCTACACCAACAACTTCCGCTGCATGTTCGTGCCCAAGAACATGTCGCCGCAGGAAGTCGAAGAAGGCGTGTGGCGATGCACCAAGGAGTTCTACTCGCTCAAGTCGATGTTCAAGCGCCTGCTGATGCCGCCGGGAAAGTTCACCTGGCAGGGTCTGACTGAGAATATGCTCTTCTACTGGGGCGCCAAGCGGCAGATCGACCCGGTTGACTATTATTAGGCCAGCCCGGATTTGATCTTAAAGACTCTCGCGATCCTGATTTTCGCCGCAGCACTCGAAGTCGGCGGCGATGCGCTCGTGCGGATAGGACTTCGCGGACCGGCCTATTGGCTCGCTGCGGGCGGATTCGTTCTTTTCGCCTACGGAGTGCTGGTCAATCTGAGCGGTCTCGATTTCAATCGGCTGATGGGAATCTATATCGCGGTCTTCTTCGTAGTGTCGCAGGTGATCTCGTTCATTCTTTTCAAGCAGATCCCCGATGACAGAATCCTGTTTGGCGGCGGCTTCATCGTAGCCGGCGGCCTCCTGATTCTCCTGATGACCTGACCGGGCGCCCGCGGGCTCTTTCTTTGATCAACCCCTTCTAAGCATGCGCGCGCAGATTCCTCGCATCTTCTCTTTTTCACTGGGTGCAGGGGTCACCCCTGCCCAAGGAGGTGCGGAACCCACGGTGGGTTCCGCATTCAATCAAGTTCCCGCGTCGAACACTCCGCCCGCCCGGCGCGCTTACGGCTGGAGCACGACGTTGTCGATCAGCCGCGTTTTGCCGACGCGCGCGGCAATCGCGATTAGAATCGGACGATCGAGCGACGGATAAGGCGCGAGCGTCTCGGCATCCACTGCTTCGACGTATTCGATTGCGATTCCTTTCATCCGGTTGAGCACTCGAGTCGCCGCGAACACGATTTCCTCTGCACAGCATGCGCCCGCGCGATGCTTCTCGCGGGCTGCGCGGAGCGCGAGGCTCAGCGCGAGCGCATCTTCACGCTCGGCGGACGACAGGTAGGCGTTGCGCGAACTCATCGCGAGGCCGTCCTTTTCGCGCACGATCGGCACCGGAATAATTTCGACGTCGAAGTTCAGATCACGGACCATCTGCTGGATCGTGCGCAGTTGCTGAAAGTCCTTCTCGCCGAAAACCGCCAGATGCGGTTTGACGATGTTGAACAGCTTGGCGACCACCGTCGTCACGCCGCGGAAATGGCCGGGGCGATGCGGACCGCACAGGCCGCTGGTAATCTCGCCCGCTTCGACCCAGGTCTGCGCGTCGGGCGAGTACATCGCCTCAGGCTCCGGCGCGAACACCACGTCCACCGGGACGGTCTGGAGCATCGCGCAGTCGCGCTCGAAGTTGTGCGGATAGCGCGCGAAGTCCTCGCCGGGGCCGAACTGGGTGGGATTGACGAAGATCGACGCGACCAGCAGCGAGGACCGCCGCCGCCCTTCGCGCATCAGCGCCAGATGGCCGTCGTGCAGAAACCCCATCGTGGGAACCAGCCCGATTCGTTTGCCGCTGGCGCGAGCGCTCTCGGCGAAGCGGGTCATCTCGCCGGGCGAGGTGATGACCATCATCGCGCCGCGCCCCTCGCTTCGGCGTAACAATGTTCCGGCGCGGGAAACGCGTGCTCCTTCACTTCGCGCACGTAGCTGCTTGCAGCGGCCGCGGCCTCGTCCCACAGATGCGCGAACGGCTTGGCGAAGCGCGGCGCGCACGACTCGCCCAGCCCGAGCATGTCGTGCATCACCAGCACCTGGCCGTCGCAATCGGGCCCGGCGCCGATGCCGATAGTCGGGATAGCGACGTGGGCGGTAATCTCGCGCGCCAACGACGGCGGCACGCCTTCGACCACGATCGCGAATGCGCCTGCGGCTTCCAGTGCGGCGGCGTCTTCAAGCAGCCGTTCGCGGCAACCGGGAGCGCGGCCGGATTTGCGGCCTTGCACGCGATGCCCGCCCATCCGATGAACCGATTGCGGCGTCAGTCCGACGTGGCCCATCACCGGGATATCGACCGCCGTGATTCTCGCCACCGCAGCGGCTATCGCGACACCGCCTTCGAGCTTCACCGCCTCAGCGCCGCCTTCCTTGACCAGGCGGCCGGCGTTGCGCAGCGCGTCTTCAGGACTTACCTGGTACGACAGGAACGGCATGTCGGCGACGACCAGCGCCCGGCGCCGCGCGCGTGCAACCGAACGGGTGTGGTAGATGACCTCGTCGATGGTGACAGCCAGGGTGTTGGCCTCGCCGCGCACCACCATCGCGAGACTATCGCCGACCAGCAGCAGATCGACGCCGCAGTTGTCGAAGATTCTCGCGAATGCAAAGTCGTACGCAGTCAGCATCGTGATCGGCTGACGCGCGGCCTTCATGCGCGCGAGATCGGGCACGCGAACTTTGTCTTGCGTCATGTTCCCTCTCGAACGATTCAGTTCTCAGTTCTTCACTTGCTCCCAAAAACAAATCGGGGCTGCCGCGTACCCGGCAACCCCGCATCAGAGCAACCTCGAATGAACGAGCGCTCGAATCACTCGGAGTCCCGGTCCATGCATCGGATCCAGGCGCGAGCAGACGCCAAATGTCATCGCCTCCGCACCGGAGGCACTCAACTCAACACCGTCTCGCCGGAAAAGTCTTCCTCGACGGACGGATTTAACAATATAGAGAAAGTCGCCCGGTCCGTAAAGCTCGGGACGCTCGATCAGTTGGTGGCCTGCAAAACGTTGGCCGGCACCGGCATCGTCACCTGCAGGCGTTTGCCGTTGCGCACGACGCTTAGGTAGATCACCTCGCCCGGCTGAAGGTCGCGCATCCGGTCCTGGAAGTCGAGAAAGTTGGTCACCCGCGAGCCGTCGACGCCGATGATCATGTCGTAGTTTTCGCCGACTTGCATGTAGTCCAATGCGGGAATCACCACCACCGCCAATCCACCGGAGAAAACCGCTCCCACCATCGCAGCCGCGGTAAGCGCGTCATGGATATTGTGATTGTAGGCGTGCAAGCCGGCGGCCGCCGCCGGGCTGCCTTTCTCGACGACCGTGATCAGCAAGCCGTCAGCCTCTTCGCCGGATTTGAGCGCGCGCTTTGCTTCACGCAATTGCATTCCGAATGGAGTCGAAAGCTCGCCCTCGCTGTCGAACTGCTGCAAGCTCCTGAGCTGCTCGGGCGGCATCCCGCTCTGCTCTTCCTGATAACGCGCGACCTCACTGCTCTCATTGGATGGCTGCGAATCCGCAGTGCCCGGCGGCTGCTGCGGCGATGCGCCCGCAGAATTGGAAGAATTGACGGACGGAATCTCCGCGATGCCGGGCTGCGCGTTGTCCAGGTCGGGCGGCGTCGCAACCATGTTCGATGTACCTGCGGCGGTCGCGGAATCTGCCGATGGCGCGGTGGCAGTGCGCGCAGCCAAGGGCGCGGGAGCTTCTGCGATCGGAGCGCCAGCGCCGGATCCCGCGGTTGGCGCCGACGCGGCCGCTGATGCGGCCGCCGTCTTCCACGTCTCAGAAGCTGCTGTGTCGGCGCCCGACTGCGCCGCCGCAGGCGTGCTTACGAACGCAGCGAGCAGCATCGCGGCGATCGATGCGCCAAAAGCGTGATGCATCCGCGCTTTGCTAGTTAACACTCCAGCGCTTTTCATGCTCCACCACGCGGCCCTCTCGCTCGAGCTTTCGCAGATGAGAGCGGACCGAGCTTGCAGCGGCAAGATGCAGATACTCGGGAACGTCAACGTAGATCTTCTTCACGATCGCCATCACCTCGAGCAGTCCCGCACCGTCCGCGAGCGCCTCGAGCACCTGGCGTTCGCGCAATTCGCGATGAGCGATGTAGTCGCGGATCTTCTCTTTCGGATTGCGGATGACCGGACCGTGCGCCGGATAAATCGTCTCGAGCTCGAACTCGAGCAAGCGCCTGAGCGAATCCATGTACTCGCCGAGGTCGCCAGTATCGTCGGGAATGACTGTAGTACCTGCGCCCAGCACGACGTCCCCCGTGAACAATGCGCGCTCTTCCTCGAGATAGTAGCACAAGTGATCGGGCGAGTGCCCGGGAGTGAATACCGCGCGCAGGGTGGCGCCTTCGGTGTGAACTACTGCGCCATGGCCGATCGCGGAAATCGCGCCGGCCGCGGCGTCGTGGCCCTCCCACGGCATCTTCAATACTTCCAGCTCGCCGAATCTTTCGATCACCTGGCGCACGCCTCCCAGATGATCGACGTGGGCATGAGTCAGCACGATCCGTTCGAGTCCGATACTGCCGGAGAGTTCCTTGAGCGCCGCTTCGAGCAGGTCGGCGTATATCGCCACACCCTGGCCCGTGTCGAGCAGTAGCGGCCGCTTCGACGTGCCCACTAGATAGGTGTTCGTGCCGGGTCCCGTAAATGGACTCGGATTGTGGCCGAGCACGGTCGCAACGCGCGGCGTGAGCCGCGAGTAATCCGGCATCTTGAGTCCGATCATCGAATCGGTCACGACTCGCCCGGGCTTGCTCATCAAACGTCCCTCAAAAGCTAGCGCCGGTTGCGCTCAAAGATCAGCCTGAGTCCCTTTAACGTCAGAAACTCGTCCACCTCTTCGATCGTTTCGCTCTCGGGCGCAATAAGCTTGGCGAGACCGCCGGTCGCGATGACGCGCGCCTTTTCGCCGCGCTCCTTCAGGATGCGCCCGACCAGCCCGTCCACCAGCGCGGTGTAGCCGAAGATCAGCCCCGACTGAATCGAGCCGACCGTGGTGCGCCCGACAACCTCGCGCGGCCGAACCAGCTCGACGCGATAGAGCTTCGCCGCGTGCTCGATCAACGCGTTCATCGAGACGCCCAGCCCGGGAGCGATCGCACCGCCGGCGTACTCGCCCTTGCCGGTCACGTAGTCGAACGTGGTCGCGGTGCCAAAATCGACGACGATCGACGCGCATCCGTAGTGCTCGTAGGCGGCGACCGCGTTGACGATTCGGTCTGCTCCCACTTCCTTGGGATTCTCGTAGAGAATCGGCATGCCGGTTTTGATTCCAGGCCCCACCATCAGCGGCGCGCAATGGAAATAGCGCTCGGCGACTTGCTCCATCACCTGGTTGAGCGGAGGAACCACGCACGCGATCGCAACCCCTTCAGGCTTGAGGACGCCCTCGATCCCCGCCGCCGCCAGAAGAATGCTGAGCAGCGCGCCGTGCTCGTCGGTGGTGCGATCGGGAACGGTCGAGATGCGCCAGTGGTTGCGCAGGCGCTCGCCTTCGTAAATTCCAATCACGGTATCGGTGTTGCCGACGTCCACCGTTATCAACATGACAAATCTCCGTCTGACCACCGCCGTCGATAGCGGCGCGATCGGGCCAAGATAATAGCGCGGGAACTCAGTGTAAACGAAACGGCCGGCGAGGCGCCGTCAATGATGGGCTCCGAAATGATGGAATCCGAACGACACCATGCGACATCATCATCCCCATCATCGGATAGCCCGCCGGGTGGTTGAACCCGGGCATCCAGGGAGAATTCATCAACAGGCCGGGATTCAGCGGCGGGCGCGCGGCCTGCATCAGCGGGTTGCTCATCGCCGCGTAGGGCGACGGCGGAAACTGCCACGGTCTGTTCATCGTTCCCACCACGACAATCACCGTGGAAGAATACGCAGCGTATGGGACCACGTAAGTCGGCTCGTTCTGATAATCGTCGGCCGTGCCCACATCCGGACCGGGAGATCGAGCGTCTGCGGTGTCGTCATCGAGGGTCGGCGGCGCACCGGGCGACGATGCGTTGATCGCGTCGGCATCGGCGTCGTCGGCGTCCTCATCGCTGCCGCCGGCGCAGGGCATTGATACGCCGTCATCGCCGCACGCCACGACCTGGGGAATTTCCAGGACCTTGTCGGCCGTTTCCGCATCCCCATCGAGGGCAGGCCCGCTCCCGTCCCAACTGGCGTCTACCCCTGGAGCGGAATCCTCGGCATCCTGCGAAAACGCCGCGCGCGCGCTTACCAGGACGGTCATCGCGAACGCTGCGAATATCGCAACGATCAATCGCGCCGGCCGCGTGCTCATAATTCGACCCTACCACTCGATCGGTCGAGTGCCAAGACGAAATCCGCAACGCGCTTGCGCGGAGGTTTGCACGCTGGCCGCCAGCGGCTAAGATTCGGCCCTATGTCGGATGCAAAAGTCGCATTGGTAACCGGCGCAGGCCGCGGCATCGGCCGCGACATCGCGCTTCGAATGGCAAAAGAAGGCTACGCGGTCGGGCTGATCGCCCGCACCAAGTCGCAGCTCGACGAAACCGCCGAATTAATTCGCGCCCAGGGCGGCAAGGCGGTCGTGACGCCCACCGACGTCTCGCGCCGCGATCAGGTCGTCGCCGCGGTCGAGACCGTCGAGCGCGAGCTCGGACCGATCTCCGTGTTGATCAACAACGCCGGCGCCTATCTGCGCAAGCGCTTCACCGAAATCACCGAAGAGGATTTCGACTTCCAGCTCAAGGTCAACGCCTACGGTCCGTTCTTCTGCACCCAGGCCGTCATCGGCAAGATGGCCGAGCGCAAGGCCGGCACCGTGATTTTCGTGCTGGGATCGGAGTCGCGCAGCGGACCGGCGCAATACTCCGCCTACAACGCGTCCAAGCTGGCGCAGCGCGCGATCGCGGAGTCTGTCGCCTACGAGTTCATGCATCTCGGCGTGCATGCTGCCGCGCTCGACGTGGACGGCGCCGTGGACAGTGCGCGGGTGCGGGAGTCGATGCCCGAGGTGGACCCGTCGCACTTCGTGCCGCCCGCGGCGATATGCGACGAGATCGTGCACCTGATCGACCAGTCGAAAAGCGCGTGGACGTTTCAAGTCGATATGCGATCGTTCGTGCAATGGCGTCCGCGCGTCGCGCCGAAGAAAAAGAGCTGACTCACTGCTCGTGCTCGTCGGCGCATGGGTGTGGTCTTGCCGGCAGCGAATATATAATGTTCGTCGCGTCGGGGTGTGGCGCAGACTGGTAGCGCACTCGCTTGGGGTGCGAGTGGTCGCCGGTTCAAATCCGGCCACCCCGACCAACTAAACCCGTTGCGATAAGTGAGCCGAGCGCCGTCGCCGCCGAGATCGTCCCCAAGGCCAAATGCGATGAGAGGTTTTACGCTGCCCGTAGTTTAAGGACGGGCCGCGAGTCTGTGGCCTTCGCGAAGCGCAGTAGCGTCTTGACGCTGGGTAACTGAGCGCCACTCTCAAGCCGTGCTATGGCCGATTGAGTCGTACCCATACGATCCGCCAGTTGGGCCTGTGTTAAGCCAGCGCGAACGCGCGCGGCGATCAGTTCGCGGGCGAGCGCGAATTCTTCGTCCAGAGCGGCGTAGGCCGTCCGGACTTCGCGGTCCGCCAGCATCTTCTTCTTCACGGAATCCAGCCCCCTGCTCATGGTGTGATCTCCCTCATTCTCCTGCGCGCGGCGTCGATCGCGCGCTGCGGAGTCTTCTAGCAATCTTCTTTACGAATGCGTGGAGCACAATAAGTCGCCGCCCTGATGCAGCCGTATAAATGGCCCGACCGATACCTGCAGAACCCAGAAGCCGCATTTCCCAAAGTTTCTCACCTAGCGGTCTCACGTGTGGCATCCCCACATGCTGTGGCCCGAAGCCCTCCAGCAGTTCGGAGATTCTCAAAAAGCGGGCCTGCATGTCTTTCGGCAAAGCAAGCAGCTCTGCTTCGACCGTTTGATTGAGAACCTCAATCGTCCATTCTGCCACAGCCCGTAGCATAGCATTTCTGCTATACCCAGGGAAACGAAACAAACCTCCAACGCGGTCGGGGGAATAAAGCAAAAGCAGAGAAAGCGAAACGACGGCCAAAAAGACTCCCGAAGAACTGATCGGCACCGCTTACGAGCAGCTTCATGCGACACTATGCGAGGACGTGCTCGATTTGGTCAGGAAGATGGACCCGTTCCTTTTTCAGGAACTTGTGATCGATTTGCTCGTTGCAATGGGCTATGGAGGTTCAAGGGAAGAGGCAGCCCGCGTTACAAAAAAGGGAGGGAACGAGGGGATCGATGGTGTGATCAACGAGGATCGAGCTTGGTTTGGATGTCATTTACGTGCAGGCGAAACGCTGGCAAGACACGGTTGGACGAAAAGAAATTCAAAGTTTTGTTGGGGCGCTCGCAGGAAAGAAAGCGCAGAAAGGGGTTTTCATCACAACGAGTGGTTTCAAAAGCACCGCTACCGAGTATGCAAAAGATGTAGCTCAGAAAGTGATATTGATTGACGGTGACCGTCTGGCCGACCTCATGATCGAGCACAACATCGGCGTCGCCCCCTTTCATTCGTACGAAATTAAGCACATTGACAGCGACTACTTCGACCAAGATTGACGCGCCTCACGGCGTCGCGCGTTTTTGACAATCTCGCAAGCTTGATCGTATAGTCGCATTGGGCTGGGGGTGTGCGTTACGCACTGAGATCCTGCGGGAACCCCTCGAACCTGATCCGGGTAATGCCGGCGTAGGGAAGCCGACAGCGCAACCTTCGCGGTTGCGCACGGGCCGCTTCCCAATACGAGGGAAGCGGCTCAAAAATGTCGGACTCCATCGCAACCTCAATCACGCTAAACGGCGACCCGTACCCGCTCCACGCCGACACCCCGCTGACCGCCCTGCTGGAACGCCTGAACATGCGCCGCAGCCGCGTGGCCGTCGAGCTCAACCGCGAGATCGTGCCCAGGGCCAGATACGATGAGACTATTGTAAGGGCGGGCGACCATATCGAGATAATCAACTTCGTCGGCGGCGGATAGTCGCTGAAACCGCAAGGCAAAAAAATGCAGGACACTCCATTTGAACTGGGCGGGATGAAATTCAACTCGCGCCTGATCGTCGGCACCGGCAAGTATCGCGACTTCGCCGAGACCAGGGCTGCCGTCGAAGCCAGCGGCGCCGAAATAGTGACCGTCGCGGTGCGCCGCGTGAACATCACCGATCGCGGCAAGGAAAATCTGCTCGACTATCTCGATCCCAAGCGCTACCAGATTCTTCCCAACACCGCCGGATGCTTCACCGCCGAGGAGGCGATTCGCACCTGCCGCCTCGCGCGCGAAGTCGGCGTGGGCGAGCTGGTGAAGCTCGAGGTGATCGGCGACAACCGGACGCTGTTTCCCGACGTCGCCGCGACGATCGAAGCCGCCCGCGTGCTGGTCAAGGAAGGATTCAAGGTGATGCCGTATGTCACCGACGATCCGGTGACTTGCCTGAGGCTCCAGGAGATCGGATGCGTGGCGGTGATGCCGCTGGCGGCGCCGATTGGCTCGGGCCTGGGAATCCGCAATCCGTTCAACCTGGCGATCATCATCGAACAGGCGAAGGTCCCGGTGATCGTCGATGCGGGCGTGGGAACCGCGTCGGACGCCGCCGAGGCGATGGAATTCGGATGCGACGGCGTGCTGATGAACACCGCGATCGCGGGCGCGAAGGACCCGCTTGCGATGGCGCGTGCGATGAAGCTCGCCGTCGAGGCGGGGCGCCTGGCGTTTCGCGCCGGCCGCATCGAGCGCAAGCTCTACGCGACCGCGTCCAGCCCGCTGACCGGCCTGATCGGGTAGGCCGCCTTGCCGTCGCCCCTGCGCGTCAGCTTTCGACTTTATCTGATCACCGATCGCCGCGTCGTAAGCAGCGGCGATCTCATCTCCGCGTGCCAGGCCGCGCTGGCAGCGGCGCGCGAAGCGGCGCCGCCCGGAACTGTCGCATTGCAACTGCGCGAAAAAGATTTATCCGCGCGCGCTCTCTACGAACTGGCGCTCCGCCTTCGCGAAATTTGCACGCGCGCCGGTGCGCCGCTGATAGTGAACGATCGCGTCGATGTAGCAATCGCCGCCGGCGCCGACGGTGTTCATCTTCCCGCCGATTCCATCGGCGTCAGCATGGCGCGCAAGCTGCTCGGGCCCGATCGGCTCATCGGAGTCTCGACTCACTCGCCCCCCGATGTAGCCGCCGCCGCGCGCGATGGCGCCGACTTCGCGGTTTTCGGTCCCGTGTTCGATCCGCTGTCCAAACCGGCTGCCGGATCCGCGTGGGGTCCGAGCGGCCTTCGGGCGGCGTGCGGCGCGGGCGCGATCCCGGTCTTCGCACTCGGCGGCATCACGCCCGATCGCACGCGCGAATTGTTCGCATCCGCCGATCCGGCCGCGCGGCCCGCAGGAGTCGCGTCGATCGGAGCGATATTTGCCGCCGACTCGCCGGCCCTGGCTACTGCGGCGATGCTGTCGGCGCTTGACCCGTCGTGGACTGGCCGGCAATGACTGACTTTGCCGCGTCGAGCAGCGTATCCGGCCGCGGCAGTTCACGATAATACGGCGACGTAAAAATCCATCGCACGACACCGTTTCGATCGACGATAAAAAACGCCGGTATCGCGTTGTCGGGCTCGGCATTGCGATGATGTTGCACGAGACCGAGCGGTGCGAGGATCGATTCGCCGGTATCGCTCAGCAGCGGGATTTTCGTGCGGAGAAATCCCGCGAGCATCTTCGATCTCTCGATAGGATCGGCGCTGATGGCAAGCGTATCGACGCCGGCGCGGTGGAAATCGCCGGCACGTGCGGTCAGTTCGGCGAGCTCGAATCGCGCGAACGGGCAATAGTCTCCGCGATAGATGTAAACCAAAGTTGCGCGCGCATCGGAAGCCGCCGGTCCGCGGTGGATCGAGTCGTTCTGATCGACGAGCGCGAAGCTTGGGAATCGCTGTCCCACCGCGAGCTTCAGCTCAAACGGCGGATTCAGCGTCGCGCGCATCGCATAGCTGACGAAGCGGCCGCCGCCCGCTCCAACGACGATGCACGTCAGGAATGCGAGCAGACCGAATCCGAGTTTGGCGTGCGGCGAATCGAGTCCCAGCGCGAGGCGCAGCCCCGCAATCGAGAGCACAATCGCAGCCGCCGCGATCGCGAACGCGGGCCACGGAATTCGTTCGTGAATGCCCATCCACGGCACCGACCAGAACGACACCAGCACATATTCATAGAGCCCGAAGCCGCACGCGATCAGGATGACCGCGCCGATCGCCCGAATTGGCTGAAATGGCGGAACGACCCAGGGCTCGTCGTGCAACTCCGGCGCGCCCGCGTCGTCCACGCCCGGAGCGCGCGGTTCCGAGGTATCCATCAGGTGAGCATTTCAGCGTTCATCGGGTTGAATCAAAAATGTTCGGGCTCGTGTTCGCGGCGATTGTCGCGTTCAAGCTGCAAAGTTAGATGGTGGATGTCGAACTTGGTCTGCAGCAGATGGCACATCTCGGCCAGCACTCGATCGCGATCCGCATCCGCCGCGACCACCGCATGCGCCGAAAGCGCGATCTGCCGGGTGGTCAGACACCAGACGTGAAGGTCGTGAACTTCTTCGGTGCCGCTGACGGCCAGCAGGTCGTTGCGCATTTCGTCCAGGTCAATATGCGACGGCACCGATTCCATCAGGATGTCCACGCCCTCGCGCACCAGACCCCACGAACCGTACAGCACCAGGCATCCGATCAATATGCTCACGGCGGGATCGGCCTGCATCCATCCGGTGAAATAGTTGAGCGCGCCGGAAGCCAGCACGCCCACCGAGCCAATGAGATCGGAGATGACGTGCACGAACACCGCGCGGATCGCCATCCCACGCCTTGGGCCGCCGGGCGCGTCGCTCGAAGTCATCCACGCGGAGAAGGCATTCACGCCGATTCCGACGATCGCGACAGCCATCACGCCCAGTCCTGAAACCGGGCGCGGGTTTCGCAGCCGGCCGACCGCTTCGATCCAGATGAAGACCACCAGCAGCCAGAGAAAAAGCCCGTTGAGCAGTGCGCCGAGGATTTCCGCGCGAAGATAGCCGTAGGTTTTCGCCGACGATGCGGGCCGCGTCGATATCCACAGCGTCAGCAGGCCCAGGCACAACGCTGCGATGTCGGTGAGCATGTGGACCGCGTCGGACAGCAGCGCCAGGCTGCCCGTCAGATAGCCGCCGACGACCTCGGTAACGAGATAGACCGACGTGACGCCGAGGACGATTAGCAGGCGGCGCCGATCCGACTCCGCAGCCGCACGCGGTTCGCGATTATCCATCGGGCTCCGCATCGCTTAATCATAGTGGACTAGCGAGAAGCAGTTGACCGGCGCCAGGCGCTCGCGTCCCTTGAGCGCGTCGAGCTCGACCACGAACGCGCATCCGATCACGTTGCCGCCGATCTTTTGCACCAGTTGCAGCGCCGCGGCAGCCGTGCCGCCCGTCGCCAGCAGGTCGTCGACCAGGAGCACGCGACCCAGGCCTTCGAGCGCGTCCTGATGCATCTGCAACGACGCGCTGCCGTACTCGAGGTCGTAGGCCTGATCCACAGTATTGGACGGGAGCTTGCCGGGTTTGCGAGCAATCGCGAGGCCGACGCCCAATCGATACGCCACGGGCGCGCCGACGATAAAGCCGCGCGACTCGATTCCGAGCACGACGTCCACTTTACCGAGATAAGGCTGCGCCAACTGATCGACCACTGCGGCGAACCCGCGCGCGTCGGCGATTAGCGGGGTGAAGTCCCTGAATATTATTCCGGGCTTGGGGAAGTCCGGGACGTTACGAATCAGTTTTTTGATTTCTTCGATGGTCATCGTTGATTCCGTCGCACTGGTTTGGGGCAGGCCCGCGGGCGACGGTCAAAGATACTAGCTGCCGCCGGCCGCAGCAAAGCTGATCCCGCCGGAAGATGCCGGCTCGGGCAGATAGGCGAGCGGGTCTTTGGCGACGTTGTCGCGGCGCACCTCGAAGTGGAGATTCGCTCCGGTGGTGCGCCCGGTGCGCCCGATCTCTCCGATCTCCTGTCCGCGCGCGACCCGATTGCCCTCGCTGACCAGGTTGCGCTCGTTGTGGCCGTAAACCGTCGCGTAATCGTCGTCGTGCCGAATGATCACAGTGTTGCCGTAGCCGTGAAGCGTGCCCGAAAAAATCACCACGCCGCTGTCGGCGGCATAAACGGGAGTGCCGGCCGGCGCCGCGATATCGACGCCGTCATGCATCGCGCCGTTGCGGATTCCGAATCCCGACGACACCACTCCTGTTGACACCGGCCACTGGAATTGGCGCGACGCCCGCTCGCCGGTGTACGGATGCACCCCTCTCGACGCAGTCCCAATCGACGCGGCCCGATACGCGCCCGGAATCGTCAGCACCTGGCCGACGCGCAACTCGCGCGGATCGCTGAGTCCGTTCGCCACCATCAAGCGTCCGACGCTGACGCCGTATTCATTCGCTATATGGTAAACGGTCTCGCCCGCGACGACGACGTGAGTGACCGGTCGCTGCGAACCGGCGGCAGTGTAGGCCGAGGGCGGCGAGCCGCCAACGCATCCCGCCAGCAAAAGCGACGCAGCGAGCGCGATCGCCACGCTCGCGCGCGAAATCCACCGCGTCCCTGTCATCCGCTCCCCGATCGCATCATCCGCCGTCCGTCACCACCGCTGCCCGCCGCACCGCATCCTGCGAGCCGCGCGAATCCATCGCGCTAACCTTGAAAGCCGTGCTTGCCCGTCATCTTTACGAATCGGCACTCGCCGAAATATTCTTCGCTCCAGTGTCCGGTCTTGCGGCTGATACGCACCAGGGTCTGGAGTTCATCTTCGCCAATCGGCGCGATCAAGCGCCCATCGGGCGTCAATTGATTCAGCAGCGGAAGCGCAATTCCCGGCATCGCCGCCGTCACCATCACGACGTCGAAGGGCGCCTCCTCGGGCCATCCATCCGAACCGTCGGCGCATCGAAGATAGACGTTGCTGAAGCCCATCGAGTTGAGAAGCGCGCGGGCGCGATCGTAAAGATGCGGGATGCACTCGACGGAATAGACTGCGCGCGCCAGACGCGCGAGCACCGCCGCCTGATAGCCTGAACCGGTGCCGATTTCGAGAACTTTCTCCGTGCCTTGGAGCTCGGCGACCTCGCTCATCAGCGCGACCATGTACGGTTGCGAAATAGTCTGCGAGTCGCCGATTGGCAGAGGACCGTCGTCGTAGGCGTGCTCGTGAAGTTCCGCGGGAAGGAACCGATGACGGGCGACCGTGCGCATCGCGGCGAGCACTCGCGGATCTTTTATCCCGCGGCGTTCGAGCTGCTCGAGCACCATCCGCTCGCGTGCGCTTTCGAGATCGATCGCCATAGCCGGCATCATTATACAGGTACGCCGGCCAACGATTAAGGTATCCCGCGCAGGGTGGTGATGCTCGAATTCCTGCGCGCCGGCGGCCTGCCTGGCCGCGATCGCCGCACAGGGCGTTGTCCTATTGCGGCGGGCTCGATCCCGCCCGATCGCGCCGCCTATGAGCGAAGATGGCGCTCGATAAGGTGGGGCTGGCAGCAGGGAAGCTGAACCGCCGAAGCGATCAACTCGCCCCGGCGGTTTTGGTTACATCCCGGTGCTCGTCAGGCACCGGCCGACGACCAACCGCTGCGCTACCCGCTCAAGGCGCCGCTCCAGCCGTCATTGGCGACTGTGCCATCACCGGACCCGGCTGTCAGCCGGCGGTGCCCGAGCCAGGGCCGCCGCTCGAGCCGGTGCCGGTCAGGCTCACGTTGTGCGGACTGGCCGTATCGCCGGACGCGCTGACCCCAAGCGTCGCGCTCTCCGGAGTCTCCGTGCTCGGCGTGAACGTCAGCGTGTAGGTGCATGATGCGCGCGCCGCCCGCCAGCGTCCCGCCTGGCAGCGCGGTGCACGTCCCGCCGGTCACGCGCGAAGTCGCGCAAGTTGGTCCCGCCGACGCTTTCGCTCAGCGAAACCGCCGCGCCGCCGAGGTTGGTCACGGTGACCGTCTTCGGCTTGCTGGTCGTGTTCTCCGTCACCGTGCCGAAAGCGATGCTCGCCGGACTCACCTTGAGGGGAGTAGCTCCGGTTCCGCTGAGACCGACTGCGGGCGGACCGCCATTGGGGTCTTCCGCAACCGCGATCGAAAGCGTGCCGCTTTCGGCATTCTCCGTGCTGGGCGTGAACGTCACCGCGTAGGTGCAGCTCGACGACGCCGCCAGCGTTGGGCCGCAGCTCCCGCCGGTCACCGCGAAGTCGCCCGCGTTGGCGCCGCCGATGGTCGCGCCGGTCAGCGTGATCGAGTCCGGTGGTGGCGTTGTTGGTCAGCAGTGATGCTCAGTGTCTTGGAGGCCGTCTGGTAGACGTTGCCGAAGACCAGGTTCGTTGCCGACAGGGATTCCGGTATCGTGGCCAGCGCGCTGAATGAAACCGTGTACGGACCCAGCGGATCGGGGCTGTCGGTAACCGTCATGGTCGCCGATTCGGTGCCCGCCGCGGTCGGAGCGAAAGTAACGTATCAGCGAACAAGCCGACTTGGCCGCCAGCGTCGAAGTGCAGGTGCCGCCGGTGATCGCTGAAATCGCCGGCGTTGGGCCCGGTGAAGCCCTCGCTCAGCGAAACCGGGTTGGTCTGATAATTGTGCACGACGATCACCTTGATCGCCTTGGAGCCGTCTTTCAGGCTGCCGATCGAGAAGCTGGCGGGCGAGACGGTCATGTCGATCGTGCCGGTGCCGGAAAGCGCCACGCTCTGCGGGCTGGTCGCGGTGTTGTCGTTGATCGACAGCGTCGCGCTGCGCGCGCCGAGCGCGCCAGGCGTGAACCCGATCGCGATCGTGCAGGTCAGGCTCGGCGCGAGTCCGCCCGGCGGGCAGGTCGTGGTTCCGGTGGCGGCGAATTCAGCCGGGTTGCTAGAAGCGGTGCTGTAAATGAACAGCGGGGCGCGGCCGGTGTTCCTGACCGTCAGGCTCTTTGTGACCGTGTCGCCGACGGGAGAGCTGCCGAGGGCAAGCGAAGCAGTCACCGACATTGAGGTGGTCGGCGTCGCCGTCGGCGTTGCAGTTTTAGTCGGCGTCGCAGTCGCGGTTGCAGTCGCAGTCGGCGTTGCAGTCGCGGTCGCGGTTGCTGTAGGCGTCGCGGTCGGGGTCGGCGTGGCAGCCACCGGCTGAATGGCGATGTACATGGGTGAAGACAGTTCTGTCTGCGAACCGCTGATGGTCCTAACCGGCGCGACGTCGCCGTCGCTCCCGGCCGGATAGACAAACACGCTGGCAGCGTTGACGTCCGCCACATAGATGCTGCCGCTGGAATCCACCGTAATGCCGTATGGCCATAGCAGGCCGTCGTTGAGCCCGTAACCGGGGAGGTTGGCCATGGGCGCTACGTCGCCATTGCTCCCGGCCGGATAGACAAACACGCCGCCGAAGTAAAAGGCCGTCACATAGATGTTGCCGCTGGAATCCAGCGCGATGCCGATCGGGTACGTCAACTTGTCGTTGGTCCCGTAGCTGGGGATGGTCGCGCTGGGGGTGGCGTCGCCGCTGCTCCCGGCCGGATATACCAGCACGCCGTTTTCGTCCGCCACATAAATGTTGCTGCTGGAATCCAGCGTTACCGCCATCGGGTAGCACAACGACCGGCCGCTGATGGTGGCGATTGGGGCGGCGTCGCCGGTGCTCCCGACCGCATAGACAAACACGCTGGCGTGGCCATCGCATGAGCCGTTACCGGCGTCCGTCACATAGATGTTGCCGCTGGAATCCACCGCGATGCCGAGTGGATCCTGCAGGCCGGTGTCGGGTCCGCTGATGGTGGCGATTGGGGCGGCGTCGCCGGTGCTCCCGGCCGCATAGACGATCACGCTGGCGGGGCTGTCATTGGCCACATAGATGTTGCCGCTGGAATCCTGCGCGACGCCCTGTGGGGATTTCACGCCGGTGATGGTGGCGATTGGGGCGACGTCGCCGTTGCTCGCGGCGGGATAAGCCGTCACGGCGTTGGTTTGCCCGTCCGTAACGTAAAGCAGAGGGGTCGGCGTCGGGGTGGGGTCGGCGCGGCCTGAAGAACTACGAAGGCCGATAATCGCAAACACGAGCGCGGCCATGAGCGCGATCACGCCGATTCGTGCTTTTTCCGCGTACTTTTTCATTTGCTTCGCCCCCGCGTAACGAGGAAAAAAACACCAGTACGACTAAGATAATGCTAATGCTCCGGGTACCGGAAATTAAGTAGAATTTATACCCGCGTTGATAGCTTTAGGCAAGCTGTATTTGCGTCCTTGAGAACTGAAATCGCGTTGTCGATTCGCGCGACACAGCAATTGAAGCAGGCTTTTTTGGCGGGAACCGGCTTAAGCCGAGACGGCTGCCAGCTATATTCGAGAGCCAGCGAAATTATTAGCGCTTGTTGTCGTGATTGACCGCCGCAACCG
Organism: uncultured delta proteobacterium; assembly: GCA_963813785.1. Lineage (GTDB taxonomy): Bacteria > Desulfobacterota > Binatia > Binatales > Binataceae > Binatus. Next base: position 42,722 of record CAWFAJ010000015.1, on the reverse strand, counting down.
CCTTGTCGATCGTCTCTCCGATCGCATCCTTGACCTTGCCGGCAGCTTGATCCATCTTTCCGCGATTTTTCAGCTTGCGGTCATTAGTCAGTACGCCAGCCGCTTCTTCGACGCGGCCCTTAACTTTGTCAGTTGTTCCACTCATTAGTTGTTTCACCTTTTCTCGAACCGAAATTTCGATTTTGTGCGACTTTACTTGCTAGTTGCCGACGGCGGCGGCGCGATTATCGCCGGGATGAGCAACGGTCCATCTGACAAGCTTCGGTCTACTGCACCGATGCGCCCCCAATCCTCACGCTGCCAGTGCTCCAGAATCACGCGCATCGACCACCAAACCAGGACGAACACCACCAGCGATACCAGCAAAGTGGGAATGGCGCCGTCGAGGCTGAAGACTTCCTGATAACGGCAGGATGCGGCGCGGCGAAACGAGTCCGCTTCGACGAGATGTCCGGTGACGGGAGTGAGCGCATTGGTAACAAAGCTGGCGAAGATTGAGTACGCGAGGCCGGCGGTCACTCCGGCGAGCAAGCTCAAATTTTCCGCGCCGGCCGATAGATTGGCGGATGCGGAGTAGCGACGAGGCAGTGCCATGCGGGCCTCCTCAAGCCTTGCGATAGTACGAATGGCGTTGGTCTAGCAAAACGTGGTCAAAGGCGAGCGGAAAGGCCACTGTAGGGCTGGATCAAGCCGGGACCCGACTCTTATATCGATTCCGGCTTTCTATAGTTTGAACTAGCAATTTACTAGTGTCAAGGTGAGGTAAATATAATCAACTGAGAAATACTACTAAATATGTATTCCAAGGCACCGTTATGCTGCTTCGCCGGAGATAAGCGCGCACCAACCTGACCCCTTGCGCCCTCATCCGCGCCGGATACGCGGCCGGGTATCGGTGAAACCTCACTGGTCAGCAGAACCCTCATCCAACCGCCCGTGAAATAAGCCAAGCGGCGGGCTTGCGTCCGTGCGCGCAGAGAGAGAGATTCACCCTTCGATGGCAATTGAGACGCAACGCCCCACTATCGCCGAGATTGACCTCCGGCGCGCTCCGCTCCAACTTCCGCGCGCTGCGGGCCGTGGCCGCGCACGGCGAATTGATGGTCGTGGTCAAGGCCGACGCTTATGGGCATGGCGCGGTGACGGTGGCGCGCACCTTGATCGACGAAGGATGCCGTCATTTCGGAGTTGCCACGCTCGACGAGGCGCGCGAACTGCGGCAGGCGGGAATTCGCACGCGCGTGTACCTGCAGGCGGGCTTCTTCGCCGAGCAGGCAGCCGAGATTGTCGCCCTCGACTTGACGCCGTTCGTCTTCGAGGCCTCTATGATCGGACTGCTCGACCGCGCGGCCGCATCGGCCGGCCGGATCGACTTCCCGATTCACGTCAAGATTGACAGCGGCGCGACCAGGCTTGGAGTGATGCCGGCGGATATTCCCGATGTCATCGAGGCAGTCCGCGCCGCATCGGCGGTGCGCCTGGAGGGCGTGTGCACCCTGCTGGCCAACGCCGGCGACCCGCAGAGTCCGATCACCGACGCGCAACTCCGCGTCTTTAATGATGCGATCGATACGATGAACGCCGCCGGAATGAAGCCGTCGGTCATCCACGTTGCAAATTCGGCGGCGCTGGTGCTGCGCCGCGACTCGCATTTCAACCTGGCGCGGCCGGGACTGGCGATCTACGGCCTGCCGCCGGTGGCCGCCGTGCGCGAGCGCGTCGAGTTGCGGCCCGTCATGGCGTTCAAGACCCGGCTGATGCAGATCAAGCGCGCGCCGGCTGGAAGCGGCGTGGGCTACGGGCATACCTTCGTCGCGCCGCGCGAAAGCCTGATCGGCGTGCTGCCGGTCGGTTACGCCGACGGCTACCGCAGAGGGCTGCAACACGGCGGCGAAGTGATCGTCCGCGGCAGGCGCGCACCGGTGGTCGGCGCGGTCTCGATGGACTTGACGACGATCGACCTTACCGACATCGCGGGCGCGGCGGTTGGCGATGAGGTAATCTTGTGGGGCGAGTCGGGCGGAGAGACTATCAGCGTGAACGATGTCGCGCGGCTGGCGCAAACGATTTCATACGAGATGCTTTGCACGGTCGGCAAACGGGTGCCGCGCGTCGTTCGTAGTTAGTTGCGTAGCTGGATGCGGAGCTAGATGGCAATGAGCAGCGACAGGGTAGTGATCAGACGCGCGCTGATCGGCGTCGCGGATAAGGCCGGGGTGGCGGATTTTGCCAGGGCGCTGGAACGGCACGGCGTGGAAATAGTATCGACCGGAGGCACGATGGCGGCTCTGGAAGCGGCTGGCGTCAAAGTCAGATCGGTCGAGAGTTTCACCGGCTCGCCCGAGATGCTCGACGGGCGCGTCAAGACGCTGCATCCGAAGATTCATGGCGCAATCCTGGCGCGGCGCGGCGATGCAAGCCATCAGCGCCAGATGCTGCAGCATCGGCTCGAGCCGATCGACCTGGTGGTCGTAAATTTTTATCCGTTCGAAAAAACCGTCGCCAAACCCGGCGTGAGTCTTGACGAGGCCATCGAAAATATCGACATCGGCGGACCCACGCTGGTGCGCGCGGCGGCGAAGAATCACGGCGACGTCGCGGTCGTGGTCGATGGCGCCGACTACGCCGCGATCGCCGCCGAGCTCGACTCGAACCAGGGCGCGATAGCCGCGGACACGCGATGGCGCCTGGCGCGCAAGGCATTCGCGCGCGTGACGGCGTACGACGCGGCAATCTCAAATTATCTCGGCACGCATGCGCAACACGGCGCCGACGCGGCGCTCGGCGAGTCCTTCAGCCTTGCGCTCGAGCGCGAACAGGCGCTGCGCTACGGCGAGAATCCGCATCAGACCGGCGCGCTGTACGGCCGCTTCCTCGAGATCGCGCATCAGCTTCACGGCAAGGAATTGTCGTTCAACAACGTGGTCGATATCAGCTCCGCGATGAACCTGATGCTGGAGTTCGAGGGCGAGCGGCGCGCGGTGGTGGCGATCCTGAAGCACAACACCCCGTGCGGCGTGGGGGTTGCCGATACGCTCAAGGCTGCGTGGGACAAGGCGTTCGCTACCGATCCGGACTCGCCGTTCGGCGGTATAATCATCGCGAACCGGCCGTGGGACATGGAGTTCGCGCGCGCGGTCGATGAATTGTTTACCGAGGTGCTGATCGGCCCCGCCTACCCGGACGAGGTAATCGCCTTTCTGCGCAAAAAGAAAAATCGGCGCGTGATGACGTTCAATCCGAGAGCGGTGGACCGCAAAGAGCTTGACGTCAAGAAGGTGCTCGGCGGATTGCTGGTGCAGACGCCGGACCTGGCGATCGAAGATCCGAGCAAAGGCAAAATCGTGACGCGGCGGCGGCCCACCGACGCCGAGATGCGCGCGCTCACGTTCGGAATCAAGGTCTGCAAGCATATCAAGTCCAACGCGATCGCGTTCGTCGCCGAAGATCGCACGCTCGCGGTTGGCGGGGGCGCGACCTCGCGGATCGATCCGGTGTACGCCGCGCGCGAGAAAGCGGCGCGGCTCAAAGTTGCGCTCGAGGGTTCCGTGCTCGTCTCCGAAGCCCTGTTTCCATTTCCCGACGGCCCGACGCTCGCGGCCGAGGCAGGCGCGACGGCGATCGCGCAACCCGGAGGCGCCGTGCGCGACGATGAAGTGATCGCGGCGGCGGACAAATACGGGCTCGCGATGGTCTTCACGGGGGTGCGCCACTTCAGGCATTAGGTGCGCACCGGGCAATGAAGGTACTGGTTATAGGCAAAGGCGGGCGCGAGCACTCGCTGGTCTGGCGGCTTCATCAGAGCCAGACCGTGCAGAAGATATTTTGCGCGAGCGGAAATCCGGGGATCGATCAGATCGCGCAGGCGGTGCCGATCGCGCCGACCGACGTTGCCGCGCTGGTGGAATTCGCGATGTCAAACGCGGTCGATCTGACCGTGGTCGGTCCCGAAGATCCGCTCGCCGCCGGCATCGTCGATCGGTTCACGCGCGAGGGACTTAAAATATTCGGGCCGACCGCGGCCGCGGCGCAGCTTGAAACCAGCAAGTCGTTCGCGAAGACGATCATGCGCGAGGCCGGCGTGCCCACCGCCGGCTTCGCCGCATTCGACGACGCTGAGTCGGCGCGGCGTTATGTGAAGACGCGCACGGGGCCGATGGTCGTCAAGGCGGACGGGCTCGCGCTTGGAAAGGGCGTGGTCATCTGCCACGACGCGAAGGCGGCGCTGGACGCGATCGCGGACGCGATGGAACGGCGGCGCTTCGGCGCGGCGGGCAATCGCGTCATCGTCGAGGAGTTTCTCAGCGGCGAGGAAGTTTCATTTTTCGCGCTGTGCGACGGCGAAAACGCGATCCCGCTCGGCACGTTTCAGGATCACAAGGCGGTCTTCGACGGCGATCGAGGCCCCAACACCGGCGGGATGGGCGCGTATTCGCCGGTGCCGCAATTCGGGCCCGCGCTCGAAGCGCGCGTGATGCGCGAGGTGGTCGCGCCGACGCTGGCGGCGATGAACGCGCGCGGGATTCCATTTCGCGGGCTGCTGTTCGCGGGATTGATGATAGACGGCGAACGAATCAACGTGCTCGAGTTCAACGTCCGTTTTGGCGATCCGGAATGCGAAGCGCTGATGATGCGGCTGGACAGCGACCTGGCGGAGAACCTGCTCGCTGCCGCCGACGGCAATGTCGCCAATGCGGCGATCAGGCTCTCGCCCCGCAGCTCGGTCGCGATCGTGCTCGCGTCGGGCGGATACCCCGGCGACTACAAAAAAGGAATTGCGATCAACGGGCTGGATCGGCTCGAAGGCAACCTCCCGTCGGACATCAAGATCAAATGGGCGATGGACAGGATTCGGGTGAAGGTTTTCCATGCAGGCACCGCGATGCGCGACGGACAGTTGGTGACCGACGGCGGCCGCGTGTTGACGGTGACCGCGATGGCGCCGAAGCTGGCTACGGCGGTCGATGCCGCGTACCAGGCGGCCGAAATGATCGAGTTCGAGGGCCGTCATTTCCGGCGCGATATTGCGCGGCGCGCACTCGTGCGCGCTTCGAGCGGCGGCGCCGGTTCCGTATAATCGCTGGCGCAGGAGTCTGATCGTCACTTGTCGCGCTCATCGCCAATCAAGCCAAAAGAGCAGCGCGCCCGCGCCGCGGTGTTTGGGCTCGCCGATGGAATAGCGGCGTTGAAAGCCGGCGAACTGGTCGTCTATCCGACCGAGACGTTCTATGCGCTCGGCGCCGACGCGTTTTCATCCACCGCGCTGCGCCGCCTGTTTCGAGTGAAGGGACGCGAGCCGGGACGTCCGGTCGGATTGATCGCGGCGGACACTGCGATGGCATTTTCGGTGGCGCGCGAAGTACCGATCGATGCACGGCGGCTGGCAGGCGCGTTCTGGCCCGGACCGCTGACGATCGTTTTACCGGCGCGCGACGATCTCGCGCCGGAGCTGACCGGACCCGACGGCGTCAGCGTGCGCGTATCGCCAAATCCGGTGGCACGCGCACTCAGCGCGGCCATCGGGCGGCCGATCACGGCGACCAGCGCGAACCTGAGCGGGAAGCCGCCGGCCAGCACGCTCGACGAAGCGCGCGCCGGGCTGGGCGAAAAAGTTAAAGTTTACCTTGAAGGCGGAAAACTGTGGGCGGCAGTGCCCAGCACGGTCGTCGCGGTCAAGGAAAGCGAGTGGAAAATCGTGAGAATGGGAGCGATTTCAGAAGATCAGATCGCCGCCGCGCTGGCGGGAGACGCACTGAAATGAGCGCGCTCGGCAAACGGATCGAGCCATTTCGCGCGCTGATGTATAATCGTCAAATTGCCGGCGAACCGGCGCGCGTCGTGGCGCCGCCGTACGATTTGATCGGCGCGGCGCGGCAGAAACAACTGTACGAACGCAGTCCGTACAACGTCGTGCGGCTCGAACTTGGCCGCGAAGCGGATCGCTACGGCGCGGCAGAAAAAACCCTCGAGCAGTGGCTGGCGGCGGGCGTCGTCGAGCGCCCGGCGCGTCCGGCCATCTATCACTACAGGCAGACTTTCGACGTCGAAGGCCGGCTGCTTCATCGCACCGGATTTATCGCGCGAGTTCGGCTCGAGGAATTCGATCGCGGGCGCATCGTGCCGCACGAGCGAACCTTCCCAGCCGCGAAGGAGGACCGGCTGCGGTTGCTGACGGCGCTCCAGGTCAACACCAGCTCGATCTTCGCGCTGTACTCGGGCGCGCATCCCGAGCTCGACCGTTTGCGCGAGCAGGTGGCTGCGCGCGAGCCGCTGATCGATCTCGTCGATGACCTGGGAATCCGCAACGAGCTGCGGCCGATCGAGGCAGCCGGCGAAATCGCGGTCGTTCAGCGCGAACTCGAATCGCCACGCTTGTTGATCGCCGACGGACATCATCGCTACGAAACCGCGCTGAACTATCGCCGCGCCCGGCGCCACGAGAACGCCTCGAGCGAGCTTCAGCCCTATGACTATACGATGATGACGCTGGTGGCATGCGGCGATCCGGGGCTGGTGATTCTGCCGACGCATCGGGTGGTGAAATCGCTGCCCGCCGGCGCGATCGCGTCGTTCGCGCAGCGCGCGCGCGAAGTGTTCAACGTCGAGGAAATCGCGCATCGCGACACATTCCGCGCGCGCCTGGACGATTCGGGCACCGGCGCAATCGGCGTGACGTTGAAGGGAAGTCCCAACTACCTGATCCTGCGGCTGCGCAGCCGCAGCGCGATGAAGGCCGCGATGCCTGACGCAGCGGCCGAGGTTCGCCGCCTCGACGTGTCGGTTCTGCACGCGCTGGTGTTCGATCGAATATTCGGCCTCGGCGCCGACGAGATTCGAAAAGGCGGAAACATCGAATACACCATCGAGATCGGCGGCGCGCTCGGCGCAGTCGCGCAGGGACATGCCGACGGCGCCTTCCTGATGAATCCGCCGTCGATCCAGGATGTCGAGCGGGTGAGCGACGCGGGCGCGACGATGCCCGAGAAATCGACTTACTTTCATCCCAAGCTGCTGACCGGCCTGGTGATGAATCCGTTGTTCGACGGCGAATGATTTCCGCCCGGCGCCATCGCGGTTAAATGACGAAGCGCCAAAGTCACGGCTCGCGGTTGATCCTGGTTCGCCACGGCGAGACCGAAGGCGAGTCCAGCATCAGGTATCATGGCCGCACCGACGTGGCGCTGTCGGAGCTCGGGCGCGCGCAGATGCGCCTTGCGGGCCGGGCGATCGGGGCGCATCGCGGGATCGGCGGAAACTTCGCGCGCATTTTTTCCAGCCCACTGGTGCGTGCGTCCGAAGGCGCAAGAATAGTAGCCGGCGACTCGGCGCCGATTGTCACGATCGATGAATTCGCCGAAGTTCACTTCGGATTGTTCGAAGGACTCACCGCCGATGAGATTCGCGAGCGTTATCCCGACGAGTTCGCGCGATGGAACAACGATCGACTCGCGCCGGGCTACACCTATCCCGCGGGCGAGAGTCGCGCCGACTTCGCCAATCGCGTCGAGCGCGGCCTGGAGCGCGTGCTGGCTCTATGGACGCCGCGCGGCGATACGGAAGCTGACGACGCGCTGCTGATTGCGCATCGCGGAGTGATTCGCGCGATCGTGCGAAAGCTGACGAGTCAGGAGCCGGTGGTCGAGCTGGGATCGATTCAGGTTATCCGCTTCGACGGTGGTTGGCATGCCGAGATGCTCGATCTGATCGATCATCTGGATGGCTCCTGAAGCTCACACGCGGCGCAGCACGCCCGTCCAGCGGTAGCGGCATTTTTCCAGCGGCTTGGTGAATGACAGGTCGCAGTAGGCGGCGGCCATTTTGAACATCCCCGACGCCAGCGCCGCGAGTTCCAGCGTGGATGGGAGCGTGTAGCGCACCGGAATCAAATCGCGAGTGGTCACCGCGCCGGCGGGAAAGTTGATGGTGCATTCGAGTTCGTAGATCGAATGCAGCGGCGAGTGCCACGCGACGGGGCGATTGAACTCGCGGATGTCGAGTGCGACGCCCGCGGCGCGCGCGCTGCGTTCGCGCCACATCGTCCGCCGCGACACGCGCGGAATCGGATCCTGGCGATCGATGTCGATGCAGTACAAGCCGCCGCGCTTGAGCGCACGGCCGACCGATCTGAGATGCGAGAGCAGGTCCACGTTCTCGACGATTACCGGAAACGTTTCGGACATGAAGATTGCGGCGTCGAAGGGGCGCTCGGGAAGAATGAACTTTTCGATTGGCCGGCGGTAGAAGCGAAGATTCGCAATTGCCTTCGCTTTGCGGCGCCCCGCCGCGATCATCGCCGCGCAACGATCGATTCCGACAACCTCGAATCCGTTGCCGTTGCCCGCCAGCAGACGGCCGTGGGGTGAGTCACCGCTCGCGATGTCAAGGATGCGATGCACCGGGCGCTTGCGATGGCGCTTCCATACCTGTTGCAGAAAAAGCACTTCGGCCGGAATTTCGCCGGGACTTTCCAAATGCGCGCGGCGGAAGACGTCGGGATACTCGTAGATGCTCGGTTCCATCGGCGATGAGCGTACAAGCGGCGCGCCCGCAGGCCAATGGCGCTGCACGAATGAATCGAGACTTGAGATTTCGCCGCGAACGGCGGGATAATGCCCGCGCGTCCGAGTTCCTTAACCACCGCCTACGGGAAAGCCACGATGAGCAAGCCGCTTGAGGGAATCAAGGTCGTCGAGATCGCACAGGAAATCCAGGGGCCATTTGCGTCGCTGATTCTGGCCGACATGGGCGCCGACGTAGTCAAGGTCGAGAACAAGGATACCGGAGATCTGAGCCGCTGGATGCTGGCCGCGCTGATTGGCGGCCTCGACGTAAAGAACGCGTTGCTGTCGCATTACTTCATCGCGATGAATCGCGGCAAACGAAGTATCACCGCCGACCTGAAAAAACCCGGAGCGATCGAAATGATCCGCCGGATGCTGAAATCGTACGACGTGCTCGTCACCAACTATCGGCCCGGCGTGCTCGACCGGCTCGGACTCGGCTACGACGATGTGCGCAAAATAAATCCGCGGATCGTGTACGCGCAAGGCAGTTCGTGGGGGCCCAAGGGGCCGTGGGTGACACGGCCGAGCCGCGACACGCTGGCGCAGGCGGCCAGCGGCGTGATGGCGAAGACCGGGATGCCGGCCGACCCGCCCCTGCCGGCGGGGATGTTCATCGCGGATCATTCGGGAGCACTGAGCCTGGCGAGCGGAGTTCTGGCCGCGCTGTTCGCGCGCGAGCGCAGCGGCAAGGGGCAGAAGGTCGACGCCTCGATCTACGGCACGATGATCGCGATGCAGGGGATGGAGATCAATTACACGTCGATCACCGGCGCCGAGCCCGAGCGCGCCGGCCGCGGGCATCAGTTTTTGCACGGGGTCTGGGGCGCCTTCCCCACCAGCGACGGGCACATCTGCATCGCGGGCGTGGACGAGCAGCGCTGGCCGTCGTTCTGCAGGATCGTCGGAATTCAGCACCTGGAGAAAGATCCCGAGTACTCGGACAACGTGATTCGTAATTTTCATGGCGACAAGATTCAGAAAGTGCTCGACCAGATCTTCCCGACGAGAACGACTATGGAGTGGCTCAAGGAACTGACCGACGCCGATATCCTGGCGACCGAGGTCGTCGATTACCGCGCGATTCTCAAGAGCGAGCAGGCGCGCGTCAACGGATACTTGCTCGAACTCGACCATCCAATGGCAGGCAAGGTGCTCGTGTCGGGCGCGCCGGTGACGATCAACGGCGAAGTTGCGGCCGCGGCCGAGCCTGCGCCCGAACTCGGGCAGCATACCGAGGAAGTGCTGCTCGAACTCGGCTACACGTGGGAGGAGATCGGCGCGCTGCGCGACAGCGGCGCCGTTTAACTGCGCAGCGTTTGTCCGCTTTCGCAGGGTGGTCGCTCCCGGAACTGCGCGTGACAAGCCGGCCCGGCCTGCTCTAGAATGCGGGATTTCCACTAATGCGGTGAGGTTTGAGTCGATGGCGGCATCCACGGAAATCGCAGAGATCAAGGCGCGCGAGATTCTCGACTCGCGCGGAAACCCTGCAATCGAAGTTGACGTGCGGCTTCGCGCCTGCGCGCTTGGCCGCGCCGCGGCACCGGCGGGCGGGAAATCGTGATGGCCACGCGGCCGCCAGTTGCAGCGCTGGTGATTTTCGATGGATGGGGGATCAGCAAGAGCAGCGCGTCGAATGCGATTGCCGCGGCGAAGACTCCCGTGATGAACCGGCTCTACGCGACGCAAGCGCATACCGAACTCGACGCGTCGGGCGAGGCGGTAGGCCTGCCGCCGGGCGTGATGGGCAATTCCGAAGTCGGGCATCTCACCATCGGCGCGGGCCGCGTGATCTACCAGGATTTGATGCGAATCACCAAAGCGATCGAGAGCGGGGCTTTCGCGCGCAATCCGACGCTGGCCGATGCGATAAAAAAAACCGTCGCGAACGGCGCCACCCTGCACATCTGGGGACTGCTTTCCGACGGGAGCGTGCACAGTCATATCGATCATTTGATGGCGTTGCTCGACGTCGCCGTGGCCAATGGCGCCGCCAGCATTGCGGTTCACGCTGTGCTCGACGGGCGCGACAAGCCGCCGCGCTCGGCGCTTGAGTTTATCGACCAGCTTGAAGCGAAGCTGAAGCAGCTGGGGCGCGGGCGCATCGCGACGGTCACGGGACGCTACTACGCGATGGATCGCGACAAGCGATGGGAGCGCGTCGAGCGGGCGTGGCGCGCGATCGTCGAAGGGGATGGAGTGGTCGCGCCGAGCGCGCGCGCGGCGGTAGAGAATTCGTACGCCGCCGACAAGAGCGATGAGTTCGTCGAGCCGCACGTGATCGGAGAGCGATCGCCGATGGCGGACGGCGACCAGGTCATCTGCTTCAACTTCCGCGCGGACCGGGCGCGTGAGCTGACGGCCGCAATCGCGCTGGGCGCATTTTCCGGCTTCCGGCGCTCGCGCACCCCGAAAGTCGGCTACGTGTGCATGACCGAATACGACCGGTCGTTCGCACTCCCGTTGGCGTTTGCGCCAGAGGACGTGCGCAACACGCTCGCCGAGGTGCTGGCGCATGCGGGGCTCAGGAATTTGCGCGTCGCGGAGACCGAAAAATATGCGCACGTCACCTATTTCCTCAACGGCGGCGTCGAGCAGCCGTTCCCGCTCGAAGAGCGCGCGCTGATTCCGTCATCGAAGGTCGCGACCTACGACCTCGAGCCCGCGATGAAGGCGGCGGCAATCGCAACCCGTGCCGCCGAGGAAATCGAAGCCGGCAAGTTCGACGTGATCGTGATGAACTTCGCCAATCCCGACATGGTCGGGCATACCGGCAACTTCCAGGCGACTGTTGCCGCCGTCGAGGCGGCGGACGCGGCATTGGGCGTCGTGATCGAGGCGCTCGCAAAGCGCGGGGGCGTCGCGCTGGTCACTGCCGATCACGGCAACGCGGAATTCATGGCCGATCCCGCGACCGGACAGGCGCATACCGCGCATACCACCAATCCGGTGCCGCTGATTCTTTACGATCCGAAATTCAAAGGGCGGCTCAAGGACGGCGGGACGCTGGCGGATGTGGCGCCGACGCTGCTCGCGATGCTTGCAGTGAAAGCGCCGGCCGAGATGACGGGGCGCGATTTGCGGATCGCCGCTACCAGCGGATGACTTGCTCGTAAATCTTCGGCAACTGGCGCGGCAGCGAGGCGATGTCCTCGATCACCAGGTAGCGCGACGATTGGCACATCTGGCGCAAGTAGTCGTGGCCGGTTTTGTCCACCGTGATGCAGAACGGCAGCACTCCCGCCAACTCGAGTTCCTTCAACGCGACCATCGTGTCCTGAATGCCGTAGGCATTCGAGCGCCGATCGTGGCCGTAGTCGAAGTCCTGCGGAAAGCCGTCGCTCAGCAGGATCATGTGCTTGGCGCGCGAGGACACGTCCTTGAATTTCTCGCGCACGTGGCGGATCGCGGCGCCCATCCGGGTTGAGCGCTTGGGTTCGACCGCGCCGACGCGGGCCTTCACCTCATCGGTGAGTTCCTGATCGAATTCCTTGATCACGTAGAACTCGACGTTGTCGCGGCCGTGTCCGGAAAATCCCATGATCGCGTACGCGTCGCCGATTTCCTCAAGCGCCTGCGCCATGATCACCAGCGCTTCCTTGTTCACGTCGATGATGCGGCGGGGACGATTGGCGGTTTGCGGACGCCGCTGCCACGCCTTCATCCAGTCGTCGGTGTCGTCATCGTCGCTATGCTTGCGCGGCTCGCGATGGACCGGCTCGTCGGTCGAGGCCGACATGTCCAGCAGGAACAGCGTGGCGACGTCGCGCGCCTCTTTCTTGCGAGCCTTGTAGAAGCGGCCGTCGGGCGTCTCGCCCATCAGGCGCGCCACGCGGGCCTCGATGGTGCGATCGAGGTCGATTTCCTCGCCGTCCTCCAGTCCGCGGACCATCCGGTACGATGCCGGCCGGATGCGCTGGAAGTTGCGCCGCACGCCGGGCAGCATCTCGGCGTAGCGCACCAGCGTGTTCTCGAAAAAATCGCCCTCGTCGCCGGCCAGCGGAATTTCGCGCAGCCGGCACCAGTTGCGGCGGTACTCGTTCAGCACGTAGTCCCATTCGTCGTAGGCGTAGTAGGAATCCTGGCGGCCGCGGCCGATCATCAAACGTCCCTGCCCCGTGACCGAGCCGACCTCGCCTAGCTGCTCGCGCATCTGCTCCAGCTCGCGGAGCTGCTTGCCCGTCAGTTGCGTCAGGTACATGCCGTCGCCGTCGGCGCTGCCCTCGCCTTGCGACGGTTTGATCTCGGCGCCCTGCTCGATCAGCTTGCGCAATTCCTCGGGCGACAGCGCCCTGCCCTTGCCGCCCTTGGATTGCTTGCCCGAGACGTCCATCTGAACGTTCTGATCGGGCTCGCCGCCGCCGTCGCCGTCCTCGCCCTCATCGCCTTCGCCGCCGCTCTGCGTTTCCGCGCCCTTGATTCCCTTGATCAGGTCGTTGCGCATCATCTCGGCTTCTTCTTCGCTGAGCGGATCGCCTTCGCCGCGTTCGCGCGCCTCCCGGATCAGCTCCTGGAGCCAATTGTAGAGCGAGGTGACCTGCCGCACGCTGGTCATCACGTCGGCGCCGCGCTCGCGAACAGGAGCGAACTGTCGCGCCGCCATCCACACCAGTGGCGATTCCGGACCTTCGCCCGTCGCCTCCAGATCGAGCGCCGCGCGCACCAGCATCGTGCTCAAGGACTCGGGATGAAGCCTTTCCAGCAGCGAGCGATTGAGCCCCGCGATGCGCGGTGCAAGTCCGCGATAACGGCGCGCCAGTTCGGCGTCGATTCGCGCCGACTCCGCCAGCCGCATCAGCGCGCCCGCCAGGCCCGGGTCGTCGAACGACGCGACGAAACTGTCGATCGCCTCGACCCCGGTCTCGCCGCGCTCTTCGAAGCCCGCGATGTCCGCGAGTTTCAGCTTGAACGTGCCGAAGTCATGACGCGCCGCCAGATGGGCGGTGGTGACGAAATAGTAGATGTAGGCGTCGCCGCGAGTGCCGAACGGTTCCAGCCGCTCGGGCAGATAGATCATTTCGCCCGGCAGCAGCGGATAGTGAAACGGCAGCATCGGGCCGCTGTTCGCAAGCGAGTCGATACGGAACTCAAGCGGAAACATCATCCGCATGAACTTCGTCAGCACGCCCTTGATTTCGAACAGGTCCTGCGCTTTTTCGGCAACTTCAGGCATCGTCGTAGTACTAATCTAACCATTGTTACTTGGACCGATACGCCGATGCAATTTGAGCCGACCGCGGCCGCCCGGCGCGCGGCACGATGCAGCGGCTCCGACTTTATTCCTTGACTTGGCGGCGGGCGGCGGACTTAGATGATCGTAAGCTATGCGCATCACGATCTTTGGCAATCATCGCCGTCTCCTTCCGATGGCGGCGCTCGGTACCCTTCTATGCCTGGCCGCCTCGGCCCCCGCGCGCGCGGGAATCGCCGACGCGGTCAAGGCCCAGACTCTTCCCAACGGGCTCAGAGTGCTGGTGCTGGAAAATCATAAGGCTCCCCTGGCGCTTTTGAGCGTCTTCTACCGCGTCGGCTCGCGCAACGAGCAGATGGGCAAGACCGGTCTGTCGCATCTGTGCGAGCATCTGATGTTCAAGGGCACCAGGAAGCTGGGGCCCGAAGAGTTTTCGCAGATCATCCAGCAAAACGGCGGGATGGATAACGCCTTCACGGAAAACGACTTCACCGACTATTTCGAGAAGATCAACAAGGATCACCTGGACGTGCCGATCTCGCTCGAAGCCGATCGGATGGCCAACTTCGAGCCCAAAGAGTTCGACAAAGAGAAGCACGTCGTGCTCGAAGAGCGGCGCCTGCGCACCGACGACAATCCCGAGGACGCGCTTGACGAGATGGTCCGCGCGCAAGCCTACGTGGCGCATCCCTACCACTGGCCGGTGATCGGATGGTTCCACGACGTTGACGGGCTGACGCTGGCGGACGCGATGGCGTATCACCAAACTTATTACTCGCCGCAAAACGCGCTGATCGTGGCCGTCGGCGACTTCAACGCCGGCCAGGTGCTCAAGCAAATCAGCGAGGCGTTCGCCGGAATCAAGAACGGCCCCAAGCCGCCGCCGGTGACCGAACTCGAGCCGCCGCAAGAAGGGACCCGCCGCGTCGAACTGCGGCACGCGGCCAATCTTCCGGCCTTCGAAGAGGCCTATCACGTGCCCAATATTTCCAGCCCCGACAGTTACCCGCTCGAAGTGGCTTCTGAAATTCTGAGCGACGGCCAGAGCTCGCGCCTCTACAAGAAGCTGGTCGTCGAAAAGCAGATGGTGGTCGATGTCGGCGCCGGCTACGACATGACCTCCTTCGATCCGGGATTGTTCATCGTGTCGGCGCAGATGCGGCCCGGCGTGACCGCGGCTAACACTCAGATCGAAGTCGACAACCAGCTCGCCGCGCTGCGCGATACTCCCGTCGGCGCAGAGGAATTGCAGAAGGCCAAGAATCTCGAACAGGCGCAATACGTCTTCGGCCAGGACTCGATCATGCGCGAGGCCGAACTGCTCGGAGTGTACGAACTGCTCGGCGACTACCATCTCGTTGACAAGTACCTCGACGGAATCGACAAGGTGACCGCGGCTGACGTGCAGCGGGTCGCGAAAACCTACCTGGTCGCGGCCAACCTGACCGAAGGCGTGCTGGTGCCGACCGGCGTGCTGCCCCATGGAGGCGGCGGACTCAGCGGCGGAGAGTTGCGCCATGCTCCCGACCCGGGCGAAGTCGCGGAGGTGATCCGATGAGCGCCGCGGCGGATCGGATGAGAACCTTTGCTTTCGCTTTCATCGGCGCCGCGGCAATCGCGGCGTTCGTCTTCGCGCCCTCGCCGTCGCATGCCCTCGAGATCAAGCGCATGACGCTCAGCAACGGCGCGGTCCTGCTCGTCTCGGAAGAGCATCGGCTGCCGATGGTCACGATGATGATCGAGTTTGACGCCGGCACGCGGCGCGACCCCAAGGGCAAGGAAGGGTTGGCCGAGCTGACGGCGAGCTGCCTTTCGCAGGGCACCAAAGAACTCACCGCGCCGGAGTTCGATCAGAAAGTCGATTTCATGGGCAGTTCGGTCGGGGTGTCGGCCGGCCGCGATTATTCGACCGCCGGGATGACGACGCTCAAGAAGTACCAGGGCGATACGCTCAAGCTGCTGGCGGGAATCCTGACGGAGCCCGGACTTCGGCAGGCCGATATCGAACGCAAGCGCGCCGAGAAGGTCGCGGATATCAAAGCGGCGCAAGAACAGCCGGGCTACACCGCGGATGTGGAATTCACCAAAGACTTGTTCGGCGACTCGCCCTACGGGCATCCGGGCGAAGGCTCGCCCGAATCGGTCGGCAAACTTACCGCTGACGACGTGCGCGGCTTCTACCGCGACTATTACAAGCTGGGCAGCGCGATCATCGCGGTGGCCGGCGATGTGACCGCCGACGAAGTTAAAGCATCACTTGAAAAAGAGCTGGCCGGCCTTTCCGGTTCCGTCGCGGCTCAAGCGCAACCGCCGCCAATCGCGGTCGCGCCGGGCCTGCATGTGAAAGTGATCGATCGAAACGTGGTGCAAGCCAACATCATAATGGGTTCCGGCGGCGTGGCGCGTTCGAATCCCGATTTCTACCGGCTCAAAGTGATGAACTACATACTGGGCGGCGGCGGATTTTCCTCGCGCCTGGTGAAGGTCGTCCGCAGCCAGCACGGACTCGCCTACTCGGTCGACAGCGGCTTCGAGCCCGGCAAGTTCCAGGGCGCGTTCACCATCACCCTTCAAACCAAGAACCAGAGTTCGAACCAGGCAATCGATTTGATCCTGCAGCAGCTTCGCGAGATCCAGGAAAAACCGGTCAGCGACGCCGAACTGGACGGCGCGAAAAAGTTTCTTATCGGCAGCTTCCCGCTGGGACTGGAGCGCCAGAGCGCGATCGCGTCCTTCATGGTGCAGGTCGAGTTCTACGGCCTGGGGCTCGACTACGCCCAGCAGTATCCGAAGCTGATCGGTTCGGTCACCAGGGATGAAGTGCTGGCGGTCGCAAAAAAATATCTGCACCCCGATTCGATGATCGTCGTCGCGGCCGCGAACCAGAGCGAGGCGAAGATCAAAACCTCGCAGACGGAGAAGGCTGCCGACGCCGCCGGCGCGCAATAGCACCGCCCGCGCGCAGGACCCGGCCGCGCTGGTCTTCACGATCGGACACTCGACGCATCCGATCGATCGTTTCCTCGAATTGCTCGGCGAGCATCGCATCGCGATCGTCGCCGACGTGCGATCGTTCCCGAGCTCAAAACGATGGCCGCAATTCAACCAGGCGCAACTCTGCACGTCGCTCGAGCGCGCGGGAATCGAGTATCGATGGATCAAGCGGCTCGGCGGCAGGCGTCATTCCAGGCGCGACGACTCGCCGCATACCGCATGGACGCATCCCGCGTTCCGATCGTACGCGGACTATACCGAGAGCGCGGATTTCGAAGCTGGCATCCGCGAATTGACGCAGGCCGCCGCCCGCGCGCGAACCGCGTACATGTGTTCCGAAGGATTATGGTGGCGATGCCATCGGCGAATCATCTCGGACAATCTTGTGATTCGCGATTTGACGGTCGAGCACATCATGCCGGCCGGGAAATTGTCGCCGCACGCGCTCGCGCCGTTCGCGCGCGTCGCGGACGGACGGATCATCTACGACGGCGCGGCCGGGACGGAATCGTGAATGCGCGGACTATGCGGCCGCTTGATGGTTGAGCGCCTGGCGCAGAAAGCCGGCGGTGTATGAAGCCTTCACGCCCGCGACTTCCTCGGGCGTGCCTTTTGCGACTACGTTGCCGCCGCGATCGCCGCCCTCGGGTCCGAGATCGATCAGGTAGTCGGCCGTCTTGATAACGTCGAGGTTGTGCTCGATCACGACGATGGTGTTGCCCGCGTCGGCGAGGCGGCCGAGCACCCCGAGCAACTTTTTGATGTCGTCGAAATGCAGCCCGGTCGTTGGCTCATCGAGGATATAAAATGTGCGGCCGGTCGCGCGCCGCGCGAGTTCCTTGGCAAGCTTGATGCGCTGCGCTTCGCCCCCCGACAGGGTCGTCGCGGACTGGCCGAGATGGATGTAATCGAGGCCGACGTCGCGCAGCGTTTCGAGCTTCTGCCGAATTGGAGGAACTGGACCGAGAAATTCGACCGCGTCGAGCACGGTCATGTTGAGAACCTCGGCGATGTTCTTGCCCTTGTATTGAATTTCCAGCGTGTCGCGATTGTAGCGCTTGCCGGCGCAGACCTCGCAGGTAACGTAAACGTCCGGCAGAAAGTGCATCTCGATCCGAATGATGCCGTCGCCTTCACACGCTTCGCATCGCCCGCCCTTGATGTTGAACGAAAATCGCCCCGGCCCGTAACCGCGCATGCGCGCCTCCGGCAATTGCGCGAACAGCTCGCGGATATGGGTGAACAGGCCGGTGTAGGTCGCGGGATTCGAGCGCGGCGTGCGTCCGATCGGGCTTTGATCGACGTGAATGACCTTGTCGAGATGCTCGACGCCGTCGAGCGTCTTGTACGCGCCGGCGCGTTCGCGGCTGTGATTTAGCTTCTGCGAGAGCGCGCGATAGATGGTGTCGAGCACGAGCGTCGATTTGCCGGAACCCGAAACGCCGGTGATGCAGGTGAAGACGCCGAGCGGAATCGCGACGGTGAGATCGCGCAGATTGTTCTCATGCGCGCCTTTAATGGTCAGCCATCGGTTCGAGAGCTTGCGGCGCCGCGACGGCACGGGAATCTCGACTTGTCCCGAAAGATACTTGCCGGTGAGCGAGTTTTCATCGCGCATCACTTCCTCGGGAGTGCCCTGCGAAACGACGTAGCCGCCGTGAATTCCGGCGCCCGGTCCCATGTCGATCAGATGATCGGCCTCGAGCATCGTCTCGCGATCGTGCTCGACCACCAGCACGGTGTTGCCGAGTTCCCTGAGGCGCTTGAGCGTCGCCAGCAGGCGCTGGTTGTCGCGCTGATGAAGTCCGATCGACGGCTCGTCGAGGATGTAGAGCACGCCGACGAGGCTCGATCCGATTTGAGTGGCCAGACGGATGCGTTGGCCCTCGCCGCCGGAAAGACTTCCCGACGGGCGATCGAGCGTCAGGTACTCGAGCCCGACGCCGGCGAGAAAATTAAGCCGTTCGCGGATTTCCTTCAAAATGAGTTTTGCGATTTCAGCTTCCTGCGCACTCAGCTTCGGCGCGGCGAAAAACGCCAGCGCCTGCTTGATCGACATGGCAGTCACTTCCGAAATCGACTTGCCGTTGAAGCGCACGTACAGGCTTTCCTTCTTGAGCCGCGCGCCGTTGCAGGTCGGACACGGCCGCATGTTCATGTACGCCTCGAGGAACTCGCGCACGCCTTCGGACTCGGTTTCCTTGTAGCGCCGATCCAGCCACTGCAGCACGCCCTCGAACGTTTTCGAGTACTCGGCGCGATGATGGCCGCGCTGGTAGGCGAACTCGATCTCCTCGCTGCCCGAGCCGGACATGATCGCCTTGCGCACCTTGGCCGGAATTTCCTTCCACGGCTGATCGAGGCTGAACTTGTAGTGCCGGGCGAGCGCGTCGAGCACCGGCTGCAGATAGTTCATCGTCGCCCACGGTGCGATCGCGCCATCGGAGATGCTCAAGTCCTCGTTTTGCACGACCAGTTCGGGATCGAAATACATGATCGATCCGATTCCCGAGCATTCCACGCAGGCGCCGTGAGGGCTGTTGAACGAGAACATCCGGGGCTCGATTTCCGGATACGAGATTCCGCAATCGACGCACGCGAAGCGCTGGCTGAAATAGATCTCGCGCTCGTTGTTGGGCCCGTCCAGGCGTTCGACCTTGAGCAGGTCCTGCCCGTACTTGAAGGCGACCTCAAGCGAGTCCGACAAGCGCTTCTCGATTCCCTTGCGGATCGCGAGCCGATCGACCATCACTTCGATGGTGTGGCGCTGGTTCTTGTTCAGCGCCGGCTCCTCGCCGAGTTCGTAGAGCTTGCCGTCGATTTTCACCCGCACGAAACCCGCGCGCTTCATCTCGGACAATTCCTTGCGATACTCGCCCTTGCGATCGCGGACAATCGGCGCGAGCACGTGAATCCTCGCCCCGTCGGGCCATCCCATGATTCGGTCAACGATCTGCTGCACGCTCTGCTGAGTGATTTCGCGGCGGCAGTTGTAGCAGAACGCGTGTCCCACCCGCGCGAAGAGCAGCCGCAGGTAGTCGTAGATTTCGGTGATAGTGGCCACCGTCGAGCGCGGATTGCGCGAGGTGGTCTTCTGCTCGATCGAGATTGCGGGCGACAATCCCTCGATCGAATCGACGTCGGGCTTCTCCATCTGCTCGAGAAACTGGCGCGCGTAGGCCGACAGCGATTCGACGTAGCGCCGCTGGCCCTCGGCGTAAATCGTGTCGAATGCCAGCGACGATTTTCCCGAGCCCGAGAGTCCGGTGATCACAACCAGTCGATCGCGCGGAATCTCGAGATCGATGTTCTTGAGGTTGTGCTCGCGCGCGCCCTTGATGACGATTCGATCGGCCATCGTTGCTTACGCCGACGCCCGCCGCCCGCTCTTCTCGCGTCCGGCCGCGGCCCGCCACGCATATTCGATCGCGGCAATCATGCTCGACGGATTTGCAATTCCCTTCCCGGCTATGTCGAACGCCGTTCCGTGGTCGGGCGAGGTGCGGACGAATGGCAATCCCAGCGTGACGTTCACCGCACGATCAAACTCCAGCGTCTTGACCGCAATCAAGCCCTGGTCGTGATACATCGCAACCGCAGCGTCGAAGTTAAACGAACCCGCCGTGCGAATGAACGCGGTGTCGGGTGCGAGCGGACCGTACGCGTCGATGCCGTCACGCTGTGCGCGTCGAATCGCCGGCGCGATCACGCGGATTTCCTCATCACCGAACATCCCGCTTTCGCCCGCGTGAGGATTCAATCCGAGCACCGCGATTCGCGGCCGCGAAACGCCAAGCGCGCCGCGCAAGTGCGCGGATAGCAGTCCGATCGTATCCAGGACATTGCGCTGCGTCAGTGCGGACGCGACTTTTGCAAATCCCATATGCGCGGTCACCAGCACCACCGTCAGCTCGCCGGCGACGAACATCATGCGCCACAACCGGGTTCGCGCCAGATGCGCAAGCAGTTCCGAATGCCCGGGAAAATGATGCCCCGCGCGGTTCATCCAATCCTTGCTGATCGGCGCGGTCACCAGCGCGTCGGCGTCGCCGCTCATCGCCATCCGCGCGCCGGTTACGATGTAGTCATACGCGGCGCCGCCGCCCTCGACCGTGGGATGCCCCGGGCGAATTGCGCGCGCCGGCAAACTCGATATGGAAAGCACGCCGAGTCCTTTAGTCAGACGAATCGGCGGCTGACCAGGATGCCATTGGGATGGCGCCGGCACGTCGCTCAGGCGGGCGGCGGCCGCGCGCATCGCGGACAAATCGCCGACTACCACAATCGAGGGCGCACCACGGCGGCCGGCGAGCGCCGCTGCCGCCTTGAGGATCACCTCGGGCCCGACGCCCGCCGGATCGCCCATGCTGATCGCCAACAGCGGCGGCGTCTTTCGTCTGAGCGCCGTCATCATCTAGTACATGGTCTCGACGTAATGCTGCTTGACCAGATCGGAATCAACCCACTTCTGGAGCTGCGCGCCGGATTGCTGATCGATCAGCTGAGCGCGAATCGGCGCCTTGACGTCGTTGAGCGGCTCCACGCCGGGCACTTCGTGTTCCTCGAGCTTGACGATATGAATGCCGTGGCTGGTGCGAACCGGCGCCGAAATTTCGCCGGGCTTGAGCGGCTTTACCGCGGCCAGAATCTGGTCCATGACGTCGGACGGCGCGAACCATCCGAGCTCGCCGCCGTTGGACCTTGATTCGTCGTCCGAATACACGCGCGCGAGCTCGCCGAAGTCGTCGCCCTTGGCGGCGCGCGCGCGAATCATGTCGGCTTTCTTTTGCGCGGCGGAAACTTGCGCGGCGGTCGGGTTGGGCGGCAGCGCGATCAGAATCTGCGCGAGCTTAAGCCGCTCCTTGGTAATCGTGAAGTCTTCCTTGTGGGCATCGTAGTAGGCCTTGATGTCGGCGTCGGGCACGTCGATTTTCGCGCGGACTTCCTGCTCGATCATCATTGCTCTTTCGATATCGATGCGCGCCCGCTTGCGCAATTCGTCGTAGCTAATCCCGCTCGCCTGCAGTTGCGCGCGGAATTCCGCATCGCTCATGTGCTTGTCCTGGCGCAACTGCTGGATGTACTTGTCGATCTGCGCGTCGTCGACCTTGTCATCGTACTTTTTCACTTCTTGTTCGAGCAGTTTCTCACCGATCAGCGCCTTCACCGCGGCCTTGGCGGCGTCCGAAGAAGCGAAATCGTCGGTCTGGATCGGCTGGCCGCGCTCCGCCGCGAAATCTTTGACCTCCCGCATCGTGATCGGATCGCCATCGACGCTGGCGACGACGCGATCCAACGCCGGCGTGCTCGGTTCCGGCGGCTCATCCGAGGCAACGGGCGCTGGCGGAGGCGGCGGCGTTTCGTCGGTTTGCGTCCCCACGGGCGGGCTTGGCGCCAGCTTCGCCGCCCGGGACGGGTTACCGGTCCCCGGCAACGCCGGCGCCGATGGCGCCGTAACTGTGGAAGAAGCGACCGGCTGTTTGAGAATATCGAAAGCGCCGGGTTTGAGGAAATCCAGCGAGCAGCCCGAAACCGCGCTCGCCAGGACAATTCCCAGCAACGCCGCCAACGCCGTCGCCACGTCGGCACCGGCGCGAGCGCATCGCGCGGCGGCACGCGGGGACAATCTTCCGTTCTGCATCAATCTAGTTGACGGCCGGCCCGACTTTCGCGGCCGGCCAGTTTTCCAACTTTTCACAGCCCGCCAGGGCCTGCAAGACACCGTCGAGTTGCGCGAACAGTTGCTCGTATTCTCCGGGTTCGATTCGCGCGATCACCTGGTACGACGCCGTCAGCCGCATCGTACGCCGATTCTGCTCCGCGAGCTTGAGCAGCCGCGCGGTTTCCACGGGCGCATCGGGATGAAATCTGATCTCGAGCTGCGAGCCCTTGAGAATTGCGCTCAGGATCATCAGCTGTTTCATCTGGCGCCGGACATTCATCGCCGCGATCAAATTTTCGATGAGCGTCGGCACTGGGCCGAACCGATCGCGCATCTCGTCGCGAATCTCGCCGAGTTCCTCCTCGCGCTGCGCACGCGCGAGCCGCCGATAGAGCACCAACCGCTCGTTCTCGTCGGAGACGTAAGCCTCGGGGATATACGCGGGCACTGCGATTCGAAGCTCGGGCTCGAAGTCAGGGCGACTTGGCTGGCCGCGCAGTTCGGCAATCGCCTCTTCCATCATCTCGGTATAGAGCTCGAACCCAACCGCCGCGATCTGTCCGTGTTGCTCATGGCCGAGCAGGTTGCCGGCGCCGCGATGCTCGAGGTCGGCCATCGCGAGCTTGAAGCCGCCGCCGCTCTCGGACTCGACCAGTTCACGGAGCGCATCGATTCGCCGCTTGGCGTCGCGCGTGATGATGTGTTCGCCGGGAATCAGCAGGTATGCGTACGCTTTCTGGCGCGATCGGCCGACGCGGCCGCGCAACTGGTATAACTGCGCGAGACCGAAATGGTCGGCGCGATTGATGATCATCGTGTTCGCGTTGGGAATATCCAGGCCGGATTCGATGATGGCGCTGCAGACCAGCACGTTGACCCGCTTTTCGATAAAGTCGCGCATCACGTCCTCAAGCTGCCGCTCCTTCATCTGGCCATGCGCGATTGCGGTCTTGGCCTCGGGCACCAGCGAGCGCAGATGACTTGCCATGTAGTCGATATTCTCGACGCGATTGTGAACGAAGAAAACCTGGCCGCCACGGTTCAGCTCGCGCAGGATTGAATCGCGGATGGTGGCGTCGTCGAAATGCGCGACGAAGGTGCGAATCGCCTGGCGGTCCGGCGGCGGCGTCTGAATCACGGAGAGATCGCGGATGCCGAGCATCGCCATGTGCAGCGTGCGCGGAATCGGCGTCGCGGTCATCGTCAACACCGGCACCAGTTTCTTGAGCTTCTTGATTCGCTCCTTGTCCACCACGCCGAATCGGTGCTCCTCGTCGATCACCAGCAAGCCCAGGCGCGGGAACTGAACGTCGCTCGAAAGCAGCCGATGAGTCCCGATGATAATGTCGACTTGGCCGCGGCCGGCCTCCTCGATCACGGCCCGATTTTCCTTGTGGCTGCGAAACCGCGAGACCATCTCGACGCGAACCGGATAATCCTTGAAGCGCTCGCGAAACGTGTTCCAGTGCTGCTCGGCGAGGATCGTCGTCGGCACCAGCACGGCGACTTGCCGGCCGTCCATCACGGCGATGAAGGCGGCGCGCAGCGCGACTTCAGTTTTGCCGAAGCCGGCGTCGCCGCAGATCAGCCGATCCATCGGCTTGACGCGCGTCAAGTCGCCGATGACGTCGTCGATCGCCGACTGCTGGTCCGGCGTCTCCTCGAACTCGAAGCGCGACGCGAACTCCTCGTAGTCCGCGCCCGGTGGCGGATACGCGTGCCCCTCCATCACCTCCCGCGCCGCGTACACGTCGAGCAACTCGGCCGCCATCGCGAGCACCGCCTGCCTGGTGCGCCGCTTAACCTTCTCCCACGAGCCGCTGCCCAGCTTGTCGAGCTTGGGTTCCGCGTCGTCGCCGCCAATGTATCGTTGAACGAGATTTATCCGCTCGACCGGCACGTACATCGTGTCGTTGCCCGAGTATTCGAGATTGAGAAAGTCGCCCTCGACGTCGGCGATCTTCATGTGCCGCAGGCCGCGGTACTTCGCGATGCCGTGATCGATATGCACGACGAAATCGTCGGGCTTGAGCTCTTCGAGATTGAGCAGCGCACCCTTGGCGCTCGGACGCCTGCGCCGATGCGCTCGCGGCTCGCCGAAAATTTCCTCTTCGCTGTAGATGTAGAGGCCGTCGGCCTGCAAAACGACGCCGGCGGAAATCTCCCCTTCGATGATCGCGGGGCGGTAGTCCGGCCATTCCAGCAGCGCCGACAAACTTTTGCATTCGACGTTGACTTCAAGGTCCCACGCCTCCAGATGACGGCGCAGGCGCGCCACCTGATGGGGGCCGTCAACGATCATCAGCGAACGTCCCTGCCCGCGCTGGACTTCGCGCAGTTCCGTCGCCAGCGGCTCGAAGCTCGGCGGCGTGCGCGCTCCGCTCAGTTGGTTCGATCCGAGCCGCAAACTGGCCTGCGATTTGACCTCAACCGGCACCGCCCATCCCTCGCGCGGCGCGGCCATCGTCACCAGCGAGCCGACCTCGACGGCGGTGAAGTTTCCGAGCGCGCGTTCGAACGCGTCCGCCCCGATGAACAGCGAATCCGGCGCGGGATGAAACGCGGGCTTGCGCGCCGCCGCTGCCGTCTCGACGGATACGGTGTCGGCGAAGCGATTTGCCTCGGCGAGAACGCGCCCCGCATCGACCAGCCACAGCAGCGCATCCGCCGGCATGTAATCGAACACGCTGTCGAGCGCGCGTCCGTACGCATATGGCATGAGCAGTTCCGCGCCTGGAAACAGCAGCCCGTTCTCGAGCGCCTCGGCCAGTTCCGCGGCCTCCTTGCGCACCATGCCGATTTCCGCGGCCCGCAACGCGACCTGCTCGCGCAGCTTGGGCGCCTTCAGCGCAGACGGCGGCACGTAGCGAGTGCGCGTTATCGTCGCCTCGAGCAGTTCGCCGCCCGAGCGCTGGCTATCCGCGCCGAAATGGCGAATCGAGGTGATCAGGTCGTCCTCGAGCTCGATGCGAATCGGGTCGCGATACAATGGCGAGAACGCATCGACGATCCCACCGCGCACGCTGAAGTCTCCCGCCTCTTCGCTCTGCGGCACGCGCTGATAGCCGCACGCCACGAGCGCTTCGACGAGAGCCTCGAGATCCAGCCGGTCGCCGATCGCCACTTTAACGATCGACTCGTTGAAGACCGTGCGCGGAATCGTGCGCGTCATCAGCGCTTCGGCCGACGTGACGACCAGCGGCGACTCATGCCGAAGCATCGCGAACAGCGCCGCCAGTTGCGACGCCTGCGCGTCGGTCGGTGGCGACAATTGCGCCATCGGTTTCACTTCCCATGAGCGAATCAGATGCACCCGGCGGGTGGCGGCGTCGGCGTCCGGTTCCTCACCGAGAAAAAACCCAACCTCTCCCGCCAGCGCCTCGGCTTCCGACGCCGTTGACGTGACCACGACGATTGGACGCCGCAGCCGGATTCCCATCTCGCGAATCATCAGCGCGCCGGCCGCGCCACGCAGTCCCATCACGGGGAATCGGCGTTCAGTATTTGCCGCGAGCCGCGCTTCGAGTTCGCCGGCCGCTTCTTTGAGGCTGCGTTGCAAGTTTTTCCGATCCCAATACGCAAATTCGCCTTGCGGCGATGCGCGCGAGGAGCGCACATGCCGCTGACGTCACAAGAATGATAGCAGAAAATCGCGCGCGAACGCGTCGGCCGTAGCGAAGGAACAATCGTGAAATGAAAGCGGGATCTGGATTTTGCTTTTAACGCGCGCCGACCCTTAACGCGGATGAGTTCTCAGGCGAAACCCCGGCCGCATCCTCCTGATCCGGGTGCAGGGGCTGGCCCCTGCTAGCGCGCGTTGCCGAGCGCCGGCGGCGCACTGGCGACCGGCTCGCCCACCGCGCCGACTCGCACCGCGATTTTGAGTGTCGTGTGCGAGTTGCCTTGCGGCCTGATTACCGTCAGGTACATCGTGTCGCCCGGCTTGAGCCGCGACATCGCGCTTTCCAGATCGCTCTGGTCGCGCACGCGCCGATCGTCAACCGCGACAATCAGATCGCCGTCATGTCCCATCGCTCCCGAACTCGTCAGCGCCTTATTAGCCAGGACCGAGCCACCGGGCAGTATGCCTGTCAGCGTGGAAACCGCCGCGCCGATTGAGCTCATTCCGGAGCGCGCTTGCAGGCCAGCCTGCGCGGCCGGACTGTTGGGATCGATGGTCAGCACCTCGAGCCCATGCTCCTCCCCTCCGAGGTAGCACTTCGTCGTGTATTGGACGGTGATGCCGAGGTAGGGTTGCGGATGCGGCCGGTTGCTCTCGCTGTTGCCGTTGATGTTGCCGGTGCCGTTTTCTGTTTTCGGGCGGAAGTTGGGTTCGATCGACGTGTTGTTCTCGCCCGGATTAAAATTGCGGCCGCCGGGAATTTCCTGGACGCCGGGTTTTGGCGCCGCCAAGCCGGGCTGCGGAGCTATCTCGAGCGTCGCGTCGCTGCCGCCCTGCCCCGCAGTTCCGCGATTGGCGGAATTACCTCCGCCCTGGGAGCCAGTCTGCGAGTCCTGCGCCTGCGCAACCACAAGATGACACAGCGCGAACAGCGCCGCTGCCGCCACGCCCAGCGTGAGCATCTTTCGCAGCTTCATTTCATCATGCTCGCGATCATCCAGTGATGCGGGAACTCTGCAAATATAAGCCCGCTTCGCGACCTGCTCAACCGGGACGATTTCTCCTTGAAGGGCGCGCGAACCCATGCGAAAGTTTTGCTGGCGTTCATGAAAATAATATCCACGGTTGCGCTGCAACCCGCGCATCGCGCCGCAATTACCAGCGCAGTGCCGGGAGCCGAATTGGCCGATCGCCAATGCCGAACCGCCGAGGAAGCCGGCGACTTCGTCAGCGGCGGATGCGACGTGCTGCTCAGCTTTCGCGTGCCCAACGACATCGCGAATCGGGCGCGCGGCCTCAAATGGATTCAACTGCTCAGCGCGGGCGCAGACCACGCGCTCGGCGGACCGCTCAAGGGGATCGCGATTCCAGTCACGACTGCGAGCGGAATTCATGCGACGCCGATCGGGGAATACACGATAGCCTCGATGCTCGCGTATGCGCATCGGATTCATCTGGCGATTCGGGCGCAGATTCGCCGCGAGTGGATGCGCTCGGGCGCTTTCATGGCGAGCGTGGACGAAATCCGTGGGCGGACCCTTGGCATCATCGGCTACGGATCGATTGGCAGGGAAACGGCGCGGCTCGCGGCCGCATTTGGGATGACCGTGCTCGCGCTCAAGCGCAACCCGGCCGAGCGCGCCGATCGCGGATGGTGTCCTGCCGGGCTCGGCGATCCGGAAGGCAAGCTTCCCGCACGCTTCTTCGGTCCCGGCGAGCGCGAAGCGATCCTCCGCGAGAGCGATTACGTGTCCGTCACTCTGCCGCTCACCGAGCACACGCGCAAGTTCATCGGCGAGCGGGAATTCGCCGCGATGAAGCCCGGCGCGTACCTGGTAAATATCGGGCGCGGCGAAGTGATCGACGAGCGCGCGATGGCCACGGCGTTGACCGCGGGAAAGATTGGCGGCGCGGGCCTCGACGTGTTCGAGCATGAACCGCTCGAAGCCCGAAGCCCGCTTTGGGATCTGGAGAATGTCATCCTGACGCCGCACATTTCCGGCGCCAATCGCGGTTACATGGACAAGGCATGCCAACTGTTCGCGGAGAATCTGAAAAGGTTCGCCGCGAATCGCCCGCTGCTGAACCTGGTCGATCCCAACCTCGGCTATTAAGGGATTGTTCCCCGTCTGAGATTACCTCGCCCGTTATTTCACGGAAGAGAAGGCCGGGCGCAGCGAGGTAGGTGAGGGTTCTGGAGGGCCTTCCCCTGCTACCGAGCCTTCAACGCCGCCAGGAATCGTTCCTTCAATCCATCGAACGGCCCGTTCGACATGAACAGCGCCACGTCGCCCGCGCGCGCGTCGGAGAGCATCCGCTCGAGGATCTGATCGTTCGACGCGCATGCAAGCGCATGCGGCCCACGCGCACCGATCGCACTGGCGAGCGCGCCGGTTTCCAGCCGCTCGCCGGGCGCGATCGGATCGTTTTCCTTGAAATAGACCGGGCCCAGATAAACGCGCGACGCTCGATCGAATGCGGCCGCGAACGCCTGTTGAAAAACGTTGCGCCGCGCCGTATTCGAACGCGGCTCGAACGCCGCAAGTATCCGCCGGCCGGGGAACCGTTCGGCAATCGCCTCGAGCGTGACGCCGATCGCGGTCGGGTGATGCGCAAAGTCATCGACCACCGTCACTCCCGCCGCCTCTCCGATCACCTGCTGCCGGCGCACCACGCCCTTGAAGGTGCGCAACCCGCCGGCAATCTCGTCGCCGGAGACTCCAAACGCGCTCAGCAGCAGCGAAAACGCCCAGCGCGTTGGCGACATTCATTCGGCCGCCGATCGGAAGATGGATTGAATCCTGGATTCGAGCGCCGTTGCGCGTCACCGAAAATCTCGCGCCGTCCGCGCCCACCGTAATGTCCGTCGCGCGGTAGTCGCCCGCGCGCAGTCCGTACGTGAGCCGCCGCGAGCGCGCCGCTGCGCTGACCTCGAGCGCGTGCGGAAAGTCGGCGCATACCGCTAGCACACGCGACGAATCCAGCTGCTCGACTAGCGCGCGAAAACTCGATTTCACATGCTCGAGATCGCGATAGATATCGGCGTGATCGAATTCGACCGCCGTAATAATCGCACCGGTCGCCCGGTAATGCAGAAACTTCGGTCCTTTGTCGAAAAACGCGGTGTCGTACTCATCGCCCTCGATCACGAAATCGACGCCCCGGCCAAGCCGGTAGTTCGATCCGAAATCGCTCGCCACTCCGCCCACCAGCATCGAGGGATCGCGCCCCGCCGCGTCAAGCACGTGCGCCATCATCGCGGTCGAGGTGGTCTTGCCATGCGTTCCGGCGACCATCAGCACGCGCCGGCCTTTCAGGAAAAAATGCCACAGCGCTTCAGGCATCGAGAGATACGGGATCGCGGAATCGAGCAGCGCCACGGCCTCGGGATTGCTCGCCACGATCGCGTTGCCAACGACCACCAGGTCGGGCGCGGGCGACAGGTTCGCGGGCGAAAATCCCGTCATCAACCCGACCCGCGAATTTTTCAGCAGCGACGCCGTCGGCTCATAGAGCTGCTTGTCGGAGCCCGTGACCGACAAGCCGCGCTCCACCAGCATCCCCGCCAGCGCGGCCATCGCGGTGCCGCCGACTCCGATCAGATGCACGCGCCCGGGCGACACTGGAATGCGCGCGAGCCGCGCGGCGCTGCCGGAATCAGCCACCGGCGAGCGCATCCATGATCAAATCGTGAATTTTCGGGCGGAACTCGCGAATCTTTTGATTGTCGCGCCGCGGATGAACGCGATTGGTCAGCATCGAGACCGCAACTTCGCTCTCCGGCTCGATCCAAATCGAAGTGCCGGTGAAGCCAAGATGACCCACTGCCGCCGGCGAGAATCGATGGCCCGAGCTGGAATGCTCCGCCGACGGCATGTCCCATCCGAGAGCCCACGTCGAGCCGGGCACGGTCGTGTCGCGCCTCCAGAACTCACGGATGATTTTTTGCGGCACAAAATCCGAACGTCCGGCGTAACATGCGATCAACTCGCGCGCGAGGCGATCGACCTCGCGCACCGGCGCGAACAGTCCGGCGTGACCCGCCACTCCACCCATCGCGAACGCGTTCTCGTCGTCAACCTCGCCGACCAGCAGCCGCTTGCGCGAGGGACAAATTTCGGTCGGTGCGAACATATCGGCGACCGGCTCCAGCCGTCGCGAGCGGACCAGCGAGATGTCTATATAGTCAGTGGCGCGCAGACCCAGCGGGCGGAAGATTTTCTCGCGGCAGAATCGGTTGAGCGCGGCGCCGGCGACCTTTTCGATGGTCTCGCCGAGCAAGATGAAACCGAGATCCGAGTAAATGGTTTTGGTCGCGGGTACGGCCTCGGGTTTTTCGCGATGAATCTCCTCGTAAGCGAACTCCTTGGCGCCGTGGCTCGCCATGAAGTTGACCCGCCCGCTTTTTTCGATCTCCGCGATCCGCTGGTAGAACGGCCGCCACGCCGCCAGGCCGGAGCAATGCGCCAGCAGATGGCGAAATGTGACGGTGGTCTTGCCGTGCACGCCGAAGTTCGGAAAGAAGCGCGTCACTCGATCGTCGAGGCGAAACTTGCCGTCGCGCGCCAGGATCATCACCGCAACCGTCGTCGCCAGCGCCTTGGTGAGTGACGACAGGTCATAGACAGTTTCTATTTTGGCCGGCGAGCGGCTCGGCTCGATCGATCTGAATCCGAATGCGCCCTCGAATGCGACTTCCGCGCCGCGCCGCACGACGACCGTCGCGCCGGGAATCACCCGCTCCTCGACCGCGTCGTTGAATGCCTGCTCGACCTCACTCCATCCCAACGCTTAATCCTCCGGAAAACTGGGCCGTTACCGCGTCACGGCCGGCTCAGTGAAGATGATTCGGCGCGCGGCGGAATCGATTCGCGCCACCACGCCGAACGGAATCGTAAAATTCTCCGTGCCATGCCCGGCCTCGACGCCATACAGCACCGGGCATCCCAGCCCGGCGGTCTGCTCGCCGGCGAAGCGCGCGATCAGCCGCGTCTCCTGCTCGTTTCCGTCGATTGCGCGAATTGCGCCGAAAACAATTCCCGCCACTCGGCCGAGCGCGCCGGTTTGGCGCAACTGCACGAGCATCCTGTCGATTCGATAGGCTTTCTCACCCGTGTCTTCGAGGAACAGGATTCGGCCGTCGAAGCGCGGCTGATACGGTGTGCCTATCGTCGCGACCAGCACCGACAGGCAGCCGCCGATAACCTCGCCATGTGCGCGCCCGGGATGCATCGTCTCGCGCGCTTCGAGCTCGAAGCCACCGAGTTTGCCGCCGAGCAGGTCCTGCATGTGCTCGAACCCGCGCGGACTCAGGCCTCGCGCAAAATCCATCGCGACCATCGGCCCGTGAAACGATACCATCCCGGCGAAATCGACCAGCGCATTGAGGATGAAGGTTGCGTCCGAGAAGCCGACGAAGATTTTGGGCGTGCGGGCCATCGCCTTGAAGTCGAGCAGTGGCAGTAGCCGCCCGCATCCGTAACCGCCGCGCGCGGAAAAGATCGCCTTGACCTCGGGGTCGGCAAAGTATTCTTGAAGCTCGCTCGCCCGCTCGCGATCGTCACCGGCCAATATCCCCGAACGCGCCAGCACGCGCTGCGAAACTTTGACCCGAAAGCCCATCGAGGCGAGCACGTTGACACCGCGCTCGAGATGCTCCCGTTCGATCGCCGCGGCGGGTGCGACGACCGCAACTGTATCCCCCGGATTGAGCGCGCTGGGTTTGATCGGTTTGCGGTTCACGGTATTTCGCCCCGAATCCTACCAGAAGGGGCGCGCGAACACCCGCCAGTATCGCCAATTGCGCCATTTCGCGCGGCGCTCGAGCGGGTCAGGAAACCGACCGTACCGAATTGAGCGCGCCGGGATCAGTCGAACTTGAGAATGATTTTTCCGAAGTGCTCGCTCGCTTGCATCATGCGATGCGCCGTCGGCGCGTCCGCGGCCGGGATCACTTTGTAAATTGGCGGACGCAGCCGGCCGGCTTCGAGAGCCGCGCCGAATCGCTCGAGGAACGCCGCGACGACCTGCGCTTTCTCGGCGGCTGGGCGGGTGCGCAGAGTCGAGCCGAAGATTTTCAGATGACGGCGCAGAACGGCGGCCAGATCGAGCTCGGCACGCGTCCCGTTCATCAAGCCAATCAGGACCAGTCGCCCGCCGTTGGCAAGCGACTCGATATTTCCGGGCAGGTAGGCGCCGCCGATGCTGTCTAAAATCACGTCCACACCGCGTCCGTCTGTCGCAGCCTTCACGGCCGGTGCGAACGGCCCGCGCTTGTAGTTGATCGCGACGTCGGCGCCAAGCTTTCGGCATTGCTCGCATTTCTCATCCGCGCCCGCAGTTACGATCACGCGCACCCCCGCTTCCTTGAGCAATAGAATCGATGCGGTGCCGACGCCGCTGCCGCCGCCGTGAATCAAAGCAGTCTCGCCGCGCTTGATCCCGGCGAGCATAAAAAAGTTCAGGAACGCCGTCAGAAAGACCTCGGGGATGCCGGCAGCTTCCTCGAAACTCAGCGCCGCGGGAATCTTCATCGCGGATCCGTGATGCACCGCGGCTTTCTCGGCGTAACCGCCGCCCGGCAACAACGCCATCGCGCGATCGCCTGTTTTCCATCCGATAACGGCAGCGCCTACGGCGGCAACCTCGCCGGCGCATTCCAGGCCGATGATTTCCGACGCGCCCGGCGGAGGCGGATAGAATCCCTGGCGCTGAAGAATGTCCGCGCGATTCACCCCGGCGGCTCGGACGCGAATCAGTAGTTCGTCGGGCTTGATCGCAGGCTCGGCAACTTCGCCGATTTTGAGCGCATTTTCAGCGCCGGATTTTTCAACGATTACCGCTTTCATTATCTGTAAATCATTTGGACCGATATCTGCTTCGTGCCCCTGCCGTCATAGTGAAATTTCGTCTCGTCGAATGACGGCGCTTTGAACTGGGCTTTGGCGTTGTTTGAGAATCCGTAGCCCTCGAGCGGGTAGCCGATGAAATTCGAATCGAACTTGCCGTTGCCGTTCTCGTCGTGAAAAAGCGTGACGGCGTAGTCGCCGGCCGGAACTCCGGCGAAAGAGCATTCGCCGCGTTTGCCGTGAATCTTTGCCCAGACGTGACCTAGTATATGAGAGTCATCGCGCGGAAATCCCGCGGGACCACGCCACAGCGAGCATCCCAGTTGCCCCTTGTCGTTTCGAAAGCCGGTCACTTCGACCTTGATGCCGTCCGCTTTCGCCGCGTCGCCGGCGCGCGCCGGGGCGGGCAACGCGGCCGCTACGAGCAGCAGTGCGAATGCGACCAGCTAGATTCTTGTTCTCATCAAGCTCTCTCTCTCTAACCTCGACCGTATTTTCACGGGGCCCTCCAGGCGCGCTCAACTCGTCACGAATCAGGTAACGCCGCGTCCTGCGGTACGCATCAGAGAAGCGCCGCTCGATCGCGACGCGGCATCCAGCGCGATATCGGAGCGCGTCTGTGCCGGCGATGCGCAATTCCGTCTGCACGATCATCAGAGCAGCCGCGCGACGGTCTTCTCGAACTCGCCCGGCTTGCCGCCCGCGTCGATTTCCACCGGATGCAGATCGACGCCGGCTTCCTCCTGCGCCTTGAGCCGCTCGATCGCGCCTTCGACTCCGCCGATATAACCCAACTCGCCCAGTAGCTTGGGCGATAGCGCCGCGGTGCCCGCCTTCGAGCCGCCCGCCTCCCACGCCTGTTTGACCTTGCGCACGTCATCGCCGAAGCCAAAGCGCGTGAGCTGCTCGGAATAGAAGGTGCCCATGCGTGCGGCGTAAAACGCGAC
Source organism: uncultured delta proteobacterium (assembly GCA_963813785.1). Classification (GTDB taxonomy): domain Bacteria; phylum Desulfobacterota; class Binatia; order Binatales; family Binataceae; genus Binatus. The sequence goes on along the minus strand of CAWFAJ010000015.1, from coordinate 8,897 downwards.
GTTGGCGGCATGTCCCGCCACGGCGCGATCGACGTTCGCCGTTACGGTCACGTGTCCGGGCGCTTTGACGGCGACCGCGCGCGGCTCGCGGCCGGCGGCCGTCGCAATCGCGCGGAAATCCGCGATCGCCTTCTTGAGCGAATTGATCGGGATCATCACCGGCAGCCATCCGTCGGCTTTCTTCGCGGTGAACTCGACGCTCTTTTTGTTGAGCGAGGCGATCCAGATTGGAATATGCTTGCGCGGGGTCTCGAAGCGCATCGTGAAGCCGCGCTGCAGCTTGAACAGCTTGCCTTCATAGTTCAGCGGCGTCTGCGCCATTATCATGTTGATAATTTCCACGTACTCCTTCATCCGCGTCAGCGGCGGATTGAAGGGAATACCGTGGAAATGTTCGATCACCTGCGGACCGCTGGTGCCCAGCCCGATGATCATGCGGCCGTTGCTCAACTCGTCCAGCGTGCCGAAATGCTGCGCGAGCGCTGCCGGGGTGCGCGAGTAGATATTCACGATCGAGGTCGCAAGCTGGACCTTGCTGGTGTGCTCGGCGAGCAGCGTGAGCAGCGTGAAGGCGTCTCGGCCCCACGCTTCGGCCACCCAGATCGAATGGATACCCGCGGCGTCCGCGATTTTTGCGCGTTCGATCGCCGCCTTGAAGTCGAGCTTGCCCTGCCAATTGACTCCGATTGACAACTTGCGCGCCATTAAATTTCCTCCTGACTACAGCAACTACACGAGATCGCGAATCCTTTTGTACCCGACCAACCTAGCCGAGAGTTCGATAGTTCTTCAAACCGTTCGCTCAGGGAGTCCAATGGAATTCGAAGCGACAGTCGCCGCGAGAGACGCCTCGTATTGCTAGTCCGGCGTCGTGATCCGATACGCGCAGCGCCGCGCACCCGCCAGGATGTGATCGGTGCGCTCGACCCGCGCTTTGTCACCCAGCACCGCGCGGAACACCGCGAGTTCTTCGCGGCATAAGCCCTGGCAGGCCGAGGCCGCCGCGCAGATCGGGCAATGATTTTCCGCCAACAGCATCGAGCCGTCGGGCATCCTGGTGCATTCGGCCATGTAGCCCTGCTCGCGCCGAACCTGCGCCAACGCCAACGCACGCTTTGCAATCGAAGTTCCCGCCGGGCGAAGCCGCGCGCGATATTCTTCCAACTGGCGGCGCGTTCTCTCGCGCAGCAGCTTGTCCATCCCCGCCTCACCGAACGCAGCACGCATGGCGGCGATGATCTCGACCGTCAAGCCTCCGTGGGCGTCAGGAAAGCGCTCGGCGGCAGCGCTCGTAAGTTTCCACACGCGGGCCGGCCGCCCCACCTTGCGCCGTTCGTCGGTGAACTCGACAAGGCCTGCCAGCTTCAGGCGATAAAGATGCTGACGCACGGCCATCGCTGTCACGCCCAGGCGGCGCGCGGCCTGCGCCGCGGTTTGCGGCCCGCGAGTCTTGAGCTGGTACAGAACGCCCTCCTCCGCGCGCGCATCGTGCTTCATGCAATGAGATGGTACCCTCCAAGGAATATTAGTCAAGCTAGCACTTGACTTAGTATATAAAGCGAGTACTTTACAAATTATCAGAGACGCGAAGAGAGCGCATCGATGGAGGCGAAAATGAATCCGGCTGATTATTCTGCTCTCGATGAAACGCTCGAAATCATGGCGCCAATGGGCCCCGAGATGAGCAATGGCTTCTCCAATCACGCCCCGATGGCGATCGAAGCGATGTGTGCAATGGGCCGCCGCGACGCCGTGACGCCGTGGTTCGAACGCTACCGGCGCCGGCTCGCACCGCGTCCTGCGCGGGTCGCACGACTAACGGACGACAATTGGCGCGCCGCGCTCGGCGACGTCCGACGCACCGAGGATTGGTTCGAATTCTTCCGCAACGAACTCGAGGAGCGGCCGTGGCCGGCCGTGCTCGACCAGTGGACCGCTTGGCTCGCGCCGGGTCTGATGGCGGCTGCGACGCACGGCGTAATTCGCACTGGTCACGCAACTCGGGCGCTCGCTCTGGAGGATACTCCCGCGCGCCGGCGCGAACTGGCCGACGGGCTCGCCTATTGGGCCGCCGATTACATGCCGCTTCCCGCTGGCCGGCATCGGGATAGTACTGTTCGCGCGATGCCGTCAAAGGCCATCGCTCGGGTGCAGATGATGCCGCCTGAGATTCGCGGCGGCAATTTCGGCGCGCTTACCGACGCGCTCGCACAACTCGATTCCTTCGCGCCGTTCAAGGATACGCTGGATGCAGTCGATCCCACCGGCGACGCATCCGCATTCATTTCCGACCTGACGGCTACTTTTGCGCGCGTGTTTCTTGCCAACGCCCGCGACGCTTTCACCACGATCGCGTTCGTCCACGCCGTGACAGGCCCGGCCGCCATCCGCCCTCTCCTTGGGTACCTACGCGATACAACCGCGCGCGCCGCGTTGGCATACGCGTGGCAAGCGGCGGCCGCGATGTACGCAACTTTCGGCACGCGGGCAGAGCTTGGGCGCATCGAAATTGACGAGGTCAAAGTCTCAGACGAAGATGGACTTATCGAGCGTGCGATTGCATGCGGCGATGAGCATGCGATCAAATTCACCGAAGTTTGCCTGCGCGAGCATGCGTTCAATCCGGACCCGGTATTTTTCGCGGCCGCCGACCATGCGATTCATATTCTGAGCCGCGCCGAACACTGACGGACGCCGCTGTTCGCTACTTGAGGCCGCGGTAGACCGCGAAGATCAGATTCTTGTACGCGCAATCGACATCGCGGAACCCCGCCTCGCGCAGCCATTGGAGCTGATCCTCGAGCGTCGCAGCGCGATCGAACTTCATTCGGTCGAGCGCCGCCTCCAGGTCGCGATCGTCCACCCCCAATTCGCGCACCCGCGTGATCCATCGCTCGTGATGGAACCGGTGGCGCTCCGGAGTCGCGCCGCGAAACTGCTCGGCGTTGACGAATACACCGCCGTCGTTGAGCGCGCCGTAGATTCGATCGAACAACGAGCGCTTTTGATCGTCGCTCAGGTGATGAATCGAGAGCGCCGAAACCACGGCGTCGTATTTTTCCTGGATCGGGTCAACCCCGTAGTCGGAGACCTCGAAGCGGAAGCGCTCGCCGCCAAATTCGAAGCGGGCACGGGCCCGCTCGAGCATCTCGCTCGAGATGTCCACCATCGTGATTCGCGCCTGCGGGAAACTGTAGGCGATGAACGCCGACATCAAGCCCGTGCCGGCGCCGAGATCGAGAATCTTGAGCTGGCTATCGTGCGGCAACTGAATCAAATCGATCGCCGCGCGATAGAAGTCGTCGAACCCCGGCACCAGCCGGCGCCGCGTGCGGTCGTAGTCCTCCGCCGCAAGATCGAACGCGTGCCGTACTGAATTCGCCATCTCAAGATTGTGCGGACGCGACGGTCGCGAATCAACCGCACACTCGAGGCGGGTGGCGATCCAGCCGCACCGCTATTTGCTAAGTTTCGTTAGTCCTTTCTTTCTGCGCTCGGCCCACCGCTTCTTCATAAGCTCCGACAGCCGCTTTCTGCCCTCTTTGGTGATACCGCCGCGTCTCTTTCTTTTCGTGGCGCCCGACTTAGGAGCCGCGATCCGGCCTCTTTTACCGGAAGCCATTCCCGCTCCCACCAAAGCCGTGATCGCACGGATAAGCCGGTCCCTTTCCTTCTTCAAGTCTGCAACGATTCTATCGATATCCAAGTATGTGCTCCTTTGGGTCCCCTAGGTCCCCGATGTTTTGTTTAGCTCCCAACCCCTAAACCATTTCCGGCAACTATAATTGCTGGAGTTAGCGTGAATTGCAATTTCCGCCAGCTAGGTTGTGCAATGCCCCGGATAGGCCGCTGGGCCTGTCAGCCTGCCACCGTGTCCTGGAGTGATCGCGGTGCCGCGCCGCTCGATCATATCCAAATACTGCTCGAAGCATGGCAGGCTGCACGACGAAAAGGGAGAAACCATGCTGCCCCGTCTGGACAGCTATCGACGGCCTCCGTCATGATTAGCGACGGCGCGATCCGCGGTACAGTTTCAAGCCTGTTAGCCGAACCTTGCAGATTGCACCGATTTGAAAATCGCTTTATCGCGCGCGCTGAGGCGGCCAAGCGGTCGAAGCCACCAGCGGCGACTGTGTCACGTTTCGCGCTTCGAGGGAGGATACAGCCATGCAGATCGAGGGCCGGTGTCATTGTGGACAGATCACCTATGAGGCGGTGGTCGACGCCGATAAGGTCACCATCTGCCACTGCACCGATTGCCAGATGCTCACGGGTTCGGCCTATCGCGCCAATGTGCAGGCGCCCGCCGAGACGTTCGTCCTGCGCGGGGGGCAGCCGAAGATCTACATCAAGACCGCGGAGAGCGGCACCAAGCGCGCCCACGCCTTCTGCCCCAATTGCGGCACGCCGATCTATTCTTCCGCAATCACCGATCCACCGACCTATCGCTACGCGTCGGCGGCATCAAGCAGCGCGCCGAGCTGCGCCCGATGCGCCAAATCTGGTGCCGCTCCGCGCTCCCCTGGTCGATGGATCTTCGGGGTGTGGAGCAGTTGAGCCGGCAGTGAGGTCCGCGTGCCGAAGCAGGAAGAGGCGGCGGCCGCCAAGGGCTCGATGGGGAAAGCCGCGAGATAGGAATAGGTGCTCGCGAACTCAAACCAGAATTGGAGTTTAGGCGGCGCCACCTGGACGATCCTGCGTTGCGTGCCTGCGGGCGCTACGAGGCCAACGATACGGCTGCGCGCAAGATTTACCCGGCGCCGCAGATTTCCTCACGGCATCTTGCACACATTAGCAGCCGATGACGCCGCGGGCGTGGAGCTTCCTATAGGCGCGAAACTTCCCGGCCATTCGGGATAGTAAGCCGACGACCACACGAGCCCGTCGCCTGCATTACAGTCGCCATGATCGGCGCCGAGTTCATGCGGGCCGCTGAAGATCGGACATGAACAATCTACTATTCCCGGCGTCGCCGTGCGGCGGCATGGCGCCGTCATACATCCCGCGTATGGACTCGAATCGCATCGCGAGTGTCCAAACGGGATTTTGCCCGCGCATTCGAAGCTGAACACCGAGATCAGGTCAGCCCCCGGAACCAAGCTGTGATCATTGACGTACTTGCAGGCCGCGGCCTTGTTCGGCTGTCCGCTGCAACGGCTCCCGTCCTTGCCGCACACTTTCACCGTTTTGATATAGACGTCGTGGTTCAGGATCGCATTGATATTGACGAAGTAGCTGCCGCTGGGAATTTCAAAGCACTTGCAGTCCGCGAACTTACCCGCCGTGTCGGCCTTGCAGCCCATCGGCGCGGGGCCGGAATAGGCGCACAGCGCTAACGGCCCACCGCTGCACGGCACGTTATTCGAGGTCTTCTCGATGATTGTGGCGAATGCGGGACCGTACGGAGTCGTCCAGTGATCGCGCTTCGACCAGTAACTCAGGGAGTCCGGGACGAAGTGCGTGAGCGGCGCAGGCTCGGCGGGCCTGTGGTCCGCGCCGGCGGCAATCGCGCGGCCGTTAAGCGCGATCGCGATGGCAAACAGCGAGCATCCCGCAACCGCGCGCGCCAGCTTGGTCAATTTCATCGCAGCTCCCGTGAACTTGCAGTCCGCGCCGCAGCTCAAGCAACCGAAATTCCAAAGGTCTCAGATCCCGTCAGTCGTGGCGCGCACCGAAGGGATGAATCTCGCCTTGAAAGCCGCGGCTGAGAGCTTCGCATGCTCGGCGAGCCGCGACAGCGCCGGCTCCTCGAAGTCCTGCAGCTCGAGCCGAGTCATGTAAGAGCGCGCCACCTGGTATGACTCGGTGGAGACATCCACTGTCCGCACCCGAATCCGACCCGTGTTCGGATCGAGCAGTTGCTTGAAATTGACTGGCGTCACGCGGCCGCCCGCGACGGCGATGAGCACATCGGAGCCGCCGCTTAGCAGGTGGCGCACCGCGCCGTAGCCCAGCGTTCGCGTATAGTCGACGTCGAACGGCAAGGGCTTCGCGCAGCGCAACTCGTAGCCGATGTCCTTGGCGACCACGGTAGCATCGATGCCGAGTTGCTTGAGCGCCGCGCCCACCTGATCGCGCAAGACAATGCCCAGCGGGATGTCGGCGATGTGCACGTGGCCGTAAGCGTCGGCGTGCGAGGCCACCGCCGAAGCGAGAGTGCCGACGTCCATGCGCTCTGCGATCCCTTCGGCGATGACCGCGACGCCGTCGTCGTGGCCGTCGGCGCGACGCTTGATTATCGCGCCCACGATAGTGTCGACGACCAGCGCGAGGTCGAACTTCTTGCCTCGAAATTCCTCGGGAATCACCGCCAGGGTAGCGCCGGCTGACTTGCACATGCCGAGCGCGAGGGAGCCCGATTTCCGGCCCATCGAGATCGTCAGGTACCACCTGCTAGTGGTGCGGGCGTCTTCCATCAGCGATTCGATGATCCCGGCGCCGATGGCACGAGCGGTTTCGTAGCCGAAGGTCGCCGCATTCTCGGGCAAGGGCAGATCGTTGTCGATCGTTTTCGGCACGGTCACGATGCCGATCCTGCCTCTGGTGCGCTCGGCGATTCGCGCCGCACCGTAGGTGGTGTCGTCGCCGCCGATACAGATCAGGTAGCGAATGCCAAGCGTTGTCAGCGCATCGATCACGCGTCCCAGGCTCGCTTCGTCGCGCGCCGGATTGGCGCGCGAGGTGCGCAGAATCGAACCACCGGTGAAGTGGATCGTGCTGACCTCCTCGATTTTGAGTTCGACGACGTGCCCGGTGTCGCCTTCCACCAGCCATCGAAAACCGTCGCGCAGTCCCACGACGCGCAGTCCGCACTTGATAGCCTCAATGGTGGCCGAGGCAATCACGCCGTTGATTCCGGGAGCCGGACCGCCGCCGACCAGGATCGCCAGGGTTTCTCGCTGCTTATCGTCGCTCTTCATCGTCGCAATCGGATTCCCATTTCGATTTCTGCTCCAGACTCGCACCAACAACAGTCCGTCTGCAAACCCAAAGCTCAACGCGAAAGCTGTAGACGCGTATCGAGACTTATGAATGCTCGCGGGTTCACGAACGGATGCGCTAGCGATCGAAATATCTAGTGCGAGTTCGGTCCGAACGCCTCAGCAATAAGGTGAAACGGAAACATGATTACGGTTCCAATCGCGCTCATGACCCCGCCGGAATCGCCAGATGAACTTGCGGACGGCGCGGGTGTCGGCGCGCTGGCCGGATAACGCGCTTCATCCGAGATATACGCGTACGGGGGGATTGTCTGGTCGATCTCCTGTGTCGTCATGCATCCGGCCGCAAGCGCGATCGCGCCGCCAACAATAGCGGCTGTAAGAGTCGATTTCCGCCTTCCAGTCACTCGCTTCGCGACGAACCTATCGAATTCATCCTGCCGGGCGCGAACTGCGCATAGGTCGCACGACCTGCGGGCGGAGTTGGTTCACTGGTTCCGGACTGATTGACTATTTGACTATTGAGCAACCTCGCCCGGCGATTTCGCCAGCGGCACCAATTGCGCGATATCGCACTGGATCAACGCCTGGATCTTGTTGTCGATTTGATAGAACCGCGTCACCTTCACTTGCGAGACAACGGCGCGGAACTGCGCAACGAATTCTTTCTGCACGTCAAGCCGCGCCTGCGCGATGGCGATTACCTCGTCGAGCTTCTTCTTCGCATCGGCGTCGGTGAGATTACTGTAGTTGGCCGCGAATTCCTTGAGCTCTCTGATGTGGCGGTCTTCGACGCGATCCATCTTCGCTTCGTAGGCGTCGTAAACCGGCCAGAACCTGGTGGCTTCATCGGCGGTCAGATTCATGTTGGCGCCGACCGTTGCCTTGCGCTGTGCGCGGGCAGCCGCGATGTCGAGCTGCTTCTGCGAGGTCGGCGGGTTCTGCGCTGAGGCCCTACCGCTCAAGCCGAGCGTGCAGACCACAAGCGAAGCGATGGTGAAACTTACGAGAATAGTCTTGAGGCGCATGAATGTACTCTCCTGGGTTATTGGCTTCAGCAAGGACGGCAGGATGGTGCTGCATTAGAGGATCATAGTCAAGTAGATAAGCACCGGCGCTCGAACTCGGACGGCCCGTATTGCATTTGGATGAGCAAATATGCGAGTTTGCATCCGCGACTGGGTAAACCAACGTGAGGAATTTTCCACGGATCCGGCCAACCGGAACGGAAGGCCTCAGCATAGACGGAGGAGAAAATGAATTCGAAAGCACGGGGAATGGTAATCGCACTGGGGTTGGCGGTGGCACTGGCCGCGGGTGCACCATCGGCACGGGCCCAAGGTGAAGCGCCCGCACCGGCGCCTGCATCTGGAGGAGGGGCTGCCGTTCGGGCAGGATACTTGACTTGTCACGTCGCGTCGGGATGGGGATGGATTTTCGGCTCGTCGCGCAAGCTAGAGTGCGCGTATGCTCTGCAGCCGGGCTACACCGAGTATTACACCGGTTCGATCACGAAGTTAGGCGCTGATATTGGTTACCTTCAGTCTGGCGTAATTTTGTGGGCAGTTCTCGCCCCGACCAACAACCTCGGCCAAGGTGCGCTTTCAGGTCATTACGGCGGAGCGACTGCGAGCGCAGCGGTCGGAGTCGGCGCGGGCGCCAACGTGCTGATCGGCGGCTTGAAGAACTCGATCGCATTGCAGCCGGTCTCGATCGAAGGACAGAACGGCTTGAACGTCGCGGCAGGCGTCGTCGAGATGACGTTGAAGTTTAACGAAGCGAAACCGGCGAAGAGCACCCCGTAGTCAGCATTTTCACTTACGTCGGAGTTATGTACAGCGGGGGCGGCCCTCATGGCCGCCTCCGTTTTTTTGCGCCTTCTCAATAGGTCGCGCCTAGTCATCATTCGCGCTTAGTCATCATGCCGGGGGCGGGACTCGAACCCGCACGGAGCTT